>NZ_QPLO01000001.1:0-1645323 GCF_003665865.1 Haloferax sp. Atlit-109R
GCATTCATCCGAAATGCCTTGGACCACTTAAGGCCGTCGTATCGTGGCGACCCCCGGGAAGGTGTGTCATCCCGGCGAGCGCCTGACGACCTTGGGGTCAGGGGCGTTCGGTGGAAGCTTTCAGGGGGAGTACCCCCGTGCGCTTCTTCGCATTAATCCGAATGCCCGGGATACATAAAAGGCCGTCGAACCGATGGCGCTTCGTCATGCGGTTTCATGGCGGGGTTACTCATAAAATGATGACAGACTGTCGGGGAGAGCGATGAGTCTCGAAGGGATAGATATCGCGCGACTGGAGGCCGGTCGGTCATCCCCCGCGTCGCACGTGCGGTCTGACCGGGTGTCGGTCGCGCAAGCAGACGCTGGCGGCGCTATCTGAAAGGCGTATCGACTGCACTACGACTCGGATGCTACACGTGCGTGCGCACGATAAGAATGTGAACGTCGGTCGGATTACTCGTCGAGGTGCTCGATTCCCTTCTTGGAAACGTTTCCTTTGGTAATCTTCCCCTCCATCCAGCCGGGCTTGTCCTCGGGGGCGCTGCTGTTCCACGCCCACGCGTCGAAGATGTGGACTTTATCAGTCCCTTTCTCCCGGAGTCGAATCTCGACCGCGTCCGACTTCGCGTCGTCCTCGGAGCCGGCGGGGTCGAGTCGTCGGGCCGCCTTGAGCGCCGCCTGTCTCGGCATGCTGCCCGAAAACACACTCGTCTCTGTACCGTCCTCCTCTCGGAGCACGAAGTTTCGCTTACCGTCCTCGCGTACCATGATTTTCCACCTCTATGGCAATGAACCACATGGCACATGATAAATATATCGCCGGATTTCGACCGACGACGCCGTGATACTTATAAACTCGACCGATTTGCCGGGCCGCCGACCCCACCGAGGTGGCGACGAGTTTCGATGCGAGACGATCCGGTTGCGGCGAAAATCACCACTCCACAGAGAGACGGAGACAACACTTATGTATCCCCTGCGGCGAACCAACGGATAGACCCCCAGATGGTCCGGAAAAAGAAGCTCAGTCCGAGTGGCGCCAAAGACGAGAACGGCGAGTACCACAACGTCCACGTCAACCTCCACGAAGACGAACTCGCGGTCGCCGGGATGGAGATCGGAGACGAGGTGTTCGTCCGCGTTCGGGACGGCAAAATCATCATCCAGAAAGCGGACCCAGACCAGGTCGAACACGACTTCTAAGCGCGTGACCCGTATCGTCTCGAACCGACTCGCCCCCAGCGGACGGCCCGACAGACAGCAATGAACCCCTACCGACTCGCCAAACCGCTCCTGTTTTCGCTCCCGCCCGAGACCGCCCACCGGACCATTCACGGCCTGCTCGCGGCCGCGCGCGGCACGCCCGCCGAACCGCTCTTGGAGCGGCGCTACCGCGTCGACGACGCCCGGCTCGCCACGCGCGCGTTCGGCCTCGACTTCCCGAACCCGGTCGGCGTCGCGGCCGGCTTCGACAAGAACGCCGAGATACCCACCGTCCTCTCGGCGCTCGGTTTCGGCCACGTCGAGGTCGGCGGCGTCACCGCGGAGCCGCAGCCCGGAAACCCGCGCCCGCGGATGTTCCGCCTCCCCGAAGACGAGGCGCTCATCAACCGTATGGGCCTCAACAACGAGGGCGCGGACGCGGTCGGAGAGCGCCTCGCCGCCGGACCGCACCCCGATATCCCGGTCGGTGTCAACCTCGCGCTCTCGGAGGTGACGCCCACCGAGGAGGCCCCCGAGGACTACCGGTACACCTACGAGCGCGTTGCCGACGGCGCGGACTACTTCGTCGTCAACGTCTCGTGTCCCAACAGCGAGGGGTTCCGCGACTTGCAGAACCGCGACTCCCTCGAAGCGATTCTCGGGACGCTCGTCGACGTCGGTGCCGACCCGCTGCTCGTGAAACTCTCGCCGGACCTCCCGGACCCCGCCGTGGAGGACGCGCTCGAAGTCGTCGACGACCTCGGGCTCGACGGCGTTATCGCCAGCAACACGACCACCTCGCGGCCCGACACTCTTCGGAACCCGAACCGAGCAGAACGCGGCGGCCTCTCCGGGAAACCCATCGAGGCCGAGGCCACGAACATGATTCGCTTCATCGCCGAGCGGACCGACGTGCCCGTGGTGGGCGTCGGCGGCGTTTCGGACGCCGAAAGCGCCTATCGGAAGATTCGCGCCGGGGCCGAGATGGTCCAACTCTACACGGGTATGGTGTACGAGGGGCCGTCTATCGCTCGCGACATCAACCGCGGCCTCCTCGACCTGCTCGACCGCGACGGCTTCGACGACGTGGCCGACGCCGTCGGGTCGGGACTGTAACGTTCGCCCGCGACGACCGCTCACCGCGAGAACCGACCGCCCGCGTCTCGGTTCCGAACCGAAGACTGATTTTCCGCCCGGTCGCTTGACAAATCGTGCGCCCGCCCTCCACTCGTGTCTCCGGCGTGCTCGCGGTTCTCGTCTCGAACGCCGTCGCGCCGCTCGGCGTCCTGTTTCTCGGTTGGGCACCGGCCGCGCTCTTCGGCGTGTTCGTCGCCGAAATCGCCGCCGTGCTGTGGTGGACGCTCGTGAAGATACCCTTCGCGGCCAAGCGCCCCAACAACGCCATCGGCGACGGGGACCGGCTGTTCGGCCCGTTGCAGGCCAAACGAGGGTCGGTTTCGCTGCCCGGACCGCTCCCGCCGGGCTATCTTCGGAACGTCCCGACGCTCCTCATCGCGGCGTTCCTGCTCGTCCCGCTCGAACTCGCCGTCGCCTTCGTCGCCTTCGGCCTGACCGACCCGGTCGTCACCGACGAGGTCGCCGGACAAATCCTGCTGGGCGGCGCGGGCGTGTTCGTCGGGCGGGGTGTCGAAACGGTTACCAAATACTTCGCCGCGGGCGGCTACCGCGACCACTCCGCGCGGTCGGTGTTGCTTCCCCCGTTCAAGTTCCTGTTCGCCGCCGGACTGCTGATGTTCGTCTTCGGGCCGTTCGCGGTCGAACTCGAAAACGACGTGTTCCTCGTGGTTCTCGTCGGCCTGAAACTCCTCTACGACCTCCGCGCGCTCCAGCTCGAACGGAGCGAAACGCGAGGCGTCTTCTACCGCCTCTACGGCAGCGAAGAGACCGAGATAGAACCGATTCCGGTCGAGGAGCCGACGGGAGCGCCGACCTATCGAACCGCGCCCGCCCGCGCGGTCGCCCTCACCGATGCGGTCTACCAGAGCCTCCGGTACACGGTCACCAGCGGCGTGCTGTGGTGCTACGGCGTCGCCGCCGCGCTCGTCTTCTTCGGCGCGTGGACGTTCGCGCTCGCGCCGCTCGCCCTCGCCGCCGCGTTCGGGACCCTCCGGGGAGTCTCCCGCTATCTCGAAACCGGCCCCGTCGAGTTCCGGTGCTACGGCGACGTACTCGTCGCCCACGACGCGCTGTTAGACGAGCCGCAAGCCCGCCTCGAACGCGACGCGGTCACCGAGGTCGGCGTGTCCACCCACGCCGTCGACCGCCTGTTCGGCACGGAGACGGTGCGGTTCGAGACCGACGTGGACACGACACCGGACGTGCAACTCACGGTCCCCGACCCCGAGGAGGTCCGCACCGACGACGCGAACGCGAACCACCCGATGACGGTTCCCCACGTCCAAGACGCGGCCGCGGTGCTGGCCGCCTTCGACGGCGGCGGCGAAACTGAGGCTGAAGCTGAGTCGGAGGCGGAGACGGAAGCTGGGACCGAGACAGAAGCCGAAACCGAGGCCGAGAGCGAGACACCAGTGCCGAGCCGCGACGGCTGACGAGCCGCGGGCTGGGCGACCGGGTACCGAGAAAAGAGCGAACGAAGCCGACCGAACGACCCCTCAGTCGGCGTGCTGGACGATGACGATGGCGTCGCCGGCTTCGAGCATGTCGCCGTCGCCGACGTACTCGCGGGACTCCTCGATGGTGAACATCTCGGGGTCGAGTTCGACGCCCGCGACGTGCATCACGCCGTCTTCGACCTCGTAGTCGTCGCTTTCGAGCGCGGCCTCGATGTCCGGGACCTGCGCGCCGTACTCGGGGCCGACGAGCGAGTAGTCGAGGTCGACGCCGGTCACGACCGACTCGATTTCGGGCTCCTCGTCGAGCAGTTCGAGTTCCTCGATGTGCATGACGCCGCTCACGTCCTCCTCGAAGCCGTGGATGTCGCCGTACACCTGCACGAGGTCGACCGGGGCGTTCATCGAGAGCTGGTTGTCGCTTTTGTACTTACGGAGCGCGCCGACGACGGCCATCGCCGTCTCGCCGGCCGCCACGTCGGCGTCGAGGCCGAGCGGTTCGGGCCACGACTGGTCGTGGACGCTCGCCTCGTCGTACATGTCGCGCCAGAGTTCCTCCGTGACGTGCGCGAGGATGGGCGCGAAGCAGGCCAGGAACCGCTTGTGGGCGGTCTGGAGCGTGTACGCCGCCGAGGGGTCGTCGCCCTCGCGGACGCGCTGTTTGGCGATTTCGAGGTAGTCGTCGCAGAACGTGTGCCAGAAGAAACTGCGCAGGCGGTCGCGCGCCTTCGAGAACTCGCGGTTCTCCAGTTTCTCCGTGACGAACTCGAGTTCGCGGTCGAGCGACGCGAGCAGCCAGCGGTCGATGGCCTTCAGGTCGTCGTGGTCGAACTCGGCGGGCGCGTCCTCGGTGAGGCTCTCGACGAGCTTCGAGGCGTTCCAGAGCTTCCGCATGAGCTTCTCGCCCGCGACGAGACCCTTCTCCTGATACGGGAGGTCGTCGCCGACGGCGCTCCCGGCGGCCCAGTAGCGGGCGGCGTCGACCGGGAACTTCTCTAGAACCTCGTCCGGCGAGACGACGTTGCCGACGGACTTCGACATCTTCTCGCGGTTCTCGTCGAGGACCATCCCGTTTATCATGACGCTGTCGAACGGGACCTCGCCGGTGTGCTCGTAGCACTTGACGACCGTGTGGAACAGCCAGAAGGAGATGATGTCGTGGCCCTGCGGGCGCATATCGAACGGGTAGAGTTCGGGCCGGTCGAGTTCCATCGCCTCCGTCTCGGGGTTCCAGTCCCACCCGGCGTTGATGAGGGGCGTGAGCGACGAAGTGGCCCAGGTGTCGAACACGTCGTCCTCGGCGGCGAACTCGTCGTGGCCGCACTCGGGACAGGCGTCGACCGGCGGGTCGTCGGAAAGCGGGTCGACCGGCAGGTCTTCGCGGTCGGCCACGACGACGTGCTCGCAGTCCTCGCAGTACCAGACGGGGAACGGAATCCCCGAGGAGCGCTGCCGCGAGATGGCCCAGTCCCACTGGAGCCCCTCTATCCAGTTCTTGTACCGCGTGAACATCTTCTCGGGGTACCAGTCCATCTGCTCGCCGGCTTCGAGGTACTCCTCGCGCTTGTCGAGCAGTTTGATGTACCACTGGTCCTTGACGAGGAACTCGACGCTCGTGCCGCAGCGCTCGTGGACGTTGACCGTGTGCGTGATGGCGCGCTTGTCGAGGAGCGCCCCGGCGTCGTCGAGGTCGGAGACGATGGCCTCCCGCGCCTCGTCGGCGGAGAGCCCGGCGTAGTCGTCGGCCTCCTCGGTCATCGTGCCGGACTCGTCGATGGCGACGCGGAGCGGCAGGTCGTGGGCCTGATACCACTCGATGTCGGTCTGGTCACCGAAGGTACAGCACATGACGAGGCCCGTGCCCGTTTCGAGGTCGACGCGCTCGTCTTCGAGGATGGGGACTCGCTGGCCGAACAGCGGAATCTCGGCTTCCTGGCCGACGAGGTGCGCGTTGTCGTCGTCGTCGGGGTGGACGAAGACGGCGACGCAGGCGGGGAGCAGTTCGGGCCGCGTCGTGGAGATGACGAACGACTCCTCGGAATCGGCCACGCCGAACTCGATGTCGTGGAAGTGCGAGCCCTGTTCGTCGTCTTCGGTCTCGACCTGCGAGATAGCGGTCTCGCACTCGGGACACCAGATGGCGGGCGCACGCTGGCGGTACTGCCGGCCCTTCTCGTAGAGGTCGACGAAAGAGAGCTGCGAGACGCGCTGGACCTCGGGCGAAATCGTCTGGTACGTCTGGTCCCAGTCGATGGAGATACCGAGGTTCTGCATCTTCTCCGTGAACTCGCTTTCGTACTCCGCCGTGACCTCGCGGCAGAGCTTCTGGAACTCGCGTCGCTCGTAGTCCTGGTGTTTGATGCCGAGTTGGTCCTCGGTCAGGAGCTCCGACGCGATGCCGTTGTCGTCGTAACCGAACGGGAAGTACACCTCGTCGCCGCGCATCCGGTTGAACCGGGCGACGAAGTCCTGGAGGGTGAAGCCGTAGACGTGGCCCCAATGCAAGCTTCCGGACACCGTCGGCGGCGGTGAGTCGATGGAGAAGACGGTGTCGGGGTCTACCGCACGCTCCGGGTACGCGTACAGGTCTTCGTCGACCCACCTCTCTTGCCACTTCGCCTCGACGGTTTCCGGGTCGTATTCTCCGCTCGGCATTGCGTTGGCGTACCTACAACCGGGCGGACTGTTAAACGCCTCGGTTAAGTGCCCGAGGGGACGGAATTCGGCCGTGCGAGCCCCGGACTCCTCAGAGGACCGACAGCGCCGACGCGAGGTCCGAGCGCAGGTCGTCGACGTGCTCGACGCCCACCGACAGCCGCAACAGCGAATCGGAGATGCCGAGCGCGTCGCGTTCGGTCTGCGAGAGCGGCGAGTGCGTCATCGTCGCCGGATGCTCGATGAGGCTCTCGACGCCGCCGAGGCTGACCGCCAGCGGGAACTCCCGGAGTGCGCCGAGGAACTCGGCGGTCCCGTCGAGGTCGGTGTCGAGTTCGAACGACAACACGCCGCCGAAGCCGGACTGCTGGCGGGCCGCGAGGTCGTGCTGCGGATGGGACTCCAGCCCCGGATACAGCACCCGCGTCACCGCCTCGTGGGAGTCGAGGAATTCGGCGATTTCCATCGCGTTGGTCTCGTGCTGGCGCATCCGCAGGGGGAGCGTCTTGATGCCCCGGAGCGTCAGGTAGGAGTCGAACGGTGAGAGCATCGACCCCATCCCGACGCGCTGGAGGAACGTGAGCTCCTCCAGTACGTCCTCGCGGTCGGTGACGACCGCGCCGCCGATGGAGTCCGAATGGCCGTTGAGGTACTTCGTGGTGCTGTGGACGACCACGTCGGCCCCGAGCGACAGCGGGTTCTGGAACTGCGGGCTGAGGAACGTGTTGTCCACGCCGAAGACCGCGTCGCCCTCGTCGGCGATGGCCGCGATGGCCTCGATGTCGCAGAGGTGCATGAGCGGGTTCGTCGGCGTCTCCATCCAGACGAGCGCCGTCTCCTCGCGCATCGCGGCCGCGACGTTCTCGGGGTCGGTGGCGTCCACGAACGACACGTCCACGTTCAGCCGGTCGGCGAACAGCCGGGTGAGCATCGTCTTCGTCCCGCCGTAGAGGTCCTCGAACGCGACGATGTGGTCGCCCGGCCGGACCACCGCGGTCATCGTCGCCGCGATGGCCGCCGTGCCGGAGACGAACGCCAGCGCGTGGTCCGCACCTTCGAGCGCCGCGAGCCGGTGTTCCAGCGCGTTCCGCGTCGGATTCGACAGCCGCGAGTAGAGGTACTCGCCCGCGTCGGGGTCGAGCGTCTCCAAGTCCGCGTCGGGGTCGATGCTCGGCACCGCGTAGGTCGACGAGAGGTGGACCGGAACGACGACGTCCTCGACGCCCGGGGCCGGGGCCTGCCCGCGCTCGCCGTGGGTCACCGCCAGCGTCTCGCGACGAACATCATTATCGTTCATACAGAAAAAGCGACGACTCGCGTCCTAAAGGTTTCTATCGCGTTCTGACCAAATGCATGAAAAGAATTACTGAAGGCTTGGAATTACCCGAAGTTATCAAATCTCGGTTCGTGGACTCTCAAAAATCCGGACCAAAAATAATCGCTAAACGACTACGCCAGCGCCGACAGGTCGAAGCTCCCACCTTTTTCCGCGACTCGCATCGCTCGTCGCGCAAAAATCTGGACCAAAAACAACCGCCGGAAGCTCTACGCCAGCGACGACAGGTCGAACTCGAACGCCGCGACCGGCAGTTCGAGGTCGTGCTCGACGATGGCCTTCGGGTGGAGTTCCCCGACGACGCCGACTTCCTCGCCGTCGATGACGACCGCGGCGGTGCGGCCGTCGATGAACGACGGGTGGTCGGTCGCGGGCGTCTCCAGGTCCGCGTCGAAGTCGCGGCAGAGCGCCGCGAGGCGGGCCTTCGCGTCCTCGTAGGTCGCGTCGTGACGGGCGAGGACGGCCGCGACGTGGCGGGCCTCGGCGACGCGGGTGTTCTCGTCGTCGTCGCGGTGGGCCACGTGGCCGATTTCCGCGAGGTCCTGCGGGTACGCCCGGTGGGTGTTGTTCTCCAGCACCATCGTCAGCGAGGGCAACACCCACGTCCGGAGCATGGTGTAGTCCTCGCTGTACGGTTCGGTGATGGAGGCGGGTTCGCCGCCGCCGAGATACTCGGAACCGACCTCGACGTCCATGCGCTCGTAGTTCTCCTCCTCCGAAATCATGTGGAAGTTGAGCAGGTCCTCGAAGCCGAGGCCGACGAGCGAGGTGCGGACGGCGTCTTCGAGCCGGGAGCGCTCGTGGCGCTGGCCGACCGTCCCCACGTCGGGGTAGCGCGGTTCGAGCTCGTTGAAGCCGTAGGCGCGGCCCACGTCGTCGACGAGGTCGAGCGGGTGGAGCACATCGACGCGGTACGGCGGAATGGAGACCTCGTAGACGGTTTCTTCGCCCAGTTCGGCGTTCGCGTCGAGGCCGGAGCGCTCGAACAGGTCGATAACCTCGTCCAGCTCCAACTCGACGCCGAGGACCGTCTCGATGCGGTCGTGGGAGACGTGTTTCGTCTCGACTTCGAAGTCGGGCTTCGTGACGGTGCCCGTCTCGTACTGGACCTCGACGTCCTCGATGGTCGCCCCGCGGGCGGCCAGCGCGTAGCAGATGATGTTGCACATCCGGTCGATGGTCCACTGGTCGGTGCCGGTGAGTTCGACGAGCAGGTCGCGGGAGTCCGTCGAAACCTCGGTCCGGCGGCCGTTGATGACCGGCGGGAACGAAAACAGTCCGATTTCGTCGTAGATGGCCGGGTAGCGGTCGTATTCGCTCACGAGGTCGGCGTACTTCCGACCCGTCGCGTGCTGTTCGAGCACCTCGGCGGGCGTGAGTTCGTCGTTGGAGTCGAGCGCGACGAACGTGTCGCCGTCGGGTTCGATACCGGTGTACGTGATGGAGTTGCCGGAGGCGTTCTCCGAGAGCACGTCGCCTTTCAGCATCGTGAGGTCGTGGATGCCGATGGCTCCCTTGGCGCGCTTGCGGCCCATCGTCGCGTGGAGTTTCTCCTGCAACTGGATGAGCGAGTCGAGCGCCGCGTCGTCCAAGTCGACCCCGCGGACGACCGCGCCCGTGACGTAGGGGCGCTCGTCGGGCACGTCGTCGTCGACGACGAACGTCCAGTCGGGTTCGTTCGTGTTCGGCACGGAGACGCCGCGGGCGTCGCCGTACTGGTAGCGAAGCGAGCGGGCGACGCCTTCGACCGACAGGCGGTCGAGGCGGTCGGGACCGAACTCCAGTTGGAACGCCCCGTCGTCGGTGACGCCCTCGAACTCCAGTCCGAGCGCGAACAGGTCGTCTTTGAACTCCTCGTCGGACTTGTCTTCGTGGCCGGTCAGGCGGCGCAGTTCGTCGGGTTGAACGTCGACTACGGGCATTACTTGAGCACCTCCGTCTCGCGGAGCAGGTCGAGGTCGCAGAGCGTTCCGTGCACGTCGCGGATGTCGTCGAAGCCGTACATGAGCATCAGCAGGCGCTCTAAGGCGAGGCCCCACGCCATCACGTCGCACTCGACGCCGAGGGGACGAAGCACCTCCTCGCGGAACATGCCGGAGTTACCGATTTCGATGAGTTCGCCCGTCTCGGGGTGTCGGCCGAACAGCTCGAACGACGGCTCCGTGTAGGGGTTGTAGTGCGGCTTGAACTGGATGTCCGTGATGCCGAAGTGGGAGTAGAACTCCTCGAAGGTGCCCATCAGGTCGCGCACCGAGAGGTCCTCGGCCATCACCCAGCCCTCGATTTGGTAGAACTCCAAGAGATGCGTCGGGTCGAGCGTGTCGTTGCGGTACACCTTCTCGACCGAGAAGTACCGTTGCGGCGGCTCTAACTCCCCGACCTCGTGACCCGAGAGGTAGCGCATCGACAGCGACGTGGTGTGGCCGCGGAGCGCGATAGCCCGAGCGAAGTCCTCGGACCACGGCGAGTGGTAGCCGTCGCCGTCGTCGCCGACGCCCTCCAAGTGGGCGTCGCGGACGCGGTCGATGAGGTCCTCGGGGATGTCCTCCATCGGCGGCACGTCGAGGGCGAAGCGGTCCCAGTGGGTGCGCGCCGGGTGGTCCTGCGGCATGAACAGGCAGTCGTTAATCCAGAAGTCCGCGTCGGCGTGCGGGCCTTCCATCTCGGCGAAGCCCATGCCGGTGAGCACGTCCTTCACGCGGTCGGCGGTCTGCCGGAGGATGTGCTTCTTGCCGCCGCGGGCCTCGGGCGCGTCGGCCTCGACGTTGTACTCGGTGAACTCCACGTCCTCCCACTCGCCGGAGGTGAGCATCTCGGG
Source organism: Haloferax sp. Atlit-109R (assembly GCF_003665865.1). Taxonomy (NCBI): domain Archaea; kingdom Methanobacteriati; phylum Methanobacteriota; class Halobacteria; order Halobacteriales; family Haloferacaceae; genus Haloferax; species Haloferax sp. Atlit-109R. The sequence continues at coordinate 10,604 of NZ_QPLO01000001.1, forward strand.
GGTGAGGCGGTCGACCGTCTCGGCCGCCTCGACGCCCTCCATCAGCGCCGTGACGCCCTCGTCTGTGAGGGTGACGGCGCGGATGGTGCGCTCGTGGCGGACCACGAGGTTCCGCGATTCGAGTTGGTCGAGCACGTCGCCGTCGACGGACTCGCCCGCGGAGAGGGCCGCGAGCGCGGCGGCCTCCTCGTCGGCGTCGGGGTCGGCGTCCGCGTCGGGCGCGAGTTCGCCCGAGTCGATGTGTCCGTAGCCCTTGCGCGCGAAGTTCGACAGCGCGATGTCGACCTGCGGGCCGCCGAGGGAGGACGCGCCGATGACCTGTCCCATCGGGACCGCGTCGCCGTCGCCCGCGTCGAGCGCGGCGCGGTAGAGCCGGACCTCGGGGAGGCCCTCGTCGGCGTACTCGACGCCCTCGTCTGTCAGTTCGACGGACTCCGCCGTGGTCTCTGCGACCGAGACGAGTCCCTCGTCGCGGAGGTCGAAGACCGCGCCCGTCACCGTCTCGGGCTTCTGGTCTGTCGCCTCCGCGAGCTGTGCAATCGTTCGTTCGTCCGTGGCGCTCGCGGCGTTCAACACCGCGACCTGTGATTCCGGAAGTCGCATCTGGTTCGTTGTGGCGTTAGCCGTCTGGTGGTCGGTTAGCAGTTTCGAAGCCTCGCCGCGCTGGCGGGGCTGACCGGCGGGGTCGGTTTCGTCCGGCGGGCGCGGTGACGCCCGGCCGGAGTCCGCCGACCTCAGGCGGTCAGAAAGAAAACTCCGAACCCGTCGGTGGTCGGTTCGCTCGCTCGCGCCCCGCGCTTGGGTTCGGATACCATATGCGACCGATTGTGAGTGCCGAGTAAAAACGTTCCGCGTCGGCGCCGCGCCGCCCGACGAGCGCTCCTACGCGACGTTCCGCTCGCGGAGCGTCTCGCCCGACTTGAACCGGTCGAGCGACAGCGCCGACACGTCCACCTCGCAGGCGTCCTCGCCGAGACACAGGTCGGCGACGGCCTCGCCGGTCGCGGGCGCGTGCTGGAAGCCGTGGCCCGAAAAGCCCGCGGCGACGACGAGACCGGGGGCCGCCTCGTCCAGAATCGCGTGGTGATCGGGCGTCACGGCGTACAGCCCGGCCCAACCGTTCCGAATCCGCGTCTCCGGGCCGAAGTAAGCCGCGGCGTCGTCGGCCCGCTCGGTCGCCTCGACCGCCCACTCCACGTCCATCGACTCGTCGAATCGGTCGGGGTCCACGTCGGGGTCCGACGCCGAGAAGTGCCCGCCGACGATGGCGGTCCCCTCCCGTTCCGGCCGGAAGTACGCCCCCGTGTCGAGGTCGATGGTGAGCGGGGCGTCCGCGGGGAGGTCGCCCTCGGGTTCCACGACGGCTATCTGGCGGCGGCGCGGCGCGAGTGGGAGGTCAACCCCCACGAGCGCCGCGACCCGGGCGGACCACGCGCCCGCCGCGACGACCACGGCGTCGGCGTCGATGGAACCGTCCGGCGTCTCGGCGCGCCAGCCGCCGGCGTCGGGAGTGGCTCCCGCATCGACCGAGCCACCGCCGTCACCGACGCGAGCGAGGTCGGTCACGGGCGTCTTCGTCCGAACGTCGACGCCGGCGGCGCGGACCGCGTCCGAGTAGCCCTGCACCGCGGAGTGCGGGTCTGCGACGCCGTCGGCCGCCGAGAACGTCGCCGCGACGAACGACTCGGTTCGGAGCTCCGGGAGGTACTCGGCGGCCTCCGCGGGCGAGAGGACGCGACTCGGCGCGCCCGCGTCGGTCTGCATGGCGACGTTTTCGCGGAACGCCGCGGCGGTCGCCTCGGTCCGGGCGAGAAAGAGGTAGCCCGAACGCCGGTAGTCGATGTCGACGCCGAACTCGTCCGCGAAGGACTCCCAGACTGGGACGCTTGCGAGCGAGAGGTCGACGTTCACGCGCGTCGAAAACTGCGTTCGGATGCCGCCCGCCGCGCGACCCGTGCTACCGCCGCCGAGCGTCCCCGCCTCGCAGACGGTGACCTCGGCCCCGCGACCGGCCAGCGCGTGGGCGCAGGCGAGTCCGACGACCCCGCCGCCGACGATGAGGACGTGCATGGTCGTGTCTGATTCGCCACCGACATGAGTGTGTCTGTCACATACTGTCGAGGGACACTGTTTTCACGCGGCCGCGGAGAGTAGTTCGGGTATGGTCCGTATTCTCTCCGCCGACGCCGTCGGCGAGTTACTCTCGCTCGCGGAGCTGTTTCCGGTCGTCGAGGAGGCGTTCGTCAAGCAGGGCCGCGGCGAGGTCGAACGCCCGCCACGGCCGCACTTTCCGGTGGGTATCGACATCGACAGAGTCCGGGACGGGACGAACGGAAACGGCGTCGCGGGCGCGGGAACGGAAACGCGCTCGGGTTCGGAACCGACGGAGCAGGACGGCCCGCTCGGCACCGGCCTCACCATGCCGGCGTACATCCACGGCCGCGAGGTGTACGCGACGAAGCTCGCGGCCGTCCACCCGGAAAACTGCGCTCACGGCCTTCCGACGGTGAACGCGCAGGTCGTCCTCACCGACGCGACGACCGGTCTCCCGCTCGCGCTCCTCGACGGGACGACGATTACCAGCGCCCGGACGGGCTGTATCGGCGGGCTCGCCGCGGAGTCCCTCGGGACCGACCCGGTCGGCCTGGGCGTCCTCGGCGCGGGCGCGCAGGCCCGCTGGCAGAGCCGCGCTATCGCCGTCGGCTCCGCAGTCGAGTCGGTGAACGTCTACTCCCCGAGCGACTCCCGCGAGGCGTGCGCCGCCGACCTCCGCGAGGACGGCATCCCCGCCGAGGCCGTCGATACCCCCGAAGCGGCCGTCTCCGGCGCGAACGTCGTCGTCACCGCGACGACCAGCGAGACGCCCGTCTTCGACGGCTCGTGGCTCGACCCCGGAACGCTCGTCGTCGCCGTCGGAGCCTACACGCCCGAGACGCGCGAACTCGACGCCGAGACGTTCGAGCGAGCCGCGCGGGTGTTCGCCGACGTGCCCGAGGAAGTGGCCGACATCGGTGACGTTCGCGGGGCCGGCATCGACGAATCCGACCTGCTTCCGCTCTCGGCCGTCTTCGAGGGCGACGCCGGCCGCGAGAGCGACGACGAGATTCTGGTGGTCGAGAGCGTCGGGTCGGCGGTGCTCGACGCCGCGACCGCCGAGTACCTCTACGAGAAGTCGAACGCCCGCGGCGTGGGAGAAGAAGTGGGGTTGTGAGCGGTCGGTAGTGTTGCCGCCTCACTGATGTTCGGCGGCCACGCCCCGTCGCTCCGTCTCGAGGTCGATATCCAGCGAGTCGAGGAGTTCCTCGGCCTCCTCGCGCTTTTCGTGGTGGTCTTCGAGGAACTCGCGCATCATCGTCGCCGCCTGCTCCTTACAGCCGCCGCAGAGGCGCTCGCCGCCGAGGCACTCGTCGTAGACCTCCTTTGCGAGTTCGTCGTCGTCGCCCGTCAGCAGGTAGGCGTACAGCTCGTACACCGGACATTTGTCGGCCTCGCCGCCGAGTTCGCGCTGCTGTTCGGCCGTGTCGCGGCCGCCGGTCGTGGCGGACTTGACCTTGTCGTAACCCTCCTCGGGCGCGTCGAGCAGCGAAATGTGGCTCGCCGGAATCGACGACGACATCTTGCCGCCGGTGAGGCCGGTCATGAAGCGGTGGTAGATGGACGACGGCGGGATGAAGCCGTAGCCGCCGTGGTTGGCTTCGACCTCGCGGGCGAGTTCCTCGGCCTCGTCGACGCCCATGTCGAACGCGTCGATGTGCTGGTCGTACCGCCGCTTTTCGCCGTCAATCTCCTCGATGAGCGCCTCGAACGCCTCGTCGGTCGCCTGTCGGGCGAAGAAGCGAATCCGCGGGCGGAGCGGTTCCATCCCGGCGTTTTCGAGCTTCTCGACCGCAGAGTCGCGGACCGACTCGGAGACGAGCACGCCCGCCGCGTCGAGGTCGGCGTCGTCGAGCCAGTCGGCCGCCTCGCCGCACCGCGGCATGTCGGCGTCCTCGGCGTACGCCTCGCGGGCGTCGTGGGCTGCCGCGACGAGCGGGCGCTCGGCGTCGTCGAGTTCGAAGCTCGCGAACGCCTCCGTCACCTTGAAGAATCGCATCCGGGTGGCGAGGTCGCGGGCGAACCGGACGTGGGGGTCCTGGTCGGGGCCGACCGGGATGACCGTCGGCTTGGGGTCGTCCAACTGCGGGTAGAGGATGTCGGCCATCTGCGTGACGACCGACTGCATGTGCGAGACGTTGGTCTCGCCGTCGAAGCCGTAGATGGACTGGAACTCCGAGAAGTTGGCCTTCCCGCCGAGTTCGAACGCGAGCCGCTGGAGGCGGTCGTTGTCCGACTGCCGGTAGAGTTCGCCCGCCTCGGGGTCGAACCCGAGCGCGATGAGCGACAGCAGGTAGTCGCGGCTGTGCTCGTTGATTTCGTCCCACGGGATGCCGCGGGCGGAGTGCGCCTCCATGTCCGCGATGAGGCCGTAGGCGTCGCCGCCCTGCTGTTGATGCCAGATTATCTCGTCGAAGACGAGCTTGTGGCCGATGTGGGGGTCGCCCGTCGGCATGAACCCCGAGAGGACGGCGAAGTCGTCGCCGTTGCGCATGGCGTCGAGGACGGGCCGGTAGTCGCGGTGGCCGAAGATGACCCCGCGGCGCATCAGGTAGTGCGGGTTCGGCACCTCGTCGAGCACCTCGTCGAACTCCTCGATGCCGAACTCCTCGAACAGCTTCCGGTAGTCGGAGACGGTCGACGAGCCCCACGGGTCGAGGGCAACTTCGTCTTTCCCCTCTGCTGTGCCTCCATCGGTGCGGATGCGCTCCGCGGGTTCGTCGTCTGTCATGGCGTGAGCCGACTGACCGAAAGCCAGTCTATCTCTCCGTTGTCGTCGGTCAGCGCAAAAACCATTCGCTTGCGGACACCGCCGGCGAGGCGCACGTCGAGCGAGAGGTCCCGCGGGACGAACGTGTGGTCGGGCGCGACCACGCGCACGAGGAACTCGGAGTGCGAGAGGTCGTCGACCGACTCGAACTCGGTGTAGACGCGGAAGTCCGAGCCGAACTTGAAGCCGCTCTTCGGGACCGTCTTGGCCTCCCTGAGCGCGGCGTACACCGCGAGTCGACGGTCGAACCGGTCGCCCTCCACGTCGCGGCCGCGGGAGACAACGTCGGCCTCGTCGATGGCGAGCGCGTCGGCGCGGGCGAGGTAGGCGGCTTCCAGCAGCGACAGTTGGAGCGGGCCGCTGTCGGCGTTTCTGCCGTACAGCCGCTGACCGAAGAAGCCGCGCTGGTAGAGGCGGTCGACGCCGTCCCAGACGAGCGCGCGGTCCGAGAGGAGTTCCGCGTCGAGGTCGGCCGGGAGGTCCTCCGCGGCCGTCCCCTCGGGGGAGTCGCCCTCGGTGTCGAAGTAGGTCAGGTCGCCGTCCTCGTCGACGATGGCGAGCACCACCTCTCCGAGCGACGAGACGGGGATGCTCTCGCGCTCGCCGACGACGCGGACGCGGTGTTCGACCTCGCCGTCCCACGGCCCCTTCCCGCGGGGGTAGACGAGGAAGTCAGCGCCCGCGGCGTCCGCGACGCCCGGCCACCCCTCGCGGGCGGGCGAGAGGTAGAACCCGCGGTCGCGGAGGTCTTTGTAGACGACGAAATCGAGGGTGGTCCCGGTGCGCGCGAGGAGTTCGCGCAGGCCCATCCCGTCCACGCCGTCGATGTCGTCCCGCGAGAGCAGGTGGGCGGCCTCGACGGGCGCGACCTCGAGGTCGTCGCCGCCGGTGGGTCTCCCGTAGCCGCGGGAGTCGTGGAACCGCTGTCGAGCGTCGCCCGGGAGATGGACGACGCCGTCTTCGAGGCGTCCTTGCATACCAGAATCGGGGCGCGGCGACGACAAAGGGCCTGCGATGCCGGCGGCGCGGCCCGCGGGGGCGTCGGAGCGGCGGCCGTCGCCGCCACCGGTTCGTCGCGGTCGCGGCCCCGACCCCGGACGCACCCCTCGCGGCCGGCCGTGTCGCCAGCGACGGGGCCACGCTCGCCGCCCCTCGTCTCGACTCATCGACCCTCGCAGGTCGAGTCGAGACACCGCCGGCCGCGACCCGTCTCGAACGTCGGCAGGCCGCAGTCGCAGTCGTCTCCGACGACGCCCGCGGGGAGCGAGAAGGCCGTCTCGCAGTCGGGATAGGCGTCGCAGCCGGCGAGCAGGCGACCGCTCCGCCGGAGGATTCGGAGCGGCGACCCGCAGTCCGGACACGACCACTCGCCGTCGAACCGGTCTTTCACGTGGTCGTCCAGCGGGTCGCACCGGCGGTCGATGCACACCTCGAACGGCGCGCCGCGCTCGACGCGCATCAGCGGCAGGCCGCAGTCGTCGCACGTCTCGTCGAGGACGGTCGCGCCCGCAGGGAGGCGATACTCGGTCCCCGAGTCGAGGGCGACGACGGAGCCGTTGGTCCTGACGAGCGGGTCGCCAGTGTCGGGATGCGAGCCGACCGGGACACCCGCGTCGCTCGCGGGGTACTCGGCGCGGCCGGTCACGTCGTTCGAGTCGACGGTGAGGGTCTGGTCGCCCGCGCGGGCCACGAGGCCGAACGACCCCGGTCCCGACTCGACGGTCAGCGAGTCGGCGCGGGTCAGCCACGCGACGGGCTGGTAGCCCCCGGCGTCGTGGACGAGGACGGTTCTGTCGGGCTTGGCCACGACGACGACCCGGCCGCGCTGGGTGCGGTCGCGGGAGCCTTCGAAGCTGACGGTGCAGTCGCCGGCGAAGACGCGTATCGAATCCATGCGGCGGGGTGGTCGCCGGTTCCGATTTGAACCTACGTGCGAGGGTTCACCGGGCATGCCGCGGCACGAAGCTCTTTGGTCGGTCGCGGCCGAGGGCGAATCATGGACGCGAACGTCGTGCTGTTCGACATGGACGGAGTGTTAGTCGATTCCGAGCAGTACTGGCACGCCTTCGAGGACGAGTGGGTGTTCGCCGACGCCATCGAGTCCGGCGACCCCGACCACGAGGAGATAACGGGGATGAACTTCCGCGAGATATACGACTACCTCGACGCGGAGTACGGGACGACCGTCACGAAAGACGAGTTCGTCGCGGCGTACCACGAGAACTCAGAGAGCGTCTACGGCGAACACGTCGTCCTGATGGACGGCGCGGAGGAGCTGTTTTCGGACCTCCGCGCGGCGGGCAAGAAACTCGCAATCGTCTCGTCGGCCCCGCAGGACTGGATTTCGACCGTCCGCGAGCGATTCGACCTCGACCCGCTTGACCTCGTGCTCTCGGCCGACGACATCGACAAACCGGGGAAGCCCGAACCCCACATCTACGAGCACGCCGCCGCCGAGTTCGGCGTCGCCCCCGAGGAGTGCGTCGTCATCGAGGATTCGATAAACGGCATCGAGGCGGCCGTGCGGTCCGGCGCGTACACCATCGCCTACCGCGGCGGGCAGAACGCCGACCTCGACCTCTCGCGGGCGGATAGAATCGTCGACGGGCCGGCGGAGTTGCGGGCGGCGCTGTTGGGCGAGGAGTAAGCGAGAGGCGACCGAGACGAGATTACAAACGACCGAACCCCGACCGAACGCGGCTGCCGCCGCGCTTTTCTATTCGACCCGAACCGTCCGCGACTCCCGAATCGGGAGCAGCGGCAGGTCGGGGAACGCGACCTCCACGACGAACTCCAGTTCGTCGTCCGTCGCGCCGAAGACGCCGACGGGGACGGTCACCTCGTCGGAGAGGTAGCACGTCTTCGTCGACATCTCAACGTCGTTGACGGTGACGCGGATGCCGACGGAACCGCCGCCGCCGTCGTTTCGAACGCGGATGTCGTGCATGTCGCTCTCGCCGCGGGCGACCGACTCGGGGAACTCGCCCCAGTCGATGTCGGGCGCGGGGAGGTCCTTCGCGCTCTCGATGACGCGCTCGGCGACGCCCTGCGAGAGGCCCGCGCGAGTGAGTTCCTTCACGCCGGCGTCGACCACGTCTGCCGGGGTCGAGAGGCCGCCGGTGGCGAGCTTTCGCGCGCGACCGGGACCGATGCCGTCGACGGCCGTGAGCGCCGCGGCGTCGCTGCTGACGCCGTTGTCGACGCGGGCCTCGACGCGCCTTGCGAGGTTTGCCGCGCGGGCGTCCGCGAAGGTGTCGAGGAACTCCCGGAGCGCCGAGAGGAGTCGGAGCGCGTTCTGCTTGATGACCCACGCGTCGCTCCGGAGTTCGCTCGGCGTCGAGTTCGCCATGCTGGCGTGGAGGATGGCGAGCACCTTCTTCGGGCCGTCTTCGAGCGTGGTCGAGACGCCCGTCAGCACCGAGTCGACGGCGTCCACCTCGGACTGGCGCGCCGACACCTGTCGGAAGTCGGCCGCGCCCGCGACGGTTTCGAGGACGTCGTCGGCGGTGATGCGGTCCCGTTCCGCGAGGTCCGCGAAGCGCGAGGCGGTCCCGAGTCGGAGATAGTACTTCGAGGTGAGTCGCCCGAGCGGGGTCGCGTCGATGGAGAGGTCGTCGTCCATCTCGACGAAGCCGCGGGAGACGAGGCGGTCGAGCACGTCGCGGACGCGCTCGCGGAGGTCTTCGAAATCGTAGGCCGCCGGGTTCGACTGCGCCCGCCGGTAGTAGAACGTCGTCTCCAGCCACGACATGACGTCGTCGAGGTCGCGGATGGTCCCCATGGCGATTTCGGCGTTGAGGTGCGAATCGAGGTCTTCTGCGAGGCGCGACTCGATTTCCTTGCCCTCGCGGAGCAGGCGGCGGTACTTGTTCTGGTCCGAGCGGTCGCAGACGACCCAGCCGTAGCCGACGTCGTCGTAGCCGGGGCGGCCCGCGCGGCCGAGCATCTGGAGGATGTCGAGCGGGGAGATGTCCACCTCGCCTTCGAGCGGGTCGTGGTGTTTCGTGTCGCGGATGACGACGCAGCGCGCGGGGAGGTTCACGCCCCACGCGAGCGTGGAGGTCGAAAACAGGAGCTGAATCTTGCCCTCCTTGAACCACTCCTCGACGGCCTCGCGGTCGTCCCGCGAGAGGCCGGCGTGGTGGAAGCCGACGCCGTCCAAGACGCCCTTGGCGAGCGAGTCGTTGCTCAGTTCCTTCGCCTCGTTGTGGAAGTCGTAGTCGCCGCGCGCGCCGATGGGTACGTCGCGCTTTGCGAGTTCGTCGCGGGCCTTGGCGGCCGCGCGGACGGCGTCCTGCCGCGAGGAGACGAAGACGAGCGACTGGCCGCCGTCGCGGATGTGCGGCTCCGCGAGGTCGAACGCCCGGTACAGTCGGCGGTACTTGTCGGCGAAGGAGTTCTCGCCGTGGGTGTAGGTCTTGACGCCCGCGTGGAGGTCGACGGGGCGATAGTCGTCACCGAACTCGAAGGTGGTCTCGTCCGGCGCGTCGAGCCACGCCGCCACGTCGTCGATGTTGGGCATGGTCGCAGACAGCGCGACGATTCGGGGGTCGCAGATGCGGCGCATCCGCGAGACGGTGACTTCGAGGACGCCGCCGCGGGTCTCCGAATCCAGCAGGTGGACCTCGTCGATGACGACGCAGTCGACGTCCTCGATGAACGAGTAGCGCGCGGAGTCGTGTTTCCGGGTCGCGGAGTCGGTCTTCTCGGGCGTCATCACGAGGATGTCGGCGCGGGCGGCCCGGCGGGGATTCAGGTCGCGCTCGCCGGTAACGACGTAGACGGAGTAACCGAGGTCCTCGAAGCGCTCCCACTCTGTCTCCTTCTCGGTGGTGAGCGCGCGGAGCGGCGCGATGAAAAGCGCCGTCCCCTCGTCGCGGAGGGTCCGGCAGATGGCGAGTTCGGCGAGCGCCGTCTTCCCGCTGGCGGTGGGCGCGGAGGCGACGACGTTGTGGTCGGTGTCGAGGATGGCGGGCAGCGCCTCGCGCTGCATCCGGTTGAACTCCTCGAACCCGAAGGCGTCTGCGAACTCGGGGACCGCCTCGGCGACTTTCACTGGGCGCACCTCCGGGTGCGCGCTGGCGTCGGGGACGAGACGAAGACGAGCGTCATACACGAAGCCGAGTCGTCCGTGGGGAAAGGCGTTTCTCCATCCGGCGCGGCGACTCGGGAGCGTCGAACGAGCGGAACACGGAGGGGCTGAGGTTGGTGGGTGGTGGGGCGTTCCGGCGGAACGCGGCGGGGTGTGGTGGGTGGAGGGCCGAGGTTGGTGAGTGGTAGGGTGGTGAGGATTGGTTCGGGGCCCGAGGCGCAGGCCCGCTTACGCGGCGCCGGCGAGCGCGGCGATGAACGACCAGTTCGTCCCCGCGGTGGCCTCGTGCTTCTTCGATTCGGCCTTCGTCATGTCGCGGCGGTGTTTCCAGTTCATACTCGAGAGAAGTATTTACTCGAATATAAGTTTTTCAGTTATGTGATATATCTAGCACGGTCGTACGTGCTGTTTGATGGAAAGTCGTGATGTATCCGAGGTGGACGTTTCGCTTTCCGTGATAGAACTGTTCGTTTGAACTATTCTGAACAACGTGTGCTACCGTAGACCATTGTTCGACCGAACGGTATCGTGGCGACGCGGGTTCGGTCGCCTCCGGCGAGCGATCCCGCCGCCAACCCGACAGACGGCGGACCAATCCTCACGTTTTTGCCCGTCGCCTCGCAAGAACTGCCTATGCGCACGCGGCGGAAGCCAGACTGGTTGAAGATGCGACCGCCATCGGGCCGGCGCTTCACCGATATCAAATCGACGCTCCGGGACCGGAACCTCAACACCGTCTGCGAGGAGGCGAACTGCCCGAACCTCGGGGAGTGCTGGAGCGGCCGCGACGGCCCCGGGACGGCCACGTTCATGCTCATGGGCGACCGGTGTTCGCGCGGGTGTAACTTCTGCGACGTGACGACAGGCGGGATGGAGCCGCTGGACCCCGACGAACCGGCGAACGTCGCCGACGCGGTGACCGAAATCGGCCTCGACTACGTCGTGTTGACCTCCGTGGACCGCGACGACCTGCCGGACCAGGGCGCGGCCCACTTCGCGGAGACCATCCGCGAAATCAAGCGCCGCGACCCCGAGGTGCTCGTCGAGGTGCTGATTCCCGACTTCCAGGGCGACCCCGAGCACGTCCGGAAGATAATCGACGCCGGACCCGACGTCATCGCCCACAACATCGAGACCGTCGAGCGCCTCCAGTGGCCGATTCGGGACCGCCGCGCCGGCTACGAGCAGTCGCTTTCGGTGCTCCAGCAGGTGACAGACGAGTCCGACATCCACACGAAGACCTCGGTCATGCTCGGCCTCGGCGAGCACGCCCACGAGGTCTACCAGACCCTCTCGGACCTCCGCGAGGCCGACGTTGACATCGTCACCTTCGGCCAGTACCTCCAGCCCTCCCGGAGCCACCTCGACGTGTTCGAGTACGTCCACCCCGACGCCTTCGAGACGTGGCGGCGCGTCGCAGAAGACGAACTGGGCTTCCTCTACTGCGCGTCCGGCCCGATGGTCCGGTCGTCGTACAAGGCCGGCGAACTGTTCGTGGACGCGCTCCTCCGCGAGGGGTCGAGCGTCGAGGAGGCGCGGCAGGCCGCCCGCGCGGCCGCCGGACAGTAGGCCGCGGTCGCCACCCCTCGCGTCCGCCCGACTCAGCCATCCGGGTCCGACATCCGGTCCGACTCCACGCCCGCCCCGAAGCGGACCTGCAACGCTGCCGATATTTCCGATTATCTCTCGGTGATGTGTGGGTTCACACGAATGAACGTCAGGAAGAATCGTTTAGAAGCGAAAATGTCCAATTTTACCCCGTGTGAGTTGACATAGCACGACGCGAGACGCAATATTCCGAGTCAAAGTAAATTATATACGAAAACAATATAACGCCGGCGGGTGTCGATTTTGCCATGAACAGGAGGGTTCTCCCGTGAGCGTGCTTCAACGCGACCCGCAGGACCAGGTACGAGTGCTCGACGAGGACGGGACCGTCGTCGGCGAGGTTCCCGACATCGACGACGAGACGCTCGTCGAGATGTACCGATACATGCGTCTCGCCCGGCACTTCGACACGCGGGCGGTGAGTCTCCAGCGACAGGGGCGGATGGGGACGTATCCGCCGCTGTCGGGACAGGAGGGCGCACAAATCGGGAGCGCAATCGCGCTCGACGAACAGGACTGGATGGTCCCGAGCTATCGCGAACACGGCGCGTCGCTGCTCCGGGGGCTTCCGCTGAAGCAGACGCTTCTGTACTGGATGGGCCACGAGAAGGGCAACGAGATGCCCGAGGGCGTGAACCTCTTCCCGCCCGCGGTCCCCATCGCTTCGCAGATTCCCCACGCGACCGGCGCGGCGTGGGCGAAGAAGCTCCGCGGCGAGGACGACACGGCCGTCATCTGTTACTTCGGTGACGGCGCGACCTCCGAGGGCGACTTCCACGAGGGGCTGAACTTCGCGGGCGTCTTCGACACCCCGAACGTCTTCTTCTGTAACAACAACCAGTGGGCCATCTCGGTGCCGCGGGAGCGACAGACCGCCTCCGAGACGCTGGCGCAGAAGGCGACCGCCTACGGCATCGACGGCGTGCAGGTCGACGGGATGGACCCGCTCGCGGTCTACTCCGTGACGAAGGCGGCGCTCGACAAGGCGAAGAACCCCGGCGAGGGCGAGGGCCGCCCGACGCTCATCGAGGCGGTCCAGTACCGCTTCGGCGCGCACACGACCGCCGACGACCCGACCGTCTACCGCGACGACGAGGAAGTCGAGAAGTGGAAGGCGAAAGACCCCATCCCGCGGCTGGAGGCGTTCCTCCGCGAGACGGGCCGCATCGACGACGAGGCCGTCGAGGCCATCGAAGAAGACGTGAAAGGACGGGTCGCGGACGCCATCGAGGCGGCCGAGTCCGACCCGCGGCCGGACCCGAGCGAGATGTTCAACTACGCCTACGCCGAGCGGACCCCGGAGATTCAGGCACAGTACGAGGAGTTCGAAGCGCTCCGCGAGAAGTTCGGCGACGAAGGATTCCTCAGAGAATGAGCAGTCAGAACCTCACCATCGTGCAGGCGGTACGGGACGGTCTCTACACCGAGATGAACCTCGACGACGAGGTGCTCGTCATGGGCGAGGACGTCGGCAAGAACGGCGGCGTCTTCCGGGCCACGGAGGGCCTCTGGGACGAGTTCGGAGACGACCGCGTCATCGACACGCCGCTGGCCGAATCGGGCATCGTCGGCACGGCCATCGGCATGGCCGCGATGGGGCTGAAGCCGGTCCCCGAGATTCAGTTCTCCGGCTTCATGTACCCCGGATTCGACCAAATCGTGAGCCACATGGGGCGGTTCCGCAACCGCACCCGCGGCCGCTACACGCTCCCCATGGTGCTCCGCGCGCCCTACGGCGGCGGCATCCGCGCCCCCGAGTCGCACTCGGAGTCCAAGGAGATGTTCTACGCGCACGAGGCCGGCCTGAAGGTCGTCATCCCCTCGACGCCGTACGACACGAAGGGACTGCTCATCTCCGCCATCCGCGACCCCGACCCGGTCATCTTCATGGAGCCGAAGCTCATCTACCGGGCGTTCCGCGGCGAGGTCCCGGAAGACGACTACACGGTCCCCATCGGCGAGGCCGCGGTTCGCCGCGAGGGCACGGACGTGTCCGTGTTCACCTTCGGCGCGATGACGCGCCCGACGCTGGAGGCCGTCGAGAACCTCGAAGAAGAGGGTATCGACGCCGAGGTCGTGGACATCCGAACCATCTCGCCGCTCGACCGCGAGACCATCGTGGAGTCGTTCAAGAAGACCGGCCGCGCGGTGGTCGTCCACGAGGCCCCGAAGAACGGCGGCCTCGGCGCCGAAATCACGGCGACGGTTCAGGAGGAGGCGCTGCTCTATCAGGAAGCGCCGGTCAAGCGCGTCGCGGGCTACGACGTGCCGTACCCGCTGTACGCGCTGGAGGACTACTACCTCCCGTCGGTCGCCCGCGTCGAAGAAGGTATTCGTGAGGCGGTGAACTTCTGAACGATGGCGCTCAAGGAATTCAAACTCCCCGACGTCGGTGAAGGCGTCGCGGAAGGCGAACTCGTAACGTGGCACGTCGCGCCGGGCGACGAGGTAACCGAAGACCAGGTGCTCGCGGAGGTCGAGACCGACAAGGCGCTCGTCGACGTGCCCTCGCCGTTCGACGGGACGGTGAAGGAACTCCTCGCCGAGGAGGGCGAGGTCGTCCCCGTCGGCGACGTCATCATCACCATTCAGGAGAATGGCGACGACGAGGAGGCCGCCGAGGCCGCCGACGCGGACGCCGAAGCGGCCGGGTCTGAGTCGGCCGAGAGCGACGACGCCGACGGCGCTAGCGACGACGAGTCGGGTTCCGGCGGGCGCGTGTTCGCCCCGCCGAGCGTCCGCCGCCTCGCCCGCGAACTCGGCGTCGACCTCGACGCCGTCGACGGCAGCGGCCCGAGCGGCCGCGTGACCGAAGGCGACGTTCGCGCCGCCGCGGACGACGACGGCGACGGCGACGACGAACCCAGCGGCCCGCGGACCGTCCAGACCAACGGGAAGTCCGCGACCGCGAAGCGCGACGAGGGAACGTCCGCGTCCGCCTCCTCGTCCGCGCCGGCCGAGAGCGCCGACCGCGAGCAGACGCTCGCCGCGCCCGCGACCCGCGCGCTGGCCAAAGAGGAGGGCGTCGACATCGACGCGGTCCCCGCGACGGAGATGCGCGACGGCGAGGCGTTCGTCTCGCCCGAGGCCGTCCAGGAGTACGCCCAAGCACAGCGCGAGGCGCAGGCCGCGGACGCCGAGGCGGTGTCCGCCGAGGCCGACGCCGGAACCGCGACCGCCGAGGCGACGGGCGACGCGGCGAGTGAACCCGCACCGCCCGAGGCCGGCCCCGGTGCCGGCGAGCGCGTCCCCTACAAGGGCGTCCGCAAGGCCATCGGCGACCAGATGCAGCGGTCGAAGTACACCGCGCCGCACGTCACCCACCACGACGAGGTGGACGTGACGGAACTCGTCGAACTGCGCGAACAGCTCAAGCCCGTCGCCGAGGAGCGCGGCTCGCGGCTGACCTACATGCCGTTCGTGATGAAGGCCGTCGTCGCGGCGCTGAAGGACTTCCCGTACCTCAACTCGCAGCTCGACGAGGAAAACGAGGAAATCGTCCTGCGCGACGAGTACAACATCGGCGTCGCGGCCGCGACCGACGCCGGTCTGCTCGTCCCCGTCGTCCACGACGCGGACCGCAAGGGGATGCTCGAACTCGCCGACGAGATGAACGAGAAGGTCGAGAAGGCCCGCAACCGCAAAATCGCGCCCGAGGAGATGCGCGGCGGCACCTTCACCATCACCAACGTCGGCGGCATCGGCGGCGAGTACGCCACGCCGATTATCAACTACCCCGAGGTGGCGATTCTTGCGCTCGGAGCCATCAAAGAAAAGCCCCGGGTCGTCGACGGTGAGGTCGTGCCGCGAAACGTCCTCACTCTCTCGCTGTCGTTCGACCACCGCGTCGTCGACGGCGCGCAGGGCGCTCGGTTCACGAACCGCGTGAAAGAACTGCTCGAAGACCCCAAACTGCTGGTGTTAGAATAATGGTCGTCGGAGACATCGCAACCGGAACCGAACTGCTCGTCATCGGCGCGGGACCCGGCGGCTACGTCGCCGCCATCCGCGCCGCACAGAACGGCATCGACACGACGCTGGTCGAGAAGGACGCCTACGGGGGCACCTGCCTCAACTACGGCTGTATCCCCTCGAAGGCGCTCATCACGGGGGCGAACCTCGCCCACGAGGCGGGCAACGCCGAGGAGATGGGCATCCACGCCGACCCCGTCGTGGACATGTCGCAACTGCGCGACTGGAAGAGCGGCGTCGTCGACCAACTCACCGGCGGCGTCGAGAAGCTCTGTAAGGCGAACGGCGTCAACCTCGTCGAGGGAACCGCCCGCTTCAAGGACGAACACGCCGTCCGCATCGCCCACGGCGGCGAGGGGCAGGGCTCGGAGACCATCGAGTTCGAACACTGCATCATCGCCACCGGCTCGCGCGTCATCCAGATTCCCGGCTTCGACTTCGGGGACGAGCCGGTGTGGTCGTCGCGCGACGCCCTCGAAGCCGACACCGTCCCGGAGCGACTGGTCGTCGTCGGCGGCGGCTACATCGGGATGGAGCTGTCCACGACGTTCGCGAAACTCGGCGCGAACGTGACCGTCGTCGAGATGCTCGACGACATCCTGCCGGGCTACGAGTCCGACGTGGCCCGCGTCGTCCGCAAGCGCGCCGAAGAGCTCGGCATCGACATGCACTTCGGCGAGGGAGCCAGCGGCTGGCGCGAGGAGGACGACGGCATCATGGTGACGACCGAGACCGAAGACGGCGAGGAAAACGAGTACCGCGCCGACAAGGTGCTCGTCGCCGTCGGGCGCTCGCCCGTCACCGACACGATGGACATCGAGAACGCCGGTCTCGAAGCCGACGACCGCGGATTCCTCTCGGTCGACGACCGCCGCCGCACCGACGTGGAGCACATCTACGCCGTCGGCGACGTGGTCGAGGACACGCCGATGCTCGCGCACGTCGCCTCGAAGGAGGGCATCGTCGCCGCCGAGCACGTCGCCGGCGAACCGGTCGCCTTCGACAGTCAGGCCGTCCCCGCCGCGGTGTTCACCGACCCCGAAATCGGCACGGTCGGCATGACCGAGGCCGACGCCGAGGAGGCCGGCTTCACGCCCATCGTCGGGCAGATGCCCTTCCGGGCGTCCGGCCGCGCGCTGACGACGAACCACGCCGACGGCTTCGTCCGCGTCGTCGCCGGCGAGGAGTCCGGCTTCGTCCTCGGGGCGCAAATCGTCGGCCCCGAGGCCTCCGAACTCATCGCCGAACTCGCGTTCGCCATCGAGATGGGCGCGACGCTCGAAGACGTGGCCTCGACCATCCACACCCACCCGACGCTCGCGGAAGCGGTCATGGAGGCCGCCGAGAACGCGCTCGGACAGGCGATTCACACCCTGAATCGGTGAGGAAGCGTCCGAAAAACGGCGAGCTGATTTTTTAGGCGGTCAGGTCGGCATCGAGTTCCGGGTCGAAGAGGTCCTCGACGCGGCAGTCGAAGTACGCCGCCAGCTTGAACGCCAGTTCGAGCGACGGGTCGTACCGCTCGCGCTCGATGGCGTTGATGGTCTGTCGGGTGACGCCGACCGCCTCTGCGAGTTCGCCTTGGCTGAGGTCGGCGGCCTCGCGGCGCGTTCGGAGCCCGTTTTTCATGTCCGAGCGCGGACCCAGAGGTAGCACAGGGCGAAGAGCCCGAACAGCCCGACGTAGCCGTACAGCGCGCCCGAGAGGAACGGCGAGACCTCGAACAGCTCGAGCGTCGCACCGAGTCGGGCGGCGGACGCGCCGAGGACGAGAACCACCGCGGCGACGGTCATGGTGAGCTGACTCGCCCGCCGTTCGAGCGAGCGGTCGCGCTCGTCGAACAGCGCGACGTCGGTGCCGCGCCAGACGGCGAGCGCGGCGACGATGCCGAGCCAGTAGACGGCTTCCCCGAGGACGGGGTAGTCGAGGAATCGGAGGACGAGGGAGGCGAGGACGCCCGCTCCGATGGAACCGAACAGCAGGCGCCGGTACCGCCGTTGTCTGGAGAGCCGAGGCGTCGGTGAGCGTTGGACTTGTGACATAGTGCTGTGTAAAGCGCCGGTCGCGGGAAGCCGGGTGGAAAGTTCGCTTTACAGTAAAGTATACTTTACACATCGACTTAATCGTTGTCCCCGTTCGGTCGCGTCGCTCCGGGGTTCGCACGGTCGCAAAAAGAGCAGTTCAGCGTCGGTTCAGTTCTGTTCTGTCCTGTCTGGGTCGCGGTCGCAGTCGCGGTCGCGCTCACCCGTCGTCGAACCACCACAGCGCCAGCATCGTCCCCACGACTGCCACGGCCGCGGGAAGCGACTCGTCGACGCCGAGTGTGCGGACATCGAGGAGGACGACGCCTTCGAACAGGGCGGCGACCGCGAGAACCACGAAGGCGAAGCCCGCCACCCAGAGTTCGGGCGTGTTGACGTCGCTGATTGCCATGCGCGGCGCTACGGGCCGAGATATGATAAGTGTTAGCAGACCACAAGCAGTCTACTCGTCGGCGTCGAGAATCCCGTGGCTCTCGAAGAGCTTTCCGAGTCGGTCCATGGAGGCGACGACGGCGTCGCAGGCCGGGCGGACCGCGTCCTTGGGGACGAAGCCGACCGAGAGGCCGGCGACTTCGAGCATCGGGAGGTCGTTCGCGCCGTCGCCGACCGCGACCGTTCGGTCCATGGGTACGTCGAGTTCGGCGGCGTGAGTCTCCAGCGCCGTGTCCTTCGTGCCCTCGATAAGCGACCCTTCCACGTCGCCGGTGAGTCGGCCGCCCTTCACGGGCAGGCGGTTCGAGACGATGTCGTCGACTTCGACGCCTTCCTTTTCGAGCGCGCGCTCGACGCCGCGTTCGAAGCCGCCGGTGAAGATGGCGACGTGGTGGCCGTAGTCGCGGAGGCGCTGGATGAGGTCGGCCGCGCCGGGGCGGAGTGCCACCTCGCCGTAGGCCTCCTCTGCGAGTTCCTCTTCGAGACCTTCGAGGAGGCGGGCGCGCGACCGGAGGCTCTCCGCGTAGCTCAGCTCGTCGTTCATGGCTCGCTCGGTGATGTCGGCCATCTCGTCGGCCGTGCCGTTCTTCTTGCCGAGGAGGACCGTCATCTCGGAGTCCGAGAGCGTGCCGTCGAAGTCGAAGGCGATGATGCGCATATCTGCCCGTCGTCGCCGCGGGGTTTCAAAGCTTCCGCGTCGGCAGTTATGCGGCGCGGGAGGGACGCTGGCGAGCCGACCGCCGGGAAACCGCGGCGACGCCGCGCACAGCTATTTATCCATCGTCTCCCTGACAACACGTATGGACGACCTCCACGACGCCGAACACGAGACGCTCAGCGACGTCGAAGCCGACCTTGCCGAGGACTTCGGCGAGGAAGGAGACAGTCCGCTCCGACAGTTCGTCCGAAGCCTGCACGACCTCGACGAGGCCGAGGTGCGCGCGGTCGGCCAGTACGACGGCGAGGCGTTCGAACTGCTCTACCTCCGCGGCGATATCGACGAGGCGCTCGAACCGGACGCGCGCACCGAGCGCGTGAAGACGCTCGTGATGAAGGCGCTCGGCGAGCCAGTCAACGAACCCGAACTCGATGACTACGGGGAGTTGAACGCCGTCATCCGGTGGTTCGACGAGGTCGTCGTCGCCATCTATCCGCACGACGAGTGGTCGGGGGCCATCGCGACGTTCGACCGGGCGAACTCGCCGCTGGTCGACCTCGCGGTGACGCACCTGTCGTGAGAAGGCTCGCCGGCCGCCTCCGGAACCCGCTCAGATTCGAAGCGGCGTCCACGACCGCGGGCCGTCGTCGAGGCCGCGGACCCGGAACTCGGGGTCGCCGTCGGTGTCGCGCGTCTCGACGAAGCCGTCGAACGGCTGTTTGAGGAGCGCGAGTTCGCGCTCGTCGACGAAGCCGGTGTCGAGCGTGAAGACGCCCGTGAACCCGGCCGCGGAGATGCGGCCCGTGATGACGTGGAGGAACTGGAACAGCCGCTTGAGGTCGGTGTACATCACGAGCGTCGAGAGGACGTGCAGCCCGACGCGGGCCGACCGACTCGCCTCGTAGTGCTCCCGGAGCGACTCGGTCAGGTGGATGCCGATGCCGGTCAGGTCGCCGGGGCTGGAGACGTACCGGAGGTTTCCCGCGTCGGCGCGGTCATCGAGGAGGTCTGCGACGCTCGTCGTGTCGATGACCTCGAACTGCTCCGGGGGCGACCCGCTGATGTACGACAGCTCCCGTGCGATGCTCGGGGCGGGCTTTTTCGTCGTCACGACGACCGTCCCCGCGTCGGTACGCTCGCCGGGCGCGAGCATCGAGAGCATGAGCCGCCGCTTCCGCGTCATCGTCGGGCCGGCGATGAGCACGGACCCGGAGTCCGGAAGCGACACCTCGGGCGGTTGCGTCGCCGGCGAAGCGTTCTCGGGACGGAAGACCATCTACTGAATCTATCGGACTCGCGCAGATAATACTAGTGGGCGAACGTGTTGAGACGCCAACCCATGCGAGACAGTCTCAATGTCACGATATCGGCCGTTGTGACAACCCTTAACCCGCACGGGTCAGACCCTACGCGCATGAAGGTACTCGTCACGGACCCGATCGCCGACGCGGGTCTGGACCGGTTACGCGAGGCCGGTTACGAGGTAGAGACCGCGTACGACGTCGAAGGTGACGCGCTGCTCGAAGCCGTCTCCGACGCGAACGGGCTCATCGTCCGCTCCGGAACGCAGGTGACCGCCGAGGTGTTCGAGGCGGCACCCGACCTCGTCATCGTCGGACGCGCCGGCATCGGCGTCGACAACATCGACATCGACGCCGCGACCCAACACGGCGTCATCGTCGCCAACGCGCCCGAGGGGAACGTCCGCGCCGCCGCCGAGCACACGGTCGCGATGGGCTTCGCCGCCGCGCGCTCGATTCCGCAGGCTCACGCCCGCCTGAAGGACGGCGAGTGGGCCAAGTCCGACTACCTCGGCAACGAGGTCAACGGCAAGACCCTCGGCGTCGTCGGCCTCGGCCGCGTCGGCCAGGAGGTCGCAAAGAAGTTCTCGTCGCTCGGGATGGACATCGTGGCCTTCGACCCCTACATCGGGGAGGAGCGCGCCGACCAGCTCGGTGCCGAACTCGTCGAGTTCGACGCCTGTCTCTCTCGCGCCGACTTCCTCACCGTCCACACGCCGCTGACCCCCGAGACGGAGGGGCTCATCTCCACCGACGAACTCGAAACGATGGGCAGCGGCTACCTCATCAACTGCGCCCGCGGCGGCGTGGTCGACGAGGCCGCCCTCGCCGAGGCCGTCGACGCCGGCGTCATCGACGGAGCCGCGGTCGACGTGTTCGCAGACGAGCCCGTCTCGCCCGACAACCCGCTTCTGTCCGTCGACGACGTGGTCGTCACGCCGCACCTCGGCGCGTCCACCTCGGCCGCACAGGAGAACGTCGCCGTCTCGACGGCCGACCAAGTGGTCGCCGCGTTCCGCGACGAACCCGTCATCAACGCGCTCAACGCGCCCTCGGTCGACGAGAGCGCCTTCCCGCGCATCCAGCCGTACATCGGCCTCGCCGAGACCGCCGGCAAAATCGCCGCCCAACTGCTGGGCGGGCGCCTCAACGAAGTCGAGGTCACCTACACCGGCGACATCGCCGCCGAGGATATCGAACTCGTCACGGCCTCCGCGCTGAAGGGCGTCTTCGCGCCGCTCGAATGGCAGGTCAACGCCGTCAACGCCCCGCAGGTCGCAGAGGAGCGCGGCATCGAGGTCGTCGAGTCGAAGTCCCGCCAGTCCGACGACTTCCAGAGCCTCGTGACCGTCACCGTCCGCAACGGCGACGAGGAGATGACCGTCTCGGGGACGCTGTTCACCGGCGAGGACCCGCGCATCGTCCGCATCAACGGCTACCGGCTGGACGCCATCCCGTACGGCCAGATGCTCGTCGCCCGCAACTACGACAAGCCGGGAGTCATCGGCTTCATCGGGACCGTCCTCGGCGAGAACGACGTGAACATCGCCGGGATGTTCAACGCCCGCCGCGCGAAGGCCGGCGGCGAGGCGCTGACCGTCTACAACCTCGACGACGACGTGCCCGAAAGCGTCCGCGAAAAGCTCCTCGCCGACGACCGCATCATCGACGTCGACCTCATCACGCTCTGAAGCGGCCGACCCGAATCTTCTGAAAAACGAGACGAGCTACCGTCGGCCGAGCGCCGACGCGACGCCCTCGACCACGCGCCCGACGGCGGACCGCACCGCGTCGGCCGCGTTCGATTCGACTCCCGAGCGGCGCGACCGGTCGTTTCGCCGGGCCGAGCGACCGCGGGTCTGTTTTCGGCTCCCGTCCCGACGCTCGGCCAGCAACCGTTCGTAGCGGTCGATTATCTCCTGTTGGTTCGTTTCGGCGCTGTCGAGTCGGGCGTTGAGCCGAGCGTTCGCGCGCCGAAGCGCCTCGTTCTCGCGCTGGAGGGCGTCTCGGCCCCGCGCGTCGTCGGGGGGCGACGGGCGGCGACCGCGCGACTGCTGACGGCCGCGCGACTGCGAGGCCGTGGACGCCTGTGCTGACGGAGTCGCGGACGCGGGTGAGGATGCGGGCGAGGACGAGGGCGCTGACGAGGCCGTGGATTCGTTGGTGGACGTGGCCGAAGACGCGGGGGCTGCGGAGGCCGAAGACGCGGTTTCGGACGGCCCGTTGTCGATTCCGTCCGGCGGGTACGTTCTCGAACCGGCCCCGTCCCGGCTGACGGTCCCGGTCGGCATACTGCTGAGCGACATCGTGTGCCACGACGTACCACAGAATGAAAAGAATGTGTCAGACGCGCACCCGACGCGCGTCATCGCCGGCGGTCGGACCGCGGCGAGCGCCGTCGTGTGCGGCCGTCAGCGACGGTCAGCCACGGTCGGCACGGGGCCCGGCGGCGCGCCTACTCGGCGAGGTGTTCGAGGACCGCTTCGGTGTCGTTCGGGACCGGTTCGGGGTCGTCGCCCGCTTCGAACGCCGCGTCGGGGTCCTTCAGCAGGTGGCCCGTCGTGAGACAGACGACCTGTTCGTCCGCGTCGACGACGCCCTCGGCGCGGAGCTTTCGGAGGCCGGCGACGGAGGCGGCGGAGGCGGGTTCGACGCCGACGCCCTCGGCCGCGAGGTCGCGCTGCGCCGCGGTGATTTCCTCGTCGGAGACGGCGACGGCCGTGCCGTCGGTCTCGCGGATGCCGGGGAGCGCCTTCGGCGCGTTGACCGGGTTGCCGATGCGGATGGCGGTCGCGCGCGTCTCGACGTTCTCCCAGCGCTGGGTGTCGTCCCAGCCGTTCTCGACGGCCTCGACCATCGGGGCCGCACCCTCGGCCTGCACGCCGGTCAGTTTCGGCACGTCGTCGGCGTCGAGCGCGCCCGACTGGACGAGTTCGCGGAACGCCTTGTAGAGCGCGGAGGTGTTGCCCGCGTTGCCGACGGGGAGGACGATGCGGTCCGGGTAGCTGCCGTAGTCCTCGTGGAACTCCTCTAAGATTTCGAGGCCGATGGTCTTCTGGCCCTCCAGTCGGAAGGGGTTCAGCGAGTTGAGGAGGTACGCCTCGCCGCGGGCGGCGAGGTCCTGGACGATGTCGAGACAGGAGTCGAAGTTGCCGTCGACTTCGAGGATGCGCGCGTCGTGGAGCGACGCCTGCGCGATTTTCCCGGCGGCGACCTTCCCGGCGGGGAGCAACACGAGCGTCTCCATCCCGCCGCGCGCGCCGTAGGCGGCGAGCGCCGCGGAGGTGTTGCCGGTCGAGGCGCAGGCGAGGCGGCCGACGCCGAGTTCCTTCGCCACGCGGACGCCGACGGTCATGCCGCGGTCCTTGAACGAGCCGGTGGGGTTCATCCCCTCGTGTTTGACGCGGAGCGTCTCGACGCCCACGTCGGCTTCGAGGCGCGGGACCTCGTGGAGGGGCGTCGCGCCCTCGGGGAGCGAGACGCCCTCTTCGAAGGGGAGCGCGGCGTTGTAGCGCCAGACGCCGCGGCCCTCGAAGTCGTCCCACGTCGGCGGGGACGCGTAGCGGACTTCGAGGAGGCCGTCGCAGTCGTCGCAGGTGTACCGAACGTCCTCGAACGGCGCGAACTGCGCGCCGCACGCGATACATTCGAGCCAGGTGCCGTCGTCGGCGACGGATGGCTCCTCGGGGGCGGGTGCCGTGAGTTCGAGGCTCATTGCTCGGGCGGTGGCACCAGAGGGACAAAAGCGGGCGGGTTTGGGCGGCACCTGCCGGGCGACAGGCGCACCGAGAACGCGGTCGGCCGAGAGGCTTCGAAGACGACGAAGAACCTACGACTCGCCGAAGGCGTCGATGCGGGCGTGAACGTCCTCCGCCCACTCGTCGAGCGCGGCGTGCATCATCTCCTTGGCCTCGGGGAGCGGGGTGGCCGTGTACTGGTAGACGTAGCCGCCGGGGT
Source organism: Haloferax sp. Atlit-109R (assembly GCF_003665865.1). Classification (NCBI taxonomy): domain Archaea; kingdom Methanobacteriati; phylum Methanobacteriota; class Halobacteria; order Halobacteriales; family Haloferacaceae; genus Haloferax; species Haloferax sp. Atlit-109R. The sequence goes on from NZ_QPLO01000001.1 coordinate 34,530, forward strand.
CGAGCAGGCGGCGCTTGCGCTCGGTGAGGCCCTTGTCGAGGAGCGTCGTCAAAGAGCGGTTGACGTTGCTGCGGTCGCGGTCGAGCACCTCCGCCAGCTCCGCGACGGTGCTTCCGGGGTTGTCGAGTAGTGCGAGATACGTCCGGCTCTCGTGGCTCTGGATGCCGAAGACGCACGCGAGGACCTGTCCGAAGTTCGGGTCCTCGGTCTCCATCAGTTCGCCCATGTCCGGTGCGTCGGCCATGCACACCTGTTCGCCGTGCGTCGGATTAAACCCTCACTTACAGGCGAGCGAGCGGCCGCCGCGGCCGGGAACCGCACCGACGCTACTCTTTCGCGTAGCCCATCTTCAGCACGCAGGCGCGCATCCCGTCTTCGTCCTCGTGTTTGTGGAGCGTCGTCGGCGTGTCGCAGTAAAAGACCGTCCCGTCGTGGCGGAGCGTCACCTCGTGGACGCCGCCGAGCAGTTCCGCTTGGACGACGACGCGGCGACCCTCGCGGAGCGCGTCGAGGATTTCGTCTGCGGTCAGTTCGCCGGACTCGACTCGGAGCGGCTCGGGCATACCGGAGGGTCGCGGGCGAGCGGTATCAGTATTGTCGATGGCGGCGAGTGCCGACGGAAGCGCGTGCCGACGGCGGGCGGCGGGCGGCGAGTCGAGCCGAACCCGGATCCGGCTCAGTTCGTCGTCCAGTTAGACCGGTGTTCCTCGTCGGTCGTCGGCACCTCCACGCCCTCGACGGCCTCCGCGACCTCGGTCTCTTTCGGCGTGTCGATGTGCCAGCGGTCGATTTCGTCCTCGAAGTCGCGCAGCGTCTCCGACACCATCGACTTCAGCTCGTCGTCGTTGACGTTCACCTCGAAGACGAACCGCTCGTCGCCGGAGCCGCGGCCGACCCGCTGGATGTTCGCGCTCACGAGTTCGTTGTCGAAGTAGTACGGAGCCAACTGGGTCATCACGTTGCGGTAGACCGTGTCCTCGACCTTCCGCAGCGCCTTCCGCCCGGCGGAGTCGGCCGCGCGGGCGACGTAGTTGATGGAGTCCTGCCACGACTCGACGGCTCCCTCGTTGTCGCCCTCCTCGACCCGCTCGTAGGACCGAGACAGCTTCTCGCCCGCCGTCTTGAGGTCGTCGTTGGGCGTCTTGCCCGCCTTCTCGCCTTCGCCCTCGCCGACGCTGGCCTGCTGGGCCGTCTTCTCGTTTACGTCCTCACCGAGTCGCTCGTGGGACTTGGGTCGCCACTCGTCCCAGTCGTCGAAGGCGGTGCTGTCGACGTCGGCGTCGCGGAGCGCGCGGGTGATTCGCTCCCCGTGTTCGACGACCTCGTCCCAGGTGCCACGGCGTTTGAACCCGGAGATGCTCTCTTCCATTGTCGTTGACGGGAGTACGTGCCAGACGGTATAAACTCTGCGAGGGGACGGGTTCGCACACGGGTGAGAACGTCTAGCGGTCGCCGTAGACGAAGCGCTCGGCGGCCGCGTCGAGGCGAGCCGACAGCCGACCGAGCCACGCCCCCGGCGACGCGGCCCGAAGCGCCGCCTCGTCGAGTTCGATTCGGTCGTCGCCGAGCGGGTCGCGAGACTCGTCGGCGGTGGCGTCCACGACGGTCGTCATCGAACACCGACCGCACCCCTCGCGGGTCGAGTCTGCCATGCGCCGCGCTTCGGAACCTTCACGAATAAACCTTGGTTTCCGGGCGGGTCGCGACGGGCTTATACGGTCGAACGTGTTGCTCCGTCTCATGGGATATCGCGTCGTGGACGCAACCGCCGTCGAGCCCGCCGACGACCGCCCGTGCGAACTCCGCCGCATCGGCGGCGAGGCCGGCTTGGAGACCGTCGCGCTCAACCGCTTCCGGGCCGCCCCCGGCGAGCAGGTGCCGCTTTCGTACCACTACCACACAGAACAGGAGGAGGCGTTCTACGTCCTCTCGGGCACGCTGTTCGTCGAGACGCCGGACGAGACGTTCGAAGTCGACGCCCACGGCCTGTTCGTCGCCGACCCCGAGAGCCCCCACCGGGCGTACAACCCCGAGGACGCCGCGGAGCCGGTCGAACTGCTCGCGCTCGGCTCGCCGGCCGTGTCGGGCGATGCCGTGCCCTACGACTCCGACGAGGAATGAGGAGCGTCGAACCCGAGGACGCCGAAGGGGCGGGAGACCCGGATGGGCCGGAGGAGTCGGATGCGTCGGCCACGGAGTCCGCCCTCGACCGCCCCGAGTGGGACGACGAGTACCTCGACCGGGCGGCCGAGCGGCTCATGTACAACTACGACTTGCAGCGGGAGTACGCCGTCCGCGGCGAGCGGTTCGACCTGTTCGGCTCGATGCGGATGGAGAGCCAAAAGCAGTTCCTCCACCGGTCTATCAACTACGCCAACCACCACGCGATGGAGTACATGTTCGCGCGGCGGGTCGACGCGGCCACCGTCGCCGAACTCGAACGGCTCGTCGAACTGGGCCACGCGCTCGCCGACGAGTGGATAGAACCCGACGAGGAGCACTACGGGACGGAGTTCACCTTCGTGCTCGTCGCCGACGCGGTGCCGGAGGAAGTTCGGGCGTTCGTGTCCGACTTCGCGGACCGGACGCTCCTGAAGTTCGGCTACTACGGCCACTACGAGGTGAACCTCGCCGTCGTCGCGCCGAGCGACGAGGACGCCGCGGCGAGCCGCAACGCCGACTCGGTCGCCGCGTTCACGCTCTGGAGCGACGGGTCGCCGGCCGCATCCGACGGGCTGTTGGACCGACTCCTCGGGAAGCTGCGTCGGTGAAAAAGCGGCGTCGGAACGGCGAACGGTCGCGCGTCAGTCGTCGCTCGGCTGCGGCCGACCGCCGCGACCGCCACCGCCGCCCGAACTCCGGGCGTCTTTGATGTTGTCGTAGCCGATTTTCGCCAGCGACAGCGCCAGATAGACGAGCACCAGCGCGAGGACGATTTGGACGACTGCGGCCACCATCGCAAAGGTGCCCGCCGAGGCCATCCACTCGGGGTTCATGAACTTCGCGTAGACGTTGTCGTGGAACGCGAGCCACAGCAGGCCCAGCGACGTGATGGTCGTCATGAGAGCCATCGGCAGGCCCGTGCTGAGAAGCTGCTTGGAGTCGTCCCAGTTGGCGAGCCAGACGGTCGCGGTCAGGAGCGCCAGCGCGGCGAGCAGCTGGTTCGCGCCCCCGAACAGCTGCCAGAGCGTCAGCCACGAGCCGCTCGTGATGAGGATGTACGCCGGCAGCGACTGCACGAACGCGTTGCCGTAGCGATTGGTCGCGAACTCCTCGACCGGCGTCTCGGGCGTCCCGACGATTTCCTCCATCATGTAGCGACCGAGGCGAACCGCGGTGTCGGTCGAGGTGAGGAGGAAGCTGACCAGCACGAGGGCCATGAACGGCCCGCCGAAGTCAGTCGGGATGCCGAAGCTCGACAGGATGACGCCGCCGCCCGCGGCGAACGTCGGCAGCGCGAGGCCGATACCGCCGCCCACGTCGGGCGCGATGATGGCGACCGTCGCCAGCGCGACGGTGGCGAGGAGGCCCTCACCGAGCATGCCGCCGTAGCCGATGACGCGCGCGTCGGACTCCTTGTTCAACTGCTTCGAGGTCGTGCCCGACGAGACGAGCGAGTGGAACCCGCTGATGGTCCCGCAGGCGATGGTGATGAACAGAAGCGGGAACAGCGGCGCGCCGGAGCGACCGATGAAGCCGTAGTACGGTTCGAGGTTCGTCACGAGCGGCTGCGTCGGGGTCGTGAAGAACGTGCCCGCGACGATGGCGACGAGCGCGCCGCCGACGCCCGCGTACAGCAGGAACGACGAGAGGTAGTCGCGCGGTTGCAGGAGCACCCACACCGGGAGGGCACTGGCGACCGCCCCGTAGACGAGGATAATCGGGACCCACGCCGCGGTGTTCCCGTTGAACGAACTCGCGCCCGGGAGCCACGAGCCGGAGCCGGAGAACAGGACGAACGTCTCGGCGGGCGCGCGGGCCGCGGGCTCGAACAGCGCAATCGGGTACTGAATCCCCGCGTAGACGCCGACGAACATCGCCGCGACGAACACACCCGTCCCGAGCAGGAACGGGAGATTCAGCTGATAGAGGTAGACGCCGAACAGCACCGCGAGGACGATGTACACCAGGCTCGCCGTGGCCGCCTCGGGATAGGCGTTGAACACGATGGCCACCACGAGGGCGAACACCGCGACGACGAGGACGATGGTGAGAAACGCGAACCACAACAGCATGTTCTTGCCGCGCTCGCCGACGTACTCGCCGATGATGTAGCCGATAGACTTCCCGTCGTGTCGCAGGCTGCTCGACAGCGACACGAAGTCGTGGACGCTCCCGAGAAGCGGATTCCCGAGCGCAATCCACGCGAGCGCGGGAACCCAGCCCCACACCACGCCCGCCGTAATCGGCCCGACAATCGGCGCGCCGCCCGCGATGCTCGAATAGTGATGCCCCAGTAACACCGGCTTTTTCGCCGGAACGTATTCTTGACCGTCTTCGTACTTGTGCGCTGGCGTCTCACGACTGTCGTCGAGTTCGACGAACTGCGCGAGATATCGGGAGTAACCGAGATACCCGACGGTAAACAACGCAAATACCGTGACGACCATCCAAATGACTTGTACCATGGTACGCTGCCCCATTGGAAGACACGAAAATGCCTACCTTAACGGTAACGATAGATAGGCATCTATCGTGTTCGAACGACAGGTTCGTTCGGAGAGGTACGTCGAAAACTCCCGCCGCGCGGCTCGTTGTGACAGCTTACTGAGTATCCAGCGCGGTATCGATGTCGAGTTCGGCCGCGACCTCGCCGAGGAAGTCGCCTTTGACCTCGGCGACCCGCGTCTCGACGGCGGCGACGAGCGGCGGTGAAAAATTCTCGCGGAGGTCGTCGAGTCGCTCGCGCTCTGTCTTGACTCGCTCGCGCAAGAACGTCGCCCCCCGGCCCGACTCGTCGGGGTCGGGTTCGGGCGTGAGGCGGTTGACCGCGAGACCGCGCACGTCGAGGCCGTAAGAGTCGAGTTGGTCGATGGCGCGCTCGGTCTCGCGGAGCGATAGCTCGTCGGGGTTCACGACGAGGAAGAAGGCGGCGTCGTCCTGGAGCGTCGTCTTGGCGAACGAGAAGTCGTCGCGGCGCTGTTCGAGGCGGGCGATGATGGGGTCGCCGTCCATCATGCGCCGGGGCTCGTTGTTGCCGATGGCGGCGCGTTCGAACAGTTTGACCGACTCCTTGCGCTTGTGGAGGAGTCGCTGAATCCAGCCGTCGAGGTACTCCGGCAGGGAGAGCAGTCGGAGCGTCCCGCCGGTCGGTGAGGTGTCGAAGACGACCCGGTCGTAGTCGTCCGCCGAGCGCATCACGTCGATAAAGCGGTCGAACAGCGCCGATTCGTACGCGCCGGGCGTCTGGTGGGCCATCTCTATCTGCCGGTCGATTTCGTTGACCATCGCCGGGCTGACCTGGTCGCCCATCGCCCGCTTCGTCTCCATGAGATGTTCACGGACCTCGGTCTCGGGGTCGATTTCCATCGCGTCGAGGTTCGACTCGCCCGCGACCGCCGCGGGCTCGTCGGTAAAGGACTGGTCGAACACGTCGCTCGTGCTGTGGGCCGGGTCGGTCGACACGAGGAGCGTCCGGACGCCGTCGCGGGCGCACTTGACCGCGTAGGCGCTCGACATCGTCGTCTTGCCCACGCCGCCCTTGCCGCCGAAGAAGACGAATTTGCGCATGTTAGAAGTGGTACTGGTGGCCCTTGCGTTCGAGGAGCGACCCGCGGTCCCACATCCGCCGCTCCCACGCCTCGAACTCGTCTTCGAGATAGGGGAGCAGTTCGGCGGTGTAGTACGAGATGGGCGAGGGGATGCCGAACGCGTCGGGGAAGCACGCGAGCATGAACGCGTCCTCGTCGTCCTCGGCCTGCTGTTCTATCTTCTCGTAGGCGGGGTGCGAAACCATCCCGTGGTAGAGGCCGCGGAGCCACTCTTCGACGAGTTCGCGGAAGGATTCGATGCGCGCGGCGAGCGTCATCAGTTTACACACTCGCCCGCTGTCGGACAAAAGGGTATCGTTCACGAACGTCCGCGCTGGTTACCTGCGATTTCATATGTGCGGCCCCGGTAGCCCCGCTCATGAACGCGGGGGAGACGATTCCGGTGACGGTGCTGGGCGGGAGTCTCGGGGCGGGCAAGACGACGCTACTCAACCACCTGTTGACGAACGCCGGCGACCGCGACATCGCCGTGCTCGTCAACGACATGGGCTCCGTGAACGTCGACGCCGAACTCGTCGCCGAGGAGTCCGACCTCGCGGTCGGCGGCGGCGTGACCGAACTGTCGAACGGCTGCATCTGCTGTGAGCTACAAGACGACCTCGAAACCGCGGTCGTCCGCCTCGCGCGCGAGCGGTCGTTCGACCACCTCGTCGTGGAAGCGTCGGGCGTCTCGGAGCCCGGCCCGGTCGCTCGACTGTTCGTCACCTCGCGGGCGGCCGCCCGCTACGACGTGGCCGGCCTCGCCACGGTCGTCGACTCGCGGCTGTTCGCGGACACCTTCGGCGGCGGCGACCCGGACCGAACCGTCGCCGAGGAGGGAGACGGCTCGGTGCGCCCGCTGTCGGACCTCCTCGTCGAACAGGTCGAGAGCGCCGACCTCGTCGTCCTCAACAAGCGCGACCTCGTCTCCGACGCGGAGCTCGGGGCGGTCCGCGACGCGGTCGAGGCGCTCCGCCCCGGCGCGACCGTGGTGGAGACGGACCACGGCGACGTGGACGTGGACCTGCTCCTGTCGGACTGCCACGACCCCGACGCGCCCGTCGGCTGGCGGGCGACGCTGGAGGGCGAAGCGGGCCACGATGACGGCGACGAGGGCGACCACGACCACGACGACCACACGGACGGAGACCACGACCACGACCACGACGAAACGCCCCACGCCGAGGCGACCTACGGCGTCACGTCGTTCGTCTACCGCCGCCGCGCGCCGCTGGACCCCGACGGCGCGGCCGCGGTGCTGGGCGACCTCCCCGACTCGGTCGTTCGCGCGAAGGGGTCGCTGTGGGTCGCCGGAGCCGAGGACGTTCACTACACTTACAGTCAGGCCGGGCCGTCGGCGTACGTCGCCGCCGCCGGCCCGTGGGTCGCCTCCCGACCCGAGTTCGAACAGGACGCCTACCGCCGCAACCACCCCGACTTCGACTGGCACGACGACCACGGCGACAGGCGGACCGAACTGGTGTTCATCGGCCGCGAGATGGACGAAGACGCACTCGCGGCCGCGCTCGACGCCCACCTGCTCGACCCCGGCGCGTCCGCGGACGCCGGCGACTTCCCGACCGACCCCGGCGAGGAAGTCGCACTCGCGGAGCCGACCCGGGAACGCGAGTCGGTTCCGACCGCGGGCGCGGTCCCGGAGGGCCGACGATGAGCGGCGAGTCGGAGCGGGCCGGCGGCGACGACGAGAAGCGCGGCGAGGAGATAGAGTGGGGCGAGGGCGACCCGCGGGTGCTGTTCGTGATGAACCTCGTCCTCTCGACCGTGTTCGCGGCGGTGGTCGTCTACGGCCTGTCGTACCTCGACCTCGCGGCCTTCTCGGTCGTCAACGTCGCGTCGGCGGCGCTCGTGCTCACGGCGGTCACGTACCTCGTGACGAACTGAAACCGCGGGATGGGTCACCGACCCATTCTCCGCGTGAACTACCCGCAGGCGACCGCTGGCGGCCGATAGCCGCATTTATGTCCTTCGGGAAACCGCCTTCTCAGTAAGATGCCCATCGAAGACCGAGACGACGCGTACCTCATCACGCACGCGCTGGCGAAGGACACGCTCTCGCGCCTCCGGGACGTGGAGACGACGCAGGTCGCCTTCCGGAAAGGCCTCGTCAAACTCGGCCGCATCTGTGGCTACGAGATAATCGACGGCGCGATGGAGACCGAGTACGTCACCATCCAGACCCCGCTCGCGGAGACGACCGGCGAGCGCGTGAAAGGGCTCGACAACGTCGTCATCATCAACGTGCTCCGCGCCGCGACGCCGTTCGTGGAAGGGCTGCTCAAGGCGTTCCCGCGGGCGAAGCAGGGCGTCATCTCCGCCGGCCGCGACGAGGAGGCGGGGATGGACGACGACGGCGGCTTCCCCATCACCATCGACTACGTGAAGCTCCCCGAAATCACGGAGAAAGACACCGTCATCGTGGCGGACCCGATGCTCGCCACCGGCTCGACGATGTGCTCGGTCCTCGACCACATCCTCGAAAACGCCGGCGTCGACCCCGAAAAGCTGTTCGTCCTCTCGGCCGTCTCCGCGCCCGACGGCCTGCTCCGCGTCGACAACGAGTTCCCGGAGGTCGACCTGCTGACGGTCGCCATCGACGACTACCTCGACGACGACGGCTACATCGTCCCCGGTCTGGGCGACGCCGGCGACCGCGCGTTCCGCACGACGTAACTCGGTCTCGTCTCGTCTCGTCTCGTCCCGCCTCGCCCCGCCTCGTCGCGTCACGGCTCGCGGGCGGTCGCGACGACCGCCGGCCCGGATTCGGGTAACGACTAAGTTACCGCCCGCGCACCTCCGACGCATGGACGAACCTCGCGCCGCCGGAGGGTGCCGACGATGAGCGACCCGTGCGACGGCTGTGGACGAGCGGTCGAAGACGCCCTCGCTCGTGCGGTCCAGTTACAGGTCGACGGCTCGACCGTGGACGACCAGCGGCTCTGTCCGACCTGTTTCGCGGACTGGATCACCCAGTACGAAGAACAGATGTCGCCCAAGCGGTCGTCGGACGACTCGACGGATTCCGAGATAATCGTCGACTGACGGCGTCGGGTCGGGGGCGTGTCTCCCACGACCTCGCAGACCCCCTCTTTTCGGGTCGAGAAACGATTCCCCTCGGCGGGTTTTCGTTCGAGTCGAACGTCCCGAACCGAACCCCCGTAGACTACTGTGAGAGACTGTTACAAGGGGTGCGGCGGGGTCGACACCCGAGTCCGCGAACCCCTTCGTTTCGGGTCGAAGCCCCGCGGGCTCGCGGGTCGGGGGCGAAAAGGAAACGGAGAGAGCGCCGACGCGCCGAGGGTCGTCGAATCGGACCGACGGCCGTGCTACTCGATGTTCGCGCGGCCGCTGGTCGCGCTCCGGATGCGGTCGCGGAGCTCCGGGCCGTCCTCGACGGGGACGCGAACCTCGAAGGACACGTCGGCCTCGTAGGCGGCCTCGAACTCGACGCCCGCGCTTTCTAACAGCCCGCGAACGCTCCCCGAGTCGTCGTACTCGACGGTTACGGTGAACCGCTCGTGGGGAATCTCCTCGACGACGCCCGCCGCGTCGAGCGCTTCTTTCACGGCCCGGGAGTACGCGCGGGCGAGGCCGCCGACGCCGAGGTTGGTGCCGCCGTAGTAGCGCGTCACGACGGCGGCGACGTTGCGCACGTCCTGCTGGACGAGGACGTTGAGCGCCGGTTTCCCCGACGAGCCGCTCGGCTCGCCGTCGTCGCTCTGGTACTCGCGGAGCATGACGCTCCCCTCGCCGGGGACCGACGACGAGGCCGACCCCGCGGGTACCCGGTAAGCGGGGACGTTGTGGGTCGCGTCGGGGTGGCGCTCCTCGATTTCGGTGACGAACGCCTCCGCCTCCTCGACCGTCTCCGCGGGGGAGACGTAGCCGATGAACTCCGAGCCGTTGACCTCGAAGCGGGCGTCGCCCCGGCCGGCGACGGTTCGATAGGCGTCGGTCATGCCACCGAGTTGGCGTCGCGGCGTGGAAAAGCGTTCGCACCGTGTCGTCGGCGCGCCGACGCGGGCGGCGAGGAGGGCAAGCGACGCGACCAACGGGGAGCGACGGCGACGGCGACGGGGATTCGAACCGGAATCGACGCGCTACTGGCCGCAGGCGTCCGCGTACGACGTACACCCGTTTTGGATGCAGACGCCGCAGAGGTGGCGCGTCTCGGAAATCGGCTCACCACAGCACATGCAACTGCGCATGGACACCATGCGAAAAACTACCGCGGGAGGTTACAAGAATCTTATTGCCGTGTTGACAGAATATCCGCGGTGCCGACGGGCGGGCTCAAGCGATGGTGATTCGGCGGACGAAGCCGAGGTTCGACAGGTCGTTGAGCAGGTCGCCGGGAATCGGCTCGTCGGTGATGATGTAGAGCTTCGGGTCGTCGGTGAACTCGGGGTCCTCGCTTATCGTCTGGCGAATCGAGATGTCCGCGTCAGCGAGTTTCGAGGTGACGGTGGCGACGATGCCGGGCTCGTCGGCGTCGGCCACCTCGACGGTGAGCACGGAGAGGTCGAGCACCGGCGCGAGGTCCATCAGGCTCGGAATCGACGAGATGTTCTGGAAGATTCGTCGAAGCTCCTCGTCGTCGAGGATGGCGTCGGTCGTCGAGTCGACGACCCGCCGGTCGACCTCGGCCTCGCGGGCGATTCCGGTGTTCGGTATCTCAATGCCGCCCGAGACGACCCGTCCCTGGTCGTTGACGGAAAAGCCCCGTTCCAAGAGAAGCCGAATGACAGCCTGCTGGCTCGGGCTGCCCTCGAACTTCTCCATAATCTCGTCGAACATTCGTTGGTCGGGGGATTTGCGGGCGGATGCATTAAGTGGTCCGTCACCGGCGACGCCGCGGCCGAGGGATTCGGCGGCGACCCCGCCGGCGGGCCGCCGACGCCGCGTCCGGGGAATGGGTTTAACCGTCGGCGCGGAGACCGGTCGTCCATGCGCGAACTACGCACCTGCGATTTCTGTGGGACCGACGCCGTCGGCGTGTTCGAGGTACTCCCGCCGGCGTTGACGCCGGCCGACGACCAGCGGCGCGTCGTCCTCTGCGAGCACTGCGAGGAGACCCTCAGCGAGGTCATCGCGCCGCTTCTCTCCCGACTCGGCGTCGACGCCGACGTGGACGTGGCCGACGACGCGCGGGCCGAGACCGGCGCGTCCGCGGCACCGGAGCGAACCACGAGCGGGTCGGGCGGCGAGGCCGCCTCCGTCGACGTGAACGCGGTCGACCCCGCGCCGACGCCGCCGGAGCCGGCGGACCACGACTCGCCCGACGAGGGCGACGACGCTGGTTCTCCGGGGGACGACGCGAACGACAACGACGGCGTGGACGACGAAGCCGAGGTCGAAACCGAAGCCGAGGCCAAGACCGAAACCGAGAACGAGCCCTCCGCGTCGGCGGCCGACGAGCAGCCCCGACCCGACGGCGAGTCCGGCCGGGGTGAGGAGCCGCCGAAGTTCCGGAAGGTCATCCGCATCCTCCAGAACCGCGAGTTCCCCGTCGAGCGGGCGGAGGTCGAGGCGTTGGCGTCCGGCGCGTACGACCTCGACGACGACGAGGTGGCCGACATCTTCGACTACGCAATCGAACGCGGGCTGCTCGTCGACGACTCGGGGACGCTCCGGCGGCCCTGAGCGGTCGAACGCGCTGAATCAGGGAGCAGGCGGCGATTACAGTTTTCCTTTCGTGCTCGGCGTGTCGGAGCGCCGCGGGTCCACGCGGGTCGCGTCGTCGAGCGAGCGCGCGAGCGCCTTGAACAGCGCCTCAACCTCGTGGTGGGCGTTGTCGCCCTCGACGCCCGCGTGGAGCGTGAGGCCGGCGTTCATCGCCAGCGACATGGCGAAGTGTTCGGCCATGTGGCTGGTGAACTCGCCGACGTACGGTTGGGAAAAGTCGCCCGAGAACTCGAAGAAGGGGCGGCCCGACACGTCGACGACGACGGAGGCGACGGCCTCGTCGAGCGGGACTTTGCGGTCGGCGTAGCGGACGATGCCGCGCTTGTCACCGAGCGCTTCGGTGAACGCCTCGCCGAGGACGATGGCCACGTCCTCGACGGTGTGGTGGTCGTCGATGTGGAGGTCGCCGTCGCACTGGACCGTCAGGTCGAACAGGCCGTGTTTGGCGAAGGCCTCCAGCATGTGGTCGAAAAATCCGATACCGGTGTCGACGACCGCGTCGCCGTCGCCGTCGATGGCCAGCGTCACGTCGATGGTCGTCTCGGCCGTCTCGCGGGAGACGGCCGCGCGTCGGTCGGCGTCGCTCATGTCGCGTTCGAGGCGGGCCGCGCATATAGGGATTCTCGTCGTCGAGCGACCGGGGCCACCCCGCCGACGCGTCAGACGCGCGTCTGACGGGCGTTCATGCGTTCGGACGCGTACGGTGGAGTATGCAGCGAAAGGGAGCGCTGGTGGTGGGGTACACCATCTGCGTCGGGGGACTCCTGCTCACCGCGCGGTCCGGGGTCGCTGTCGCGTTCGGCGTCGCGCTGGTGACGCTCGCGGTCAGCGCGGTCGTGCTCGGCGGGGGCGTCTGAAGTGATAGAGAGCGAACCGACGCGAAAAGTGTCGACCCGTCAGGGGGCGGGCGACTGATGGGCCGCGGAGCGACCGCCAGTCCGAAACGCGACGTGGTGACGGTCAGTATGCTCGTCCTCGCCGGGCCGTTCCTGGCGACCTCGTGCCCCGTGACGGCGATTATCGGCGCGCTGTTCGTCGCCGTCGGCGTCTACGGGACCGTCGAGAGCCTCGCCGCGGCCGTCGCCGCGTATCTCGACGCGTAGCGGCGCGCGGCGTCCCGACCACGCCTCGGCGTGCCGGCGACGCGACTACGCCTCCATCGCTTCTTCGAGCGTGAATCGACCCTCGTAGAGCGCGGTGCCGACGACGGTCGCCGCCGCGCCCGCCTCGCGGAGCGCGCGCACGTCGTCGAGCGAGGCGACGCCGCCGGAGGCGACGACCGGGATGTCGACCGCGTCGACGACGGCCGAGGTCGTCTCGAGGTGGACGCCTTCGAGCTGCCCCTCCACGTCCACGTCGGTGAAGAGGATGGCCGCCGCGCCGAGTTCCTCGTAGCGGGCGGCCGCCTCGGCGGGGTCGAGGCCGGTGCCCTCGGTCCAGCCGGAGACGACGACTTCGCCGTCTTTCGCGTCGAGGCTGACCATCACGCCGTCGGGGTAGTCGGCGGCGAGTTCGGCGACGATATCGGGGTTCTCGACGGCCGCGGTGCCGAGGATGACGCGGTCGACGCCGCGGTCCAAGAGGTCGCGGGCGTCGTCGGCGGTGCGGATGCCGCCGCCGAGTTGGAGCGGCACGTCGACCGCGTCGAGGACGGCGTCCACCGCCGGGGCGTTCTTCCGCTCGCCCTCGAACGCGCCGTCGAGGTCGACGAGGTGGAGCGTCTCCGCGCCGGCGTCGACCCAGCGGCGGGCGGCCTCGACCGGGTCGCCGTAGCTCTTTTCGGTGCCGCGTTCGCCCTGCACGAGCTGGACGACTTCGCCGTCTTGCATGTCGACCGCGGGGACGACTTCGAACTCCGGGAACATACGTCACCGTGGGCGAGCGGCGTGCGTAAACGCACCGGATACGGCGACCCGGGTTCACCGAGGAACGTAACGAGCGAACCAACAGTTCGGAACGGCTTTGTCGCGCCGGGGTTCACACACACTCAATGAAACTCTTCGGTTCCAGCGGCACCCGCGGCGTGGTGGGTGAGAGCCTCACCCCGGAGTTCGTCCTCCGCGTCGCCAAGGCCGCCGGCACGGTCTGGAACACCGGCCGGGTCGCCATCGCACGGGACACCCGAACCACGGGCGAGATGTTCGTCAACGCCGCCGAGTCCGGGCTGGCGAGCGTCGGCGTCGACGTGGACGACCTCGGCGTCGTCCCCACCCCCGCGGCGGTCCGCTACTGCGAGAATCAGGCCGTTCCGGGCGTCGTCATCACGGCCTCGCACAACCCCCCGGAGTTCAACGGCGTCAAACTCGTCGGCGACGACGGCGTCGAACTCGCCGTCGAGGAGCTAGAGCGCATCGAAGACCACATCCTCGCCGAGGAGTTCGACGTGACCGAGTGGGACGCCGTCGGGAGCGTCCGGTCGGTCGAGACCGCGAACGACGACTACCGCGAGGACCTCCTCGCCAACGTCGACCGCGAGAAAATCGCCGCCGCGAACCTCACGGTCGCGCTCGACCCCGGCCACGGCGCCGGGTCGCTCGTCACGCCCGACTTCCTCCGCGAACTCGGCTGCGAGGTCCGCACGGTCAACGCCCAGCCCGACGGCCACTTCCCCGGTCGCCAGTCCGAGCCGGTCCCCGAGAACCTCCGCGACCTCGAACGCCTCGTCCGCGCGACCGACGCCGACGTGGGAATCGCCCACGACGGCGACGCCGACCGGGCCGTCTTCGTGAACGAGCGCGGCGAGTGCATCTCCGGCGAGGCGTCGCTGGCCGCCCTCGCGGCCGCCGCCCTCGAACCGGGCGACGCGACCGTCTCCGCCGTGAACGTCTCCCAGCGCCTCGTCGACGTCTGCGAGGAGGTCGGTGCCGACCTCGAACTCACGCCCATCGGCGCGACGAACCTCATCACCCGCATCCGCGAGCTCTGGCGCGAGGGTCGGAACGTCCCCGTCGCGGGCGAGGGGAACGGAGGAGTGTTCTACCCCAACTACCGCCTCGTCCGCGACGGCGCGTACATCGCGGCGAAGTTCCTCGAACTCGTCGCCGAGCGCCCCGCGAGCGAACTCGTCGCGCCCTACGAGGACTACTACAACGTCCGCATCAACCTCGAATACGACGAGGAAGCCGAGTTGACGGCGATGCTCAACGCCGCCGCCGACTACGCCGAATCGGCCGACGCGACCCCGAACACGACCGACGGCTACCGCCTCGACTACGGCGACGCGTGGGTGCTCGTCCGCCCCTCCGGGACCGAGCCGAAAGTCCGCGTCTACGCCGAAGGCCGCTCCGAGGAGCGCGCGACCGAACTCGCCGAAGACGCCGCCGACGCGCTCCGAAGCGCGGTCGCGACGCTGTAACTCGGCGACAGAACCGACGAAAAAGAATCTCTTTTCGCGCGCCGCTCACAGGCTAATCGCCGCGAACAAAAGCGCCAGCGCCCCGAACACCAGAAGCATGAAGCCGCGTTCGAGGTCGTCGCCGTCGAGGTCGTCGTCCGGCGGGTCCTCGCGGGTCGGGTCGAGGACGAACTCCGGGTCGTCCGAGCGGGCGACCCGGCGGGCGGCCGCGGCGCTCTTGAGCAGTCGGCCGCCGAGGGCGAAACAGCTCAGCCCCACGACGATGGCGACCAGCGAAATCGGACTGACGTTCACCATCGGCCCGCGACCGCGGTCATGGGTCGGTCGCCACGGGTCGCCGTGGTCGCCGCGCCGGTCGGTGTCGTCATCGGTCGGCTCGCATCGGTCACTCGTCGTCGTAGACCGCGTCGGGGTCGAAGACGCGCTCGCCGACGTGGTCGCCCTCGACGGTGCGGTAGAAACACGACCGGTGGCCGGTGTGGCACGCGCCGACGTTCTGGTCGACGAGATACAGCAGGGTGTCGGCGTCGCAGTCGACGCGGATCTCCCGAACCTCCTGTGTGTGGCCGCTCGAAGCCCCCTTCTCCCAGAGTTCGTCGCGGCTCCGCGAGTAGTAGTGCGCCCGGCCCGTCTCGACGGTTCGGTCGAGCGCCTCCGGCGAGACGTACGCCAGCATGAGCACCTCTCCGGAGTCGGCGTCCTGCGCCACGGCGGGGACGAGGCCGTCCTCGCCGAAGTCGACATCGACGGTCATGATTCGGGCCACGCGGCGGCGGGGGTTATCTCTTGTGCGTCGCCGCGCGGAAGGCGCGCCCGACGCCGACTCCGCAGCGACTCAGACGATACCGAGCGCGCCGAGGACGCCGAAGAGCACGTCGCCGTAGACGAACGCGACGACGAGGCCGACGAACATGGGGACGAGAAACGGGATGCCCGGCGAAATCCACACCGACTCGCGGGTCGTCACGAGGTCCAGTCCGCCGCGGAGTTTCTCCGGCGACGTGCCGTAGGCGCTGCCCTCGATGCTGTCGAGGAACTGGGCCGCGCCCCACGGGTCGTCGAACGACCCGCCAGAGTCGGCTTCGCGGCCGTCGTCTCCGGGGGCGTCTCCGCCGGCGGCGTCCGCGGTCTCGCCGTCGCCGTCGAAATCCGCCGACGCGCCGCCGTCGGTGGCCGCGCGGTGGACCGCGCCGTCGGTCGGGTCGAACGTCTCGCCGATGCCGTCGGGGTCGCGGAGGTCCTCCGGGTTCGAACGCAGGTCCGCGAGCGTCAGGCCGCGCCAGCGGAGGTACATCCGGAGCGCGTCGAGGTCGAGGCCGTTCCGCGTGACGCCCTCGGGCGACTCGAACAGGCGGCCGTGGGCCGTCGGGAGCGACGACACGGAGACGCGGCGGCCGACGAACGAGATGGGGAACTCGAACTCGCCGTCCGCGAGGTTCCGGGCGGCAAGGTAAAGCGGGTAGGCGAGGCCGACGATGACCGTGTTCGTGAGAACCGTCATCGAGAAGACGCCGAGGCGGGTGGTGGCCAGCGGGAACTCCGTCCCGGCGAGGGTGTAGCTGGGGAACGTCGGGAGCAGGATGGCGAACACCATGAGCGCCTTCGCGTCCGCGCCGCCGAAGCCGCCGAGCCGCCAGAACAGATACGAAAGCGGGACGACGAGACAGACGCTCACGCCGACGCGAATCAGGTAGAGCCGGTCGAAGACGGTCTCGGGCGGAAAGTGGCCGAGCAGTTCCCACGCGAGCAGAGCGATACCCAGCGCGGCCAGCGGATACCAGACGACGTTGGGGACGCGCCGCGTGCGAACGTCGCGTACCGCGGTCCACGCGAGGACGGGGAGTACCGCCAACCGCAGGAGGTCGGGGAGCGTGCCGATACCGAACATACCCGGAGACTGGGGGCAGGGGAGTTAGGTGTTCGGGACGGGTATCAATCCTGAAACCGACCCCGGCGGCGGGTCAGAACGCCGCGAGTTCGACGAAGCCGACGAGCCGAACCGAAATCGAAAACAGCGCCAGCGCGGCCGCGGGGACCCACACCGACCGCGAGCGCTGGTAGCCGACGGCGGCGAGTCCGAACGCGAGCGCCCACAGGACGTGTTCGACGCCGCCGGGAACGTCGACGAAGACGGTCCCGAAGACAACGAGGCCGAGCAGTCCGAAGGCGAACACGGGGGCGAGCGTCGGTCGCGAGACGGGCCGAAGCGAGCGCTCGGCCGCGCTTCGGTACGTCACGCCGACCGCGACACAGCCGCAGACGGTCGCGACGAGGAGCAGGCCGAGGACGGTGACGCGCCACGGTTTCGGGAAGACGACCAGCGTGAAGGCGGCGTCCCGAAGCACCGACTGAAAGAACGTCGCGAGCGCGGCCGCAGCGACGGCCGCCCGAGCGGGCGCGAGTCCGACCCGCGACGAGGCGAGGTCGAACACGGCCGCGACGAGGAACCCGAAGCCGAGACCGGAGAGAACCACGTCTTCGGCGGCCCGTGCTGCCGCCGCTCCAACTGACGCCTCGGGGTGGTACGTCCACCCGACGAGCGCGGCGAGCGAGGCGTCGAAGCCGACCGCGAGGAGTGCGCTCGCGGCGACGACGGCGAGTCCCGGCGCGAGAGCCGCCGCCGGCGCGTCGGTGATGCGGGAGCGCTCGGGGAGACCGAACGACGGCGGGACACCGCGATAGCGCGCGTAGACGAGCGTCGGAACCGCGAGGCCGGCGACGTTCGGCGACGCGAGCGCGCCGACTACCGGGACGCCGAGAAGTCTGAGCGACACCCAGTAGCTGGCCGCGCTCGCGACTGCGAGACAGGCGAGAAACAGCCCGATTCGACCGAGTTCGGATGCTTCGCTGGGGAGCGAGCGGTCGGGTCGAAACGCACGGACGGCGGTCGCGAACCTCGACACGGGTGGAGCGACCGCGCCGCGGGACAAATCGCTGTCGGCTCGCGGCTCACTGCGCGGATAAATGGCGGACCCACCGGTCACGGGTCGGCGCGTCGAAAGAAATGTGCGGGTGAGCGCCTTAGATGACGCGGTTCTGCAGGTAGTCGAGGTGCTTCGCGTTGTAGACGATCTTGACCTCGTCCTCGATAGGCGAACCGATGCAGGTGAGGCGGACGTTCTTCTCGTTGACTTCCTCGTCGGAGAGAATCTGCTGCATGTCCATGTCGATTTCGCCCTCCTTCACGATGGCTGCACAGTTCGCACAGGCACCTGCGCGGCAGCTGAAGGGCCAGTCGTAGCCCTGCGCCTCGGCGGCTTCCAGGATGTACTCGCCCTGGTTCACTTCCATCTCACCGTAGTCTTCGGCGTCGAGACCGGCGTCAGCCGCCTCTTCGAAGAGGTCGTCGTCGTCGAGGTCCCAGCCGTTGTCGTCGAGAACTTCGTAGTTGAGGTAGGTTACCGTGGGCATCGACAGAGGATTCGAAGGCCACCCCATTAGACTTTGCTGTTCCGTGCGCCGAATTCGGCCCGCGTTCCGGCGGCGACCGCCCGTTTATTACATTTTTGACCGTGATGGTTGCAGAATGACGGGTGCGACGGGTGCACGGGTCAGACAATGCCGGCGGAGAACAGCGCGTACGACGCGATGGCCGAAAGCGAGGGCGTGAGCATCCAGAAGAAGATGACGCGCCCGGTCGTGCCGGGGTCGAACAGGTCCTGCGCAGAGAGTTCGTCCGGCGCTTCCTCGCCCATCTTCGGCACCTCGTCCTCTCGCTCGACGGTGAGCGCGTTGACCGACACCTGCGGGGACTCGCCGCCGCTCAGGGCCTCACCGAGCGTGACGGTTCGAGTCGCCCGACCCCAGCCGAGGCCGACGATGCACATCGTCGCGCTCACGGCGAGGCTGGCGGGGATACCGATAGCCGACAGGAAGGAGATGAGCGACGCGCTCACCGTCTCGACGATGAGCGCCGCGAGGATGGGCAGTTGCGTGAGGTCGTTGCCGACGGTGTCGAGCGTCCGGCGAGCGATGGTGAACGCGCCGAGGCCGATAGCGCCGCCGGCGACGAGGATGCCCGTGTTCATCTCGAGCGCGCCGTTGCCGACGAGCGGGGCGACCGCGTTGGCGACGTTCGACGCGCCCGCGGAGAACGCCATGTAACAGGCGACGACGACGACGAGGACGGTGCTGCCGAACTCGCGGTAGGTCGTGTTCGGGCCGAGTCGCGGCCGCGGGAAGCCGCCGTCGCGGTCGAGCGCGACGAGCGCGCCGGGGCTTCGGTCGAGTTTGAGCCACGCGTCGAGGTAGGGGTAGACGTATCGCCCGATGACCGCGCATATCCAGAAGGCGATGACGGGCGCGACGATCCACCACGAGATGATTTCGAGCATCACGCCGGCGTCGAGCGACCCGTGGGCGAGGCCGAGACCCGCGATGGCCCCGACCGCCGTCATCGACGTGGAGGCGGGGACGCCGAAGGTGTTCGAGACCAACAGCGCGAGGCCGACGAAAAAGAGGACGGCGACGCTCGCCGCGAGGGTGAACTCGCTTTGCGGGACGATTTCGCCGCCCATCTTGGCGACGACTTCTCGGCCGAGGGTCCACCCACCGAGGAGCGCGAACCCGGTCATCAGGGCCGCGGCGGCGAGTTTCCCGAGAACGTCGCTCCCGACCGCGGGGCCGAACGCGACCCCCGTGGACGAGCCGCCGATGTTGAACCCGACGAACACTGCCACCAGGAGACCGACGAAGAGGAGTGCTTCTACCACGGAGTTACCTACTGGCGCAGGCACAAAAGTGACGGCGGTCGGTCGCTCGGGCGACGCCGAAGCCCGCTCAGTTCGACGCGGCGCGAATCGCCTGGTCGAGGTCGTCGACGATGTCGTCTACGTCCTCGATGCCGACAGACAGGCGGACCATGTCGGGCGTGACGCCCGCGGCGGCCTGCTCGTCGTCGGTGAGTTGCTGGTGCGTCGTGGACGCCGGGTGGATGACGAGCGTCTTCGCGTCGCCGACGTTGGCGAGGAGCGACGCGAGTTCGACGTTGTTGACGGTGCCCTTGGCGGCCTCGTAGCCGTCGGTGAGGCCGAAGGTAATCATGCCGCCGTAGCCGCCGTCGAGGTACTTCGACGCCTCCTCGTGGGTCTCGTGGGAGTCGAGGCCGGGGTAGTTCACCCACGACACCTTCTCGTGGTCGTCTAAGAACTCCGCGACGGCCTGCGCGTTCTCGCAGTGGGCGTGCATCCGAAGCGGGAGCGATTCGAGCTTTTCGAGCGTCTGCCACGCGTCGAACGGCGACTGGGCGTTGCCGAGGTCGCGCAGGCCGCGGGCGATGGCGGCGTAGGTGAAGCCGGCGGGGCCGAACGTCTCGTCGAAGTTGACGCCGTGGTACGCCGGGTTCGGCTTGGCGATTTCGGGGTAGTCGTCGGCGTACTCGTCCCACGGGAAGCTGCCGCCGTCGACGAGGATGCCGCCGATGGTCGTGCCGGCCCCGTGAATCCACTTCGTCGTCGACTCCCAGACGAGGTCAGCGCCGTGTTCGATGGGGTTGCAGAGGTAGGGCGTCGCGAACGTGTTGTCGACGAACAGCGGCGTCCCGTGGTCGTGGGCGACCTCCGCGATGGCCTCGATGTCGGGCGTCACGAGCGCCGGGTTGCCGATGGTTTCGAGGTGGACGAACGCGGTGTCGTCGTCGATGGCCGCCTCGTAGGCGTCCACGTCGAGGGTGTCCACGAACCGGGTCGTGACGCCGCGGCGCTCGACGGTGTGGGTGAGGTAGGTGTAGGTCCCGCCGTACAGCGACGACGCGGAGACGATGTTGTCGCCGGCCGAGGCGAGCAGGAAGGTCGCGAGGTCGAACGCGGCCATCCCGGACGACGTGGCGACCGCACCCACGCCGCCTTCGAGCGAGGCGAGGCGCTCCTGTAACATCCCGACGGTCGGGTTCATCAGCCGCGAGTAGATGTGACCCGGCTTTTCGAGGGCGAACTGCGCGGCCGCGTCGGCGGCGTCGTCGAAGACGTACGAGGTGGTCTGGTACAGCGGCGGGGCGCGCGCGCCCGTCGCGTCGTCGGGGCTCTGACCGGCGTGGAGGCTCCGCGTGTGGAAGCCCGGGCTGTCGTCGCTCATGACCCGAACGTCGACCCGGACGGGGCTAAAGCACGGCGTCGGTCGCAATTCCCGCCGGGTTCTGCGACACGGTAGCGACTCACAAGAAACCCCTGAGAACCGAGGGTCGTCCCCGCGTTGCCCCCCCGCGGCTCAGCGCGAGAACAACGAGGAGTGGACCGGGGCAAAGTCCTCGTCCTCGCCGGGTTCGCCGCCGTCGG
The DNA here is from genome assembly GCF_003665865.1 of Haloferax sp. Atlit-109R. NCBI lineage: Archaea > Methanobacteriati > Methanobacteriota > Halobacteria > Halobacteriales > Haloferacaceae > Haloferax > Haloferax sp. Atlit-109R. Next base: position 55,610 of record NZ_QPLO01000001.1, read on the forward strand.
GCGCGGTGTCGGTCACGGCGCGGCCCGCGACGCCCTCGTCGACGAAGTCAGCGAGCGGCGGGCCGACCTTCTCGGGTTCGACGAGGAAGGCGTCGTGGCCGTGGTCGGACTCGACGACGTGGTGGGCGACCGGCACGTCGCCGCGGCGGAACGCGCCCGCCAGCGACTCCGACTGCTCGGTCGTGAAGTGCCAGTCGCCGGTAAAGGAGACGAGGAGCGCCTCGCCCTCGAAGGCGGCGAGCGCGGCCGCGTCGGACTCGTAGCCCTCCGAGAGGTCGAAGTCGTCCATGGCGCGCGTGAGATACAGGTACGCGTTGGCGTCGAAGCGCTCTGCGAACTTCTCGGCCTGATAGTCGAGGTAGGACTCGACCTCGCGGTACGGGAAGAAGGACGCCGCGGGGTCCGACGGGAAGGCGTCGCCGCGCTCGCCGCGACCCGCGGAGCGCCGGCCGAACTTGCGCTCCATCGAGTCCTTCGAGAGGTACATCAGGTGGCCGAGTTGGCGGGCGAGGCCGAGACCCGCGTCGGGCGAGGGGCGCTCTTCGCCGTAGTAGTCGCCGCCGTTCCAGTTCGGGTCCGAGGTGATGGCGCGGCGGGCGACGGCGTCGATACCGAGACACTGCGAGTCGAGGCGGGCCGCCGAGGCGACGACCGCGAGGCGCTCCACGTCGTCGGGGAACTGCACGGCCCAGTCGAGGGCGTTCATGCCGCCGACGGAGCCGCCGACGACGGCGTGCAGGCGGCCGACGCCGAGGTGGTCGAGCAGGCGGCGCTGGGCGCGGGTCCAGTCGTGGACGGTGACCGGGGGGAAGTCCGTGCCCCACGGCTCGCCGTCGGGACCCTCGCTGGCCGGGCCGCTCGTGCCGTAACACGACCCCGGGACGTTCACGCAGATGACGTAGTAGTCGTTCGTGTCGATGGCCTTGCCCGGCCCGACGATGTCCCCCCACCACGCGCGGGCCTGCCCGGAGACGCCCGACTCGGTGCCGTGGCCGGCGACGTGCTGGCTCCCGGTGAGACCGTGACAGACGAGGACCGCGTTCTGTCCGTCGAACTCGCCGTAGGCCTCGTAGGCGACTTTCAGGTCGGGCAGTATCTCGCCCGACTCGAACTCGTGTTCCCCGATGTCGACGACATCGGATTCGACCCGCCGGCCGGGCGTGGTTCGGGTACGGCTCATCGCTTCTCCGCGTCCCCGTCGGCCTGCTGACGCAAGGCGTGTTCGATTGCCCGGTCGAGGTCGTCGATGATGTCGTCGGCGTCCTCGATGCCGACCGACAGCCGGAGCATATCGGGGGCGACGCCCGCGGCGCGCTGTTCGTCCATCGAGAGCTGTGCGTGCGTGGTCGAGGCGGGATGGATGAGCAGCGTCTTCGCGTCGCCGATGTTGGCGAGGAAGCTCACGAGGTCGACCGACTCGCAGACGGTCTTGGCGGCCCCGTAGGCCGCCTCGTCGTCCTCGCCGTCGAGGCCGAACGTGACCATGCCGGCGTAGCCGCCCTGCAAGTACTTCGAGGCGAGGTCGTGGGTTTCGTGGTCCTCGAAGCCGGGGTAGGTGACCCACGCGACGCCGTCGCGGTCGCGGAGGAACTCGGCGACGCGGCGGGCGTTGTCGCAGTGGGCGCGCATCCGGAGCGCGAGCGTCTCGACGCCCTGGAGGGTCTGCCACGCGTCGAACGGCGACTGGCAACTGCCGGTGCTCCTGACGGCGCGCTGGCGGACCGCCTCGGCGAAGGCGCGCTCACCGAATCGCTCGACGAAGTCGACGCCGAACGCGGGGTTCTCGCCGGAGAGTTCGTCGTAGTCGGCCGCGTCCCACGGGAAGGTGCCGCCGTCGACGACGACGCCGCCGACGGTCGTACCGGAGCCGTGGAGCCACTTCGTCGTGGACTCCCAGACGATGTCCGCGCCGTGTTCGATGGGCCGACAGAGCGCGGGCGTGGCGAACGTGTTGTCCACGACGAGCGGAACGCGGTGCTCGTGGGCGACCGCCGCGATGGCCTCGAAGTCGGGCGTCTTCAGCGAGGGGTTCGCCACCGTCTCGACGTGGACGAAGGCGGTGTCGTCGTCGATGGCCGCCTCGTAGGCGGCCACGTCGAGCGTCTCGACGGTCCGGGATTCGATGCCGCGCCTGACGGCGGTCTTCGAGAAGTACGAGGCCGTGCCGCCGTACATGTCCTCCGAGAGGACGACGTTGTCACCGACCGACGCGAGGACGGTCGTGAGCGCGTCGAGCGCGCCCATGCCCGAGGCGGTGGCGACCGCGTCGACGCCCGCTTCGAGGGCGGCGAGGCGGCGTTCGAGGATGCGGGTCGTCGGGTTGGAGATGCGGGAGTAGACGTCGCCGTCGGCTTCGAGGGCGTACAGGTCCGCGGCGTGGTCCGCGTCGTCGAAGACGTACGACGTGGTCTGATAGAGTGGCGGGGCGCGGGCCCCTGTGGCCGGGTCCGGGTCCTGTCCGGCGTGGAGGCCGAGCGTGCGAAAGCCTCGATTCATGTATGAGGTGCATAATCTTCGATAGAGGAATAACCGTCAGTTACGGCAAGCGTTGCCCGTGGTTTGAGGTGGCGACGCAACGACGGTTCGGGCGGCTGGCATCGTCGCGGCCCGTCACGCCATCCATCCACCGCCACCCCGGAGCGTTTACCCGCCGTCCGGCCGACACCCGAACCAATGAGCGACGCCGACGTCGACGCCGAGTCGAACCCGTACCTCCGCGACCCGCCGACCGAGTTCGAACCCGCCGAGTCGCTCTCGCGCGAGGCGGCCGAAAAGCAGGCCGCACTCCTCCGCGAGGCCGTCCGCGAGCACGACCACCGCTACTACGTCGCGGCCGACCCGCTCGTCTCCGACGCGGCCTACGACGCGCTGTTCTCCCGACTCGTCGCGCTCGAAGGCGCGTTCGACCTCGACACGACCAACAGCCCGACGAACCGCGTCGGCGGCGAGCCCATCGACGCGCTGGAGACGGTCGAACACGTCGCGCCCATGCTCTCTATCGACCAGAGCACCGACGCCGACGACCTCCGCGAGTTCGACGAGCGCGTCCGCCGCGAGGTCGGCGCGGTCGATTACGTCTGCGAACCCAAGTTCGACGGCCTCTCGGTCGAAGTCGTCTACGAGGACGGCGAGTTCGTCCGCGCGGCCACCCGCGGCGACGGCCGGCGCGGCGACGACGTGAGCGCCCAGGTGAAGACGATTCCGACCGTTCCCCTCTCCCTCCGCGGCGACCACCCCGACCGACTCGCCGTCCGCGGCGAGATTTACATGCCGAAGTCCGACTTCAGCGACCTCAACGCCCGGCGCGTCGAAGCCGGCGAGGACGCCTTCGCCAACCCCCGGAACGCGGCCGCCGGGACGCTCCGCAACCTCGACCCCTCGGTCGTCGCCGACCGCCCGCTCGCGGTGTTCTTCTACGACATCCTCGACGCGAGCGCGCGACCCGACAGCCAGTGGGCGGCGCTCGACCGCCTGCGCGAGTGGGGTCTCCGCGTCACCGACCGCATCGAGCGCGCCGAGGACGTGGCGGAGGCCATCGACTACCGCGACCGGATGCAGGCGGCCCGCGACGATCTCGACTACGAAATCGACGGCACGGTCATCAAGGTGGACTCGCGGGACGCCCGCGAGCGGTTGGGCGAGAAGAGCCGCTCGGTCCGCTGGGCGTTCGCCTACAAGTTCCCCGCGCGCCACGAGGTGACGACCGTTCGCGACATCGTCGTGCAGGTCGGGCGGACGGGCCGGCTCACGCCGGTCGCCATCCTCGACCCCGTGGACGTGGGCGGCGTCACCGTCTCCCGGGCGACGCTCCACAACCCCGACGAGAGAGCCGCCCTCGGCGTCGCGGTCGGTGACCGCGTCCGCGTCAAACGCGCCGGCGACGTGATTCCGCAGGTGGTCGAGGTCACCGAAGACGGCGGCGGGAGCTACGAGTTCCCCGACGAGTGCCCCGTCTGCGGGAGCGCCGTGGACCGCGACGGCCCGCTTGCGTTCTGCTCGGGCGGGCTGTCGTGTCCGGCCCAGCGGGAGGCCTCCATCGGCCACTTCGCGGTCAAGGGCGCGATGGACATCGACGGCCTCGGCGAGGAGCGCGTCGCCCAACTCGTCGACGCCGGCCTCGTCGAGACGGTCGCCGACCTCTACGACCTGACGGCCGACGACCTCGCCGAGTTGGAGGGGTGGGGCGAGACGAGCGCCGAGAACCTCGTGGCCGCCGTCGAAAACTCGACGAACCCCTCTCTCGACTCGTTTCTCGTCGGCCTGAGCATCCCCGAGGTGGGCGAGGCGACCGCCCGCGGCCTCGCCCGCGAGTTCGGGTCAATCGAGGCGTTCCCCATCGAAGCCGACGCCGAAGAAGACGAGTTCGACGCGTTCGAGGAACGCCTGACGACCGTGCCCGACGTGGGCGAGACGGTGGCGCGTCGCGTCCGCGACTTCTTCGAGAACGCGGACAACCGCGCCGTGATTCGCGCGCTGCTCGACCGCGGCGTCGACCCCGAACCCGTCGAGTCGGGCGGCGACGAACTCGACGGCCTGACGTTCGTCGTGACCGGGACGCTCGCGGCGAGCCGAAGCGACGTGACGGAACTCGTCGAATCCCACGGCGGCAACGTCACCGGCTCCGTCTCGGGCAACACGGACTACCTCGTCGTCGGGGAGAACCCCGGCCGGTCGAAGCGCGACGACGCCGAAGCGAACGACGTGCCGACGCTCGCGGAAGCCGAGTTCGAGGCGCTGCTCGCGGAGCGCGGCGTGGCGTATCCGCCGGAATAGAACGGTCAATCGGTTCGCTGAGACGGGCGCTGAGGCGACCGCCTCAGGCTCGCTACGTCGGCCTCAGAGGTCGGCCTTCTCGAACGCCCGGTAGCCGAGCAGCGGCGGGACGACAATCCACGCGACGAGGATGGCGAGGATGAACGGCCCGGTGAAGTAGAACGGCAGCGACTGCGAGAACGTCGATTCGATGGTGAGTCGCTCGGCGAGGCCGGCCTTGAACAGGCGGGCGGCGACCGCGGGCCCGTACAGCTCCGCGACCAGCGTCTCGTAGGCCCGAAGCGGGTTCAGGTACTTGATGAAAAGCCGCATCTGAACGATTTGCGGCGCGGTCAGCGCGGTGAGACCGAGCTGTTCGACGACCCAGTTGACGAGCCGCGGGACGCCCGTGGCGACCGTCGACCAGAGGACGGCGAAGATGAAGTACAGCCCGACGGTGCCGAACAATGCCTGCCGCTGGGAGGCCGAGGTCGCAGAGAGCCAGACGCCGATGGAGACGAACGCCGTGGCGAGCAGTCCCGAGAGGGCCACCTGCCCGGCGTAGGAGACGAACATGACCTGCCCGCCGGTGAACAGCATCGCGAAGAGGGCGACGACGAAGCCGACGAGCATCGAGACGAGGACGACGAGCGTGCGGCCGACCAGCTTTCCGAACACCACGTCGCGCCGGGAGTTCGGCAGCGACAGCAGGAGCTTGATGGTGCCCGACTCGCGCTCGTCGATGAGCGAGCCGTGGGCCGTCACGAGCGCGATGAGCGCGAGGACGAACCCGAGCATGCCCGCATACGAGAAGTTGAACAGCCCGCCCGGGGCGGTCGTGAGGCCGAACAGCGTCTCGGAGTTCGCGCCCGCGCCCGAGAGCAGAACGCCGTAGAACAGCGCCGTCGACCCGCCGATGAGCAGGGCGAAAAACAGCGTCAGCCCGAGGAGCCACCGCGACCGGAGGGCGTCGCGGAAGTCCTTGCGCGCGACGGATTCGAGCGTCACGCCGCCACCTCCGGTTCGTCGGCCGGGTCGTCGCCCTCGGTGTACGCGAGGAAGATGTCCTCCAGCGACGCGGAGTCGGTCTCGAAGTCGGCGACGGTCGCGCCGTCGGCCTCGACGGCCTCGATGACGCGGGTCTTGGCGTCGTCGGTACAGCCGACGACGAGGCGGTCGCCGTCAGATTCGACCGACGAGACGCCGTCGAGCGCGCGGACCGCGTCGAGGTCGGCGTCGCCGTCGACGTCGATGCGGAGCACCGCCTCGGCGTCGACGCGGTCGCGGAGGCCCTCGATGGTGTCCTCGGCGATGAGTTCGCCGTCGCGCATGATGCCGACGCGGTCGCAGACCGCTTCGACCTGCGCGAGGACGTGACTGGAGAAGAACACCGTCGCGCCGCGGTCGGCCTCGGTGCGGACGATATCGCGCATCTCGCGCGCGCCGGCGGGGTCGAGACCGGAGGAGGGCTCGTCGAGGACGAGGAGGTCGGGACTGCCGGCGAGCGCCATCGCGAGCGCGAGGCGCTGGGACATCCCCTTGGAGTAGCCGCCGGCGCGGCGGTCGGCCTCGTCGGGGGTTAAGCCGACGCGGGAGAGCAGTTCGTCGGGGTCGTCGTCGGCTTCCTTGGACTCGATGGCGAACTCGACGTGTTCGCGCCCGGTGAGCCGGTCGTACACCTCGTAGCCCTCGGGGAGTACGCCGGTCCGACGACGGACGGCCACGCTCTCGGCCTGCGCGTCGTGTCCGAGCACGTGGACGGACCCGCTCGTCGGACGCACGAAGTCGAGAAGCATGTTGATCGTCGTCGATTTTCCAGCACCGTTGGGACCGAGGAACCCGAAGACCTCCCCTTCCGCGACGGAAAACGAGAGGTCGTCGACGGCGGTGACGGTGTCGGGTTCGGACGACGGGAGGAGGGTATCGAACAGTCCCTCGTCGTCTTCGAACCGTTTCGTCACCCCGTTTAGTTCGATGGCGGCCATGGGCGGGCCTGCGTCGCACTGCCTTAAAGTGTTTTAGGTGCGGAAATCACGGCCGATAACGTTGCGGGCGGAACTCGGGGGCTGTCGAAGTCGCAGTTCGCCGCTGCTGGAACGTCAGACCTCGTCGTCGGGTTCGTGGGAGTCGGCCATCTTCGTCGCCTCCGCGGCGTACCGCTCGCGCAGGTCGTCGTCATCCACGGGTTCGAGATTCTCCGTCGGCGCGTCGATGGCGGCGGTCACGGTCATCCGGCGCTGGTGCATCACGGCCGCGGCGAGCTCCTTCCGGAGTTCGTACTCGCCGTCGGGCGTCGCGTAGATGAGGATGATGAGGTCGCGGTCGTCGTAGGACCGCTCGACCAACCAGAGCCGCGTCGTGTCGTCGTCGCTCATGGGCCGTGGTTCGGCCGGGGTTCCCTTACGCGTGCCGGCATCGCATCGCGGAGCGTGCCGCGCCGGGAGTCCCCCCTGTCGTTTATTCGCTCCGCAAGCGTACGATTCCGGCATGTTGGAGACGCTGCTCGGGGACGACGTGGAGTCGTCGGGCCGATACCTTCCCGAACTCATCTACGGCGCGAACGACGGCATCGTCACGACGTTCGCCGTCGGCGCGAGCCGGAGCCTCGTGACGAATCGCTCGTGGCTCGCTAACAGCGTCGAGATGTTCGTCGTCGGAATGGCGGCCGCCACGGTCGCCTACGCGGTCGGGAACCTCCTCGCCGGCGTCGCCTGACGCGGGCGCGTGTCCGACTCACGTCAGGCAGACCGGCTCCCAGTCAGCTCCTCGACCTCGGTGGCGAGCGACGACAACGCCTGCGTACTCTCGTCGGTCGCGGTGACGATGCTGTCGACCGCGCCCTCGGTCTCGACGGTCCGGTCGCGCACGTCCTCGATGGTCGCGGTCAGCTCCTCGACCGCCTCGGCCTGCTCGTCGGTCGCGCGGGAGACCTCCGCGACGCCGTCCGCGGCGGTGTCGATGGAGGCGGCGATTTCCTCGAACGCCGCCAGCATCTCGGAGATGCGCTCGTCGGCGTGTTCGATGCGGTCGTTGGACTCCGTCGCCGCGTGGACCGCTTCGTCGGTCTGCGACTGGATGTTCTCTATCTGCGCGGTGATGTCTTCGGTGTGCTGGCGCGTCTCGTCGGCGAGCGACTTGACCTCCTCCGCGACGACGGCGAATCCGTCGCCGTCCTCGCCGGCGCGGGCGGCCTCGATGTTCGCGTTGAGCGCGAGCAGGTTCGTCTGTTCGGCCACCTCGGAGATGACCTCGACGACCGCCTCGATGTCGTCCATGCGGCCGCCGAGTTCGGTCACGCGGTCGACGAGTTCGTCGCCCATCGTGACGACGCTCTCGGTCGCTTCTCGCGCCTCGCTGTTGGCCTCGCGACCCTCGGCGGTCGCCTGCCGCGCCTCGGTGGCTGCGGTGTCGACCTCGTCGGCGGTGGCGGCGACCTCCTCCATCGTCGCGCTGAACTGCTGCATCTGTGTCGCGCCCTCGTCGAGGAGGTCGCGCTGTTCGTCGACGTTCTCGACGATGGCGTCGGCCGCCGACGCCGCCCGCGTGACCGCCGCGGTCGCCGTCTCGGTCTCGTCTTCGACGTTCGACGCCAGCGTCGAGAGATTCCGCGCCGTCTCGTTGACCGCGTCGACGACGAGATACAGCTGGTCGTCGACGGCCCCGCTGTCGTCTATCGTCGCCCGCGCGTCGAGGTTCCCTTGGCTCAACTGGGTCAGCGTCGATTCGACCTCGGAGACGAGCGCGGCGACCTCGCGGTGGCGCTCGACCTCGGTCGTGCGGTTGCGGACGGTCTGGAGGACGCCGACGAGCTCGTCGCCCTCGTACAGCGGCATCGCGGTGTGCCGGGCGTGACAGTCGTCGCCGTTCGCGTCCGCGAACGTCTCCTCCGCGGCGTACAGCAGCCGGTCGGGGTCGTCGAGTTCCACGCCGTCGAGCGACGCGGCGTCGCGGGGGTTGTCGAGGACCTGCCCCGCGAGCACCCGGGCCGCGGCGTTGCCGTAGAACGTCTCACCGAGGTCGCGCCGGCCGAGCGCGTCGGCCGCGGACGTGCCGGTCAACGACTCCACGCCGGCGTTCCACGCCGCGATGCGGCCCTGTTCGTCGAGGACGAACGCCGGAAGCCCGACGCCGTCGAGCAGTACGTCGTCGTCGACGTTCAGGTCCGGCGCGTCGGTGGCGGAACCGGCGACGATTCCGCCGTCCGGTAACGGCGTCTCCTCACCGAACCACGAGCGGACGCGTGAGAGTATACCAAGTGACATTATCGACTTCGTTTCAGGGCATCACAGGAGTATCTTTCGAGGGCAGTATCAAATAAGATAATCACGCAGTGGCGGGATGGTCGAGTCGGCCGCTCCGCTCGACGCGTCAACCTCAAGCCCCTCGCGCGGTAAGCCACCCCAGATGGACCCTGCCGCGGTCAGCGAACGAGCCAGCGCGCTGCCGTCGGACCCCGGCGTCTACCAGTTCGTCGCCGGCGACGCGGTGCTGTACGTCGGGAAGGCGGTCGACATCCGCGCGCGAGTTCGGTCGTACGCGGACCCGCGCTCGGAGCGCATCTCCCGGATGGTCGACTGCGCGGAGCACATCGACTTCGCCGTTACCGACACTGAGACGCAGGCGCTGCTCCTCGAAGCCAACCTCATCAAGCGCCACCAGCCGCGCTACAACGTCCGGCTGAAAGACGACAAATCCTACCCGCTGGTTCAACTGACGGCCCACGCGGTCCCGCGCATCGAGGTCACCCGCGACCCCGAGGACTCCGCGACCGTCTTCGGGCCGTACACCGACAAGGGCCGCGTCGAGACGGTCGTGAAGGCGATTCGAGAGACCTACGGCCTCCGCGGCTGTTCTGACCACAAGTATTCGAACCGCTCGCGGCCGTGTCTCGACTACGAGATGGGCCTGTGTACGGCCCCCTGTACCGGCGAAATCGCGGAGCGCGACTACCGCGAGGACGTGGAGTCGGCGGTTCGATTCTTCGAGGGCGAGACGGGCGTCCTCGCGGACCCGCTCCGCCGGGAGATGGAGGCGGCCGCGCAGGACGCGGAGTTCGAGCGCGCCGCCAATCTCCGCGACCGACTGGAGGCCGTCGAGTCGTTCCACGGCGCGGGCGAAGACGCCGTCTCGTCGCAGTCCGACGAGCGCGCCATCGACGTGCTCGGCGTCTCGCTCCGCGGCGACTCGGCGACGGTCGCCAGACTCCACGCCGAGCGCGGTCAACTGGTGGACCGGACCCGCCACCACCTCGACGCGCCCGAGGGCGAAGACCGCACGGCCGCCGTCCTCTCGGCGTTCCTCGCGCAGTTCTACGCCGAACGCGACCTCCCCGACGCGGTCGTCCTCTCGGAGCACCCCGACGACGAGGACGTGGTCGCGTGGCTCGAAGCCGAGGGCGTGGGCGTCCGCGTCCCCGGCGCGGGCCGCGAGGCGAAACTGGTCGAACTCGCGCTGAAGAACGCCCGCCGGCGCGCCGGCCGCGACGACGGCCTCGCGACGCTCGCCCGCGAACTCGACCTCGACGTGCGCCGCGTCGCCCGCATCGAGGGCTTCGACGTGAGCCACGCGCAGGGCAAGGCCGTCGTCGGGAGCGACGTGTGCTTCGTCGACGGAAGCGCCGAGACCGCGGACTACCGCCGGCGGCGACTCCCCGAGCGCAACGACGACTACGCGAACATGCGCGACCTCGTCCGCTGGCGGGCGACCCGCGCGCTGGAGGGCCGCGACGACCGCCCGGACCCCGACCTGCTCCTCATCGACGGCGGCAAAGGACAGTTGAACGCCGCGCTCGACGCCCTCGACGAGACGGGCTGGGACGTGCCCGCCGTCGGCATCGCCAAGGACCGCGAACTGGTCGTCACGCCCGACCGAACCTTCGACTGGCCGGACGACGCGCCGCACCTGCACGTCCTCCAGCGGGTCCGCGACGAGGCCCACCGCTTCGCCGTCCAGTACCACCAGACGCTCCGAGACGAGGTGAAGACCGTCCTCGACGACGTGCCCGGCGTCGGTGAGAAGACCCGCCGGGCGCTGCTGACGCGGTTCGGCAGCGTCGAGGGCGTGCGCGAGGCGTCTGTCGAGGACCTGACCGACGTGCCCGGCGTCGGCGAGAAGACGGCCGACGAACTGAAGCGGCGGCTCTGAGCGGCGTCAGATACTCGGGTGAAAAAGACGGATTGGATTCGTCGCGCGAGCGAGCCGGAGCGGCTTACGCGATTTCGTCGTACTGGTCGCGGAGCTTCTCGGCCGCGTCGTCCATGAGGTCGGCCTCGTAGTCGTCGAGGTCCCACTCGACGACCTCCTCGATGCCGTTCGAGCCGAGTTTGACGGGGACGCCGAAGGCCGTGTCCTCGTAGCCGAACTCGCCGTCGAGGACGAGTGAGCCGGGGAGCACTTCGCCGGTGTCGTGCAGGACGGCCTCGACCATGTGGGCGACGCCGGTCGCCGGACCCCACTGGGTCGCGCCCTTGCGCTCGATGACGTCCATGGCGGACTCCTGGAGGTCACCGAGAATCTCCTCTTTCTCGTCGGCGGAGAAGGCGGGGTCGTTGCCGTCGACGCGGACCTTCGAGAAGACCGGCACCTGCGCGTCGCCGTGCTCACCGAGGATGGTCGCGTCGACGTTCTTGACCGGCACGTCGAAGCGCTGGCTCAGCACGTAGCGGAAGCGGGCGGAGTCGAGGCGGCCGCCGAAGCCGATGACTTTGTGGCGGTCGCGGTCGCCCGTCTCGTAGAGGTGACGGTTGAGCAGGTCCACGGGGTTCGACGTGGTGATGGAGACGAAGTCGTCGTTGTGCTCCGCGAGCGAGGAGCCGATGTCGTCCATGATGGGGGCGTTGTCGCCCGCGAGGTCGATACGGGTCTGTCCCGGCTGCCGCGGGATGCCCGCCGTGATGACGACCACGTCGGAGCCGGCGGTGTCCTCGTAGCCGCCCTGCGTCACGACCGTGTTGGAGTCGTACGCGATGCCGTGGTTCGTGTCCGCCGCCTGTCCGACCGTCTTGTCTTCCATCTTCGGGATGTCGACGAACACGAGTTCGTCACAGACATCGCGAAGCGCGAGGTTGTACCCAGCCGCGGCACCGACCGTGCCGGCCGCACCAATCACGCTAACTTTCGTCATGCCACATTAACGACGCTGTGGATTCCGAGTAAACGTTTCGGAACGGGCACCGAACCGCAGTCTGTCGATTTCGTGTTCGTCAGTCGTCGAACATCGGGCGACAGCGACGGGGTGGACTCGGGCGCGAGAGCCGGTGAAACCGCCGGTGACGAAACCGGTCGAACGACGCCGTGGGGTTTTTCGACGCACGTCGCGTCCACACGCACATGAGCGACTTCGACAAGGAAGCAGAGCGCCAGCGACTTCGGGAGAAGTACGAGCGAGACGAAACGAAGCGACGGTCGACCCAGCGGATGAGCGAGCTGCTCCTCAAGGGCGCGACGATGACGAACAAGCACTGCGACAACTGCGGCGACCCCTTGTTCCGCTACGAGGGGCAGGTGTTCTGTCCGACCTGTCAGGCCGAGGGGCAGGCCGCGGCGAACGCCGACCAAGACGCCGAGCAGGCCGCCGAAGCGGCCGTCGAAGCCGACGAAAGCGAAGCCGAAGCCGAGGCGAACGCGAACGAGACGGCCGCCTCCGCGGGGAGCACCGAGGCCGCCGACGAGACGCGCCGCGACCCCACCGGCGCGAACGGGCGCGACGCGGCACCGACTCGGACGCGAACCGCGGGCGAGCGGGAGGCGACCGAGCGACGCGCGCCTCGCGAGGTCGCCGGCGACGTGACCGCCGCGCGCGAGTCGCTCGTGCGGACGCTGACGTGGGCCGCCGAACAAGCCGAGTCGACCGACGACCCGCGGCGGGCGACGGAGTATCTGACCGCCGCGCGCGAGGCCGCCGAGGCCATCTCGGCGCTCGACCGATAACCGACTGCCTGTCCTCGCCACCTCGCGTCGGCTGTCGCTCCGGGCGGTAGAACTACCGCCCCGCGGGTCCTCTGTTTCGTATGGACGTTCTCATCCCCATCGACGGCACCGACGCCAGCAAACGCGCGCTCGACTTCGCCATCGAGATGGTCGACGGGATGGGCGGGAGCCTCCACGTCGTCCACTACACGAACAACCAGACCGACGCGACGGAGGCCATTCTCGACGACGCGCGCGGCAGACTCAAAGCGGGCGACTTCGGCGGCGAACCGGAGCTTTCGACCATCACGGTCGACGTGTGGACCGCCGACCGCGTCGGCGAGGAGATTCTCGACACCGTCGAGCGCGGCGGCTTCGACCACGTCGTGATGGGCCACCACGAAGACGGCATCGTCGAGCGAACCGTCTTCGGGAGCGCCGCAGAAACGGTGCTCCGGGCCGAGGCCGTTCCGGTGACTATCGTCCCCTGACGCGCTCCGGGCGGTGAACGCGGCTCAGCGGTACTCCGAGCCGACGACCTCGCGGATTCGCTCGGCGGTGACTTGGCCGACGCCGCGGACCTCCTTGAGGTCCTCCTCGGTGGCGGTCATGACCGCCTCGACGCTCCCGAACGCTTCGAGCAGCGTCCGCGCCGTGACCGGGCCGATGTCGGCAATGGCGGAGACGACGTACTCCTGTTGTTCGTCGAGCGTCTTCGCGCTCTTGCCGCCGTGGACGCTCACGGTGCGCTCGCGGTCCGTCTGCTCGCGGGTGGCGATGGTCGCCAGCAGCTCCGCGGTGTCGTCTTCGTCTTCGGTGAACAGCACGCTCACGTCGAAGTCGACCGCGACCGACGACAGCGCCCCGCGAATCGCGCCGGGGTGGATGTTGCGCTCCTCGTAGAGCCCGCGCCCCTCGATGACGAGCAGCGGCCGGGCGTAGTGGCGCGTGAGGTCCGCTATCTGCTCGAATATCGAGCGGTCGCCGCCCGTGAGCGTGTCGAGGAAGTCCGAGACGCTCTTTCGTTCGACCGCGACGCGGTCCGAGAGGACGTAGTCACCGACCGCGAGCGTCTCCAGTCGGGTCGTCAGGTCCTCGCGCTTCGAGAGGGTGCGGGCGATGTTGGAGTCGAGTTCGCGCTGGTCGACGACGATTTCGACGGTGTCCTCGTCGTCGGTGCCCGCCGCGGCGACGGTGGCCGAGTCGTCCACCTCGTCTCCTTCTGCGTCCGACGCCGGGTCGTCGCCCGAGTCGGCCGGGTCGGCGTCCTCGCCGTGGCTGTCGTCGCCGTCGTCCGCCCGCGCCAACGCCTCGTCCGAGGGACCGAAGTCGGCGAGGCCGGACTGCCCGTCCGAGTCGGTCGCCGCCGCGGTCGCGGTCCGGCCGTTCGAGGCGGATGACGCGGTAGCCGACGCCCCGTTCGCATCGCCCTCGCTCGCGGCGTCAACCCCCTCGTTTCCGGTGGAACTCCCCGCGCTACCGGCGGAACTGGCGTCGTCTCCCGCGAACGCCGAGAGGTCGCGTTGGGAGGGGTCGAGTTCGGCTTCGAGGTCGTCGGCCGCGCCCTTGAGGTCCCGAAGCTCGTTTTGCATCGTCTTCTCGCGGCGGCGCGATATCCAGAAGTACGCCTCGTCGCGGGTGTCCTCCGCGAGGAGGACGACCACGCGACCGTCGGCTTGCCGGCCGGTCCGCCCCTTCCGCTGGATGGACCGGATGGCGGTCGGCACGGGTTCGAAAAAGAGCACGAGGTCGACCTCGGGCACGTCGAGACCCTCCTCCGCGACGGATGTCGAGACGAGTACCTCGAACTCGCCGTTTCGGAACTTGTCGAGGGTCTCCTGCTGTTCGTTCTGGGTCATCCCGTCGGAGCCTTCGCGGTCGCCTTGCCCGACGAACCGCCGGACCGAGAAGCTCTCCGAGAGGAACTCCGTCAGCGCCTCGGCCGTGTCGCGCGACTCGGTGAAGACGATGACGCGCTCGCCGTTCTGGATGCCGAGCGTCTCCGCGAGGAGGATGCGCGTCTTCCTGAACTTCGGGTGGAGGCCGTCGAACGACTCGGCTTTCCGCATCGCCTCGCGGACTTTCGGCTCGGCGACGAGTCGCTGGCTCGCCTTCGACGCGCCCGACGACCGGGCGGCGTTGCGCTGGCGCTCGAAGTACCGCCGGACCGACTCCACCGACTGGGTCTCGACGAGTTCGACCGCCCGGCGGAGCTTCATCACCTCCGCGTGCGTCGACATCCCCTTGTAGCCCTCCGACTTGTCGGCGTTCATCAGCCGCTGGAGCTCCGCGCGCATCCGGTTGAGCTTCTTCTGGGAGATATCGGGCTTCGTCGATTTGGTGACGCCCAACTGCTTGAGCTTCTCCAGTCGGTCGGTGATGACCTCGTTGAGCGCGTCGCGTATCTCCAGAATCTCGTCGGGGAGTTGGATGCGGTTCCACTCCACGTCCGTGTCGTGGGTGTACTCCGACACGTCGGCGTCCTCCTCGGTCATCACCTCCACGTCGACGATGCCGAGGTTCTCACAGACTTCGAGGATGGCCTCCTCGTCGCCGCCGGGCGAGGCGCTCATCCCCGTGACGAGCGGGTTCTCGGCGTCGGCGTGGTAGCGCTCTGCGATGTAGACGTAGGCGTAGTCGCCGCTCGCGCGGTGGCACTCGTCGAAGGTGAGGTGCGTCACGTCCCGAAGCGAGATGCGGTTGCCGATGAGGTCGTTTTCGATGACCTGCGGCGTGGCGATGACGATTTGGGCCTCCTGCCAGAGTTCGGCCCGGTCGTCGGGCCGAACGTCGCCGGTGAAGACGACGATTTCGTCGTCCGGGACGGTCAGCGCCTCGCGGTAGAAATCGGCGTGCTGCTGGACCAGCGGCTTCGTCGGCGCGAGAAACAGCGACTTTCCGCCCACGTCGTGGAGGCGCTGGGCGGTGACGAGCAGGCTGACGGTCGTCTTCCCGAGGCCGGTGGGGAGACAGACCAGCGTGTGGCCGTCGCGCGCGGTCCCGGCGAGGCGAATCTGATAGAGCCGCCGCTCGATGAACGACGGCGCGAGTAGCGGGTGGTCCACGTACGCAACGTCCTCGGAGGCCGACATCGGTGACGATTGCTCGCCCTTGCCGATAAGGGTTCGCAGAGCGGGGTGAAAGTAAAGCGTCCGCCGGGCCTCGCCGCGGCGGTCGTTACCCCGTGCTGTCAGAGGTATCGAGGTCGGGGTCGTCTGGTCGCGCGGTCGGGAGCGACGCTCCGAGGAGCGACGCCCACTCGGCGACCTTTTCGTTGTGCGGATTGGACATAGCGCTTCCCCAAGGAGATATACTCTCAACTATCGTATATAACGGTTATGCCGATTCGACGGATGGACTCGCGCGTACGTGGCCGGACGGTCGGCGTTCCACCGGAAACGACGGGGTGAAAAGTCGGGCGGGCGCGGAAAGCGCGCTCAGTCCTCGCGGTTGCCGGGGCCCCACGTGTCCGGAACTTCGATGACGTACCGGCCGTCCTCGCGGAGCGAGATGATGTACTCGCTTCGGTCGTACAGCTCCATGAGGTTGAGTTCGTACTGCCCGGGGTTGACGATTTTGATGCTCTCGAACTGTTCGTTGAGCTCCTCGCGAAGCTGGTCCAGGTCGGGCCGCTCGTCGGACGAAGGCTCGATGACCGTGCCGTCCGCGTCCGTGGGCGCGTCGGCGGGCTGACCGGCCGGCCCCTCGGAGGCGGGCGGCGCTTCGGACGGCGTCTCAGCCGCCGAACCGCGTCGGTTCGCGTCGGCGGCGGCGAGCTCCTCCGGCGTGACGACATCGCTCCGAGCGCTCTTCTGGGAGTTGTCTTCGTCCGTCTCGCGCGCGTTGATTTTACCGGGGTCGCGGTCCGGAGGCGAAGCCGAGTCCGCCGAGCTACTGGGTCGCTCCGTCGCGTCACCTCGGGATTTGTTCCGCGACGCTGGGGGTTCCTGCGGGTCTGCTCCCGGAGACTCGCCGGGCGCGGACGGCCACTCGCCCCAACCGCGAGGTTTGTCTTCGGGTTCGCCACCCGCGTCGGCCGCGTCGGACGCGTCGCTCGACCCGGCCGCACCGGTCGACGACGGTTCGCTTCGGGTCGAACCGGCGGTGTCACCGGTCTCGGATCGCTGTGGGGCGTTCGCGTCCGCATTCGCGTCCGCCCAGTCGCTGACGGTCATCGACTCCTCGTCGGTCGAGTCGGGATGGGACTGCTGCTGTGCGCGGTCTCGGACGGCGTCGGCCGCCGAGGAGCTCAGGTCCCGCGTTCCGGCGCCGCCCGTCGACGGCGTGTCGTCGCTTGCGCTCGCGGGAGCGCTCCCGCTCGACGCGGGCTTGAACTGAAACTTGTTGCCGCCGCAGCTCGGGCACCCCGAGAGCATCTCCTTCGAGCCGTCGGGGAACACCTTACCGCACGTGGTGCATTGATGTGGCATTGGTGGATGTTGGCGCCGGATGGCGCGTGAGGGCGTTCGTGGGGCCCCCTACTTTCGCGAGACGAGCGCGCTGATGAGATTCTCGTCCTTGTGAAGCGTCTGAATCTGGTTCGCGGGACCGATGACCGTGAGCTTCTGGGTCGACTGTCGGCCCATGAGCCGGTCGAGGAAGCTCTGGTCTGCGGTCTGCGAACGCGGATACGTCTCGATTTCGATACCGTTGAACTCGTCGGGGCTTATCTCGGCCATCGTGACTTCGATAAGCTTCGACTCCTCGTCGGGCGAGAGGCCTTCCTCCAGGATGACGATGTTCCCGTCACGGACGCCGTCGAGGATGAGTCGAATCTTCTCCATGCTGGTGAGGTTTGCCATCCGATTCCCGCTGAAGAGGTCTATCTGGACCCCGTCGGAGCCGTTGTCGGAGGCGGTTGCTTCAGGCATGGTGAATCACGCGAAGTACTTCGCGATTTTGGCGTACACTTCGTCCATGTTCTCCCCTTCGAGCGCTGACAACTCGACTGTTTCGTGCTGTGGGTACGCGTTCGCGATGCGCTCGACGTTCGAGTCTTCGAGGTCGATTTTGTTCGCGAAGATGAGCACGGGCAGGTCCTGGCTCTCGATGATACCGATGAGCATCGTGTTGACCTGCGATATCGGGTCCTTCGTGCTGTCGAGCACGTAGATGACGCCGTCGACGTCCTCGCGGAGCCAGTGCATGGCTTCGGCGACGCCCTCGGTCGCCTCGCGGGACCGGCGAACGGCGTCGTCTTTCTCCATGTCGTGTTCGAGGAACTCCTTGTAATCGACCTTCGTCGTAACCCCCGGGGTGTCGACGATGTCGATAGTGACTTTCTTGCCGTTCCGCTCGATTTCGACGTTCTCTTTCCGCCTGGCGCGGCGAGTCTCGTGAGGGATGTGGCTCTCGGGACCGACGGCGTCACCGGTCCAATCACGGGCGATACGATTTGCGAGAGTCGTCTTCCCGGCGTTGGGCGGGCCATATATACCGATCCGCTTCGGCTCGCTCTCCGAAAAGAGCCGGTCGACGACTCGTGAGATGCTGTCTCTTAAATCTGTGAGCAGTCCCATCCTGGGCCTCCCGCACCTCCCGAACGCGTCGTGGAGGGCGTATGGAGGTATCACCCAACCGGACTCACTTAAGCACTACGTCAGACACCAGTCACGTGGTCGACAAAACGACAGAAAAGAACGTCGGTGACGGCGGCCAGTCCGATTGGGCGAACTCGAACGACGAAATCGACAGGCCGGCGTTCGAGCGGGACGTACCGAGCGACAGAAAGGCGGCCGCTCGGCGGCGATACGCGTTCATTTAGCTTGTTACTTTGGGCGTACACGTGCGTAAGGATACCGAGCAGTGACGTCCGGAGTACCGCAGTGTCTCTCGAACACGACGAGCGTTCTGAAGCCGCCGCGCCGACTCCCCGCAGTCTGTCCTCGCCGCAGTAGCCGTGATTCTGATATGGTGACACGTGCCGCGGTGACGTGAACTACTCGCAAGGCAACACCCCCACCCCTTCGTTTCAGGTGGAACGGGCCGAAGGGGTGGGTGGGGGGAGACCGCTAGACGGCGGTCGAATGTTAATTGAATAGAGAGGATGAGTAATATTATCCGTTTTCTCTCTA
Organism: Haloferax sp. Atlit-109R; assembly: GCF_003665865.1. Lineage (NCBI taxonomy): Archaea > Methanobacteriati > Methanobacteriota > Halobacteria > Halobacteriales > Haloferacaceae > Haloferax > Haloferax sp. Atlit-109R. The sequence goes on from NZ_QPLO01000001.1 coordinate 74,344, forward strand.
CTACGGGTTTGGTATGCGGATATCTGTGATAAAACCACCGCTATACAAAGACTACCGAACCCCCCTCCCCTCCTGTTCGCTGCTCCACCTGAAACGATGGGGTGTGGGGGAACCGAGACGCAGGGGTTTCCCGTCGAACTGGAGAACGACAGTTAATTACAGGAGAAATCGAGACGTTACACAAGGTCGATACTCGCTCTACTACCCGAATTCGTCCAAATCGTTATTCGGACATCTCCACGCGAAACGAAGGGGTTACTCCCATCGAGTTTTCTGTCGGGGACACATCGCACGTCGAGTTCCACTCCAACGACGCCCGTTGGTCAGTCACCGCCACCGCTCAGTTACTGTCGGTACTCGGTCTCCGACACCCATCCGGCTACCCACCATCGTTCAGTCACGCTGCCGCGCAGTTGCCGGCGCAACTCGTTACCCACCACTCGGCCGACTCGACCTGTTTCGACTCGACCTGTTTCGACTCGACCTGTTTCGACTCGACTCGAGCCGAGCCGACTTTCCGACGCGGCTCGATTCGCCCGTTCGCCATCTGGTTCGTCTCCCAGCGACCGCCGGTACTGACGACATCGCCGGGGGAGCGAAACTGATACGCGCGGGTTCTCGTGTTGAAACGGTCCCGCCCGGCCGAGTTCCGGTCGAACGGCGGCGGACGGGTCGGAGAAGTAAGATTTTTGTACCGACTGTTCGTTTGGTTCCTTTGCATCATCTGGAATCGCCTTCTTCGGCGTGATGCGTAAATGCCGACTATCACCGGCTTCACGCACCCTATACGCCGCCGCGGGCGACTATTCCACTTGAAACAAAGGGGTATTCACGATGGACGAGGAAGAGAATCCGCGAGGCGGCGCACGAGGGGAAGCCGGGAACAGCACGCCGGACGACGGCGGCGCGGACGCCGACGCCGATGCTGGCACCGACACCGACGACACACCCAGTAACGACGCGTCCGGCGGTGACGGTTCCGCCGACAGTTCCGCCGTCGAGGACGACGTGTCGCCCGAAGACATCGACATTCAGGCGAGCATCGGTCCCGACGCCGACGCGCCCGACGCGTCCGACGAGGATCTCGACCAGCACAAAGACCCCGACGTCGGCCTCGACAAAGTCGTTCTCAACGACGACGAGGGGTCGAAGGGGCTGTTCGACGACCTTCTCGCCGGCGAGCCGATTTTCGAGAACAAGGAAGTCCTCCGCCCGTCGTACACGCCACACGAACTCCCGCACCGGACCGACCAGATAAACCAGATGGCGACGATTCTCGTCTCCGCCCTGCGCGGAGAGACGCCGTCGAACATCCTCATCTACGGGAAGACGGGGACCGGTAAGACCGCGAGCGCGAAGTTCGTCAGCCAGGAGCTCGAATCCACCTCCCAGAAGTACGACGTGCCCTGCGAGGTCGAGTACATCAACTGCGAGGTGACGGACACGCAGTACCGCGTGCTCGCCCAGCTCGCGAACAAGTTCATCGAGAAGAACGTCGAGCGCATCGAGGCCGAACAGGAGCGCCTCGACGAGATGCGCACGCGGGCGACCGAAGACCCCAACGCCCTCGAAGAGACGCCGTACGACTCCATCGCCGAAATCGACGAGCGCGCGGCGGAACTCGACGACGACGCCGACGAGATGGAGACGGTGCCGATGACCGGGTGGCCGACCGACCGCGTCTACACGACGTTTTTCGACGCCGTCGACTACAAAGAGCGGGTGGTCGTCATCATGCTCGACGAAATCGACAAACTGGTCGAGAAGTCGGGCGACGACACGCTGTACAACCTCTCGCGGATGAACTCCGAACTCGATAACTCCCGCATCTCCATTATGGGTATCTCGAACGACCTGAAGTTCACCGACTTCCTCGACCCCCGGGTCAAGTCGAGCCTCGGCGAGGAGGAAATCGTCTTCCCGCCGTACGACGCGAACCAACTCCGCGACATCCTCCAGCACCGCGCCGACGTGGCGTTCAAGCCCGGCGCGCTCACCGACGACGTGATTCCGCTGTGCGCCGCGTTCGCCGCGCAGGAACACGGCGACGCCCGGCGCGCGCTCGACTTGCTCCGCACGGCCGGCGAACTCGCGGAGCGCGGGCAGGCCGACACCGTCGAGGAGGCCCACGTCCGGCAGGCGCAGGACAAAATCGAACTCGACCGGGTGGTCGAGGTCGTCCGCACCCTGCCCACGCAGTCGAAAATCGTCCTCTTCGCCATCATCCTCCTGGAGAAAAACGGCGTCCGCAACATCAACACCGGCGAGGTGTTCAACATCTACAAGCGCCTCTGCGAGGAGATCGACGCCGACGTGCTGACCCAGCGCCGCGTCACCGACCTCATTTCGGAACTCGACATGCTCGGCATCGTCAACGCCGTCGTCGTCTCGAAGGGCCGCTACGGCCGGACCAAGGAAATCAGCCTGTCCGTCCCCATCGACGAGACCGAGGCCGTCCTGCTGACGGACTCCCGACTCGGCGACATCGAGAGCGCACAGCCGTTCGTGCAGGCGCGGTTCGACAACTGAAACTGAAGAACGAAGTCCCGAAGTCCGACGCTTTTAGTGCACTCGCGTCACGCCGCGAGCGCGGCGGTCCGCATCGGTGTGTTCCCCGCTTCGACCCGAAGCGGTGCCGTCGTCGCCGTCGCGTCGCTTCCCGGCGCGTCGCCTCCCGCCGCGTTTGCCGTCGACGCGTCGGGAACCGCCGTTTCCATCGTCGGCACGTCGACGAACTCGACAGGGGCGGGCGCGACCGGCGTCGTCGTCGCCATCGAGTTGGCGAGCGTCAGCCGAACCCACCCGAGAAGCGGGATACGGATTCGCGCGACGCCTTGGACCCACTCGGGGCGGACCGGGTCGGCGATACCGCTTACTTGGTCGTACCGGGGGTTGTTGTCGCCTTTCGTGATGAAGCCGCTGTACTCGGCGGGGCAGTTGGCGAGTTCTCGGCAGTTGTCGGCCGACATGTACTCGGGGTTCGCCCGGTCGTACCAGTTCTCTCCGTCGTCGACCCAGAACATCGCCCGGTGGATAATCGGGGGACCTGCCGACCCGGGGTCGTCGTAGACGATGACGCTCCCGGGGCCGCCGAACTTCCGGTAGTCGACCTCCGCGCCCGTCTCGGCCGTGACGACGGCGGTCCCCTCGACCGCCGAGTCGGGGGCGTATCGCTCCGGTCCCGTGATGAACACGAGGTCGCCTTTGTGCATGTGCGGTTCCATGCTCCCGCTTTCGACGGCGACCATCGGCGGCCACACGCCGCTCAGCGCGAACAGGAGCAACCCGACGGCCAACACGGCGAGCGCGCTCGTCAGGAGTTCGCGGACGAACAGAAGCGGCCCCTCCTCTGCCGTCCGAAGCCGAGTTAGCACGCCTTCGTCGGAGGTTGGACCGCGCCGCGAGTCGGGGGAGGGCGGGCGGCCATCGTCGTCACTCATCACTCCCAGTTTACCCGGACTGGGTTTCAACGTTCTGGGTTTCGGCATCCTTTTTGCCGCGTGTCGCGCACTCCGGGTGTGCCACTGGAGACGCCGGCGCGCATCGTCCGGACGCTCGTCGGTCGCGGCTACAACGCCGAACGCGAGGCCGTGACCCTCATCGCCGGCTCCGACGACCCCGGCCGAACCCTCGCCCGCGTCGTCGAAGCCGCCCCGGACGACGCGCTTCGCATCACCGCCGACCACGTCCGCGAGGTGCTCGCGTCCGCCCCCGCCGCGGACCCGTCGGGAACCGAACCGACGCCCCCGGCCGCTGCGGACGCTGCGAACGCCGCGGACGCCGACGTGTCCGCCTCCGCCGCATCAGACCCCTCCGTTTCCGCTGCAACATCGCACGACAACGCGGCCCACACCGACCAGTCTGCTCCAGCCGAAGCGCAGGGGACACCGGGCGGTCGGAACGTCGACCCGGCGCTTCGGTCCCTCGAAATCGCCAACGACATGACCGGCCAGTCGACGGGGACCGGCGAGTACGACGACTTCGTGAAGGTGTTCCGCGACCGCTACGAGAAGCTCTCGAAGCTGCTCCGCGGGCGCGTCAACCACCGCCCCGCGAAGGCCATCTCGAACATGTCCGGCGGCGAGGACGCCGAACTCATCGGCCTCGTCGACGACGTGCGCTCCACCAAGAGCGGCCACTGGATTATCGACCTCGAGGACACGACGGGGACGTTCCCCTGTCTCGTGATGAAGGACAAGGACATCGCGGGCTACGTCGACGAACTCCTCATGGACGAGTGCATCGCGGTCCAGGGGACGCTGTCGGGCGACGCGGGCATCCTCTTCGTCGACTCGATGCACTTCCCCGACGTGCCGCGGAGCCACCGCCCCAACACCGCCGACAGGGACGTGCAGGCGGCGCTCATCTCCGACGTGCACGTCGGCAGTCAGGAGTTCATGGCCGACGCGTGGAACCGCTTTGCCGACTGGCTCCACACCGAGGAGGCAGCGCGCATCGAGTATCTCCTCATCGCCGGCGACATGGTCGAAGGCGTCGGCGTCTACCCGAATCAGGACGAAGAACTCGACGTCATCGACATCTACGAGCAGTACGAGGCGTTCTCCGAGCACCTCAAATCGGTGCCCGGCGACCTCGAAATCGTGATGATTCCGGGCAACCACGACGCGGTCCGACTCGCGGAGCCCCAACCCGGCTTCGACGACCAACTCCGCGACATCATGTCGGCTCACGACGCCCGCATCACGAGCAACCCGTCGATGGTCACGCTCGAAGGCGTCAACGTGCTCATGTACCACGGTGTCTCGCTCGACGAGGTTATCGCCGAGCTGCCGGCGGACAAGGCGAGCTACGACGAGCCGCACAAGGCGATGTACCAGCTTTTGAAAAAGCGTCACGTCGCGCCGCAGTTCGGGGGCCACACCCGCCTCGCGCCCGAGGAACTCGACTACCTCGTCATGGAGGACGTGCCCGACATCTTCCACACCGGCCACGTCCACAAGCTCGGCTGGGGCAAGTACCACAACGTCCTCGCGGTCAACTCCGGCTGCTGGCAGGCCCAGACCGACTTCCAGAAATCGGTCAACATCGACCCCGACGCCGGCTACGCGCCCATCGTCGACCTCGACACGCTGAACATGACGGTCCGGAAGTTCTCCTGAGGCGCGACCGTTTCACTACTGACGACCGTTCGACTCAGCGACCGCTCTCCTACCAGTATGCTCCCTGATAGCACGCCGGATGTGCGGCGACCGGGACCATTCCACCGTCGCTTTTTATCCGCGACGCCCACAGAATCGGTGATGACCGACGACGCGCTGTTCGACGCGACGAGCCTGAACGACCTGTCGCTTTCCAACCGAGTCGGGCTGGCACCGATGACGCGCATCAGCGCCACCGACGAAGGACTGGCGACCAACGAGATGGCCCACTACTACCGGAAGTTCGCCGACGGCGGCTTCGGCTTTCTCGTCACCGAGGGCGTCTACACGGACGACGCGTACAGTCAGGGCTACCTGAACCAGCCGGGACTCGTCACCGACGACCACGTCGAGGCGTGGACGAACGTCACGGACGCCGTCCACGAGGTCGACACGCCGATTTTCGCCCAGTTGATGCACGCCGGGGCGCAGTCGCAGGGCAACCCCCACCTCGACGGCGACCGGACGCTCGCGCCCTCCGCGGTCCAGCCCGACGGCCAGAAGGCCGAGGCCTACGGCGGCAGCGGCGAGTTCGCGGTCCCGAAGGCGGCCGACGAGACCGACCTCGAAACCGCCCGCGAGGGGTTCGTGCGGGCGGCGACGAACGCGGTCGAAGCCGGCTTCGACGGCGTGGAACTCCACGGCGCGAACGGCTACCTGCTCAACGAGTTCCTCGCGGCGGACGCGAACCGACGCGACGACGAGTACGGCGGCGGTCCCGAGTCCCGCGTGAAATTCCCCGCCGAGGTGCTTTCGGCGGTCACCGACGCGGTTCCCGAGGAGTTCGTCGTCGGCATCCGCGTCTCGCAGGAGAAAGTGACCGACGGCGACTACGAGTGGCCCGAGGGCGAGGACGCGGCCGCGGTCTTCTTCGAGGAGCTGTCTGCGGCCGGAGCCGACTACGTCCACACGACCGAGACCGACGCGACGACTCCGACCTTCGGCGCGGACGGTCCGACACTCGCTGAGGCCGCCGCCGAGTACGTCACCGACGACACGGTCGTCATCGCCAACGGCGGGCTCGGCGGCCCGGACGCGGCGCGGGCCGCCGTCGACGCCGGCGCGGACCTGTTCACGCTGGGCACGAGCGCGCTCGCCAACCCGGACTGGCCGGCGCGCGTGGCCGCCGGCGACGACCTCGACGCGTTCGACCCGGCGAAGTACCTCGCGCCGACCGCCGGGCTCTCGGACCACGAGGTCCCGTCCGAGCCGCCGCTCGCGGACGACTGACGCGCGCTCGACGGCGGCTTCTCCGCCTGCGAACTGCCCACCGAACCCCTTCGCTTCCACTCGAACTCCCGTTACACAGTTCCTCGACGGTCGCCGTATTCGGACGCGCTAACTCGATTCGACTACCCGAGCGTCACGTCGAGGTAGAGCATCACGACGACGCCGACCATCGTCCCGAACGTCGCCACGCGCTCGTGGCCGTTCGAGTGCGTCTCGGGGACGATTTCGTCGGAGATGACGAACAGCATCGCGCCGGCGGCGAAGCCCATCGCGTAGGGGAGCAGCGCCGCGGCGTACTGGATAGCCCACGCGCCGAAGACGGCGAGCGGAATCTCCACGAGGCCGGCGCGGATGCCCGCGAACGTCGCGTAGGTCGTGTTCCGAAGCCCGGCGTTGACGGCGGCGATGGAGACGGCCAGCCCCTCGGGGATGTTCTGGATGCCGATGGCGAGCATCAGCGGGACGGCGGTCCCGAGGTCGCCGGAGCCGAACCCGACCCCGACGGCGAGGCCCTCGGGCATGTTGTGGATGGTGATGGCGACGATAAACAGGACGACAGAGGCCATCTTTTTGTCCGTCTCCGGGGCGTCCGCTCGGGTCTTGCCGGTCACGAGAATGTGGACGTGCGGAATCCACAGGTCGGCTTGGTCGAGGACGACGACGCCGATGACGAAGCCGACGAGGACGGGAATCGGACTCCCGCCCGCCGCCTCGATGCCGGGGAGGATGAGGCTCGTGAAACTCGCGGCGAGCATGACGCCGGCGGCGAAGCCGAGGAGCGTGTCGAGCGAGCGCTTCGAGGGGTCGCGCCAGACGAGAATGAGGAGCGCGCCGAGCATGTTCATCCCGGCGATGACGATGCCGCCGAGGAGGCCCTGCATCACCGGGTTCGAGCCGGCGAGCGAGACGAACAGCTCTTCGACCGCCGTCACGGCCGTCTCACTTCCGGCGGCCGTCTCTCGCGTCGTTCGGTCATGGACCACCTGACGAGCGGGAGGTATGTATTCCCTCCGTCGGTTCTCGCCGGCCGCGAGGCTCGACTATCCCGTCTCGTCGAGGACGTACCGGAGCGTCGGGGACCCTTCGAACCGCGGGCCGTGGCCGACGCGGTCGAAGCCGACGTGCTCGACCGCCTCGCACAGCGGGGCCTCGGATTCGAGGACGAGCACCTCGACCGGCAGGTCTTCGGCGCTGGCGAAGCGCAGCGGCTCTTCGAGCAGTCGCCGCACCGCCGCCTCGGTGCCGCCGAGGCGGGTGACGTGGAGGACGCCGTCGCGGACGTCGAAGCCGACGAAGCCGAGCACCGGTTCGTCGTCGGCCGGCGCGTCGGCGTGGGGGTCCGAACTCGTCTCGGCGGTGGCGAGGCGGACCGTCCGGTCGCGTATCAGCCGACGCATCGCCCGTATCGGCGCGTCGGCGACGGCGGCGAGCGCCTCGGCGTCGGTGTCAACGGCGTCTCTGACATCCATGCCCGAACGTTCCGCGGCTTCGGTGATAAATCTCCGCCCGCGAGGCGTCGGTACGGGCCGTCTCAGCGCCGGATTCGCGGGTGACGGCAACGGTTGAATCGGAGGACATAGTTATACGTCCCCCCGCGTTAGCCCCTCGCATGTTTACCAACGAAGCCCCGAAGCGACGCGACGCACCGGAGGAACGATGCGCGTAGTCGCGAAGTTCGGCGGCACCTCGCTCGGTAGCGGCGACCGAATCAACCGCGCCGCCGACTCCATCGCCGCGGCCGTCGAACACGGTCACGAAATCGCCGTCGTCGCCTCCGCGATGGGCTCGACGACCGACGACCTCCTCGACGAAATCAAGTTCGAGGCCGACGACCGCGACCGCGCCGAAATCGTCTCGATGGGCGAGCGGACCAGCGTGCGCATGCTCAAGGCGGCGCTGGCCGCCCGCGGCGTCAACGCCCTGTTCGTCGAACCCGGCACCGACGAGTGGCCGGTCATCACGAACGACCTCGGCGAGGTCGACGTCGAGGCGACCCGAGAGCGGGCCGCGAAGCTCGCCGCCGAACTCGACGGCGTCGTCCCGGTCATCACCGGCTTCCTCGCGCAGAACCACGACGGCGAAATCACGACGCTCGGCCGCGGCGGCTCCGACACCTCCGCCGTGATGCTCGGCAACTACATGGACGCCGACGAGGTCGTCATCGTGACCGACGTGGAGGGCGTCATGACCGGCGACCCGCGCGTTGTCGAAGGCGCGCGCAACGTCGGCCGCATCACCGTCGACGAGCTTCGGAACCTCTCGTTCCGCGGGGCCGAGGTCGTCGCGCCGTCGGCGCTCTCGTACAAGGACGCGGCGCTGGACGTTCGCGTCGTCCACTACCAGCACGGCGACCTGCTCACCGGCGGGACGCTCATCGAAGGCGAGTTCCACAACCTCATCGACATGCAGGAAGAGCCCCTCGCGTGTCTCACCGTCGCCGGGCGGGCGATTCGCAACCGACCGGGCATCCTCGCGGACCTCTCGACCGCCCTCCGAGAGGAGGACATCAACGTCGACTCGGTCGCCTCCGGGATGGACTCCATCACGTTCTACGTCCTCGAAGACGACTCCGACCGGGCCGAGGCCGTCCTCCACGACCGCGTCGTCGCCGACGACGCGCTGTCGTCGGTCACCGTCGAAGACGACATCGCCGTCGTCCGCGTCACCGGCGGCGAACTCCCGAACCGCCCCGGCGTCATCCTCGACATCGTCGAGCCGCTGTCCGAGGCCGGCATCAACATCCACGACGCCATCACCTCCGCGACCTCCGTCGCCATCTTCGTGGCGTGGGACGACCGCGAGGAGACGCTCGGCATCATCCAAGACGAGTTCTGAGCCGGTTCTCGTCGCTGCTCTCGAAGCTGTTTCTCGCGCGCTCGCGTCCTCGAAAGTGACATCCCTCGACCGGTGGTCGTCGGCGGTCGCTGAAGTCGGCTCGTGGCGAGAACGGAACAGCCGGCGACACCGATGCACACACCAGTCCACGAGCGCCGAAAACCGGGCGTCGCCCCTCGATTTTCCGCCTGCCGATTACTTCACATTCGCGGGCCTATTGCGGGCATGAAATCGTACAAGGCGAAGATGGTCGAGCCCATCGAACTCCCCTCGCGCGAGGAGCGCGAGGCCGCCCTCGAACGCGCCGGCTACAACGCGTTCAACCTCGACGCTCGCGACGTGTACATCGACCTCCTGACCGACTCGGGGACGGGAACGATGTCCGCAGAGCAGTGGGCCGCGATGATTCGCGGCGACGAGGCCTACGCCGGCAGCGAGTCGTTCGCCCGACTCGCGGAGTCGGTCCGCGACGTGATGGGATTCGAGCACGTCGTGCCGACCCATCAGGGCCGCGGCGCTGAGAACGTCCTCTACGGCGTCCTCTTGGAGGGCGGCGACGTGGTGCCGAACAACTCCCATTTCGACACGACCCGCGCCCACGTCGTCAATCAGGGCGCGGAGCCGGTCGACTGCCCGTCGCCCGCCGCTCGCGACCCCAACTCGACGGAGACGTTCAAGGGAAACTTCGACATCGACGCGGGCTACGCGCTCGTCGAGGAGGTCGGGGCCGACGCGATTCCCGTCGTCGCCCTCACCATCACGAACAACTCCGTCGCCGGCCAGCCGGTCTCGATGGCGAACATCCGCGCCACCGCCGAGTTCGCCCGCGACATCGACGCCATGTTCGTCATCGACGCCTGTCGGTTCGCGGAGAACGCCCACTTCATCAAGACCCACGAGGCGGGCTACGAGAACCACTCGGTCGCCGAAATCGCCCGCGCGCAGTTCGAACACGCAGACGCCATCACGATGTCCGGGAAGAAGGACGCCCTCGTCAACATCGGCGGCTTCGCCGCGATGCGCGACGAGACGGTGTTCGAACACGCGAAACAGCGCGCCATCCTCTTCGAGGGCTTTCCCACCTACGGCGGCCTCTCGGGCCGCGACATCGAGGCGATGGCCGTCGGCCTCCGCGAGGCCGTCACGCCGCCGTACGTGACCGACCGCGTCGAGCAGGTGGCCGAACTGGGCGACCTGCTGGTCGAGGCCGGCGTCCCCGTCTATCAGCCGACGGGTGGCCACGCGGTCTACCTCGACGCCGGCGAGGTATTCCCGCACATCCCGAAAGAGGAGTTCCCCGGACAGGAACTCGTCTGCGCGCTCTACCTCGAAGGCGGCGTTCGCGGCGTCGAACTCGGCGGCTTCGCGTTCCCCGGAACCGACCGGCCGGACCTCGTGCGCCTCGCGCTCCCGCGGCGCACATACAGCCGCGAACACCTCGAACACGTCGCCGAGACGGCCGCGAAGGTGATGGCCTCGGCCGGCGAATACGGCGGCCTCGAAATCGTCGCGGAGCCGCCGATGAAGGAGCTTCGGCATTTCTCGGCGCGGCTCGAACCGGTGTCGAACTGACGGCCTCAGGACGGCTACTCGCGTTCCCCTATTTTCCCTCGTACAGCCGACTCGCCAGTCGCTCCGGCAGGCCGGCCTCGCGCACGCGCTCCGCGACGCGGTCGATGTCGTAGTTGACGCGTTCCGCCTCGATTTCCATCGCGTCGAGGTCGACGACCGCGTAGGCCGCCCGCGGGTCGCCGTCGCGGGGCTGGCCGACGCTACCGGGGTTCAGCACGATTCCGTCGTCGTAGATTCGGTGGCCCTGCACGTGGGTGTGGCCCAACACCAGCAGGTCCTCGTCGTCGAGGAGCGACGGCGAGAAGTCGTCGGGATAGGTGTAGCGGTCGGGGTGGTTCGGGTGGCCGTGGGCGAGTTTGACTCGGCCGTCGGCGAGCGTCCGGGTCTTCGGAAGCGCCGAGAGCCAGTCCATCGACGCCGGCGACAGCGCGTCGCGGGCGTAGTCGACGCCCGCGGCCGCCATGCTGTTGAAGCGGAAGCCGGTCCCCGACGTGACCGCGCGGTCGTGGTTCCCCGAGACGGTCGGCACGTCCCGTTCTGCGAGTTCGGACACGCACTCCTCGGGCCACGGGTTGTAGCCGACCACGTCGCCGGCGCAGACCAGTCGGTCGACCGAGGGCATCGATTCGAGCACCGCTTCGAGTGCCGGGAGGTTCCCGTGCACGTCCGAGATGACGCCCAGACGCATGGCTCGGTGTACGGCGTCGCGGCTGAAAAGTCTCGGGCCGCGGCGGCGTTATTCGCCGTTGTAGAAGGCGGTCTCGACGGCGTCGCCGACGGTCGCGGCGGCGGCGCAGACGGCGTGTTCGAACTCGTGGTCGTACAGTTCGCGGGCCGCGTCGGCGGCGGTCTCGGCGTCGAGGTCGAACGCGCGCGGGTCGTCTTCCTCGTAGGTCGCCACGAGCGTCGGTTCGGTGACGGCTTCGACGACGAGGGCGTCCTTGCGGACGATGCCGATGTAGGCCTCGTCGTCGCCGACGACGCCAGCGATGCGGGGCGTGTCGTAGTCGTCTTTCTCGTAGTCGAGCGCGAGCAGAATCTCCGCGAGCGCGTCGCGCGGCGGGTAGCCGAGGTCGAGTTTCTCCGCGACGGGGTCGACCTGCGAGCCGTTGCCGACGACGACGTAGTCGCCGCCCTCGCGGACGCAGTTGTAGGCGATGTAGGGGTTGTCGGTCTCGGGGGCGTCGGGCGTCGGCCCGACGGTCAAGGCGTCGTCCCGGTCGACGACCCGTCGGTTCGGGAAGGACCGAGAGGAGACGCGATACGCACCGATTCCGGGACCAACGACGACGAAACGTCCGACGTACATACACGACAGTGGATAGAATAGGGGGAAATAGTTGGCGGTTTATGCACGTCTGTCCGTCGCCGTGCGACGAAATCCCACGGCGGAATCGACACGCAACGTTTACAAATACCCGCGAAGTACGAACTGATGCGAAGTCCCATGGGGTAGTGGCCAATCCTGTTGCCTTCTGGGGGCAACGACCCAGGTTCGAATCCTGGTGGGACTATTTCTCCGATTCTCACGCGCTTCGAGGCTACGCTGTCCCCTGCTCTCCAGTTGAAACGAAGGGGTGGGATTCGAAAACCCAAGGGGTTTGTTTCGAGTGGAGTTTTTGAGTACGGATTCGCGGGACCACCGGATACGGCCGATACGGGCCGCGAAACCCGCTTAGCGGTCGACCGCGAGGAGCGCCACTCGCTCTCTGACCAGCGCGGGGAGGTCGCCGTCGACGACGTGCAACTCCGTCTCGCCCACGTCGAACACGTCGCGGACGAGGCTCTCGTCGTAATCACCGAGGGTCTCTGCGGGTTCGAGGTCGAGGCGGTCGAACAGCGCGGCCTCGGCGGCGGCCTCGTCGCCGCCGTCGACGAGAACCACGACGGGGAGCGTCCCTTCCGAGACGCCGATTTCGAACGCGCGGTTAATCTGCCGGCGGCCGCTGGCGTAGAGGAGGATTTCGACGGCGCGATCGCGGGCGATTTCGTTGCCGCGGGCGATGGCCCTGTCGGCGAGCTCGACCGCTCGTTTGAGGTGCGCGCGGTCCACGACGTACCGGGCGTCGAACGCCTGCACCGTCGCGCCCGTCTCGTCGGCCACGTCGCCGACGGCCGCGATGAACGAATCGAGGTCCGAGACGGTCGCTTCGGCTTCGAGGAGCCTCATTCGAAATCACCCAGACTGGCCTGCTGGTCGGCGCGCTCTTTGGCCGTCTCGAAGCCGGCGTCGTCGGGGACGGCGTCGTCCGGCGCGTCGTCTTCGTCCACCTCGTCCATCGACGGGTCCTTTCTCCCCGCGGCTTCGAGGATGTTCTCCGCGGTCTTCCTGCGACCCCGGAGGGCGGCGAGGACGCGCGATTTGTCGGCCTCGCGGAGGTCGGCCCGAGTTTCGACGCCGGCCTCGAACAGCCGGCGGGCGCGCTTCCGGCCGACGCCGCGGACGCCGGCGAGGTCGAGCAGTTCCTCGCGGACGCCGTACTCGACGCGCTTTTTCGCCTCGCGGACCGCGTACACCGAATCGAGGTCGAGTTCGGTGGCGAGTCGCTCGGCCGCGCCGAGGAGCCACTCGGCGGTCTCGACCTTCCCGCGGATGTCGCCGGGGCCGACGCCGTAGCGCTCGGTGATGCGGTCTTCGTCCACCTCGCCGACCCAGTCTTCGAGGAGTTTCGCGGTCTTCAGCGCCGACAGCCAGTCTTCGAACGCCACGTCCTCGTACTCCGAGGGAACGCGCCCGAGGAACTCCGGTTCGCGCTCGTAGCACAGTTCCGTGTAGGTCTCGCGGTCGCCGGACTTCAGGTAGAGCTGATACATATCGGGCGTCCGGCAGACGAGGTGATAGAGGCCGAGCGGCGTCGGATACGTCCGGTCCGTCTCGACCCCGTCGGCGTCGTCGCTGTCGCCGTCGCCGTTCGCGCCCACCCCGTCTTCGCCGCCTCCACCGTCGCCGTCGTCAGCGACCATCTCGCTTGCCCGCTGGAAGCCGCCGGATTCGTCGGATTCGCTTCGGTCTCGCGTCGGCTTCTCCGGCGTCTCGCCCGCGAGCGCCCGGAGCTTTTCGGTTCGGTGGTCCGCGGCCCATTCGAGGCCGTCGATGATTTCGGCGGCGCTCATCGGGTCGAGGTAGAGTCGCGAGACGGTGTGGCCGACGGGCGTCGCCCGTATGGTCTCGCCGTCGAACTCGACGAACCCGTTCACTTCGAGGTAGTCGAGCACGCGGTCCGTCACCTGTCCGAGTCGCTCGGGGTCGTCGGTCTGGGTCGCATACAGCGTCTGGTCGAGGAATTCGAGCAGCCCCTCGCGGGTGTGGGCGAAGCCGGAGGCGACCGTGGCGAGCAGGTGCGTCCGAAGCGCGGGTTCGGCCGCGAGCTTCGACCGCACGTCCTCCGCGTCGGCCCAGATGTACCGCTCGAACAGTTCGTCCCGGGCGTCCGCGTCCTTCGCCAACAGCACCGCCTCGCCGTAGGGGTCGAGGCCGGGGCGGCCGGCGCGACCCATCATCTGGTGGACTTCGAGCACGTCCAGCGGTTTCATGCCGCCGTAGTCGCCGTCGTAGCGCTGCCAGTCGCGGACGACGACGCGGCGGCTCGGGGTGTTGACGCCGGCGGCGAGCGTCGGCGTCGCGCAGATGCATTTGATGAGTCTGTCGCGGAAGGCGTCTTCCACGAGCGTTCGGTGTTCCGCGGCGAGTCCCGCGTGGTGGAACGCCGCGCCTTTGGCGACCGCGTTGGCGAGGTCGTCGGAGGTCTCGGTGTCGGACACGTCGCGTATCTCGGCGGCGAGCTCCGCGAGGTCGCTGCGCTCGTCGCCGGTGACGTACCGCTCCGTCACGTCGGCCATGCGGCGGGCCGCGGACTCCGCGTTGCGCCGCGAGTTCACGAAGACGAGCGAGGAGCCTTGGTCGCCCTCGCCGTCGCCCTCCAGCGCGTCGGCGACGAGCGCGGGCGTCTGTCGTTCCCCGCGGCCGACCGGCACCTCGCGTTGGCTCCCGTCGGCGAAGGAGACGGCGTTGCCGTAGTGGACGCCCATCTTGAGGTCGATGGGTCGCCAGTCGGACTTGACGAGCTCCGCGTCGAGCCAGTCGGAGACGACGCCCGCGTTGCCGACGGTCGCCGAGAGTGCGACGACTTGCAGGTTCGTGTTGAGTCGGCGGAGCTTCGCCAGCGTGACCTCCAGCGTCGGCCCGCGGTGGCGGTCGTCGACGAGGTGGACTTCGTCGGCGACGACGCAGGTGAGTTGGTCCATCCACGCCGCGTTGTTCCGGACGAGCGAGTCGACCTTCTCGCTCGTGGCGACGATGATGTCGCGCGAGGAGAGCCACTCGCCGTCGGACTCGTAGTTGCCGGTCGAGACGCCCACGTCGATGCCGTACTCCTCCCAGCGCTCGAACTCGGCTTTCTTCTCGGAGGCGAGCGCCCGGAGCGGGACGATGTACAGCGCCTTCCCGCCGCGCGCGACGCTCGACAGCATCGCCAGTTCGGCGATGAGCGTCTTCCCGCTCGCGGTCGGGACGGCGGCCACGAGGCTCTCGCCGTCCGTCAGGCCGGCTTCGACGGCCTCGGCCTGCGGCGGGTACAACTCCTCGATGCCCTCGTCGCGGAGGGCCTCGGGAACCCCCGTCGGCAGGCCCGTCAGATCCGCAGTTCGCATTGCATCCCCCTTGGACCGTCCCCCGGTTTAAGCCATCGGGTCGGTTCGGTAGCGGGCGCACCGGTCCCGCGTCGGCAGGGCTTTGTACGGCCCGGCGGTACGGTGGCGCATGAAAGTCGAGTACGACCGCGACACCTGCATCGGCATGTTCCAGTGTGTCGACGAGTGGGAGGGCTTCGAGAAGAACGTCGACGACGGTAAGGCCGACCTCGTCGACGCCGAGGAGACCGACGACGGCGTCTTCGTCCGCGAGATTCCCGAGGACGCCGAGTTCGACGCGAAGTTCGCCGCCCGCGTCTGCCCCGTCGAGGCCATCCGCATCCTCGACGACGACGGCGAACAGCTCGTCCCCTGACCGCGACGCCGACGACGCCACCGGCTTCTCTCGCTTCTTCGACCTGACCGGCCCGTGTGACCGCCGACCGTGGGCCGCGTCCCCGAACCCCTCCGTTTCGACTGGAGATTCGACCGACGATAGAGTGTAACAGTTAAGCGGCGGGCCCCTAATCGTGCCACTATGAGCCAAGCGACGAAAATCGTGCTCGGTACCGTCGGCGTGTCGGCCCTGCTGGCCGTCGTGTTCGTCGGGATGAGCATCGCCTGAACGGATGTTCGAGACGCGCAGCCTGCCGTCGGACCTCGAATCGGTCCGCGACGACTTCGCCCCCGGCGCGCTCGTGTTGGACGTGGCCGGCGACTTCGACACCATTCCCCCCGAGGCCGCCGAAAACCTCGGGTTGGTGGTCGACTCGCTCTCCCCGGCGGCGTACCCCGCCGAGTGGCTACCGGACGACGCGCCCCAACAGCTTCGGCGCTACGCGTCGTCGGATTTCACCATCGGGATGCCCGGCGACGGCACCGTGTCGTGGTCCCGACAGACCGACCCGCCGGTCGTGCTGGTGAAGTACCGCGCGAAGGGGACGCCGGACGACTTTCTGGATTTCCTCATCGCCGAGGCGTTCGTGCAGGCCGGGAACGACGAGATTCCCGAACACTTCCTCCCCTTCTTCGGTGAGCAGTACGCCGACCTCGCGGCGGCGACGCCGCTCGGCCCGAGCGAGACGTATCAGGTCGCCGCCGCCCTCTACGAGGGCTGGGTCGGCCTCCACACCCGCGAGGCGTTCGCGTCGTGGGAGGGCGACCACGACCGCCTCCACGAGGCGTGGGTCGACGCCGGCGGCCGCCTCGACGACCGCCTCGAAAATCTCCCGCGGTTCGTCGCGCTCGGCAGACTCTCGTTCGCCGAGGCGACCGAGTTCGCGTGTTCGGCCGTCAAACACGGCCGCGACCTCCCCGCGCCGTTTTCGGCGCTGGACACCGCGGCGTACCGCGACCACGGCCCGAGCTACGCGGTCAAGTGGGCCGAAAAGACGTTCGAGCAGCTCGCGGCGGACGACGATGGCGCCGACGCGGAATCGAGCGACGACGCCGACCCGACCGCGGACGACGCCGCCGACTCGGCGTAGGCGGTCGCGTCGCGTTTCGCCTCAGAACTCGGTCGTGACGGTGCCGTCCTCGTTGAGGTCGACGACGCCGTCGAACAGTTCGCGGAAGCGGTCGAGCGTCTCCTGGTCGTGGACCTCCTTCGAGAGGTGGAACAGCCCCACCGCGTCGAACTCGTCGAGCAGTTCGAGAATCTGTTTCGTCGCCTCGAAGGCGCGGTCCTCGTCGGCGTAGTAGGCCATCTCCGTGACCGAATCGACGCTGAGCCGGAGCTTCCCGTCGTGGCGTTCGAGGAACTGCCGGGTCTTCTCGACGATGGCGTCGAGGTCGTCGGGGGCCGCGACGTAGTGGATGTTGTCCGAACTGCGCCGGGAGTAGCCGCGCTCGATAGACAGCGTGTCGAGGATGGTGGCGCTGGACTCGTCGACCTCGTAGTGTTCCAGCTTCTGTTCGACCTCGCGCGCGGTCGTCCGCGTCGAGATGACGAGGAAGCGGTCGGTGTCGACCTTGAAGAAGTCGGTGTCGATACGGTCGGTCTCGCCGATGCTCGGATGAAGGAGCAAGATACCTGTGCCGCCCGGAATCGTTTCGGGCGCGTCTTCGATGGCGAGCTCGTAATCCATACCCCAAGCAGTTACCCTGCCGACTTAATCCTTCATGCCGCTCGGGCGGCGTCGTCCCGGAATCGTAACGTATGTTCACGCCTCCGGGCGAGGTCAGAACAGCGAGTCGGCCGTGGCCGCGCCGATGACGCTGAACACCGCGCCGACGCTCGTCGCCTTGAGCGTGATGCGGAGCACCGCGAGGTCGAGTTCGTATCCGAGCACGGAGACGAGAACCTCTCCCGACACGTCCGAGAGGAACGTCCCCGGCGCGTCGAACGCGAGCGCGAGGATGAACACGGAGAGATACGAGACGGAGATGAGCGAGATGAATCGGACGGGAATCCCGCCGACCTCGCGCTCTCTGTCGGGGTCGCGGTCGTCGGCCTTGTAGAGCGCGCCGTAGCCGACCGCGAGCACGATGATGAGCGTGAGAAGCGCCTGCGCAAACGACATGCTCCGCGCGAGCACCCACACCTCCTCGGTGACGACGAACGGCCCCGCGAGGAGGAAGCCGCCGACGACCTGCTGGGCGGTGTCGGCGAGCGCGAACCGACGGCGGACTCCGACCATACCCCGTCGTCGTGACGGCGGCAATTAAAAGGCGCGACGGGGGGCGCGACCGGGTCGTCGTCGGACTCGCCCGTCTGTGCGGTCCGGTCCGAACGCATTTTCACCCCGGCGCGCGAGGCTCCGATATGAGCGTCCGCGACGAGTTCGACGCCTGGGCGGCCGACGGCCGCGACAAGGGCATGGAGGACCGACACTGGCACACCGCGAAGCACGCGCTCGCACGGATGCCCGTCGAGGAAGGCGACACCGTCGTCGACCTCGGGACCGGAAGCGGCTACGCCCTCCGCGCGCTCCGCGACACGAAGGGTATCGGCCGCGGGTTCGGCCTCGACGGCTCGCCCGAGATGGTCCAGAACGCCCGCGCGTACACCGACACCGACGACCTCTCATTTCTCGTCGGCGACTTCGACGACCTCCCGTTCGACGACGACAGCGTCGACCACGTCTGGTCGATGGAGGCGTTCTACTACGCCGCCGACCCGCACCACACCCTCGAAGAAATCGCTCGTATCCTCAAGCCGGGCGGCACGTTCTACTGCGCGGTCAATTATTACGAGGAGAACGTCCACTCCCACGAGTGGCAGGAGCTCATCTCCATCGACATGACCCGCTGGTCCCACGCGGAGTACCGCGAGGCGTTCCGCGACGCCGGCCTCCACGTCGCGGAACAGGACTCCATCGCCGACCTCGACATCGACATCCCGGCGGCGACCGAGTTCCCGACCGACGACTGGGAGACCCGCGAGGCGATGGTCGAGCGCTACCGGACGTTCGGCACGCTCCTGACTGTCGGCGTCGCGCCCTGAGACGGCGGAAAACCGACCGTCTCGACCTATTCGACGACGTGAGCCGACGCCGGGGCGAATCCGACTTCCAGCGTCGTCCCGACCTCGAACCCCGCGTCCGACTGTTCGCCGCCGTCTTCGACCGCCACGACGAGTTCCGTCCCGCCCCAGTCGAGTCTGACCCGCGTCGTCGCCCCCTGAAACTCGGTGTCGACGACGGTCCCCCGAATTTTGTTCGTCCCCGCGCCGGCCCGGAGTTGTTCGGGGCGGACGCAGAAGGTGAGTTCGTCGCCGGCTCCCGCTCTCGACCCCGCCTCCCCGAGCACCCGCCGCCCCTCGGCCAGCGTGAACACCGCGTCGCCGACGCCGACGCGAATCCCCCCCGTTTCCGGTCGAGACTCGACGACCCCGTCGAGGACGTTGTTCTCGCCGAGGAACTCTGCGACGAACCGCGTCCGCGGTCGGCGGTAGAGTTCGCGGGGGCGGCCGACCTGCTCGACGCGGCCGCCGTTGAGGACGGCCACCCGGTCCGAGACCGCCAGCGCCTCCGACTGGTCGTGGGTGACGTAGACGGTCGTCACGCCGAGGTCCGACTGGATGCGCTTTACCTGCCGGCGGAGACGGTCCCTGAGTCGGGCGTCCAGCGCCGACATCGGCTCGTCGAGGAGCAGCAGGTCCGGGCCGGGTGCGAGGGCGCGGGCGAGCGCGACACGCTGTTGTTGGCCGCCAGATAGCGAGTCGGGGTCGCGGTCTTCGAACCCCGCGAGGTCGACGAGGTCAAGCAGTTCCGCGACGCGGTCGTCGCGGGAGCCGCCGCCCGGCGGGTCGGTAAAGCGGAGGCCGTAGGCGACGTTCTCGCCGACGCTGAGGTGCGGGAACAGCGCGTAGTTCTGGAACACGACGCCGACGCCCCGCGACTCGGGCGCGACGCCGACCATCGACTCGCCGTCGAAGCGGACGGTCCCCTCGGTCGGGGACTCGAAGCCGGCGATACAGCGGAGCGTGGTCGTCTTCCCGCAGCCGGAGGGGCCGACGAGCGTGAAGAACTCGCCGTCGTCGACCGACAGCGAGACGGAATCGAGCGCCGTCGCCGACTCGTAGCGTTTGGACACCGCGTCGAGTTCGAGTCTCACGGGTTCGCCTCCGAAGTCACGTGCTCCCCTCGCCGGCGGACGGGCATAATTCTCACTTCCCGCGACTCTCCGAGTTTGGCTCGCTGCGGCCCGCTCTCGTTTCGCCCTCCGCGCTCCCTCATAGCTCGCCCCACCGGCCGCCGAAGCGGTCGACGACGAGGAAGCTGGCGGACGTGACGAGAAGCAGGAGACAGCCCATCGCCGTCGCGGGGCCGAGCCGTCGGCCGAGGAATCGCTCGACGGCGACGGGCATCGTGTAGCTTCCCGCGCCCTCCGCGAGGATGATGGTCGAGTCGAACTCGCCGATGCTGATGGCGACGGCGAACGCCGCGCCCGCGACGACGCCGGTCCAGACGAGCGGCAGTTCGATGTCCACGAGCGCGCGGGTTCTGGTCGCGCCGAGCGAGCGCGCGGACTCCACGAGCCGGCCGTCGAGCCGGGCGAAAAGCGGCGCGACGTTCCGGGTGACGAAGGGGTACGCGCCGACGGCGTGGGCCGCGACGATGGCGAGCGCGCCGGTGACGCGGATTCGCGTGCCCAACACGTCGACGCCGAACACCAGCCCGCGGAGCAGGCCGAGGCCGACGACGATGCCCGAGACGGCGAACGGAGCCATCGAGAGCACGTCGATGAGGCCGCGCCCGCGGTACCGGCGGGTCGTGAGGACGGCCATCGTCACGCCCATCGGGACGGCCACGACGAGCGTCCCCGCGGCGAAGCCCAGCGAGTTCAGGATGGCCGGCAGGGGCTTGACCTGAAAGCTCGCGCCGGTCGCCTGCCGCTCGGCGAGGAAGGCGTAGTTGGCGAGGGTGAGGCCGCCGTCGCCGCCGGTGACGCTCGCCAGCACCATGCTGGCGACGGGGACGACGAACACCAGCCCGACGACGAGGGCGTAACCGGCGATGCCGACCGTCCGGAGCGTCGATTTCGGCGTCCAGTCGGCGGGAAGGACGGACCGACGGGGAAGCGGGTTCGCCGCGCCGCCGGCCGAGCGCTGGCTGGCCTCGTACCGGAGGTAGACTGCGGTCAGCGTAATCGAAACGGCCGTCTCGACGACCGCGAGGCTGGCGGCCTCGGCGTACGCGAGGTCCCGCACCCGCGAGTAGACGAACACCTCGATGGTCGCCAGTTGGAAGCCGCCGAGCGCGAGGACGATGGGGAACGACGCGAAGGTGAAGATGAACGTCAGGGTCGCGCCGACGCCGATAGACGGCAGGAGTTGGGGGAGGACCACGTCGCGGAAGGCCCGCCGCGGGTTCGCGCCGAGCGAGCGGGCGGTCTCGACGGTTCGGGCGTCCACGCTCTCCCACGCCGCGGTGACGACGCGGGCGACGAGCGGGGCGTTGTAGAACGCGTGGGCGACGATGATGGCTTCGAGCGTGAACAGCAGTTCGACCGGCGGGAGGCCGACGGCGGAGAGCGCGCGGTTCAGCGTCCCGTTGCGGCCGAACGTCGCCACGAAGCCGATGGCGACCATGATGGAGGGCATGACGAACGGGAGGATGGTGAGCGAGCGGAGCGTCTCGCGGCCGCGGAACTCGAAGCGGGCGAACAGCCACGCGGCGGGGAGGCCGAGCGCGAGGCTGGCGAGCGTCGAGTAGAACGCCTGTTTCGCCGTGAACCAGATGATGTCGACGAGGTAGAACTCGCTCGTCAGCACCGCCGCGATGGGCTCGACGGTGAGCCGGCCGTCGGCGAGGACGGCGTCCGCGAAGACGGTGGCGACGGGGTAGTAAAACAGGACCAGAAGGACGACGGCGGTGAGCGCCGCGACGAGGGTGAGCAGCCGCTGTTCGAGGGCGCGGGCGACCCGGCGAACCGAGGCCGAGGCGCGGCTCACCGGCTCACCTCACTTACTGGCGAACTCGCGGGCCCACGCGTCGGTCCAGTCACTCAGGTTGTTCTGAAGCCGGTCGTACGAGAACGTGACGGCTTCCGGCGGCTCTTGGGCGTACTGCGCGAAGTCCTCGGGGAGTTCGGCGGTGGTCGTCGCCGGGAACTGGACGTTGCGGACGGCGATTTCGGCCTGCACCTCGGGCCGGAGCATGAAGTCCATGAACTCGACCGCGAGGTCGGGGTTCGACGCGTCCGCGAAGGGGGCCATCCCCTCGGGGTTGGCGTACGCCTGGTCGTTCAGGAAGCGAATCTGGTGTCTCGCCATGTCCTCGCCGGACTCGGCGGCGAACACCTGGTCGGTCGAGTACGAGACGACCATCGGGGCCTCCCCGTTCGAGTAGGCGTTGTAGGAGTCCTCCCAGTTGCCGAGGACGCGCACGTCGTTTTCCTTCAGGCTCGCCCAGTAGTCGAGGTAGCCGTCTTCGCCCTTGGCGTCGATGGTGTGGAGCAGGAACGCCTGCCCCGTCGCCGACGACGTGGGGTTCTGCGCGAGGAGCGCGCCCGCGTACTCGGAGTCCAGCAGGCCGTCGAACGTCTCGGGGGCGACGAAGTCGCCGTCGCCGTAGGTCTCGTCGTAGACGAGCGAGATGTAGCCCGTGTCGTAGGGGACCGCTCGGCCCTGCGGGTCGAAGTTCAGCCCCTCCTTTACGTCGTCGATGCGGGACAGCCCCTCGGCGGGCGAAAACAGCGCCTCGTCGAGCTCCCGGTCGATGCGGACGAGCATCTGCGCGTCGAGGCCGACGTAGAGGTCCGCGCCGGACTCGACGCCCCGGAGGCCGCGCTCGATGTAGTAGTTCACGCCCGAGTCGGGCGTCTGCCACTCCAGCGTCGCGTCGAACTCCGACTCGAACGTCTCTTTCAGCCACGGGCCGGGGCTCGAACTCGGCGCGTCGACGAACGAGCCGTAGGTGCCGACGGTGAGCGTCCGCGACTCGCCGCCCGCGGTCGTCCCCTCGGTCGTCGCTGTCGTCTCGGTCGCGTCGCCCGAGGCCTCGGTCGTCGTCTGCTCGCCGCCGGTCCCGGTACAGCCGGCGAGGAGCGCGGAGACGCCTCCCGCCCCGGCGGCCCTGAGGAAGCTACGTCGTCTCATTACTCGGTTGTTGTACTCTGTGGTACTTAACGGGCGTGATGTTCGCGGGGCCGGGTAAACGGCCGAATCAGTCGGTTTCGAGGGTTGTCCCGGGAGAACGGCTTTACCGTCAGCGAGAGTATCACGGGCGATGACTGCTTCTCGCCCGTACGTCCTCGGCGGCGTGTTCGCCCTCTTTGCGCTCCTCGCGGCGGTCCTGCTCGTAGACGTGCTGGCGACGGTGTTTTTCGCCATCACCGTCGCCTACCTGCTCGTCCCGCTCAGGCGACGCCTCGAAGCGCGCGGGGCCTCCCGGTGGGTCGCCAGCCTCGCCGCCACCGTCGTCGCGGCGGTCGGCGTCGGCGTCGTGCTCGCGCCGCTCGTCGTCATCCTCTTTCTCCGCCTGAGCGACATCCTCGAACTCGCGGCGCTCCTCCCCGACGTGGTGACTATCGAGTTCCTCGGGATGGTCGAGACGGTGACGCTGGACGACGTGGTCGCGGTCGGTCTCGGGTTGCTCCGGTCGGTCGGCCGCACCGCCGCCACCGCCGCCCCCGTGGTCCTCATCAAACTCACGCTGTTCGGTTTCCTCGTGTTCGCGCTGCTCCTCAGCGGCGACGCGGTCGGGCGGACGCTCCTCGCGCTGGTCCCGGCCGACTACCGGGACGCGGCGACGGCGCTCAACGAGCGGGCTCGCGAGACGCTGTTCGCCATCTACGTCTTGCAGGCGGCGACCGCCGTCGGCACGTTCGCCATCGGTCTCGTCGTCTTCTGGGCGCTCGGCTACGACTACGTCGTCACGCTCGCGACAGTCGCGGCCGTCCTCCAGTTCATCCCCATCGTCGGCCCGAGCGTCCTGCTCGCGGCGATGGCCGCCTACCACGCCGCCGTCGGCGACTTCGTCGCCGCCGCGCTCGTCGTCGCTGTCGGCGGGTTCGCGGTCGCGTGGCTCCCGGACATCCTGATTCGTCCCCGACTCGCCAAGGAGACCGCCGACCTGCCGGGGAGCCTCTACTTCGTCGGCTTCGTCGGCGGCCTGCTCAGCCTCGGCCCGGTCGGCATCATCGCCGGCCCGCTCGTCGTCGCGCTCCTCGCGGAGTCGGTGGACCTGCTCGGCGCGGAGTTACGCGTCGACGACGTGGGCGGTGACGGCGACGAGCGCGACGAGTCCGCGGACGACTCGGTCGACCCGAGTCAGCCGTAACCTCGCTCGTCAGCCCTCGACGACCGCGCCGTCGCGCTCCTCCCACTCGGTGAGGCTGCCCTCGTAGAACGCCACGTCGTCGTAGCCGAGGTGCGAGAGCACGACGTAGGTGTGGCTGATGCGCCGGGCGGTGTTGCAGTAGAGGACGACCCGCCGGTCCGGGGTGACGCCCGCGGCGTCCAGAATCGAGTCGAGTTCGTTCCGCGGTTTCAGCCCGCGCGTCTCGTCGTCGACGAGCTCGCGCCAGTCGAGGTTGACCGCGCCGGGGAGGTGGCCCTCGTCGTACTCCGCGGGGTCGCGGGTGTCCACGATGACGGTCTCGGGGTCGTCGAGCGCGGCCTCGACGGCCTCGAAATCCACGAGCGGCGTCTCGGCCGGCTCGGTTATCTCGTAGACCGTTCCCGCGACCTCGCCCGCCTCCGTCGTCGTCTCGCGCTCGCGGTTCCACGCGCTGAAGTCGCCGTCGAGGAGGTGGAGTCGCTCGGGGTCGTGGCCGTAGAGGAGCGCGGTCACGAGAAATCGGGCCGCGAAGACGCCGTGGGTGTCGTCGTAGGCGACCACGTCGTCGTCGGCCGCGACGCCCGCGCCCGACAGGAGGTCGGTCCACGCGTCGCGGCCGGGAAGCATCCCCACGTCGCCGTCGGCGCTTCGGAAACTGTCGAACGGTATCGACACCGCACCGGGGAGGTGTCCGATGCCGTCGAACTCCCAGCCGTCGCGCACGTCCACCACGCGCACGTCGTCGAGTCGGTCCGCGAGCCACGTCGGAGAGACCACGTCTACCATGCCCCCACGTTTCCGGGCCGCGGATTTAGGTCCGACCTTCTTCGCACCCCTCGCCCCGTGTCCGGGGTAGCGGATGTTGTTGCTGGTTCCGTTGGATACCGGCCTGATACCGTCCGAGACGGCCGTTCTCTGAATCCCTTTCGTCGTCTCTCGGGGCATACTCAGGATAATATTGCCGCATCACCCGAGGTCAGGCCGTACATGCCGTCGCTGTGAGAGTTATGGGCCTTCCTGTTGTACGGGGAAACGCGATGTCAAACTCCGATTACGCGAAGGACGTACTCGTCTCCGCGGACTGGGTGGAGAGCCACCTCGACGAGTTCCAGAGCGACGACGCGGCGTACCGACTCGTCGAAGTGGACGTGGACACCGAGGCGTACGACGAGAGTCACGCCCCCGGTGCCATCGGGTTCAACTGGGAGTCCCAACTGCAGGACCAGACGACCCGCGACGTGCTGACCAAGGAGGACTTCGAGGACCTCCTCGGTTCGCACGGTATCTCCGAGGACTCCACGGTCGTCCTCTACGGCGACAACTCCAACTGGTTCGCCGCCTACACTTACTGGCAGTTCAAGTACTACGGCCACGAGGACGTTCACCTCATGAACGGCGGCCGCGACTTCTGGGTCGACAACGACTATCCGACGACCGACGAAGTCCCGTCCTTCCCGGAGCAAGACTACACCGCCAAGGGTCCCTTCGAGGACATCCGCGCGTACCGCGACGACGTCGAGAAGGCGGTCGACAAGGGCCTTCCTCTCGTCGACGTTCGCTCGCCCGAAGAGTTCTCCGGCGAGATTCTCGCGCCCCCGGGACTGCAGGAGACCGCCCAGCGCGGCGGCCACATCCCCGGCGCGAGCAACATCTCGTGGGCCGCGACCGTCAACGACGACGGCACCTTCAAGTCCGCCGACGAACTCCGCGACCTCTACGCGGACCAGGGCATCGAAGGCGACGAGTCCACCATCGCCTACTGCCGCATCGGCGAGCGCTCGTCCATCGCGTGGTTCGCCCTTCACGAACTCCTCGGCTACGAGAACGTCACCAACTACGACGGCTCGTGGACCGAGTGGGGCAACCTCGTCGGCGCGCCCGTCGAGAAGGGTAACTGAGCCGCCTCGGTTCGCTCTCAGTTCGATTCGAAACCGACCGTACGGTTCTTTTTGCGGCTTACATCGGGAGGACGCTGATGCCGACAGCGACGATGACGCCCGCGCCGAGAAGCACCATCACGCAGTAGCCCATGATGTCGCGGACCGACAGGCCGCTGATGGAGAGCAGCGGGATGGCCCAGAAGGGCTGAATCATGTTGGTCCACGCGTCGCCCCACGAGGCGGCGACGGCGACCCGCGGGATGGACTCGCTGGACGCCTTCGCGGCCGTGACGAGCGTCTCGCCGATGACCGCCCACTCGCCCCCGCCGGAGGGGACGAAGAAGTTCACGAGGCCGGCGGTGAAGAAGGCGAACGCCGGGAGCGTCCCGTCGGGCGCGACGGCGACCATGCCCTGTGCGATTTGCGTGGCGAGGCTGACCGAGCCCTCCGGCGCGTAGGCCATGATGCCCATGATGCCGGCGTAGAAGGGGAACTGGAGGATGATGCCCCAGACGTTCTCGACGGCCTCGACGATGGCCTCGATGTACGCCTTGGGCGTCCCGTGGAACAGCAGGCCGAGAAAGAGGAAGCCGAAGTTGACGATGTTCAGGTTGAGGTTGTTCCACGGCATCGTCCCGTTCTGGATGCCCTCGACGAAGTACAGGGCGACCGCGAGCAGGCCGACGAGGCCGATTGCCACGCCGATGCCGAGCGAGTGCTCGATGCGCGTCGCGAGCGAGGCGTCATCGGGGACGGTCGTGGAGGCCCATCCGCCCGTCGCCTGCTCGCCGCCGTCGGTCGC
Organism: Haloferax sp. Atlit-109R; assembly: GCF_003665865.1. Lineage (NCBI taxonomy): Archaea > Methanobacteriati > Methanobacteriota > Halobacteria > Halobacteriales > Haloferacaceae > Haloferax > Haloferax sp. Atlit-109R. The sequence goes on from NZ_QPLO01000001.1 coordinate 101,177, forward strand.
CGCCTCGAACTCCGCGGGGTCGATGGGCGTCTTCTTCGTCTCGTCGGTCGGGTACATGAGCGCGAACAGCGCCGGCAGGAAGAGGAAGCCGACCGCGACGACCAACACGAGGTTGGCGACCGTGAAGATGGTCCCGCCGGTGCCGAACGTCGCGTCGAGGATGCCCGCTTCGATGAGGAAGTTCCCCTCGGTGTTCAACAGAAGCGGAATCGACCCCGCGAGACCGCCGTGCCAGACGACGAAGCCGGAGTACGCGCCGGCGACGACGATGGGGAAGTCGATGCCGCGCATCTCGGTCGCTATCTTCCGGGCGAAAAGCGCCCCGACGACGAGGCCGAGACCCCAGTGGACGAACGACGCCGCGGCGGCGACGACCGGAACCATCGCGGCCGCGCCGCGCTCGGTGCTCGGGACGCCCGCGAGTCGCGTCAGGAGCCGGTCTACCGGCTTCGTCTGCGCGAGCGCGTAGCCCGTCATCAGGATGAGCGTCATCTGCATCCCGAACGAAAGCAGGTTCCAGAAGCCGCCGTACCAGCCGTCGACGAGGAGGTTTCCGGCGTGTCCGACGATGCCGACCCCCTCGGCCGGCGCGACCGACACCAGCGCCAGCACGAACGCCACTCCGGTCAGGATGATGGCGAACAGGAACGCGTCGGGGAGGTACTGTTCGACCAGTTTCGAACTGCGCTCCGCCGCCTGCCTGATAGCGTTTGTCATAGTCCGGATTACTTCATGATAATACAATATATAATGTTTAATATTCGGACGAGTTCGGATCGGTCAAATGTCACGAATCGGCGGCTCGTCGGCCCTCCCCGGTCGTCCCCCGTCCGTCGCGGACTCGCGCCGGACTCGCCGCCGCCGATGGGTACAAACCCGAGACGGACATACGGAACCGTATGACCGAACTCCTCGATACCCTCCGCGACGACCACGAGACGCCGCTTTCCCGACTCGGTTCCTCGAAGGCGCTGTACGCCGTCACCGGCGGCGAGATGGACGGCGACGCGGTCCGCGCGGCCGCCGCCGCCGAGGCCGCCGCCGCCGCCGACCTGTTCGACTGGTGGGCCGACGACGAACCGAACGACGAGGCCGCCGCGCTGTTTTCGGACCTCGCGGACACCGCCCGCGACCACGCCGAGGCCGTCGGCGCGGAACCCGACGGCTCGAAGCCGAACGTCTACGACGTGCTCGCCGAGTTCGAGACGACCGACGGCCGCCTCGGCGGCGCGCTCGCCCGCGCGCTCGTGTCGCTGAAGACCGTCGAGCAGATGGTCGGCTTCTTCGTCGGTGACGCGGACCCGATGGCCGCCAACGACTTCCGCACGCTCAAATCCGACCTCAACGACCAACTCGACACGCTCGAAGCCGCCGTCTCCGACCTCGTCGACGACGACGCCGTCGCCCGCGAGGCCGCCGACGCGGTGGTCGAAGCCGCCTACGACGAGTACGTCGAGACGCTCGAAGGCATGGGCGTCAAGCCGAAGAACGTCTGTTAAGCAATCACCTGTTTCCGCGCCGGGGCCGCCGTTGGCGACCCGCTCGGCGTGAAAATCCGTTTTCGTTCACCGCGCGCCGACAGCACCGACGCGCGGCGTATGTGAGTGAGTTCCAGTAGAAACGAGGGGGTATGTCCGCCGGTCGTCAGACGCCGGGGACGCCCTTGCGGTATTCGAGGACCTCGCTTCGGGCCTCGCGGACCGTCTCGGCCGCGTCGCCGTCGAGGGCCTCGGCGAGGTCGTGAAGGACCGTCATGTGCCGGGCGAGTCGCCCGTGGTCCGGCCCCTGCTCGCGCGTCGCCAGCGTCGCCAGCTGGTCGGACTGTTCGTAGAGTCGCTCCTGTACGTCGCCCTCGGTCGCCTCGGCGGCGTCCTTGAGCAGGTTGCTCGCGCGTTCGAGTTCGGCTCTCGTCATACGGGAACGTTCGATAGCCCGCCCCAAAACCGTTCCTCCGGCGACAAGCACCGCCTCGCTCAAGTACGCCGCGACCCAAGGACGGGCAATGAGCGAGTCCGGTCCCCTGTCCGCCGACAGACCCGACGCAGACCGCGAATTCCGCGTCGACGCCCCCTTCGACCCCGCGGGCGACCAACCCGAGGCAATCGAGGCGCTGGCCCGCGGCTTCCGCGAGGGTGCCGACGTACAGACCCTGCTCGGTGTCACCGGCTCCGGCAAGACCAACACCGTCTCGTGGGTGGTCGAGGAGATTCAGAAGCCGACGCTCGTCCTCGCGCACAACAAGACGCTCGCCGCCCAGTTGTACGAGGAGTTCAAGGGCCTCTTTCCCGACAACGCGGTCGAGTACTTCGTCTCCTACTACGACTACTACCAGCCCGAGGCGTACATCGAACAGACCGACACCTACATCGACAAGGACATGTCGATAAACGAGGAAATCGACCGGCTCCGCCACTCCGCGACCCGGTCGCTTCTCACCCGCGACGACGTCATCGTCGTCGCCTCGGTGTCGGCCATCTACGGCCTCGGTGACCCGAAAAACTACACCGACATGTCCCTCCGGCTGGAGGTCGGCCAGGGGATGGACCGCGACGAACTGCTCCGCGCCCTCGTCGACCTCAACTACGAGCGCAACGACGTGGACTTCCGGCAGGGAACGTTCCGCGTCCGCGGCGACACCGTTGAGGTGTTCCCGATGTACGGCCGCTACGCCGTCCGCATCGAGTTCTGGGGCGACGAAATCGACCGCATGCTGAAGCTCGACCCGCTGGAGGGCGAGGTGAAGTCGTCGGAGCCGGCGGTGCTCGTCCACCCGGCGGAGCACTACTCCATCCCCGAAGAACAGCTCGAAGGCGCAATCTCGGAAATCGAGGAGCTGATGGAACAGCGGGTGAAGCACTTCCAGCGACAGGGCGACCTCGTGGCCGCCCAGCGCATCGAAGAGCGCACCACCTTCGACATCGAGATGCTCCGCGAGACGGGTCACTGCTCCGGCATCGAGAACTACTCGGTCCACCTCTCGGACCGCGAACCCGGCGACGCGCCCTACACGCTTCTGGACTACTTCCCCGACGACTTCCTCACCGTCATCGACGAGTCGCACGTCACGCTCCCGCAGATTAAGGGCCAGTACGCCGGCGACAAGTCCCGAAAGGACTCGCTTGTCGAAAACGGCTTCCGCCTGCCGACGGCCTACGACAACCGCCCGCTCACATTCGAGGAGTTCGAAGAGACCGTCGGGCAGACGCTTTTCGTCTCCGCGACGCCCGGCGACTACGAGCGCGAGCACTCCGACCAAATCGTCGAGCAAATCGTCCGGCCGACCCACCTCGTGGACCCGAAAGTCGAGGTGACGGAGGCGACCGGGCAGGTCGACGACCTGATGGCCCGCATCGACGAGCGCATCGACCGCGACGAGCGCGTGCTGGTCACGACGCTCACGAAGCGGATGGCCGAGGACCTCACCGAGTACCTCGAAGAGGCCGGCGTCGACGTGGCCTACATGCACGACGAGACCGACACGCTCGAACGCCACGAACTCATCCGGTCGCTCCGCCTCGGCGACATCGACGTACTCGTCGGCATCAACCTCCTCCGCGAGGGCCTCGACATCCCCGAAGTCTCCTTGGTCGCTATCCTCGACGCCGACCAGCAGGGGTTCCTGCGCTCCGAGACCACGCTCGTCCAGACGATGGGCCGCGCCGCCCGCAACGTCAACGGCGAGGTCGTGCTCTACGCCGACGAGATGACCGACGCGATGGAGGCCGCCATCTCCGAGACGCAGCGCCGCCGCCGCATCCAACAGGAGTTCAACGAGGAACACGGCTACACGCCGACGACCATCGAAAAGGAGGTCGGCGAGACGAACCTGCCGGGGAGCAAGACCGACACCCGCGGCGTCTCCGGCGACGAACCCGCCGACGCCGACGAGGCGGTCGAACAGATTGCCTTCCTCGAAGACCGGATGCAGGAGGCCGCCGACAACCTCGAGTTCGAACTCGCCGCCGACATCCGCGACCGCATCCAGACGCTCCGCCGCGAGTTCGACGTGGACGCGCTCGAAGACGGCGTCGCACCCGAGTACCCGGACGAACACGACGGCGACGGCGACGACGGCCTGACGCCGCCGGACGAGTTCTGACCGGCCGTGTCTCACTCCCCAACCCTGACGTTCGCGGCCGGCGGGCTTCTCCGCCGCGACGACGGCCGGTTCTGTCTCGTCCACCGGCCGCGCTACGACGACTGGTCGCTCCCGAAGGGGAAACTCGAACCCGGCGAGACGCTGGTCGAGACCGCCGTCAGAGAGGTCCGCGAGGAGACGAGATGCGAGGTCGATTGCGGCCGGTTCGCCGGCCGCTACGAGTACCGGTCCCCGACGACGCGGAGACACAGAGCGGGCCGAAGGGCGTGTTCGTCTGGCACATGCGCGTCGTCGACGAGCACCAGTTCGAGCCCGACGCCGAGGTGGACGCGCGCCAGTGGGTTACCCCGGTCGAAGCCCTCCAACGGCTCACCTACGAGACCGAACGGGCGCTGGTCAGACGGGCGTTCGAACTCAACGAGTGAGCGCAGATTTTGGATAGAAACACATGTTACTGGTTTTTCGACGCGCGTCGGTGTGTGGTCCGTACCCAAATCAGTGGGTCGACATCAAGACTTATTACTCCGACTTCGCTATGCCCGTTCCACCGTGATCCGCACCTCGGCGGACGAGCCTGCAACCCACTCCGTTCACCACGCCTACCCCAACGGAGGTATTACCTGAATGGTCCGCGGATTCGAGCACTCCGTGCTCGACAGTTCGGGCGACCACCGCACGCCGGTCCTCCCGGTGTGCGACGCGGTCGCATCCTCGGGAGACGGTGAACGCGCGCGGGTCGGTGCCGCTGATGACTCGGCAAACGGGCTGTTTTCGACGCGTCACTCCACGCGAGTGCACGCGGACGCTACTGCGAACTGACAACAACGAGAACCATGAGCTCTCAGTCTCTCAGTCACGTTCAGAAGTCGTTCCTGAAGTACCAACACATCCTCGTGTTCATCGCTCCCCTGCTGTTCCTCGTCTCGGTGTTCACCATGGCACCGACGCCGTCGGGTGCAGGCATGGAGTACTGGCTCCAGTACTGGTGGCTGTTCCCGGTGTTCCTCACCGGCGCGACCATCGTGAACACGGTCGGCATCAGCGGGTCGGCGCTCTTCGTCCCGTTCCTCATCTTCATCTTCCCCATCTTCGCGCACCCGCTCGACTCGTCGACGCTGGTCAAGGTGGGCCTCATCAGCGAGGCGTTCGGCCTCTCCAGTTCGGCCGTCGCCTTCATCCAGTACGGTCTCGTCGACCGGCGGCTGGCGCTGACGCTCGTCGGCGGGTCGATTCCGTTCGTCGTCGGCGGCGCGCTCCTGTCGTTCGTCATCCCCGACGTGGTGTTCCACGCGCTGCTCGGCATCGCGCTGCTCGCCGCGTCGTACCTGCTTTTCAACGCCGACCTCGGCCACGAGGACCACGGCTCGTCGGACTCCGACCACGCCGCGGCCACCGACGGCGGCGTCTCCGCGAGCCTCCCCAACGACCCCGGTAAGCTCGGCCCCGCGGGCGTCAACACGGCCGACGACGGCACCGTCACCCGCGTCGACCGCGACGGTGACGACTACACCTACACCCGCGGCGGCTACCTGCGTCGCTTCGCCAATTACAGCGTCGGCGGGATGTTCCAGGGCCTCGCCGGCTTCGGTATCGGTGAACTCGGCATCATCTCGATGCTCGGCACGAAAGTCCCCGTCCGCGTCGCCATCGGCACGAACCACATCGTGGTCGCGCTGACCGCCATCTTGGCGTCGCTCGTCCACGTCTTCGGCGGCGGCCTCGTCGGCGGCCACTCGCTGAGCCTCGCGACGACGCCGTGGAACATGGTCGTCTTCACCGTCCCCGCGACGGTCCTCGGCGGCCAAATCGCGCCCTACGTGTCGAACGCGCTGGAGACCAGCGTCATCAAGAACTTCGTCGGCGTCCTCTTCGCCGTCATCTCGCTGGCGCTGTTCCTGATGGCGCTGGGTATCTAACGACTCACGACCACCCGAACCACCCCCACTGGCACCACTTTCACAGTCCTCGATTCTGAACTCCCACCCATGTACGACCACATCCTGCTTCCGACCGACGGCAGCGACGCGACCGACGCGACCATCGAACACGCGGCGACCCTCGCGGAGACCTACGGCGCGACGGTCCACGTGCTGTCGGTGGCCGATTCGCGCAATCGCTTCGAGTCGCCCTCGGCCGGCATCGCGCCGGACGTGTGGGAAAAATCCGAACTCGACCGCGCGGAGTCGGCGGCCGACGCCGCAATCGAGGCGCTCCCCGAGGGCGTCGAGACCGAACGCATCGTCGTGGAGGGCGTGCCGCACTCGACTATCGTCGACTACGCCGCCGACGGCGACATCGACCTCGTCGTGATGGCGACCCACGGCCGCACCGGCCTCGACCACTACCTCGTCGGCTCCGTCACCGAGCGCGTCGTCCGGCAGTCGGACGCGCCGGTGTTGACCGTCCGCGCGGCGGACGAAGAATAAACACCCGCGGCTCGCTCGCGGGCCGCGTTACTCGAACTCTTCTGCCAGCGCGGCGCGGTGCTCGCGGCGCTTCTGGAGCGCCGCGTCGCGCAGTTCGCGCTCCTCTTGGGAGTCGCAGACGAGGTCCGGGACCGGAACCGGCTTCTCGTCGTCGTCGAGCGCGACGAAGGTGAAAAAGGAGGTGAGCGTCTCGCGGCGGTCGCCCTCGCTCGGGCGCTCGGCGGTCACGTCCACCTTGATGTCCATGCTGGTGCGACCGGTGTCGAAGACGTACGCCTCGACGGTCACCACGTCGCCCACGTCGATGGGCGCGAGGAAGTCCACGTGGTCCATCGACGCCGTGACCACCTGCCGCTCGGCGAAGCGCCGCCCGGCGATGGCCCCGCAGACGTCCATCCACTCTAAAATCCGCCCGCCGAGGGCGCGTCCGAGGTTGTTCGTGTCGTTGGGCATCAGAATCTCGCTCATCTCGGCGCGAGACGCCGACAACGACCGCGTCTCGACCGACGATTGCTGTTGCATGCCACACCGTCAGAGTCGGACGTGGTTAAATTATTCTACCTCTTGAAAAATAGAAATAAAGGCGATTAATCGCTCGGGTTGTCGATTGGTCGGTGAACGCCCCGCACGTTTCAACAACCTAGACAATTAATAGTGTTTATTGCGTATCGAATGGTGTCTGCGCGAACCGCAGACCGGTGGTGGGACGCCGACGCCCGTCTCTCGTCCGCGTTCGGGAGGACGTTCCCGGAGGGTTCCGACTCTCGTTCGACCGGACGGGCGGGAAATCAACCGCGACCCGAGAGTCGACGCACCGAGCCGCTCCCGTCTCACGTCCGCCTCGCGCCTCACCGAACCGCGACGGTCGGACGACGGGACTCGCGCCGGTCGCCCCCGCAGACCGGACACGACGCTGCACCGGCCCCCGGTGCGTCGGACGGGTCTCCGACTGATTCGCGCCTTCGATTTTCGCTCACTCGACGCGCTCAGCCTCGACGCCGCCGTCTTCGATTTCGATGTCGACCGCGTCCGCGGAGATATCGGCCGTCTCGACGCCGTCCAACTCCCCGAGTATCTCGCCGATGTCGTCGAGGCCGAGGAGTTCGCGGGTCTCCTCGTCGAACGCCTTGCTTTCGAGTCCCGCCGCCTGCTGTACGTCCGAGCCGGACAGCCCCTTGCCGTAGCGACCGAGCAGCGACGTGAGCTCCTGCGGCAGGACGTACGTCGTCGACGGCGAGGTGCCGATGTTCGCCAGCGTCTCCATGCCCTTGTCGATGATGGCGCGCTCGCCCATCGACTCCGCCGCGCGGGCCCGAAGCACCGTCGAGATGGCGTCGCCCTGCGCTTCGAGGATTTGAGACTGCTTTTCGCCCTGCGCGCGGATGATGTTCGACTGCTTGTCGCCCTCCGCCTTCTCGACGGCGGAGCGGCGCTCACCCTGCGCTTCGAGAATCATGGCGCGGCGGCGGCGCTCGGCGGAGGTCTGCTGTTCCATCGCGTTCTCGACGTCCTTCGAGGGCTTCACCTCGCGGACCTCGACGGACTCCACGCGGACGCCCCACTCGTCGGTCGGCTCGTCGAGTTCCCGGCGGATGCGCGCGTTGATGTGGTCGCGGCGCGCCAGCGTGTCGTCGAGTTCCATGTCGCCGAGGGCGGCTCGGAGCGTCGTCTGGGCGAGCAGCGAGACGGCCCGGCGGTAGTTGTCGACTTGCAGGAAGGCGCGTTCGGGGTCCATCACGCGGATGTAGACCACCGCGTCGGCCGTGACCGGCGAGTTGTCCTCCGTGATGGCTTCTTGGGAGGGCACGTCGAGCGTTTGGGTCCGCATGTCGAAGCGGTAGGTCTTCGAGACGAACGGCGGGACGACGTTCAGCCCCGGTTCGAGGATGCCCTTGTAGTCCCCGAACACGGTGAGCGTCCGCTTTTCGTACGCCTGCACGATTTCGACCGCGTCGTACACCGCGGCGACGGCGAGCGCGAGGACGACGTAGCCCGCGAGCGTCAGCGGCGTGACGGGGAAGACGACCACCGCGAGGCCGAAGACGACCACCGCGACCGCGAGGGGGGCGAGCCACCGCGGGAGTCGGCCGGGGTCGCTGTCGACCCGCTCCGCGCCCGACGACGAAGACGACGAGGAGGACGCCGAGAGCTTCCCGAGCTGGTAGAACAGGCTGTCCATGGTGGAGAGTGACACCGAGACGGAATAAAGCTAGCCGGCTACTCACCTACCCACTCACCCGGCCACCAACTATTTGTCCGCGAACGCCTCACGCCCCGGTATGCGAACGAACCGCGGCCGAATCGACGTGGAGGACCTGCTGAAAATCATCCTCCTGCTCGTCCTCGTCTGGCTCGTCCTCGAAATCATCGGCGAGGTGCTCGGGCTGTTCGGTGCGCTGCTCGGCCCGCTCCAGCCGCTTTTGGGACTCGTCGTCGCGGCGCTCATCGTCCTCTGGCTGCTCGACCGAATCTGACGTTCCCGCGGCGACGACGATACGCCTTTGTGTCTCTCGCGTGAGACACGGGCGTGTACAGTCTGAACGTCCCGGTTCCGGGGCGGGTCGCCCGCCTCGCGTCCGACCTGTTTCCGTACCTCGCCCCGTTCGACCGGGTTCGCGACCGGCACACGCTCGTCTGCAAGCGGTTCGAAGACGCCGACCTCGACCGCCTCCGCGAACAGTTGCGGCGCGCGCTCGCCGGCCAACCGGCGTTCGAAGCCCGCGTCACTGACATCCGATTCTTCGAGGAGCCGCCCCGCGGAGCCGCGCCGGTCGTCTACCTCGCGGTCGACAGCCCCGGCCTTCTCGACCTCCACCGGACGCTCACCGACGAGTTCGGCGCTATCGAGGGAATCGAGGGCGACGACTACGTCCCGCACGTCACGCTCGCTCGCGGCGGCAGCGTCGCGGACGCCCGCGCGGTCGCGAGCCAACCGCTCGACTCCATCGAGTGGACCGTCTCGCAGCTCGATATCTACAACTCGTCGTTCCGCGAGACCACGGCCTCGATTTCGCTCCCGGCCTGACGGCGAGGGTTCGACCGGCGTCGGCGGTGCGCCCGTGTCCGCTGGTCGCGCCGTCAGTCGCGCGTCCGGAGCCGCATCCCCATCGGCTCCTCCGGGTGCATCGTCAGCGACCCGCGGAGCGAAAACGGCTCGTCGCGGACGTAATCGAGTTCGTACCGCTGGGCGACGGTGCCGAGGATGAGCCGCCCTTCGAGCAGCGAGAGGTGCTTGCCGATGCAGTGGCGCGGCCCGCCGCCGAACGGGAAGTACGCGAAGCGCGGGCGGTCGCCGGCCCGCTCGGGTGCCCAGCGGTCCGGGTCGAACTCCAACGGGTCGTCCCACCAGCGCTCCGAGCGGTGGACGACCCACTGCGGGAGCATGATGGCCGACCCCGCGGGGACGCGGTAGCCGCCGAGGCGAACGTCCACCTTCGGCTCGCGGAACATGACGTACACCGGTGGATACAGCCGCATCGCCTCGTTCAGCACGCGCTCTGTGTACTCCAGTTTTCGCACGTCCTCGAACGTCGGCGTCCGCCCGCCGAGCACCTCGTCCAGTTCGCGGTGGAGCTTCGCCTCCGCCTCGGGGTGTTGCGAGAGCAGATACCACGCGTACGTCAGCGTCAGCGCCGTCGTGTCGTGGCCCGCGAGGAGCATCGTCATTAGCTCGTCGCGGAGGTTCTTCTCGGTCTGTTCGCCCTCGTCGTAGGCGCGGAGCAGAATCGAAAGCAGGTCCATCGGCCGCTCCTCGCCCGTCGCGTCGGCCGGCACCGACGACGCCGGCGTCTCGCCGTACTCGGTCCCGCGGCGCTCCTCGACGATGTCCCAGACGAGCGATTCGAGTTCGGACAGCGCCCGCTTGTACTCGCGGTTCTCCCGCGTCGGTGCCCAGTCGGGCGTCAGGAACCGAAGCGGGTCGGGTTCGAACCGCGCGCCGAGCGGTTCGAGGTTCTCCTGTACCCGCCGGATGCGCTCGTCGTCGAGGTCGGTGCCGAACATGGCGTCGACGATTATCTCGACGGTCAGCCGCGCCATCTCCAGTTGCACGTCCACTACGTCGCCGTCGCCCCACGACGACAGCATCGACTCCGTCCGGTCGGTCATCATGCCGGCCATCGTCGAGATGCGCCGCACGTCGAACGCCGGCTGGGCGAGCTGGCGCTGTCTCTTCCACGTCGCGCCCTCGCTCATCAGCAGGCCGTCGCCCAGCAGGTCGCCGATGGCGCGGTCTTGGAACTGCGGCTTTCTGAACTTCGACGCCTCGCTCACGAGCACCGTCTCTACGTCCGCCGGGTTCGTGAGCATGTACGTGTCCAGCGGGCCGAGGTCGAAGTGGACCACGTCGCCGTAGGCGTCCGCGACGGCCGTCAGGAACGTAAACGGGTCGCGGGCGTACTGTCTGCTCGCGCCGAACAACGGGAGGCCCTTCGGGCCGGGAGGGGTCGCACTCATCACCCTGTGTTGGTTCGAACAGGTAAGAATCGCACGGCGGTCGCGACCGGCTTTTCCGCGCCGAGCGCGACCCGCTCAGGCTCAGGGCCGCGGCGGGTCGCCGTCGTAGGCGTCGTGGTCGGTGTAGAAGTTCAGCATCGCGAACTTGAGTTTGTTCGGCGCGATATCGACCATCTCGGAGCGTTCCTCGACCGGGAACGACCCGCGGACGCCGTACTTCCCCATCGAGGTGCTCTCGCGGGTGTACCGCTTGTCGGCCAGCACGCGGACGCCGAAGTCGTCGGGCGCGCGGATGACCCGGCCGAGCGCCTGTCGGGTCTTTCGAATCGTCGGAATCTCGACGGCGTAGCGCCAGCCGGCGTCCTTTTTCCGACGGTAGACGCGGTCGTAGGCGTCTTGTACCGCCTCCAACCGCTCGGAGAGATGCGGGTAGGGTACGCCGACGACCACGACCGTTCGGGCGTCGTCGCCGTCGAAGCTCACCCCCTCCGCGAGCGTCCCCCACAGCGAGGTGAGAAGCACCGCGCCGTCCTCGGCGACGAACTCCCGGCGCATCTCCTCGGCGCGGACGCCCGGTTCGTCTAAAAACAGCTCCGCGTCGACGTTCGGGTTCGCCCGCAGGCGTTCGTGGTAGCGCTCGGCCTCGGCGTACGACGGGAAGAACGCGAGCGTGTTCCCCGGCGTGAAGCCGGCGGCGTCCGCGAGCACCTCCTCGACCGTCTCCTGTGTGCCGGGGTCGTCGCGCTCGGAGGAGAACAGCGCGGGCAGCGAGACCGAAAACGTCCGGCGGTTCTCCTCGGGGTATTCGAGGCCGTAGGCCATCGTCACCGGGTCGTCGAGGCCGAGCGTGCTTTCCGTCACGTCGAACGGGCGGAGCGTCGCCGACATCAGGATGCTCGCGTGAACCTCCTCGAACAGCTCCTTCGTGACCTCCCGCGGGATACAGGTGTACAGTTCCGCGCGGCCGTAAATCTCGTCGGTGCCGCCGTCGCGGCGGACCGACAGCATCGGGTGGCGGCCGAGTTCGTCGCCCAACTCCGTCCAGTCAGCGATGAAGTTCGCCGCCTGGAGCGTCTGGCACTCCTTGCGCGTCGTCGCCTCGCCGTTCTTGTACGCGTCTTCGTACTGCTCGTCTAACTGCTTGCCCAACTGGAGCGCGAGTTCGACCTCCACGTCGATGCCGCGGCCCTCGTAGGATTGTAGGAACTCCATCGTCAGGTCGTCGCGACGACCCTGACTGGCGATAGAGAGGTCGTACCAGTTCTCACCGACCTGCTCGCGCTCGCCGAAGCCGAACGCCGATTCGTAGCTGTCGCGCAGCGCGTCGAGGAACGTTCCGATGACGTTGCGGGCGCTCTCGGCCCGCGAGTCGTCTTCGTCTTCCAACTCGGTCATCGCGCTTTCGAGCGTGTTCTCGGTGAGCGCGCGACTCGCGTGGTCGCGGGCCGCGCCCTCGATGTTGTGCGCCTCGTCGAACACCGTAATCACGTCGTCGGGGTCGCGGTCCAACCACCGGAAGAACTGCTCGCGTATCATCGGGTCGAGCAGGTGGTGGTAGTTGCAGACGACGAGGTCGATGCCCTCCATGCCCTCCTTGAGCAGTTCGTAGCCGCAGAGGTTCTGCTTGCCCGCGTACTCGAAAATCTCGTCGGGCGTCCGCACGTCGTCGAACAGCCACTGGAAGAACTCGTCTGTGTTCCGCGTGAGGTTGTTGTAGTAGTGCTCGCAGTAGTTGCCCTCCTTCAACTCCGCCAACTCGTCGTCGATGGCGTCGAGTTCGTCCGTGACGGTGCTTCGCGCGTCGGCCGCGCCGGATTCCCCCTCGCGCATCCCGTCGAGGAGCGACTGCGCCTGCTCGGAGAGTTCGGCCTTGTCGGACTCCTTTTCGACGATGCTCCGGGTCGTATCGCGGAGGGTCTGACACTCCTGAAAACCCACGTCGATGTGGCACATCGAGGACTTCCCGCGGAACACCACCGCGCGGATGGCCTCCTCTCTGGTGATGGCGCGGGCGTCCTCGACGAACTGGCGCATCTGCTGGTGGACGTTCGTCGTGATGACGACCGTCTTGTCGTGCTCGCGGGCGTACGAGAGCGCGGGCACGAGCGCGGAGATGGTCTTCCCGGTCCCGGTCGCCCCTTCGAGGAGGACGTTCCGCTCGTCGCCGAGCGCGTCGGCGATGCCGGACATCGCCGCCTCCTGATTCGGGTACGGCTCGTCGTACGGGAAGAACCGCCACGCTCCGTCCGCGTCGCCGTCGTCGGGTGCGCCGTTGGCGTGGGCCACGGGAGAATCTCGGCCGCCATCCGATTAAAAGGCTCGGAGGCCTCGACACCGCCGGAGGCGACGGGAACGGTAGAGCGTACCTCCGCGCTCGACGGCGTCTTCTGAGAAGCTGCAAAGAGCCGCGACCGCCGTGGACCCGAATTTATTCGAGCAGTTCGACGATGAGACCCTTCTGGGCGTGCAGGCGGTTCTCCGCCTGGTCCCAGACGAGCGAGCGCTCGCCTTCGAGCACGTCGCCGGTAATCTCCTCGCCGCGGTGGGCCGGCAGGCAGTGCATGACCTGCGCGTCGGTCCCCGAGAGCAACTCCTCGTTGAGTTGGAACCCCTCGAACGCTTGCAGTTTCTCGTGGCGCTGGTCCTCCTGGCCCATCGAAATCCACACGTCGGTGTAGACCACGTCCGCGTCCGAAACGGCCTCCTCGGGGTCGGTCGTAATCGTCGGCGTCGAGCCGAGTTCGGCGGCCTTCTCGAGCACGTCGTCGTCGACGCCGTACTCCGGCGGGGTCGCCACGGTGAGGTCGATGCCGGCCATCGCACAGCCGAGGACGAACGACTGGCCGACGTTGTTGCCGTCTCCGACCCACGCCGCGGACACCTCGTCGAAGTCGCCGACGTGTTCGCGGATGGTGAGCAGGTCGGCGAGCGTCTGGCAGGGGTGGGCGTCGTCGGTCAGGCCGTTGATGACCGGCGCGTCGGAGTGCTCCGCGATTTCGAGGAGGTCCTCGTGTTCGAACAGGCGGACCATGATGGCGTCGCCGTAGCGACCCAGCACGCGCGCGGTGTCCGAAAGCGGCTCGCCGTGGCCGAGCTGGATGTCCTCGGGGCCGAGGAACAGCGCGTGGCCGCCCAGTTCGGTCATCCCCGTCTCGAAGGAGACACGCGTCCGGGTACTCGGTTTCTCGAAGAGCATCGCCAGCGTCGCTCGGGTGAGCTGCGTCTCGTCGTCGCCGGACTTGATGTCGGCGGCGCGGGTGAGAACGCGGTCTAACTCCGATGCGCTGATGTCGTCGATGTCGGTGAAGTGGGTGGTTTCGAGCATTGTGTCGTATGTCGTGTCTCCGTGTCGGTTCGTCGTCTCGGGTGTCTGGTCGTCGTCGCCGTTCGCCTCCGTCGCTCGTCTCGTCTCAGTCGTCCGCGAGGCGCTCGCAGACGTCGACGAGCACGTCGATGGCGCTGTCGAACTCGGCGAGGTCGAGATGTTCGTTCGGGGCGTGGTCGAGGTCGGAGTCGCCGGGGCCGTAGGTCGCCATGGGGCAGTCCCACGTGCCGGCGAAGATGTTCATGTCGCTGGTCCCGGTCTTGCGGAGGAGCCGGGGCTTCACGCCGCCGACGTTGCGGATGGCGACGCGGAACGCCCGCGCCACGTCGGTGCGGGGGCTCATCATGACCGGCGGGATGGGCTTGTTCCAGTGGACGCCGCCGCGGGTGAGTTCGCTTTCCGCGACCTCGCGCACGTCGTCGATGGAGAGCCGCGGCGGGACGCGGAACTGCACGTCCACCGTCGCCTCGACCGCGAGGCCGTCTTCCGTCGGGCCGCCGTCGAACGTCACGGGCTTGGTCGTCACCGTGTCGAAGACGCCGTCGCGGTCCTCGTCGAAGAAGTCGGCCACGCGGGACCACCACGCGACCGCGGACTGGATGGCGTTCTCCTCGGGGCGCGAGGAGTGACCCAGTTCGCTCGTCGAGATGTACGTCCCGGAGAGGAACCCGCGGTAGCCGAGCGTGACGCCGTCCCAGCCCGAGGGCTCGCCGTTGACGACCGCGTCGGGCTCCTCGCGGTCCTCCACGAGGTGCCACGCGCCGCGCGAGGAGGTCTCCTCGCCGACGACGCCGACGAACGAGACGCCCGTCTCGACGGCCGCCGCGGCCATCGAACAGAGCGGGCCGGTCGCGTCGACGCTGCCGCGACCCCAGAGCACGCCGTCTTCTATCTTCACCGGCACGTCGCCGGGGACGGTGTCGATGTGGGAGGTGAGAAGCACCGCGTCGTCGGCCGGGGCGCGGACGTTGCCGATTTCGTCTATCCACACCTCGCGGTCGTGCGCCTCGAAGAACGCCTTCAGGACCTCGGCGGCCGCCTCCTCGTCGCCCGACACCGAGGGCGTCGAGACCATGTCGTAGAGGAGGTGGCGCGCGTCGGCCCACTCGCCCTCGTCGAGGGCGTCGGTGTCGGCGTCCGCGTCGACCTCGGCGTCGGCCGCCGTCTCGGCCGCCGACTCCGCTTCGGTCTCCGACTCGTCGTGTCCCTCGCGGTCGATTTCGGCGTTCATGATAACACGTTCGTCATGGCGTCGACCGCGCGGTCGGCGTGTTCTTCCTCGATGACGAGCGGCGGCAGGAACCGGACGACCGTCCGGCCCGCGGGGAGCGCGAGCAACTGCTCGGACAACGCGAGGTGCTTCAGCGTGCGGTTCGCGCCGCGTTTGACCTCGACGCCGACCATGAGGCCGTCGCCGCGGACCTCGCGGACCGGCAGGTCGTGTTCCTCGACGGCGGCTTCGAGCTCCGTCGTGAGGTAGTCGCCCACCGCGGCCGCGTGGCCGGGCAGGTCCCCCTCGACGATGGTGTCGAGGGTGGCGTTCGCCGCCGCGCAGACCACGGGACCGCCGGAGAACGTCGAGCCGTGGGACGCCGCGCCGTCGGCAATCCAGTCGGCGCAGAGCGTCGCGCCGAGCGGCAGGCCGTTGGCGATGCCCTTCGCGCTCGTGAGGATGTCGGGGACGACGCCGGCGTTCTCGCAGGCCCACAGCGACCCGGTGCGGCCGATGCCGGTCTGAATCTCGTCGAAGACGAGCGCCGCACCGGCGTCCTCGGTCAGGTCGCGGGCGGTCTGGAGATACTCGGCCGTCGCGGGGTTGATGCCGCCTTCGCCCTGAATCGGTTCGAGGAAGACCGCGGCCGTCTCGTCGTCGACGGCCTCGGCGAGTTCCGCTTCGTCGCCGTAGCTGACGAACTCGACGCCGCCGGCGACCGGTTCGTAGGGCTTCTTGTACTTCTGTTTCCACGTGAGCGCGAGGCTCCCGAGGGTGCGACCGTGGAAGGCGCGCTTCGTGGCGACGATTTTCTGGCGGCCGGTCGCGGAGCGGGCGAACTTCATCGCCGCCTCGTTGGCCTCGGTGCCGGAGTTACAGAGCCAGACGTTCGAGATGTCGCCGGGCGCGAGCGTCGCCAGCTTCTCGTACAGTTCCGTGCGGACCTCGACGGGGTACGACGCCTGCACGTAGGTCAGCTTCGCGGCCTGCTCCTGAATCGCGGAGGTGACAGCGGGGTGGGAGTGGCCGAGCGCCGCGACGGCGTAGCTCGCGCCGAAGTCGAGGTACTCGGTGCCGTCGTCCGAGTAGAGATACGGCCCCTCGCCGGACTCGATGGCGATGGGTTTCTCGTTGAAGACGAAGCCGCTCATTGTTCGGCCTCCTCGGCTTCGACCAGCGCGCCGGGCGTCACGTGCGTGCCGCCGCCGTTGAGCGCCGTCACGATGGGGTCGTTCAGGTTCGCGTCGGAGACGACGACCTCGGCGGCCCCGCCGTCGAGCGCCTCCTTCGCGGCCATGACCTTCTTGGTCATGAACCCTTCAGCGGCCGATTCGAGCGCCGAGAACGCCTCGGGCGTGTCGGCCGTCTCGATGAGCGTGGACTCGTCGTCGGGGTCGGCGTAGACGCCTTTCACGTCGGTGAGGACGACGAGTTTCGCGCCGAGCGCGCCCGCGACCGCGGCGGCGGCGCGGTCGGCGTCGGCGTTGACCGGCACGCCGTCGTCGGCGAGCATCGGAACGGTCACGATGGGCGTGTAGCCGCCGTCGAGGAGGGTTTCGAGGAGCGTCGCGTTCACCGAGGTAATCTTCCCGGAGTGGTCGCCGCGCTTGATTTTCTTCTTGCCGTCTTCGACGACGCGGACGGCCGATTTGCGCGGCCCGGTCAGGAGGCCGCCGTCGACGCCCGAGAGGCCGAGCGCGTCGACGCCCGCCTCGCGGAACAGCGCGGTCAGGTCGGTGTTGAGCTTGCCGGGCATCACCATCGAGAAGACCTCCATGGTGCGCTCGTCGGTGAAGCGGCCGGAGACGCCCGAGGGCGACTCGACGTACGTCGGCTCCTCGCCGAGTTCTTCGAGCGTCTCGTCGACGGCGGTCGAGCCGCCGTGGACGACGACCACGTCGGTGCCGTTGGCGACGAGGTGGGCCACGTCGGAGACGGCTCCCTTCGGGTCGACGGCCTTCGCGCCGCCGATTTTGACGACGACCGGCGGCTCCTTGCCACCGTCAGCGCGGAGCGCTGACGAGGTACCGGAATCTCCGATTCCGATACCGCCGTCGGCGATGAGGTTGTCTTCGTTGTCGACGAGCTGTTCGTGTGCCGCGAGCAGTTCCTCGCGTGTGTATCCTGTCATAGTCGAAATGGTGCGTAAATCGTGGGTCGGGGCGAGCGTTCGGGGGCGGTGCGGTCAGGGCGAGCCGACGGGGTGGAAGCCGGTGAAGTCGAGTCCGGCGGTCTCGTCCAGCCCGAGCGCGATGTTGGCGGCGTGGACCGCCTGCCCCGCGGAGCCTTTCATCATGTTGTCGATGGCCGAGAAGACGACGAGTCGTCGGTTTCCGGGGTCGACTTCGAAGCCGACCTCGCCGTAGTTCGTCCCGGCGACCGACTTCGGTTCCGGGTAGCGGTAGACGCCGCCGCCGCCGGCGACGGTGCGCACGAACGGTTCGTCGCCGTAGGAGCCGCGGAACGCTTTCCACATGTCGCCCTTCGAGACGGGGCCGTCGGGGAAGACGTGACAGGTCGCCGCCGCGCCGCGGACCATGTCGACCGCGTGGACGGTAAACGAGACCGAGAGGCCGAGGTACTCCTCGATTTCGGCCTCGTGGCGGTGGCCGGTCGGCGCGTAGGGGCGGACGATGCCCGAGCGCTCGGCGTGCGACGACGCCTTGCTCGCGCCCGCGCCGCCCTCCGACGAGCCGACTTTCACGTCCACGACGACCTGCTCGTCGCCGGCGAGGATGCCGGCGTCGAAAAGCGGCTTGAGGCCGAGAATCGTCGCGGTCGCGTTACAGCCGCCCGCGGCGATGAGGTCCGCGCCGGGGAGGTTCTCGCGGTTCAGTTCGGGGAGCGCGTACTCCGATTTCTCCAGATACTCGGGGCAGACGTGGCCGTCGTACCACTCGTCGTACTGCGCCGCCTCGGAGAGACGGAAGTCCGCAGAGAGGTCGACGACGGTGTCCGCCGCGTCCTGAAAGGCGTCGATGTGCTCCATCGAGACGCCGTGGGGCGTCGCCGTGAACAGCACGTCGACTGATTCGAGGTCCTCCGGCGAGGTGAAACGGAGGTCGAGGTGACGAAGGTTCGGGTGGACGTGACCGACGGTCTTGCGCTCGTAGGAGCGGCTCGTCGCCTGTTCGACCTCGAAGTTCGGGTGGCCGTCGAGCAGGCGGAGCAGTTCGCCGCCGGTGAAGCCGGAGCCGCCGACGACGCCCGCGGTGAGTTGGTCGCTCACGCCGAGACCTCCGCCAGCGACTGCTCGCCGTCGACCTTGGCTTCGAGCCAGTCGACGACCGTCGCGGGAACGTCCGTCTCGACGGCGTCGTTGAGCGCCTTGAACTCGACGGTGTGGTTGACCTCGTGGACGGTGTAGCCGTCACCCGTCTCCATGAGGTCGACGCCGAGCAGGCCGCCGCCGACCGCGTCGGACGCCTGCTTCACGAGTTCCTCCGCGCGGTCGTCGAGTTCGAACTCCTCGACGCTCGCGCCCTTCGCGGCGTTCGTGAGCCAGTGGTCCGACGAGCGGACCATCGCGGCCACGGGTTCGCCGTCGGTGGCGAGCACGCGGATGTCGCGGCCCGGCTTCTCGACGAACTCCTGGATGTAGAACACCTTGTGCTCGTAGTTTCCGAGCGTCGACTTGTGTTCGAGGATGGCCTCGGCGGCCGCCTCGGAGTCGATTTTCGCCATCAGGCGACCCCACGAGCCGACGACCGGCTTGAGGACGCAGGGGTAGCCGAACTCCTCGACGATGTCCATCGCCGAGTCGACCGTGAACGCCACTTTCGTGTTCGGCGTGGGCACGCCCGCGTCCGCGAGCGCGAGGCTGTTTTTCGCCTTGTCGGCGCAGATGTCGGCGGTCTCGTGGGAGTTGACGACCGGGATTCCGTACGACTTCAGGAAGCGCGTGATGTAGATGCTCCTGCTCGTCGCCAGACAGCGGTCGACCACCACGTCGAGTCCGTCGAACGATTCCGGCGGCTCCGTGAGGTCGAACTGCTCTTTCCGAACGTCTATCTTCGTCACCTCGTGGCCGCGGTCGCGAAGCTCGTTGAGAAGCAGCTTCTCGTCGCGGCGAATCCGGGAATAGAGCAGTCCAACGTGCAATTTACTCTCCCCAGTCCTCTTCGAGTTCGGGCGCTTCTTCGAGTGTCACGGGGTCGAGGGAGACGACTTCCAGCTCTGCGCCCGTGGCGGGGCTGTCGATGATTTCACCGACTTCGACGTCGGCCGGCAGCTCGATTTCCTCTCCGCTCAGCGGGTCTTCCGCGGTGATGGTGTCGCTCATTACATCCGTGGCTGGTCGACGGACGGTATTAAAGCCGTCGAAAATTACGCGAGAAAAATTAATGCAAAGAAGTCTCTAACGGGTGTTATCTGTCGAATCGGCCGACGATACGGGTCGACCGAACGACGCGTCGAGCTTGGGTGCCACGCTCACTCGACGCCGGAGACGGGACCGGTCGTCGGACCGGTCGGCCCGTCCCCCGCGTCGGTCGTGGTCGTCGTCGCCGCGGTTCCGGTCGGGGTCGTCGGAGCCCCGCCGGTCGTCGCGGCGCGACCGCTCGGGGTCGTCGGAGCGGGCCCGCGGGCGTCTCGCGTTCGGACTCAGACATAGCTCGAAACCTCCTCGTCGAGACCCTCGGCGGCCGCCGCGAGCGAGTCGCGGGCGTCGGCGACGGCCGCGGCGTCGTCCGAGAGCTCGTCGCGGGCCGTCGAGAGCGTCGCCTCCACGGCGGCGGGCGCGGGCCCGCCGACCGAATCGCGACTCGCCACGCTCTCGGTCGGGTCGAGCGCGGCTTCGACGGCCTCGGCTGTCACGTGCGTAAAGAGTGACTCACCCAATACGTCCGTAGCGACGGCGTCAAGTGTTGCCACGTCGGGCGTTCCCTCGGAGCGGGCGGCCGCCTCCGCGACGACCTCGTGGGCCGTGCGAAACGGGAGGCCGGCCATCGCCAGCAGGTCCGCCACGCCGGTCGCGGTCGAAAAGCCGTCGCCCGCGGCCGCTGCGAGTTCGTCTTCGGGCCACGTCGCCGACGCCACCGCGCCGGCGGCGACCGCGGCCGCCTCGCCCGCGTCGTCGACGGTGCGGAACGCGTGTTTGTGGGCGCGCTGGAGGTCGCGGTTGTACGCGCGCGGCAGTCCCTTCAGCGTCGTCAGGAGGCCGGTGAGTTCTCCGACCGCGTCGCCCGCGACGGCGCGGACGAGCTCCATCGTGTCGGGGTTCTTCTTCTGCGGCATGATGGAGGAGGTCGACGAGTAGTCGTCCGACAGCTCGACGAGCCCCTTGTTCGAGAATATCACGAGGTCCTCGGCGAGCCCGGAGAGCGTGACCGCGTGGGTCGTGAGCGCCGACAGCGTCTCCGCGAGGAAGTCGCGGGTCGCGGAGGCGTCCATCGAGTTCTCCATCACGCGGTCGAAGCCGAGCAGGTCGGCGGCGAGTTCGCGGTTCACGTCGAAGGGCGTCCCCGCGAAGGCGGCCGACCCGAGCGGCGACTGGTTGATGCGCTCGTACGCGCACATGAGGCGGGCGCAGTCGCGGGCGACCGCCCGTTCGTACGAGAGAAGGAAGTGCGCGACCGTCGTCGGTTGCGCGGGCTGGAGGTGCGTGTAGCCGGGCATCACCGTCTCGGTGTGTTCGGCGGCCGTCTCGACCAGCGACTCGCGCAGGGCGAGCGCCGCGTCGAGGGCCGAAAGCACGTCCTCGCGCAGGCGGTAGCGGATGCAGGTCGCCACCTCGTCGTTGCGCGAGCGGGCGGTGTGCATCTTCCCGCCGTCGGGGCCGACGATGTCGATGACCGCGGCCTCGATGGCCTCGTGGACGTCTTCGCCGCCGGAAAGCGAGTCGTGGCCCGCGGCCTCGACCTCGTCCAGCGCGGCGAGAATCTCGCTCGCGACCTCGGACTCGATGATGTCCTGCGACGCGAGCATCACGACGTGCGCCCGGTCGACGGCGAGGTCGGCCTCGAAGATGCGTTCGTCGGCCGCGAGGCTCGACATGAACCCGCGGGCGGGGCCGCCGCTGAAGCGGTCCCGGCGGATGACGCCCTCGGAGTCGCCGTCCTCGCCTGCCATCTTACTCGTCGCTACCGCCGTCTGCGGCGAGTTCGGGCTTTGCTTTCTTCGTGTTCTGGTTGGCGAGACGCGCCTGGAAGCCGTGGTACTTGGCGACGCCCGTCGCGTCGGCCTGCTCGATGCCGTCGACCGTCTCCGTGTTGAAGGAGGCGGCGGACTCGGAGTAGGCGGCGTACTCGGACTCGCGGCCGACCGGGCGGGCCTGTCCGCCCTCGAACTTGATGGTCACGGTGCCCGTGACGCGCTCTTGGGTCTTTTCGAGGAAGGCGTTCAGCGCGCCCACGAGCGGGGCGTCGACGAGGCCCTCGTAGGCCTTCTGGGACCACTCGTTGTCCACGGTGGCCTTGAAGTCGCGTTCCTCCTTCGTGAGGACGAGCCCTTCGAGCGCCTCGTGGGCGTTCAGGAGCGTCGTCGCGGCCGGGTGCTCGTAGTTCTCGCGCACCTTGAGGCCGAGCATGCGGTCTTCCATCATGTCCGTGCGGCCGACGCCGTGCTTGCCGGCCTTCTCGTTGAGAAGCGAGATGAGTTCGAGGGGTTCGAGCTCCTCGTCGTCGACGGCGACCGGGTAGCCGTCTTCGAACGTGATTTCGATGAGTTCCGTCTCGTCCGAGGGCTGGTCGGTCCACTCGTAGATGTCCTCCGGCGGGACGTAGCCGGGGTCTTCGAGGTTGCCGCCCTCGATGGAACGGCTCCAGAGGTTCGTGTCGATGGACCAGACGCCCTCGTTGCCGCCCTGCACCGGGAGGTCCTTCTCGGCGGCGTACTCGATTTCCCACTCGCGGGTCATGCCCATCTCGCGGACGGGCGCGATGACTTCGAGGTCGGAGGCGCGCCAGACCGCCTCGAAGCGGAGTTGGTCGTTACCCTTGCCCGTACAGCCGTGGGCGATGCCGTCGCAGTCCTGCTCCTCTGCGAGTTCGAGGATGGCCTTGGCGATGACCGGGCGCGCGAGCGCGGTGCCGAGCGGATAGCCCTGATAGTCCGCGTTGGCGCACACCGAGTCGAGACAGAGCTGTGCGAACTCCTGTTTCGCGTCGACGACGTAGTGTTCCAGTCCGAGGGCCTCGGCCGTCTCGTAGGCCTCCTCGAACTCCTCTTCGGGCTGGCCGACGTCGACCGTGACGCCGACGACTTCGTCGTATCCGTACTCTTCTTCGAGAATCGGGACGCAGACTGTCGTGTCGAGTCCGCCCGAGAACGCGAGTGCGACTTTCTTCATGTACTCGTCTGTGGCGGGGACACACAGATAAATTCTTTGCATTCAGTTTATGAAATTAAAGGGTAGAGATGCCTATGGGCACGAAAACAGGAGATTAGCGATTTCGACGTGTCCCGAAGGAGATGATGATTGTGGCCCTAAAGGGCCCGTCGTCGGGGTCGGACAGCCGCGGCTCGCAGCGGGGCAAAAGTGGCGCAAGTGCTGCGAGTCGCCATGGTTGTGAGACGCTACGACGGCTTCCCTATTAAACGCTTCCGGCGACGCAAACGTTTCCTCAGTCGAGCAACTCCCCGGCGAGTTCGACCAGCAGTTCGTTGTCGACGAGCGCGAGGACGAGCGCGATAACCGCGACCACGACGACTGCGATGATGAGCCACTCGATAAGGGTCATAGCACCCGCAACGTGACGGCTCCTCGGGTAAGTGTTCTGTGGCCGGTCGGGTCAGTCGAGTCGTTCGAGTCGGCCGCCGCCGATGGGCAGAACCCGCGCCGGGGCGACTCAGGCGCTCTCCGCCGAGGCCTCGCCGTCAGTCTCGCCGCCGCGGAAGACCAGACGCTCCACGAGGTCGGACCGCTGCATCAACACCGTGCCGAGGGCGCTCATGACGAACACGTAGCCGACGGCGAACGCCGGGATGATGTCGCGCATCACCGGCGTCGTGCCCGCGGCGGCCAGCGCCGCGATGACGAGCGAGAACTCGCCGCGGGGGACCAGTCCGACGCCGACCCGGAGCGACCGGTGCGCCGAGAGGTCGTACGCCCGACCGCCGAGATAGCCCGAGAGAACCTTCGACGGCGTCGAGAGGACGACCGCGATGGCGAGCGGGACGGCCGCCGCCGCCAACAGCGTCGGGTCGGTGCCGAGCCCAATCCAGAAGAAGAACACCGCGGCGAACACGTCGCGCACGGAGACGAGCAGGTGTTCGAGTCGTTCCCGGTGGCCGCTCGTCGAAAAGCCCATGCCGACGAAGAACGCCGCGACGGCCTCGCTCACCCCGAGCGCGAGCGCAGCGCCCGAGATGGGGACGACGACCGCGAGCGCCCGCAGGACGAACGCCTCTTGGTTCTCCACGTCGAGGACGCGGGCGAAAAGCGCCGTCCCGTACTGGACGGCCACGAACAGCAGGCCGAGGAAGCCGAAGGCGATGGCGAGCGACCGCCCGATGGCCGCGACGCCGCCGTCGCCGCCGAGCACGAGCGAGGTGACGACCGCGAGGTAGACCGCGATGGCGAGGTCCTCGAAGACGAGCGTGCCCAAAATCGGCTCCGACTCGGGGTCGGCAATCCACCCGAGGTCGATGAGCGTCTTCGTCACGATGGCCGACGACGAGATGTAGACGATGCCGCCGAGCAGGAGCGCCTCGACCGGCGACCAGCCGAGGACGAGGCCGATGGCGACGCCGATGGGGAGGTTCACCGCGAGGTCGATGACGCCCGCGCGGCCGATTTTCGCTCCCGACGACCGGAGTCGGTCGAGGCTGAACTCAAGGCCGAGGAAAAACAGCAGGAGGACGATACCGAGTTCCGCCAGAACCGTCACGACCTCGCCGTTCGGGACGTACGGGAGGCCGAACCGCCCGGCGACGTACGGCCCGGCGACGACGCCGCCGACGACGTAGAGGGGAATCACCGACAGACCGAGGCGGAGCGCGACCGCTCCGACGACCGCGAGGACGGCGAACAGGTAGCCGAATTCGAGCAGCGCCGCCGCCATCAGGCCCCTTTGACGAGCGCGACGAAGTCGCGGCAGGCCGTCTTGGGACCGATGACGACGAGCGTGTCGCCGGCTTCGACCATGGCGTCGCCGCCGGGCGAGGTGACGACCTCGTCGCCCCGCTCGATGGCGATGACGGACGCGCCGGTCGCCTGCCGGAGGTCGGACTCGCCGAGCGTCTTGCCCGCGATGTCGGAGTTCGCGCCGACTTCGACCCACTCGATGAGCGTGTTGTCGCCCAGCAGCGTCTCGATGGTCTCCGTCTGGACCGGCTGGAAGTACGCGCCTTCGAGGAGCGTCCCCACCTGTCGGGCGAGTTTGTCGGTGAGCTCGAACAGCTTCTCGGAGTCGCTGTCGGCGCTCGCGCGCCGGAACACCTCCCGCTTGCCGCTGTTGTGCGTCACGATGACGAGCCGGGAGCCGTCGCCGAGGTCCACCTCGTGTTTCTTCCCGACGCCCGGAAGGTCGCTCTCGTAGACTGTCATGGCTCGACGATTGGCGAGCGGGCAAAATAAAGCCGCCTTCCGCTCAGGTGAGCAGCCAGAGCGTCGCCGCGATGGCGGTGCAGGCGACCGGCGGAATCGAGAGGTTGTCGTCGATGACGTAGCCGGCGACGACCGGCTTCGCGCCGTCGGCCAGCGTCGCCCCGGCAGCGCCGGCGGCCGCGGCGAGGCCGCCCGCGACGACCCCCGAGACGGGAATCACGAACGGCGCGGCGAGGGCGAAACAGACCGCGAACATCGCCGCGAGCGTCCGCGCCGACTTCAACTCTCCCACCGGTGCGGAGCCCATCAGGCCGCTTATCGGGTCACCGATGGTGAGCATGAGCATCCCCGGAACCGCGATGTGGGGGCCGAACACCAGCGCGACGGCCGTCTGGCTGTAAACGTACAGCGCGTAGCCGGCGACGTTGTCCTGTTCGTACTCGCGGGTGAGTTCGTCGTAGACCGCCCATTCGAGACCGCCGAACAGCCGGAGCAGTTCGAGGACGCTGACGACCGCCGCGAGGAAGACGAACAGATACCCGAGGGTACGCCACTCGACCAGCCCGAGGAGGTACAAAAGCGGCATCCCCGAACCGCTCGCGTGGACCAGTCGCCGTTTCACCTCGGCGGTGCTCGGTCGCCCCACGGCGGGTTACGCCTCGACGACCTCGTTGTCGTCGAGCACGTCGTCGAACGAGGCGGTGCCGGCGCGCAGGCCGACGAGCGTTCCGACGAGGTCGTCGACGGGCAGCCGGACCTGCTTGCCGCTGTCGCGCTCGCGAATAGTGACGGTGTCCGCGCCGTCGCCTTCCAGCCCGTCGCGGTCGATGGTGATGCAGAACGGCGTGCCCACCTCGTCCTGTCGGCGGTAGCGCCGACCGATGCTGCCGGAGTCGTCGTAGACGACCGCGAAGCCGGCCGCGCGGAGCTCTTCGGCCACGTCGTCCGCGAGGTCGACCAGCTCGTCGACGTTGCTCACGAGCGGGAAGACGCCGACGTTCGTCGGCGCGACCGACGGCGAAAGCGAGAGGTAGCTCCGCGCCTCGCCGTCGACCTCGTCGGTCTCGTACGCGTGCGCGAGAAGCGTGTACACCGTGCGGTCGATACCGAACGACGGCTCGACCACGTGCGGCGTGATGTGCTCGCCCGCTTCGGTCTGCGTCTCGACCGAGAAGTTGGCCACGTCGGTGTCGACGGTGATTTCCTCGCCGTCGACGTCGAGGGTGACCTCGTCGGCGTCGAAGGCGTCGGGGTCGCGCTCGGCGAGCGTCTCCAGCGCCTCGGCCACGTCGGCGGCCTGCGCGCCGAACTCGGGGCCGAGCGTCGCCATGTCGGGGTCGACGACGGCGCGCTCGACCGTCTTCGGCTCGTCGTACTGCTGGAAGACGGTGAAGTCGTCGTCGCCGTACTCGCCGTGCTTCGAGAGGTCGTAGTCGCTCCGGTAGGAG
This sequence comes from Haloferax sp. Atlit-109R, assembly GCF_003665865.1. Classification (NCBI taxonomy): domain Archaea; kingdom Methanobacteriati; phylum Methanobacteriota; class Halobacteria; order Halobacteriales; family Haloferacaceae; genus Haloferax; species Haloferax sp. Atlit-109R. The sequence goes on from NZ_QPLO01000001.1 coordinate 127,630, forward strand.
AAGCCCGCAATCTCTATCCAGTCGCCGTCGACCTCGCTTTCGGCGTCCCAGCAGTCCGAGGAGTAGTGGGCGCGCTCGCCCGCGAGGTGCTGGCGGAAGCGGAAGCGGTCCATGTCGACGCCGACCGTCTCGTACCACTCCTGGGCGATGCCGAGGAAGTAGCCGAGCCACGCGTTGCCGATGATGCCGTCTTCGACGGCCTCGCCGATGGTCGTCTCGACGTAGTCGCCGTCGTCGGCCTCCTGTTCGGTCGCGGGGTACAGAAGCACCTCCACGTCCTCGACCGCCGAAAGGTCGGCCTCGTCGCGCTCGGGGTCGATGAAGTGCTCCAGTTCGGCCTGCGTGAACTCGCGGGTGCGGACGATGCTCTTCCGCGGCGAAATCTCGTTGCGGTAGGCGCGGCCGACCTGCGTCACGCCGAACGGGAGGCTGTTGCGCGCGTACTCCTTGATGCGCGGGAACTCCACGAAGATGCCCTGCGCCGTCTCGGGGCGGAGGTAGCCCGGCGTCGACGAGCCGGGGCCGATGTTCGTCTCGAACATGAGGTTGAAGTCCTCGACCGACTGGCCGACGAGGTCCGCGCCGCAGGTCGGACAGACGAGGCCGAGATCGGCGATTTTCTCCGCCGCCGCCTCAGGGGATAGCGTCTCGGCGTCCTCCAGTTCGGAGTTGTCCTCGATGAGGTGGTCCGCGCGGTGGGACTCGCCGCATTCGGCGCACTCGACGAGCATGTCGTCGAAGCCGTCGAGGTGGCCCGACGCCTCGAAGACGGGCTCGGGCATGATGGTCGGCGCTTCGATTTCGAGGTTACCCTCCTGGACGGCGAAGCGCTCGCGCCACGCCTCCTCGACGTTGGACTTCAGGGCCGCGCCCTGCGGGCCGTAGGTGTAGAAGCCGCCGACGCCGCCGTAGGCCTCCGAAGAGCCGAAGAAGAAGCCCCGGCGCTTGGCGAGTTCGGTGAGCGCGGCGGACTCGTCGCCCTCACTCATACAGCGCCTCCAGCAGGTTGATGTCGCGGACGACGCCGATGAGTTCGTCGCCGGAGACGAGCGGAATCTGCTCGATGTCCTCGCGAATCATCGTCTGGGCGGCGTCCTTGGCGGTGGCGCGCGTGGCGACGCTCACGAGGTCGTCGGTCATGAACTTCGACACCGGTTCGGCCGGTATCTCGACGTTCCGGGTCGGGATGTAGCGATTGCCGACCGCCTTGATGCCCTCCCACATCCACTCGTCGTCCTGATTGGCGACCGAGTCGCCGGTGCCGGCCTCGCCTTCGACGACGCGGGCGACCTCGATGATGTCGACTTCGGTCACGATGCCGGCCAGCGAGGCCTCGTCGTCGAGGACGACCGCGTAGGGCACGTTCGCGTAGAATATCTCGCGCTCGACGATGTGGAGCGGCACGTCGACGTACGTGGTGTTCACGTCGCGGGCGGCGACGTCACCGACCTCGGTCTCGCCGTCGATGTCGCCGCGGGCGATGGCCCGGACCACGTCGGTGACGGTGAGGATGCCCTCGATTGCGTCGCCGTCGACGACGGGGATTCGGCGCGCGTCCTCCGAGACCATCGTCGCGGCCACCGCTTCGAGGTCGTCGTCGGCGCTCGCGGTCGGCACCTCGCGGACGAGCACCGCCAGCTGGTCCTCGTCGGGGTGTTCGATGAGGTCCTCCCGAGAGATGAGGCCTCGGTACTTCGTCCCCTCGTCGGTCTCTTTCACCACAGGAACAGAAGAGAACCCACGCTCTTGGAGGTATTCCAGCACGTCGTCGCGCGTGCCCGGCAGGGACACCGTCACGACCTCCTCACCGCGGGTCATCGCGTCGGCTACTTTCATACACCCGCTTTCTTCCCCCCGCCTAATGTACTCTGCGAACGCTTTCGCCTCGCTGACAGGCGTCCGCCGCCGCTCGCGAGGGTCGGAGGACAGACGATGCGCACGCGGCGTAGAAGCGGAACGGTCCTCGGCTCAGTTCTCGTCGCCTTCGCCCTCGCCGTCGCTGTTCGGCGCGTACCGCCGAATCGCGTCGAGGTTGGGGAAGAACTTCTCGGGGTCGTCGTGTTCGACGACGCCCACGACGGTGCCGTCGAGCTTCTGGAGGTAGGTGTACATCCGCCCCTCCTCGACGGCGACGGTCGCACACTCCAGCGCCTCGCGGAGGTCCCACGCGCCCGCGATGAAAATCGCGGTCTCGGTCTCCGGCGAGAACAGCGCCGTCACGATGTAGACGCGGCCGTCGTTCTCCGCGCGGTACACCTCGTACTCGGGGAACGAGGTCGCTTCGAACAGGTCGGCGACGGTCTCGGCCTTGTCGCCGGGGATGACGTACGCGAGGCCGAACGCCCCCTCGCCGCCTTTGCCGCTGGAGGGGCCGAACGGGCCGCTGTCACCCGCCGGGATGCGGACCGTCTCCCACCCCTCGTCCTCGAACTCGTCGGCCATCGCTGTCATGTCGTCGAGCGTCGCGCCCCACGCCTCGCGGCGACGGTCCGCATCGCTCGCGATCCGTTCGGCCTCGGGCGTCTCGTCGTCTCCGAGCTCGGCCATACCCGTTCTGGACGACGTATATGGTAAAAGGCATCGAAGGTCACGGGTGGTCCCGTGCCGGTCAGTAGTTGAGTTCGAAGACGACTTCCATCGCGTACGAAGTCGCGAGGATACAGACCGACGCGAGGAGGAGCTTCACCCCGCTCGACGGCCGCTCGTCGCTGTTCGCCGGTCGCAGTCGCGGCGGGAGTATCGCGTCGAGCGCGTCCCCGACGAGCTTTTCGACGCCGACCGGTTCGTCGCTCCCCGAGAACAGGCCGCCGTCGCTGCCGCCGCTGCCGCCGTTACCGTCGTTTCCGTCCCCGTGTTTCCACGCCGCCTTCGGGCGGACTTTGAGCGACGCGTAGCCGAACATGGCGAACCCGAGAAAGAACATGAGCCACTTCGCGCCGGGCAGTCCGTTGCCGGCGAGCGTGCTCACGACGGCGGTCACGACGAACACCACGCCGGTGAGGGAGACGGCGTAGACCACGGCGTCGATGGCCTTGACGCCGAATCGGCGTGGGTCGAACTCCATGGCTATTGGACGAGCGTCTCGAAGACGGTCGCCGGCTCCTCGTACTCGGCCTCGTGGCGGTGACAGAGGCTCAGTCGCCCCCGGTTGCCGACCGCGAGCTGTTCGGGTCGCTCGTGGTCACAGACGCTGCCGAACTCCTCGCGGAGGTAGGTCCGTGCGGCGTCCTCGTCGTCGTTTTCGGCGTAGTCGGCGGCCTCGTGGATGTGGTTCATCACGTCCGAGGGCGCGTCGAAGTCGCCGAACAGTTCGGGGATGATTTCGTCCATCCCGGCGCGGTGGGTCTCCCGGCCGAGCAGTTTCCGGACGCGGTCGCTCAGCGAGGGGTCGGCGCGAGAGCGCTCGCGCAGGACCTCGCGGAAGATTTCGATGCGCTCCCAGAGGTCGGGGTCCATCTCCCTGTACGCCGCCGGGCGAATCTTCACCGGGCAGCGCGTCGAGAACGGACAGCCAGACGGCGGGTCCCGCGGGCTCGGCGGCGTCCCGCGGAGGGTGATGCGGTCGCGCTCGACGGTCGGGTCCGGCTCCGGAATCGACGACAACAGCGCGTGAGTGTACGGGTTCGCCGGCTCGTCGAACAACTCGTCTGCCGGGCCGATTTCCATCATGTTGCCGAGGTACATCACGGCGACGCGGTCGCAGATGTGGCGGACGACCGCGAGGTCGTGGGCGATAAACAGGTACGTCAGCCCGAACTCGTTTTGCAGGTCTTCGAGCAGGTTGAGAATCTTCGCCTGCACGGACACGTCGAGCGCCGACACCGGCTCGTCGAGGATGATGAACTCCGGTTCGAGCGCGAGCGCCCGGGCGATGCCGATGCGCTGGCGCTGGCCGCCGGAGAACTGGTGCGGGTAGCGGTAGTAGTGCTGCTCCTGCAACCCGACGGTTTCGAGCAGTTCGCGGACGCGTTCGCGGCGCTCTGACGGCGTCTTCCAGTCGTGAACGTCGAGCGGCTCGCGGACGATTTCGCCGACGGTCATCCGCTCGTTGAGGCTCGAATCGGGGTCCTGGAACACCATCTGCACGTCCTCGCGGAACTGCTTGAGGTCGGAGCCGGACAGCGTGGTGATGTCCGTGCCGTTGAGCTTGACCTCGCCCGCGGTGGCCTCTTCGAGGCGCATCAGCGTGCGACCGAGCGTGGACTTCCCGCAACCGGACTCACCGACGAGCCCGAGCGTCTCGCCGCGCTGGATGTCGAACGAGACGCCGTCGACCGCCTTCACGGGGTTGCTCCCGAGGATGCCGCCGTCCTCGTAGTAGGTCTTGAGGCCGTTGACCTCCAGGAGCGTGTCTCCGCGCGGCTTCGCAGTCTGTTCTTCTTCAGTGGATGTCGTACTCATCGCGTGTCACCTCCGCGCTGTCCGCCCTCGCGGTGGACGGCGACCGCCTCCTCCGTGGGGAGGTCGTCGGGGTACAGCAGGCACGACGCGCGGTGTCGGCCCGTGCCGTCCCCGACTTCGACGGGCTCTGGGTGGACCGTGTCGCACTCGGTGAACGCCTTTGGACACCGGGGGGCGAACCGACAGTAGGTCGGGTCCTCGTTCGGCGTCGGCACGTCGCCCTCGATGGTCGCGAGCTGTTCGCCCTCGTCGAGCCCCTGTCCGGGGATGGAGTTGAGAAGCCCCTGCGTGTAGGGGTGTTTCGGTGATTCGAACAGTTCGACGACGGGTGCGCTCTCGACGATTTCGCCCGCGTACATCACGTTGACGCGGTCGGCGATTTCGGCGATGACGCCCATGTCGTGGGTGATGAACATGATGCCGAGGTCGCGTTCCTCTTGCAGTTCTTCGAGGAGCTCCAGAATCTGCGCCTGGATAGTCACGTCGAGCGCGGTGGTCGGCTCGTCGCAGATGAGCAGTTCGGGGTCGCACGCGAGCGCCATCGCGATGACGGCGCGCTGGCGCATCCCGCCGGAGAACTGGTGGGGGTACTCGCGGACGCGACGGTGGGCGTCCGGAATCCCGACCGCTTCGAGCAGCTCGATTGCCTCTTTCGTCGCCGCCGACCCGCTCAGTCCGCGGTGGAGGCGAAGCGCCTCCTTAATCTGGTTGCCGACGGTGTAGACGGGGTTCAGACTCGTCAGCGGGTCTTGGAACACCATCGCGATGCTGCCGCCGCGGATGGAGCGCATCTGCTTTGCCGACTTGTCGAGGAGGTCCTCGCCGTCGTACATGATGCGGCCGTTTTCGATGCGGCCGGGCTTTTCGACCAGCCGCATGATAGAGCGGGCCGTGACGGACTTGCCCGACCCGGACTCGCCGACGATGCCCACGGTTTCGCCGCGGAAGATGTCGAACGAGATGCCGTCGACCGCGCGGATGACCTCCTTGTCGGTGTAGAACGACGTTCGGAGGTTCTCGACGGAGAGCAGCGGCTCACCCTCGGTGCGGGCCGAGCGCGCCTGTTCGGTGCTCATGCGCCACCTCCGGTGGCCGCGGCCTCGTCACCGGTGTCCGCCTGCGGGTCGATGGCGTCGCGGATGCCGTCGCCGAAGGCGTTCAGACCGGTCACGACGAGCGTGATGAGGAGGCCGGGAAGCAGCGAGATGTGCCACGAGGGGCTCGCGACGTACTGCTGTCCGTTCGCGATGAGCCGGCCCCACTCGGGGGTCGGCGCGGTGATACCGAGCCCGAGGTAGGAGAGCCCGGCGACGCTGATGATGATACCACCGAGACTGAGCGAGGCGTAGATGAGCATGTAGCTGAACACGTAGGGTGCCATGTGCTTGCGCATGACCTGCGTCGGCGTCTGTCCGAACGATTTCGCGGCGTCGATCCAGTCCTCCTCGGAGACCTGGAGCGCCGGGCCACGTATCGACCGCCAGATGAACGGCCAGTAGACGATACTGAAGATGAGGATGATGAGCACCGCGCCGTCGTACAACTCCCTCACCCAGGTGTTCTGGAAGATGACGAGCATCAAGATGAGGACCATGATGACCGGCAACGCCTGTATCGAGTCTGAGACTAACACCGTCGCCAAGTCGGCCAGTCCCTTGTAGTACGCCGTTATCATGGCCAAGCCGAGCCCGATGAGGCCGGCGATACCCATGGCGACGACGGCGATTGTCAGGGATATTCTGGCCCCGAACACCACCTGTGTGAACAAGTCCTTCCCGTTTGTCGCCGTGCCGAACGGATGGAACCTGCCGAAGTCGTCGTACGTCAGCGGCGCGACGTTCTCGTCGCCCGCTCCCTGCGACCCGGAGCCGATGTTGGCCTCGCCGACGAGGACGGTCTCGACGCTCTGGGTGTCTTCGCTCCAGTAGCTCACCTCGTAGTCGTACGGCTGGAGGATGTTCCGCTCCATCGTGGTCGGACCGAGCGCGGGCGCGAATACCGCCATGACCACAAACGTGATGACGATAATGAGCCCGAACTTGCCCCAGGAGTGATTCCGGAAGCGGTTGACCACGTCGTCCCGCGGCGTCCAGTCGACGCGGCGGTAGTGGCGGCGGAACCGGTTGTAGCCGTTCCACGCCCACGCCAGCACCGCGAAGGCGTACGCGTAGACGAACACGACGCGGATGGCCCACGCGACCGCGGGCGAGAGCCCGAGGAACGTGTTCTGGTAGCTAGTCCCGTTCCAGTAGCCCTGGTTCGGAATCACGTCGCGGGAGACGAGCGTCGGAATCGCGTCGAACGCCGCCTGCAACGACTGGACGGCGGACGCGCCGGGGTCGCCGGGGAGGAGGTTGACGACCACGCCGGCGACGGCACCGACGACTTGGAGGATAGCGCCCAGTTCGACGCCGACGAGGACTGCACCGACGGCGGCCCAAATCAGCGCGGGCTGGGGGTTCTCAGCGACTCGTTGTCGGAGCGGAATTTCGGTTTCGGTTGTCGTGCTCACTGTGATTCACCCGTCGTACCCGACGCGCGGGTCGATAATCGTGTACAGGAAGTCCTGAAGGATGTTCGTGCCGACCAGGATGAGGATGAAGATGAACATCAGCGTCCCGATGAGCGGCAGGTCCCCGTTGATGGCGGCGTTGAAGAACAGCCAGCCGAGGCCGTTGATGGCGAAAACCGTCTCGACGAACACCGACCCGCCGAGAAGCAGGAACGCCTCGCCCGTGATGATGGGCACGAGCGGGATGAGCGCGTTCCGGAAGATGTGCTTCCAGACGAGCGAGCGCCCGGAGACGCCCTTCGCGCGGGCGGTCTCGACGTAGTTCGAGTTGATGGTTTCGAGGACCGCGGTACGGCCGATACGCATCTCGTTGCCCATCGACGCAGAGCCGAGGACCAGCGCCGCGGGGGCTATCTGCTTCGTCGCTCGGACGAACGACTCGATCCACCCGCCGGGGTCAGCGAGGAACTGTTCGACCGGCGACTGGAAGAAGCCGAGCGCTGGGGGTGTGACGACGTTCGTCCTGACAATCCACGTCTGCCACGTGAACAGGCCGTTCGTCCACGACCCGAGCTGTGAGAGGGCCGTGACGAGCATGATGGCCAGCCAGAAGTTCGGCATCGCGCGCCAGACGATTCCGCCGAAGGAAGCGGCGTAGTCGGAGGGCGTGTTCGGGTTCAGCCCGGCGTAGAAGCCGAGCGGAATCCCGACGAACAGCGCGATGACGACCGACCAGAACCCGAGCCAAATCGTCCGGGGCGCGTAGATTTCGATGAGTTCGTACGCGGTCGTCCCGGGCGCAATGACCCACGACTGGCCGAGTTGGAAGGTGAACAGGTCGTACATGAAGTCGAGGTACTGACTCCATAGCGGCTGGTTCAACCCGAGGTTCGTTCGAATCTGTTCTGCCGCCTGTGGGTTGTATTGCGTCCCCAGAATCGCTGAAACGGGGTCGAGTGGCCCCAGGCGGATGAGGGCAAACGTAATCGTCGTCCCGAAGATGACGACAGGAATCGACATCAGTACCCTGCGGAGGAAGTACTGCCATCGACTCATGGCATCACCTCGCAGACCGTTCGAGCGGACATTGTTGTAAGTTTTTACTGAGTGGTATGGATATGTCTTGCGCTTTGAGGTCCAAATATCGCAGTTTCAGCAACTCTGATGCCAGATTATTTCATATAGTGGCCACTAATTGTACGCTTGTCAAAAATATTCGGCCGTTTCGATTGAGACGGGACGCGAAAGCGTTCCCGTGTTCCTCGGTTTTATCGGTTGAGGGTGACGGTGTTGAGCTTCTGGCGGCTCGGACCCATCCCACCGAACGGTTCGATGTCGACGGTGTCGTACCAGAACGTCTCTTCTTTCTGGTTGTAGACCGGCAGCATCGCGACGTCTTCCCAGTTGGCCATCTCGATGTCGACGTAGGCCTCGTCGCGGACCTGCTGGGCCTCGTCGGTCGGCGCGGGGTTGTTGACGACCTGCTGATAGGCGTCGGTCGCCTGCTGGGCGGCGTCGCCGTTTTCGGCCGTCCAGTTGACGTACGAGATTGGGCCCTGTTCGGACGTATCAGTCTGCGGCGGATTCAGGAGCTGCAGGAAGTTGTCCGGTGCCGGCCAGTCGGCGATCCAGCCGAGGGTGTACGCTTCGAGCTGACCGTTGCGGCCGCGTTCGAGAAGCGTCGAGAAGTCGGCCTTCTGAATCTGCATGTTGATGTGGGCGGATGCGAGCTGGTCGCGGAGGATGCTCGCCATCTCCTCCCACGCGTTGTTGTTGTACTGGGTCCACTGGACCTCGAACTGGTTGTCCGGACCGTAGCCGGCCTCCTCCATGACCTGGCGGGCGGCCTCGATGTCCGTCTCGCCCGCGCTGTACGGGTAGTCGGAGCTGACGAGGTCGCTCGCGGCCTGCGCACCGCCGGGGAAGATGGTCGGCGGCGTAAAGAGCTCCGCCGCGGAGCCGCGGCCCTTGAACACTTCCGAGACCATCTGGTCTTGGTTCAGGACGTAGGCGAACGCCTGACGGACCGCCTTCGGGACCTTGTTCATGTTGAAGCCGACGTAGTAGATGGAGAGGGTCGGAACGCCGACGTAGTTGAGCGTCTTCCCGTTACGGACGGGCCCGTACGTCCCGATTTCGCGACCGTACTCGTCGGTCGACTCCACCTGAGCCAGTCCGGGGTCGTACTGCGCGGTGGGCAGGGTGAAGTAGTCCGCGTTCTCGTTCATCGCGTAGTTGTAGCGGGCCGTGTCGTCCTCGATGACCTGCCAGCGGACGTTGTCGACCTGCGCGACCTGCCCGTAGTAGTCGTCGTACTTGGAGACGGCCGCGGCGGTGCCCTGCTCCCAGAACGCGAACTCGAACGGACCCGCACCGATGGGGTTGTTCGACGCGAACTCGGTGTACTCCATCTCGCCGTCGTGACCCTCGATGTCGCCGAGGACGCCCTCGGGAAGGGCGGCAAAGGAGGTGTAGGCGAACATCTCGAGGGTGTCGTGGAACGGCTCCGAGAGGTTGACGACGAGTTCGCTCTCGCTCTCGCCGACTTCGAGACCGAGCGACCCGGGCACGTAGTCGCCCTCGTCGTCCGTCTCGTGTTCGACGCCGACGGAGTCGAGGATGAAGTAGGCGCGACGGCTGTTCTCGGAGGCCGCGAGGCGCTCCCACGAGTAAATGAAGTCCGAGGCGGTGACCTGGTCGCCGTTGTGGTAGGTCGCGTCCGCGAGCTCGAACGTGTAGGTCGTGAAGTCGTCGGAGACCGTGTAGTCCGCGGCGAGTTCGTTTTCGACCGTCGGGAGGGCGTTCTGGTAGGACATCAAGCAGTCGAAGACCTGCTGGATGAGGATGCCCGACGACGTGTCGGTCGCGGCGACGGGGTCCATCGTCGTGATGGTCCCCGAGAGGGTGCGGTTGAACACCGACCCGGACAGCTCCGTGCCCGTGTCCTCTTGGGTCGTCGACGAGGTGGTGGTCTCCTCGCCACCGGATTCGGTCGTCGTCGTCTCTTCACCATCACCGCCGGTACAACCGGCGAGAGCGGCGGCCGTGGCAGCCCCACCCGTTGCCTTCAGGAAGCGGCGACGCGAGAGTTTGTTAGTGTCTGGCATTCAGAACGAAATTTTCCCGGCGCGTGGATAAACTTACCGTATTCGATTTGTTTGATATAGTGTAGCGTGGAAGGGAGGTAGTTCCATACCCAAGCGGCGAAAACTGCCACGAGAATCCCTACAAAACTCGTTTTACATTTTAAACCCGCTTTCGAGGCGACAGAATCAGTCAACGGGACACTTCTCGGCCCGCAGTTTCGGTCCACTTATATAGGGGTGTCACTATGTATCATACATGACGCCGGATGCGACGGCTTCCGTCGACGACTCGGGCGCCGAGGTCATGGCCTCGGTGGATCGCTCTCAGACGGGCCAGCGTCTTATTATCGCGGATATCTCCCGCGACGACGCGTGGCTCGCTGCTGACGTAGCCGACGCGCTCGCGCTCGACGAGTGGCAGTAATCGCACCGGCCCCGTAAGCCCGCCGCCGGACGCCCGGCGGACAGACCATTCACATTTTAGTCCGACTCGCTCGTGGTACGCTGCATGAACGCTCGAGCGGTGACGGTGAGCGAGGAGTACCTCGCCCGTCTCGAACACGGTGCGGACTGGCGCGAGGAGATCGAGGAGTTCTGCGCGCGCAAGGACATCGAGTCCGCGTGGTTCAACGCCATGGGTGCCGTCCAGGACGCCGAACTCTGGTTTTACGACCAGACGGACCAGGAGTACCAGTCCGTGACGTTCGACGAGCCGCTCGAAGTCGCCGCCTGCGTGGGTAACGTTGCGCTCCTCGACGGCGAACCCTTCGCACACACGCACGCAATCCTTTCTCGGCGTAGTGGGCAGGCGCTCGCCGGACACCTCGACTCTGCGACCGTCTTCGCCGGCGAACTGAACCTCCGCGCCTTCGAGGAACCGCTCGAACGCGACCACGACGCGGTGACCGACCTCGACCTCTGGCTGTAACCGTGCGCGAGGAGGAAACCCGGTACTTCCGTCGCATCGAAGCCCGCCTCGACGAGGCGTTCGACCTCGCGGAGGCCGCGAAGGCGACGGGGTACGACCCGAAGACCGAAGTCGAGATTCCGGTCGCCAAGGACATGGCCGACCGCGTCGAGAACATCCTCGGCATCGACGGCGTCGCAGAGCGCGTCCGCGAACTCGAAGGCGAGATGTCCCGCGAGGAAGCCGCGCTCGAACTCGTGACCGACTTCGTCGACGGCAACGTCGGCGACTACGACTCCCGCGAGGGCAAAGTCGAGGGCGCGGTCCGAACCGCCGTCGCCCTCCTCACCGAGGGGGTCGTCGCCGCCCCCATCGAGGGTATCGACCGCGTCGAAATCCTCGAAAACGACGACGGCACGGAGTTCGTCAACGTCTACTACGCCGGCCCGATTCGCTCGGCGGGCGGCACCGCACAGGCGCTCTCCGTGCTCGTCGCCGACTACGCCCGCTCGCTGCTCGACATCGACGAGTACAAAGCCCGAACCGACGAGGTCGAGCGCTACGTCGAGGAGATAAACCTCTACGACAAGGAGACCGGCCTCCAGTACTCGCCGAAGGACAAGGAGTCGCGCTTCATCGCGGAGAACATGCCCATCATGCTCGACGGCGAAGCCACGGGCGACGAGGAGGTCTCGGGCTACCGCGACCTCGAACGCGTCGACACCAACTCCGCCCGCGGCGGCATGTGTCTCGTCATGGCCGAGGGCATCGCGCTCAAGGCCCCGAAGATTCAGCGCTACACCCGCCAACTCGACGAGGTCGACTGGCCGTGGCTCCAAGACCTCATCGACGGCACCATCGGCAAGGACGACGACAACGCCGCGAACGCCGACGACGCGGGCGACGACGGCGACGAAGCCGAGGCCGAGGACCCGGACGCAGAGGCCGACGACGCCGAGAGCGACGCCCCCGACGGCCCGACCCGCGTCGAACCCGCGACCAAGTTCCTCCGCGACCTCATCGCGGGCCGCCCGGTGTTCGGCCACCCCTCCGCGCCCGGCGGCTTCCGCCTGCGCTACGGCCGCGCTCGCAACCACGGCTTCGCGACCGCGGGCGTCCACCCCGCGACGATGCACATCGTGGACGACTTCATCGCCACCGGCACCCAAATCAAGACCGAGCGTCCCGGCAAGGCCGGCGGCGTCGTCCCCGTCGACTCCATCGAGGGGCCGACGGTCAGACTCGCTAACGGCGACGTGCGCCGCATCGACGACCCCGAGGAGGCGAAGGAACTCCAGAACGGCGTCGAGAAGATTCTCGACCTCGGCGAGTATCTCGTCAACTTCGGGGAGTTCGTCGAGAACAACCACCCGCTCGCGCCCGCCTCGTACGTCTTCGAGTGGTGGATTCAGGAGTTCGAGGCGACCGAGGCCAACGTGCAGGCGCTCCGCGACGACCCCGCCGTCGACCTCGAAGAGCCGTCGGTCGAACAGGCCCTCTCGTGGGCGACCGAGTTCGACGCCCCGCTCCATCCCGTCTACACCTACCTCTGGCACGACATCTCTGTCGAGCGGTTCGACGCGCTCGCCGACGCCGTCGCGGCCGGTGAAATCGTCGCCGCCGAAGCCGACGGCGGCACGACCGCCGCGCTCGAACACGACAACGAACCCGAGCGCGGACTGGAGGGGACGCTCGTCCTCGACAACGCGCCCGAGATTCGGGAGGCGCTCGAACACCTGCTCGTCGCTCACCGACAGACCGACGAGGCGCTCCGCGTCCCCGTCTGGCGACCCCTCGCCCGGAGCCTCGGCCTCACTGACGACCGCGAGCGGACGTGGGAACTCGATGACCTCTCCGAACGCGCCCGCACGTGGGACGACGGCGACAACGCCGTCGAGGCCGTCAACGAGGTCGCGCCGTTCACCGTCCGCGAGCGCGCGCCCACCCGAATCGGCAACCGGATGGGTCGCCCGGAGAAATCCGAGCGCCGCGACCTCTCGCCCGCGGTCCACACGCTGTTTCCCATCGGCGAGGCCGGCGGGAGCCAACGCGACGTTGGCGACGCCGCCAGACACCGCGGCGAGTCCGGCAAGCGCGGCCAGATTTCGGTCCGCCTCGGTCAGCGCAAGTGCCCCGACTGCGGCGCGTTCGGCTTCAAATCGAAATGTCCCGACTGCGGCGGTCACACCGAACCCCACTACGAGTGCGACGACTGCGGGACCGTCCTCGAACCCGACGAGTCGGGCCGCGTCTACTGCGAGCGCTGCGAGTGGGACGTCGAGAGCGCCGAGTGGCAGGACGTCGACCTGAACAGCGAGTACCGCGACGCCCTCGAACGCGTCGGCGAGCGCGAGTCGTCGTTCCAGATTCTCAAGGGTGTCAAAGGCCTCACCTCCGCGAACAAGACGCCCGAACCAATCGAGAAAGGCGTCCTGCGGGCGAAACACGACGTGTCGTCGTTCAAAGACGGCACCGTCCGCTACGACATGACCGACCTGCCCGTCACCGCGGTCCGCCCCGAGGAACTCGACGTGACCGCCGACCACTTCCGCGAACTCGGCTACGAGACCGACATCGACGGCGAACCCCTCCGGTTCGACGACCAACTGGTCGAACTCAAAGTCCAGGACATCGTCCTCTCGAACGGCGCGGCGCAACACATGATGCAGACCGCCGACTTCGTCGACGACCTCCTCGACCAGTTCTACGGCCTCGACCGGTTCTACGAAATCGAAGAGCGCGACGACCTCATCGGCGAACTCGTCTTCGGGATGGCCCCCCACACCTCCGCCGCGGTCGTCGGCAGAGTTGTCGGATTCACGACAGCAGCAGTTGGATATGCTCATCCGTACTTTCACGCCGCGAAACGCCGGAATTGCGACGGGGACGAAGACTGCGTCATGCTGCTCATGGACGGTCTTCTCAACTTCTCGAAAGAATATCTCCCCGACAAGCGCGGCGGGCAGATGGACGCGCCGCTCGTCATGTCCTCGCGAATCGACCCCTCGGAGATCGACGACGAGGCGCACAACATGGACATCGTGCGGCAGTACCCCCGCGAGTTCTACGAGGCGACCCTGCGGATGGAAGACCCCGACGACTGGGAAGACGAAGTCACCATCGCCGAGGAGTACCTCGGAACCGACCGCGAGTACACCGGGTTCGACCACACCCACGACACCACGGACATCGCCGCCGGCCCGGACCTCTCTGCGTACAAGACCCTCGGGTCGATGATGGACAAGATGGACGCCCAACTGTTCCTCGCGCGGAAGCTCCGGGCGGTCGACGAGACGGACGTGGCCGAGCGCGTCATCGAGTACCACTTCCTGCCGGACCTCATCGGCAACCTCCGCGCCTTCTCCCGACAGGAGACGCGGTGTCTCGACTGCGGCGAGAAGTACCGCCGGATGCCGCTTTCGGGCGACTGCCGGGAGTGCGGCGGCCGGGTGAACCTCACGGTCCACCAGGGCTCCGTGAACAAGTACATGGACACCGCGATTCAGGTGGCAGAGGAGTTCGACTGCCGCGACTACACGAAACAGCGCCTCGAAGTGCTCGAAAAGAGCCTCGAATCGGTCTTCGAGAACGACAAAAACAAACAGTCGGGCATCGCGGACTTCATGTAGTTTAGCGGTCGATTTTTCCTCCAGGTTTTGCGAGTCGAGCGGAGCGAGACTCGGAAAAAGTGGAGAACGAGCAGTCGGGCATCGCGGACTTCATGTAGTTTAGCGGTCGGTTTTTCCTCCAGGTTTTGCGAGTCGAGCGACTCCGCCGCTCGGCGTCTCAGTCCTGCGCCGCCCCTAACCCGTGGAAGCCGTCGGCGGCGACGACGTACACCGCGCCGTCGACGGGGACTGCGGCGGCGACGCCCTGTGAAACCACGTCCGCCACCTGCACTTCCGGGGTCTGGTGTGTCCATAACTGACGCTCTTCATCAGTGTTGTACGCTGCTAGTCGTCCCTGCTCATCGGAAACCAGCAATGCTTCTCGTGCGCGCGCGTGCGGAGCGCCGACGAATCGCGTCGCCACTTCTTTCCCGTCGTCGCGAGACAGCGTCGCGGTCTCCCCGTCGACCGCGACGTGGAGCACGTCGTCGGTGACGACCGGCGCGCCGCTTCCCGGCGACCGCCATCGTTCGGTGCCGTCGCTCGGGGCGAGCGAGAGGAGTTCTCCGTCGCGGGTGGGCAGATACGCGGCCTCGGGCGTCGCCACCGGCGTCGTCCACTCGCTCGTTCGCGCCTCGACGCGGAAGCGCCGCTCGCCGGTCGCGAGGTCGACGGCGTGGACGGCGTCGCTCGTCACGACGAACACCGCACCGTCGGCGACGGCGGGCGCGCCCTTCGCGTCGCTTTCGAGGTCGTAGCGCCAGCGTTCGCTCCCGTCCGCGAGCTCGAACGCCCGAAGCTGGGTCGGGACGCCGTCGAACCCGCCGCCTGAGACGACGGCGACGCCGTCGCCCACCGCGGGCGGGCCGTGGATACCGTCCATCTCGGGGCCGCGCCAGAGCACTTCGTCGCGGTCGGCGGCGAGACAGAACACCTCGATGAAGGTCGTGACGACGACTCGGTCGCCCGCGACGACGGGCGGCGAGTTCACGCCATAGCCGACAAGCGGGGTTACCGCCCGCTCACCCATCGTCGAGGGGTCGCGCCGGACGAACGCTCGCTCGTCGCGCCCGCGCCCATGGAGGTTGTAGAGGCGGTCGCCGTCGAGGACGGGTGAGCCGCCGGCGTTCAGCCGCCAGTACTCCTCGGCGTCGGTCGGAATCGAAACGTCGGGGTTGTAGCCGGTGTTTCCCGCGTCGAAGCGGTACTGCGGCCACGCCCCCGACGGCGAGAGCGCGGGGTCGCCCGGCGGCGTGGCCGTCACGCGTTCGTCCGGCCCGGAGGTCGGACCGTAAGTCGTAGACGGTTCGGCGGTGGTGGTCGTCGCCTCGGTCGTCGTAGGACCGGACGACCCGCCGTCGCGGCCGAGACAGCCGGCGACACCGAACGACGCGCTTCCGAGCAGTTGGAGGAATCGGCGGCGGCTCCGAAGACGGGGCATACTGTCGGATCTATGATGTGGCGGTAAGTGCTTTGTCGAGCCACGAGATTCTATATCGCGGTATTTGATTTATTATTTATATGCGGACATCACTGCCGGCCTATTGCTGGGCTCGCCCGACCTCGACGCGGATTCGGCCGTTCCTTTTTATCCGCTCGCGCGACGACTAGTCGCGTATGGCTGACGAGACACAGCCGACGGTGGGAATGACGGTGTACGCGGCGGACGGAACCGAACTCGGGAGCGTCCGCGGTTTCGACGACGACGGCTTCTTCGTGACGACCCGCGAGGGACTCGCGGGGATGTCCGTCGAACACGAGCGCGCCGGCCACGAGTTCGGTGAGGCCGAGTTGATGTGGCGGTGTAGCGACTGCGGCGAAATGGGCGACCTCGACGAACTGCCCGACGCCTGCCCGAACTGCGGTGCCGAGCGCGAGCAACTCTACTACTGGACCGAGGACTGAGGGGTCGCCCCGATTCGACCGCTGCGCCGCGAAACTCGCTATTTTTGTCGCCCGCCGAGTACGGGTAGCCATGCGTATTCTCGTCTTCGGCGCGGGCAGCCTCGGCACGCTCGTCGGCGGTCTCCTCGCGTCGGTCCACGACGTGACGCTCGTCGCCCGCGACCCGCACGCGGCCCGGGTGTCGGCGGCCGGGCTCGATATCGTCGGTGCCGAGTCGGCGCACATCTCGCCGGCCGCGACGACGACCGAGACGGGCCATTCGGCGGACCTCGCGCTCGTCACGGTCAAGTCGTTCGACACCGCGGCCGCTGCCGACGCGCTCGCTGACTGCGACGTGGACGCGGTGCTGTCGCTCCAGAACGGACTCACCGAGGAGACGTTCGCCTCTCGCCTCGACGCGCCGGTCCTCGCGGGAACGGCGACCTACGGAGCGCGATTAGTCGAGCCGGGCCGCGTCGAGTGCACCGGCGTCGGTCGGGTCGTCTTGGGCGCGCTCGACGGCGGGCCCGACCCCCTCGCGGAGCGCGTCGGGAAGGCGTTCCGCGACGCGGGGCTCAACACGCTCGTCGCGACCGACATGCCGCGACGGCGCTGGGAGAAACTCGCCGTCAACGCCGGCATCAACGCGGTCACCGCGCTCGCGCGGGTCGAAAACGGCGCGCTCGCGGGCGACGACGCCGGCGAACTCGCACACCGAGCGGCCCGCGAAACGGCCCGCGTCGCCCGATTAGAGCGCGTGTCGCTCCCGAACCGCGTCGCCCGCGAGGCGGTCGACCGCGTGGTCGAAAAGACCGCCGCGAACCGCTCGTCGATGTTGCAGGACGTGGCGGCCGAAAAGCGGACCGAGGTGGACGCTATCAACGGTGCGGTAGTGGATATCGCCGCCGACCACGGCTTCGAGGTGCCGACGAACCGGACGCTCGCGGCGCTCCTCCGGGCGTGGGAGCGGGGAGCAGGGCTTCGGTAGTCGCGTCGGACCCGAGACGCCCGTGTGCGAGCTATTCGAGGTAGCCGAGGTCGCGGAGTCGGTCCTGCGCCTCGTCGTCCATCTGGTCGACCGAGTCGTCCGACACGTCGGTGTCGAGCGCGTCGGTCCACGCGCCGCCGATTGCGTCTTCGAACTCCGCGAGGGCGACCTCGGTCTCCGCGATGGCCTCGTCGCCCGTGTCGGCGTCGGCGACGTTCTCGGTCTCCTCGGGGTCGTCGTCGATGCGGTAGGCTTCGTCGGGGATGCGGTCGATTCGGACGTACTTGGCGTCGGTCCGCCGCGCCGCCCGCATCCGGGAGTAGAATCGCGAGTCTTCAGGCAGGGTGATGCCGGCGCTCGACGCCTTTTCTTCTAGCTGCTTGAGTTCGACCACGGGACGGGAGTACTCGACGAAGGCGTACTGACCGTCGCGGCGCTGACCGGGGTCGTCGTTCGACGCCTGCGCGAACTCCCGGTAATCGGCCGACAGGAGCGAGCGCGTGCGGTCGAGGCCGACCGCGTCGTCGCTGGGGGTCGCGGGCTCGCCGCCTTCGACGCCGAGCGAGTCGAGCACCGTGTGGTAGAGGTCGACCAGTTCGACCTGGTCGTCGCGTCGCTCCGCGTCGAGGTCGGGGTGTTTGACCATCAGCGGGACGTTGATGAGCGGGTCGTACAGGCAGAACTCGTGGCCGTAGAGGCCGTGTTCGCCGTGGAGTTCGCCGTGGTCGGCGCAGACGACGACCATCGTGTCGTCCCAGCGGTCGGTCTCTTTGAGGTGGTCGAACAGCCGGGTGAGCTGGTCGTCGATGTGGGCGATTTCGGCGTCGTAGAGCCCGCGGATGTCATCCCACTCGTCGTCGTCAATCTCGTAGGCACCGGCGTTGTACTCCTTGGAGTTCTGGCAGACCTCGGTCGAATCGACACCCGGCGCGAAGCGCTCTTTGTACTCCTCGGGCGGGTGGTACGGCAGGTGCGCGTCCATGAGGTTGACGAACGCGAAGAACCCCTCGGAGTCGTCGATGAAGTCGATGGTCTGGTCGACGACCGCGGGCGTCTTCGAGTCCGCGCCCTCGCCGCCGGCGAGATACTCGTGGGCGGTGTTGCCGAGGCTGACGAGTTTGTCGGCGAGCGTCCGCAGCGCGTCGCTGTCGTTCATCGTCTTCCAGGCCTTCGCCAGCGGCCCCGACAGGAACTCGCCGGGCATGACCTCGAAGAAGTTGTCCTGCTCCGCGAAGCCGTCGGTCAGGTGCGTATAGGGCGTTATCCACGCGTTCGAGGAGTAACAGGCGGTGTCGTAGCCGGCCGCCGAGAGCGTCTCGGCGAGCGTCGTCGCGCCTTCGAGGTAGGGGTTCTCCTGGTCGGCCCCGTGCTGGCTGGGGTACATCCCGGTGAAAAGCGAGGCGTGGACCGGAAGCGTCCACGGCGCGGGCGCGACGGCCTGCTCGAAGACGGTCGCCTCGTCGGCGAACCGGTCGAGGCCCGGCGTCGTCGGGCGGTCGTAGCCGTACGGCGTGAGATGGTCCTTTCGGACGGTGTCCATGACGACGAAGAGGACGTTCTCGGGCGACTCGGCAGTCATACCCGAGGGTGGGGAGTAGTTGCCGATAAAACTCCTGTTCTCGGCCGCCGCCGCGACGAAAACGTCCGAACCGCCGAGTTAGAACGGGGCCTGCGGGCCCTGGTCGTCCTCGATATCGGTCGTGTCGTCGCTGGTGTCGCCGGGGAACGACGGACTGCCGCCGCGGCTGTCGCCGCCCATCCCGCCGTCGCCGCCCATGCCGGTGTCGGCGTGGACCTCGTTGATCTCGGGAATCTCCTTGACCATGCGGGTCTTGATGGCCTGGATGGTCATCGGGGAGATGCCGCACCCGGAGCAAGCGCCGCCGAGGAGAACGGTAACCTCACCGGTCTCGCGGTCGAGGTCGCGGATGGCCGCGCTGCCGCCGTGCATCTGGATCTGCGGGAAGTTCCGACGGAGGAAGTTCACGACACGCTCTTTGAGGTCGTCCTCGCCGTCCTGCGTCTCCGTGCTCATGCACGCGGCTTCGAGGTGAACGTGCTTAGGCCTTTGGTTCGGGGTTACGCCTCGACGCCGAAGACCCGCCGAAGCTCGCCTTCGATTTCGTCGACGTAGCGGTCGAGGACGGCGTCGAGCTCGTCGTCGTCGATTTCGACCGCCGTCAGCCGCTCCGCGGGGTCGTCGGGGAGCTGCACGGAGAAGTCGCCGTCATCGTAGAACGGCTCGGACTCGTTGAGAATCTGCTGGTCGACCCCGTGGATGAGCGACGAGTCGAACTCGTCGTTCATCGTCTCGAAGGCGTTCTTGTACGCGCGCTGGAGTTCGGGGAAGTAGTTGGCGTACTTGTCCTCGAACTTCTCGGGGTCGAACTCGGTCATACTCGGAGCTTTCGCGCTCTGAGCAAAAAATCGGACGGTTAGTTCGTCGGAATTGTGGATTCTGTATAGCAACGTAGCATTTATCGACTGTTCGTCCTCTGAACGGCGATTCCTCTCTTAGCGCGTCTCAAATACGGAAAATCGAGCGACGCGGGGCGTCACTCGATGAGCGGGCTGTCCACGCGCGCGGCGGAGAGTTCGCTCGCCGCGAAGATGGACGCGAGCTCGGTTATCAGTTCGTCGTACGACTCGTCGTCCTCGCGCAGCGCGTCGAGTCGCTCGACGGTTCGACGGTCCAGTTCGACCGTCTCTGTTTGTACCTCCGGTTCGTAGCCGACCGGGTAGTCGTATTCGGCCTCGTTCGAGTTGGCAGTCGCCATCGTTCACCCCACTCCGGCATGCGTGCCGGTGCCATGACATACACAAGCATCCGATATGAGGATTTCGCGGGCTTCGACCCCGAGGGCGAACGCGAACGCGGTCTACACTCGGCCGTTTCTTCCCCCACCTCGGCCATAATAAATCACATTCCGCTATATCGAATTGCTTCCGTATCCGAGTCGCAGAGTTTCGGAGTTTGGGTTCTGTTGCGTGTCTTATTTTCACATGGTTTGTGTTTGATTAGGCCCTCGTCTCGTGATTTCCGAGTTCGTCACGGTGAGAAAGCGTGGAAAGGATTTCTGAGTGATATGAAGTCAAAACCGATAGACTGCGCCTATTTCTCCGTTGTTGTGCTTGAATAGAAGGCACGCAACACTTCCATCCTCCGAGGTTGTGCCGAGTCGAGGGAGTCATAGCCGGAGTGGGTTGTTTGAGGACAACCGATTTTATACTCGATAGGTTGTCGGACTCTAAATATATGTGTAAATATATTCCCAGACACGAGTCAATTCCTCCAGAAGTGAGTACTTTATCACGTTCTACTCGTCGAGCAGCTCGGTCTGTCGCGATTGTGGGCCGCACGACTCCGACAGGCGCTCTCCCGAGGTGTCCGCGCCCCCTGATGTACGACCGTCGCATTCTCATCGACGCGCTGGCACACAGGCCGTTGTTCCGGCGGATGGTCAGACCGCTCGTCGCCCGCGGCGTTCGTCGTCGCCGGCGTCGAGCGCGCCGCCCGCCCCCGCTTGCTATTTGGTCACAGCGCACGCAGTTCTCGTATGTCCGCCGACGAGCCCCGCTACGACGACGAGGGGGTCCTGAAGAAGCAACAGTACAAACGGGAGTTGCACCGCCTTCAGGAGGAACTGGTGAAACTCCAGTACTGGATAAAGGAACGCGACCTCCGGGTCTGCGTCGTCTTCGAGGGGCGCGACGCCGCGGGGAAAGGCGGCGTCATCAAGCGCATCACCCGCCGGCTCAACCCGCGGGTCGCGCGGGTCGTCGCGCTCGGCAAACCCACGGAGCGCGAACAGGGCCAGTGGTACTTCCAGCGGTACGTCGAACAGCTTCCGACAGAGGGCGAGATGGTGCTTTTCGACCGGAGTTGGTACAACCGCGCGGGCGTCGAGCGGGTGATGGGTTTCTGCACCGACGAGGAGTACGAGGAGTTCCTGCGGTCCTGCCCCGAGTTCGAGCGGATGCTCGTCCGCTCGGGTATCATCCTCGTCAAGTACTGGTTCTCCATCAGCGACGAGGAACAGGAACGGCGGTTCCAGAAACGAACAGACGACCCGAAGCGGCGGTGGAAGCTGAGTCCGATGGACCTCGAAGCGCGCTCTCGGTGGGTTGAGTACTCGAAGGCGAAAGACCGGATGTTCGAACACACCGACATCGACGAGGCCCCGTGGCACGTCGTCCACGCCGACGTGAAGCGCCACGCGCGGCTCAACTGTATCTCGCACCTGCTGGACCAAATCGACTACGAGGACCTCACGCCCGACCCCATCGAACTCCCGCCGCGACAGGATGACACCGGATACGAGCGGCCGCCAATCGACAGCCAAAACTGGGTGCCCGCGCGGTTCGGGGAGAACCCGGTCGACGATTAGTCCGCGTCCTCGGCCAACTGCTCGCCGACGATGCGGTCTGCCTCGGCGATGAACGCCTCGACTTCGCCCTTCGGAATCGTCGCGCCCGCGGCCACGTCGTGGCCGCCGCCGTCGCCGCCGACCGCCCGCGACGCCTCGCGCATGACCGCCGAGAGGTCCAAGCCGTCTCTGACCATCACGTACGACCCGCGCGAGGAGACCTTCACTTCGCCGTCTTCTTTCTCGGCGAACGCGAGGACGGGAATCCCGCTTCGGGTCGCGTCGGTGCCGACGGCCATCCCGGCGACGATGCCGACGATGGTCTCGCGTATCTCGTCGCCCGCGTCGAACCACTGGAGGTTGTCCTCGACGCGGACGCCGTGTTCCTTCACCCACTGAAGGCCGTTCGAGAGGTTCTTGCGGTGGTTTCGCAGGAGCCTGCGCGCCCGGTCGAGCGCCGCGTCGCGCTCGCCGAGACAGACCGCGAGGCCCACGTCCGCGCGGTCGTAGCGCGCGGTCGCGTTCAGGAGCGTCGAGAACTCGCTTACGTCGCGGAGTTCGGTCCCCTCCCGCTCCCGAGAGAGCACGTAGGTCGTCCCCACGAGGTCGTCGATGCGGGAGGCGGGCACGCCGCTGGCGATGGCGCGGCGCATTAGGGCGCTGGCGAGCGTCTGGCGCTCGTCGCCGGTGAGGTCGACCCACCGCTTCCACTCGCCGTCGTCGTCGCGGCAGGGCACGTCGAGTTCGGTCAGGAACTCGATGGCTCCGGCCTCGTTGTTCGAGATGCCGGGGATGCGTACGTCCGTCGCGTACTGGAGCAGTTTCGGGAGCGCGCGGGTCTGGCGGCCGTAGATGCGGAGGTCGGTGCCCTCCTCGACGACGCCGACTTCGACGCCCTCGTCGACGATGCCCGCGTTGGCCCCGCGGAGTTCGCCGTTCGTGTCCTGCATGTCCCCGACCGCGCCGACGACGGCGAGGGCGGCGAGGTCGCGGTTGTCGCCGGCGTCGGGTTCGAGCGCCCGCGCGAGGACGTAGCTCGCGCCCGCGCCGGAGAGTTCGCTCGCGCCGTTGAGACCGAACCGGAGCGGGTTGAGGTGGTGGTCGGTCTCGACGCCCTCGGCGGGCTGGTGGTGGTCGGCGATGACGGGGTGGAAGTCGCCCGCCGCCTCGTGCTCGGCGATGATGTCGAGTTGGCCGCTGCCGAAGTCCGTGAACAGCACGGTGTCGTAGTCGGTCGCCGCGATGTCGGCCACGGCGGCCTCGTCGAGTTGGCGGCAGAACACCGTCTCGAAGGGGATGTCGGCGCGTTCGAGCGCGGTCGAGGCGATGCCGGCGCTCGTCAACCCGTCGGCGTCGATGTGCGAGGCGAGGAGCACCCGGTCGGCGTCGCGGAGGCGGGCCGCGCAGGCCGCCGCGTGCTCTGTGAGTTCGGGGACGGGTCCGTCCATTGGTGTGGTACTCACGCCCTCTCCGGCATAAACGCTAGTAGTCCGGCCACGCGACCCCTTCGTTTCCACTCCAGTTCGACGGCGAACATGTGTCGTGGTTGCCGTGGTTCGGTATAAGAAGGCTCGCCTGCGGAGCGAGGCACTGGTCGACGGCGACCGCCGGTCAGATTCGCCGCCTGACGACGAACAGGAGGACGGTCGCCAGCACCGTCGAACCGGCGACGAGCGCCCAGCCGGCCCCGTATCCCGTCGACTCCACGACGAAGCCGAAAAGCGGCGGAGCGACGAGACCGCCGACGTTGAGCGCGGTCTGGCCGCCGGCGGTCGCCGCGCCGATGTCGCCGTCGTCGACGACGCCGCTCAGACAGGAGTAGAAGACGCCGGTCGAGCCGTGGATGGTGAGCCCGAGCGCGACGAAGACGGCGATGGTGAGCGCGAACGAGCCGCCGGTTCCGACGAGGAGCGAAAAGAGCGCGACCGCGCCGGCCAGTTGGACGAGCGCGACGGTGGCCGCGCCGCGGGGCCCGCCGAGGCGGTCCGCGAGGCTTCCCGCGCCGATGCGGCCGACGCTTCCGGTCACCTGCGTCGCCGCGAGGACGCCCCCGGCGAGCGCGGGACCGGTTCCGACCACGTCCTGCACGTAGAGGACGGTGTAGCCGAGCATCGAGAAGATGGACGCGCCGATGAACAGTCCGGCGGCGACGAGCGCGACGTAGGCGCGGTTGCCGCCGAGGCCGGCGAGCCGGGGGCGTTCGAGCCGTCCTGTCCCGGGGTTTCCGCGGTAGCGCGTAGCGAAGACGAGCGCGTAGCCGGCGGCGAAGACGGCGATGGCCCAGAAGCCGACCTGCCACGCCGCGACGACGGCGACGCCGGTGACGATGAGCGACGACGCCCCGCTGCCGACGGTGACGCCGACCTGCTTCAGCCCCATCGCGAGGTTCTTGCTCCCGGCGGGCGCGGCCGCGACGATGCCGCGGTTCGACGCCGGCATCGCGGTCGAGTAGGCCGCCCCGAGAAGCGCCACCGTCACCAACAACAGGAGATACGACGGCGGCGCGAACGTGACGCCGACGAGCGCGACCGACAGCGCCAGCAGGCCGACGACCATCACGGGCTTTTCGCCGTAGCCGTCGACGGCCGCGCCGCTCGGAAAGAGAAACACCGTGTAACCGAGCAGGCCGGCGGTCAGGAACAGTCCGACCAGCGACTCGGAGACCGAAAACGCGTCGCGGACGAAGCCGGTCGCCGCGAAGATGGCGTAGTAACAGAGGCTCGCGGCGGTCTGCCAGCCGGCGACCGAGCCGACGGCGCGCCACGAGCCGTCTCCCGAGTCATCTCTCGTCTCGCTTCCCGTCACGTCACTCGTGATACGTCGGCGCGGCGGTCTCGACCGCGGCGACCGCGAGCGCTTCGAACGTCGCCTCGTCGGGGACGACCGTCACGTCGATGCCGTGGGATTCCGCGGTGTCGCGGGTCGGCGGCCCGATTGCGCCGACGACCGCGTCGTTCAGGCCGGCGATGGCCTCCTCGCGGATACCGCGCTCGGCGGCGGCGTCGAGGAAGTGTTCGACCGTGAGCGACGAGGTAAACAGGGCGGCTTCGAGGTCGCCGGCGGCGGCCAGCTCGGCCGACTCGCCGGCTCCCTCGGGGCGGACGAGCCGGTAGAGCACCGTCTCGTGAACGTCCGCGCCCGCGTCGCGCAGGCCGTCCGTGAGGACCGGACTGCCGTGGTCGCTCCTGGCGACTTCGACCGTCGCGCCGTCCACGTCGGGCGCGAGGTGGTCGACCAGTCCGGCCGAGGTGTACTCGTCGGGGACGCGGTCGACCGTCCAGCCGGCGTCGCGGGCGGCGTCGGCGGTCGCGGGGCCGATACAGCACAGCACCGCGTCGCCGGGGTTCCAGCCGGCCTCGTCGAGGAGTTCGACGCCGGTCTTGCTCGTCAGGACGACGAACGCGCCGGGTTCGGGCGTCGCGCCGGTCGGCTCGATTGCGAGCATCGGGTCGGGGACGGGGGTCGCGCCGAGCGAGTCGAGGAGTTCGACGGCGCGCTCGATGCGGTCGTCGTCGGGGCGGAAGACGGCCGCGCGGACCTGCTGGCTCATTCGTCCCCTCCCGCACCTCCGGAGGTCGGGTTCGCGTCCGCGCCCGCCTCGATGGCGTCCGCGCCGCCGCCTTGCAGGAACCCCTTCACGCGGTCGCGGGTCGCCGCGACCTCGCCGATGACGGTAATCGCGGGCGGCTCGATGTCGGTCTCGTCGCGCACGTCGACGATGGTGTCGAGCGTGCCGGTGGCGACGCGCATATCGGGCCACGTCGCCCGCTCGATGAGGGCGACCGGCGTGTCGCCGGCCAGCCCCGCCTCGCGGAGTTCGGCGGTGTAGAGCGGGAGTTTGCCGACGCCCATGAGGACGACGAGCGTCCCGCCGGTCGCGGCGAGCGCGTCCCAGTCGACCGCGGACTCGTCTTTCGTCGGGTCCTCGTGGCCGGTGACGAACGACACCGACGACACGTGGTCGCGGTGGGTGACGGGGATGCCCGCCGCGCCGGCCCCGGCGACCGCCGAGGTGATGCCCGGCACGACTTCGAAGGGAATCCCGTTGTCTGCGAGGTGTTCCATCTCCTCGCCGCCGCGGCCGAACACGAACGGGTCGCCGCCCTTCAGGCGGACCACGTCCTTGCCCTCGCGGGCGAGTTCGACCAGTCGGTTGTTCGTGTACTCCTGCGGGGTCCACTCGCCGCCGGCGCGCTTGCCCACGTCCTCGCGCTTCTCGACCGGAATCATCTCGAGAATCTCCGGGCCGGGGAGCTTGTCGTGGAGCACCACGTCCGCCTCGTCGATGAGGCGGGCGGCCTTCATCGTCAGCAGTTCCGGGTCGCCCGGGCCGCTGCCGACGAGGTGGACCGTGCCGACGCCGTCGCCGTCGGTCGCGTCGTCGTTCGAGTGTTCGTCGGCTCCCGCGCGCTGGTCGTCGCCCGTCATCTCACTCCTCGGCCTCCTCGCGGGCGGCGTCGACTAACTGACCCGCACCGCGGTCGCGCAGGGCCGCCGCGAACTCGCGGGCGGCGTTGGCGTGGTTGCCGACGGGGAGGTCGCGAGAGGTCTTGATGGACTCCGAGCCGTCGGTCGAAAGCACCTGCACGTCGACGTGGACGTGTTCGCCCTGCAGGAGGGCGTGGACGCCGACGGGGGCGATACAGCCGCCGCCGAGTTCCGCGAGGATGGTCCGCTCGACGGTCGTCTCGACGCGGGTCCGCGGGTGGTCGAGTTTGTCGCGGATGAGTTCGATGACCTCCGAGTCCGCGGCGGTCACGGCGATGGCCCCCTGTCCGGGTGCGGGGACGAACGTCGTCCGCGGCAGGCGCTCGTAGTTCACCTTCTCGGTGAGCCCGCTGCGCTTGAGCCCGGCCTCCGCGAGGACGATGGCGTCGTACTCGGTTTCGACCTGCCGGCCGAGCGCCTGCCGTTCGAGTTCGGTGAGCCCCTCGAACCACTCGTCGGCGGTCTCGTCGAACGCCTCGTCGTGGTCGGTCTTGCCCTTCTTGCCCTGTCGCTCTTTGTCGTTTTCGACGCGGGCCTCGTGTTCGCGCTGGAGGTGCGTCGCCAGCAGTTTCTCGATGCGGGTGTCGACGTTGCCCCGGAGCGGCTCGACTTCGAGGTCCTCGCGGTAGTTCAGCAGTTGGGCCTGTCGGCGGAGCGACGACGTGCCGACGACGGCTCCCTCGGGCAGGTCGTCGATGTCGTGGCCCTCGGCCGTCACGAGCACGTCGCCAGCGGGCGCGCGCTCGGGCACGCCGGCGACGACGAGGTCGGCGGGCTTCTCGGTCGGCATGTCCTTCATCGAGTGGACCGCGGCGTCGACCTCGCCGTCGAGGACGCGCTCGTCGAGCGCGCGGACGAACGCGCCGGTCTTGCCCAGTCGGTGGATGAGTTCGTCCTGAATCCGGTCGCCCGTGGTCTCGACTTCGACGAGTTCGACGTCGAGTCGGCGGCCCGCGAGCGCCCCCTGCACGCTCGCGGCCTGCGCGCGAGCGAGCGCCGACCCTCGCGTCGCCAAGCGAAGTGTTGTAGTCATACGCGTCAGTCTGGCCCCCGCGTTGAAAAGCCCTCCAGTTCGCTCCCGCGCGCCGGGTCGAATCCGAACGGAAGACCGATACGGTCCCCGCGCGACGACCCGGACGATGCCCGCCCTCGATTCGGCCGTCCGGCAGGTCGGTGACTTCGTGGTCGTCGCCCTCCTCCTGTTCGGCCTGACCTCGGTCGTCGCGCCCCTCGACCTGTTTCTCTCGTCGGTCGGCGTCGAACCGCCGTGGTTCGCCGGCCTCGTCGCGGCCGCGCTCGTCGCGCTCGCGCTCCTCCTCGCGCGCCCCCTCCGCCTCCGACTCGTCGCCCGCGTCTGGGGCGTCGGTCTCGTCGTGACCGCCGTCTGGATTCCGCTGTTGGTCTTCCTCGAACTCCAAGGAGACCCGGTCGGCATCCTCGTCTCGTGGGCGGCCGCGCTCGGCGTCGGCGTCGCCCTGACCTACCCGCCGCTGTGGCGGGCGGCCGAGGCGCGACTGCGGGTCGAGTGAGGCGCGTTCGGCCCGGCCCGGCCCGGCCCGGGTCGAAGTCGCGACGGACGGTCCTCGCTCGCCTCGGCCGCCTCGCAGCCGTGTCGAAGTGCCGAACAGTTATCGGCCTCCGCGACGACGCCGCCGACGTGAACAGGTCCGCCCGTCTCGCCCTCACCTTCGGCGTCGCGTTCGTCGTCGCGCTCCCGCTCGGCTTCATCTTCGCGCCGGACCCGACCGGCATCGCCCCGCTGTTCCTCACCGCCGGACTGGCCGCCGTCTTCGGACTGCCGGTGTACTTCGGGCTCTCTCGGGCGAGCGGGTCGGAGTCGTGAAAAAGCGCGCGACCGGCGAATCGTCGATTATGGTTATAGCGCCGCTTTGTACGCTTCCAGCGTCTTCTCGATGTCCTCGTCGGTGTGGGCGTAGGAGACGAACTGCGATTCGAACTGGTTCGCCGTGAGGAACACGCCCCGGTCTTTCATCTCCTGCCAGAAGACGCGCTCCCAGCGGTCGGTCTCGGCGTTCGACACGTCCGCGCCGGTCTTCGGACAGGCGTCGTAGTTGGGACACGACTCGACCTGCGAACAGCCGTCGGCGCAGGCGTCGGCGCGCTCGGTCGCGCCGTGGCGCGTGAACACCGTCTTGAACATCGAGTCCGTGCCGACGACGGTGTACTCGGGTGCTTGGTCTTCGAGGATGTCCGTGATACCCGCCCGAAGCTTCTCGCCGAGGCGGTCGACGTGCCCGTACACGTCGTTTTCGGCGGCGTACTTCAGGTACTCGTGGCCCGCGGCCATCGTGACCGGGTGGCCCGAGAACGTGCCCGACTGGAACACGTCGCCGCCGGGGGTGAACTGCTCGACGAGTTCGGCCTTCCCGCCGACCGCGCCGACGGGGAAGCCGCCGCCGATAATCTTCCCGAACGTCGTGAGGTCGGGCGTGACGCCGAACTTGCCCTGCGCGCACTGGAGACCGCCGACGCGGAAGCCGGTGATGACCTCGTCGAAGATGAGGAGCGCGCCGTGTGCCTCGGTCACGTCGCGGAGGGCTTCGAGGTAGCCGTCGACCGGGTGGACGATGCCCGTGTTCGCCAGAATCGGCTCGGTCAGCACCGCAGCGATGTCCTCGCCGTGTTCCGCGAACACCTCGCGGACGGTCTCCTCGTCGTTGAACGGGACGGGGATGGTGTGGTCAGCGAACGACGAGGGGATGCCGGGCGTCGAGGGCTTCGCGCCGTCGGGGCCGCCCTCGACGAGGGTGGACTCCTGTGCGCCGTGGTAGCCGCCCTGCATGACGACGATTTTGTCGCGGCCGGTGACGCCGCGGGCGAGGCGGACCGCCGAGACGGTCGCCTCCGTGCCGGAGTTGACGAATCGGAGCATCTCGACGGAGGGGACGTGCCGCGCGACGAACTCGGCGTGTTCGACCTCGATTTCGGTCGGCGCGCCGTACATCGGCCCCGCGGCGGCGTGCTTCTGGACCGCCGACTGGACGGGTTCGGGCGCGTCGTGGCCGTACAGCAGCGGCCCGTAGCCCATCACGTAGTCGACGTAGCGGTTCCCGTCGGCGTCGATGACGTGTGCGCCGTCGCCGCGCTCGACGAAGAACGGGTACGGTTGGGTCGCCCGGACGGAGGAGTTCACGCCGCCCGCGAGCACGGACAGCGCGCGGTCGTACAGCGCCCTTGACTCGTCGTGGTTCATGCGCGGCGGTTCGGCCGCTCGCGGGAAAGACCTTACTGGGCCGGCCGCACCTGCCGCCGGCGAACCAGTAGACGGGGCGACGCCCGCCCGGCCGGCGTCGCGGGACTGCGGCGACCTATCGGTTCGCTCCGGCGGCGGCGACCTACCGCGCCGTTCCGTCCGCGGCCGCGTCAGCGCCGTCGGCGTCGCCGGCGTCCTCGACCGACCCGGCCAACAGCAGTCCGACCGCGTCGTTGAGCGCGTGGATGCAGACGAGCGCGACCACGTCGCGCACGAGGAGGTACATAATCGTCGTCAGGAGCGCGGGGACGGCGATTCTGGCGACCGCGCCGCGCTCCCAGCCGACGGCGTGGCTCGCGGTGAACGCGGCGAACGAGACGCCGCCCGCGAGGAGCGGACTGCCGGTGAGTTCGAGCAGGCGCTCGATAGCGTAGCCGTGGAACAGCACTTCCTCCGTAATCCCGGCGGTCCCGGACACGAACAGTCGGTGTCTGACCGACAGCGAACCCAACCCGGACATCCCCTCGTCGAGGCCGCCCACGCCGAGTCGGTCGAAGACGGGCGTCGTCACCGCGTTCGCGGCGAACAGGACGAAGACGCCGCCGCCGACCACCGCGACGAACGCGAGGGGGGCAAGCGAGCGGCCGGTCATCGAGGACAGCGGCCGCCCCTCGACGACGAGCACGTAGCCGCACAGGAGGGCGAAGACGGCCCACTTGTTCGCGTCGCTGACGAGGAGGTCGGCGCGGAGGTCGTCGGGCTCGGCGAGATATCGGTCGGCGAGCAGGCCGACGCCGGCCATCCCGAACAGCGCGACGGCGAGTCCGCCGAGGACAGCGACAGTCACCACGTGGAGCCACCGCTCATCGTCACGACGCTCGGTGCGGAGGGGAAAAACGGTTTCGCGTGGGTTCGGCTCTCGCCCCGTGGGGGGCCACCGGTACGTTCGGCCGAGCGCGTATAACCCCGTCGCCCGTCAGGCTGACGACGCCGGGGACGGCTCGGCGCGACCGAACCGAACGAAAACAGCGGTCGGCGGCGTTCAGACCGCGTCGCGGCCGGTCTTGCCGGTGCGGACCTGCACCGCGCTCTCGACGGGGAGGGTGAACACCTTCCCGTCGCCTTTCTCGCCGGTCTGGGCGGCGTCGGCGATGGCGTCGACCACGTCGTCGGCCGGAATGTCAGCGACGACGCACTCGACTTTGACCTTCTGGTGGAGGTCGACGGTGTACTCCTCGCCGCGCCACTGCCCCTTCTTCGCGGGCTGGGAGCCGCGGCCGGAGACGTTGGTGACGGTGAGCGACGGCGCGCCGATTTCGGCCAGCGCGGTCTTCACGTCCGAGAGCTTGTCGGGGCGGATGACCGCCATCACCATCTTGATTTCGCCGTCGTTCGGAGCGTCTGCATCACTCATGGGTTAGTCCTCCCGTCCCGTCGTCATGAATCCATCCCCGCTCGGGACGCCGGAGCCGTCGGTGCGGATGCCGGTGTCGTGGTCGGGCGAGCCGAACTCGGGGTAGGTGTCGACGCCGTGTTCGGCCGTGTCGAGGCCCTCGCGCTCGTGGTCCGAGGAGACGCGGACCTGTCCGAGGGCGCGGAAGCCGCCGAAGACGACCGCGGTGGCGACGAACGTCCAGATGGCGATGACGCCGACGCCGATGACCTGCGGGACGGCCAGCGAGACGAACGACGCGCCGTCGTGCCACAGCGGGACGGCGAACACGGGGTAGAGCAGCGCCCCGAGGACGCCCGCGGAGCCGTGGACGGGGAAGACCGCGCACACGTCGTCGATGCGGAGGCGCTTTTCGACGAACTCGAAGACGACCGGGAGCTGCGCGCCGGCGAGGAGGCCGACGACCAGCGCGCCCGGCCAGACGATGTCGTCGGCGATGGCGGTGATGCCGACCAGGCCGGCGAGGACGCCGTTGGCGACGTAGAGCGTGTCGACCTTGCCGGTCTTGTACATGGCGACGCCGCCAGCGCCGATTGCGCCCGCGGCCATGCCGAGGGTCGTCACGAGGGCGACCCGGCCGACGTAGGCGAACGAGCCGAGCGTGACCGCGCCGTCAGCGTACGCGAGCGGCGCGGCGGCGGTGCCGACGTTGAAGCCGTACCAGCCGAACGCGAGGATGAGCGTACCGAGGACGGCGAACGTGATGGAGTGACCGGGAATGACGTTCGCGGTGCCGTCGGGCTTGAAGCGGTCCATGCGCGGGCCGATAATCCACGCCGCGGTGAGGCCGGCGATGCCGCCCATGCCGTGGACGATCATGCCGCCGGCGAAGTCGTGGAAGCCGAGGGCGTCGAGGAAGCCGCCGCCCCACGTGAAGCCGACCACGACGGGGTAGATGACGCCCGCGATGAGGATGGTGTACGTGAGGTACGCGCGGAGCCGGGCGCGACCCGCCACGGCACCGGAGACGATGGTGGCGGCGGTCATGGCGAAGACGGCCCCGAACAGCCAGTCGACCCACGCCGTCGTCGCCGAGGCGTCGGGCGCGTAGAGGCTCATGAACGCCCCGGTGATGTCCAGCGCGGAGCCGCTGGTGAGGGCGGCGACGATGGACGACACGGCCGCGCCGAGCAGGAAGAACACGATGACGCCGATACTCCACGTCAGCAGGTTCTTGGTCAGTTGGTTGGCGACGTTCTTCGCGCGGACCTGCCCGGCTTCGAGCATGGCGAAGCCGGCGTGCATGAAGAAGATGAGGAACGTGACCGTGAGGACCCACACGAGGTTCACGCCCTCGACGACCGAGGCGAGGTCGGTCTGCAAGGGTGTCAACATACGATGCCTCCGGCGAGCGGTTCGAGCTGGGAAGTTGGACAGTCGTTCATATTGGTGCTCGATTCGCGACCGAATGTCTCGCGAACCATGAGAGATGCTATCTCAAGACGTTCATATAACGGTTCGCGTTGACAAACGTCTACAAAATGGTGTTCTGAGAGACGTATGTCCGATATAAGATGAAATATGTCTTGTATAAGGTCGTAAGGTTGGCACTCAGTGAACAAATGTTGCCACACAACCCTACGAACGTAGTGTCGGAAAAGTAAACAGAACGACGTGGGGCGTTCGTCGAACCCCGGTCAGGTGCGCACTCGCGCGGACCACGACGAGAGCGGCGAAAGGAGACTTCCAGTCGGCTTCGGTCGCAGTTGCGCGCTCAGACCGCCGTCTCGCCCTCCTTGCCGGTACGGACCTGCACCGCGCTCTCGACGGGGAGCACGAATATCTTGCCGTCGCCTTTCTCGCCGGTCTGGGCGGCGTCGGCGATGGCGTCGACCACGTCGTCGGCGGGGATGTCGGCGACGACGCACTCGACTTTGACCTTCTGGTGGAGGTCGACGGTGTACTCCTCGCCGCGCCACTGCCCCTTCTTCGCGGGCTGGGAGCCGCGGCCGGAGACGTTGGTGACGGTGAGCGACGGCGCGCCGACCTCTGCGAGCGCGGTCTTCACGTCCGAGAGCTTGTCGGGGCGGATGATGGCCATCACCATCTTGATGCCCTGTTCTCCGTCGCTCATTGGCTGTCACCTCCGTTGGCTTCGACGGTCTCGTCTTGCTCGACGCCACCGTCGGTGCGGACGTCGCTGCCGCCGTCGGTCGCCGTGGGCGAGCCGAGCGCGCCGTCGGGACCGGCGTCGCCGACGAATTCGGGGTAGACCGAGACGCCGTGTTCGCCGGCGTCGAGGCCCTCTTCTTCCTCTTCTTCCGAGACGCGGAGGCCGAAGACGGCGTCCGCGATGGCGAAGACGACGGCCGAGGCGATGATGGTCCACGCGGCGATGACGACCACGCCGACGACCTGCATCACGAGCTGGGTGCCGGAGAAGCCGCTCACCGCGAAGACCGGGATGAGCGCCGTGCCGACCGCGCCCGCGACGCCGTGGACGGCGAAGACGCCACACACGTCGTCGATTTTGAGCGAGTCGACGGTCCAGCGGTACGCCGGCAGGACGATTGCGCCGCCGAGCGCGCCGAGGATGAGGCCGCCCCACCACGTGACGTGGGGGACAGCGCCGGTGACTGCGACGAGCCCGGCGAGCAGGCCGTTCGCCATCCAGAGGGGGTCGGGCTTGCCCTGGTAGCTCGTCGAGACGATCATCGCGGCGACCGCGCCGGCGCCCATACCGAGGGTCGTCACGAGGGCGACGCGACCGAGCGCGGCACCCATGAACTCCAGTCCGCCGCTGTCGGTGGCCGCGAGGACGGTCGCCTGCGTGCCGACGTTGAAGCCGTACCAGCCGAACGCGAGGATGAGCGTGCCGAGGACGGCGAGCAGCATCGAGTGGCCCGGGATGGGCTGGCTGTTGCCGTTCGAGTCGAAGCGGCCCTTACGCGGGCCGACCATCTTCGCGCCGACGAGGCCGGCGACGCCGCCGCACATGTGGACGACGGTCGCACCGGCGAAGTCGAGGTAGCCGACGCCGAGCGCGGCACCGATGTAGCCGCCACTCGAGAGGAGACCACCGGACCACGTCAGGCCCTGCACGACGGGGTAGATGAACCCCGTGATGGTCGCCGCGAAGACGATGTACGCGCGGAAGTCCATGCGCTCTGCGACCGCGCCGGAGACGATGGTGGCGGCGGTCATGGCGAAGACGGCCCCGAACAGCCAGTCAATCCACGCGCCGGAGTCTCCGATGTACGAGAACGCGGCGGCGACGTCGAAGCCGCCGGGCGACGTGAGGCCGCCGACGATTGTCGCGACCCCCGCGCCGACGAGGAAGTAGACGAGCACGCCGAGCGCCCAGTCGGTCATGTTCTTCATCAGCACGTTGCCCACGTTCTTCGCGCGTACCTGCCCTGCCTCTAAGAGCGCGAAGCCCGGCTGCATGAAGAAGATGAGGAACGAGACGACGAGGATCCAGACGTAGTTGACCCCCTGCGCGATAACGCTCGGGTCGACTTGGAGCGGTATCACGACTGCCCACCCCATGCGGTCTCCGGTGACCGTTCAGTTACTTTTGCTCCGTATCCGTGTGGATTCTGGTGCTTCATCACGGTTCGGCTTCATGGTGAGTTAGTACATAAAGTGTGGGGTTGGTTTTGTCAAATTTACTGGGGTGTAATACCACAACTGCACAAAATAGGCTAGAATATTACGCATATAAGGTTGTATATCGTCCAAGAGTTTTGAGATTCTCGGGCGTTCTCTGGACGAACGTTCAGGAAAATGTTGCCTGACAAGTGTGTTTTGGCCGTGCGCGCCGCGGTATCGTGTCCCGTGGTGCGCGTCTCGAACCGGTCGGTCGTGAGCGGTCGATTCGCCGCTCGTCTCAGTCGAGTTGCCGCGCGACGTGCTCCGCGAAGTACGTGATGATGAGGTCCGCGCCCGCCCGCTTCATCGACAGGAGCGACTCGCGGGCGACCGCGTCGAGGTCGAGCCAGCCCTTCTCGGCGGCGGCGTGGAGCATCGCGTACTCGCCGGAGACGTTGTAGGCGGCGACCGGGTGGTCGTAGCCCTCGCGGATGGCGCGGACGATGTCGAGATACGGCAGGCCCGGCTTGACCATCAGCACGTCCGCGCCCTGTTCGACGTCGAGGGCGACCTCGCGCAGCGCCTCCCGGGCGTTCGCGGGGTCCATCTGGTAGTGCCGTCGGTCACCGAACGCCGGCGCGCCGTCGGCCGCGTCGCGGAAGGGGCCGTAGAAGGCGCTCTCGTACTTCGCGGCGTAGGACATGATGGGTATCTCGTCGTGGCCGGCGTCGTCGAGCGCCGTGCGAATCGCGCCGACCATCCCGTCCATCGAGGCCGAGGGGGCGACCATGTCCGCGCCCGCCTCGGCGTGGGAGACGGCCGTCTCCGCGAGCAGGTCCAGCGTCGGCCCGTTTTCGACCGTCAGCGTCGGGTCGTCCTCGGCGTGGTCCTCCAGCACGCCGCAGTGGCCGTGGTCGGTGTACTCGCAGAGACAGACGTCGGTGATGACGTAGGCGTCCGTCTCGGCGGTGATGGCGCTGACGGCCTCCTGTACGACCCCGTTTCGCGCGTACGCGCTGGACCCCTCGGGGTCTTTCGACTCGGGGATGCCGAAGACGATGACGGCCTCGACGCCGGCCTCGCGCACCTCGGCGACGCGGTCGGCCGCCTCCGCGACCGGCACGCGCTCGTGGCCCGGCATGGATTCGATGGGGACGCGCTCGTCGGTCGTCGCGTCCACGAAGACGGGCGCGACGAGGTCGGTCGCGTCGAGGGTCGTCTCCGAGACGAGCGGCCGAATCCCGTCGGTTCGAAGCCTGCGGGGGCGGTCGGTGAACTTCATACGCCGGGTTCGGTCGGCGGCGGCAAAATGCCGTCGCTCCCGTCGGTTCGCGCCGCGTTATCCAAACCATAATGAACATGATTCCGCTCGAAACACGCATACGACATGAGCGCCTTCACCGCCCAACTCCCCGACTTCCTCCGCGAACTCCTCGCGTCCGACCTCGCCTTCGTCGCCCTCTTTTTCGTGTTCGTGCTGGAGGGCGCGATGCTCCTCTACGTCGCGCCGAGCGAACTCCTCGTCCCCGGTGCGCTGGTGCTGGTCGGCGAGCGACTGCTGCTTCCGATTCTCGCCGTCGCCGTGCTCGGCGCGACCGTCGGTCAGGTCGGACTGTTTCTCGTCGCCAAGCGGGGCGGCCGCGAGTATCTCCTGTCGCGGCCGTGGTTCCGCGTCAGCGAAGACTCCCTCGACCGGTTCGACGGCTGGTTCGACCGCTGGGGTCCCGTCGTCGTTCCGCTGAGCAACGCGATGCTGTTCACCCGCGGGATGCTCACCGTGCCGGCGGGGCTGTCCGGGATGTCGGTAAAGCGGTTCCTCGCGCTCTCGGCGCTCGGGACCGTCGTGTTCGAGAGCGCGCTCGCGGCGCTGTACGTGTTCGGCGGCCAAGTGCTCGCGTGAGCGGACGCGCCGCCGACCGAGGCGGGTCGGCGCGGCGGCGGTAGGCTGACGTTAGTGGAGGGACTGCTGTGGGGTGGCCGTCACTTTGTTCGGTTAATATCGAGTTTTTCCTTCAGGGCGGCGAGTTCCTCGGATTCGGCGAGTTCCTCGACCCGCTTGCGGAAGTGTCGCTCGCAGAGGCCGACCTTAATGTGGTCTTTCTCCGCGGCGTATGCGGCCTCACGGTCGCAGTAGTGACACTGCATACCGCCCCTTCAGTTCCGATAGGATTTAACTCTACGCCCCACGGCACGTTCCGGGTTATTCACGGACTAACACGGTTAGAAACCGTCTACCGCCGCGGCGAACCGGGCGAAGTCGGTCTCCGGCGGCCCGGCGCGGCCGAGCGTCTCGTCGTGGGCGTCGCTCCCGCCCGTGGCGAGCAGGCCGTAGCGCTCGACGGCCTCCTCGACGAGGTCCGCCTCGACATCGAAGCCGTAGGGATAGTAGCGTTCGACGGCGTCGAGGTCGGCACAGAGTTCGAGCGCGCCGGCGGGGTCGCGGTAGCGAAACGGGTGTGCGAGGCCGACCACGTCGCAGGCGTCTCGCAGGGCCGCCACGCCGTCGTCGAACGTCGGGAGTTCGCGCGCGACGTAGCAGGGACCGTCCGCGCCGATGAGTTCGTCGAACGCGCCCTGGTAGTCGTAGGGTGCCTCGCTGGCGTCGATTGCGCGGGCGACGTGCGGCCGGCCGACGCCGTCGTGGATGTCGATGTCGAGGCGGACTCCGGTCTCTTCCTCGACCGCCGCGACGATTTCGCGCGCCCGTTCGACGCGGTTCCGCTGGAGTCGTTCGACCGTCTCGACGAGAGCGGGCCGCTCCCTGAGACCGTACCCGAGGAGGTCGACCCGGCGGTCGCCGGCGTCGACGCGCAGTTCGATGCCGCGGACGACTGTCACGCCGTCGCGTTCGACCACCGGCGCGTCGAGCTCCGGGTGATAGCGGTCGTGGTCCGTCACGGCCACCACGTCCACCCCGCCCGCGCGGGCCGCGTCCGGGAGCGCGTCGATAGTGAGCCGGCCGTCCGAGGCGGTCGTGTGGAGATGGAGGTCCGCGACCGGCGGGCTTTCGTCCATGTCTCGTGGTCGGGGCGAGGGGGAGACAAACGTTGCGCCCAGTACGTCATTAAGGACGATTAAGGACTCCAATGCCACTAATCAAATACATGGAAAATCATTAAGGATGGTGGCGGTCCAGTTGTGGGTGTAATGCGCCTGAACGGACTCGGCGACGCGATTGATCGCCACGAATACCCGATTAGCTCGACCGACTTCGCCCAACGTCACGGCGACGAAGTAATCGAGCTCCAGAACGGTCAGGAGACCGTCGCACAAATCCTGGCCCGTCTCGGCGACGAGACGTACACGTGCCCGCAGGACGTGCGGGACGCCCTCTTGACCGGTGTCGGACACGAGGCAATCGGTCGCCGCTACTACAGTGACCGCGACCCGTCCCCGCTCGGTGAGAACGGACCAGAGATGGTCTCGTTCTGAGGTCGGCTCTCGTCTCGCTCCGATTTTTCTTTCTCCCCGCGATTCCCGAGCCGTCGGCTCGGCGTCTCGCTCGTTGATTCGTTCATTCGCTGATTCGCCCGTGTCACCGCCGTTCACGGGCCGAAGCGGCCGACAGCCGACGGCCGACAGGAGTCCGCCCCGTCACTCGGTGAGCCACGGCAGGTCCACCGGGACCGACCCCTTGGAGTAGCCTTCGACCGCTCCCGACGGCCGGAGG
The DNA here is from genome assembly GCF_003665865.1 of Haloferax sp. Atlit-109R. Lineage (NCBI taxonomy): Archaea > Methanobacteriati > Methanobacteriota > Halobacteria > Halobacteriales > Haloferacaceae > Haloferax > Haloferax sp. Atlit-109R. Next base: position 165,739 of record NZ_QPLO01000001.1, read on the forward strand.
CGGAAGACGACGGCCGGTCGGTGCCGAACGTCGGGCTTCTCGCCCATGATGGCGGCCCAGTCGTCGTCGGGGAACGACGAACAGTCGACGAACAGCGTCACGCCGCCGCCGTGTTCCGCGAGTTGGCCTTCACCGTTGGTCTTGGTCTGAGCCGTGTCGCGGATGGCGGCGACGGGGTTGCTCACGGAGCGTCGGTTCGGCGGCAGCGGGCGCGTCACCTCGATGAGCGCGCCGCCCGCGCGGGTGTTCTCGGCGCGGAAGTCGATGGAGTGGCCGGTCGCCACGGCGATTTCGGGCGTGATGTCGTAGCCCGCGTCGTCGAGGAGGTACGCCACGTCGAACTCGCCCATCGCCGCGGCCATCCGTATCGGGTCGAAGTACTCCGAGGTGCCGAGCTTTCCGGCCATGACCTCGCGGTACTCGTCGAGGACGCCCGTGGCGAAAAACGACTCGTAGAACTCTAGGGCCTCCTCGCGGGTCGCGTCCGGGAAGCCCGCGGCGTGGTCGTGGAAGAACTCGCGGGTCGTCTCGCGGCCGTCCTTCGAGAGGAACACCGGGAGGAAGAACCACGAGAGGTGCGGATAGGGCTTCAGCCACGGCGACTGGTCGAACAGCTCGGCGATGAGCTCGCGCTGGGCCCACCGGGAGACCTCGAAGGGGGCCTCGTCGAAGCCCTCCTTGTCGGTCCGCCACAGCGAACTCGGCGTCTCGGTGTTGCCGATCCAGTAGGCGTGGTCGTCGGTCCACGCGAACAGCGCGGTGTCGCCGTTGTCCATATCGAACCGTCGGGCCTCGTAGCCGTCGGGCGGTGCGTACCACGGCGCACCCATCTCGGCACCGAGGTTGGCGTCGAGCGGCTGGAAGACGTCGCGGCCGATGCGCGACTCGTCCCAGCGACCGGGGGCGTAACGAAAGCGAAGCGGGCGTGCCACACACGGTGTAGTTCGGCGATTGTTTTTACGCTTTCCTGCGACAGCCCCGAATTTCGGCTCCATCCCCGCTCGGTTCGGCGCTCCGGTCCCCCGTCTCCAGAATATCACGATTGTGAACGTCTCCGATAGTTATATGTGGTACTCTACCACATGGTAAGTCGAACCATGTCAATGGGGGCATACGACGAAGCCGAACACGAACGCCGCGAGCGGATGACGAGTCAGGTCGAACCCGGTACCGACGACGACCGGAAGACGTACCACGGCAGCGTCGAGTACGACTCCGGCGACTCGACCGACGCGCTGCTCGAACAGTTCAAGCGGATGAAGTCCGACGACTGACCCGTCCCTCTCCTGTTCCTGCGTCCCTCACGTCCTCGTCAGCGCCGCCGCCGTCACCGAGACGACGGTCACGGCGACGACGTGCCCGCCGACCGCGAGCAACAGCACCGGCTGGTCCGCGACGAACGGGAGCAACAGCACCTGCGCGGCCGCGAAGCCGACGTTCAGGAGGTTCACTCGCCTGACTGTCTCGGCGGTCGGACCGTCGAATCGGTAGCGAACGGCCCCCCAGAGGCCGACGACGGCCGCCCACCACGACGTGCCGATTCGGTAACAGAGGTCCCAGAGGACGAGCAGCGTCAGGTAGACGACCACGACCGGCGGCTCGGGGCCGAACAGCGTCGTTATGAGCGGCGTCCCCGGCTGTCGCGGGTCGAAGACGAACAGATGCGTCACGAGCGCGACGAACGCGAGCACGCCCAGCACGACTTCGATGCTCGACCCGAACAGCAGGCGTCGATAGGGAGCGGGCACTCTCGCGGCGCGGGTCCACTCGCCCATGCGGAGCATCACGACGCTCCCCGCGGCCGCGACGACGATGGCCGCGGTGCCCGCGACCGCCGCGGCCCACAGGTCGTACACCCACGCGAAGACGAGCACCGCGACCTCGAACACGGCGATTTGGAGGGCGATAGCGCCCGCCTCACCGATGTTCACGCCCGGGAGCGCGCCGACGATGCTCTCGTACACCCACGTCTCGCCGTACTCCGGGGCGTCGTTCATGTCCCGCTCCTACGGCCCCGCGGTATATCAATCGCCGCCGCGCTCGGGATGCTCGGGGCGGTCGGGGCGGTCGAGGTGCGCGGACGGGCGGTTCGGGTCCCGTTCACGTCGGGGTCGTCGACGCCGGTTCGACGGTTTTCTCCCGCTGCTCGCGCTCCCCGCGGAGCGCCCGCTCAACCGCGGCGTCGAACGGCGTCTCGTCCACCGCGACGATGTCGCGGATGCGGTCGTCGCCCACGACGACGGGGTTTTTCAGCCCCTCGATGAGCGGGCGGGCGACGCCCGTGTCCACGTCGGTCACGAGGCCGATCCAGTACGACGAGAGCCGCGGCGTCAACACGGGCACGGGGACGATTCGCGGCGCGTGGCCCAACTGCGCGCCGACGCGCTGGAGCATCTCCCGATAGGTGAGCACGTCGGGGCCGCCGATTTCGTAGGTCTCGCCCGCCGTCTCGGGGTGGTCGAGGACGCCCGCGAGGTAGGCGACCACGTCCGCGATGGCGACGGGCTGACACCGCGTCTCGACCCACTGCGGCGTCACCATGACCGGGAGACGCGTGGCGAGCTGGCGGACCATCTCGAAGCTCGCGCTCCCCGCGCCGACGATGATGGCCGCCCGGAGCGTCGTGAGTGCGGGCGCGCCCGACGCGAGAATGTGTTCGACCTCGCGGCGCGACCGCAGATGCGCCGAGAGTTGGTCGCGGTCCTCGCCGAGGCCGCCGAGGTAGACGAGTCGTTCGACGCCGGCGGACCCGGCGGCGTCCACGAAGTTGCGGGCGGCGAGCCGGTCGCGCGCCTCGAAGTCGCCGCCGGCGTGCATCGAGTGGATGAGGTAGTACGCCGCGTCCACCCCCGCCATCGCGGGGTCGAGCGTCGCCGGTTCGAAGATGTCGCCCTCGACCACCTCCACGCCGGGCGGACCGTCGTAGCGCGCCGCGTCGCGGACGAAGACGATCACGTCGTGGTCGGCGTCGAGGAGGAGGGGTACGAGGTGCCGGCCGACGAACCCGGTCGCACCGGTCACGAGCACTTTCATGCCATACGGTAGCGCCGCTCACGATGTTAACGTATCGCCCGTCCGACCGACCACCGACCGACCACCGACTGCTCGCTGACCTGACCGCGGACCGCCGTCTCCCCCGCCGCTCGCCGCCCGCGACTCAGCCGTCGTCGCGAACCGCGTCCCAGCCGGGGGTTTCGGGCGCGCCGCGAGCGACTTCGACCTCGTCGGGGTCGGGCGCGTCGCCGGCCGCGCTCCCGAGGCGACCGGCGACCGCGTCCCACGCGGCGACCGCTTCGCCCGCCCACGACTCGCTTTCGAGCGTCTTCGCACGCGCCCGCGAGGCGCGGTCGTCGTCGACCTCGGTCGAACCGGGGTGCGACCCGACCGCGACGCCGACGAACTCCGCGCGGTCTTCGGGCGTCAGTTCGCGGCGTTTGAGGTGGTCGATAGTCCCAGCCAACCGCTCGGGCTCCGGGTGGACGAACAGTTTCGCGCCGAGGGCGTAGGGGCCGAGGAGCAGGCCGTGAAGGTCGTCCGGGGCCGCGTCGTCGAGCAGGCGCTCGCCGCCGTGGTGTCGCTCGACGCGCTCGCACTCGGTCTCCTGTTCGAGGACGAGGTTGTGCCCGGGGTACTCGGCGCACTCGTCGGGATAGAAGTCGGTGTCGTGGATGCGGCACTGGAGGGTTTCGGGGTCGAGAAACGCGCAGGCGCGGAGCCACGTCCGTTCCAGTCCGAACGGCGCGACGGGCTTCGGCGGCTTGCGCATGCCGACGAAAAAGGCCGGCTTCCCGTCGACGGCCGCGAGTTCGACGCCGTCGATTTCGACGCCCTCGCCCGGCGGCGCTTCCCACAGCCGCGGGGAGAGAGCACTGCCGAACCCGGCCTCGACGAAGTCGCGAACCTCGTCGCGGGTCAGCGGGACGAGGTTGTAGGTGTCGTCGAGCGGCGCGCGCGGCCCGCGACGCTCGTGGTCGAGCGCGGCCGGCGCGACCGGTCGCCAGTCGATACAGCAGCCGGCACAGCCTTCGCAGTCGACGCGCATGGGACGAAAGTCATACGCCAACCGACAAGAACCTCTCGCCGGGTCGGCGGCGCCGGCCGATTACGTTTCCGCCGACGCGGCGGGGCGCTTTTGCCGCCTCGGCTCTTCGGTTCCCTCATGACCTCCGAACCGTGCGACGCCTGCGGGAAGGGCGTCCGCATCGCCGGCGGCATCGGCGACCTCTGGAACTTCTCCACCTCCTCGTCCGGCGGGATGACGCTGGAACTCGTCGACGGCTCCGAGCACTTCCTCTGTTTCGACTGCATGGAGCGACTCCCAGGCGACCGCGAACCGACGGCCGAGGACGTGGCGGCGCTTTAGGCTCCGATTTCTCGGCCTTGTCGATGCCGCGACCGCACCCCGGAGCGGTGGATTTAGGCCCGTCCGAGGACTCCATCGACCGTGGACCCGTCGCGCATCATCGACTCGTTTCCGGCCCCCAGTTTCCGCGGCGCGCAGGAACAGGCCCTGCGCGACATCCGCGACGCCTTCGCCGACGGCAACGACGTGGTCTTGGTCCGCGCGCCGACCGGAAGCGGCAAGTCGCTTCTCGCCCGCGCCATCGCGGGGTCGGCGGCGACCGTGGACGAGACTTCGCCCGCGCAGGCGACCGACGCCTACTACACGACCCCGCAGGTGTCGCAACTGGACGACGTGGCCGAAGACGACCTGCTTTCGGACCTCAAAATAATCCGCGGCAAGTCCAACTACAACTGCATCATCCGCGGCGAGGAAGACACGCCGGTCGACCGCGCCCCCTGCGCCCGCAAGCGCGGCTTCGACTGCTCGGTTCGGCACCGCTGTCCGTACTTCTCCGACCGCGCCATCGCCTCGAACCGCCAAATCGCGGCGATGACGCTCGCGTACTTCATGCAGACCGCCGGCTCCGACGTGTTCCGAAAGCGCGACGTGGTCGTCGTCGACGAGGCTCACGGACTGGCCGAGTGGGCCGAGATGTACGCGACTATCGACCTGAAACCCCGGACCGTCCCGGTGTGGGACGACATCGGCGTCCCCGACGTGGCGGCCGCGGGCGACCCCGTCGAGCGCGCCTCGCGCTTCGCGGAGACGCTCGTCGGCGTCTGCAAGCGCGAGAAAGACGAGCTGCTGACGAAGTCCGAACTGACGCCCGAGGAGGCCGCCCGCCGCGACCGCTTACAGGAGCTCATCGGCGAGCTGAACTGGTTCGTGGAGGACTACCGCGACCCCCAGAGCCCGACGACGTGGGTCGTCGACCAGCACGACGGCGAGGGGTCGCCCATCGCCATCAAGCCGCTCGACCCCGCGAAGTACCTCAAACACACCGTCTGGGACCGCGGAAACAAGTTCGCGCTCCTGTCTGCGACCATCCTCAACAAGGCGGCGTTCTGCCGCTCGGTCGGTCTCGACCCCTCGAAGGTCGCGCTCGTGGACGTCGAGCACACCTTCCCCGTCGAGAACCGGCCGCTGTACGACGTGACGCGGGGGAAGATGACCTACGAGCACCGCGACGAGACGCTGCCCAAAATCGCCCGCCTCGTCGTTCGCCTGATGGCGAAACATCCCGACGAGAAGGGGTTGATTCACTGCCACTCGTATGCGATTCAGGCGGAGCTTCGCCGCCGACTCGCCGAGATGGGCCTCGGCAACCGCGTCCGCGGCCACGACCGCGACGACCGAAACGCGGAACTGGAGACGTGGAAGGCGACCGACCGCCCGGAGGTGTTCCTCTCGGTGAAGATGGAGGAGGCGCTGGACCTGAACGGCGACCTCTGTCGCTGGCAGGTGCTCTGCAAAGCGCCCTACCTCAACACGAACGACTCCAGAGTCGCCCGTCGCCTCGAAGACGGCCAGTGGGCGTGGTACCGCCGCGCCGCCCTCCGAACCGTGATTCAGGCCTGCGGCCGGGTCGTGCGCGCGCCCGACGACTACGGCGACACTTACGTCGCCGACAGCAGTCTGCTGCAACTGTTCGACAAGACGCGGACCGACATGCCCGACTGGTTCGCGGCGCAGGTCGACCGGATGACGAACCCCGACCTCCCCGAGTTCGACCCCGTCGCGGCGGGGGGCCGCGGGAGCAACGCGGGCAACGCAACCGGCGGGACCGCGAATCTCGGCGGCTCGACGGGTCGGTCGCGAGGAGCGTCGGGTTCCGACTCCGACTCGCGGCGCGACTCGACTCGCGGTTCGAGGTCCGCTGGGAGTCGCGCGGGCGGCTCCGGCGGTACGTCGTCCGGCGGTTCCGACGGCCGCGAGACCGGCGGCTCGGACGGGAGCGCTGACGACAGCGGCCGGAGCAATCACCCGCTTTCCGACGTGTGGGGCGAGTGATTACAGAATGACACTGGCCGCGGAGAACAGCGTCGACCCGATCATGAGCGCGACGAGCGTCAACGCGAGGAACTGCTGTCTATCCATGGGTGTGGGTCGGTCGGCCGGTAATTAACGTTTCTGAACCGGTTCCCACGAGTGATAACCCCGCCCGACAGTCGGTGCCATCCTCACGATGTCATGCCATCACATCTCGTTTGTCCGGCAAAAATCGCCATAGTGTCCAGGAGAGCCGCCGCCTCCGCCACGTTTCCTCAATGATTGTTAATGCGTTTAACCGTTTAGAGAGTGTAGATGGGGAATAGCGCAACGTTTGTAAAGCTATATTTCCACTAACTTTGTCTTTGATACGCTTTCTCACGAAATAGTTAACACCAATGCCCCTGAATGGTGGAGTATCGGTCATGCACACCAACGCACTCGCCACGGCGATGACACTGTATCGTAGTGGGGCACTCACACTCTCGCAGGCGGCCGCTCGCTCCGGCTACTCCGAAGACGACCTGCTCCTCGCCCTCCAGCGCCACGGTGTGCCCGCGCACGAAGACGACGCTCCGGCCGCGTCCCTCTCGGCTGACCGGCCGGCCAGCGCCGACTGATTCTGCTTCGTCGTTCGATTATCGCCCGTCTCTTAGCGACCGCTCTCTGGGCGCTCTCGCTGGCTCGGACCGCGAGTCGTACAAATCGAAAACGACGATTTCGTCGTGTTCTGCCTCTCTCCTCGCCGCTTCTCGCTTACTCCTCGTCGTCGTCGACGACTTCCTCGGGGAGGATGTGCAGCCCCGACGGGCTCTTGAGGACCGGCACCATCGACGCGTCGGGGTCGAAGTAGTCCGGCCGCGGGATGGTCTTCGCCTCGTACGTCTCGGGGTCGAGCACCTGTACGGCGTGTTCGTCCTCGACGGTGACGACGGTGGTCTCCGCCGCGTCCTCGACGGAGCCGAGGTCTTCGGCCTCGGGTCGTTCGCCCTCCTCGAACTCCGATTCGTAGAGGTCGCCGGAAGTGAGCCGCGTTCCTTTGAGTCGGCCGCGGTTGCTCCGCACGAGGACCGGCCCGTCGCCGTCCTCGGGGTCGATGACGTCGCCGGCGGTGTACCGCGGCAGGCGGGCGACGAACGTGACGCGGTAGACCTCGTTGCCGTCGCCGTCCTCCGTGACGAGCGTCGGGTGCTCCTCGATGGTGCCGCCGAAGCGCTCGCGAATCTGCTTCGCGACGCCGCTTCCCATCTGGTTGGTCGATATCTTGATGTTCGGGCCGTCGGGCGTCCGATTCACCTCCGTGATGAAGGCGTTGCGGTCGCCTTTGTCCTCGCGTTCCGCGATGTAGGACTCGGCGATTTCGATGGCCGTCTCGGCCTCCTCGGTCGTCGGCGTCCGGTCGTCGGCGCGGACCTGAACGAGGCTGGCGAAGTAGCCGCCGGCGATGCGGCCGCAGCGCTGGCACGTCTCGCGGGCGATGCTCACCGGGACGACGATGGACTCCTCCAGCGGCGTGCCGCGGACGACGCCCGAGAAGTGGCAGTGCATCCGGATGTTGTTCTCGTCGACCTGCTCGGGCTCGACGCCCCAGCGGACCTCCTCGGCGTTGAGGTGGACGCCCAGGGAGTTCGATACCTCCTCGATGGCGATGTCGGTGTAGTCGCGCGCGCCGACGTCGACCCATCGGTTGCCCCGGTGAATCGCGCCGCACTGCGCGCAGACGCGGACCTGCACCTCGTCGGGCGCGTCCACGAGGTCGAAGTCCTCGAAGTAACACGAGTCGCAGAGCACGTCGTCGCGCTCGCGCGGCATCCCGGGGAGCGGTTCCGGTCGCTCCGGAACCGGGTCGCCGCACCGAGGGCAGAAGTCGCGGGATTCGCTCATTGACGGCTCTAGTCCGTTCGACCGCTTAAGTTCGGCGTCACGGCGCGCCGGTGAACCTCGGCCGTCAGCAACTCGCCTCAGTGCTCGCCCGCCCCGTCGCGGAGGTACGTCGCGGCCTCCTCGTCGGACACCTGCGCGAAGTCGCGGTAGAACGCGCCGACGGCCCCGAACGTCTCCGGCGACTCGACCGCGACGACCGCGTCACACTCGGCTTCGAGTTCCGAGAGCGTGTGCGGCGGGCCGACCGGGACCGCGAGAACGACGCGCTCTGCGCCGCCGGCGGCGACCTGACGGAGACACGCCCGGGCGGTCGCACCCGTGGCGACGCCGTCGTCGACGACGACCACGCGCTTTTCGGCCACGTCGGGAAGCGGGTCGCCGCCGCGGTACAGCGACACCTTCTCTCTGGCCGCCTCGGCCTCGCGCTCGCGCTCGCGGTCGAGGTAGTCCTCGCCCACGTCGAGGTACGAAAGCAGGTCCTCGTTCCACCACGCGCTCCCGTCGCCGGCGACCGCCCCCACGGCGAGTTCGGGGTTGTCCGGCGCGCCGACCTTGGAGGCGACCACCACGTCGAGCGGCGCTCTGAGGCGGTCTGCGACCTCCCTACCGACGGGGAGACCGCCCCGCGGGATGGCCAACACGAGGTCCGCCGTCTCATCTCGCTCGTCGAGCAGGTCCGCCAGCCGGCGGCCCGCGTCTTCCCTATCGGCGAACATGTCACCCGGAGCTACGCGCTCCGGCGGCAAAACGGTATATCCCGATTCTTCACGACTGGGGCGGTCGCGTGCGAGGGCTTCGCACTCCAACAGCGTTTATTAGCCGGATTACTAATCACGTGGTATGAACTGGAAACCGGACTGGGGACTTCGCGGGCGGATGGCGCTCACGATGTTCCTCCTGTTCGCCCTCTACATCGTCTTTGCAGGCCTGTTGGCATGGTACTTCGACGGCCTGTTCATCATGGCGGGGGTCATGGGCGTCTTCCTCTTCGCGCAGTTCTTCTTCAGCGACAAAATCGCGCTGTACAGCATGGGCGCGAGCGTCGTCGACGAGGACGACGGCCCGCAGGCGCGGAAGCTCCACGCGATGGTCGGCCGGCTCTCTCAGCAGGCGGACCTCCCGAAACCGAAGGTCGCCATCGCCGACACGCGCGTCCCGAACGCCTTCGCCACGGGGCGCTCCCAGAAGAGTTCGGCCGTCTGCGTCACGACCGGCCTGATGGAGACCCTCGACGACGACGAGTTGGAGGGCGTCATCGCCCACGAGCTCGCGCACGTGAAGAACCGCGACGTGATGGTCATGACCATCGCGTCGTTCCTCTCCAGTATCGCCTTCCTCATCGTCCGCTGGGGCTGGCTCTTCGGCGGCGACGACAACCGCCAGAACGCGCCGGTCATCGTCGCCATCATCGCGTCGCTCGTCGTCTGGATTATCTCGTACCTCCTGATTCGGGCGCTCTCGCGCTACCGCGAGTACGCCGCCGACCGCGGAGCCGCCGTCATCACCGGCCGCCCCTCGGCGCTGGCGTCCGCGCTCCTCAAGATTTCGGGCCGGATGGACAACGTCCCGAAGCGCGACATGCGCGACACCTCGGAGATGAACGCGTTCTTCATCATCCCCATCAAGTCCGACTTCATCGGTCGCCTGTTCAGCACCCACCCCTCCACCGAGAACCGCGTCGAGCGCCTCCGCGACCTGGAGCGCGAGATGGAGACCGCCTGAGTTCCGATGGGGCTGTTCGATTCATTCCGCGCCATGCTCGGCATCAGCGCCGAGTCCGACGCGACCACGAAAGCGGACCCCGAGGACCTCTTCGGGATGAGCACGGCGTACCTCACGATGGAGGCCGACCTCCGGTTCGACTCGGCCGACGAGGCGGCCCTGTGTTTCTCCTCGGTCGATAGCACCGACTTCGCGGACACCGTCGACGCCGTCGAAGACATCCTCACCGCCGGAAGCGAGGAGACCGGGACCGAGTTCAGCCGCCACACCGACGGCCACGGCTACAACTGGGTCGTCCTCGCCGACGACGATCCCGAGGACCTCGTGACGAGCGTCCACTTCGCCGCCGACGAGTTCATCGAGCGCGGCTACGGCTCGCGCCTGCTCGCCGCCCTGTTCGGCTTCGAGCGCGACGGCGACCGCGCCTACTGGATTTACTCGTTCCGCCGCGGCGCGTACTATCCCTTCGCCCCGCAGGGCACCTCCTCGCGGAACCAGAGTCTGGAGTTCAAACTCGAATCCGTCCTCGACGGCGAACTCGAAATCGAGGGCGACGAGAGCTACTGGTACCCGCTGTGGCCGTCGACGCCGAACGGCCATCCGTGGGACTAACCGCGCTCGCCCGTCGCGCCTGACGCTCTCGTCGTCAGCCCCCGCCCCCTTTCCTTTCTGTTCGATTCTACTTCCGCGCCAGCCCGCGCTCTCAGCCGAGTTCGGAGCCGACCCAGTCTCTCCCGTCCGCCCCCGTCCTCGCGATATCGCCCTTGAATCTCCGCACCGGCCCGATTGCCGACCCCACCACGTCTCCCGTTTTCACTTTCACCCTGCTGTTAACGAGGGTTTATGAGGGTATAGGCGGAACGACTGGGTATGGCAGAAGACGACCTCGAAAGTCTCCCCGGCGTCGGCCCGGCGACGGCCGACAAACTCGTCGAGAGCGGTTACGACAGCTACCAGTCCATCGCGGTCGCCAGCCCCGGCGAACTGTCGAACAAGGCAGACATCGGCTCCAGCACGGCCTCCGACATCATCAACGCGGCCCGCGACGCGGCCGACGTGGGCGGCTTCGAGACCGGTTCGATGGTCCTCGAACGACGCCAGCAGATCGGCAAGCTGAGCTGGCAAATCGACGAAGTGGACGAACTCCTCGGCGGCGGTCTCGAAACGCAGTCCATCACCGAGGTGTACGGCGAGTTCGGTGCCGGGAAGTCCCAGATAACCCACCAGCTCGCGGTCAACGTCCAGCTTCCGCCCGAACAGGGCGGCCTCGGCGGCGGCTGTATCTTCATCGACTCCGAGGACACGTTCCGCCCCGAGCGTATCGACGACATGGTCCGCGGGCTCGAAGACGAGGCGCTCGAAGCGACGCTCGAAGACCGCGAGATGGAGGGCTCCATCGACGACGAGGAGACGATGCAGGCGCTCGTCGACGACTTCCTCGACAAGATTCACGTCGCCAAGGCGTTCAACTCCAACCACCAGATTCTCCTCGCCGAGAAGGCCAAGGAGCTCGCCGGCGAGCACGAGGACACCGAGTGGCCGGTCCGCCTCCTCTGTGTCGACTCGCTCACCGCTCACTTCCGCGCCGAGTACGTCGGCCGCGGCGAACTCGCAGAGCGCCAGCAGAAGCTCAACAAGCACCTCCACGACCTGATGCGCATCGGCGACCTGTTCAACACGGGCATCCTCGTGACGAATCAGGTCGCGTCGAACCCCGACTCCTACTTCGGCGACCCGACCCAGCCCATCGGTGGCAACATCCTCGGCCACACCTCGACGTTCCGCATCTACCTCCGCAAGTCCAAGGGCGACAAGCGTATCGTCCGCCTCGTGGACGCGCCGAACCTCGCCGACGGCGAGGCCATCATGCGCGTACAGGACGCCGGTCTCAAGCCCGAGTAAGCCGTCGCTCGGTCGGCCGCTCAATCACTCGCTCGGCCGGCCGACTTCACACGACTCCGCGGTCCCCGTTCCCCCACACTCTCCGTCTCACTCCACTCCATTCCACCCCTCCCCACCCCACCACATTCTCCCCTTCGTCTCGTCCCCCGAGCGACCGCCCCGTCTCGCGGTTCTCACAATGTTGGAAACAGATTGCAATACTATCCCGTCGGCGGCCCATCGTCTAGGTAGGTGAACTCCATGACGCACCGAATCGTAGTCGTTGGCGGTGGCACGGGTGGGACGGTCGTTTCGAACCGTCTCGCCGAGGAACTCGAATCGGAGATAGACGACGGCGACGTGGAGGTAACGCTGGTCTCCGACGATACGAAACACGTCTACAAGCCGGTGTTCTTGTACGTCCCGTTCGGAGTCGCGGAGCCGGACGACGGCGTCCGCGACCTGCGGGACCTCGTCGACGAGCGGGTGGACATCGTCACCAACCGCGTCCGCCGGGTCGACACCGACGAAAAGCGCCTCTACTGTCAGGACGGCGACGAGGAACTCGACTACGACACGCTCGTCCTCGCGACCGGCGCGAAGCTCGACCCCGACGCGGTTCCCGGCTTCCGGGAGGGCGCACACCACTTCTACAACGCCGATGGGGCCGAACGGCTCCGCGACGCGCTCGCGGAGTTCGAGGGCGGTCGCCTCGTGTTGAGCGTCGTCGGGACGCCCCACATGTGCCCGGCCGCGCCGCTCGAATTCACGTTCATCGTGGACGACTGGCTCCGGAGCCGCGGGCTGCGCGAGGACACGGACCTCGTCTACACCTACCCGATGGAGCGGAGCCACGGGAAGCCCGAGGTCGCGGAGTGGGCCGACCCGATTCTGGCCGAACGGGGCGTCCGCGTCGAGACCGACTTCGTCGTCGACGCCGTCGACCCGGACGAACGGGTCGTCTCGGCGGAAAGCGGCGCGGAGGTGGACTACGACCTGTTGGTCGGCATCCCGCCGCACCGCGGTGACGAACTCATCACCGACTCCGGCCTCGGTGACGCCGGCTGGGTCGACGTGGACCAGCGGACCCTCCGTGCGACCGCCGCCGAGGACGTGTACGCCATCGGTGACACGGCGGCGCTGCCCATCCCGAAAGCCGGGAGCGCGGCGCACTTCCAGGCCTTTGCGGTCGCGGAGCGCATCGCCGCGGAGGTCCGGGGTCGCACGCCGACGAAGCGCTACGACGGCAAGACCGTCTGCTTCGTCGAGACCGGCCTCGACGAGGCGTCGTTCGTCTCGTTCGACTACGAGACGCCCGCGACGATGCGCCAGCCGTCGAAGCCCGTCCACTGGGCGAAACACGCGTACAACGAATCGTACTGGCTGACCGCCAGGGGGATGCTCTGAGGTGAGACCAATGCAGGACCACGAACCAACCACGACGACAGAACAGCAGGTGCCCGACGAACTCGTACGGGCCATCGAGAACAACCCCGAGGAGGTCGCGCTCCTCGTCGAGCGGATGGGTCTCGTCAACGACCTCATCGACGTGCTCGAACTCGGCGTCGGCGCACTCGACGACGAGATGGTGCGGTCGCTCGCGCGAACCGGCACCTCGCTCGCGGAAGTCGCAGACGACGCTTCCGACCCCGACACCGTCGCCGGGATGAAGCGCCTGCTCCGCGCCGTCGGCGACGCGGAGGAGGCGGAGGCGACGCCCGTGGGCGCGGTCGGCCTCCTGCGGGCCACTCGCGACCCCGAGGTCAAGGCGGGGCTCGGCTACCTCGTCGCGCTGGCGGCGGCGCTCGGCGCGGGGACGGACGAAGAATAACTCGAATCGCGTTCGGTTCGCCGTGCCGCTGCCGGCCGAAGTCGGCCGAAGCCGGCTCAGTCGTCGCCGTCTTCGGTCTTCGTTTTCTCGATTTCTATCTCGCCGTCGTGAATCTTCGCGCCGTCCTGTGCGACCTGTCGCGCGAGGACGGCGCACTTGATTCGCATCGGCGAGATGTCGACGCCGAGCATCTCGGTGATGTCGTCGGTGTCCATCGCTTCCAGCTCCGAGAGCGTCGTGCCCGGCAGTCGCTGGGTGAGCATGCTCGCGGACGCCTGACTGATGGCGCAGCCATCGCCGGAGAACGCGACGCGCTCTATGGTCTCGCCGTCGTCGGCGAGCTGCACGTCCATCGTAATCGTATCGCCGCAGGAGGGGTTCTCCCCGGTGTGGGTGAACGTCGGCGACTCCAGCCGACCGTGGTTCCGGGGGTTCTTGTAGTGGTCCATTATCTGCTGACGATACATGTCTGAGCCAATGCCCATTGGTGTTCGTCGGGGGTACGCCCGAGCGCCGTAAAAGGATTCCGGGGCCGGCGATTCGGCCGAATTCGTCGCTTACGTCGCGTCGGCCGTTGACGCGTCTTCGGCCGCCGGCGCGTCGTACTTCGTCCACTTCTTTTCGACGTCGCGGTTGGCCACGACGACGGTGTCGCCCTCGTCGCTCTCGAAGCGCGTCTTTCGGAGTTCGATGGAGCTGACCGTCCCCGTCACCGGGTCCGATTTCACGCGGTCGCCGGGGTTGAAATCGGGGTCCCGAAGTAGGTAGACGCCCGCCACCGTGTCGGCTATCATGTTCGACAGCGCGTAGGAGACGCCCAGCGCGACGAAGCCGGTCGCGGTGCCGAGGCTCGCGGCGACCTCGGTCATGCCGACGATGTTCAACAGCGCGAGCGCCGCGCCGAACCACAGGAACACGCCCGCGACGGCGACGCCGAGTTCGACCACGAGGTCCTGTTCTTCGGGGTACAGCCCGTCGAGCACGCCCCGGACGACGAACAGTATCGCCCTGATGCCGACGTAGGCGAGCGCGAGGAAGACGACCGCCGTGAGCACCTTCGGCGCGGCGTCCTGCACCGCCGTCCCGAACTCCGCGACGGTCTCCCGGAGCGTCTCGACGAGGAAGCCGGTCAGCGATTGAAGCATACGCTCCGACGACGTGTCAGCGGGACAAAGGTATTTGGGGGCGGCCGGGCGGGAAAAAGGGGAACGCGGCCGTACTCAGGCGAACTGTTGGTTCGCGGAACGGTTCGCTCTCAGGCGAACAGTTCGCGGGCCGTATCGATAGCGTCGACCAGCGCGTCGACTTCCTCTCGCGTGTTGTAGATGTAGAACGACGCCCGCGTCGAGGCCGCTGCGCCGAGTTTGTCGTGGAGCGGCTGGGTACAGTGGTCGCCGGCGCGGATGGCGACGCCCTGTTCGTTGAGGATGCTGGAGAGGTCGTGGGCGTGGACGCTGTCGAGGTTGAACGCGACGAGGCCGCCGCGGTCGTCGCCCGGCGGGCCGTAGATTTCGATGTCGTCGAACTCGGTGAGGCGGTCGTAGGCGTACTCCGCGAGCAGTTCCTCGTGGGCCTGGACGTTCTCCATGCCGATGTCGTCGAGGTAGTCCACGGCCGCGGCGAAGCCGACGCCCTGCGCGATGGGCGGCGTGCCGGCCTCGAACTTCCACGGGAGGTCCTCCCACGTGGAGTCCTCGTAGGTGACGCTCCGAATCATCTCGCCGCCGTAGAGGTACGGCCCCATCTCGTCGAGGATGTCGCGCTTGCCGTAGAGCGCGCCGATGCCGGTCGGGCCGCACATCTTGTGGCCCGAGAAGGCGAAGAAGTCGGCGTCGATGGCCTCCACGTCGACGGGGCGGGTCGGGACCGACTGCGCGCCGTCGACGAAGATGTACGACCCGACTTCGTGGGCCATGTCCGCGAGTTCGGAGACCGGGTTGACGGTTCCGAGGGTGTTCGAGACGTGGACGACCGAGACCATCTTCGTGGAGTCGTCGATGAGCTCCTTCGCGTGCTCTATGTCGAGGCGGCCGTCGTCGTCGACGCGGATGTAGCGCACCTCAGCGCCGGTCTTCTTGGCGATTTGCTGCCACGTGACCAGCGAGGCGTGGTGTTCCATCTCGGTCATGACGACCGAGTCGCCCGGCCCGAGTTCGTCGAGGCCCCACGCGTAGGCGACGAGGTTCATCGACTCGGTGGTGTTCTTCGTGAAGACGACCTCCTCGCGGCCGCCGGACGCGCCGATGAACTCCGCGACGCGGTCGTGGGCGTCCTCGTAGGCGACCGAGGCCTCCTGGCTCAGATGGTGGATGCCGCGGTGGACGTTCGAGTTGTAGCCGTGGTAGTAGTCGACGATGGCGTCGACGACCTGTTCCGGCGTGTGGCTCGTCGCGGCGTTGTCGAGGTAGACCAGCGGCGTGGTGTCGTCGTCGTGTTCACCCGGCGTCGAGATGTCGCCGCCGACCTTCCGCTGGAGGATGGGGAAATCCGCGCGGATGGCGTCGACGTCGACGGGGTACGACTCCTGCACTCTCATTGGTGTGAGTTACCCCCGTAGGCACAACACGTCTTCGGTCCGCACGCGGCGCTGCAACCGATTTCGGTTTCGTCAGCCGGCAACTGTGGCCGGTGACGGTGACGCGACGGCGACGCAACGGCGACGAGGACAGCGACCGCGGCGCGGCGGGGACGTGTCGGCTCCCCACCCGAACGAATCAAGTAGCTCACGTTCGTTTGTGTAACAATGTCGCACGTCACCTCGTCCTCGCTCGCGTTTTCGAGCCTCGACGCGCTTCCGACGCAACTCGCGATTCTGGACGAGGACGGCGTCATCGTCTACACCAACCGCGCGTGGCAGGAGTTCGGCAACGAACACGGCTATCAGGGCGACAGTAGCTCCGTCGGCATGAACTACCTCGGCGTCTGCGACCTCAGCGCCGACGCCGACGCGACGACGGCCAGCGAGGGCATCCGCGCCGTCATCGACGACGACAGAGACGAGTTTTCCTTCGAATACCCCTGCGAGACGCCCGAAGAGCGCCTCTGGTTCACCATGCGGGCGACTCGATTCACCGACGACGGCGAGACGTACGTTCAAATCGCACACCTCGACATCACCGACCGGAAGCGCGCGGAACTGGAGGCCGAAGAGAAGGCCGAGCGCCTCCGGAACCTCGCGCGGATGCTCTCGCACGACCTCAGAAACCCGCTTTCGGTCGCCGTGGGCTACGTCGAATCGCTCCTCGACGACGTGGTCGCCGCCGACGGACTCGAACAGGTCGCCGGCGCGCTCGACCGGATGGACGACATCATCACCGACGCGCTGGTGTTGGCCCGCCACGACGCGGTCGAGGAGCTCTCGACCGTCGACCTCGAAACGCGCGCGATGACCGCGTGGGAGCACGTCGACACCGGCTCGGCCGACCTCGTCGTCGCCGACACCGTCGAGTTCCGCGCGGACCCGAGTCTGTTGGGACACGTGTTCGAGAACCTGTTTCGGAACGCCGTGGAACACGGTTCCACGGGCAGTCGGGATACTCCCGACGACGCTGTCGAACACGGTTCCACGGGCAACCAGACTGCGTCTGGTGACGCCGTCGAGCACGGCGCGAGCGACGACCTGACCGTGACGGTCGGCGTGCTCTATGGCGACGCGGACGAGACGGGGTTCTACGTCGAGGACGACGGCGTCGGCATCCCCGCGGAGGAGCGCGACGAGGTGTTCGAGGCCGGCTACACCACGGGTGAAGAAGGGACGGGACTCGGCCTGTCAATCGTCGCGCAGGCCGTTCACACGCACGACTGGGATATCGACGTCACCGAGGCCGAAAACGGCGGCGCTCGTTTCGAGATAACGGGCGTCGAGCGCCCGGCGTAACGTACCGGCGCGGAAGCGCGGAGCACACCGATTTTCGACGGCGGCTCAGCGGAGCCAGAGCAGTTGCGCGTGGAGCGTGCCGTCGACTTCGAGGACGGTTTCCTCGTCTACGAGGCCGGCGTCGATGGCGACCGAGACGGACTCCTCGCCGACGATGTTGGCGACGGTCGCGCGGGTGAGGCTGTCCACGACGGCGTCTTCGTCGGCGGTCTCGGCCTCGTCGCCGCCGTAGAAGTCCTCCGTCACGTCCAGCGAGACGCCGTCGTCGGTGTAGGTCTCGCCGATGCAGTCGGGGTCGCAGACCGAGACGAGGAGCCCCTCGGGGGTCTCCCGCTCGCGGAGGAGCATCTAGTACTCCTCGACGAGTTCCGCTTCGGCCTGCTCGCGGAGGTCGTCGGCCTGCTGCTGGGCCTGTTCTGCTTCCTCGTCGCGCCCGAGTTCTTCGAGCGCGCGCGCCTTCTCCTCGTGGACGCCGGGGGTGCGCATCCCGAGGCGGATGGCGTTGTCGAAGGCGTTGACGGCGTCCTCGTTGAGGCCGCGCTCGTGGAGGAAGAAGCCGCGGTTGTACCACGCCTGCGGGAACCGCGGGTCGAGTTCGACGGCGCGCTCCGCGTGGTCGAGCGCGTCGGCCGTCTGGCCGGCCTCCCAGAGCGCGTACGCGAGGTTGGTGTGGGCCGTCGCGGCGTGTTCGCTGTCGTCGTCGAGTTTGAGCGCCTCCCGGTAGGAGCCGATGGCCTCGTCCCACTCTTCGAGTTGGCCGTGGGCCGCGCCCTTGTTCACCCACGCTTCCTGGGCGATGTCCTCGTCGTCGCCGGCGAACCGAGCGACGCGCTCGAACGCCTCGGTGGCCTCCTCGAAGCGGTTAATCTGCATGTACGAGAGCGCCACGTCGAGCAGTTTCTCGACGTCGACGTCCTCGGGGTCGATGTTCCGCTGGTCGAGGATGTCGGTCAGGACGCGCGAGTCGACCGGGTCGACCTTCGTCGGGTCCACCGAGAGTTCGGGCGGGTCGAGCGAGAAGTCGGAGTAGTCCTCGTCGAACCCCTGCCCTTCCGAGAAGCGGTGGGGTCGCTTGCCGTCGTCGGTCATATAGCCGCGCTTGGGCGTCACGGCGGTTAAACGCTGCGTCAGCGGGACGACACCGACCGCTTTTTAGCCTCCCGCGGGCGAGCGTCTCCGAATGTCCGCGCCCCCGACGACGGTCGTGTCGTTCGTCCGGCACGCCCACGTCCCGTCCGTCTCCGACGCCGAGCGCACCCCCGGCCTCTCGCGTCACGGCCGCCGCGACGCCGCGCGCGTCACCGCCCGCCTCGCGGACCTCGCGGACGTGGTCGCCACCAGCCCCGCCGAGCGCGCCCGCGCGACCGTCGAGGGCGTCGCCGACGCGGCGGACGCCCCGCTCATCGTCGACGACGACCTCAGAGAACGCGAACTCGCTGACTCACCCATCGAAGACTTCGACGAGGCCGTCGAACATCTCTGGGCGAACCCGAACGCGTCGCACCCCGGCGGCGAGTCCCACGCCGAGGCGCAGGCCCGCGGCGTCGCCGCCGTGGACCGCCTCGTCGAGGCGTACCCCGACCGCCACGTCGTCGTCGGCACCCACGCCACGCTCATGGCGCTCGTGTTCAACGCCTACGACCCGCGCTACGGCCGCGAGTTCTGGACGGGGCTGACGACGCCCGACGTGTACGAGGTGACGTTCGTGGACGGCGAGGCGTTCAGCATCGCCCGGACGTGGACGCCCGAGGAGGCCGCCCGCGAGGGCGACGCCGACCGCGACCCGGCGGAACGTTAACGTCCGGTTCGGGTCAACCACCTGCCATGCGTTGCTTTCTCGCCGTCGACCTCCCCGACTCGCTCGCGGCGGGCGTCGCCGCGGTACAAGACCGGCTCTCGGACGCGGACGGGCTTCGGTTCACCGACCCCGAGAGTGCGCACGTCACCCTGAAGTTCCTCGGCGAGGTGTCGCCGGACCGCGTCGGAGCGGTGGAAGATGCGGTCGAATCAGCCGTCGACGCCGCGGGCGTCGGCCCCTTCGACGCCTCGGTCGACGGGCTGGGCGTCTTTCCCTCGCTCGACTACATCCGGGTCGTCTGGCTCGGCGTCGACGACGGCGGGGCCGAGTTGACGCGGCTCCACGAGGCCATCGAGCGCGAGACGACGGCACTCGGCTTCGACCCCGAAGACCACGAGTTCACGCCGCACGTCACGCTCGCCCGCATGGACGACGCCCGCGGGAAGGACCTCGTGCGGCGCGTCGTCGGGGGTGAGTCACCGACGGTCGGGTCGTTTCGCGTGCGCGAGGTACGCCTGAAGAAGAGCGACCTCGGCCCCGACGGCCCCGAGTACGAGACGGTGGCGCGGGTCTCGCTGTGAGGCGCGTCAGTCGTCGGTCGGTCGGCCGCCCGCGACGCCGACCCCCGCGGAGAGCCGCGTTTCAGCCGATTCGGGCGTGCGGACGCCCCTCACACGCCCGAAACTCGAAGGAACAAGATTTTATGCGGAGGATGGAAAGTACAGCCCACTATGGGTAAGAAGTCGAAGTCCAAGAAGAAGCGTCTGGCGAAGCTCGAACGCCAGAACAGTCGCGTCCCCGCGTGGGTCATGCTCAAGACGGACATGGAAGTCACGCGAAACCCCAAGCGTCGCAACTGGCGGCGGAGCAACACGGACGAGTAAGCAATGAGCGCAAACGACTTCGAGGAGCGCGTCGTCACCGTCCCGCTCCGAGACGTGCAGGCGGTTCCGGCACACGAACGCGCGGGCCGCTCGATGACGCTCATCCGCGAGCACCTCGCGAAGCACTTCAAGGTCGACACCGAGAACGTGCGTCTCGACACGCAGATCAACGAGGACATCTGGGCGCACGGTCGGCAGAGCCCGCCGAGCAAGTTCCGCGTCCGCGCCGCGCGTTTCGACGAGGACGGCGAGTCGGTCGTCGAAGCGGAACCGGCCGAGTAAACGGTGCTTCGCGCCTCCTTCGCCGGTTCGTCCTACATCGGCGTCTTCGCTCGCGCGACCGACGACGCGCTGTTGGTCCGCCCGGACGCCGACGACTCGCTCGCCGAGCAGATGGCCGAGGAACTCGACGTGCCGCTGGTCAAGACGACCGTCGGCGGGTCGGGAACGGTCGGTGCGTTAGCGACGGGTAACGAGAACGGTCTTCTCGTGTCGAGCCGCGCCACGTCCCGCGAGAAGGAGGCCCTCACCGACG
Organism: Haloferax sp. Atlit-109R; assembly: GCF_003665865.1. NCBI lineage: Archaea > Methanobacteriati > Methanobacteriota > Halobacteria > Halobacteriales > Haloferacaceae > Haloferax > Haloferax sp. Atlit-109R. The sequence goes on from NZ_QPLO01000001.1 coordinate 186,485, forward strand.
CCGTGGACCTCCCGGTCTACGAGCTTCCCGGTCGCATCAACGCCGCCGGCAACGTCGTGCTTGCGAACGACTACGGCGCGTACGTCCACGCGGAGCTCTCCGACGAGGCCGTCGCGGCCGTCGAGGAGGCGCTGGAGGTCCCCGTCGAACGCGGCGACCTCGCCGACGTTCGAACCGTCGGGACGGCGGCCGTCGCCAACAACCGCGGCGTCCTCTGTCACCCGAAGTCGCGCGAACCCGAACTCGAAGCGCTCGAAGCGCTGCTCGACGTTCGCGCCGACATCGGCACCATCAACTATGGCGGACCGCTCGTCGGCTCCGGCCTCGTCGCCAACGACGAGAGCTACGTCGTCGGCGAGGACACGACCGGCCCGGAGCTGGGTCGCATCGAAGACGCCCTCGATTACATCGACTGAGGGCCTCGCGTCCCCCCGTTTCTCGCTTCAGTTTCGCTCCGAGTAGGAAGACCTTTCCCGCTCGCCACCCGACCGACGTGCATGAGCCAGTTCATTATCACGGGCAGCTTCACGAGCCGTGGCGTCGTCCACGAGTTCACGAAGACTGTCGAAGCGCCGAACGAGAACGTCGCACAGGAACGCGCCTTTTCGCTCATCGGGAGCGAGCACGGAATCAAGCGCACGAAGGTCGAGCTCAACGAGGTGACCGCGGCATGATGGGCGGCGGTCAGCAGCAACTCCAGCAGCTCTCCCAGGAGCTTCAGGCGCTCGACGAGGAAATCGAATCGCTCGAAGCCGAAGTCTCCGACCTGAACGACGAGAAAGACGAGATCGACGAGGCGGTCGAGGCCATCGAGACGCTCGAAACGGGCTCGACGGTGCAGGTGCCCCTCGGCGGCGACGCGTATCTCCGCGCCGAAGTCCAGGACATCGACGAGGTCGTCGTCTCCCTCGGCGCGAACTACGCCGCCGAGCAGGAACAGAGCACGGCCATCGAGACCCTGCGACGCAAGCAGGACGCGCTCGACGAGGAAATCGCGAGCGTTCGCGGCCAGATCGAGGAGCTCGAAGAGGAGAGCGACGAGATCGAAGAGCAGGCGATGCAGGCCCAACAGCAGATGCAGCAACAGCAGATGCAGCAGATGCAGCAGATGCAGGGCGAGGGCGACGACGGCGACGACGAGTAAGGTAACCCCTACCCCCACCTCCTACTATTCAGATGTTCGACGGACTGAAGAAGAAACTCAACCGCTTCCGTAACGACGTTGAAGAGACCGCCGAAGAGAAGGCCGAGGCGGCCGCCGACGAGGCCGAATCCGACGCCGACGCGGAAGCGGAATCAGCACCAGCAGACGCGGACAACGCGGCGGTCGAACCCGAGGCGTCCGAACCCGCTGCTGCCGACCCGGACGCCGACGCCGTCGGCGACGCGGACGCCGGGTCCGAAGCCGACGCGGTCGACGCGGCCGACGCTCCCGCGGACGCCGAGTCGGCGTCTGCGGCGGTCGAAGCCGATGCCGATGCCGAATCCGAATCCGCGGCGACCCCGGAGCCGGATTCCGAGGTCGACGCCGGCGCGGACACGGACGACGAGCCGAGCGGCGAGCCGACGGCCGACGAGGTCGAACCGCGCGAGTCGCTCGCCTCCGACGCCGCGAAGGCGGCGCTGACCGAGGAAGACGAAGACGATTCGTCCGGTCCGGGGCGGCTCCGCCGCGCCGCCGCGTTCGCCACGGGGAAGGTCGTCATCGAGGAGGAAGACCTCGAAGATCCCCTCTGGGAGCTCGAGATGGCGCTCCTCCAGAGCGACGTCGAGATGCAGGTCGCAGAGGAGATTCTCGAGACCATCCGCGAGAAGCTCATCGGAGAGACGCGAAAGCAGGTCGAGAGCACCGGCCAGCTCGTCTCCGAGGCGCTCCACGACGCGCTGTACGAGGTCATCAGCGTCGGGCAGTTCGACTTCGACCAGCGCATCGCCGAGGCCGACAAACCGGTCACGCTCATCTTCACCGGCATCAACGGCGTCGGGAAGACGACGACCATCGCCAAACTCGCGAAGTACTTCGAGAAGCAGGGCTACTCGACGGTGCTCGCCAACGGCGACACCTACCGCGCCGGCGCGAACGAGCAGATTCGCGAGCACGCTGAGGCGCTCGACAAGAAGCTCATCGCTCACGAGCAGGGCGGCGACCCGGCGGCGGTCATCTACGACGGCGTCGAGTACGCCGAGGCCCACGACATCGACATCGTCCTCGGCGACACGGCCGGTCGGCTCCACACCTCGAACGACCTGATGGCGCAGTTGGAGAAGATAGACCGCGTCGTCGGCCCGGACCTCACCCTCTTCGTGGACGAGGCCGTCGCCGGCCAGGACGCGGTCGAACGCGCCCGGCAGTTCAACGACGCGGCCGCCATCGACGGCGCGATTCTGACGAAGGCCGACGCCGACTCCAACGGCGGCGCGGCCATCTCCATCGCGTACGTGACGGGCAAGCCCATCTTGTTCCTCGGCGTGGGGCAGGGCTACGACCACATCGAGAAGTTCGACCCCGAGCAGATGGTCGAGCGCCTGCTCGGTGAAGACGAGTAATCGGACTCGGTCCGTCGTCCGTTTCTTTCGGTCGCCTCACGCTCACTCCAGTGCGAGCACGACTCCGAGCAGTAGCATCGTCCCCGCGCCGACGTAGTTCAGCGCGCTGGCGACCCGGGTCTCCGCGAGCCGCGAGCCGAGTCGGTCCGCGCCGAGGGCGACGCCCGAGAGGTACAGCGCCGTGAGGGCGGCGTAGGTCGCGCCCAGACCCGCCATCCTGACGCCGGCTCCCGCGCCCTGCCCGGCGAACCCGGGGAGGAACGCGAGGAAGAACAGCGCGACCTTCGGGTTGAGCGCGTTGACGAGGACGCCCCGACGAAAGCTCGCCCCGCTTTCGGTCTCGACCGAGGGGTCGAACTCGTCGTTTCGGAGGGCGGTGACGCCGAGATAGCCCAGATACGCCGCGCCGACGTACTTGACCGCCGCGGCGGCCTCGGGGACGGTTCGAAAGAGCGCCGCCGCGCCGAGCGCCGCGAGAAGCGTGTGAAAGAGGACGCCCGTGGCGATGCCGAACGCCGACCGGACGCCCGGCCCGCGACCGTCGAGGCCGCGGGCGAGGACGTACATCGTGTCGGGACCGGGCGCGAGGATGAGCGCGACCGCCGCGCCGCAGAACGCGAGGTAGGTCGCGGCGTCGAGTCCGAACGCGAGCGTCGTCATCGCTCGGGGCTACGATTCGCCGCGGGAAGTAGCTCAGGGATTCGGACTCGGAACGACCTGATTGCGGAGCGTTGGCGTTTCGCCGTCCGACGCCGACGCCAGTCGCTCGACGTTCTCCGCGAGGATGTCGGCGACGCGCGTCCAGTAGTGCGGCGTGTGGCCGGCGACGTGCGGGGTGATGTAGACGTTCTCGAAGCCCCAAAGCGGGTGGTCTTCGGGCAGCGGCTCGGGGTCGGTCACGTCGAGCGCGGCGGCGCGGAGGCGGTTGCTTCGGAGGTGCGAGACGAGGGCGTCGGTGTCGACGATACCGCCGCGCGCGACGTTGACGAGGACGGCGTGTTCGGGGAGCGCGCTCAGCGCCCGGCCGTCGATGAGTCCGCGCGTCTCGTCGGTCAGCGGGCACGCGACCACGAGGAAGTCGGTGCGGACGAGCGCCGATTCGAGGTCGTCGAATCCGAGCACTTCGTCGGTCGGGCCGCCCTTCTCGGGCGTGTAGCGAACCCCGACGGTCTCGACGCCGAACGCGTCGAGTCGCTCGACGACCGCCTGTCCGATAGCGCCGAGGCCGACCACGGTAGCCGTCGACCCCCGTAACTCGCCGTACGACTGGAAACTCCGCCACTCGCGTCGTCGCTGGCGGCGGAGACCTTCGTCGAGTCGGCGGGTAATCATGAGCAGCCACCCGAGGACGTGTTCGGCGATGTTGGGGCCGTGGACGCCGGAGGCGTTGGTGACGCGGACGCCGCGCTCGCGGAGCGTTTCCAGCGGGAGGTGGTCGTAGCCGGCGGCCGCGCCGGCGAACAGTCGGAGGTCGTCGGCGGCGTCGAGCACCTCGTCGGGGAGCGACGTACTCGTGATGACGGTCGCGTCCGTCGCGGCGTCGAGCGTTTCGGCGGTCGTCTTCGGGTGGCGCACGGTCGCGTCGGGGAGTCGCTCGCGGAGGGCCGCGGCGTACTCCGACGCCGGGATGCCGTGCGTGGGGCGGTCGAGGACGAGAATCGTCGTCATCGAGTGCGCTGTCGGGGGCCGAGCCGATAGGTGTTGGCCCCGAACGCGACGGATAAAGCCTTTACCGGCGCGCCGGCGTAGGAAGGCACAATGGTACTCGACAATCTCGGGAGTTCCCTCCGCGGCAGTCTCGATAAGCTGCGCGGGAAGTCCCGCCTCGACGAGGACGACGTTCAGGAGATCGTCAAGGAGATTCAGCGCTCCCTGCTCTCCGCCGACGTCGACGTCAGCCTCGTCATGGACCTCTCGGACTCTATCAAGACCCGCGCGCTGGAAGAGGAGCCGCCGGGCGGCACGAGCGCGCGCGACCACGTCCTGAAAATCGTCTACGAGGAACTCGTCGACCTCATCGGCGAGTCGACGGAGATTCCGCTCGAATCGCAGACCATCATGCTCGCCGGCCTCCAGGGGTCGGGGAAGACGACCACCTCCGCCAAGATGGCGTGGTGGTTCTCGAAGAAGGGGCTTCGCCCCGCGGTCATCCAGACCGACACCTTCCGCCCCGGCGCGTACGACCAGGCCAAGCAGATGTGCGAGCGCGCCGAGGTCGACTTCTACGGCGACCCCGACTGCGACGACCCGGTCCAAATCGCCCGCGAGGGCCTCGAAGCGACCGAGGACGCCGACGTGCACATCGTCGACACGGCCGGTCGCCACGCGCTCGAAGACGACCTCATCGACGAAATCGAGGAGATAGAGGGCGTCGTTCAGCCCGACCTGAACCTGCTCGTCCTCGACGCGGCAATCGGGCAAGGGGCGAAGGAACAGGCCCAGCAGTTCGACGAGTCCATCGGCATCGGCGGCGTCGTCATCACCAAACTCGACGGGACGGCGAAGGGCGGCGGCGCGCTGACCGCCGTCAACGAGACCGACTCGTCTATCGCCTTCCTCGGCATGGGCGAGACGGTCCAGGACATCGAGCGCTTCGAGCCGAACGGCTTCATCTCTCGGCTGCTCGGCATGGGCGACCTGAAACAGCTCTCCGAGCGCGTCGAACGCGCCATGTCCGAGACCCAGGCCGAAGACGAGGACTGGGACCCCGAGGAGATGATGAAGGGGAACTTCACCCTCAAGGACATGCAAAAACAGATGGAGGCGATGGACAAGATGGGGCCGCTCGACCAGGTGCTCGACATGATTCCGGGCTTCGGCGGCGGCATCAAAGACCAGCTTCCGGACGACGCGATGGACGTGACCAAAGACCGGATGCGCTCGTTCGAGGTCATCATGGACTCGATGACCGAGGAGGAACTGGAGAACCCCCGGAAGGTCGGCGCGTCCCGCGTCAGGCGCATCGCGCAGGGGTCGGGACAGGACGAGGAGACGATTCAGGAACTGCTCGAACAGCACCGCATGATGGAACAGACCATCAAGCAGTTCCAGAACATGGGCGACGGCGACATGCAGCGGATGATGAAGAAGCTCCAGAACCAGGGTGGCGGCGGCGGTGGCGGCATGGGCGGTCTCGGCGGCATGGGGCCGTTCTGAACGCGCGCGATTTCTTCGCCGCGGTTTCTGTGCCTGCCCGCGCGAGTTCCTCGCCTCGCTGCGCCGCGATACCGCCGACTTTTAACGCTCGGGTCCGTCGCACCCCACAATGACCGTGCGAGACGTGGCGGTCGAGGCCTACAAGGAAGCCTTGCCCGCGCTCGCGGCCAGCCTCGTCGGCGGCCTCGTCGCCGGCGTCGTCCTCGGGGGGATGCGGGCCGAACTCCGGGCCGTCCCGGGGCTGCTCGTCCTCGTTCCCGCGCTGTTGGCGACCCGCGGCAACGTCTACGGCTCGCTCGGCGCTCGCATCGCCACCGCGCTCCACCAGGGGCTCATCGAACCCCGCGTCACCGGCGGCGACGAGCGCCTTCGGGCGGCCGCGACTGCCGCGCTCGCAAACGGCGTGCTCACGAGCACGTTCGCCGCCGTCGTCGCGTACTTCCTCCTCACGTTCCTCGGCAGCCGGGTCGCGCCGCTTCCGATTCTCGTCGGCGTCGCCATCGTCGCCGGCCTGCTCTCCGGCATCGTCCTGACCGTCGTCGTCGTCAGCGTCGTCTTCGCGGGCTACCGCCGCGGGCGCAACCCCGACACCATCGTCGGCCCGGTCGTGACGACTACCGGCGACGTGTTCGGCGTCCTCTTTTTACTCATCGCGGTCCGGACCGTCCTCGCCGTCGCGGGGGTGTTCTGAGTGCCGACGGAGTGGACCGTCCGCGCCATCACGCGGGCGATGCTTCCGGTGCTGCTCGTGCTCACGCTCGTCGAACTCGGGAGCGGTCTCGTTCTCGGGAGCTTCGAGGCGCAGTTGTTCCGTTACCCGTCGCTTCTCGTGCTCGTCCCCGTCACCATCGGGACCGCGGGGAACCTCGGGAGCGTCCTCGCGGCGCGACTGTCCACGTCGTTCCACCTCGGGACGCTCTCGTTTTCGCCCCGCGACGACGAACTCGCGGGCAACGCCGTCGCCACGCTCGCCCTCGCGGTGACGGTGTTCCCAGTCATCGGCGCGGGCGCGTGGGTCGCCACGCTCCTCGTCTCCGGCGACACGTCGCTGGCCCTCCAGAAGGTCGTCCTCGTCGCCTTATCGAGCGGGATTTCGCTGGCCGTCCTCGCGGTCGTCGTGACGTTCTCTTCGACCTACGTCGCCTATCGGTTCGGTCTCGACCCCGACGACGTGGTCATCCCCGTCGTCACCAACCTCTGCGACGTGCTGGGGGTCGTCGTCCTGTTCGGGGTGGCGCAGGTGCTCGTCTGACCCCGCTGTCCCCGACGTTCGAACGCCTCCCGCCGACCGACGCCGATTAGTTCGCTCGGCCCCGACCGTCGGTCGTGCAGCCGTCGGCCGTCCTCCCGGTGCTGTTCGAGGTGCTCCCGCGAGTCGCGCGCATCGCCGCCTACATCGCCGTGGGCGTCTTCGCCGCGAACCTCGTCGTCGCCTTCGGCCTCGTCGAGCGCATCGCCGGCCTCTCGCGGTATCTGACGAGCCCCGCGAACCTCCCCGACGAGGTGGGGACGGCCATCGTCACCACCGCCGCCTCGACGACGGCGGGCTACGGGATGCTCGCGGAGTTCCGCGAGTCGGGCGTCCTCGACGACCGGGCGACGCTCGTCGCCGTCACCATCAACACGTTCTTCGGCTTCGTCCAGCACATCTTCACGTTCTACTGGCCGGTGCTCATCCCCATCCTCGGCCGCGAGGTCGGCTTCATGTACGTCGGCGCGCGGGCGGCCATCGCGCTCGCCATCACCGCGACCGGCGTCGTCGCCGGCGCGGTGCTCCTCGCGGACCGGAACACGACCCCGGTCGCGGTCACCGAGACCGACGGCTCGGGCGGCGCGGTGGATGCGGTCGATTCGGCCGCCGACGCGGGCGACTCCGGCGACGCGGCCGAGAGCGACGACTCGCTCCGCGAGACGGTCGACGACGCCGCCCGGAGCACCTGGAAGAAACTTCGGCGCATCGTCCCGCGGCTGGCGGTCGTTTACGTGGCCGTCACGCTCCTGCTTCGGACGACCGACCTCGAATCGTTCGCGGCGCTCGCCAGCCCGCTGACGAACCTCGTCGGCCTGCCGGGCGCGGCCGTCCCCGTCGTCGTCGCCTTCGCGTTCGACACGACGACCGGCGCGGCGACCATCGCGCCCGCCATCGGCGAGACGTTTACGCCGAGACAGGCCGTGGCGACGATGCTCATCGGCGGCATCATCTCCTTCGCCGTCTCGACGTTCAAGCGGTCGATTCCCTTCCAGTACGGCATCTGGGGCCCCGAGTTCGGGTCCAAGGTCATCGCCGTCAACACGGGGCTGAAAATCGTCTTCATCGCCGTCGCGGTGGCGCTGTTGGTCGCCTGAGTCGCAAGAAACGTCCCCGCCGCAGCGGCCGAGTTAGCGGTCGTTCGGGTCGACCGGCCGCCCCTCTTCGGTCGGCGGCGCGATGTAGTCGATGACCTCGTCGACGGAGGGGTCGCGGACGGTCACGTGCACTTCGATGTCACCGAGTTCGTCGGGGTTACCGACGGAGAAGTTGACGACGCCCTTGAACGCGGCCTGCTTTTTCAGCGCGAACGAGAAGCCGTCGTCGTCGCGGCGCTTTGCGAACTCGCGGCGGGCGGTGTCGAGGATGGCCTGCTCGTGGAGGCGTTCGGAGAAGCGCTCCAGCTCGTGGGTCTCGCCGACGAGCTGTCCGGGTTCGTGGTCGAGTTCGACGCCGGGGAAGATGTTCTCGACGGCGTCGCCGACGCGGTCGGTGACCTCGGTGTCGCGGACGGGCACCTCGATGCGGACGTCGACGCTGTAAATCATGCTCACGCGTCGGCCTCCGCGAGCGCTTCCGGCCCCTCTTCGAACAGCTTCGTGATGGTTTCGCGGTACTCAGCCAGCGTGCCGGTGTTCTGGATGACCACGTCGGCGCGGTCCATCGCGTCGCCCATCCCGAAATCGAGTTCGCGGCGTTCGCGCTTTTTGAGCGCCTCCACGTCGGTGTCGCTGTCGTCGCGGTCGCGGTCGAGCAGGCGCTCGGCGCGCGTCTCGAACGGCGCTTCGACGCTCACGAGGACGAAGTCGTCGCCGAACGCCTCGCGGAAACGGTCGAGTTCGACGCCCGACCGAAGCCCGTCGACGAGCACCACGTCGTTCGATTCGAGGTGCTGTTCGACCATCGGCAGCGAGCGCGCCGCGATGGCGTCGTCGCCCTCCTCCTCGCGGAGCGCGGTCGCTATCTTCCCGTGGTCCGTCGCGGGGTCGAGGCCGCGCTTGCGACACTCCTCGCGGATGACGTCGCCCATCGTCACGACGGGTACGCCCGCGTTGCGGGCCACCTCGGCGAGTTCGCCCTTGCCGCTTCCCGGCAGGCCGACCGTCCCGATGACTCTCATAGCCGGTGTTACCGCGTTGGCGCTGTTAAAGCCTCCCTTCACGTCGCTCCGGGTGGCGGGTTTTCGCCGCTCTCCCGTCACCGCCTCGGCGACTCCCGACTCACCCCGCTGCTTTTCGCCTCGGCCCGCGTACTACGCCTATGTCTCAGCGCTCGTTCGTCGTCCGCGCCCTCTGGTTCGTCTTCGTCGGCTGGTGGGCGACGCCCGCCGTCGTCAACGTCGCGTGGTTCCTGAACGCGACCGTCATCGGCATCCCGCTCGGCGTCGCGCTCATCAACCTCGTGCCGACGGTGCTCTCGTTGAAGGAGCCGAAAACCCGGCTCGACCCCGACTCGGGTCGCGGCCAGCGGTCGGTCGTCGTCCGCGCCGTCTACTTCGTGTTCGTCGGCTGGTGGCTGAGCTGGGTCTGGGCGAACGTGGCGGTGCTGTTCACGCTCACCATCGTCGGCCTCCCGGTCGGCATCTGGATGCTCAACCGGCTCCCCGCGGTCACGTCGCTGTATCGGTTCGACGGGTAGAACCCGATTCGTTTTTCTTGCAGGGACGGTTTGTGGGCATCGAGGGCGCGTAGCTCAGTCGGACAGAGCGTCGGACTTCTAATCCGATGGTCGCGGGTTCGAATCCCGTCGCGCTCGCTCGGCCGGAGGCCTCGCTCGCGCGACGGACATCGCAAACGCTTCGCGTTTGCTCAATCCCGTCGCGCTCTTTTCGTTGCTGAAACCCCCGAGTGGTAGCGAGACGTGTGGGAACGCCACGCGCGGGATTCGAATCAGGGAGCAACTTGTTGCGACTGGGGTTCGAATCCCGTCGCAAACGCTCCGCGTTTGTTCAATCCCGTCGCGCTCTTTTCGTTGCGGTAGACCGCCGAGCGACGGCATCGGCGGCCCCACCTACTCCTGTCCTGAGCGGGTTCTGTTCTCGACGACTATGGGGCCTGACCTCGGATACGTGTGACCTACAAGTTAGGATGACAACATTTTTCGGTCGAGCGGCGCGAGACGCCCCGCATGGACGTTCTCGGCATCGTCGCCGCGGCGGTCGTCTTCGGCGTCGCCGCCTACAATCTCGTGACGAGCCTCGACGGCCGATTCGCGAGACTCCTGTTCGGGTGTCTGGGCGTCGTCGCCGCGACGCTCTACGTCATCGAACAGTTCGGACTCGCGGCGTCGCTCGGACTGAACGTCGCTCACGGCCTCCAACTCGTCGCGGCCCTGCTCGTGGTCTCGGCGCTGATCGATTTCCTCGCCCGGCGCGCCGAGGCGGGCGATTCCGGGTCGTCGTGAACGCCGCGACTCCCCACTATTCTCGTTACGTGTCGTCCAGTTGCCCCGTGTATGGTCTTCGCGTCCGACTCCCCGTTCGGGGGACGGTTCGAACAGACGATAGACGACGCGGTCGTCCACGGCGACGCGGACATGGGGTCCGCGCTCCACGAGGGGCCGGTCCGCGTGCTCGTCAACGGCTGGGTCGAGGTGCCGGGCGGCCGGTATCTCTCCCCGCACGCGGTCCGCCATGTCGACGTGCGAGTCCCCGAGTGACGCCGGTTCTCACATGAGCGCCAGTTCTCGACCGCAGTCGGGGCACTCGTCGTCGACGATAGTCACCGGCGCGTCGCAGTCCGGACAGAACTCGCGGTAACACGCCCTGTCTCCCATACGTACCGCTATCACGGGAACGGTGGTGAACGTTGGGGCGAACCGGAGCGCCGAGCGTCGGCCGGCCCGTCACTCGTCATCGACGTCTTTTCCCGGACCGGCGAAGTTCGCGCCGAGTTCGGCACCGTAGCGTCGGGCGTAGACGCCGTGGACCGCGAGGAGGTCGCTCGGCGCGCCGGACTCGACCACGACGCCGCCGTCGGCGACGTGGACGCGGTCGGCGTCGCGGACGGCGGCCGCGCTATCGGTCGCCACGACGAGCGGGGCGTCCGGTCGCCGCATCGCGGCGAGGGTCGCGCGGAGGTTCGACGGGGAGGAACTGTGCGGCGCGCGGACGAGCGGGCCGGCTCCGTGGAGGAACGGTCCCGCGAGTGCCGCCGCCTCGGAGATTCGGGGCGCGACGACGGCCAGAAACGGCGGTCGATTCGCGGGCGTGGTCGCGTCCGAGTCGGCGTCGGTCGCCGGGCTCTCGGGTGGGGACATACGATGTGAGATTCGCTGACACGGGAGATAAGTATAGAGCGGACACCGGCATTTCACGAATCACATCGGATGATTCATAAAGATTTGTCAACTTCTGTCACGAATCAGTTGTCGATACGCCCGCCGCCTCGGGGCGGTAGCCGACGGCGCGGCACGGGCGCTCGATTAACGGCGTCCAAACCGGCGCGTCCGCGGGCAAAGCAGCTGCTAACGGGTGTAAAGCCGCAAAAAACGTCGTGAATTTGGCCGAGCGAGTCGAGTCGATGCGAAGGTCAGGGTGTGGGTGTATGGTGGCCTACTGGGGCGCTCACATTGCGCCGCCCATGCCGCCCATACCGCCCATGCCACCCATGCCGCCGCCCATGCCGCCGGGTGCGCCGCCGTCGTCGTCGTCGCTGCCGGTCTGGCCACCGGAGAGGTCGCCAGCCGCGATGACGTCGTCGATGCGGAGAATCATGACTGCGGCTTCGGTCGCGGACTCGATAGCCTGGGTCTTGACGCGGAGGGGCTCCACGACGCCCTCTTCTTCCATGTCGATGACCTCGCCCGTGTAGGCGTCGAGGCCGGCTGCGAACTCGCCGCCGTCGTGGCGCGAGCGCAGGTCGACGAGGGAGTCGATGGGGTCGAGACCGGCGTTCTCGGCGAGGGTGCGCGGGATGATGTCCAGCGCCTCGGCGAACGCCTCGACGGCGAGCTGCTCGCGGCCGCCGACGGAGTCAGCGAACTCGCGGAGCTGCAGGGAGAGCTCCGTCTCGGGAGCGCCGCCGCCGGGGAGGACCTTGCCGTCTTCGAGCGTCGTGCGGACGACGCCGAGGGAGTCCTCGATGGCGCGTTCGAGCTCGTCGACGACGTGTTCCGTGCCACCGCGGAGGATGAGCGTGACGGACTTGGCGTCCTCGACGTCCTCGACGAAGATGCGCTCGTCGCCGCCGACGTCCTTCTGACCGACGGAGCCGGCGAAGCCGAGGTCGTCGGCTTCGATGTCGTCGAGGCTGCTGACGACGCGGCCGCCCGTCGCGCGGGCGAGGCGCTTGAGGTCGGAGGACTTGGCGCGGCGGACCGCGAGGATGCCCTCCTTGGCGAGGTAGTGCTGCGCCATGTCGTCGATGCCGTCGCCGACGAAGACGGCGTCGGCGCCGACCTCGACGAGCTGGTCGACCATCTCTTTCAGCTGCTTTTCTTCCTGGTCGAGGAACTGCTGAAGCTGGTCGGGGTCCGTGACGTTGACTTCCGCGTCGATTTCGGTCTCGCGGACTTCCAGCGCGTCGTCGAGGATGGCGATGTTCGCGTCCTCGACGGCGTAGGGCATGTTCTCGTCGACGCGCTCTTTGTCGACGATGACGCCCTCGACGAGTTCGGAGTTGTCGATGGTGCCGCCGACGACCTTCTCGATGGAGACGTTGTCGGTGTCGATACCGCCTTCGTCCTTGACGGCCAGCACGGCGTCGACGACGAGTTCGGCGAGCAGGTCCTTCGCGGACTCCGCACCCTTACCGGTCATCGCCGTCGCGGCGATTTTCTGGAGGGTCTCGCGGTCGTCTTCGGTGACTTCGATGGCGTTGTCTTCGAGGACTTCCTTGGCCTTCTCGGCGGCCTGACGGTAGCCCTGCGCGATGGTCGTCGCGTGAACGTCGGAGTCGAGGAGGTCCTCGGCCTGGTCGAGGAGTTCACCGGCGTTGATGACGGCCGTCGTCGTGCCGTCTCCGACCTCGTCCTCCTGGGTCTCGGAGACTTCGACGATCATGTTGGCCGCGGGGTGGTCGATGTCCATCTCCTTGAGGATGGTGACGCCGTCGTTCGTGACGACGACCTGCCCGCCGGAGTCGACGAGCATCTTGTCCATCCCTTTGGGGCCGAGCGTCGTGCGTACGGCCTCTGCGACGGCCTTCCCGGCCGTGATGTTCATCGACTGCGCATCCTGTCCGGATGTGCGCTGGGAGTCTTCGCCCAGAATGATCATGGGCTGACCCTGCTGCATTCGCTGGCTCATAGTCATCGCCTGATTGTTTGTGATTCTATAAAAAAGCTTCGTTTATTGGTATGCCAAAACGCAACACGGTGGGGTGGTTGAGACCCGGAGACGGCGGTCGATTTCGGCGGTTTATGTGCGGCTTTCGCCGGGCGGTCTCGCCAGTCCCGAAGCGGGTGCGGTGAAAAGACGATGCGGGCGAGTGCCGTGTCGCGTCGGGGTGGACTCGTCGGCGGTGGCGTCTCAGTTGTTCTGTCGGACGTTGAAGCCCTGGGTCAGTTCGTTGTGCTTCCGTTCGAGGAAGGAGTACACCGCGCCGTGGGGGGCACCGTCGAGAATCATCTCGACGGCCCGGCGGACGACCTCGACCTCTTCGGGCTGGCCGATGATGCCGAGCGTCGAGCCGTAGATGACCACGTCGGCACCCGTCAGCTCTTCCATGAGTTCACGGGTGCGGCCGTTCTCGCCGATGAGGCGGCCCTTCTGCCGCCGCATGTCGTTTTTGTTTCGGGTGTGCCGGTCGATATCGATGAGTTCGAACATCATCATGTCGTCGTCGAGGAGCGCCATCGCGTCCTCCGGGGCGAAGCCGCGGCCGACCGCTCGAACCACGTCGGGAGCGACCATGCCGAGTACGGGGTCGCCGACGCTGTCGATGGCGACGCTGCCGTTCTCCGAGTCCACGTCGAGTCGGACTTCCGCGCGACTCTCTATCTCTCGGAGCGTCGAGCCACCTTCGCCGATGAGAACACCGATACGGTCCTGCGGCACCTTGACGTGCTGCATATCACCCGATACCCGTCGGAGTGGTTTAAGCGTTCGCTCGGCGGGTCGCCGCGTGTCTCGGTCGCACACCCGTCTCGCGGCGGGTCTGGGTTGCTACTCGTCTCCGTCTCCGTCCTCGCCCTCGTCGCCCGTGACGAACTCGTACAGCGAGTCGCCGTCGGCGTCGGCCCCCTGCCGCCGGAAGAAGTTGGCCACGTTGCGGCAGTCCCGCCGGAGGAACTCCTCGGCGTTCGGGTGGTGGACCGTGACGGCCTGTCCGAGGTCGATGACGACGAGTTCGCCGTCGTGGATGATGAGGTTGTACTCCGAGAGGTCGCCGTGGACGAGGCCGGCGCGGTGGAGCCGACGCATGTACTCGCGGACGACTTCGTAGGCTGTCTGTGGGTTCTCGACGCGCACCTCCGAGAGCCGCCGCGCCCGGTCGTCGACGACGCCGACGAGCTCCATCACGAGGACGTTCCGCTGGACCGCGATGGGCTTCGGCACGCGGACGCCGGCGCGCTGGGCGCGTTCGAGGTTGGCGAACTCCTTTCTGACCCACGCGCGGACGACCTGTCCCTTGTCGTGGCCGATGTTCTCGAAGCGCGGGTCGCCTTCGAGATAGTCGCGCATGTGCCGGAAGTCGGAGGCGTTGATGCGGTATATCTTGACCGCCACGTCCGCGTCGTCGCCGCCGAGCGCCTCGAAGACGTTGGCCTCCTTGCCCGTCGAAATCGGCCCGCCGAACGCGTCGATGTGCCCGTCTTGGACGAGTTTGTAGATGGCGGCGAACGTCGCGTCGTCGAACACCGACTGCTCGACTTTGAACTGGTCGGCGTCCTTCAACCGCATCCGGAACTCGTCGAAGTCGCGGTCCTTGCGGCGCGCGATGCGGTCCGCCTCGTCGTCGGAGACGTCTATCTCCTCCCACTCGTCGCCGAACGCCTCGCCCTCCTGGGGTTCGACCATGCCGAACTCGTCAGTCATTGGACTAGGGCTACGAGAGGCGAGATGAAAAGGGCACAGGCTCCGGGTTCGGCGTCTTCGGGGAACAAACAACAAACGGCGCGCCGTCTCGGACGTGCGCGTTACTGGATGTGACCTTCGCGGCGGAGCTGGTCGGCTTCGGACTTCTCGTAGCGCCAGCTCACGTCGGCCTTCTCGTCCTGCCAGTCCCACGGCTCGACGAGCACCACGTCGTCCTCTCGAATCCAGATTCGCTTCTGCATCCGTCCGGGAATGCGAGCGGTCCGCTCGACGCCGTCGGCACAGCGGACGCGAATACGATTGGCCCCGAGCATGTTCGTCACGACGGCGAACACTTCGTCGTCGTTCGGCATTCGAAGGTCTCGGCGGCTCTCGTTCTCGTCGTCGCTCATGCGCGAGCGTTCGACGTGGGCATGGTTAAATCCGCCGACGTTCGGCCGGTAGGAAGCGTCCGACGGAACGACGCGTTTAGGACCGTCCCGAAACGCCGTCGTGGTATGCTCGACAAACTCGGCACGAAGGGTATCGCCGGCGTCGTCTCGCTGCTCGTGGGTATCGGTATCGTCGCCTATCAGGCCCCCGTCGTCGCGGCGGGCCTCGCGTTCGTCGTCGCCGGGCTCGGCCTCGTCGCCGGCGGCCTCGCCGAGGGCGTCATGAAGATGTTCGGGATGGCCTGACGGGCCTTCGACTCCGGCCCTCGGCTCACAGCGATTCGCGGAGGAACGAGAACACCCGTTTTCGCACCGCGGGATAGTGGTACGACGAGTGCAAGAAGACGTGGTCGGCCGCGTCGACGGCGTCGTACTCGACCTGTGTTCCGGCCGCTTCGAGCGCGTCCGCCAACCGGGCGCTCTGGTCCGGTGCGACGACCGAGTCCTCGCTCCCGTGAAGCAACAGCGTCGGCGGCGCGTCGGCATCGGCATCGGCATCGGCGTCGGTGTCGTCATCCACGTAGGTAATCGGCGAACACCGGCGCAACTCGGCGGCCGACGGCCGGTTCTCGAACAGCGGCAGCGACTCGCCGGCGCGCTCGTGGTCGTCGGCTCGGAGGTCATAGACGCCGGAGACGCCGACCGCGGCGTCGATGTCGGTCCGGCGACCGAACTCGCCGTCCGAAAGCGCCGCCAGTAACGCGAGGTGCGCCCCCGCGGAGTGACCGACGACGGCGACGGCGTCCGTGTCGATTCCGAACTCGTCGGCGCGGTCCGTCAGCCAGTCGATGCCCTCGCACACGTCTTCGATTTGCGCGGGGAACGGCGCTTCGTGCCCGAGTCGGTACGACACCTCGGCCGCGACGAACCCCTCGTCGGCGGCGTCGAGCGCCCAGCGGGCGAACTGGCCGGTCGAACCGGTCTCCCACGCGCCGCCGTAGACGAAGACGACGAGCGGCCGGGTCGGTTCGGTCGTCTCGGCCGGTTCGGTCGTCTCGGCCGGGCCGCCCATCTCGGCCGCCGGTGAGTCGGGACAGTACACGTCCGCGGTCAGCGTGCGCTCCTCGCGGTCGGTGATCGTGCGGTTTCGATGAACGAGAACGTCGGACGGGCGGGGCATATCGACTCGTCGAGCCGGCGGCTTCTATCGGTTTGGGTGACGGCGAGTCACGAACCGTCGAAAAGGGTATCGTTCCGGCGAGGCGCGGCGATTACTCGGCTATCTTCGCGCGGCCCGGCTCGATGAGTTCGTCGAGGTAGTCCGCGAGCGCGCCCTTCGCGTCGGCCGGGTGGAGTTCGCCGGATTCGAGGTCGGCCTCCAGCGTCTCGTAGTCGTCGTAGTCGAGGTTCCCGCCGTACTGTTCGGGGCGCTCGACGACGACCCGCTCGAAGCGCGGGAAGACGTGGTACTCGAAAATCTGGAGGACGGGGTTCTCGCGCGCCTCGCCCTCGTCGGTCGGCTCGGGGTCGGCCGTCGGCGGGCAGAACGCGCCGTTAACCTTGTCTTCGATGTCCTCCGTGGAGTCCTCCATCGAGATGGTGACGCCCTCGGAGGAGGACATCTTGCCGATGCCCGTCCCGAGGTCCGCGATGAGCGGCGTGTGCATGCAGGTCGGCGACTCCTCGCCGATGCTCGGGAGCGTGTCGCGGGCGAGCATGTGGACCTTGCGCTGTTCCATCCCGCCGATGGCGAGGTCCACGTCGAGGTAGACGATGTCGAGCGCCTGCATGATGGGGTAGACCGCCTGCGCGACGGTGACGCCGTCGCCGCTTTTGATTTCGGCCATGGCGCGCTCGGCGCGCGAGAGCGTCGTCTCCAGTTCGAGCGCGTGCAGGTCGAGGACGTAGCTCTCGTCGAGCTGGTACTCCGAGCCGAGGACGAACTCCGTCTGGCTCTCGTCGAGGCCGTAGGCGATGAACTGCGCTTTCATCCGCTCGGCCGTCTCACGAATCTCCTCGAACGTGCCCTTCCCGTTGAGGTAGGCGTGTACGTCCGCCAGCAGCACGACGACTTCGAAGCCCGCCGCTTGGAGGTCGATGAGCTTGTTGGCGGTGAGCATGTGACCGATGTGGAGGACGCCGGAGGGCTCGTAGCCCACGTACGCTCGCTTGCCCTCGGGGTCGTCGGCCAGCGCGCGCACTTCGTCCTCCGTGACCACTTCGGAGGCGTTCCGAGTGATCAGGTCGTATGCGTCCATACACGTCCGGTGTCGGGGACGTGGCATATGACTTCTGGAAGCCGCCCGCGGGCGAAACGGACAACATCCACCGGTCCCAACTCCGGGTGATGTCCGACTCAGGAACCACGACGCGTGCGCCCGTCATCATCTTCGCCGCGCTCATCCTCGTCGTCTTCGGCCTGCTCGCGGTCATGTGGGCGTCGGTCCGCGGCGGCGACCTCCTCCCGTACATCCTCGGCTTCGCCGTCTACTTTCTCGCGTTCCACGTCTACCTGCCGTACCGAGTCCACAAGGACGCGACGCTCAAGGGGCGAAACGCGACGTTCTGGGCCGTCATCGCCTTCTTACTGCCGCTCGTCGGCGCGGCGCTGTACTTCGTGGTCGCCGTCGTCGTCGGCCACGACGCGACCGACTGAAAACCCGACTCGACGCTATCCGCGCCGGTTCTCGGCGCGGTGTTCGGAGATAATCTGGTCGACCATCTCCTCGCGCTGTTCCTTCTGCCGTTCTTCCGCCCGGTCTTCCCAGTCGGAAATTGCAGATTCGACTTCGGACTCCTTCGCCACGGCGAGTTCGTCTATCTCCTGAATCGTCACGCCGTCGGCGGGTGCGACCGGCACGTCGGCCTCGAACAGCACCTCGTCTGCGACCTCCGAGAGGTTGCCCGACCGGAGGACGACCTTGGGGTCGAACTCGGCGAGGCGCTCGGCGGTCGTCCGCCCCGCCCCGCTGGCGTCGCGGAGGTAGACCACGTCGCCCGCGGCGATGCCGTACTCCTCGACGGTGTGGTCGAGCGCGCCGTTGGTGAACTGTTCGACGATTTTGACCGGCACCAAACTGCCGTCGGTGTTCACGTCCGCGAAGTTCGAGTGGTCGAGCTTCCACAGCGACTTCAGCTGGTCGAGCTTGTCTGCGAGCTCCGCCTTGTCGGATTCGAGCGATTCGACCTTCCGCTCCAACCGGCCGTTCTCGCGTTCGAGCCGGGTGACTTCTCGGCGCTCGCGGGCCTCGCGGCGCTCCTCGCGGCGGGCGTCGGACAGTTCGTCTTTGTACTCCTCGATGGTCTCGTCTTTCTCCTCGATGGTCGATTTCAGGTCCTCGACGTGCGATTCGAGGCGCTCGACCCGCGACCGCAACTCCCGAATCTCGCGTTCTTCGGGCGTGAGTTCGGGCTCCTCGTGGGATTCGTCGTCGGCGTCGTCGCCGCCGTCGTCGGCGTCGTCGTCCATCTCGCGGAGGACGGCCTCGACCGACTCCTCGCTGGTGAGGACGCGGGCGATGACCTCCTCTCTGTCCACGTCGGCGGGGACCTTCCGGGAGATGCGCTCGAACTGGTCTTCGTGGTCGTCGAAGGCGAACAGCGCCGCGGCGAGGGCGTCGCGCTCGTGGTCGTTCTCGTAGTCGACCTCGCGGGTTCGGTGGAGCTTCTCGTCCACGGGGATGTCGCTCGCGGGGGCCCAGCCGGCGGCGTCGAAGCTCCGGCGGAACTTCTCGACCGTCTCGGGCATCGGCTGGACGTCGGCGGCGACGAGGCTGGGCCGCCCGCGCTCGATGAGCCACTCGATGACGGCGGCGGTGTCGGCGGTGCGCGTCGAGTGCACGTCGAGGACGCGCCCGTCGAGGCCGACGACGGCGACGGCGGTGGTCGTTCCGGGGTCGATGCCGACGATGACGCGGTCGCGGCGCTTCACGAGCGGTTCGAACTCGATGCCGTCGCGGCGCTCGCGCTCGATTTCGACGCGGGTGTCGCCCGAGCGGTGGGTGGACACGGGGATGTCCTCGGGCCGCGCTTCGACGGTAAACAGCGCCTGCGAGTAGCCGCCGTACTTCTCGGTCACGTCCCGCTCGTAGTCGAGGTTGGCCTCCTTCAGCGCGGACTCGACCTCGCGGGCCTGCTGTTTGACCGACCCGTGGATGCGGCGCGTGTAGCGGTCCTGACTCCACCCGCCCTTGCCGGTCGAGCGGCCGCGAGAGACCTTCACGGTCGTCGTGTTCTCGAAGGCGGCGACCTCGTAGCCGACGTTGCCGAGGGCGAGTCGAGCCGCGGCCTCGGCCTCCTTCATCGGGTCTTTGCCGTAGGGGACGCCGTGGCGCGAGGCGACCCGCGAGAGCGGTTCCGGTCGCTCCGCGCCGGTCACTTGCACCAACTGCGTCCCGTGGGGAAGCCACCGCAGGAAGCGGACTAAATCGTCCTTGTCGGTCGCCAACTCGTACATGTTGTCCGTGGCGACGACGCGCGGTTCGTCGCGCTCGATGAGTCGGCGTAACTTGCGGAAGGAGACCACGTCTCGTTCGATTCGGACCTCGTCTGACTCGGTGTCTCGGGTGTCCAACACGACCAGCGCGTACGACGGCGAGTCGCCGCGGATATCGCCGCTCTGGATGTCGACGCCGAAGACGACCGAGTCGAGCGCACTCGTCCGGTCGTTCACGACGGCGACTAGGGCCGCGCCGGATATATACTCCACGCCGGTCGCGGGTGCCGACGCGGCCGGGTGTCGCGGTTGCGCGACTCGGCCGCCGAGCGGGTGCTCGCCGCCGACACCGCCGACACCCCGCCGCGACCTACGTTTGACACGAAACAAACAAGTCTCGGCTATTTGAAACCAGAGTGATGAGTTCTGACATCCCCGACCCGCCGTCGGTGACCTCCCGGTCGCTGACGCGCATCGCCCTCATCGGTGTCGTCGCCCTCCTCCTTATCGCCGCCCCTATCGCCGGGCTCCTCGCGTGGGAACCCGTCGAAGAGGGGAACGTCAAGGTCGTCAAGAAGTGGGGCGCGACCACCGGCACCGTCTTCGAACCCGGCGCGCACTTCGTCAACCCCGTCTCGCAGTCGACCTCGTCGCTGTCGGTGCGACCGCAGTCGTACACGATGTCGTCGTCGACGAGCGAAGGTGACAAACGGGGCGACGACGCCATCACCGTCCTGACCGAAGACGGTCTCCGGACGGACATCGACGTGACCGTCCGCTACCGCATCGACGCCGGGCAGGCGGTCGAGTTCTACCGCAACTACCGGACGCTCGAAACCGCCGAAGAGCGCCTGATTCGCCCGTCGATTCGCTCGGTGCTCCGGACCGAGGCCGGTCGGCTCCCCGTCACCGTCATCTACACCGGCGAGGGCCAGACCCAGTTGAAGGCCGCCGCCGAGCGGGAACTCGCAGAGGAGTTCGCCGACGACGGCCTCATCCTCGAAGCGGTGCAGGTTCGCAACGTCGAACTCCCCGCCGAGTACGCGCAGGCGGTCGAACAGAAGGAAATCACCGAACAGCGCCGCCAGCAGAAGCAGGACGAACTCGCCGTCGAGGAGTTGGAGGCCGAGCGCAAGCGCATCGAGGCACAGGGGCAGGCCGACGCCAACCGCATCATCGCCCAGTCGCTGTCCGACGAGGTGCTGGCCCAGAAGTACATCGAGAAACTCGACGAGACGGACACCGTCTACATCCCGGTCGGTGACGGCGGCTACCCGCAGTTCGTCCGGTCGCTGGATAACGACGGCTCGTCGTCGTCGGATTCGTCGTCGAGTTCGTCCGCCGGTTCGTCGTCGGACGCTCGCTCCGCGTCGTCCAGTTCGTCGGGGTCGTCCAGTTCGTCATCTTCGTCCGGCTCCGAAAACGAGACGAGCACCTGACGCCGTCGATGCGTCTCCTCCGTGAACTGGCCGTCGCGGTCGCGTTGCTCGTCATCGTCGGCGTCCTCGCGCGCTCCGGCGTCGGCCGGTTCGTCCTGCCGGTCGCCGGCCTCGCGGTCGCCGCGGCGCTCGTGGCGCTCCTCGCAACACAGCCGGCGTACCCACGGACGGCCGTCGGCCCGCGGACGAGAATCATCGAATCGGCCGCCCAGTCCGCGGACGCCGCCTGCGTCGAGTGCGGGTCGCCCGCGACGACGCGCCGGCGCTACGTCCGCGAGTGGGTCGTCCTCGGGGTTCCCGTCGTCCTCATCGACGACGGCGAGAACCCGGTCTGCGACGCCCACCGCGACTGACCCGACCTCGTCTTTCGGCTCGATGGCCCGTTCAGCGGCCGCTCAGACGAGCCTGCCCGTCGAGACGAACTCGACGCGCCCGCCGACGCGGACCGCCACCTCGTCGCCGCGGTCCTCGGCTTCGAGGTGGAGGTGGGACGGTCGACCCATCTCGTAGCCCTGCTCGACCGTGACCTCGATTTCGTCGTCTCCGAAGTAGCGATGGCGGGCGAGGTAGCCCGCGAAACAGCCGTTCGCGCTCCCGGTTGCGGGGTCCTCGGCGACGCCGTGGCCGGGCGCGTACATCCGCGCCGCGAAGTCGTTCGCGTCGTCGCGGGGGTCCGGACAGAACAGAAAGAGGTTCTCGACGCCCACGTCGTCGAAGAACGACCGGTACGCCGGGGTGAACACCTCGCTCCGGGCGAGCGCGTCGCGGTCGCGGAGCGGAATCATCACCGCCGGGAGGCCGGTCGAGACGACCTGTATCGGCCAGTCGGCGTCGAAGTCGTTCGCGTCGAGCGACAGCACCTCCGCGAGCGTCTCGCGGTCGAGTTCCGCGCCGAACCTCGGCGCGTTCTGCGTCATCCAGTACTGCTCGCTGTCGCTTCCGTCGGACCGGACCTCGACCGAAATCGGACCGACGCCGAGGTTCAGCGTCACCTCGTCGCCCGCGCCGAAGTGGTCGCGGAGGACGGCGGCCGTCCCGAGCGTCGGGTGTCCGGCGAACGGAATCTCGCCGTCCGGCGTGAAGATGCGAACGTCGTAGCCATCGTCGGGCGACCCGCCCTCGATGAACGTCGTCTCCGAGTAGTTCATCTCGTTGGCGAGCGCGGCCATCTGCTCGGAACGCAGCGCGTCCGCGTCCTCGAAGACGGCGAGTTGGTTGCCGGCGTACTTCGCCGTGGCGAACACGTCGACGGTGTGGAAGGCGTTCTGCGGCACATCGACGGGTGCGCGCGGGCGGGGGAAAAGCGTACCGCGGCCCCGGACTACTCCCCGGTCTCCGCCCCGCCGCCGTCGCTGTCGGCGTACGGGACCTCCAGTTTCTGGCCGTCCTCGGCGACGAACGCCTCGCCGTCGTACACCTCGCGGGCCTGTTCGAGAAGCGGGCTCGGGTCGGCGGCGTACCGGGCGGAGATGTGCGTCAGCGCGAACCGCCGCACGTCTGCGTCGCGGGCGACGCGGGCGGCCTCCCGCGCGGTCGAGTGCGCGGTCTGTTTCGCCCGCTCGGCCTCCTCGTCGGTGAACGTCGCGTCGTGGACGAGCAGGTCGGCGTCGCGGGCGACCTCGACGGTCGAGTCGAGCGGGCGGGTGTCGCCGGTGTAGACGACGGTTCTGCCGGGTCGGGGGTCACCGACCACCTGCTCGGAGCGCACGACGGTTCCGTCTTCGAGCTCCACGTCCTCGCCGGCGTGGAGGCGGCCGAACGCCGGGCCGACGGGGACGCCGAGTTCCTCGGCCTTCTCGCGGTCGAACCGGCCGGGGCGGTCGTCCTCGACGAGGGCGTAGCCGACCGAGGCGGTCCGGTGTTCGGTGTCGAACGCGCGGACCTCGTAGTCGTCGGCGCGGTAGGCGACGTTCCCCGGTCGGACCTCGTGGACGGAGACGTGGAAGCCGGGCTGGTAGCCGCCGGCGTGGACGAGTTGTTCGAGGTGGCCTTTGCTCCCCGGCGGGCCGTGGATGGCAAGCGAGTCGTCGCGGTCGTTGAAGTCGAGCGTCTGAATCAGCCCGGGGATGCCGAGGATGTGGTCGCCGTGGAGGTGGGTGACGAACAGGTGGCTGACGCCGAACCCGGTCCCGTAGCGCATCATCTGGCGTTGGGTGCCCTCCCCGCAATCGAACAACAGGCGCTCGCCGTCGCGGTTCACGAGGAACGCGCTCGGCGCACGCGCCGTGGTGGGGACGGCCCCGCCGGTCCCGAGGAAGGTCGCGCGCATGGACATGCTCCAGAATGATACCGGCGGGACTAAACGTGCGTCGAATCCGTCGCGGCCGCTCGCCGCCCCGAGGCGGTGCGGCCCCCGACGCCCCGGACCGACCGATTCTTACCCGACCGTCTGCTACCGGAGTCCAATGGACGCGCCGCTGTGGACCGAGACGCACGCGCCGGGGCTCGACGACCTCCCACAGCCGGAGGTCCGCGACCGCCTCCGACGCGCCGTGGACGAACCGATGAACCTCGTCGTGCAGGGCCCGCCGGGCGTCGGCAAGACCGCCGCCGTCCGCGCGCTGGCCCGTGAGGCGCACGCGGACCCCGAAAACGACCTCATCGAACTCAACGTCGCGGACTTCTTCAACCGGACGAAAAAGCAGATTCGCGCCGACCCGCGGTTCGAGCAGTTCCTCGACGGCCGCAGTCGCATGGCGAAACGCGACATGATAAACCGCGTGCTCAAGGAGTCCGCCGGCTACGCCCCGATGTCAGGCGAGTACAAGACCATCGTCCTCGACAACGCCGAATCAATCCGCGAGGACTTCCAGCAGGCGCTCCGCCGCGTGATGGAACAGCACCACCGGACCACGCAGTTCGTCATCACCACGCGCCAGCCCTCGAAGCTCATCCCGCCGATTCGCTCGCGGTGTTTCCCGGTTCCCATGCCCGCGCCCGACGACGAGGCGCTCGAAGCCCTCCTCGCCGACATCCTCGACGCCGAGGGCGTCGACTACGACGCCGGCGGCCTCCAGTTCCTCACCGACGCCTCGAACGGCAACGTCCGAAAAGCCGTGCTTTCGGCCCAGCGGACGGCCACCGAGGCTGACGAGGTCACCATGTCCACGGTCCACGCCGCCCTCGGCGACGTGGGCTTCGACGACGAGCTGAAGACGCTCCTCATCAACGCCCGCGAGGGCGACATCAAGGACGCCCGCAAGACCCTCACGACGCTCCTCGACGACGAGGGCTACGAGGGGCAGGAGCTCCTCCGCGACATCCTCCGCGTCGCCGACTCGACCCCCGAGCGCTTCGCCGACGGCGAACTCGCCCGCCTGCACGAACTCGCGGGGCAGGTCGACCTCGACATCTCGACGGGCATCGACGACCGACTGCACATCACCCACCTCCTCACGAGTTGGGGCGCGGACGTCCGCGGCGAGGCATAATGCGGTTCGCACCCGGCTACCGACGGTTCGCCCTTCCTGCCTTCGTCGGCGCGGCGGTCGCGGCGGTCGTCTTCCCACCGCTCGGGGCCGCGCTTCTCGCGGTCGGCGCGTTCGTCCTCTGGTTCTTCCGGGACCCCGAGCGTTCGCCCCCCGACGAACCGGGCGTCGTCGCCCCCGCCGACGGGCGCGTCTCCGTGATTCGCGTCGAGGACGGCCGCGTCCGCGTGGGCGTGTTCATGAACGTCACCGACGTGCACGTCAACCGCGCGCCCGTCTCCGGTTCGGTCCGAACCGTCACCCACCGCCCCGGCGCGCACAAACCGGCGTTCTCGAAGGACTCCGACCGCAACGAGCGCGTCGATATCGAACTCGACACCGACGCGGGCGACCACGAAGTGTCGCTCATCGCCGGCGCGTTCGCCCGGCGGATTCACTCGTACGTCGCGCCCGGCGACGAACTCGTCCGCGGCCAGAAACTCGGCCACATCGACTTCGGCTCGCGGGCCGACGTGCTGTTACCACCGGAGTTCGGCTCCGAAGACGTGGTCGTCGAGAAGGGTGAGTCGGTGCGGGCGGGCGAGACGGTGTTGGCGCGGCGGGAGTGAGCGTCGCTAAACGGCCAGGTACTCCGCGAGCGCGTCTTCGTCGGCTAGCGTCTCGGGGCCCACCGTGTCGACGAACGTGCCGCGCTCCATCGCGTAACACCGGTCGGCCAGTTCGCGGATGACGCCGAGGTTCTGTTCGACGAAGAGGATGGTCGTCCCGAGTTGGTCGTTGATTCGCTTCATGTCGCGGCTTATCTGGTCGACGATGGAGGGCTGGATGCCCTCGCTCGGCTCGTCCAGAAGCAGCACGTCGGGGTTCGAGACGAGCGCCCGGGCGATGGCGAGCATCTGCTGTTGTCCTCCGGAGAGCGTGCCGGCCTGCTGGTCGGCGCGCTCCTGGAGAATCGGGAAGTAGTCGTATATCTCGTCGTACAGCAGGTCGTCGCTGCCGGCGTTGACCGTCTCGCCCATCTTGATGTTCTGTTCGACGCTGAGTTTCGGGAACACCTCGCGGCCCTGCGGGATGTAGCCCATCCCGGCCCGGGCGCGCTCGTCCGCGCCGGCGGCGGTGACGTCCTCGCCGGCGTACGTAATCGTCCCCTCGGTCGCGTCGAGGAGGCCGATGACGGTTTTCATCAGCGTCGTCTTCCCGACGCCGTTTTTGCCCATCACGCCGACGATTTCGCCCGCCTCGACCCGGAGGTTCACGTCGCGCAGAATCGGCGTCGTACCGTATCCGGCCGACACGTCGTCGAGTTCGAGTATCATTGCTTTCCCCCGAGGTAGATGCGCTGGACGGCCGGGTCGGACTCTATCTCGCCGATAGAGCCCTCGCGGAACACGTCGCCTTTGTGCAGCACCGTCACCTCGTCGGCGATGTCCGCGACGAAGTCGGTATCGTGTTCGATGACGACGAACGCGATGTTCTGTTCCTCGTTGAGCCGCGTGATGCGCTCTGCGATGGCCTCGCGCTCCGCGATGTCGAGTCCGGCGACCGGTTCGTCTAGCAAGAGTAGTTCCGGTTCCAACGCGGCGGCCATCCCGATTTCGAGCTGTTGCTGTTGGCCGTGGGAGAGCGCGCTCGCTTGGGCGTTCTCGTAGCCGTCGAGTCCGGCCGCGGCTATCGCGTCGTCGACGAGCTGCCGGCGCTCCGCGCCGTCAGCGAACCGCTGAATCGGGAGCCGCGCGTTCTCCCGAACCGTCAGGTTCCCGTACACCGACGGGACTTGGAACTTGATGCTAATCCCGCGTCTGACCCGCTGGTGGGGGTCGGCGTCGGTGATGTCGCTTCCGTCGTAGTAGACGTTGCCCGCGGTCGGGGCGTAGGTCCCCGTGATGAGCTTCAACAGCGTCGACTTCCCGGCCCCGTTCGGGCCGATGAGACACCGAAGCTCGCCTTCGTCGACGCTGAAGTCCACCTCGTCGGTGGCGGTGAAGCCGCCGAAGTCCTTCCGCAGACCCTCGGTCTGCAACAGCGTGTCCGTGGTCCGTCCGGTCGCTCTCTGTGCTGCGGTCTGTCGCATCTGCGGCCCGCTCGTGTTGTGTGTGCTCATGACTCAGTCACCTCCGGGTTCTCCGACGGCGTCGGCGTCGCCGCGCCGCCGCGTAGTTCGACGTAGGTCTGGCGAACCCACGGGACGATGCCACCGGGGAGTCCGAGGATGAACACCAACAGCAGCGCACCCACCGCGACGAACGCCCACTCGCCGCCGAGCGAGTTCCGGACGAACTCGATGCCGACGGTGGCGACGACGGCTCCGAGGAGCGTCTTGCGGCCGCCGACGCTCACCCAGATGACGGGCAGCGAGGCGAACGCGAGGTCGAACACCTGCGGGCTGACGTAGTTCCCCCACGAGGCGTACAGCACGCCCGAGAGGCCGGCGAGCGCGCCGCCGATGGTGAAGACGGTGAGCTTCACGCGCCGCACGTCGTAGCCGAACATCCGGGTGCGGTCTTCGTCCTCGCGGACGGCGACCATCACGCGCCCGTAATCCGAGTTGACGAGCGCCCGCAGTCCGAGATACGTGGCGACGAGCAGCGCCAACACGAAGTAGTAGAACGAGACGCTGTCGAAGGTGACCGCGGCGGGCCCGACGCCGAGCGAGAGGGTCGGAATCGTCGGCATACCGTTGAAGCCGCCGAGCGCGGCGCTTCCGATGGTCCACTCGTCGCCCGCGGTCTGGGCCATGAACGTGTGGAGCACGAGCGTCGACACCAGCGTGATGATGGTGACGTAGACGTCCCGCACCCCGCCGTAGAACATGAAGTAGCCGAGCACCGCGGCAGCGACCGCCCCGCCGAGGATGCCGACGAGGAACGCCGTCGAGATGCCGAGGGGCGTCGGGACGTTCACCGAGACGACCCCGAAGGTGTAGCCGGCGATGCCGAAAAACACCACCTGGCCGAAGCTCAGCACGCCGGAGTAGCCCCAGACGACCGACAGCGAGAGGCCGAGGAAGGCGTACACGAAGAACAGCGAGAACCGCGACGCCTGATAGGACCCGGCGAGAAACGGGTACGCCAACAGCGCCGCGACGACGACGGCGAAGCCGACCCAGAACCCCCGCGAGTCACCGACGGTGTTAGGACCTTCGACCCGCCGCCGCAGTCGGGCGAGAACCCCGGTGTCGTCGGCGCTTCCGCTCGACATCTACGCGTCCTCCTGCCGCCGCGCGCGGACGGTTTCGATGAAGCCGGTGATGCCGTCGGGCAGGAACCGAATCATCACGATAGCGGTGGCGAGAAGGGCGATGCGACCGAAGAACGTCCCGACGAGGTTGGAAAACAGGGCGTTGATGGAGCCCAGCAGCCCGCCGGCCAGCGTCGTCCCGAGGACGACGCCCGGGCCGCCGACGACGACGGCGACGAACGACTCCACGAGGAACGAGCTGCCGAGGGTCGGAACCATCGTCACCGTCGGCGCGTACAGCGCGCCCGTCAGCCCGGCCATCCCGGAGCCGATTGCGAACGTCGTCATGTACGTCCGCTCGGTGTCGACGCCGAGCGCCTTTGCGATTCGCTCGTTTTGAATCGTCGCGCGGGCGCGCATTCCGTACTCGGTGTGGGTAAACAGGTAGTACGTCAGCGCGAGCACGCCGACGGCGACGCCCGCCAGCAACACGCGGTACGTCGAGTAGGAGTAGCCGCCGTACGCGATTTCCCCGAGCGGTGTCCCGATCTGGGGCAGCGAGTTGCCCAGCGTGATGCGGACGCCCTGCACCATGATGAGGCTCAACCCCCACGTCGCAACCATCGAATCCGCGAGGCGGTCGTACAGCGGCTCGACCACGTCGCGGCCGAGCGCCCGCTGGCTGACCGCGTTCGGCACCGACCCGGAGATGACGACCCGCTCGACGACGAGGCCGAACACCGCCGAGACGGCGACCCCGGCCAGCATCGCGACCGGCAGCGGGAGGCCGAGGCGGATGTTCGCCAGCGTCGTGGCGTACGCGCCGACCATGATGAACTCGCCGTGGGCGAGGTTGATGACGCCCATGATGCCGAAGATGACGGCGAGGCCAGCGGCCGCCAGCACGATGAACGCGAAGCTATCGAGGAACTGAAACAGTAAGTTCAGCGGATTTACCATCTTACCCCGCCACCTCGTAGAAGTCCTGTGGTGTGTACTGGTTCTCCTCGTCTTCGCTGGCGAGGTCGCAGCCGACCGTCTCCGAGAGGAACGTCTCGGGGATGACGCGGTCGTCGACCGCCTCCACGTTGTGCTCTCCGTCCGCCCGCATGACCCACATGTGGTGGTCGACGTGGTGGGTCGCCCCGTCCAGCGCGATGCTCTCGCCCGCGGGGGCCTCGGGCGCCTCGTACGTGATGCCCGATTCGAGCGCGGCCTTCACTTCCGCTTGGTCGGTCGTCCCGGCCTGCTCGACCGCCTGCTTGTACATGTAGATAGAGAAGTAGTTGTTCTCGGCCTCCTCGTTGAGATACGGCGCGTCGGGGAACTTCTCGAAGTACCGGTCGACGAAGCCGCCGTCCTCCGTGTTCCGCTCGGTCGGGATTTCCTCCATGTAGTTGACCCCGGCGTAGATGTTCTCCATCGCGGGCGGGTCAAGCCGGAGGTGCTCGTACCCCTGCGCCATCGCCGTCGACGTTCCGATGGGCACGTCCAGCCCGGCGGAGGCCTTCTGCTCGTAGAACGAGGTGTGGTTCGCGCCGACGAGCATCGACATCACGAAGTCGGGGTCGGCCTCCTGGATGCGGTTGATGGTCGAACCGAACTGGGAGTTCGAAAGCGGGATGAACTCCTCGCCGATGACCTCCGCGCCGTTCTCGTTGGCGAGGACCCGCACCCAGTCCGCCGAGAGCTGTCCGAAGTTGTAGTCGGCGGCGATGGTGTAGATCCGCGGGCCGTACTCCTCGACGAGGTACGGGAGGACGCTCCCCAACTGCTGGCGGGCGGTCGGCCCGACGGCGAAGACGTTCTGGTCGCAGACGCCGCCCTCGTACTGGGTCGTGTAGAAGTACAGTTGGTCCTCACGGTCGATGATGGGCCGAATCGCCTCCCGCGTCGCAGAGGAGTAGCCCGCCCACAGCGCGTCGACGTTCTCCTGATTGATTGCGC
The DNA here is from genome assembly GCF_003665865.1 of Haloferax sp. Atlit-109R. Classification (NCBI taxonomy): domain Archaea; kingdom Methanobacteriati; phylum Methanobacteriota; class Halobacteria; order Halobacteriales; family Haloferacaceae; genus Haloferax; species Haloferax sp. Atlit-109R. Next base: position 216,212 of record NZ_QPLO01000001.1, read on the forward strand.
GCCTCGTCAACTCCTGGTAGCGCTGGTTGTCGGACTGCGGGTCGGGGTCGAAAACCTCGATCTGTTGGCCGTTGATGCCGCCGTTTTCGTTAATCTCCTCGATGGCGAGGAGCGACGCCTTGTACTTCGGGTCACCGACCAGCGCGAAGTTTCCCGAGCGGTCTTCGAGTATCCCGAGGGTTATCGTGTCGCTGCTGGACGACGTACCTCCCATACACCCGGCGAACGCGGTCCCGGCGACCGCCGCCGCCGACCCGAGGAACTGACGCCGACTTACGAGTCGGTCGTTCATTCACCGACACCCCCGAACGACACTCGTGAATCCTCCGATTTTGCGTAGATAATGGATGAATCTTCAGCAATCTGCACGAGAGCAGTGCGTTTGTCAACGTTTTCGAACACATGTCTCCGTTCTGAAGGATATATAAAAGGGTTCTCAATCGAGTATTAATTTTACATCTATTGAATATAGTGGTATAAGGTTGGAAAAGGTAAACATTAGACATGTGTAACCGAAAGTAATCTCGTAACATCTGCGACATACTCGACACATCAGATTTTATTGGTTCACTAATTTAAAGAAATTCAGTTATTTCCGAACAGTTCGAATATTTGATAGGTGTTCGGGGCGTGAGCGGCCGGTTCCCGCGCGGTTCGGTCCACCGGAGTCCGATAGACAAACCAGTAGCATCTCGGACCCCGACAGGGCAAATATTGTTCTCCTGGCCATATTTATCCTAAATGTCTCGAATATGTCGATAAAGATGTGTGAATATCCATTTGGTCATTCCGACACGAACGCGTCCGTTCGGTGTGTGTCGCTATGACCGGCGAGTTCGTTCCCGGTGAGGTCATCACCGCCGACGGGACCATCACGCTGAACGAGGGGCGAGAGACGGCCGAGGTGACGGTGGGGAACACCGGCGACCGGCCGATACAGGTCGGCTCTCACTTCCATTTCTTCGAGGCGAACGCCGCGCTGTCGTTCGACCGCGAGGCGGCCTACGGGATGCGGTTGAACATCCCCGCGGGGACCGCGGTCCGGTTCGAACCCGGCGACCAAACGTCGGTCGAACTGGTCGCTATCGGCGGCAAGCGCCGCGCCCACGGGATGAACGGGATGGTCAACGGCAGCGTCGACACCGACCCGAGCGCCGCCGTCGAGCGCCTGCGCGCGGCCGGGTTCGCTGACACCGGCGCTTCCGACGACGAACACGGCACCGCGGAGGGGTCGAGCGAATGACGAAGGACATCGACCGCGAGGCCTACGCCGACCTGTACGGCCCCTCGGAGGGCGACCGCGTCCGACTGGCCGACACCGAACTGTTCGCCGAGGTCGAGACGGACTACCGGACGCACGGCGACGAGGCCGTCTTCGGCGGCGGGAAGACGCTCCGCGACGGTCTGGGGATGGCCCCCGACGTGACCCAAGCAGACGGGGCGCTGGACTGGGTCATCACGAACGCGACCGTCATCGACCCGGTTCTCGGCGTCGTCGCCGGCGACATCGGCATCCGCGACGGCGACATCGTCGGCGTCGGCAAGGCGGGCAACCCCGACACGATGGACGGCGTGGACATGGTCGTCGGCCCGGCGACCGACGTCTACCCGGCCGAGGGGAAGATTGCGACCGCCGGCGCGCTCGACATCCACGTCCACTGGAACTCCGCGCAACTGCACGAACACGGGCTGGCGTCCGGCATCACGACGATGCTCGGCGGCGGCTACGGCGGCGGCGCGACGACCTGCACGACCGGCCCGCAGAACATCAAGCGGTTCCTCCAAGCCGCCGAGGCGTGGCCCGTCAACGTCGGCTTCTACGGCAAGGGGAACGCGTCCACGTCCGAACCCCTCATCGAGCAGGTCGAAGCCGGCGCGTGCGCGCTCAAACTGCACGAGGACTGGGGGTCGATGCCCGCGGCAATCGACACCTGCCTCGACGTGGCCGAAGACGAGGACGTACAGGTGTGTATGCACACGGACACGCTCAACGAGGCCGGCTTCGTCGAGAACACGTTCGCGGCCGTCGACGGCCGGACGATGCACCTGTTCCACATCGAGGGCGCGGGCGGCGGTCACGCCCCCGACATCATGGAACTGGTCGGCGAGCCGAACATGCTCCCGTCGTCGACGAACCCCTCGATGCCGTACACGGACAACACGTTCGACGAGCACCTCGACATGGTGATGGTGTGTCACCATCTCAACCCCGACGTGCCCGAGGACGTGGCGTTCGCGGAATCGCGGGTGCGCGCCGAGACCATCGCCGCCGAGGACGTGCTCCACGACATGGGCGCGATTTCGATGATGACGACCGACTCGCAGGCGATGGGTCGGCAGGCCGAACTCGTCTCGCGGACGTGGCAGACCGCCTCGAAGATGAAGTCCCAACGCGGGCCGCTCCCCGAAGACGAGGGGACCGGCGCGGACAACCACCGCATCAAGCGCTACCTGGCGAAGTACACCATCAACCCCGCGATATCCGCGGGTATCGACGACTACGTCGGCACGCTCGAACCCGGCAAACTCGCGGACGTGGTGCTGTGGGACCCCGCGTTCTTCGGCGTCAAGCCGGCGATGATATTCAAAGGCGGCTTCCCCGTCCACTCGGAGATGGGCGAGGCCAACGGCTCGTTGATGACGTGCGAACCGATTCTCCAGCGCCGGCGGGCCGGCGCGGACGGCAAGGCCAAACACGGCCTCTCGCTGTCGTTCGTCTCCCCGGCCGCCGCCGACAACGACGTCGGCGAGGCGTACGGCCTCGACTCGCGGGTCGTCCCGGTGGGCGGCACGCGCACGCCCGGCAAGGAGGACATGCTGTACAACGACTACTGCCCCGACGACATCGACGTCGACCCCGAGACGTTCGAGGTCGAAGTCGACGGCGAACTCGTCACCTGCGAACCGGCTTCCGAACTCCCCCTCGCACAGCGGTACACGCTATGAAACTCACCCCGAAAGAACAGGAACGGCTCACGGTCTTCACCGCCGCAGAGGTCGCGCGACGCCGCAAGGAGCGCGGCGTCCCGCTGAACCACCCCGAAGCGGTCGCGTACATCACCGACTGGTGTATCGAGCGCGGCCGCGACGGACAGTCCGTCGCCGAGATTCGCTCCGGGGCGTCGCAGTTGCTCGGCCGCGAGGACGTCATGGACGGCGTCCCCGAGATGATCGACATGATTCAGGTCGAACCGATGTTCCCCGACGGCACCAAGCTCGTCACCGTCCACGACCCCATCCGGTCCGACAGCGTCGGCACCGCCGACGACGCTGCGGACGCGGCGACCGACGGGGGCGACGAGACCGATGCGAGCGGGGGTGACGACGCGTGAGCCTCACACACCGCGACGTGGCGACGGTCGGTATCGGCGGGCCCGTGGGGTCGGGCAAGACGTCGCTTCTGACCGAACTCGTGCCGCAGCTTCGCGAACAGGGGCTGAACGTCGGCGTCATCGCAAACGACATCCTCACCCAGGAGGACGCCGACGTGTTGCGCGAGCGGTTCGCCGGGGTCGTCCCCGAGAGCCTCGTCGCGGGCGTCGAGACCGGGGCGTGCCCGCACACGGGCATCCGGGAGGACCCGTCGATGAACCTCCAGCAGATAGACGACTTCCTCGCGGACCACCCCGAGCTAGATATCGTGCTGATAGAGAGCGGCGGCGACAACCTCGCGGCGACGTTCAACCCCGAGCTCGCGGACTACTCGCTGTACGTCATCAGCGTCGCGGAGGGCGACGACATCCCGCGGAAGCGCGGCCCCGGCGTCGTCGACTGCGACCTGCTCGTCATCAACAAGACCGACCTCGCGCCGCACGTCGACGCCGACCTCGACGTGATGGAGCGGGACGCGAAGGCGGTCCGAAGCGGGCCGTTCGTCTTCACCGACTGTCGTTCTCAGACGGGCATCGAGGAGGTGCTGACGCACGTTCGCGAAGGGGTGCTGTTCGCCTGATGGCCGCCGACTCGCCCCCGCCGTCGTTCGAGCGGTACGCGGCGGAGCCCGTCCCGCAGGCGGCGGTCGGCGCGCCGGGAAAAGACGGCGTCCTCGAACTGACGTTCGAGCGGACCAGCCGCGGGACGGCGCTCGTCCACGACTACGCGACCGTGCCGTTCCATATTTCGGGAACGCTCGGCCACGACCCGCACCCCGAGGCAGAGACGGTGTTCGTCCAGTCGCCGACCGGCGGCGTCGCGCAGGGCGACCGCCACGACCTGACCATCGCGGTCGAAGCCGACGCAATCGCGCACGTCTCGACGCAGAGTTCGACGAAGGTGCAGACGATGGAGCGCAACTACGCCGGCGTCGACACCGCGCTGTCGGTCGCCGCCGGCGGCCACCTCGACTACGTGCCGGAGCCGACGATTCTCCACGCGGACGCCCGGTACACGCAAGACCTGCGTCTCGACGTCGCAGACGGCGCGACGGCTATCGTCGGCGACGTGGTCGTCTCGGGGCGACTCGCCCGCGGCGAGCGGTTCGAGTTCGACCGCTATCGCTCTCGACTGCGCGCGACCGGCCCGGACGGCCTCCTGTTCGAGGACGCCACGCATCTCGCGCCCGACGAGTCGGACCCGAGCGCGCCGGGACTCCTCGGTGAGCACGCGGTCTACGGGACCCTGTTTGTCGTCGCGCCGGGCCGAGACGCGGCCTCGTTGAGCGACGACCTCCACGAGGCGGTCGCGGCTACCGACGCCCGCGCCGGCGCGACCGAACTGCCGAACGACGCCGGTGTCGCGGTTCGCGCGCTCGGTGACTGCGCGGACACCGTCCGGACCGCGTGCGACGCCGCCTGGGACCGTGCGCGGCGGGCGTTACTCGACGCCCCCGCGCCGTCCGGGAGGAAGTACTGATGCTCGTCGCCGACACCTACCTCGGCCACCGGGACGACCCGGCGGTCCGAGCCAGACTCGACGAGGCCGACGCCGCCCGCGTGGTGCTGTCCGACGACGACCGACGGCGCTCGCGCGTCAGAACCGAGACCGAAGACGGCCGGGACCTCGGCGTCGTCGTCGGGCGCGAACTCGACGACGGCGACGTGCTCGAAACGGAGACTGGCGACCTCGTCGTGGTCGAACTCGCGGCTATCGACGTGCTCGTCGTCGACGTGGGCGCCGCCGACGTGTCCACGACCGCCGCGGTGGAACTGGGTCACGCGCTCGGCAACCGCCACTGGGACCTCGCCATCCGTGACGGCGAGGCGCTGTTCCCGGTTCCCGACACCTACGAGCGGATGGAAGCGACCGTCGCGGACCACCTCCCGCCGGGCGTGACGACCCGACGCGAGACCGTCTCGCCGGCTCTCTTCGACGACGGTGGACCCGACCACGGCCACGGCGACCACAGCCATAGCCACGGCGACCACCACCACGGCGGGCACAGTCACGGGGACGGCGATCACGACCACAGCCACGGCGATCACGACCACAGCCACGACGGCCTGCTCCGGTCCGCTCGGGGGGACGAGCGATGACCGACGGCGCTCGGCTCGAATCCTTTCGGTTGGCCGATTCGTTCCTCCCGGTCGGGACGTACACCGCCTCCTACGGCCTCGAACAGTTCGTTCAGGAAAATCGGGTCGAAGACGCCGACGACCTCCGGGCGTTGCTATCGACGTATCTCAAACAGCAGGTCGGCCCGTGCGAACTGGTCGCGCTTCGGGCGGCTCACACCGCCGCCCGCGACGGCGACTTCGACGCGGTCTGTCGCGCCGACCGCCGTCTGACGGCGGCGACGCTGTCCAAGGAGTTCAGAAAGAGCGCCCGACAGTCCGGCAACCGCCTCCTCTCGCTCCAGCGGGAGCTCCGCGAGTCGCCCCTCCTCGACGAGTACGCCGAGGTCGTCGACGCCGACGACGCGACCGGGAACTACGCCGTCGTCCTCGGTGTCGCCGCCGCGAGCGCGGACATCGACGCCTCGGAGGCGTGTCTGCTCTGTTGTCACGGCTTCGTGACCGGACTCGTCGGGGCCGCCCAGCGGGTGCTCTCGCTCGGACACACCGACGCCCAGCGGATTCTCCACGACCTCCAGCCGGTGATGACCGAGGCCGCCGCCGACAGCGCCGACCGAGGGATAGACGAGATGTCGCCGTTCGCGCCACTCATCGACGTTCTCTCCGCGAATCACGAGCGCGCCGACCGGCGGCTGTTCATGAGCTAAGTCGGGCCGGGCGACCGCCGCCAGCGCGCCGTCCCGGCGAGGGACGTCGAGCACACAAGGCACTTAACGTGACAGATGAACAACCTCTCATGCAGCGCAGACGGGTCCTCGCGTCTCTCGGCTCGCTCGCCCTCCTCTCGGGATGTCTCGGCGGCCCCGCCGAATCCCCGACCGAGACGACGACCACGACCGGAACCAACACCTCCGAGTCGGAGTCGACCGAATCCGGACGGGCCGCGACCACCACGAGCGACTGCGGTCGGACGGAGTTCTGCGAGGGGTCGGAGCTCGTTCGCGTCCGGGTCGACGATGGCTTCTCCGGCGAAGTCGTGTTGAACCCCGCGTGCCGCGAGAGCGACATCGAACTCTCGCCCGGCGAGACGGAGACGCTCATCCGACAGGCCGACGCCGAGACCTGCGACGTGGAACTCCTCGTCGACGGCGAAGTGGCCTACGACGGGCGGATTCAGGACTACGAGTACGTGATGGTGCGCGTCGGCTCGGACGGGGAAATCTCACTGCAGAAGGAAGTCCTCTAACGGTCTCAGTCGCCTCCAGTCATCTCCGGTCGCCTCGGCTACCGGCGCGTCTCGACGGCCAGCACCACGACCGAGACGACGAGCGAGAGGACCGCCACCACGAGACCGAACAGGTAGTACGGGTTCGACCCGGCCGGGTACGACAGGAGCGAAAACAGCAGGAACGACGACCCCATCGCGACGATGACCATCGCTTGTGGGTCGGGGTCGTACGCTTCCGCGAGAACCTCTCGAACCGTGCGCGACATGCCTCCGCTTCGACGCGCTCGCTCATAGCCTTGTCGCGCGGTTGAACAAACCCGTCTCGGCTGCGGCCGTGTCGGAGCCGCCGCACCGCCGCCGATTCCGACTACCGATGCAGCAGATGCACGTACCGCACCAGCGACCGGTGGACCCGTCGCTCGAACACTCGTTCGACCTCCCAGCCGGCGTCCTCGGCCGCCTCAGCCCACGACCGGTCGGCAACCATCACGCACTCGGGGGCGACCCGGCGGACCTCCGCCAGCGCGCCGCCGACGAGGTCCGCAAGCGAGTGGCGGGCGATTTTCGACTGCCGGCCGTAGGGGGCGTCGAACACCGCGCCGTCCATCGAATCGTCGCGGAGGGGGAGCGCGGTGGCGTCGCCGCGGACCACGTCGCCGGAGCCGACGTAGTGACGCAGGTTCTCCCGCGCGCCGCCGACCATCTTCGCTTGGGCGTCGACGCCGACCACGTCGGCACCGACGAGGCCGGCTTCGAGGAGGACGCCGCCGGTGCCGCACATCGGGTCCAGAATCCGGGCACCGGGCTGCGCGCCGGCCATGTTGACGAAGGCGCGGGCGTCCACGGGGGCCATGCTGCCCGGCTGGAAAAACGGCCGGTCGGTCGGTTTCCGGTCGGTGAAGTCGCGGACGGCCTCGACGGCGGTCCAGCCGACGAGACAGGCGTCCTCGGAGAAGTAGACCCGTAGCTCGTGGTCGGGGTCGTCCAAGTCGACGCCGAAGCCGCGCTCGACGAGCGCCGACCCGAGTTCGCGCTCGGCGTCGGTCGTGCTGATACCGGCGAGTCCTCGCACGTCGCGGGCGCGGACGGCGACGGTCCCCCCGCGGTCGACGTTCGCGGCCGCGACGACGGCGCGGGCGGCCTCGATGTCGGGGTCGCATCGCCCGACCAGTTCGACGACGCGCCGGGTGTAGGCGAGTCGCCTCGCGCGCTCCGGGTCGACGCCGCGGGCGGTGGCGAGGCCGGGGGCGACGACCGTCACGCCCGTCGCGGCCGCCTCGGCCTCGCGGGCGGCGAAGGCGTCTTCCTCGCCGGCGAGTTCCAATCCGTACACGCTCGGACCTGACGGGCCGCGGAAATGAGGGTATCGGTCGTCGTCGCGCCCGCGGGGGCGCCGGCCGGCCCGGACCGACCGCGACTCCGCTGAACCTGACACCTCGACGACGGCGAGACTTATATCGGGCGCTCCGAATCCACTCGCATGACCTCTCTCGACGCCATCCTCTGGGGCGCGGCGGCGCTCACCTACGGGCTCGGCGACTACGTCACGACCGTCCTCGGAGTCAGGACGGCGGGCGTGCAGGAAGGCAATCCCCTCGTGCGACGCCTCTCCGGCGGCGACCCCGGTCCCGGCTCGTTCGCGGTGTTGAAGCTCGTCTCGGTCGCGCTGTTCTTCGCGGCCTACTGGGCGCTCAAGCCGGCGGTCGCCCGACTCGCAGTTCCACTTTCGCTGACAGTTCTCGGCGCGGTCGTCACCGCTCGAAACGCCCGGATTATTCACCGCCGCGCGTAAGCTGTCATTCCCTCGCACCAATCTTTTTAACCCTTAAATACGTGACTTAAATCGTTGTATGACCGACCCCAAGGACACAATCAACATCGAAAACGTCGTCGCCTCCACGGGAATCGGCCAAGAGCTCGACCTCCAGAGCGTGGCGATGGACCTCGAGGGTGCCGACTACGACCCCGAGCAGTTTCCGGGACTCGTCTACCGTACGCAGGAGCCGAAGTCCGCGGCGCTCATCTTCCGGTCCGGGAAAATCGTCTGCACCGGCGCGAAGTCGACCGACGACGTCCACGAGAGCCTCGAAATCGTCTTCGACAAGCTCCGCGAGCTTCAGATTCCGGTCGACGACGACCCCGAAATCACCGTGCAGAACATCGTCACGAGCGCGGACCTCGGCGAGAACCTGAACCTCAACGCCATCGCTATCGGGCTCGGTCTCGAAAACATCGAGTACGAACCGGAGCAGTTCCCCGGCCTCGTCTATCGCCTCGACGAACCGAGCGTCGTCGCGCTCCTCTTCGGGTCGGGCAAACTCGTCATCACGGGCGGCAAACAGCCGACAGACGCCGAGGCGGCGGTCGACGTCATCATCTCGCGGCTCTCCGAACTCGGTCTCCTCAACGGGTCGTTCTAACGCCACCGAACCTCGACTGCGTCGCGTAACCGGGACTCGAATCGACCGAATCTAAGTCAGTCGCGTCCTTCGGGCCGGTATGGACGCGCTCACCTTGCAGACGGCTACCGGTGCGCCGGTCACGGCCGTCGCCGGAACGTTCGCGCTGTTCGCGCTGTTCCTCTCTCTCACCGCCCACATCGCCGCGCGGAACGTCCTCGGCGACGTGGAACTCAAGAAAGCGTTCGCCGTCGGCCCGGTCCCGGCGGCCATCGCCGTCGTCTTCACCTCCTTCGGCTGGAACTCCTTCGTCGCGCTCGCGCTCGCACTCGGCCTCGACTTCGGCTTCGTCAAGTACCTCTACGGCCGGTCGACCCGCCTGTCGGCGTACGTGGTCGTCATCCACTTCGTCGTCTCGGTGCTTCTGGGTCTCGTCCTGTTCGGCCTCTCCGCCATCCTGCTGACCGCGCCATTCTGAGGCACCCGCCGTACTTTCTTGCCCGAGGCCGCCGAACCCCCGTTCGTGTCTCCCCGCCGACTCCTCTGGAACGACGCGGAACGCCGGCCGCGCGCCCCGTTTCGCCTGCTCTTGACGCCCGTCGTCTTCGTGGCCGTCTCGCTGGTGGTCGGATTCTCGCTTTCGACCGCGCTCGGCGGCCTCGCCGGGTCGAGCCGCCTCGCGTCGCTCGTCGTCTCGCTCGTCTCGGTCGGCGCGAGCGGTCTCGCCGCGCTCGTCGTCGCGCGGTACGTCGATAGGCGGACCGTCGCGGACCTCGGACTCGGACTCGACCGCGAGTGGGCGGTCGACCTCGGGTTCGGCCTCGCGCTCGGAACGGGCCTGATGACCGCCGTCTTCGTCGTCGGCGTCGCGGCCGGCTGGATTGCGGTCTCTCCCGCCCCGCTCGGCGTCGACCGACTGCTCGGCGTCGGGTCGCTTCTGGCGTTCTTCGTCGTCGTCGGCATCGCGGAGGAACTCCTGCTTCGGGGCATCGTCCTCACCGACGTCGCCGAGGGCCTCCGCTGGCGGTTCGGCCCGGACGCGGCGGTCGCCGGCGGCCTCGCCGTCTCCTCGGCGGTGTTCGGCGTCGCCCACTACACGAACCCGAACGCGGGGTTCGCCAGCACGACGAGCATCACGCTCGCGGGCGTCATGCTCGGCCTCGGCTACGCGCTCACCGGCGACCTCGCCATCCCGACGGGCATCCACATCTCGTGGAACTTCGTGCAGGGCGGCGTCTTCGGCTTCGCGGTCAGCGGCCTCGACTTCGGCACGTCGCTCGTCGAGACGACCGAACGCGGCCCCGACGTGATTACCGGCGGCGCGTTCGGCCCGGAGGCCGGTCTGCTCGGCGTCGGCGCAATCGTCCTCGGCGCGGTCTGCATCGCGGCCTACGTCCGGGTGCGCCGCGGCGACCTCGGGTTCGACCCGTCGGTCACGGTGCCGGAGCTGCGCTGGAAACAGTGAAAATCGGCGCGTCGCTTACTCGACTAACCGCTCGATTTCGGTCACGAGGATGCCGCTCGCGCCGACGCTTTTCAGGTCGCTGACGACCTCGAACACGTCGCGCTCGTTCACGACGGCGTGGACGGCGACCGTCGAGTCGCCGGCGACGTCCATCACGGTCGGGCCGCCGAGGCCGGGGATGACCTCCTTCACCTCGTCGAGCTTCTCGCGCGGCGCGTTCATCATCAGGTAGCGCTTGCCCTCCGCCGAGCGGACGGATTCGAGCGCCATGAGCAACTGCTGGACCTTCGGGTCGTCGACCACGTCGGGGCGGGCGAACAGCCGAACCGACGACGACAGCACCTCGTCGACGACCGCGAGCCGGTTCACCCGCAGGGTCGTCCCGGTCGAGGTGATGTCGATGATGGCGTCGGCCATCTCGACGTGGGGCGTCAGTTCGGTCGCGCCCGTGACCTCGACGACTTCGGCGTCGATGCCCGCCTCCTCGAAGTAGGTCCGCGCGATGTGGGGGAACTCGGTGGCGACGACCTTGCCCGACACGTCGTCGACGGTCTCGATGTCGCCGTCCTCGGGCGCGGCGAGGACGAGCCGACACTTGCCGTACTCCAAATCGAGCAGGTCCTCGAGTTCGTGGCCCGACTCGCGGACCTGGTCGAGGCCCGTGATGCCGACCTCGGCGGCCCCGTCGCGGACGTACTCGGGGATGTCGGCGGCACGGGCGAACAGCACGGTCACGTCGGGGTCGACGGTCCCGGCGTAGAGTTTGCGCTCGGCACCGTTGTCGAGGTGCAGCCCCGCACGCTCCAGAAGTTCAATCGTCGGTTCGTGCAGGCGGCCCTTGTTGGGCACGGCGATTCGCATACCTCCCCGTCACGTCCCGGAGGTAATTGACTTTCGCAAGCCGGAACGGTTTTTGACACGTCTGCGAAGTGTCACCTATGGCTCCCGTCACGTTCGCCGGCGCGCTCGTCGGCGTCTCCCTCCTCGGTGCCGGTTGGTCCCGACTCAGCGCCGGTCGCCTCGAACGCCGAGACGTGTCCGTCCAGCGGTTCAGACAGCGAGTTCGAAGCAACTGGCTCTACGCCGCCATCCTGTTCGTCGGCGTCGTCTGGTGGACGAACGCGGACCGAGCGCTCCTCGCGGCCGTCGGCCTCCAGACCGACTGGCCGTGGGCGGCTCTCGGCTGGGCGCTCACCGGCGTCGGTGCCGCGGTCGTGGCGACCGTCTCGTACATGGGCGCGTTCCCGGTGGCGAGACGCGTGCGAGACGCCGATATGGGCGCGGGAGCGGCGGCCGCGAAGATGTTCCGCTATCAGCTCTTCATCGCGGCGCTCGTCTTCTGCGTGGTGACCGTGCTACACGTCGAATTCCGGGTCTTGGAGACCAGCGGCCTGCTCACCCTGCTCGCGTTCGCAGCCGCCGCGTACGCCTTTTCGGCACCGCTCGTGGGCGTCTCGCAGACGACGACGGTCCCCGACGACGCGACGCGCGAGCGACTCGACCGCCTGTGCGACCGCGCCGGTCTCTCGGTCTCACGGATTCGACTCCTCGACGGCGGCGGCCACCGCTCGGACCACCTCGTCCGCGGCCCGGTCGGTCGGAAGACGCTCTTTCTCACCGACTCGCTGCTCGACCGCTACGACGACGAGACGGTTACGGCGCTCCTCGCGGTCGACGCCGGACGGGTCGTTCGGTTCGTCTACGGGCTTCGGCTGTTCACCGTGACCGCGGCCGGTGCGTTCGTCTTCTGGGGCATCGCGTGGTCGCCGTTCGGGTTCGTCCTGTCGTTCTTGACCTTCGCCGGAGTCGGCGTGATACTGCTCGTGACCGGCGAGTACGCGAGCAAGCGGCTCGTCTATCGGGCCGACGAGGCGGCGGCAGAACGGGTCGGCCGCGCGGCCGTCGCCGACGCGCTCGCCGCGACCGCCGACGAGGTCGATACCGGCCGCGCGGGGTCGTTCCTCTCGTTCGAGCCGTTGCTGGCATCGCGCATCAAACGGGTCCGAGACGGCTCCGGGGCGGACGAGACGGACGCGTAGGGACCGCTCCGGGGACCCGACGCTATCCTTCGACGAGGTGGTCGAGCAGGCGGTCGAACCGGTCGACGAACCGCTCGGGGAGCGACGGCGACACGTCGTCCAACAGCCGGGTCGTCCGCTCGGGGTGGGTGAGGACGAGCGTCACGCGGTTGTGCAGGTCGCGCTCCTTGCGGACCACGTCGCGTTCGACGAGGTGGTCGAGGTGCCACTCCAGCGTGCTGCGGGCGACGCCGATGTCGTCGGCCACGTCGTCGGGGCGGGCGTCGCCGTGTTCGAGGAGGTGGCCGAGGATGTCGCGGGCGGTCTCCCGGCGGACGAGCGCGAGCGCGCCGCGCTCCCACGCGTCGAACTCGGGGGGGAAGTAGTGCGTCCGTCCGTAGAACTCGGAGCGGCGGACCGTCTCGTCGGAGAGCAGTCTGCGGACGTGGTGTTGTACCTGGCCGGGAGCGAGGTCGAGCGCGCGAACGAGCTCGTTGAAGTGGACTCCCGGGTTGTGCTTGATGTGGTCGGCGACGCGGGTTCGTGTCTCACTCATGGGTCGTTGACCCCCGCCTCGCGCTCGATGCTCCGGGCGTAGTAGATGGCCGCGAGGACGAGGCCGGCCATCGCGAGGTCCAAGAGGTGTTCGACGACGTGGTGGTCGAACTCGGAGAGGACGCCGCCGAGCGTCAGCGCCGCGACGGCCGCCCGCGACGCGAACGCCAACAGCGCCAGCGCGACGAGCAGGTGCGACCGCGTCCGCCGCCGGAGGAAGACGGCGACGCCGAGCGCGGCCAGCGTGACCGACGAGACGCCCGCGAGAACGACGACCGCGGTCATCCACGGACCGCCCGCTTGGACGTGCCCCGGAACGAGCGCGAGGTTCGACGGGGGCTCCATGTCCCCCGATACTGGGGGTTCGGACCTAAGGGAGGGTGCTCGTTCTCGATTTTCGGGAATCGGACTACCGCCGGTATTCGGCCCGCTCAGCGCCGAAACCGGCGGTCGTCTCTCGCGGCCGCGAGACGGTGGATTCACCACCCCGCCGCCCCGAACGAGCGACATGAACACGCTCCGAATCGCGGGCGGACAGGTGCTCCGCCCCGACGCGACGGTCGAGGACGCGGACGTACTCGTGGACCGCGACGAGGGAACCATCCTCGACATCGGCGCGGACCTCGACGCCGACGCCGACGAGACGCTCGACGCCGCGGGCTGTCTCGTCACGCCCGGTCTGGTGAACGCCCACTGCCACGTGGCGATGACGCTCCTGCGCGGCTACGCCGACGACAAGCCGCTCGACGCGTGGCTCCGCGAGGACATCTGGCCCGCGGAGGGCGCGCTCACGCCCGAGGACGTGCGCGCCGGCGCGGAACTCGGCCTCGTGGAGATGATTAAGTCGGGGACCACCGCGTTCGCGGACATGTACTTCCACGTCCCCGAAATCGCCGCCGCGGTCGAGGAGGCCGGCCTCCGCGCCCGCCTCGGCCACGGCGTCGTCACGCTCGGGAAGGACGACGCGGACGCGCGGGCCGACATCGACGAGAGCCTCGACGTGGCCCGCGAGTTCGACGGCGCGGCGGACGGCCGGATTCGGACCGCCGCGATGCCGCACTCGCTGACGACGGTCGCGGAGGAGTACCTCCGCGAGTTCGTCGCCGACGCCCACGACGAGGGCATCCCGGTCCACTACCACGCCAACGAGACGACCGACGAGGTCGACCCCATCGTCGACGGGCGCGGCGAGCGCCCGCTGTCGTACGCGAAAGACCTCGGCATGCTCACCGCCGACGACTTCCTCGCCCACGGCGTCCACGTCGACGACGCGGAAATCGACCTGCTCGCGGACGCGGGCACCGGCGTCGTCCACTGCCCGGCGTCGAACATGAAACTCGCCTCCGGCATGGCTCCCGTCCAGAAACTGCTCGACGCGGGCGTCACGGTCGGCCTCGGCACCGACGGCGCGGCCTCGAACAACGACCTCGACATGTTCGACGAGATGCGCGACGCCGCGATGCTCGGCAAACTCGCCGCGGACGACGCCAGCGCCGTCGCCGCGCCCGACGTGGTACGGATGGCGACCGCCGGCTCCGCCGCCGCCGTCGACCTCCCCGGCGGCGCGCTCGAAGTCGGCGGCGCGGCCGACCTCGCCGTCGTCGACCTCGACGCGCCGCATCTCACGCCCGCGAACGACCTCGTGAGCCACCTCGCGTACGCCGCCCGCGGCTCCGACGTTCGCCACACGGTCTGTGACGGGCGGGTGCTGATGCGGGACCGCGAGGTGCTGACGCTCGACGAGGACGCCGTGATGGCCCGCGCCCGCGAAGCGGTCGCGTCGCTCCGCGAGCGCGTCTGAACCCCCGTCCGGTCCGCCACCGCCTCCGACTCGCCGCCGTCTGGTCCGGTCGCACCGCCCTCCAGCCTGCTACCCGGCCAGCTCGATGCGCAGTCCGTCGTCGGTCACGCTGACCTCCATGCGCTCGAACGTCCGGTGGTACTGCGCGACGTGTCGGCCGTCGCTGTGGTCGACCATGATGGACTTCTCGAACAGCGACGCCTCGTGGAGCCGCTTGACCTCCCGGTAGGCCGTCGACAGCGGCACGTCGGCCCGACAGCTCAGCTCCTTGACCGTCAGCGGCTCGTCGGCGACGCGCAAGAGGTCCGGAACTGCGGGGGCGCTCATCAGGGCGAACAACTCCTGTTCGGCGAGCGTCTTGCCGTTATCTATGACGAGCATCGGCCCTCGGCGGTACAATCTCACGGTTGACACTTGTAGATTCGGGGGCGGCGACCGCCTTCGGTAGGGTTTTCGGACCCCTCTCCGAACCCACGGGTATGAGCGAACACTACGCTCCCGTCTCCGAGCACCTCGACGACGTCGAGGCCGCCCGGACGGAGGGACGACGCAAGATGGACTGGGCGCTCCAGCACATGCCCATCCTGCAAGAGCTCCGCGAGCAGTTCGAGTCGGAACAGCCGCTCGCCGGCGAGGTCGTCGGTATGGCGATGCACGTCGAGGCGAAGACGGCGAACCTCGTCGAACTGCTGGCGCTCGGCGGCGCGGAAGTCGCCATCACCGGCTGTAACCCGCTTTCGACCCACGACGACGTGTCGGCGGCGCTCGACGCCCACGACGCCATCACCTCCTACGCCGTCCGCGGCGTCGACGACGAGGACTACTACGCGGCCATCGACGCCGTCATCGCCCACGAACCGACCGTCACGGTCGACGACGGCATGGACATGGTCTTTACCATCCACGAGGAGTACCCCGAACTCATCGACACCATCGTCGGCGGGGCCGAGGAGACCACGACCGGCGTCCACCGCCTCCGCGCGATGGACGAGGACGGCGAACTGAACTACCCCGTCTTCGCCGTCAACGACACGCCGATGAAGCGCCTGTTCGACAACGTCCACGGCACGGGCGAGTCGTCGTTGGCCACCATCGCCATGACGACGAACCTCTCGTACGCCGGCAAGAACGTCGTCGTCGGCGGCTACGGCTACTGCGGCAAGGGCGTCGCCAAGAAGGCCGCCGGCCAGAACGCGAACGTCATCGTCACCGAGGTCGACCCCCGGCGCGCGCTCGAAGCCCACATGGAGGGCTACGACGTGATGCCGATGGAGGAGGCCGCGAAGGTCGGCGACGTGTTCATCACGACCACCGGCAACCGCGACGTCATCACCCGCGAGGACTTCGAGAACATGAAAGACGGCGTCCTGCTCGCCAACGCCGGCCACTTCGACATCGAAATCGACCTCGACGCGCTGTCGGACCTCGCGGTCGACGAGTACGAGGCCCGCGACGGCGTCGACGCCTACGAACTCGAAGACGGCCGCCGCCTGAACGTCCTCGCCGAGGGCCGCCTCGTCAACCTCGCGTCGCCCATCGCGCTCGGCCACCCGGTCGAGGTCATGGACCAGTCGTTCGGCGTGCAGGCCGTCGTCGTCCGCGAACTCGTCGAAAACGGGGACGACTACGACGCCGGCGTCCACGACGTGCCCGACGAACTGGACCGCGAAGTCGCCGAAATCAAACTCGACGCCGAGGGCATCGAGTTCGACTCGATGACCGACGAACAGCGCGAGTACATGGGTAGCTGGGCCCACGGAACGTAAGCCGACCCGCGCTCTCTCTCGTTTCTCACAGCCGCCGCGCGTCAGCGACCGCGTTCGGCCCACTCGCCGGCGTTAGTGCGCGGCCATCTCCGAGAGGACGTTGACGCAGTAAATCCCGGCGAGGATGAGAAGCAGGCCGACGACGCCCGTCAGGTCGACCGGTTCGTCGAACACGACGACGCCGATGGCCGCGACGCCGACGATGCCCAGCGCGGCCCACGTCCCGTACACCACACCGATGGGGAGCTCTTCGAGCGTCAGCGAGACGAGGTAGAACGCGAGACCGTAGCCGACTACCACGCCGAGGCTCGGCACGGGCTTGGAAAACCCCGCGGACAGTTTGAGCGCGGTCGTTCCGACGAGTTCCGACGCGATTGCGCCGGCGAGTAACACGTACGGGTTCATGTCCGTCGGTCCCGCCACGACCCGGATGAGCGTTCTGCAATCGCCCGCCACTTGCGGTTCGTTGCTCGCGGCCGGCCAAGAAACATCAAAATACTAACTTGTGGGCGAGGGAGTCCCGCCTATGACCGAACTCGGGGAACTCGGCCTGTCGAACTACGAGGAGAAGGCGTACCGGACGCTCCTCGTCACGGGAGCCGCGACGGCCGCGACCGTCTCGGACGCGAGCGGCGTCCCGAACGGCCGGGTCTACGACGTGCTCAACGGGCTTCGGTCGCGCCGACTGGTCCGCGCGCAGTCGACCCAGCCGACGCGGTACGCCGCCGTCGACCCGGGCGCGGCGGTCGAGCGACTGCTGGCCGAGCGCGCGGCGGAACTGCGCGAGGAGTGGACGCGATACCGCGACGTGGCCGACGCGGTCCGGTCGAACCTCCTGCCGACGCCGCCGGCGGACGGGAGCGTCTGGCTCGGCCGCCTCGGCGGCGACGAGATGCGGACGGCGATGCACGAACACGTCCGGGCGGCGACCGAGTCCGTCTCCGCCGCGGTCGGCCCGCCGTACGAGCGGGCGTCGTGGGAGACGCTCAGAACCGAGTTCGACGCGTTCTTCGAGGGCGCTCGCGACGACCTCGACGTGTCGCTGCTCCTCAGCGACCCCGTGCTCGACTCGCTTCCCGACGAGTTTCGGGGCCTCGTGGCGTCGAAGCCCCAGACGGTTCGAATCCGCGTCCTGCCGCACCTGCCGGTCTCGTTCGACGTCGTCGACGGGACGGTCGCGTCGGTCGACATTCCGCACCCGCAGTCCGCCGCCGACCGCCTCGGCGTCGTCGTGGTGACGGACGCGGGCGTCGTCGACGAGTTCGACCGCCAGTTCCGGGCGCTGTGGGGGGACGCCGTCCCGCTTTTCGAGTGACGCCGCGCATCTCGTCTGCGCTCCCGGACGCCGGTCGCCCCATTTATCACCGCCCGCGGCCGACTCCCGACCATGTCTTCGAACAGAAAGGGAGACCGACGCGAGCGCGAACTCGTCAACGCTCTCGACGAGGCCGGCTTCGCCGTCATGCGCGCGCCCGCCTCCGGGAGCGCGACGACGCGCGAACTCCCCGACGTGCTCGCGGGCAACGGCGAGGTGTTCTACGCCATCGAGGCGAAGGCCTCCAGCGGCCGCCCCATCTACCTGAGCGGCGAGGAGGTCGAAGCGCTCGTCTACTTCTCGCGGAACTTCGGCGCGAAGGCTCGCATCGCCGTCCGGTTCGACCGCGAGGACTGGTACTTCTTCCACCCCGGCGACCTCTACGTGACCGACGGCGGGAACTACCGCGTCAAAAAGGAGACGGCGCTGGCGGAGGGCGAGGACTTCGAGTCGTTCACCGGCGGCCCGACGCAGACCAAACTCGGCGGCGACTGAGGTCGCGACGCGATTTTCCGCGCTCGCTCACGCCCGAGCGAGCCGCTCGCCGAGCGAGTTCGCGCCCACGAAGCCGCGCTCGACGCGGCTGAGCCGCGAGGCGGGGAACCGGTAGGCGTGCAGTTCACCGAGGTCGGAGAGACCGGCGTTCACCGGCAGCGAGTCGAGATAGACCGCCTCGAACGTCGGTTCGTGGTCGCCGTAGTCGGCGTTCGTCTCGTACGCCGAGACGAGGGTTCCCGTCTCCGTCGGCGTCTCGTCGGCGCGCGTGCCGAGCGCCCGCGTGACGACGAGGAGGCCGCCGCTCTCGCGGTCGCGGACGAGGTCGCCGGCGCGGTGGTCGTGGTCGCGACAGAGCTGCGGCCCCGTCGCGTCCATCGGAACGAACGTCTCGTCGCCGCAGACGGCGCAGGTGGCGCGCCGGCGGCCCGGCGGCGGGACCTCGCCGCGGGTGATTTCGATGGCGACCCGGCGGAGGTGCTTACAGCGGGCGTGCCGGATGGCGTTGTCGGGACAGGTGCAGGTGCGCGCCTCCACGTCGACGACGTAGGTGCCGCCGTCGGTCTCGACGACGTAGCGACCGTCTCGGAGCGGCCGGACGGCCATCGGTTCGACGCGGGCGCGGCGGGCGCGCCCGGACAGTCCGTCCGACGGAAGCGTTGTCTTGCGGCGCACCGGGCGGCGAGTCGACGCGGGTGTGTGTGCGATGTGCGTCATGGTGGTGCGGGATTCCGACCCTCCCAGCGGCCGTTCGGGGTCGGTTTCCGTCACCTGCGTGTAGGTTCTCGAACGACCTAAACCCTCGTTTCGTGTGGAAAATCGGGCGCGTGAGTGGCTCTCGTCGGGCATCCGCCCATCGAAGACCTTTTAGAACGGCCGCGGATACGTCGTCGCATGGCTATCGAAGCGGAGATGCGGCGGAAGATTGCCGTCTCCATCGTCGCGGTCGGGGTGTTTATCGCCCTCATCGTCGGCATCGGTGCGACCTACAACCAGAGTGGACTCGTCTCCACCGGCGGGCTCGCACTCGTCGGCGCTATCACGGCGTTCGTCCTCGTGATGGCTGGTATCGGCGTTTGGCTGTCGCGTTCTTCCTAATCCGGCTGGTCGGTTTCGACGACGGGTTCGCCGTCGCGCGGGCGCTCGACGCGCAGCGGCGGCGCTCGCGGGTTGGCTACGTCGTCAGCACGGACTCCGTCAGTCGGCGGCTTCGTCGGTGGCGTCCGCGTCCGCGTCGTTCGTCGCCGTCTCGAAGTAGTTCATCGGGTGCTCGATGGTGTCACAGCGGTCGTCGCGGTTCACACAGAGGTCGTACGCCTGCATCGTCTCGCAGGTCGGCGGCGCGTACTGCGACCCGCTCGAATCCGCGAGGACGGTCGCCCGCTTCTGCAACGCCTCGGCGGTTTCGTCGCCGACGACGCCCCCGACCTCCTCGGGGTCGAGGCCGACGCCGACGAGGAACGCCGCGAGCGCGAACGCCGCCTCGTTCGGGAGCGACTCGCCCTCTCGCGCCCGCGCCAACAGCGCCTCGACGCAGGGCGGGAAGTGGTCGGGGTCCACCGCGTCGACGTAGACGGCGTTGACCGCGCCGCGGTCCGAAAGCAGGTTCCGCAGGCGCTCGACGTGGGGTTTGAGCGCGTCGGCGAGGCGGTCGCCCGCGTCGCTGCCGCGGACGGCGAAGGGAAGCCCCTCGGCGACCCGGCGGCGGACAGCCTCGCGGAGCAGCTCCGAGAGCTCCTCGCGGGTGACGCGGACCGCGCCGTCGGCCAGCGAGCGGTTGACGAGTCGCCAGTCAGCGCCCCAGTCGGTGTCGGAGTAGGTGAGATACGGCCCCACGTCGACCCAGTAGTGGGCGGGCGCGCGGCGGCTGTTGCGGGTCCGGTTCGACTCGGCCCGCACCGCGCCGTCGAGGTCGAACTCGCGGAGGAAGTCGTCGAGACTCGCGCGGGCCTCGCCGTGGACGTCGTCGTCGCCGGCGTCGAAGTCAGCGAGCATGCGCTCGTAGGCCGTGTCGGCCTCGGCGCGGGCGTACTTGTCCACCGCCGCGGGCGTCTCGACGAGCGAGACGATGATGCGCGAGATGGGGTACGAAAGCAGTTCCGTCTTGGTCTCCCGCGGGTAGGCCTCGCCGGGGTCGGGTTCGACGGTGCCCTCCATGAGGGCGCGTTCGACGCGCTCGACGCCACGCTCGACGGCCGGGGCGTCCTCTGCGACGAGCGTCGCGATGGCGACGTCCGCCGATTCGACCGCCTCTCTGGCCGCGGCGAAAAACGGGTATCGGGCGTGGAGCGGGCGCATCCGCATACCGCCACGTTCCGGGTGCCCACCGATAAACGCGACGGATTCGGCGGTGGCGGCGTGGGCCGTGCGGCCGAGTCTCTCACCCGCCCCGCCGCGACGACGGCGCATCACACAACCTATTACCGACCACTTCCTCAGGCTCTCACGTGCCGCACTTCGACTACCCGTGTCCGGACTGCCGCGCCACGACCAGTCTCCACGACGCCGACTGTCGCTTCGAGGGGACGCCGTGGGTCGAAGTCGAGCGGGCTTACGTCGACATCGTCTCCGTCCTCGCGGGCGGCCCGTGCGACGAGGAGACGCTCCGCCGCGAAGCGCCGGGCGAGTGGGGGCCGCTTCAGCAGGCCGCGCTCCGCCGACTCAAGCGCGACGAGCGGGTGTCGGACGCGAACACGGGCGTTCTCCGACTGCGCACCGCCGAGGAGTTCAGAGAGGAGGTCTCGGAGCCGACCCGGGAGCCGATGCGGACGCTCCACCAGTACGGGAGCGTCCCCGGCTGTCACGACAACGCCGTCTTCGCCATGATAGCGTGGTACGAGATGGTCGGCCTGTCGTGGCCCGAGACGCGCGAAAACGTCGTCAACTGGCTCCGCGACACCGGCGCGTGGGACCGCGGCGGCTTCGAGGAGGCGACGCCCGCCGAACTCGTCGAGAAGAAGCGCCACGTCTACGAGGCGGGCTACGGCTGGAAGGAAAAGGCCGTCTCGGCCAAGCGCGTCATCGACCGCTACCGCTCTTGAGTCGACGCCGCGACCGAACCGCGTCATCGCGGCCGACGAGTCGGGCGGCGCGGTCGCTGACCGCTGAGAATCGAGAGAAACGAGTGGGACGGCTCGGTGGTCGGACAACGACGCGGCCGCCGAAACGTCCGCTCAGTCGCTCTGGATGCGCGGGGCGAGCATGTACGTGATGGTGCCCATCCCTTCTGCGATTTGGTAGTGAAGCTTGACCGGGAACTCCTCGCCGAGTTCGACGGTGACCTCGGCGTCGGTCGGAATCGCCTTGTTCATGTCTTTGAGATAATCGAGCGAGAACAGCGAGTCGGCCGCGCCGGCTTCGATGCTGATGAGGTCCGCCGGGGGAAGCGACAGGTCCACGTCGTCGGTGTCGCCTTCGGCCTCGATGTGGAACGTCTCTTCGGCGCCGTCGACGCGGAGGCGGATGTGGTCCGAAACCATGTCGGCCGCCTTGATACCGCGGTCGAGGTGCGTCCCTTCGAGGACGATGTTCGCTGCGAGGTCGAGGTCCGGGATGTCGGGCTCCTGGCGAATCGAGTCGGGGTCGATGAGCGCGAGCGTGTACGACAGCCCGTCGATGCGGATGTTGAGCTTGCGCGTCTCCTCGTCGAGCGTGAGGTGGATGAGGTCGCCCGAGCCCGCCATCCCGGCGACCTCTTCGAGGCGAGAGAGGTTGACGCCGATGACGCCGCCGTCGGCTTCGTAGGATTCGAACGCCGCCGCGTCGAGCGTGAGGTCCACCATGCCGACGTTCGCGGGGTCGACGGCGCGGATGGAGAGACTCTCCTCGTTGAGTCGAATCTTACACTCGTCGACGAGGACGCTCACGGAGTCGAGCGCGTCCCGGAGCGTCGCGGCGCTCACGATGGCCTTGAACATATGTGCCGTCGTACGACAGCGGTCTTAAAAATACTCCTGATTTGGACTCACCGCAATATGATGTTCGCACGCTCTCCCGCGTGCGCGCTCCCGCGAGCACCCCACCGCTCCCCTCGGCTCCCCATGGGTGTTGTTGTCACTGCCTTCGTACATAGCTAATCCGACGATTTCGAGGGTTTCGGGCTTCAAAGCACTCAAATAGCTGATTGTGTAACTCCAGACCATGGCGAACGAGGAGACGAAGCCAGCCGCCCGCCGACGAGGTGCCGAGCGATGACCGACGCCGCCGATGTCGATGTTGACGCCGACGCCGACGCGACTACGACCCGCGTCGCCTTCGTCTGCGTCCAGAACGCCGGCCGGAGTCAGATGGCGACGGCCTTCGCCCGCCGGGAACGCGACGAGCGCGGCGTCGGCGACCGCATCGAGGTCGTCACCGGCGGCACCGACCCCGCCGACCACGTCCACGACGAGGTCGTCGAGGTCATGGGCGATGCGGGGTTCGACCTCGCCGACGAGACGCCCCGCGCAATCGAGCAGGACGAGATTATGAACGTGGATATCGTCGTCACGATGGGCTGTTCGGCCGAGGGCATCTGTCCCATGACGTGGCGCGGCGACGCCCGCGACTGGGACCTCGACGACCCGGACGGCCGGGACCTCGATGCGGTCCGGGCGATTCGCGACGACATCGAGGGGCGCGTTTCGGCGCTGTTCGACGAACTCGCGGGTTAGCCGAACAGCCGCTCTCGGAGCGACCGTCGCCGGGGGCGCTCGGCCAGCAACACGGTCGTCTCGAGGTCGTCGAGCACGGACAGCGCCAGCGACCCGCCGACGAGTCGGGACAGCAGGCCGGTCTCCGTCGCGCCGACGAGGACGAGCGACTTGTCCGCCGCCGCCTCGCCGATGACGGTCTCCACGTCGCCCGTCTCGACCAGTTGCTCCACTCCGTGTAGGTCGTGTTCCGCGACCCACTGTTCGAGGAACTCCCGACCGGCCGCGACCTCGTCAGCGACGTGCAGCACCGAGATGTGCGCGTCGGTCGTCGCTTGCAGCGCTCGTGCGACCTCCGCGGAGAGGTCAGACGAGTGCCCGCCCGCCGTCGGGAGCAGCACCTCGCTCGGGTCGAACTCCTCCCCGTCGAGGACGACCACGTCGCACGGGAGGTCGTGCGTCAGTTCGTCGAGCGCGCCCTCGACCCGTCCGCCGGCGAGTTTCGCGCCGCTGTGGCCCATGATGACCCGGTCGACGCCGTGTTGGCGCGCCGCGTCGAACACCTCCGCGAGCCCCTCGTGGGAGAGAATCGTCCGCGTGTCGACCGGCACGTCCAGCTGTTCGACGTCGGCTCGCGCGTCGGCCATGAGCCGTTCGGACGCCTTCGAGATGCGGTCGCGTTGGTCGGCCGCGGCCGCCAGCGAGGTCTGGTCCGGGACCTGAATGACGTGGGTCGCGAGGACCCGCCCGCCGTCGAACTTCGCGAGCGCGGCCGCGAGCGTCACGAGCGCCCGCTCGGTTCGGGGGTTCGAAACCGCGACCATCGTCGTCGTCGCGGGCGCGTCGTCGATGCGACCCGACCCGTTCGGCGCGACCGTCGCCGCGGCGTCGACGACCGTGTTCGGTAGCTCGTCGCCCCGAGAGAGGATGTGCCGACCGAGAAGCCCCTGTCTGTCGGCGTTGTTGCGTGCGTACACGAAGTACCAGACCACGGCACCGACGACGAACAGCCCCGAAAGCAGGAGCTCTTCCCCGCCGACGAACGCCAGCAGTCCGAGCGAGAGCGCCATGCCGACGAGCGGCGTAACCGGGTACAGCGGCACGGTGAACGCCGGGTCGTACTCCGGGTCAGTCTCCCGGAAGACGATGAGCGCCGCGTTCATGAGCGCGTAGACGACGAGGTGGAGGACGCTCGCGGCTTTCGCCAACACCTCGATGTCTCGGCCGAGCGCCGCGATGAAGAGGATGATGACGGCACCCGTGACGAGAATCGACCGGTAGGGCGTCGCGTAGTTCGGGTGAATCTCGTTGAGCCAGTTGGTGACGATTCGGTCCCGGCCCATCGCGAAGTTGATTCGGGCCGACGCCAGAATCGACGCGTTCGCGCTGGAGGCGGTCGCGAGGAGCGCGCCCAGCGTCACGACGGTGACGGCGAGGCCGGCCAGCCCGCCGGGGAACGCGAGTTGCGTCGCCTGCGTCAGCGGCGCGCTCTGGCTCAGGTCCGGCCACGGCACCACGCCGAGCATGATGCTCACGAGAATCGCGTAGAGGACGGTGACGATGGCGACGCTCCCGATAACCGCCAGCGGGAGGTTCCGGCCGGGGTTCTTCAGCTCCTCGGCGACGGTCGCAATCTTCGCGTAGCCGAGAAACGAGACGAACACGAGCGCCGTCCCCGGCAGGATGGCACCGTAGCCGAACGGCGCGATACCGCCGTCACCGACGAGCGTTGCGACGTCGAACGACAGCCAGCCCTGGACCGCGAACAGGGCCAGAATCGCCAACAGGACGGTGACGATGACCGTCTGTACGCCGCCGGTCTCCTTGGCACCGATGTAGTTGACGCCCACGAAGACGGCCCCGGCGACGAGCGCGCCGACCTGCACCTCGTTGAGAAAGAGGAACTCCGGCATCGGCACGAGCGTCGCGAGGTACTGCCCGAAGCCGATGCTGTAAAACGCGGAGGCGAACGCCAGCCCCATCCAGTCGCCGAGGCCGGCGATAGAGCCGAACAGCGGCCCGAGCGCGCGGTTGACGTAGTAGTAGCCGCCGCCGGCTTTCGGCATCGCGGTGCCGAGTTCGGAGACCGAAAGCGCGTTCACCAGCGCGATGAGCCCCCCGACGACGAACGAGGCGACGACGACCGGGCCGGCGGTGCTGGCCGCGACGCCGGGTAGGACGAAGATGCCCGCGCCGATCATCGTCCCGATGCCGATAGTCAGCGCCGACAGGAGGCCGAGGTCCTTCGCGAGTTCCTCGTCGCTCATCCGTTGGCCTCCGTGCTGGGACCCTCGCTCCGTCGCTTCGGAACCCGCTGTTCGGGTCGGAGCGCCGCGCTATCGGCCGTCTCGGTGACGTTCGTCTCGTGCATGGTCGCTACCCGGTTGTGTAACGATATAAGTTCTACCTTTTCACTTCGAATTCGAAAATAGAAATGAATATAATTTCTAAGAACGAAGTCCCCGTGGGTCATCCGTCTCCGGGCTGGCTCGTCTTCGCGGTCCCTCACGGGCCGGTACGGGGCCGTCCTCACCTCGCGGCTCCTCGGTCGAGCAGTTCCGTCTCGCAAGACGGGCGTCGTCCAGACAAGCCTTATATGAAAACGCGGGGTAGCTAACTTCGCAAACCGAAACTCGACACAGTCACCGATGCCATATCGTAACACCGACCACCGGCTCGACGAGATTGACCGCCGCATCCTCTACGCCCTGATGGACGATGCGCGTAACACGTCCGCCAGCACGCTCGCGGCGGAGGCCGGCGTCTCCGGAGCCACTATCCGGAACCGAATCCACAAGCTCGAAGACTCCGGCATCATCCGCGGCAGCACCGCGCAGGTCGATTTCGAACTCGCCGGCGGGAAGCTCACGAACCTCTATCTCTGCGACGTTCCCGTGACCGAACGAGAGGCGCTCGCCCACGAGGCGCGGGCGATTCCGGGCGTCATCAACGTCCGGACGCTGATGACCGGTCGCCGCAACCTCCACGTCCTCGCGGTCGGCGAGAGCACCGGCGACCTCCGGCGCGTCGCGCGGTTGCTCACCGACATCGGCATCCACATCGAAGACGAAGACCTGCTCGAAGAGGAGCTGTTCGCCCCCTACGGCCCGTTCGACCCCGACGACGGCGGTCACGCGCCCGAAGCCAACGATTTCATCAGCCTCACCGGCGACGCGAGCGTCGTCGAGGTCCCCGTGCAGTCCGACGCGCCGATAGCCGGCCTCACGCTCGAAGACGCCTCCGAGCGGGGGATTCTCGACGACGAGACGCTCGTCATCGCCATCGAGCGGGGCGACCGCGAACTCACCCCGCACGGGGACACGGTCATCGAGCCGGACGACATCGTGACGGTTCTCTCCCGCGCCGGCGGGGACGCGGATGCGGACGCGCTGTCGGCGTTCCGCGGTCCACAGACGGAGTCGTCTCCGGGCTGACTTCGGCGGTGTCGCGTCCGCGGTCCCCGCGCTGGCAGCCGCGCCGCCCCGTCTCCGGGCGCTATCCGATGTGCCTTTCCGGGCTGACCACGTCACACCCGATATGAACGCGAATTCGCCGGCTGTTCCCACGCGGAACATCACGGGCAGTTCAACGAGGTAAGTATGGCACGGAAAGACCACTACTACAACAAGGCCAAACAGGAGGGCTACCGCGCCCGCTCGGCCTACAAGCTGAAGCAACTCGACGGCGACGCGGGTCTGTTCGGTCCCGGCAACACCGTCGTCGACCTCGGTGCCGCCCCCGGCGGGTGGCTCCAGGTCGCCTCCGAAGAAGTCGGTGACCACGGCAAGGTCGTCGGCGTCGACCTCCAGCGAATCCGCGGCATCGACCGCGACAACGTCCAGACGATTCGCGGCGACATGACCGAAGACGAGACGAAGGAGGAACTGACGGCCGTCATCGGTGAGCGCGGAGCCGACGCCGTCGTCTCCGACATGGCACCGAACATGACCGGCGAGTACTCGCTGGACCACGCCCGCTCGGTCTACCTCGCCCGACAGGCGTTCGAGGTCGCACAGGAGCTGTTGGCGACCGGCGGCGACTTCGCCGTGAAGGTGTTCGACGGCCCCGACGTGGCGGACCTCCGCGCCGACATGGAACGGGAGTTCCAGTACGTTCGGTCGATGCGCCCCGACGCCTCCCGCGATAGCTCCTCCGAGCAGTACCTCGTCGGCAAGCACTTCCTCACCGCCCCGGTTCGGAAGGGCGACGAACTCGACGTGGAAATCGTCGACGTGGGGAGCGAGGGCGACGGCATCGCCAAAGTCGAGGAGTTCACGCTGTTCGTCTCCGGGACGGAGGCGGGCGACACGCCGACGGTCCGCGTCACCGACGTGAAACCGCGGTTCGCGTTCGCTGAACCAATCGACGAGGAAGACTGAGACGACGACTGCGCGCCGATTCTCACGTCGGTTTCCGCGTCGAGTCCGGCGCGTCCCGTGCCCGCCCGCGACCGCGCCGACGGCTCCGCGCCCGCCGCAATTTGTGTCTAACTTCGGGCAACCATTATCCGTGTTTGACACGACTCTGCTCGTGTCACCCATGTCAGCAGATACGACGACCACCGAGTCCCAACCGTTGTTCACCGGCCTCCCGTCGGGTATCGTTCCGTACGTCGCCATCCTCGGGGCGTTGGCGTCCGTGTACGCCCACCTCTCTCTCGCGCCGGTGTTGATGCAGTTCGACCAGACGCAGGCGATTCTGTTCGTCCTCGCGGGCGTCGGCTTCCTCGCGGGCATCGCCGTCTACCTGAGCAAGTTCTGGCGGCGCGAGTTCTACCTCGTCGCCATCGCGTTCGCGCTCGCTCAAATCGCGGCGTGGGCCGTCATGAGCGGGCGAGTCAGCGAGATGGCGATTCTCTCGAAGGGCGGCGAGGCCGTCTTCAGCGCCGCGGCGGCGTACCTCTATCTGAGCGACTCGCCCGAGACCGACGGGGCCGCCTGAGCCACGTCCCGCGTTCGACCCGTCGCCCCGCCGTCTCGACGTTCTGGCGGTCCGCCGCCCCGTCGCATCTTTTCACTCAACGACCACGAGGTCGAGTCGGAGCCCCGTCCGGCAGCCCTTCCAACCGCCGCGACAGGCCCCGGTGGCGAGGATGTCGCCGAACGACGTGTAGGTCCCGCAGTTCGGACAGCGAATCCCCATCTCCATCCCGTCTCGCTCGGTGAGCCTGTGGCGGTGCTCGTCGGCCATACATCGTGTGGTATGCTACCAAAAGAGATAAGCCGTCCGTCGCCCCGGCCGGCGTCTCAGTCCGCGACCCAGCCGTCGGTTGAGGACTCGTCGTCGCCGCGGAGGAGCGCGACGGTCCCGTAGACGAACGGGGTGTCCACGATTGCGATGAGGAGCTTCAGGAGGTACTGCCCGACGGCGAGGCCGACGAGGACGTTCCACGGGAGCACGTCTCCGATGCCGAGGACCGTCGGCGCGGCGTAGAACCCGACGCCGACGAAGATGACCGTGTCGATGGCCTGACTCGTCGCCGTCGAGACGATGTTGCGGAGCCAGAGGAGCGAGCCGTCGGTCAGCTCGCGGATGCCGTGGAAGACGACGACGTCCCAGTTCTGACTCACGAGGTACGCGAGCAGGCTCCCGGCGACGACGTTCGTCCCCGACGAGAGCACCGTGGCGAACTGCGCGGCGAACTCGGGGTTCGCGGCGGGCGCGGCGATGGTGCTCCAGACGAGGCCGAGGAGGACGAAGTTCATGGCGAAGCCGACGTTCACCATGACCTGCGCCGCCCGGCGGCCGTACAGTTCGGAGTAACAGTCGGACGCGAAGAAGGTGAGCGCGTACGCCAGCGCCGCTCCCGGCATGAGGATGGCCGCGCCGACGAACGGGAGTTCGCCCACCGCCGACGGCAGGGGAATCGAAAGCAGTTTCGACGCCGTCAACTGCGCCGTCGTCAGCGCGGTGACGAACAGGCCGACGAGGGCGACTTGTCCGATGGCCGAGCGCCCCTCACTCATCTTCGACGAGGCGGTTGTGTCGGTCGTCGATTTCGTCGAGGATGTCGAGCGTCTTCCGGATGGACGCCCGAACCGCATCGCTTCGGTTCACGAACTTCTTGTCGTCGCCGACGTGCTCGTCTAAGTCCGCGAGCAGTTCGTCGGGTATCTCGACGCTTATCTTGGCCATACTCGGGGATTCTCGTGAGAATACTTAACGCCTTTTCAACGGCCTCAGCGGCGATATCTGGCGCGTCTTCGCGTCGTCGAGTCGACGGGGTCGTGACGCCCCTCGCGGGTGCGCCGCGCTCACTCCGCCGCGCCGCGGGCGGGCGAGAGGTCGCGCCGGCCGCCGACCGTCAGCACGAACAGGACGCCGAGACCGACGCCGTAGGCCGCCATCAGCGGGAGCGTCACCATGAACATCGTCGTGATGCTCGCGGGGGTGAACACCGCCGAGATGGCGAGGATGAACACCGTGACCTCGCGCCAGCGATTCCGCATCATCCGGTAGCTGATGCCGGCGGTGTTGAGAAGCACCATCAGGATGGGCACGTCGGCGAGGAGGCCGATGCCCGCGGTGGTGAAGAAGATGAGCCAGAAGAAGTTGGTGATGCGGTAGGAGATTATCATGTTCGCCGCGAGCGCGTCTTCGACGAGGAACGTGATGACCGTCGGCGCGACGTAGGTGTAGCCGAGCGCGAAGCCGCCGAGGAGGCCGCCGGCGAGCGCGCCGGTCCACACGAAGACCGTCCGACGACGCTTGCGGATGATGTTGCGCTCGCGGAGCGCGGGCCACACGAAGTACGCGACGAGCGGGAGCGTCGCCAGCACGGCCAGAATCGTCGAGAACTTCACCTCGAAGATGAGCGCCTCCATCGGGTGGAGCGCGACGACGTTGAGGACTTCCTCGGGTCGCACGGCGGCTGGCAGTCGGCCGAGGAAGTCGTCGTACACGTCCCTGATACCGCCGGTGTAGAGCCAGCCGAACGTCGTCGCGAGGACGAGCATGAACCAGCCGACGACCCAGAACGCCCGCGAGGTGAGCGAGTCGACGATGAACGCGATGTCGGTGTAGTAGCCGCCGATGTCGTCCTCGTCGGTCTCGCCTTCGGTCAGTTCGGAGACGAACGCGCCGCCCGCGCGGGTCGTCCGGTCTTCGAGTTCGCCCGGTTCGTCTTCGGCGTCGGCCGCTTCGGCCTCACGGTCCGCCTCGGCCTCGTCGAATCGGTCGATGAGCGCCTGCGCTTTGGCCTTGTCCCCGTCGTCGATGGCGGCCGACGCGAGGGCCATCACCTCGTCTTCTTCGAGGTCTGCGAACGCCTCCGGCGGCGCGGCGCGGACGCCCGCCACGTCGAGCGCCGAGAGGTCGAGTTTCGTCGGGTCACCGACGCCGACTTCGGTCCGTTCGAGTCGCTCGATGTCGCGGTAGACGAGGTAGGCGAGTCCGAACGCGAGGCCGACGACGCCGCCGGCGACGACGAACGCGCCCAACGCGACCCCCGAACCGGGAGCGAGGAACACGTAGTCGCTGCCGATTGCGGCGAGGCCGTCGTTCGCGAGTTCGACGCCGCCGTACTCGTAGAAGGCGTAGACGAGGAGGCCGCCGACGACGCCGACGCCCGCGAGGAGGTTCCAGTGGGTTGTCGCGGTCGATTTGACGTCCATCTTCTCGCTGCCGCGTTTGGCCGTGACGACCACGCGAGCGAGATAGAGGCTGAAGGCGTACAGCGAGATGACGGGCACCGCCCACATGATTTGGGTGAACGGGTCCGGCGGGGTGAACAGCGCGCCGAAGGCGAAGATGCCGACGATGGCGTGCCGCCACTTGTCGCGGAACAGCTCGTAGGGGACGATTTCGGCGTATGAGAGCCCGGTCATCGCGAGCGGGAGTTGGCTCGCGAGGCCGAACGAGAGCGTGAGCAGGAAGATGAACTGCGCCCACTTCACGATGGAGTAACTCGGCGTGAAGCCGGCGGAAATCGCGTTCTGCGCGAGGAACGCGAACGTGAACGGGAAGAAGACGAAGTAGCCGTAGGCGACCCCCGCGGCGAACAGCGCGACCATCGTCAGTCCGATGAGCGCGAGTTTCCACGGCGCGACGGGCGATTTAGGCCACGCGTCCCGCGCTTTCAGCGCGTCCCGCGAGACGTAGATAAACGGCGGAAGCGCGAACAGCACCCCCACGACGAGACCGATTTTGGCCTGCAAGAGAATCACGTCGAAGGGGGTCTGGGCGATGATGCTGACGTTGCCGGAGACGCTGGCGTCCATCTGCGCCTTGGTCACGCCACGGAAGAACTCCCAGACGTAGAGTCGGAGCGCGTAGAACGTGCCGAGGAACCCGACGAGGAAGACGATAAAGACCTTCTGGAGGTCTTTTTGCGCCGCTCGGAGCATCGCACCGGCGGTCTCGCGGCCCGCCGCGATGGTCTGTTGGGTGTCCTCGTCGAGGGCGCTGGACATACGTACGTGGCGAAAGCAGTCTGGCGGTTATCAATCTTTTTCACCGCGGGCGTGAGTTCGGCTCCCTCGGCGCGCCTCCTCGGGGCGATGCGAAAAGACCTATAACTGGCCGGAAGCGTAGGACACCTGAATGGCGGACGAGGAGCGTGACGCAGGGCTCTCTGCGGCCGACGACGAGACGGACGCCTCGGACGACACCGACCAGCGCTCGTCCGACGGCGACGCCGACGACGCCGACGACGCGTCTTCGTCGTCCGACGGTCCGGTTTACGGTCGAGTCACCCCGCGAGACGAGACCGTCACCCATGGGTCTGACGACGACGCTTCTGCCGACGCTGCTGCCGAGACGGGCGACGACGGCGACGACTCCGATTCCGATACCGACGCGGCTCCCGACGACGCGGATGATTCAGCTACCGATTCCGACGCCGATTCCGACGCCGACTCTGACGACGAACCGCGTCTCCTCGCGGACGACGAACACACGTCGCACGTTCCCGAGGGGACGTACGACGATTCGAGCGACGAGTCGGCTGACGACGCCGACCCGGACGCGGCGGCCGACGGCGCGAGCCCGGCGCTGACCGGCGAGGACGAGATGGGCGGTGTGGCCCCGTCGTCCGTCTCCGCCGAGGACGCCGACTTCGACGACCCCGAGTTCGAGAGCGACGACTTCGACGACGAGGACGCCGGCGGCCTCGTCGGCGAGGCCCCCGAGAGCGACCAGGAGATGCCGCTGACCGCGCACATCGAGGAGATGATTCGCCGGTTGGCGGTCGTCCTCGGCGTCGCCGGCGCGATTACGCTCGTGCTGTTTCCCGGCGCGGACATCCTCAACGCGCTCG
The DNA here is from genome assembly GCF_003665865.1 of Haloferax sp. Atlit-109R. Classification (NCBI taxonomy): domain Archaea; kingdom Methanobacteriati; phylum Methanobacteriota; class Halobacteria; order Halobacteriales; family Haloferacaceae; genus Haloferax; species Haloferax sp. Atlit-109R. The sequence continues at coordinate 248,591 of NZ_QPLO01000001.1, forward strand.
TGGACACGCAGGCCGCCTTCGGCGTCCACATCCCGAGCGCGACCGACGTCATCAACTTCCTCTGGAACTCCCACATCCCCGGCGCGGAGACCATCGTCGACCGCCGGCCGCGGCTCTACGGCCCGCTCGAACTCATCCTCACCAAACTGAAGGTCGCCGGCCTCGCCGGGACCGTCATCGGCCTCCCCGTGTTCGTCTACGAGACGTACCTGTTCATGCGCCCCGGTCTCTACCCCAAAGAGCGCAAGTACTACCTCGCGGCCGTCCCGACGAGCCTCGTCCTCGCGCTCGTCGGCGTCCTCTTTGCCCACTTCGTGGTGCTGCCGGCCATCTTCGCGTACTTCACCTCCTACACCGAGGGGACCGCGGTCGTCGCGTTCGGCCTCAAGGAGACGTTCAACCTCATTCTCATCCTGATGGGCTACATGGCGGTCGTCTTCCAGATTCCGCTGTTCGTGGAACTGGCCATCATGATGAACCTCGTCACCCGACGGTGGCTCGAAGACCGCCGCCTGCTGTTCTGGGGCGCGTTCCTCGGCCTCGCGTTCCTCGTCAGCCCCGACCCGACCGGGATGGCCCCCATCATCATCGGCGCGACGATGATTACCCTGTTCGAGGGGACGCTCGCGGCCTTACGCTGGACCGGGAACTGACCGGCGTCTCGTTTTCCTCCCGTCGCTCCCTCGGCCGGGTCGTTCTGCCTCGCTTTCACCGACGGCCGCCCGTTCAGAAGACCTATGTCATAATAGTTGGAATAGTGACACGATGGCCGACCTCGTCGCCCTGTCTGCGGTCGCCCTCCCGCTCTGGTTCGCCGTGAGCGTCTGGGCCGGCATCGACGCGACCAGACACAGTTCGCACAACGCCTTCCTCTGGGGCCTCTCGGTGTTCGTCGGCGGGATTCTCGGCTTGGCGCTGTACCTCAACCTCGGGCGCGACAAACCCGGGGTGGGCCGCCGCGCGGGTCAGTCGCGGTCGCCGGACGGCATCTCTTCCGCCCGTACCGAGACCGTCTCCTGTCCGAACTGCCACTCGCTGGAGGAAGCCGACCGGGATACCTGCCGTTTCTGCGGCGAGTCGCTGTAACGCGCCGAATCTCCCCGAGACCGCGGGGAATCACACTGCGTCCGACGACTCCGTCGCCTTCCGATTCTCGGCCGCGACCACTCCCTCGACGCGCGTCTTCAGCCCCTCGTTCATGGCGACGAATCCCGCCCGGGTTTGCTCGCCGACGAACCGCAACAGGAGTCCGGCGAGGACGCCCGAGAACGTCTCCGCGTGTTCGAACCGGGTGCGCTCGCCGCCGTCGAGCGGTTCGAGGCGGAACCGGTGTTCGCCGTCGAACAGCCCCGGAACCACGAGGTGGCCGACCCAGCGCAGTTCGCGGTGCTTCTCGCAGTGGGTCACGTCGGGTTCGAACTCCGATTCGCGCCCGCCCGGCGGTCGCAGGTGGACGGTGAGCGTCGCGCCTTCGTTCGGCCGCCCGGCGATTCGCATGAACGGGTTCCATTCGGGGTAGCGGTCGAAGTCGACGAGCGCCTCCCACACCCGCTCGGGCGGGGCGTCTATCTCGATGCTCGTGACGAGTTCGTGTGCCATACCTAATAGTTGGGCGGCCGAGACCGTGAATCTCGCGCGGAACGTTCATTGCCGGTGAGGAGAGAGACGGACGTATGGCAACCCTCCTTCTCGCCAGACACGGCGAGACGACGTGGAACCGCGCCGGGCGCGTACAGGGGTGGGCCCCTGTGTCGCTCACAGAGCGCGGCCGCGAGCAGGCCGACGCCCTCGCGCGCCACGTCGCGGACAGCTACGAGGTCGACCGCCTCGTCTCCTCCGACATCGAACGCGCCCAAGAGACCGCCCGCCCCGTCGCCCGCGAACTCGGCCTCGAACCCGTCCTCGACTCGGCGTGGCGCGAGCGCGACGTGGGGTCGTTTCAGGGGCTCGAATTCGACGAACTCACCGACCGGTACCCGCAGTACTTCCTCTCGGCGGTCGGCGCGCCCGCCGCCCGCGAGCGCCCTCCGAGCGGCGAGAGCCTCGTCGAGGTCCGCCGCCGCGTCCTCAACGCTCACGAGGGGCTCGCCGACTCGCTCGACGCCGACGAGACGGTGCTCGTCGTCAGCCACGGCGCGCCGATTCGGCTGTCGCTCGGTGAGGTGAAGGGCCTCGACATCGTCGAGACGATGCTGTCGCAACCGCTCGACAACGGCGGCATCTGCGAGTTCGAAGTCGAACTGAGAAACGACGGCGACGAACCGCTCGTCCACGTCGTCGCCGAGAACGAGACGCGATTTCTGACGGCGTAAGCGTTCTGCGGTCGATTTTCGGCGCGGTCGCGGCGCTCGTTTCCTCGCGGTTCCTTACTTCCGCATCGGATAGTCCTGCGCGAACACGTCGTCCACGAGGAGGTCGTCGTCGCCCGCGTCGGCGTCCGTCTCCGCCTCGGCCCCGGGGCTGACGCTCCCGGTCCGGTAGCCGTGGAGGTCGAGCGTGACGTGGTCGAAGCCGGCGTCCTTCAGGTGGTCGCGGGCGGCGCGGACGAAGTCGGCGTCGAGGGCGCGGTCGAGTTCCTCCGGCGCGACCTCGATGCGGGCGAGGCCGTCGTGGTCGCGGACGCGGAACTGCTCGAAGCCCCACGTCCGGAGAATCGTCTCCGCGCGCTCGACCCGCGAGAGCCGTTCCTCGGTGACTTCGAGGCCGGTCGGAATCCGCGAGGAGAGACAGGCCATCGAGGGCTTGTCTGCGACCGACAGGTCGTAGTCGTCGGCGATGGCGCGGACCTCCTCTTTCGTGATGCCGTGGGCCAAAAGCGGCGACAGCACCTCTAACTCCTCGACGGCGCGGAGGCCGGGGCGGTGGCCCTCGCCGGGGTCCGAGGCGTTGGTCCCGTCGCAGACGGCCTCGATGCCGCGGTCGCGGGCGGCCTCGTACATCCGGCCGAGGCGCATCGTCCGGCAGTGGTAACACCGGTCGTCGTCGTTGGCGACGAAGTCGGGGTTGTCCAACTCGGAGAACTCGACGGTCAGGTGTTCGATGCCGATTTCCTCGGCGACGCGCTTCGCGCCGTCCAACTCGGCGTCCGGCAGGGTCTCGCTTTTCGCGGTGCAGGCGACCGCGTCGTCACCGAGCGCCTCGTGGGCGAGTGCGGCGACCACGCTGGAGTCCACGCCGCCCGAAAAGGCGATGAGGACGCTCTCGCGCTCCGCGAGCGCCTCGCGTACTGCGTCGGCCTTCGCCGCGACGTCTCGCTCGCTCATGGCCTCCTTTCCCGGCCGACGGGCAAAAGCCCCTCGCCCCCGGCGCGAACGACCGCGAAGGGCGCACGCGCCGTCGAATCGGCCGCGACAGGCGCTCCCGCGTCGACGCGACCCGCCCGTCGTCCCGGAGTCACCACCCCGCGACTTTTTGTCCTATGCCGCGATAGGTCCGGCCGAATGGACTTCGAGACCATCCCGGGCGTCGGCGAGAAGACGGCCGCCGCGCTCGCGGAACTCGACGACGCCGAGCGAGCCCTCACCGACGGCGACGTGGCGGCGCTCGCGCGGGCACCGGGGCTCACCGAGGGCAGGGCGGCGGCCATCGCCCGCGGCGCGATTCGCCGCGACCACGACGACCCCGGCGGCTTCCTCGCCACCGACCGCGCCTCGGAAATCTACCGCGACGCGCTCGGTCTCTTGCAGGCGCGGACGGTCACGACGTACGCCGAGAAGCGACTGGAGACGCTGTTTCCCACCGGGTCGGCCTCGCGCATCGAGGAGGTCCGGGCGTTCGCCGCCGACGCGACCGACCTCGACCCCGACCCGGACGTGCTCGCGGCGCTGTCGGGCGTCGAACCCCTCGCGGACCCGACGCCGCGTCGCGTCCGCGAGCGCTGTATCGCCACCGCCGACGCGGAGCGCTACGCCGCCGCCAAGGAGGCGTTTCCCGAACTCTCAATCGAGGTCGTCGAAGACGGCCGCGACATCGCCGAACTCGCGCGGTCGTACTCGACGGTGGTCGTCCTCGACGAGTCGTTCGCCGGCATCGACGTGGACGGTGACGTGCGCGTCCTCCCCGACGCCGCCGAGCGGACCGACGAGGTCGTCCCCGAGCGACTGCTGGCCTTCTTCGCCGCGAACCGCGAGGCCTTGGAGGCGGCCGCCGCGGTCCACGAAGCGGCCGAACTCGACCCGCCCTGCGACCTCGCCGCCCTCCGCGACGCCCTGTCCCGACTGGCGGACGACGGGACCGTCCTCGGAGACGACGAACTCGAACGCCTCTCGAACGCGGTGGACGACCTCGACACCGCCGTCTCGACCGCCGAATCGGTCGCCAACGACCGCCTCCGCGACGTGATTCGCGAGCGCGACGTGACCATCGAGGGGACCGACTTCCTGTCGCTCGTCGAGCAGGGCGCGCGCGTCGACTCCCTGCTGTCGCGCGAACTCGAAGACGAGTTCGACGAGGCGCTTTCGGCCGCCCGCGACCACCTCGTGGAGTCGCTGTCGCTGCGCCCCGGCGAGGCCGACCTCACGGAGCGGGTGTTTCCCGACGACCCGTCGTTCCCGCTCGGCCACGACGAGGAGGCGGTCGGCCGCCTCCGAACCGAACTGAAGGCCGCCCGCGACCGCCGCGCCGCGAAGCTGAAAGCCGGTCTCGCCGCCGACCTCGGCGAGCTGCGCGACCCCGTCGAGACGCTGGTCCGCGACGCGCTCGAACTCGACGTGCGCCTCGCCGTCTCGCGGTTCGCCCACGATTTCGACTGCGTCTTCCCCGAGTTCACCGGCGCGGCCGGAAACGACGGTGCCGGCTCGTTCGCCATCGAGGCCGGCCGCTCGCCCCTCCTCGACGTGGACTTCGCGGACGTCGACCCCGTGGACTACGAGGTGTCGGGCGTCACGCTCCTGTCGGGCGTCAACAGCGGGGGCAAGACCTCGACGCTCGACCTCGTGGGCCTCGTCGTCGTCCTCGCGCACATGGGGCTTCCCGTCCCCGCCGAGTCGGTCCGCCTCTCGCGGTTTTCCGAACTCCACTACTACGCCAAGTCGCAGGGAACGCTCGACGCCGGCGCGTTCGAGAGCACCCTCCGCGACTTCGCCGCGCTCACCGACGGCGCGGCCGACCGCCTCGTCCTCGTGGACGAACTGGAGAGCATCACCGAACCCGGCGCGTCGGCCAAAATCATCGCCGGCATCTTCGAAGAACTCGCGGAACAGGGCGCGGCGGCCGTGTTCGTCTCCCACCTCGCCGGCGGCATCCGCGAGGCGGCGGACGTGTCGGTCGCGGTCGACGGCATCGAGGCCGTCGGACTGAAAGACGGCGAACTCGTCGTCAACCGCTCGCCCGTGAAGGACCACCTCGCGCGGTCGACCCCGGAACTCATCGTGGAGAAACTGGCCGGCGAGAACGAGACGAGTTTCTACGGGCGACTGCTGGAGAAGTTCGACTGACGCGGCCGCCAGCGCCAACACACGATTTATCTTAACACGCCGACAACTTCGCCCGTGCCCTCCGATTCGCTCTCCCCCGAGGAACGACAGCAGTACGACCTCGTCTACCACGCCACGAAGAACGCCATCTGGGACGTGCTCGGAACCGCTGTCTATCTGCTGTTTTTGCTGTTCGGCGGGTTCCTCGTGCTGTCCGTCTTCGTGCTTCCGGCGCTGAGCGCGCTCTCGCGGACCGGCGGGACGCCGGTCGTCCTCGGTATCGGCGCGGTCGGACTGATTTTGATTGTCGCCATCGGCTACCGAATCGTCCGGCTCCTTCAGTAAGTGACGTATCGGCTCGCGACCTCCCACCGGACCGCGGCGACGACGCCGACCGCGAGCGAGACGACGCCCGTCCGCCCCCCGTCGGACGCCGGCGCGGTAAACGATTAAGTCCCCCGCGCGTGGTACTTTACTCGATGAGGGAGGACCCCGAAGAGGGGATGCTGTCGTGGGACGAGACGGTGTTCCGCGACGAACACGTCTTCGAAATCGACCACGTTCCGGAGACGTTCAACCACCGCGAGAGCCAACTGCGGAGCCTGAAGTACGCGCTTCGGCCCGCGGTCCGCGGCTCTCGCCCCCTGAACACGATGGTGCGTGGGCCGCCGGGGACGGGCAAGACCACCGCGGTCCAGAAGCTGTTCGGCGAGTTGGGCACGCAGTCGGGCGTCCGGACCGTCCGGGTGAACTGCCAGGTCGACTCGACGCGCTACGCGGTGTTCTCGCGCGTCTTCGAGCACATCTTCGAGTACGAACCCCCGTCGTCGGGCATCTCGTTCAAGAAACTGTTCGGCCAGATAACCGACCGCCTCGTCGAGGACGACGAGGTGCTCGTCGTCGCGCTCGACGACGTGAACTACCTGTTCTACGAGAACGAGGCGTCCGACACGCTCTACTCGCTGTTGCGCGCCCACGAGGCGCACTCCGGCGCGCGCATCGGCGTCATCATCATCTCGTCGGACCTCTCGCTCGACGTCATCGACGAACTCGACGGGCGCGTCCAGAGCGTCTTCCGGCCCGAGGAGGTGTTCTTCCCCCGCTACGACGTGGACGAAATCGTCGATATCCTCCGCGGGCGGTCGAAACGCGGCTTCCACGAGGACGTTATCGGCGCGCCCGAACTCGACCAGGTCGCGGAGTTCACCGCCGATAGCGGCGACCTCCGGGTCGGCATCGACCTGCTCCGTCGCGCGGGCCTCCACGCCGAGATGCGCGCCTCCCGAACCGTCGACATGGAGGACGTGGAGGCCGCCTACGACAAGTCGAAGTACGTCCACCTCTCGCGGTGTCTGCAAGGGCTTTCGGACCCCGAGCGCGAACTCGTCCGGGTCGTCGCCGAGTACGACGGCGAGCGCGCCGGCGCGGTGTACGACGCGTTCAACGAGGCGACCGGCCTCGGCTACACGCGCTACTCCGAACTCGTGAACAAACTGGACCAACTGGGCGTCATCGAGGCCCGATACACCGAAATCGAGGGACGCGGTCGCACCCGCGCCATCTCGCTCGCCTACGACGCGGACGCGGTCTTGGACCGCCTCTGAGGGCGTCTCTCCCGCCCCGTTTCAGGACAATTTTTACTCGCCGGCCGAGTCGGCTGAGCCATGAAGACTACCGGCGGAACCGACGCGCAGAAGCGCCGCGCCGCGGCGGCGGCGGTCGAAGCGGTCGAAGACGGGGCCGTCGTCGGGCTCGGCACCGGCAGCACCACCGCGTTCGCCATCCGCGCCATCGGCGACCGCGTCGCCGACGGCCTCGACGTCCGGGGCGTCCCGACCTCCTTCGCGGCCCGCGAACTCGCCCGCGAGTGCGGCATCCCCGTCGTCGACCTCGACGAGGTGGACGCTGTCGACCTCGCAATCGACGGGGCCGACCAGGTTGCGCTCGCGGACGGCGCGCTCGTCAAGGGCGGCGGCGCGGCCCACGCCCGCGAGAAAGTGGTCGACGCCTTCGCCGACCGGTTCCTCGTCGTCGCCGACCCCTCGAAAATCGCGGAAACGCTCTCGCACGCCGTCCCCGTCGAGGTGCTCCCGTCGGCGCGGACGACCGTCGCGGCGGGCGTCTCGGACCTCGGCGGCGAGGCGACGCTCCGCCGCGCCGAGCGGAAGGACGGCCCCGTCGTCACCGACAACGGAAATCTCGTCCTCGACTGCGAGTTCGGCGCGATTCCGAACCCCGAGTCGCTCGCGACCGACCTCGCGTCGCTCCCCGGCGCGGTCGAACACGGTCTGTTCGTCGGCCTCGCGGACGCGGTCTACGTCGGCACCGACGACGGCGTGGAAGTCACTGAACTCTGACTCGATTGGTCCGGCGCTCGAACGGAATCCGGCAGACCGAGTGGTTCGACGCTCGAACGTCCCACCTCGACCGCCCCGGCTCACGGGGCGGGTCGCTCTCTCTGAGAGACACAACCGGCGCTCTTCGGTCGGCGATAAAAGAACGAGAGGTCTAAAGACCGAGTTTACAGGTCGCGGGGCTGGACCGTCTTACGGTCGTTCTGCTCAGCGCGGCGAGCAGCGTCTTCGAGAAGCTCCTTGACTTCCTCGTCGAGAGCGTCGTAGAAGTCCGAGGCCACGTTCTTGTCCTTGAGCGCTTCCTTGACGGCTGCCTTGACAATGAGGTCTGCCATACAGGATGTCCTACCGATTCTCCTTTAATAAACTTTCCTATATTGGACGTTAATACCGCCGGATTTGGGGGTTATGGCGCTTCTATGAGGACGGATTTACCGGGAACAATCTCCACTTATATATGCTTTATCCCCGAGAGCTCGGAACGACGGGTATGAGTACGCCTCGGGCCAACGTGCGGCCATGCGCGACATCTTGGAGGCGGTCGCGGACGGTTCGCTCTCGCCCGCCGAGGCCGAGGTACGACTCTCCGGGTACGCGACGACCGACGCCGGGCGGTTCGACGCCGCCAGGGAGACGCGGCGCGGCGTCCCCGAAGCGATTCTCGCGGAGGGAAAAACGCCCGACGAGACGGCCACGCTGGCCGTCGCGGCGGTCGAGACCAGCGGTCGTGCGCTCGTCACCCGCGCCGACACCGCCCACGCCGAGGCCGTCGCCGACGCGCTCCCGGACGTCGACATCGACCGCGACGCCCGGGCGAAGACGGTCGTCGCGGCCGCGCCGGAGTTCGAGCGCCCCGACCTCGACGCGACCGTCGCCATCGCCACCGGCGGCACCTCCGACGCCGAGGCCGCGGGCGAGGCGGCCGCGGTCCTCCGCGAGATGGGCGTGGACGTCGAGCGAATCGAAGACGTGGGCGTCGCCCACCTCGGGCGCGTGCTCGACAACCTCGACACGCTCCGCGAGGCCGACGTGGTCGTCGTCGCCGCCGGCCGCGAGGGCGCGCTGCCGACCGTCGTCGCCGGCCTCGTCGACACGCCCGTCATCGGCCTGCCCGTCTCGACGGGCTACGGCCACGGCGGCGACGGCGAGGCGGCCGTCCTCGGGATGCTCCAGTCGTGTACGGTTCTCTCCGCGGTGAACGTCGACGCCGGCTACATCGCCGGCGCGCAGGCCGGACTCATCGCCCGCGCGGTCGCTGACGCCCGCGACGACGACGCCTGACCGGGCGCAGTCTGTCCCCCGTCGTCGCCCACGTCTGTCCCCTCGTGGTCGTGCGCGATTTCGCGTGCGTACGCACACGCGCGAAGCCCTCATATGGGTGGGGGACTGTGTATCACACACCGGCTTGGTGGCTGCCGGACCGCAACAATGCCAGTCTGTGACCACTGCGGGTCACACGTCTCCGAGCGCTTCGCACGCGTGTTCGCCGACAAGAACGGGCAGGTTCTCGCCTGTCCCAACTGCTCGGCGAACGCGGGTATCGCGGAGGTCGCTCGACAGCGTGCCCGCACTGCATGACCACTGAAGCGACAAAAGACCACCACGCGAAGCCAACTCCTCGTGCGCGAGGTCGGGCGCAGGGTTCATACCCGCGCCCCTGAACCATTCTCTCGTGCACTTCGTCTACGTCATCGAGTGTAACGACGGCTCGCTGTACACCGGCTACACGACCGACGTGGAGCGACGCGTCGCGGAACACGACGCGGGCGAGGGAGCGAAGTACACCCGCGGTCGGACCCCGGTCGAACTCGTCCACGTCGAGGAGTTCGACTCGAAGTCGGCCGCGATGTCCCGCGAGTACGAGATTAAACAGCTCCGCCGCCGGGAGAAACAGCGACTCGTCGAGTCGTGAGCGCTTCTCCTCCCCGTCGGCTCGTAACGTAGTTTTTTGCTCCACCGCGGAGTGGTGCGCGTATGGACGAAATCTCATTCGGGACCGACGGGTGGCGCGCCACGCTGGACACGTTCACCGACGACCGGGTCCGCGTCGTCGGACAGGCGGTCGCGGACTACCTCGCCGACGAGGGCTTCACCGCGCCGGTGCTGGTCGGCTACGACGCCCGCGAGACCTCCCCCGGCTTCGCGGAGTCGCTCGCGGAGGTCGTCGCCGGCAACGGCTTCGACGTGCTCCTGCCGGAGCGCGACTGCCCGACCCCGCTCGTCGCCTACGCCATCGCCGACCGCGGCCTCTCGGGGGCGCTCATGGTCACGGCCTCGCACAACCCGCCGGAGTACAACGGCGTGAAGTTCATCCCCTCGGACGGCGCGCCGGCGCTCCCCGACGTGACCGACGCGGTCGCCGAGCGACTCGCTGAACCGGACCTCCTCCCCGAGTCCGAGCGCGGCACCATCGAGCGCGTCGACGTGGTCTCGCCGCACGCCGACCACGCGATGGACCTCGTCGGCGACGACCTCTCGGACCTGACGGTCGTCTACGACGCCATGCACGGCAGCGGCCGCGGCGTCACCGACGCGCTCCTCGAAGCCGCCGGCGCGGAGGTCGTCCGCCTGCGCTGTGAGCGCGACGCCGACTTCGGCGGCATCTCGCCGGAGCCCTCCGCGGAGAACCTCGGCGGCCTCGCCGAGGCGATGGCCGAACACGACGCGGACCTCGGGGTCGCCAACGACGGCGACGCCGACCGCATCGGCATCGCCACGCCCGACCGCGGCGTCCTCGACGAGAACCTCTTTTTCGCCGCCGTCTACGACTACCTGCTCGAATCCGACTCCGGTCCGGCCATCCGGACCGTCTCGACCACGTTCCTCATCGACCGCATCGCCGAGGCGCACGGCGAGGAGGTGTTCGAGACCGCGGTCGGCTTCAAGTGGGTCGCAGACGGCATGCGCGAACACGACGCGCTCATGGGCGGCGAGGAGTCCGGCGGCTTCTCGGTCCGCGGGCACGTCCGCGAGAAGGACGGCGTCCTCATGGGCCTGCTCGCGGCCGCCGCGACCGCCGAGGAGGACTTCGACGCCCGCCTCGACCGCATCGAGGCCGAACACGGCGACATCGTCGCCGACAAGATAAGCGTCGCCTGCCCCGACGCCGAGAAGGCGCGCGTCATCGACGACCTCGAAGACGTACTTCCGGAGACGGTCGCCGGCCGCGATATCGCCAAGGTCGTCACGCTCGACGGCTTCAAACTCCTCTTAGACGACGGTTCGTGGCTCCTCGTCCGCCCCTCGGGGACGGAGCCGAAGATGCGCGTCTACGCCGAAGCCGGGAGCGAAGACGCGGTCTCGACGCTCCTCGAAGCCGGCCGCGAACTCGTCGAACCGCTCGTCTGAGCGGACGGTTCAGGGCTCTCGTCTCTCTTCTTCGTCGCCGACCGGTCTGACGACCCCGCGGTACGCCGGCGTGAAAAGCGGGAGCGTCTCCGCGTGCTCGGTCAGCGAGACGCCGTCGCCCCCGGACTCGACGAGGTCCGCGGCCTGAAGCTTCGGCAGGTGGACGTGAACGATGCCGACCTCCGCCTGCTGGACGACCTGCACGTCGACCTCGTCGGGCGGGAGGTCGGTCGTCCGCACCGCAAGGGCGACCGCGAGGTCCCAGACCGTCGCCGGCTCCGACCGGTCGTGGAGGTACTCCAGCACGTAGCGGCGCGACGGGTCCGCGAGCGCGTCGAACACGCGGTCCCAGTCGGTCAGGATACGGTCGCTCCGGTCTCGGTGTGCCATGGGCCTTGACTCCCTAGCGCTTGACGACCGGCGGCTAAATCTGTGTCGATTGTTAACTCTCAACATCCGCGGCGGCGCGGCCGTCACTCGTCGTGCAGGACGCCGCGAAACCGCCCCTCGTCGTCGCTTCGCTCCTCGATGTCGAATCCGAGCGACTCGTAGAACGGCTTGACGCCGCCGTCGAAGTCGACGACGAGTCGGCCCCGGCGGTCGAGCGCCGCACGGACGAGTTGGGTTCCGACCCCCCGGCCGCGGCGACTCGGGGAGACGGCTACGGCCTCGATATAGTCGCCGTCGAGCGCCAGCGCGCCGACGACCCGGCCGGACGCCTCCGCGACGAGGCAGTCGCCGGCGGCCAGTCGGTCGCGGACCGCGCCCGCGTCGGCTTCGAGCAGTCCGGCGTCGAGGACGCGCATCACGGCCACCAGTTCGTCGGGGTCGCCCTCGCGGACGCGGATATCGGGGTTCTCGGCGGTGTCGTCGGTCTCTTCGGTGTCGTCCATGCGCCGACTACCCGCCTTTGATGAGGCGGAGCACCTTCACGCGGTCGACTTCGACGGACTGGTCTTCGGGGACGGGGCGGCCGTCGACGAGGACGGTCACCTCGTGGGGGCTGAGGTCCACCGCCCGCACGAGGTCCGCGTAGGTCCCGTCGTCGCCGACGGCGACCTCGCTGGTCTCCTCGCCGACGACCTCGACGGTCACGTTCATGGTCGCTCGTGGGTCGGGCGCGGGTTTCAGTCCGTCGGCTCGGCGTCGGCCGGGGGCGGTCTCCGTCTCGCACGGTTTATGTGCGGGGCGGTCGGTAGAACGGATATGAGCGAGGCCGCGGAGTCGGGCGACGCCCCGGCGGGTCGTGAAATCTGGATCGAGAAGTACCGACCGCAGACCTTCGACGACGTCTACGGGCAGGACGACATCGTCGAGCGCCTGCGCAGCTACATCGAGCGCGACGACCTGCCGCACCTCCTGTTCGCGGGGCCGGCGGGCGTCGGCAAGACCACCTCCGCGACGGCCATCGCCCGCGCCATCTACGGCGACGACTGGCGCGGCAACTTCCTCGAACTCAACGCCTCCGACGAGCGCGGTATCGACGTGGTCCGCGACCGCATCAAGAACTTCGCGCGCTCGTCGTTCGGCGGCCACGACTACCGCGTCATCTTCCTCGACGAGGCCGACTCGCTGACGAACGACGCGCAGTCGGCGCTCCGCCGGACGATGGAGCAGTTCTCCGACAACACCCGGTTCATCCTCTCGTGTAACTACTCCTCGAAGATTATCGACCCCATCCAGTCGCGCTGTGCGGTGTTCCGCTTTTCGCCGCTCGGCGACGACGCCGTCGCGGAGCAGGTCCGCGACATCGCCGCCGCCGAGGACATCGAGGTCACGGAAGACGGCCTCGACGCGCTGGTCTACGCCGCCGGCGGCGACATGCGCCGCGCCATCAACTCCCTGCAGGCCGCCGCGACGACCGGCGAGGTCGTCGACGAGGAGGCCGTCTACATGATTACCTCGACGGCCCGCCCCGAGGACATCGAGGAGATGGTCCGGGCCGCCATCGACGGCGAGTTCACGGCCGCGCGCAAGCAGTTAGAGACGCTCATCGTCGACACCGGGATGGCCGGCGGCGACATCATCGACCAGCTTCACCGCTCGGTCTGGGAGTTCGACCTCGACGAGCGCGACGCCGTCCGCCTCATGGAGCGCATCGGCGAGGCCGACTACCGCATCTCCGAGGGCGCGAACGAGCAGGTCCAACTCGAAGCGCTCCTCGCGTCGCTCGCGCTCTCGCAGAACTGAACGCAGGACACTGCACCGGTCGTTTCGACGCCGCGGTCTCCGGTCTCTCCACTCGTTTTCGCGTCTGTCACGCCCGGAACTCGAAGCGCGCGCCGCCCGCCGTTCCGGAGGTCACGATGGCCGACCAGCCGTGGGCCTCGGCGATGGATTGGACGATGGCCAGCCCGTAGCCGATGCCGTCCTCGCCGGTCGTCTCGCCCGGTTCGAACACCTCGTCGCGGCGCTCGGGCTCGATGCCGGGGCCGTCGTCTTCGACGTAGAAGCCGCCGTCGACGCCGCCGACCTCGACGCGCACGTCGCGGCCGTCGTGTTCGACGGCGTCGTCGGGAGTATCCCGACTGCCCGTCGAGCCGTGCTCGGCGGCGTCACCAGACGCAGTCTGGTTGCCCGTGGAACCATGTTCGACGGCGTTCCGAAACAGATTGGAAAGCAGTTCGGCGAGGCGGTCCTCGTCGGCGTCGACGACGACCGACTGGCTGGTGACCAACTCGGCGTCGCCGGTATCGGTGGTCGCCCACGCCTGCCGGGCGACCGCCCCGAGGTCGACGCGCTCCGTCTCGTCGACCAGTTGGCCGCGGCGGGCGAGCGACAGCAGGTCGTCGATGAGTTCTTCCATCTGTTCGAGCGCCCGCTCGGCGGTGTCGAACCGCACCTCGTCGCCGGTCTCGCGGGCCAGTTCGAGGTTCCCGCGGGCGACCGAAAGCGGGTTGCGAAGGTCGTGGCTCACGATGTTCGCGAACTCCTCCAATCGCTCGTTCTGTCGCTCTAGCTCGCTTTCGCGGGTCTTCCGCTCCGTGATGTCGGTGTAGATGGCGTAGCCCGCCCCGCGCTCCTCGCCGGGCGACAGCGGGACGACGTTCAGGATGAACTCGCGGACGCCGCCGTCGGTCCGGCGGCGGACCTCCCCGCGGTAGCTCTCGCCGGTGGCGACGAGGAGTTCGGGGATGGTCTCGTCGCCCCCCGGTTCCGGCACCGGGTCCGGGTCCGGCACCGGCGGGACGATTCGCCCGAGGAGGTCGCTTCCGACCACGTCGTCGGCGTCGTAGCCGAACGCCGACTGGAACGCCCGATTCACGTCGCGGACCGTGACCGCGCCGGCTTCCACGTCGTAGGCGACGGCGGCGTCGGAGACGTGTTCGAACAGCGCCGTCGAGCGGTCGCGCTCCTCACGGAGCCGCGACTCGGCGCGGATGCGCTCGGCCGTGACCGCGACGTGCGCCATGAGGAGTTCGGCCAGTTCGGCGTCGCGCTCGTCGAACGCGCCGGGGGTGAACGTGGTCGCCTGAAAGACGCCGAGGTCCCCGATGGGGACGCTCAGGACCGCGCGGTACATCCGCTTGACCGGCCTGGCCTCGGGGTGGTCGCGCACGTCGTCGGTGATGTCCGTGTTCCCCGACAGGTACACCTCGGCCGCGATGCCGCCGTCGTCGAGCGGGACGCGCTCCGCGCCGTCGGCCGGCGCGTCCGACGAGATAGCCGCCGGAACGATGTAGCCGTCCTCGACGACGCCCACGTAGCTGATGTCGAACTCGAGGATGTCGTCGGTGATTTCGACGGTCTGTTCGAACAGTTCGTCGAGGCTCGTCGCCGCGGCCAGTTCGGTGGCTCCTCGGTGGAGTCGCTCTATCTGCTCGCGGCTCTTTCTGACGGCGGCTTCGGACTCGATGCGACTCCGCGTCTCGGAGACGTAGGACACGAGGAGTTCGGCCAGCGTGCGGTCGGTCTCGTCGTACGCGCCGACCTCGTTCGAGATGGCTTGGAACACGCCGTCGTCGCCCGCGGGGACGCTCACCGCCGAGCGATAGGCGGGGTCGTTGGGGTCGGCTACCGGGTGGTCGCGCACGTCGTCCACGAGAAACGAGCGGCCGGTCCGGTACGTCTCCCCGAGCAGGCCCATGTCGGTCGAAATCGGGCCCGTTTCTGCCACGTCGTCGTCGTTGGCGACGACGTAGAAGCCCTCGCCGTCGTGGCGGAAAAACGAGGTGTTGTCGAATTCGAGGATGTGTTCCGTGAGACCGATGGCTCGCTCGTACAACTCCTCGACCGTCTCGGCGGCGATGAGGTCGGTCGTCCCCTCGTAGAGCCGTTTGAGCCGGTCCCACTCGGCGTCGGTTCGGGAACCCGTCACCGCTCCGCCCTCCGCCCTGTCGTCGTGCCCGCTCGCGAAACCGGCCGACGACAGCGCCCAGCGAACCTGCGTTTCGAGTCCGGCGCGGTCGCCGCGGCTGACGTAGGCGTCGAATCGGGCCGGCCGCTCGACGGCCTCGGGCGACACCTCGGTGTACAGAATCGTCGGCACGTCGCGGGGTCTCTCGGCGTCCGGGTCCGTGACGACGACGCACGCCGCGTCGCTCGGGTCGTTCTCGTCACTCGCTGACGCCACCGTGACCCCGTCGCCGAGGTCGATATCGTCGAAGTCGTCGTCCACGAAAACCGTTGGGTCCGTCGCGTGCACGGCAGTCCCCCTACTGGAGGGCGACGAGAACTATAATCGTTGCGGCATGTTTTCAATGAGCAAGAACACGCCGCGAGCGGTCCGATTCGGCGGCGCGGCGCTTTGACCTCGCCGGATTCCTCAGTTTAGCGACCAGAATCCGTAGTTGAGCGCGGCGGCGAAGCACGTCCACAGGAGGTAGGGGACGAGGAGGGCGGCGGCGCGCCGATTGACGGCGGCGAACTCGCGCGTCGTCGCCAGAATCGCCGCGAGGAGGACGACGATGACGGCGAGGCCGACCGCGGGCGACCGCAGTCCGAAGAACGCCGCGGACCACGCGACGTTGACGACGAGGTGGCCGACGAAGACGGCGAGCGCCCGCTCGCGGCGGGGGTGGTCGCGCCGGGAGACGAGCCACGCGGCGACGCCCATGAGGGTAAACAGCGTCACCCAGACCGGGCCGAACACCCAGTTCGGCGGGGCGAACCACGGGCGGGCGAGCGTCGCGTACCACGACCCCGCGTCGGTGACGGTGAAGACACTCCCGAGCGCGCCCGCGAGTTGCGCGAGGGCGACCCACGCGAGCAGTTCGACCGCCGGTCGCCGCCGGAGCGAAGCGAGTTTCATACTCCTCGTTCGCTCGGGTGGGAAAAGAACGACGCGGCCCGTGCGGGCGAAATTGTGGGGAATCGGGCGTCTGCGTCCATTTCCCGGAACTGTTTTACCCGACGGTAGACCAGAGTTTGGCAATGAGCGAACTCGAAGCGGAGTACCGCCTCGACTACTTCGAGGAGGAGGGCTTCTACCGGAAGCAGTGCCCCGTGACGGGGGTCCACTTCTGGACACGAGACCCCGACCGCGAGACCTGCGGTGAACCGCCCGCCGACGACTACACCTTCATCGACAACCCCGGCTTCGACGAGGAGTACACCCTCGAAGAGATGCGCGAGAAGTTCCTCTCTTTCTTCGAGGACCACGACCACGAGCGCATCGACCCCTACCCGGTCGCCGCGAACCGCTGGCGCGACGACGTGCTCTTGACGCAGGCCTCTATCTACGACTTCCAGCCGCTCGTCACGTCCGGCGAGACGCCGCCGCCGGCCAACCCGCTGACCGTCTCCCAACCCTGCATCCGGATGCAGGACATCGACAACGTGGGCAAGACCGGTCGCCACACGATGGCGTTCGAGATGATGGCCCACCACGCGTTCAACGCCCGCGAGGAGGCCGGCGACAAGTACGCTTACGAGGGCGAGGTCTACTGGAAGGACGAGACGGTCCGCCTCTGCGACGAGTTCTTCGAGTCGCTCGGCGCTGACATCTCCGAAATCACCTACATCGAGGACCCGTGGGTTGGCGGCGGCAACGCCGGTCCGGCCTTCGAGGTGCTCTACCGCGGCGCCGAACTCGCCACCCTCGTCTTCATGTCGATGAAGCAGGACCCCGACGGCGACTACGAACTCAAGGACGGCAACACCTACTCGCCGATGGACACCTACATCGTCGACACGGGCTACGGGCTCGAACGGTGGACGTGGGTGTCGCAGGGGACGCCGACGGTGTACGAGGCCGTCTACCCCGACATGATCGAGTTCCTGAAGGACAACGTCGGCATCGAGCACACCGACGAGGAGGAGGAACTCATCCACCGCGCGGCGAAGCTCTCGGGCCACCTCGACATCGACGAAATCGACGACCTCGCCACCGCGCGCGCCGAAGTCGCGGGCGAACTCGGCGTCGACGAGGCCGAACTCACTTCGCTGCTCCGCCCGCTCGAAGACATCTACGCCATCGCGGACCACTGCCGAACCCTCGCGTACATGTTCGGCGACGGCATCGTCCCCTCGAACGTCGGGACGGGCTACCTCGCCCGTATGGTCCTCCGGCGCACCAAGCGCCTCGTGGACAACCTCGGCGTGGACGCCCCGCTCGACGAACTCGTGGACATGCAGGCCGAGCGCCTCGACTACCAGAACCGCGACACCATCCGCGACATCGTCCGCAGCGAGGAGCGCAAGTACAGAAAGACGCTCGAACGCGGCTCCCGCAAGGTCCAGCAGCTCGCCGACGACTACGCCGACACGGACGAGCCCATCCCGCTCGACGAGCTCATCGAGCTGTACGACTCCCACGGCATCCAGCCCGACATGGTGCAGGACATCGCGGAAGAGCGCGGCGCGACCGTCGACATCCCCGACGACTTCTACTCGCTCGTCGCCGACCGCCACGAGCAGGTCGACGGCGAGGGCGAGGCCGACGAGCGCGACGACCGCCTCGGCGACCTGCCGGCGACGGACAAGCTCTACTACGACGACCAGGAGCGCACCGAGTTCGAGGCCGTCGTCCTCGACGTGTTCGAGCGCGAGGAGGGCTACGACGTGGTCCTCGACCAGACGATGTTCTACCCCGAAGGCGGCGGTCAGCCCGCCGACCACGGCTCGCTCGCCACCGACGACACGACGGTCGAAGTGACCGACGTGCAAATCGTGGGCGACGTGGTGCTCCACCGAACCGACGAGGACCCCGGTAAGGGCGAGTTCGTCCGCGGCCAGCTCGACGCCGAGCGCCGCCGTCGGCTCATGCGCCACCACACGGCGACCCACGTCATCGGCCACGCCATCCGGACGGTCCTCGGCGACCACATCCGGCAGGCCGGCGCGTCGAAGGGCGTCGACCGCTCGCGGCTCGACGTGACCCACTACGAGCGCATCACCCGCGAGGAGGTCAAGCAGATAGAGCGCGTCGCCAACGAAATCGTGATGCGGAACATCCCGGTCAAACAGGAGTGGCCGGACCGCCGCGACGCCGAGAAGAAGTACGGCTTCGACCTCTATCAGGGCGGTATCCCGCCGGGCGAGCAGATTCGCCTCATCCACGTCGGCAGCGACGTGCAGGCCTGCGGCGGCACCCACGTCAAGCGCACCGGCGACATCGGGGCCATCAAGGTGCTGACGACGGAGCCCGTGCAGGACGGCGTCGAGCGCGTCGTCTTCGCGGCGGGCGACGCGGCCGTCGAGGCCACCCAGCGCACCGAGGACGCGCTGTACGGCGCGGCCGACGTGCTCGACGTGAACCCCGCGGACGTGCCCGAGACGGCAGAGCGCTTCTTCACCGAGTGGAAGGAGCGCGGCAAGACCATCGACCGTCTGAAGACGGAACTCGCCGAGGCGCGCGCCGCGGCCGGGGCGGACGAAATCGATATCGACGGTACGCCCGCCGTCGTCCAGCGCCTCGACGGCGACGCGGACGAACTCCGCGCGACCGCGAACGCGCTGGTCGAAGAGGGGAAGGTCGCCGTTCTCGGCTCCGCCGCGGGCGGCAGCGCCCAGTTCGTCGTCGGCGTCCCCGACGGCGTGGGCATCAACGCCGGGCAGGTCGTCGGTCGACTCGCCGGCAAGGTCGGCGGCGGCGGCGGCGGTCCCGCGGACTTCGCGCAGGGCGGCGGCCCCGACGTGGACGCGCTCGACGGCGCGCTCGACGAGGCCCCCGACGTGCTTCGGACGGTCCTGAACGCCTGAGTCGGTCGCGCGACGCCGACGAGTTCGCGGTCGGGGTCGCGCTCACGTTCGGTTTCGCTTGCTTCGCGTCCGCGAGACGGACGCCCTAAGTCGCTCGCCCGCCGAGCCCCCGGTATGCCCACGGCAGTCGCGGACGGGGTCGAACTGTACTACGACAGCGAGGGCGACGGCGAGACGGTCGCCTTCGTCGGCGACGCGGGCTACGGCGCGTGGCAGTGGGGGTGGCAGCACGCCGCCGTCGCCGGCCCCTACGAGAGCCTCGTGACCGACCTCCGCGGGACCGGTCGCTCCGACGCGCCCGCGGGGCCGTACTCGGTCGCGACGCTCGTCTCCGACCTCGTGGCCGTCCTCGCGGACGCGAACGTCAGGAAGGCCCACCTCGTCGGATTCGGCCTCGGCGGGCTGGTCGCGCTGGAGGCCGCGCGGACGACGAACCGCGCCCGGAGCCTCACGCTCGTCGGCACCGCCGCCTCCGGGGATGGCATCGACCCCGACCCGCTCTCCGCCGCGCCCGACGACCCGGCCGCGCTCCGCGAGTCGCTCGCGCCGGCGCTCTCCGAAGAATTTCGCGCGGAACAGCCTGACGTGGTCGAGCAACTCGTCTCGTGGCGCGAGCGAGAGGACGCCGACCCCGAGGCGTGGGCCGCGCAGGCCGCCGCCGTCGCCGACTACGACGCCGGCCCGCTGTACGAGGTGACGGTCCCGACGCTCGTCCTCCACGGCGGCGACGACCCGGTCTGGCCGGTCGAGGGTGGCCGCGCGCTGGCCGAGGGTCTCCCGCGCGGCGAGTTCGAGTCGTTCGCGGGCGCGCGCCACCTCGTCACCGTCGAGCGGTCGCGGCTCGTCAACGACGCGCTCGTCTCCTTTCTCGAATCGCTCGACGACGACTGAGCGTCGCTGTCGGGCGCTCTCCCCGCGGTCGCCGCCGACGCGCCCCGTCGCAGATGCCGGCAGTGAGCGTTCCGGGCGCAACTTCTTTAGAGCCGCACCGATTGTCTCTCCACGATGACTCGCCCGCGACTCGCGTTCTTGGACGCCTCCCACGGCGATTCGAGCACGTCACGAAACTTCAGGCGCGAACTCGACGCCGACCTCGTCGAGTTCGACGTGACCGACGGCCGTCTCCCCGACCACTTCGACTACGACGGCGTCGTTATCAGCGGCTCGTCGTCCTCGGTCTACTGGGACGAGCCGTGGATTCGCAACCTCGTGTCGTGGGTCGCCGACGCCGACGAGCGCGGTCTTCCCCTCTTGGGCGTCTGTTTCGGCCACCAGGTCGTCGCGGCGGCGCTCGGCGGCACCGTCGAGGACATGGGCGCGTTCGAACTCGGCTACAACGAAATCGAGCGGACTCGCCCGGACGACGGGAACGACATCCTCGCCGGCATCGGTGAGCGCTTCACCGTCTTCACCTCCCACGGCGACCGGGTGACGGAACTCCCGTCGGGCGCGGACCTCCTCGCCGAAAACGAGTTCGGCGTCCACGCGTTCCGCCGGAATCACGCCTTCGGCGTCCAGTTCCACCCCGAGTACGACACCGACACCGCAGAAGCCATCGCCCGCCAGAAGGACTTCCTCCCCGACGAGCGGATTCGCTCGGTCGTCGACGGTATCACGCCGGAGAACTACGCCGCCGCCTGCGAGGCAAAGCGCCTGTTCGACAACTTCGTCACCTACGTGAACCGGACGAACGCGGGCTCGGTCGAATCGGCGGCCTGAGCGTTCCGACGGTCGCGAGCCGTCTTCGAGTCGTACCCGAGCCGCATCCGGGCCGCCGCCGAGTCGCGTCCAGCCCGCTCTCATCTCCGGCTTTTCGGCCTCCCGTCCCCGCAAATCGTGACCGAGCGAATCGCTTTTCACCGCGCCGAGCGCAGGGTCTATCATGCTCGATTATCTGGGATTGGAGGGCGACCTGACCGGCGAAGAGAAACTCGTCCGCGACGAGGCCCGCCGCTTCGTCGACGAGCAGGTCAAACCCGACATCGGCGAGCACTACGAGGCGGGGACGTTCCCGACCGACCTCATCCCGAAGATGGGCGACCTCGGCTTTTACGCGCCCAACCTCGACGGCTACGGCCTCCCCGGTCTCGGCGAGCGCGCCTACGGCCTCTTGATGCAGGAACTCGAAGCCGGCGACTCCGGCCTCCGGTCGATGGCGAGCGTGCAGGGGTCGCTCGTCATCTACCCCATCCACGCCTACGGTTCCGACGAGCAGAAAGAGCGGTGGCTCCCGAAGCTCGGGTCGGGCGAGGCGGTCGGCTGTTTCGGCCTGACCGAACCGCAACACGGCTCGGACCCCTCGGGGATGGAGACCCGCGCCGAGCGCGACGCCGACGGCTACGTCCTCAACGGCTCGAAGACGTGGATTACGAACTCGCCCATCGCGGACGTGGCGGTCGTCTGGGCGCGCGACGTGTCGGCGGAGGGGTCGCCGGTCCGCGGGTTCCTCGTCGAGACCGACCGCGACGGCGTGACGACGAACAAAATCGAGGGCAAACTCTCGATGCGCGCGTCGGTCACGGGCGAAATCGGCCTCGACGACGTGCGCGTGCCCGAGGAAGACGTGCTCCCGGGCGTCGAGGGGATGAACGGGCCGCTGTCGTGTCTCACGCAGGCGCGGTTCGGCATCGCGTGGGGCGTCGTCGGCGCGGCGCGCGACGCCTTCGAGGACGCCCGTCAGTACGCGAAGGACCGCGACCAGTTCGGCGGCCCCATCGCGCGGTTCCAACTCCAGCAGGGCAAACTCGCGGAGATGGCGACCCGAATCACGAACGCGCAACTGATGGCCCACCGCCTCACCGACCTGAAAGAGCGCGGCGACCTGCGACACCAGCAGGTGTCGATGGCGAAGCGCCACAACGTCCGCGTCGCCCGCGAGGTGACCCGAACCGCCCGCGAGATGCTCGGCGGCAACGGCATCACGACCGACTACTCACCGATGCGCCACATGGAGAACATCGAGACCGTCTACACCTACGAGGGGACCGACGACATCCACACGCTCGTCCTCGGCGCTGACCTGACGGGAATCGAAGCATTCCACTAGGGCTTGGGAGCGGACGCCCCCGTGGCTTTCGCGGTCGTGCGTGCCGTATGACAACAGCACACATACATTTATATCTCCCCGACCATAGGTTACGATAGAGGCCCCACAATGACCACATCGGCCCAGGACCGTCCGACGGCGCTCGACCTGTCTCGCGAAGAGACGTGGGTCGTCCACGCCGCCTTGCTCGACGCCATCGAGCGGGCGGTCGATGCAGACGAAGAGCCGACGCCGGCCCCCGGCCTGCTCGCGCGGGTCGAGGCCGGCGACGAAGATTTCGACAGCGCCGAACTCGACTATCTCGTAGACGCCCTCCGAACCTATCGGACACAGGCTCCCGCCCGGGACGACCACCACATCTCGCGCGTTCTCGAACACATCGAGGCCGCGCGGGCTTAGTCGCCCGCCCGACGCTCGCCCGCTGGCTTTTTCCGCTTTCGAGGTCCCCGAGCGGCCGCGTTCTCCGGTGATGCCGCCGACGCGTCCCGGTCGTCTCGGTGACCGACCCCGCCCCAACCACCGACTTCGACCCCGACTCCGTCTCCGAGTTCTCGCGTCTCGATGCGGACGTTTTAGTACGCGGTACGGCCAACGCCCGGCGATGGCTATCGACTCGAACTTCGACCAGAACCGGGAACGCGCGGGCGAGGAAAACGGCGTCGCCGTCTGGGGACCTGTCGAACCGCCGGAGAAACTCGGCATCCACGGCACCCACGTCGCCGTCGACTACGACATCTGTCTCGCGGACGGCGCGTGCCTCGAAAACTGCCCCGTCGACGTGTTCACGTGGGTCGACACGCCGGACCACCCGGTGAGCGAGAAAAAGGTCGAACCGACCAACGAAGACCAGTGTATCGACTGCATGCTCTGTGTCGACATCTGTCCCGTCGACGCCATCGACGTGGACGCCTCGCGGCAGGCCTGACGCGAAGACCAGACGTTATCTCTCCCCGCCGCGTCGCGTCGGCCATGGGTCTCATCCACACCGCCCTCGTCGTCTCGGACATCGACGCCACGCTCGATTTCTACGCCGACCTCGGCCTCGAACGGACCAACGAGTTCGAACTCGACGGCGTCCGGAACGTCTACGTCGGCAGCGACGACACCGACATGGAACTGCAGTTCAAGTACGACCCGACCTCGGCGGCGCGCGTCGAGCCCGCCGGCATCGACCACGTCGCGGTCGAAGTCGCCGACGCCGACCGCGCGTTCGAGGACATCGTCGAGGCGCAGTCGCCCGAAGTCGTGAAGCCGCCGGTCGACATCGACCCGGCGAACGCCCGCGCGGCGTTCGTGAAGGACCCCGACGGCTACGTCGTCGAACTCGTCGCGCTCGAAGACTGAGCCGCGCCGTCGACCCGTCTCAGACGCCGATTTTCACCGACGCCGACGGGTCGACCGCCCGCCCGACTCGCCGCGGCGAACAGCTATTTGTTGCCAGAGCGTCAATACGAAGTCGCTATGTCTGAGGACGTAACCGCGCTGTTGAAGCGCGCCTATCAGGACGAGATCGAGACCGTGATGAACTACATGACCAACTCCATCGTCCTCGACGGCGTCCGGGCCGAGGAGATTAAGGAGTCCCTCCAGACCGACATTCAGGAGGAACTCACCCACGCCGAACAGCTGGGCAACCGGCTGAAGCAGCTCGACGAGCAGCCGCCGGGCTCGGCGTCATTCGAGGCGCGCCAGCACGACCTCCAGCCCCCGGAGGACAGCACGGACGTGCTCGCGGTCATCAACGGCGTCCTCACGGCCGAGGAGGACGCCATCGAGACCTACCGCGCGCTCATCGACGCCGCGGAGGAGGCAAACGACCCCGTCACCGAGGACCTCGCCGTGACCATCCTCGCCGACGAGGAGGCCCACCGGACCGAGTTCCGCGGTTTCAAGAAAGAGTACGACCGCGAATAGGTCCACCGAGCGCCGACCGACGGGCGACCGCACGAGGGTTCGACCGCGCTCCGTATTCACTACTTTTCGAAAAATGTGTCATTATCGACCCGTATCTAACAAATTATCATCTGTTACAAAAGTAGTATTCCCAGTTCTTCGAAACAGGGGTTTATTTTTATCAATCCGTCGCTCGAACGACCGGTATGAGCACTGAACGCGGCAAAGGTACGGTCGCGGTGGTCGGCGGCGCCGGCGCAGTCGGGTCGAGCACGGCGTTCGCGCTGATGGAGAGCAGTCTCGTGGGCGAAATCATCCTCGTCGATATCGCCGAAGAGCGCGTCGAGGGCGAGGCGATGGACCTCAACCACGGCGCGTACTTCACGTCGCCGGTCCGGGTGCGGACGGGCGACTACGAGGACTGCTGGGACGCCGACGTGGTCATCGTCACCGCCGGAGCCAGCCAGAAGCCCGACGAGACCCGCCTCGACCTGATGGAGCGGAACGCCGACATCTTCGCCGACATGATTCCGCAGATCACCGAGGGGCTGAACGACGACGCCGTGATGCTCATCGTCACCAACCCCGTCGACGTGCTGTCGTACGTCACATGGAAGGTGTCGGACCTGCCGGCCGAGCGCGTCATCGGGTCGGGGACCGTCCTCGACACGTCGCGGTTCCGCCACTCGCTCAGCCGCGAGTTCGACCTCGACCCGGCGAACGTCCACGCCTACGTCGTCGGCGAGCACGGCGACAGCGAGGTACTCGTCTGGAGTTCGGCGAACCTCGGCGGCATCCCGTTCGAGTCGTACGCCACCAGCCACGGCGTCGACGACATCGACGCGCTCAAAGCCCGCGTCGAAGAGGAGGTCCGCGAGGCGGCCTACGAAATCATCGAGCGCAAGGAGCGGACGAACTACGGCGTCGCCCGCTCGGTGGCCGCGACCACCGAGCGCATCCTCGGCGGCGACAACTCCATCCTCACCGTCTCGACGCTCGTCTCGGGGGAACACGGCATCGACGACGTCTACATGAGCCTCCCGTGTACCGTCAACCAAAGCGGCGTCCGCGACGTCCACGAGTTCGACCTCTCTGAGAGCGAGACGGCGGCGCTCCGGGAGTCGGCGGGCGTCATCCGCGAGTCCATCGACCGCTTGGACTTAGAATAGAAGCGAAGAAAGCGAGGAAAACAGAACAGCCGCGCCGCCGACTCAGTCGGCAGACGCGGGCGTCGTGTCCCCGCCCGTCCCCGTCGCGGCGGCCTTCGCGTCGAGCGCCTCCACGACGAGTTCGGAGATGTCCACGACGTCGATGGCTTCCTCGTAGTCGCCGGTCTTACGGCCGTCTTCGTACATCGTCGCGCACATCGGGCAGGCGACGACGAAGCGCTCGACGCCGCCGGTCGTGTCGTCGAGCGCCTCGCGCAGGCGTTCCTCGGACGGCTTCGACTCCTCATCGTGGTCCATCCAGAGGCCGCCGCCGCCGCCGCCGCAACAGAACGACTGGTCGCGGTTGCGCGGCATCTCGGCGAGTTCGACGCCGGTCGCGCGGATGACCTCGCGGGGCGCTTCGTACTCGCCGTTGTACCGGCCGAGGTGACACGGGTCGTGGTACGTCACCGTCTGGGCGGCGAGTTCGTCGCCCGCGAGGCCGAGGCGGTCGTCGCCGACGAGACGCTCGACCAGTTGGGTGTAGTGGTACACCGGGTAGTCGAACGAGTCGTCCATCTCCGGGTACTCGTTTTTGAACGTGTTGTACGAGTGCGGGTCGGTGCAGACGATTTTGTCGAACTCGCAGTCGGCCATCGCGGCGACGTTGTCCTCGACGAGCATCTCGTAGAGGCCCTCCTCGCCGACGCGGCGCACGTCGTTGCCGTCGTGCCCTTCGTCCTCGTAGAGGATGCCGTAGGAGACGCCGGCTTCCTCGAAGATGCGGGCCAAAGAGCGGGCGACGGCGCGGTTGCGCTCGTCGTAGGAGGGGTAGTCACCGACGTACCAGAGGAACTCGACCGATTCGTCGCGGGCGTCGGGCACCTCGAAGTCGAGGTTGTCGGTCCAATCGGGGCGCTTGCGCTGGGGGTCCCCGAAGGCGTTACCGTTCTGGAAGATGTTCATCATCGCCTCCTGCACCGGCTCTTGCTGTTGGCCCGTCTCGGTGAGCCGGCGGTTCATCTCGGTGAAGTGCGTGAGGTGTTCGATATCGACCGGGCAGGCGTCCATGCAGGCCATGCAGGCCATGCAGGACTCCATCGACTCGGCGTCGACGACGGAGGTGCCGCCGTCCGCGACGATGTCGACGGAGTCGCCGCCGGCGTCGACCGACTCGCGGTAGGCCTTCAGGTCGAGAATCACGTCCCGCGGGTCGAGGTTGCGGCCGGAGGCCTTCGCCGGGCAGGCGTCGGTACAGCGGCCGCACTTCGTGCAGGCGTCCATGTCGAGCATCGCCTTCCACGAGAAGTCGTCCTCGGAGACGTAGCCGATTTCGTCCGGCGGCGTGTCCGCGGGCACCTTCGGGAGGCGCGTGCCCGCCTTCTCGTCGGCGGTGACGATGTTGGCGAAGGACGTGAGCATGTGCAAGGGTTTGGCGTAGGGGACGGCCGCGACGAACGCCAAGGCGAGGAGCGCGTGGGACCACCAGCCGAACCAGTAGAGCGTCTGCGCGAGGCCCTGTCCCATGCCCGCGGCGTCGAACACGAGGGCGACGAAGTAGCCGACGAAGCTCACCGTCTCGAAGTCGGGGAAGTCAGTGCCGACGATGCGGATGCCTTCGAGGACGTAGCCGCCGACGCCGAGGAAAAAGAGCGTCCAGACGAACGCGGCGTCCTCGAAGCCGGTGTGTTTGCCCCACAGCCGCGGGTGTCGGACGCCGTAGCGCCGCCACAGCGCCATCCCGACGCCGACGACGAACAACAGGCCCATGAGGTCCATGACGAACGAGTACGAGAGGTAGAAGTCGCCGACGAAGAAGGAACTGCCCGTCACCCGCCGCCACACGTCGATGTCGATGGCGAGGATGGTCGTCCCGATGAGGAGCGTCAGGAAGCCCCACATGATAAAGGCGTGCATCACGCCGGCGAACCGGTCGCGCTTGAACTGCTTCTCGTTGGAGAACACCACTTTCGCCGCCCGAACCGTCCGTCCCGGCAGGTCGGACAGCCGGTCGAACGGGTCTTCACCACCTTTCGCGTATCGCGCGAACCGCTCGTACACCCCGTAGAGGAACACGAGCGACGCGATGGCGGCGAGACCGTAGAAGAGCGCCTCGCCGACCGGACTAATCGTCCAGAACGTCTCCCGCGTAACATCCGCCTGTGCCGCAAAGTCCATAATCAATCACCGGAGAACGGAGGGTTAAATCTTGCCACCCGATGCGTGTCGGTCGGCGGATTACGAGCGCCCCGGCGACCTCAGAACGCGAGGCTGGCGAGGAGCGCGGCGGCGAGGACGAGTCCGGGCGCGTCGCGCCGGCCGAACCGAATCTCCGGGAGCGTCGGGTTCCACGCGAAACACCGCGCGCGGAGCGCGAGCGCGAGGGCGTCGGCCCGCGCGAACGACCGTCGGAGGCCGCCGGCGGCGACGAGCGAGAGCCGTTCGTCCAGCCGTCTTTCGCTCCCGAGGCGGGCCGCCTGCGCCTCGCGGACGCGGCGCAGGTCGCGGCGGACCAAGGGGAGAAACCGGAAGACGAGGGCGACGCCGACGCCGAGGGCGACGCCGAACCGACCCGGCACGAGCCGCTGAATCGCCGCGCGGGACTCGCGTACGGGCGTCGTCCTGACGTACGCCGCCGCGACGAAGAAGACGAGTAGCACGCGGACGCTGGCGAGCGCGGGTTCGACGGCCGCCTCGGGGTCGAACCACGGCGCGCCGAGGCGGGCGGCCTCGACGACCGGGCCGAGCGCGAGGAACGGAATCGCGTAGCGGAGGTCGCGGAGGGCCGAAACGGGGGACGTGTCGGCGGCGCGGAGACAGCCCGCGGCGACGACGCCGAGCGCGACGAGTCCGGCGGGCGTCGTGTGCGCGAAGCCGGCCGCCGCGAAGGCGACCTGCACCGCAAGCTTGGTCCGCGGGTCGAGTCGGTGGGCGAGAGTGTCGCCCGGTTCGTAGGTCAGCACGGCGGGCGAACGTCGAGGTCGGGGAGGCGGTCTGCGGCCTCGTCGGGCGCGGCGTCGAGGGCGACGTCGCCGTCGGCGAGGACGACCACGCGGTCGGCCAGTTCGGCCACGTCGCGCAGGTCGTGGGTGACGACGACGAGGCTCGTCCCCTCGGCGCGGAGGTCGCGGAGGCGGGCGAGCACGGAGCGCCGGGCGGGTTCGTCGAGGCCGGTGAACGGTTCGTCCAAGACGAGGTGGTCGGGGCGCATCGCCAGCGCGCCGGCGATGGCGAGTCGCTCGACCTCGCCGCCGGAGAGGGAGTCGACGCGCTCGTCTTCCCGGCCGTCGAGGTTGACCGCGGCGAGCGACTCGCGGACGCGGCGGTCGATGTCGCCGCGGTCGAGGCCGAGGTTCTCCGGGCCGAACGCCACGTCAGCGCCGACGGTCGCGGCGACGAGTTGGTCTTCGGGGTGCTGGAACACCATCGCCACCGCGGTCCGGGCGGCGACGAGGTGGTCCGAGACGGTCCGGCCGTTGACCGACACCGTTCCCTCGTCGGGGTCGAGCAGGCCGTTGAAGTGGCGGACGAGCGTGGTCTTGCCGGAGCCGTTCGCGCCCGCGACGACGACGCACTCGCCGTCGTCGATGGCGAGGTCGACCCCGTCGACCGCGACCGTGTCGCCGTACCGGTGGACGAGTCCCTCGACGCGAATCATCTACTGGGCGGCGATGGCGTCGGAGCGGACGATGCCGACCGCGGCGGCGATTTTGAACGCCTCGGCGGGGATGAACGCGGCGGAGGCCGTCCAGAAGGCGGATTCGAGGCCGACGCGATTGACGTACGCGAAGCCGAGCGTGCCGAAGGCGTAGACGACGACGGTCCCGGCGACCATCGCGCCGACGAGCCGGGGAGTGCTCACGCGGTAGTCACCGACGCTGATACCGCCGTGGACGACGAGGCCGACGACGACGGCGGCGACGGGGTACGACCAGAGGTAGCCGGCGGTCGGCCCGACGAGCGGCGCGAGCCCTGCCGAGCCCCCGGCGAACACCGGCGCGCCGAGACCGCCGGCGGCGAGGTAGAGCGCGATTGAGCCGCCGCCCCAGACGGGGCCGAGGAAGATGCCCGCGAGGAAGACGACGAGCACCTGCATCGTCACCGGAATCGGCGAGATGGGGTTCGGGAACGAGACGTACCCGCTCGCGCCCATGAGCGCCGCGAACAGGGCCGCGCGGGCGATGTTGCCGACGAGTTCGTCGCCGACGAGTTCGACTGACTCGCGTTCGGTTGCCATGCTCGTCGCTGTCTCGTAAACCCAGTTTAACTTATCGGTTTACAGACTCGGGGCGGGAGGTCGGTTCGATGCTCGTCGGCCGATTCGGGGCGTCTCTCCGGCGCTCGGGCGGCTCTCCGGTTAGTCGGGTCAGCATCATTAAAGACGCTGGGCGTGCCACGTTCCGGGTATGGACGAGAAGACCGCCGAACTCCGCGACATCTTCATCGAGGCGACCGGCTCGGACACCGTGACCGAACAGCAGTCCGAGTCGCGCGGGTCGCTCGCCGACGTGGACGACCCCGAAGCGGTCCGCGAGCGCGTCCGCGACATCGTGGCGACGATGCGCGAGCGCTACGCGTTCGACACCGAGTTCGACGACGACGCGCTCGTCGCGCTCGTCGTCGGCTTCTTCGACGGCGACTCCGACGCCGACCTCGCGGTCGAACTCGACGCGTCGCCCGAGGCGGTTCGCACCGCCCGGTTCGACCTCCACCTCGTCCGCGACGCCGACCGCGAGTTCCCGTTCGACGCCGACCGCTTCGACACCCTGCTCGTCGACGGCGCGGACGACGAGGCCATCGCCGAGGCGCTCGACGTGCCCGTCGAGGTCGTCTCCGAGTGCCGCCCCGTCGCCGAGGCGGACATCCGTTCGAGCCGGGCCAACTACCGCTTCCGCGACGACTTCGCGGAGCTTCTGACCGACGACGACCTCTCGAACCGGATGGCCGAGGACGCCCGCCGCGACGGCCTCCGCGAGGCGACGGAAGATATCGAGACCGACGTGTCGCTGTAACGGTCGGCCGAACGACGAAGGTTCTTAACCGATTGGGGACATACCCCTGTGCGATGGCGCAGGCCCCCCAGAACCGAGACCTGACGGAACGGTTCATCGAGTTCTACCGAAACTACTACCGAGAGGAGATCGGGACGCTCGCACAGCAGTACCCGAAGGAAAAGCGGTCGCTGCACATCGATTACGACGACCTCTATCGGTTCGATTCGGAACTCGCGGACGACTACATCACGAAGCCCGGCCAGTTCCAGGAGTACGCGGAGGAGGCGCTGCGCCTGTTCGACCTCCCCGCGGACGTGAAACTCGGGCAGGCGCACGTCCGGATGCGAAACCTCCCCGAGACGGTCGATATCCGGAACCTCAGGGTCAACGACGACCACATCGGGACGCTCATCTCGGTGCAGGGCATCGTCCGGAAGGCGACCGACGTGCGTCCGAAAATCACGGAAGCCGCCTTCGAGTGCCAGCGCTGCGGGACGATGAGCTACATCCCGCAGGGCGACGGCGGCTTTCAGGAACCCCACGAGTGTCAGGGATGCGAGCGCCAGGGGCCGTTCCGCATCGACTTCGACCAGTCGAACTTCGTCGACTCACAGAAACTGCGCGTCCAGGAGTCCCCCGAGGGCCTGCGCGGGGGCGAGACGCCGCAGAGCATCGACATCAACCTCTCCGACGACGTGACCGGCAAGGTCACCGCCGGCGACCACGTCACCGTCGTCGGCGTCCTCCACATCGAACAGCAGACATCGGGCAACGAGAAGACGCCCGTCTTCGACTACTACATGGAGGGCATCTCGCTCACCATCGAGGACGAGGAGTTCGAGGACATGGAGATATCCGACGAGGACGTGGCCGAAATCGTCGAACTCTCGAACGACCCGGCCATCTACGAGAAGATGGTCGAGTCCGTCGCGCCCGCCATCTACGGCTACGAGCAGGAGAAGATGGCCATGATTCTCCAACTGTTCTCGGGCGTCACGAAGCACCTGCCCGACGGGTCGCGGATTCGCGGCGACCTGCACATGCTGTTGATAGGGGACCCCGGAACTGGCAAATCGCAGATGTTGTCGTACATCCGCCACATCGCGCCGCGCTCGGTCTACACCTCCGGTAAGGGTTCGTCCTCGGCGGGTCTCACCGCCGCCGCCGTCCGCGACGACTTCGGCGACGGCCAGCAGTGGACGCTCGAAGCCGGCGCGCTCGTCCTCGCGGACAAGGGTATCGCGGCGGTCGACGAACTGGACAAGATGCGGCCCGAAGACCGCTCTGCGATGCACGAGGGGCTCGAACAACAGCAGATTTCGGTCTCCAAGGCCGGCATCAACGCGACGCTCAAGTCGCGGTGTTCGCTCCTCGGCGCGGCGAACCCGAAGTACGGCCGCTTCGACCAGTACGAACCCATCGGCGAGCAGATAGACCTCGAACCCGCGCTCATCTCGCGGTTCGACCTTATCTTCACGGTCACGGACGACCCCGACCCCGACGAGGACTCCAAGCTCGCGGACCACATCCTCAAGACCAACTACGCGGGCGAGCTGAACACCCAGCGGACGAACGTCGCCAACTCCGAGTTCACGGAACAGCAGGTCGACGCCGTCACCGACGAGGTCGCGCCCACCATCGACGCGGACCTGCTCCGCAAGTACATCGCCTACGCGAAGCGCACCTGCTACCCGACGATGACCGACGAGGCGAAGGAGGTCATCCGCGACTTCTACGTCGACTTCCGCGCCCGCGGTGCCGACGAGGACGCGCCCGTTCCCGTGACC
Source organism: Haloferax sp. Atlit-109R (assembly GCF_003665865.1). Lineage (NCBI taxonomy): Archaea > Methanobacteriati > Methanobacteriota > Halobacteria > Halobacteriales > Haloferacaceae > Haloferax > Haloferax sp. Atlit-109R. The sequence goes on from NZ_QPLO01000001.1 coordinate 280,717, forward strand.
GCCCGGAAGCTCGAAGCGCTCGTCCGCCTCGGCGAGGCCTCGGCCCGCGTCCGCCTCTCGGACAAGGTGACTCGCGAGGACGCAGAGCGCGTCACGGGCATCGTCGAGTCCTGCCTGCGCGACATCGGCATGGACCCAGAGACCGGCGAATTCGACGCCGACATCGTCGAGACGGGCCGCTCGAAGACCCAGCGCGACCGCATCAAGAACCTGCTCGAACTCATCCGCACCATGCAGGAGGAGTACGAGGAGGGCGCGCCCCACGAGGAGGTCCTCGAACGCGCCAACAGCGAACTGAACATGGACGAAAAGACGGTCAACGACCAGCTTGACAAGCTGAAGATGAAAGGCGACATCTACGAGCCCCGCGGCGACGTGTACCGCGCGACGTAGACATTTATCGCCCGAGTCTTGGCCGACTGCGTCGATGTCAGCCGGTCTGGGAGCGCCTGTGGACGGTCTCAATTCTTCCTCTCACAAGTACCGAGATAGTCAAAACTGCAAAGTTTATGAAGTCACTTCCCGGCAAGCTATCGCCGCCGAATCCTTTGAGAAGCTTCCGGAAGAGCAGTCAGAGAAATCTCCCTTTGCATCACAACCCCCACTTCATATCGAGACGGATTCACTCTCCCCGCTTCGAGTACACCGATTGGGTGTATCCGCAACATAAGGCTCGAACAGGGGTGTAGCCAGCTATCGCCCGTGGTGCTGTCGTGAAACGGCCGTCAGATACCTATTTCGAGACGTCGACGTGAAGTCGAATACTAGCTCGAACAGGGCTGTATACTCTCTACGACGATTTCAACCACTGGTGATTCGCTCTGACTCACTGTCAGTCTCAGGTGGTTATTCGAGTGGACAGCATATTTCTATATCCCCGATACACCCTACCTACGTCGAGGTGTACCGGCAATACGGAATTTCGGTACAGTACGGAACACGAGTTGAGTAGGAATCCAAAATTCACTAATTCGGGCCTCAGGGCCTATCGCGGATATTCATGGCCATGTAGACTATATACGAACTCACTCGGAACAGATGTCGAAGACGCCTTGTGAACGTCTTGTTGCGGATACACCCGTGCCCTGTACTGGTGATATCGTACACTCTCAGCCATCAAGTCGAACATGAGATTTTATTGGCAGCCGACAGGGGTGTCGGCTGCCTGAAGCGGTCGAATTCGTATGAATCGACAAAAATCAAACAACGTACACCGGCGGATGGGCATCTACAAACAACTGAATGACGTCCCCTCTCGATCACGACTAGAGCGGTTTTCATCGACGTTTGAGACACGAGATGTGTGGGATGAATTCGTCAACTCACGGAACCCCAATTTCGATTCGAACGCGTACCGTGCAACATTGCGGAAAGCAGGCTCCGCATTCACGTCGTACATAGAGTCGCGGGGTCGGCATCACGCGTGTGCAAGACCGGTCGACGTGGAGGCGTGGCTTGCAGAGTTAACGGAGACGCGGACGCTCAACACAGTCTACTCTGAATACTGGATTCGTGTTGAAGAGTTCTTCACATGGCTTCAGCGGCATCCAGGATACCCACACGTGTATCATCCCGTGTGGATGGCGGCGGCGAGCTATCCCACGGCACAAGCGCTGTGGGCGAAGAAGACAGGAGAACAATGATGTTGGGAGGTGCACCGCAATGACCGACGACTATGACTCGGCGGGCAATGCACTTCGCGATGAAATTGGCGCCGCGTTCGGACGAGAACGTGATCCCCTGTCGGTGTACGAGTCGACCTTCGAAGCGCTGGCGGTGGATCCATTTGAGGTCTTCCTGAAATGTGGCCTCGAGCCAGACGACCCTGCCCCTAGAACCACACAAGCATACCAGCAACTCATCGACGAGTGGACTCGCCATATGTCCAGTGTAGGACGGCACCCGGCGTGTCCGAGCGAGGACCATATCCTCCGGTACGTGGAGAACTGTCTCTCAACGCGAGAGCTGAAGCCCGTGACAATTCGGACACGGCTTCACCGACTCAATCGAGTGTATCGCTACTGGCAGGCCGATTCAGTGTTCCCGCATGATCCTGGCTACAATCCGTTCGAGTACGTGTTCGCGACAACGGATTTGTCACAACCCCCCTCGAAAGACCCGCCGAGAATTTCGCCAACGCGCCTCGGTGAAATCGTCCGCACGATCACCGATGTCCGCGACCGTCTCATTGTCGTCTTACAACTCAAACTGGGTCTGCGGGCCGGTGAGGTGAGTAATCTCCGACTGGCGAACCTCGCAGTTGACCACGAGGAACTGAACACAGCATACCCTGGACTTGGAACAACCCCCATCGTCGAGGACCTCTCCCAGGCGGTTTACATCCCGTCGAGATACGAGGAACCGGGGAATAAGTCACACCGAGCGCGACTCCTCCCACTAGATGACGAGGTGTACCAATCACTCGTGCAGCACTTATTGGTACGACCAGATACGGGGAGTCAGTGGGTGTTCCAGAGTCACACGACAGCTTCGCAAATCACCCCTGAAGCGATCAACCGCGTGTGGACGAGCGTGTTCAGGCCAGAGTATGACGAGACCGATGTTCATCGAGCGGTGACGAGTCATTACGGGCGGCATCGGTTTAGCACATACTGGCAAGTCGAGTGTGAGATCCCACGTGAGTTGGTTCAGTATATGCGTGGAGATCGAATTGAGAGTGCTGACCCGAATCGAGAGACGATTGACAGCTATATCCATACATACTATGAGGATATCGAGACTGTATATCTAGAAAATATGTACTCGCTGGGTCTTTCTACCGAATTCTCGTTGTGATGCGGTTGAACTCTGGATTGAAATCCAACAACCGCCAGCGGCCGAGACGCACGACTGTTCTCCCAACGTACTCGACGCCCCGTGCGCTCAGCGACGGACGTACTCGCCGACCGAGCCGAGGACCCCGCCGGTGGCGGCCGCGGGTTCGATTTCGACGTCGAGGACGACCTCCGCGACCGCGGCGACGCCCGCCGCGAGTTCGGCGTCGTCGCGGCACGCCGGCGCGTCGGCGATGCCGTCCGCCTCGGTCTCGGGCACGACCACGTCCGCGTCGTCGAGCGCGCCGAACGTGGAGACGACGGCGTCGATATCGGTGTCGATGTCGGCGGCCCGCGCACTGAGCCGACCGACCGCGTCGGCACCGCGGTCCGTGGCGGGCGCGACGAGCGCGACCCGGTCGCAGGCCGCGGCGGCGGCGACCGTCTGGTTCGACGCGAGGAGCGGCGCGTCGACGAGGACGTGGTCGAAGCCGTCTGCGGCCTCGGCGATACGACCTTCGAACGCCCGCGCGGCGTCGGGCGTCATCGCCCGCGCGAGCCGCTCGAAGGGGGCCGCGGCCGGGCAGACGGCGACGCGTCCCTCGGCGTCGGTCTCGAACGCGACCAGCCCCGACTCCAGCGGCACGTCGGCGGCGTCGGTGACAAGCGCCGTCGCGTCGGGGTCGAGCGTCCCCGAAACGTAGTCTGAGAGGCCCTGCGTGGCGAACGCCGCGTCGAGGACGGCCACGTCGCGGCCGTCGGTCGCGAGCGCTGCGGCGAGTTCGAGCGACAGTCGGGTCGTGCCCGCGCCGCCGGTGGCCCCGACGAGCGCGATGGTGGTGGGAATGGACATACCGCGAGTGGTCGGGTGCTCAGATTAATAGCTTCGGTCGCCCGCCGCCGGCGTCGCCGGACGCGCGACTACGCCGTCCACTCGCCGTCACCCGATTCCGGGTCCGCTCCCGGCGCGGCGTCCGCGCAGGCCCGGTAGAAACAGACCTTGTACGTTCGGCCGACGAGCGTCGTGACCGTCGAACCGACGGCCACGACGGCGATATCGACCGTCGACATCGGCGCTTGGAACGCCGTCACCGCGCCGGCGACGGTGGTCGCCCCGTCGAGGGTGACGAACCAGAGCACCGGCAGGTCGACGACCGAGGTCACTGCGGTCGCGACGACCGCGTAGCCGACGACGGCCCGGAGGTTGCTGAGGACGAAGTCGACGCTTCTGCTGAGCGACCCGCCGGCGGTCTGCCCGTCGAGGACGACGGCGGTGTCGAAGAAGGTGAAGACGTAGACGACGGCCATCAGGACCACGAGCGCCACCCCGGACGCGGCGAGTTCGGCGGGCGTGAGGCTCGCGGAGCCGTTCAGCACCGCGTTGAGTCGGTCGAACCCGACGTAGCCGAGGACGCTGCCGCCGACGACCATCGCGACGACGAACACGACCAATCCGGCGAGGAGCGTCGCGCCGAGCAGGCTGACGTAGTAGCGCTGTGCCGCGGTGGACGCGCGCAGGTCGGTGTCGGAGCCGGGGCGCGCGCCGTCGGCGACGGTGTAGAACGCGCCGGTGAGCGCCGGTACGGCGAGGAGTTGGAGGAGCGAGCCGACGGCCCCGGCCGGACCGGAGGCGTTGTTCAACGCGCCGATGAGGCCGAACGCGAGGGCGAACGCGACGAGCACCGGCGTCTCGGTGACGATTCGGAGGGCCGTTCGAAACGATTGGAGGACTGCCACGACAGTCGGCACTCACGGCGCCCGTATATGTTTTTACATCGACACGTTCGGCGGGAGATGTAGCGCCGGCTGGAGCGACAGCGTGCCCTCAGCCCGAGATGGCCGCCTCGATGTCGGCCAGTTCCTCGTCGGAGAGGTCGGGGCGCTCGCCCGCGACGGCGTGGATGGGACTGCCGCCGTCGCCCTCGAACCGCGGGACGATGTGGACGTGGACGTGGTCGACCTCCTGGCCGGCGGCGGGGCCGTTGTTGATGCCGACGTTCGTCGCGTCGGCGTCGACCGCCGCCTCGACGCGCGGCACGAGGTCGTTCACGGCGGCGAACAGGTCGGCCGCGGCGTCGGCCGGAACCTCGTCAAGGCGGGCGTGGTGCTCTTTCGGGACGACGAGCGTGTGACCGGGCGCGAGCGGGTTGGCGTCGAGGAACGCAAGCGAGTGGTCGGTCTCGTGGACGATTCGGCCCGGGATGTCGCCGTCGACGATGGCGCAGAAGATGCAGTCGGACATACGTGGCACGTCGATTGGCGAGGAAAAGAAAGTTCGGACCGGTTCGTGCGTGCCGTCTCGTCTGTCTCGCTGTCGGCACAGGTGGAGCGTGTCCACCGAACCTCCCCGGCCGATTGTAGAGGGTCTCGTCTGTGAGAGACGCAACTGCGCCAATTGCACGCAATCGCAACTGCAATCGACCCTCGATTGCGCAACCTCCCGCTGTTCCCTCGGCGAACTAGTTGATATTGCGCGCAATCCATCTCAGATTGCGCAATACATCTACTGAATTGCGCAATGATCGGTGGGTTACCGCTCGGGAAGCAACGCCTCCAAGTCGGCCAGATACTCGTCTAACTCGTAGCCGAGACGCGACAGCCACACGTCGCGGTACGAGGGGTGTAAAAGCGGGACCACGGTGTAGCCGAACCGCTCGCTCTCGACGGGGTCGAGGACGGTATCGAGGAAGCCGTCCAGCGAGGCGTCGTCGAGCGCGAGGACGCTTTCGGTCGCGTGGCGGCCGGTCGGGACCACCACGTCGGGGTCGACGGCTTCGAGTTCGGAAACGAGGTGGTCGCGGCAGTTCGCCTTCTCGGCGGCCGTGGGCGCGCGGTTCGACCCCTCGCCGTCCGAAGGGAAGCACTTGACGGCGTTCGTGTAGAAGACGCCCGATTCGTAGCCGACGGCGGCCATCGTCTCGCGGATGCGGCGGCCGGAGTGCCGGGCCGTGTAGGACATCCCGGTCCAGTTGCCGCCCCGCCAGCGGTCGGCGTCGGGGTTGCCCGCGCCCGGCGCTTCCCCGACGACCATCACGGTCGCGTCGTCGGGGCCGACGCCCCACGAGATGCGGTTGCGGCAGTCGACGAGCGCCGGACAGCGCGCGCAGTCGGGTTCGAGGACGAGCGTCTCGTCGGCGTCGGGGAACCGCGGGTCGGCGTCGACCATCTACTCCGTCAGCGGGAGCACGATGCCGAAGATAATCGGCGAGAACAGCACCAGCGCGATGCCGAGCCACTCGGCGTCGAAAAACAGCGTTCGCTCCCAGCCGGGGATGGCACCGCCGCTCACGGCGAGGGCGACTTTCGCGCCGATAGCGCCGAACAGGAACAGCGCGAGCCCCAGTCCGAGGCCGGTCTTGGTCATCCGCGGGTAGTCGATGTCTCCGTAGCGTCCCATACTATCCCGAGATGCGGGGACTGGCAAAACCGTTTCGAGAGAGTGTGTGATACGTTATCGTTCGATTTCGCCGGCGAGAACGGGCGCGACGGACACCTCGCTCACGTCGCGTTCGATGGTGTCGGTACCGACGACGCGCTCGATACCGGCGCGCGCGAGTTTCGTGCGGGCGTTGCGGGCGAGAAGCGGGTGGACGGTCGCACAGAAGACGCGCTTCGCGCCGCCGTCGGCGAGGACGGACACGGCCTCGCTCATGGTCGACCCGGTGGCGATGATGTCGTCGGTAATGACCACGTCGCGGCCCGCGAAGTCGGCGTCGCTCGGCGTGATGTCCACGTCGGTCCCGGAGTGGCGCACCTTCTCGAAGTAGTCGGTCTCGCCCTCGCCGTAGGCGTCGCGGACGGTCTCCGCGATGTCGATGGCTCCCGAGTCGGGCGACAGAAACAGCGGGGCGTCGAGTTCGGGGAGCGGCTCCGCGAGTCGCCCGGCGGCGTCGACGATGTCGACGGGCACGTCGAAGAAGTCGGCGACGGCGTCCTCGTGGGGGTTGACGAGCACGACGCGGTCGGTCGTCGTGCTGACGGCGCGGGCGACCGCGCGGGCCGAAATCGGGTGGCCGGCCTCGAACGCCTTGTCCTGTCGGGCGTAGCCCATGTACGGGATGACCGTCGTGACCGCCGATGCGCCGGCCTCGCGGACGGCGTCTTGCAGTTGGAGCAGTTCGACGTAGGCGTCGTTGCTGGCGGTGCTGGCGACGATGGTGGCGGCGTCGGCGTCGAAACCGGGGACCGCGGCCAGCGTCTCGCCGTCGGGGAAGCGGTCGTACTCGACGGCCGCGAGCGACTCGCCGAGTTCGTCGGCGAGCGCGGCCGCGAGTGCCTGCGAGGATGCGCCGGGTACGAGCATACCCGTTCGTCTCTCGTGGGGGGTAAAACCGCTTTTCGTTGCGTTCAGCCGCGTCGCGTGTCAGCGAACCGCGACGCCGACCGTCTCTAACCCGAGCACCTGCGTCCGCCAGTCGCCCCCGGTCAGCCGAACGCAGAAGCTCCCCGCGTCGGTGACGGCGTAGGCGGCCCGCGCGTCGTGGGCGAGCGCGACGACCGACTCGTCCAGCGGAATCGGCGCGGCCTCCCACGCGCCCGACTCCTCGTCGCGCGCGACGACGCCGTCCGGGCCGACCGCGTGGGCGCGGCCGTCCGGCATCGACGCGACCGCCGAAAACGCCCCGTCGAGCGCGTCCATCCAGCCGTTGCCGAGCGCGTACAGTCCCGAGTCGGTCGCGGCGAGCGGGGTTCCCGAGTCGCCGCCGAGGCGGCCCGCGGGGTCGGACACGTCGGTCACGTCGTTCAAGCCGACGTGCGAGAGGCCGCCGTCACCGATTCGGTAGACGCCGTCGTCGGCCGCGACGAGGCTCCCGTCGAGGGCGCGGACCGCCCCGACCGCGCCGAGGTCGGTCCACCCGGACTCGTCGAAGCGGGCGACCCGACCCGAGTCGTCGGCGGCGACGACGCGATTGCGGTGGAAGCCGACGGCCGCCGCGGGGCCGAAGTCGAGTTCGTGGTAGTCGTCGCCCTGCACGAGCAGCACGTCCTCGTCGGTGGCGACGACGACTTCCCCGGGCGACCCGGCGGCGTCCAGCGCGGTACACCGGCGGTCGATGCGGAACCCCCCGACGAGGTCGTCGGAGACGTCGACGGTCACGACCCCGACGCCGGCGGCGACGTACGCCGTCTGCTTGCCGGACTTGTCCGCGTACACCCGCTTTTCGTCGATAGAGAGGTCGAAATCAGCCATCCGTTGGCCCGAGGTTCGCGGCGGGGTTCGGAAAGGATTGTGGTCGTTCCCGCGGCGCGGCGACGGGCCGAACGGGCGCGCGAGTGAGCCGTGTGCTTACAGAAACTCCCGCACGTCGGAGTACCACATGTCGTGGTGGTCGAGTTCGTCGAGGGCCTCGGCCACGTCGACCGCGAGGACGTGCCAACAGCGCTCGCCCTCGTCGGGGTCGAGGTTGTACTGGGAGTCCTTGCAGGTACAGCCCCGGTCTTCGACCACGTACTCGTCGTCGTAGCCGACGACCACGTCGAAGTCGCGGTAGCGCTTCACCCGCCGCTCGGAGACGGCCTCGATGGCCGTGACGCCCCGGTCGCCGTGGGCGTCGACGATGGCCTGCACGATTTGCGGCGAGAGTCGCCCGGTCTCCGCGAGCGCCGCTCGCCAGTCGTCGGCCGAATCCACGCTCCCGAGTTCGTCGGTGGCGGTGAAAACGCATTCGATGCCGCGGGGTGGACCGACCGCCGCAATCGCGTCGCAATCGCGTCGTACAACCGCACCGCACAATCGCATCGCAACCGGTTTCCGCCCGCGCGGGCGACTGCGGGTATGCACGTGAGCGAGGGAGGCGTCGAAATCGAGGTTCCCGACGCCCGCGACGGGGCGTCAGCGGGGACCGGCGACGATGTCTTCTACAACCCCACACAGGAGTTGAACCGGGACATCACCGCGGCCGTCCTCCGCGCCTTCCGCGAGCGCGAACCCCGCGCCGAGAGCTACCTCGACGCGATGGCCGCCTCGGGCATCCGGGGCGTCCGCGCCGCCGCCGAGGGCTACGACGTGACCTGCGCCGACCTCGACGCCGACGCCGTCGAACTCGCCCAGTCGAACCTCGACCGCGCCGGCAACGGCGGCGAGGCGGTCCACCGCAACGCCAACGCCCTCATGTACGACGAGGTCTTCGACGTGGTCGACCTCGACCCCTTCGGCACGCCGATGCCCTTCGCGGACCCCGCCTTCGCCAACACCCGCGACCTCGTCTGCGTCACCGCCACGGACACCGCCCCGCTGTGCGGCGCACACCAGAAAAGCGGCATCCGGAAGTACGGCTGTCTCCCGCAGAACACCGACTACCACCCCGAGATGGGGCTTCGGACGCTCCTCGGCGCGATGGTCCGCACCGCCGCCCGCTACGACAAGGCCGCCGTCCCGATTCTCTCGCACGCGACGCGTCACTACGCGCGGGCGTATCTCGAACTCGACGAGCGGGCGACGAAGGCCGACGAACTCCTCGAATCGACCGGCTTCGTCTACCACTGCGAGGACTGCCTCCACCGCGAGGCCGAGCGCTCGCTCATCGCCCACCCGCCCGAGGCGTGCGCCAACTGCGACTCGACCCGGATTCTCGAAGCCGGCCCCATCTGGCTCGGTCCCGTCTCCGAACCGGCGTTCGCCGGGGCCGTCCGCGACGAGGTGACAGAGGACTTCGGCACCGCGAAACGCGCCCGAAAGCTCCTCGACACGCTCGCGGTCGAACTCGATACGCCGACCCACTTCGACCAGCACCGCCTCTGTAAGCTCTGGGGCCGCTCGGCCTCGAAGATGGAGACGTTCCTCGAAACCCTCCGCGACGCCGGCTACGACGCCACCCCCGCCCACTACCACGGCACCGCGTTCAAGACCGACGCGACGGTCGCTGAGATACGCGAGTCGACCGCCGCGCTCGACCCCGAGGCGTGACGAGGACGACGGCGAACCGCGTCGTAACCGGTACACACCGCCGCTTCGGCGGGTAGCTTCTTTGCCTCCCGTGTCGTTTCGGTGATACGTGAGCGCCAACATCCGAACCGCCGTTCCCGTCGCGCGGGCGGTCGTCGACACGATTCGGGAGAAGGAAATCTCGTTTCTCGCGGCCAGCATCTCGTACTACGCGCTCGTCTCGCTGATTCCGCTTCTCGTCCTCGGCGTCGTCGTCGCCACCGCCGTCGGCGGCGCGGAACTGCAGGCGCAACTCCAGACGCTCGTCGAGCAGTACCTCGTCCCGACCGGACAGGACCTCGTCGAGGAGGCGCTTTCCGACCGAACCGGGCAGGGAAGCGTCGGGGCGGTGAGCCTCGGGCTGACGGTGTGGGGCGCGCTGAAGCTCTTTCGCGGCCTCGACATCGCCTTCTCGCGCATCTACGGCTCCGAGGCGGGTGGCCTCCTCGACCAGCTCCGCGACGGCGCTATCGCCCTCGCCAGCATCGGCGTCGGCACCATCGGCGTCGCGGTGCTGACCGCGCTGCTCGGCCTCCTCGACGTGCCGTTTCTCCAACTGCTCTCGCCGCTTTTGCTGTTGCTCACGCTCTGTGCGGCGTTCTTCCCGCTGTACTACGTCTTCCCCGACGCCGACCTCTCGCCGCGACAGGTCGTGCCGGGGACCGTCTTCGCGGCCGTCGGCTGGACCCTCCTCGGGGTCGGCTTCGGCATCTACGCGTCGGTGGCCGGCGCGTCGGTCGCGGGCGCGCTCGGGACGCTCCTGTTGCTCGTGACGTGGTTCTACTTCTCGGGGCTCATCCTGCTTTCCGGCGCGGTCGTCAACGCGGTCCTCGCGGGGGTCGGGGGCGACGTGTCGCCCGCAGAACCGCGTGACCCGCCGGGGGGACCGCCCGGAGTGGACCGGCAGGTACAACATACGGGAGGCCGACATGACGCTCGTACGGATATGAGCGACGACCGAGGTGACACCGATGGGCCGCGGACGGAGGACGCCGACGACGCGGAGACCGGCGCGTCCGTCTCCCCGCGCGGCGCTCCCGACATCGAGGAGCTGGAATCGCAGGTCGAGGAACTTCGGGCCGACCTCGACGCGTTCGAGGACGACGTGACCGACCGGACGGTCGAAAAGCCCAAGCTCGAAGCCGAGTTGAAGCGCTACGTCCGCCGCCGGATGCGCCGCGGCAAGGCCCGCGGGTGGGGTCCCTACCTCGTGCTCGGCTACGGCGTCGTCCTCACGCTCGGCGCGTTTCACTACCTCCAGTCGGACCTCATCGCGGTCGTCGCCATGCTCATCATCTTCCTATCGACGCTCGGACTCTACGTCCTGTTCGTCATCTTCGGCATCGGCCTGAGCGCCCTCGGCGTCCCCGGGCGCGCCATCGACGCGGTCCGCAAACGCCGCGGCTGAGATGTTCCGGTCCGCGCTTTCGCTTCAGACCCGCGGGTTCGGGGAGTTGGTGCTCGCGGACGCCCCGGACGCGCTCGTCTTCCTGTTCGGTCTCGTCACCCAACTCGGAGACCAGTGGTTCTTCTTCGTCGCGTTCACCTCGCTGTACTGGCTCTGTCGGCCCCGAATCACGGCGCGCCCGCGGCGAACCGCGGCCTCCTTCGTCGGCCTCGCGCTCGGGTCGCTGGCGCTCGTCACCGCGCTGAAAGTCGGCTTCGCCCTGCCGCGACCGCCGACCGCGGCCGTCGCCGCTGCGCCCGCGTGGCCGTCGCCGCTTTCGGACCTGTTCGTCTCGTTCACGACGGACGACGGCTTCGGGTTCCCGAGCGGCCACGCCCTCGGGACGACCGTCGTCTACGGGGCCGCGGTCTCGCTTCTCGACGTGTGGGACCGTCGCCGCCGGCTCGTCGCCGCGGCGGTCGTCGTCGGCATCGTCTCGCTCTCGCGGGTCTTCCTCGGCGTCCACTACGGTGTCGACATCGTCGTCGGCGTCCTCCTTGGCCTCGGCTTCCTGAAGGCGGTGTCCGTGGTCGCCGCCGCGGACGACCCCGACGCGACCGGCCATCTCGACCCGGCGCGCCTGTTCGCCATCGCGGCCGGCCTCAGCGTCCTCGCGCTCGCGGTGGTGTTCGCCACGGGTCTCTCCGGGCACACCGAAAACGCCGCGGCGGCGCTCGGCGGGTCGCTCGGCGGTCTCCTCGGCTGGACGCGACTCGCCGGCCACGAGTCGCTCCCGACGCTGTCGCCGCCGGTCGCGCTCGTCGCGTTCCTCGGCGCGGGCGGCCTCTGGGTCGGCGTCGACGTTGCCGACGCCTCGGTTCCGGTGACGGTGCTCGTCACCGCGGCGGTGGTCGCGTTCATCCTCGTCGCGCCGCGGATACAGGGCCGACTCGGGCTCGGAAACGGAGCGACCCGGCGCGCCGACTGAGAGCCTGTTTCGGTGTGTTGCTCCGGTTCTAGGTAGTGTTGTCTCTGGTTTCTCGCCGACTGCGATACCGGTGGCTGTCGCTCTCCGGCGAGCGGGCGCGAAAGAAAAATCGGTGTTGGGCGTGCGCGACGCTTAGAACGTCTCGAGGTACCGGTCGAGCTCCCACTGGGAGACGTCGACGAGGTAGTCCTTGAACTCGGAGCGCTTGGCTTCGACGAACTTCTCGAAGACGTGGTCGCCCAGGGCCTCCTGGATGACTTCGTCCTCTTCGAGGGCGTCGACGGCGCCGCCGAGGTCCTTCGGGAGCGTCTCGATGCCGTACTCTTCGCGCTTTGCCTCGTCGAACTCGTAGATGTTCTCGCGGACCGGGTCGGGGCAGTCGAGGCCCTTCTCGACGCCGTCGAGACCGGCGTGGATGAGCGCGGCGAACGCGAGGTACGGGTTACAGGACGGGTCGGGGAAGCGGGCCTCGATGCGCGAGGCGGCCGGCGTGCGGGCGGCCGGCTTGCGGATGAGCGCCGAGCGGTTGCGGTCGGACCACGCGATGTAGACCGGCGCTTCGTAGCCGGGGACGAGGCGCTTGTAGGAGTTGACTGTCGGGTCAGCGACCGCCGTGATGGCGGGCGCGTGGTCGAGGATGCCCGCGACGAAGCTCTTGGCCGTGTCGCTCAGGTCGAACTCGTCGTCGCCGTCGTGGAACGCGTTCTCGCCGTCCTTGAACAGCGAGATGTGCGTGTGCATGCCGGAGCCGTTGATGCGCGGGATTGGCTTGGGCATGAACGTCGCGTGGAGGTCGTGTTCGGCCGCGATGGCGCGGACGACGGACCGGAACGTTGCGACGTTGTCGGCCGTCGAGAGGGCGTCGTCGTACGTGAAGTTAATCTCGTGCTGACCCTCGGCGACCTCGTGGTGCGAGGCTTCGATGTCGAAGCCCATGCTTTCGAGGCCGTAGATGATGTCGCGGCGCACGTCGGACGCGAGGTCCTTCGGGGCGAGGTCGAAGTAGCCGCCGGCGTCGTTCGTGACGGTGGTTGCGCGGCCGTCTTCGTCTTCTTCGAACAGGAAGAACTCCGGTTCGGGAGCGACGTTCACGTCATAGCCGAGTTCCTCGGCGCGCTCGATAGCGCGCTTGAGGACGCCACGCGGGTCGCCGCTGAAGGGCTCGCCGGTGGACGTGTTGAACACGTCACAGATGAGACGGCCGGCGGCGCTGTTTTCCTTCTTCCGCCACGGGAGGACGGCGAACGTCGACGGGTCGGGTTCGAGGCGCATGTCGGACTCCTGGATGCGCACGAAGCCGTCGATGGAGGAACCGTCGAAGTAGATGCCCTCGGTGAACGCCTTCTCGGCCTGCGAAGCCGGGATGGAGACGTTCTTCACCGTTCCGAGAATGTCGGTGAACTGGAGTCGGAGGAAGTCGACGTTCTTCTCTTCGATTTCGTCGATGACTGCCTGTGCCTCGTCGCTCAGGCCGCCGTCGGTGAGTGCGTTGTCTTCCGTCATTTTCCTGAACACGCGATTCGAACACCCGCACTATAAAGACATTTCCGCTTAATGCAATTCCCCGCACCTCGCCACAGAATTGGATATTCGTAAAATTCTAATGCCCCCGGACGGTCTTTGGATGTAATGACGTACGAAAACCTCGACGCGAAGCTCATCAACGCACTCCTCGGCGACGGCCGAGCGAGCCTGCGAAGCCTCGCCGAAGAACTCGACGTGTCGGTCACGACCGTCTCGAATCACCTGCGAGATCTCGAAGACGAAGGCGTCATCGAGGGGTACACGCCCCGCGTCAACTACGACGCGCTCGGCTACGACGTGACCGCGGTCATCCAACTCAAAGTCGAGGGCTCCGCGCTCCCCGAGATTACAGAGCGCCTCCGCGCCGAAAAGCAGATGATTTCGGTGTACGAGGTCACCGGCGACTACGATATCATCGCCATCGGCAAGTTCCGCGACACCGACGGCATGAACACGCAGATCAAGAAACTGCTCACCGACGCGGACATCCGCGAGTCCAACACCTCGGTCGTGCTCAACGCCGTCACCGAAAACGAGCAGTTCGACCTCGACCTCGAAGAGTAACGCCGTCAGACGATTCGCGTTTTTACGTCGCGCATCTCCGACTTGCAGTAGGGACACCGATATCGCGTGTCGAAGCCGTCGGGCGTCGTCTTCGTCGTCGTCTCTATCTCGTGGACCGCCACGTCGCGTCCACACTCCCGGCACTGAACCGCTGGCATCGGTTCGTGTTCGTCGACTGGGCGGAATAAATCTACTGGCGTGTGCGTATAGTTGTCATCAAATTGTCTGTATCCGGACGGGAACCGCTTCGACTGGAGAATCTACGGTTTGCGGTCGATACGCTCCGTCCGAACCCCGCGTTTCCGGGTCGATTTCGGCGGCCGTTCGAAGGCTACTGTTTCGACTGGAAACCCCGATGACGTGGCGCGATTCCTCGGTGGATAAACTGGGGACGAAATGTTGCGAGTTTTCGCTGCCCGGCGGAGCCGGCGGTCCGGTCAGAACCCGTCTTCGAAGACGAACGTGCCGTCTCGCTGGACGACCTCGCCGTCGACCTCGATGACCGAGTCCTCGGACATATCGACGATCATGTCGACGTGCTCGGCGCTCTCGTTGAGTTCGTTGTCCGCGCCGACCGTCTCGGGGTACGCCGAGCCGACGGCCATGTGGACGGTGTCGCCCATCTTCTCGTCGAACAGCATGTTGTAGGTGAACTGGTCGATGCTGCGGTTCATGCCGATGCCGAGTTCGCCGAGGTAGCGCGCGCCCTCGTCGGTGTCGAACACGCCGTCTAAGACCTCCTCGTTCCCCTCGGCGGAGTAGTCGACGACCTCGCCGTCCTCGAAGCGGACGCGGACGCCGGAGACCTCGCGGCCCTGCCGGTACAGCGGCAGGTCGAAGTAGACCTCGCCGTTCACGGAGTCCTTCACGGGCGCGGTGAACACCTCGCCGCCGGGGAGATTGTGCTCGGCCGTGTCGTTGATGGCGGTGTTGCCGGCGATGCTCATCGTCACGTCGGTCTCGTCGCCCGACGTGATGCGGACCTCGTCGCCGTCGTTGAGGATGTCGACCAACTGCTGTTGGAGTTCGCCCTGCGCGTCCCAGTCGAGGGTGACGGCGTCGTAGACGAAGTTCTCGTAGGCCTCGGTGCTCATGCCCGCGAGCTGGGCGCTTCCCTTCGCGGGGTACTGGGTGAGACACCAGCGCTTCGAGAGCATCTCGCCCTGCACGGGTTTGTAGGCGCGCTTGTACGCGGCGTTCGTCTCCGGCGGCACGTCGCTCTGTTCGGTCGCGTTCGTCTCGCCGCGGACGCGGATGATGACGTCGGTCTCCTCGTAAAGCGCCAGCACGTGCTCGGGCGTCTCGTAGTCGTCGTCGCCGGCGCGGAGGAACGCGCGGGTGAACCGCGGGTTCGCGTCCATCGCGACGACGTTCGCGCCGCGGTCGCCGAGCAGTTCGTGGATGGCCGTGACGAGGTCCTCGGCCACCGAGGGCGCGGAGACGACGACGTTGTCGCCGGCCTCGACGCTCGTGGAGTGATCGACGATGGTTTGTGCGTGCTCGCGGATGCGCGGGTCCATACCGCGTCGTGTGTGTCCCCGGGGCAAACACCTTTCGAAGCGCAAATATTGCGGTCGCGGCCGGGAACGCCCCGCGGACCACCGATTATTTCTCCGTCGGCGCGGTCTCTCCGCGCATGATTGACCTCCGAAGCGACACCGTCACGCTCCCGTCAGACGAGATGCGCGAGGCCGCTCGCGACGCCGCCGTCGGTGACGACGTGTACGGCGACGACCCGACCGTGAACGAACTCGAAGCGCGCGCCGCCGAACTCGTCGGCAAGGAGGCCGCGCTGTTCGTGCCGTCGGGGACGATGGGCAACCAAATCGCCGCCCGCGTCCACGCCGACCCCGGGCAAGAGGCGCTCGTGGACGAGAAGGCGCACGTCTACAAGTGGGAGGTCGGCGGCTTCGCCCAACTGTCGGGCTTGCAGATCCGCGCCTACGACGCCGGCGAGCGCGCCGCGCCGACGCCCGCGCAGGTCCGCGACCACGCCCGCGAGGAGTCGCTTCACGTCGCCGGCACGGGCGTCCTGTGTCTCGAAAACACCCACAACGCCCGCGGCGGCGTCGCGGTTCCGAAAGCCGATATCGACGCCGCGGCCGACGCCGCCCGCGACCTCGGGATTCCCGTCCACCTCGACGGCGCGCGCCTGTTCAACGCCTGCGTCGCCCTCGACGAGGACCCGACGGCGATGGTCGAGCGCGTCGACACGGTGATGTGCTGTCTCTCGAAGGGGCTCGGCGCGCCGGTCGGTTCGATACTCGCCGGTCCCGAGGCGTTCATCGAGGAGGCCGTCCGCGTCAGAAAGCAGTTCGGCGGCGGTATGCGGCAGGCCGGGCTCATCGCCGCGCCGGGGCTCGTCGCGCTCGACAACGTCGACCGCCTCGCGGACGACCACGCGAACGCGACGGTCCTCGCCGAGGGTCTCGACGCCGTTTCCGGACTGTCGGTGCCGACGCCCGACACGAACATCGTCGTCGTCGACTCCGAGGGTGCCGGGCTGACGGCCGAGGAGTTTGTCGAACTGTGCGACGATGTTGGCGTCCTCGGCGGCACGTTCGGCCGGTACCACACCCGCTTTACGACGAATCTGAACGTCTCGCGTGCGGACGTGGAGCGCGCGGTCGACCTCGTCGCCGACGCGGTCGAATCGCGGTAGGTCGAGGGAAGCCGCCGCGAGTCGCGGTCGGCCGGTGGCGGCCCACTCGGTTCGTTCGGATTACAACTCGGGTTCGATGTAGACGAAGTGCACCCGGTCGTCGGCCGCCTTGAGTTCGTCCTCGATTTCGGTGATGTGGTCGTCCAGTTCCTCGGTGTCGAGTTCGGGGTCGAAGCTCACGTCGAGGGCGACGAGCAGCTTCTCGGGGCCGACGTAGCTCGCGCGGAAGTGGTCGATGTGGACGACCCGCGGGTCGTTTTTGACGATGTCGCGGAGCGCCTGTTCTTCGTCCACGGGGACGCTCTCACCGATGAGCAGGCGTTTGTTCTCCCACGCGAGCGCGATGGCGAAGCCCATGAGCAGTATCCCGATGAGGAGCGCCGCGCCGGCGTCGAACAGCTCGTTGCCCGTGAGCTCGGTGAGGCCGATGCCGGCGAGCGCGAGCACCGCGCCGACGAGGGCGACGGTGTCCTCCGTGAACGCCGTGAGCGTCGTCACGTCGCTCGTCTCCCGGAAGGCCTCGACGAGGCCGCTCCACTCGTACTCCTCTATCTGTCGGCGGAGTTCGGCGTTCGCCTTCAGGAAGGCGTAGCTCTCGAAGGCAATCGCCCCGAGGAGGATGGCGACGTTGACCAACACGGGCTCGATTTCGAAGCCGAGCAGGACGAGCGCCTCGCCGCCCCCGCCGTGGCCGGGGTGCATCAGGGCGTCGTAGCCGTGTTTGGCCGACTCCCAGCCGGCGATACCGAACAGCATCACGGAGACGAGAAACGAGTAGAAGAACTGCGACTTCCCGTGGCCGAAAGGGTGCGACTGCGTCTCGCCGCGCTTGCTGTCGCGGATGCCGATGAGGAGAAACACCTGGTTGCCGGTGTCGGAGATGGAGTGATACGTTTCGGAGAGCATGGAGGGACTCCCGGTCGCGAGATAGCCGAGGAACTTGAGGACCGCAATCGCCCCGTTCGCGAAGAGCGCGGCGACGACGACGGACGTACTGCCTGCCATGTCGTGGGCCACTCCCCCCGGCCGGATAGAGCTACCGACGGCGAATCGAGAGACGGACCATCCTCGACGGGCCGACGGGCGGACCGACGCCGCAGTCGGTAGGTTTCAATCC
Source organism: Haloferax sp. Atlit-109R (assembly GCF_003665865.1). Taxonomy (NCBI): domain Archaea; kingdom Methanobacteriati; phylum Methanobacteriota; class Halobacteria; order Halobacteriales; family Haloferacaceae; genus Haloferax; species Haloferax sp. Atlit-109R. The sequence continues at coordinate 298,658 of NZ_QPLO01000001.1, forward strand.
CTCCGGTTCCTAGCCCCACGCATGCTCGTCGTCGTCTCCGACACCCACAGCACGGACGGTCATCGCCTGACCGACAGAACCCTCGACGCGGTCCGCGAGGCCGACCTCGTCGTCCACGCGGGCGACTTCATGCGCGAGTCCGTCCTCGACGCGTTCGTCGACGAGGCCGACAGCTTCCTCGCGGTGTACGGCAACAACGACGGCTCCGAGATTCGCGACCGGATTCCCGCGGCGCGGAACGTCACCTACGGCGGCGTCGAGTTCGCGGTGACGCACACCCGCCGCGGCGGGAACACCGCGCTGTCGATGTTCGGCCGCGAGCGCGGGGCCGACGCGGTCATCTTCGGGCACAGCCACCGGCCGGGCTTCCACGGCACCGGGCCGATTCCGCTCCTCAACCCGGGGAGCCACGCCCAACCGCGGGGCAACCGCAAGGCGCACGCGGAACTGGAGGAACTGCCGGACGGCGGCCTCCGCGGGCGACTCGTCACGGTCGACGGCGAGACGTTCGAGACGTTCCGTATCGTCCCCGACGAATAGGGCGAAGTCCGGTGGAGGGCCGGAAGAAGCAGCGGGAACAGACCGGATCGGGTCTGTTGGGGGGCAGTCCGAGGCCGCGCGAGACGACGGGGAGAGGGGCAGGGGGCACGGATGGCAGCCCCGTCGTCGTCGGGGGCCACGCGCGACCTCGCACTCACTCCTACGGGTGAGGGTATCAAATACGCACCGTAAGCTCAAACAGCCGTTTTAGTCACGCAGCACGCCCACCGCGACCCACGCGAGAAGCACGGTCAGCCCGCCGAGGAAGAACAGCGTCCCCGGCGAGAGCGTCCCGATGGTCTCGGCGAGTCCGCCCGACCCGGACGTGACCCGCGCCGCGGTCTCCGTGGCCGTCTGCGCGGCCGTCGTGTCCGGAACCGGCGTCTGCGTCGGCGTCGGCGTCGGCGTCGCGGTCACGGTCTCCGTCGCGGTCTGCGCGGCTTCCGTCACGGTCGGCGTCGACTCGACCGCGGTTCGGGTCGCTTCCGCGGTCTGCGTCGTCGAATCCGCGGTCGTGGTCGCCTCGGCGATGCTGAACCCACCGCCGCCGTCGGTCGTCGCCGTCTCTGTGGCCGTCCTCGTCGGGGTCGATGCCGTCTCGGCCGTCGCGGGAGTGGCGTTCGCCGAATCGGCTGTCCGGGTCGCGTTGAGGTCGGCTCCCGAGCCGCCGCTCTGGCCGGCACCGGAGTCGCCCGCGCCGCCGGTCGAGCCTCCGAGACCGAACGGAAGCACCGACCCGACACGGGCGAACCGGTTCACGACGGCCGCGCCGATGCCGAGGACGCCGACGCCGCCGATGAGGCGCGTGAGCGCGCCCTTCAGACCCTTCGTCTCGTCTTCGCGCCCGGCGACGACGACGAGCGCCCGGTCAGCGGGCGTGTAGACGTTCATCTCGCGGCCCTTCTCGGAGTACCTCGTGTCCGCGACTTCGATGAGGCCCGCTTCCGAGAGGTTGCCGAGGTGGTACTGGACGTTCTGGAGGGACGTGTCGATTTCGGCGGCGAGGTCGGAGGGCGTCGCCGGCGACTCGTGGAGCGACGCGAGGACCGTCCGGGCGGTCGACGAGGAGATTGCGCCGAGGAGGTCGTCCGCCTCGTCGCTGTCGAGGCCGATGACCTTGGGGTCTCGGTCGTCCCGGTCGTCGTCCGGGTCGCCCGGGCTGGAGGGGATGAGGTCGGCCATCGAATCGGCGTTACTCACCGCTTCCCATGAGTGTTCGTATTCTTTCACGACGCCTCGCCGAAATTGCTATACCTCGTGCCCGCCGAACCCACCCACATGACCGACCCTTTGGTCGTAGACGGCCTCGTCGACTTTCTCGCGGGGAATCCCGTGTTCGTCGGGTTGCTCGCCGCGTTGTTGCTTTTCGTCTTCTTCGGCTATCTCCTCGTCCGGCGGACGCTCCTCGGACTGAGTGAGGGCTACGACGAGGCGCGCCGCCGCTGACATGGACCGGACAACTGCCGACGACCGCCGAGGTGTCGCCCCGTGGTAGCCGCCGGAACGCTCGCCACGTTCGTCGTCGCCGCGCTCGCCAGCCTGTTCATGGCGTGGGCCATCGGCGCGGGGTCGTCGGGGTCGACGCCGTTCGCGCCCGCCGTCGGAGCCAACGCCATCTCGGTGATGCGCGCGGGCTTCATCGTCGGCCTGCTCGGTTTCGCCGGAGCGTTTCTGCAAGGTGCGAACGTCACCAACGCGGTCGGGACGGAACTCATCGGCGGCGTCACGCTGACCGCGGGGGCCGCGGTCGTCGCGCTCCTCACCGCGGCGGTGCTCGTCGCAATCGGCGTCTTCGCCGGCTACCCCATCGCGACCGCCTTCACCGTCACCGGCGCGGTCGTCGGCGTCGGCCTCGCCATGGGCGGCGACCCCGCGTGGTCGAAGTACCAACAAATCGTCTCGCTGTGGGTGCTCACGCCCTTCGTCGGCGGCGGCGCGTCGTACGCGACCGCCCGACTCCTCCGCGCCGACGGCGTCTCCGAGCGGTGGACCGTCCCCGCGCTCGCCGGCCTCGTCGGTCTGCTCGTCGCCAACATGGAGTTCGCGGGACTCGGCGGCGCGTCGGGGTCGGCCTCGATTGCCCGTGCCGCCGCGGTCGAACTGACCGGTCTCGGCGTCCTCGGCGAGACGGGCTGGTTCGTCGCCGCCTCGCTTCTCGTCGCGCTCGCCGCCGCCGCCGTGGTCGGCCGCTGGGTGACGACCGACAAGACTCGCGGCCAGCGGCGCTTCCTGCTCGTTCTCGGCGGCCTCGTCGCCTTCTCTGCCGGCGGCAGTCAGGTCGGTCTCGCCATCGGGCCGCTCGTTCCCCTCCTCGACGTGGTCGCGGTCCCGCTCCCGGCGCTCCTCGTCGGCGGCGGACTGGGCCTCCTCGCGGGGTCGTGGACCGGCGCGCCGCGCATGATTAAGGCGCTCGCGCAGGACTACTCCTCGCTCGGGCCGCGGCGCTCCATCGCGGCGATGATTCCCTCGTTCGCCATCGCCCAGACCGCCGTCGCGCTCGGCGTCCCCGTCTCCTTTAACGAGATTATCGTCAGCGCCATCATCGGTTCGGGCTACGCCGCCGGCGGCTCGGGGGTCTCCGGGCGGAAGATGCTCTACACCGTTCTCGCGTGGATTGGCTCGCTCGCCCTCGCGCTCGGACTGGGCTACGGCGTCTTTACGCTCGCGTCGAGCGTACTCGGCGTGTGAACGTCCGTGCGCTCCGCGTCGCGCTTACCACCCTCGTGTCCGCGCTCTGGGCCGCCTTCGGCGTCTACCACGTCGCGATGGCGGTCGTGACCGGCATCTCGCTCCGCGGGTTCGCCTTCGGGACCGTCGGCCTCGGCGCGTTCGCGCTGGCGATTCGCTTCCGCGGACGGGCGCGACGGCTCGGCGACGGCACCGCCGACGCGACCGGACTGGTGGTTCTCGCGCTGGCGTCGCTGGTGCTCGTGGTGCTGTCGGTTACGCTCCTCGGATAACTCGCGGTCGGAAAACGGGTTCGACCGGGTGTCGGCGGTGGCGACTCCGTCGCGTCGTCAGGTCAGGTCAGGTGTCGGGCTCGACTTCCGCTTCCTCGTCGCCGCCGTTCTCCTCGTCGTCGTCGCCGTTGCCGTCGGCGGCTTCGATGCCCGCGTTGGTCCGGATGCGTGCTTTCATGATGCGCGTGTTGTCGACCTGCTCGATGCGGATGACGATGTCGTTGTAGCTGATTTCTTCGCCCTCCTCGACGAGGCGGCCGGCGCGGTTGAAGATGAAGCCGGCGAGCGTCTCGAACTCCTCGCCCTCGGGGAGTTCGATGTCGAGCATCTCGTTGACCTCGTCGATGTTGACCTCGCCGCGGACGAGGTAGGTGTTCTCGTCGACCGACTCGAACGGCTCTTCCTCGTCGCCTTCGAGGATGTCGCCGACGATTTCCTCGACCATGTCTTCGAGGGTGATGAGCCCCTCGGTGGTCCCGAACTCGTCGATGACGACGACCATCTGCATCCGGGTGTCCTGCATCTCGGCCATCAGTTCGTCGACGTTCTTCGACTCGGGGACGTGGAGCGTCGGCGAGACGATGTCGGCGATGCCGACGCCGCGTTCGCCGTAGTACTTCTCGCGGACGAGGTTTCGGATGTTGACGATGCCGATGATGTTGTCGAGGTTCCCGTCGTAGACGGGGACGCGCTCGTGGTCGGCCTGCACGCACGTCTCGATGGCCTCGTCGATGGTCGCGTCCTTCGGGACGGCGGTCATGTCGAGGCGGGGCGTCATGACCTCCTTGGCGATAGTCGAGTTGAAGCGGAAGATGCGGTCGAGCATCTCGCGTTCTTCCTCCTCGATGACGCCCTCGCGCTCGCCCGTCTCGATGAGGTTCTGAATCTCGTCGCGGGTGACGTACGTCGTCTCGATGGCGGTCTGCCCGCCGGTGACGCGGTTGACGAGCCGCGTCAGGTGGTCGAACAGGACGACGAGCGGGAGCAACAGTAGCTCGGCGTACTTCAGGGGGCGTGCGATACGGAGCGACCACGATTCCGTGTTCTCGACGGCGTAGGACTTCGGTGCGCTCTCACCGAACAGGAGGACGAGCGTGGTGATACCGAACGTCGAGATGAGGACCGACTCGCCCGCGCCGAAGTCGAGGACGGCGAGGAGCCCGGTCGCCAGCGACGACATCGCGATGTTGACGATGTTGTTGCCGACGAGGATGGTCACGAGCAGGCGGTGCGGGTCGTCTTTGAGCGACTTGACCCGCTCCGCGCCCGGAATCCCCTCTTCGACCATCGAGTCGACGCGGTGCTTCGCGAGCGAGAACATCGCGATCTCGGACGAGGAGAAGAACGCCGAGAGACCGACGAGAACGATAATCGCAGCCACGCCGAGGACTGTGATCGTCGTGTCGTCCAGCGGAATATTCGAGACCTGTGCGGCCGCGAGTGTCGAGGCTGGAGGTAACTGTATCGGCGGCAAACCCATGTAACTACACTGTCTTGCGCGGGACCGGAATTAAGAGTTGCCCTCGACACTGCCTCGGCCGGCGCGTCGTTCGTTCTCCCCGGTCCGGCCGTCGAACCGATGTTGCGGCGCGGATGCCCGCGAGCGAAGGGCTTAGGCGACGCTCTTCCTAACAGCCGCCCATGGCAGACGAGCAACCGGCGATTACGCTGTACCGACTGCAAGCGTGCCCGTTCTGCGAGCGGGTCGTCCGCACGCTCGACGAACAGGGTCTCGCCTACCAGTCGCGGTTCGTCGAGCCGATGCACTCCGACCGGAACGTCGTCAAGCGCGTCTCGGGCAAGCGCTCGGTCCCGGCCATCGTCGACGACAACACCGGCGTCACGATGTCCGAGTCGGCGAACATCGTCGACTACCTCGAACACACCTACGGGGAGGGAGCTTGATGCCGGAGTTCGACGTCGTCTCCCTGCCCGACCACGACGCCCCGTCCGTGGGCGACACCGCCCCGGACTTCACCCGCCCGCTCGTCAACGCGGAGTTCTGGGAGGACGCCGCCCTCTCGGACCTCACCGACGACGGGCCCGTCCTCCTCGTGTTTCACACGATGGCGGGCGCGTTCCCCGCGACGTACGTCTGGAACGAACTCCGCGACTGCGGCGTCCCAGACGAGGTACAGACGGTCGGCGTCTCCATCTCGTCGCCGTACGAGCACAAGTCGCTCCTCGCGGAGCGCGGCGTGGACGCCCGCCTGTTTTCGGACCCCGCGGCCGGCGTCGCCGCCGACTACGACCTCGAACACGACCTCGACGGCATGGCCGGCGTCACCGAACACCGCCCCGCCGTGTTCCTCCTCGACGAGGAGCGGACGGTCCAGTACCGTTGGGTCGCCGCGGAGTGGCCGGACTTCCCGGACTACGAGGGCATCGCCGACGCCCTCGACGACCTGTAAGCCGCTTCCCGACGCTCGCCGCGTCGACCGCATTCGCCCGCGCGGAATCGCCGTTTCGTCACGCTTTTTCGCCCGTTGCGCGTCGGTTCGTACATGAGCGACGACGTACAGCGTGCCGCCGCCGCCATCCGCCGCGGGGAGGCGGTCGTCTACCCGACCGAGACGGTCTACGGCATGGGCGCGGACGCGACGAACGCCGACGCGGTCGAACGCGTCTTCGACATCAAGGGCCGCGACCGAGACAACCCGCTCTCCGCCGGCTTCCCCGACGTGGACGCCGCGCTGGAGTTCGTCGAGGTCGACGACCGCGAGGAGGCCTTCATGCGCCGGTTCCTCCCCGGTCCGGTGACGGTCGTCGTGGAGCGACGCGACAGCCTGCCGGACGCGCTCGTCGCCGGGAAAGACCGCGTCGGCGTCCGCATCCCCGACCACGAACTCGCGGTCGACCTCTTCCGCGCGGCCGGGACGCCGGTCACCGCGACCAGCGCCAACCGCTCCGGAACCGGGAGCATCACGCATCCCTCGCAGCTCTCCGACGAGATTCGGGACGCGGTCGCCGTCGTCCTCGACGGCGGGACGACACCCGGAACCGAGAGCACCGTCGTCGACCCCGGCCGCGGCGTCGTCCACCGCCGCGGCGCGATGGCCGACGACATCGAGGCGTGGTTAGACGAGCACGACGACGCGTAACCCGACGGGCGCGACGACGAGGCAACCCTGAGCCACGGCGACCCGGAGTCACCGCGGACGCCGCCCTCATCGACCGAGTAACGACGACAGCGACCACGTTTTCACGCCGCAGCGCTCCCGATAGGTACAGGACTCGCATTTCGCGGAGTCGCGGAGCCGCGACGGGACGAAATCGAGGTCGCGGGCGACGCGGAGCGCCCGCCGATAGGCCGCCTTGTTCCCCGTCGTAAGCCTGACCGTCCGGACGACGCCGACCGCCGGGTACTCGACCAGCGCCCGCGGCACCGGTGCCTCGCGCTCCCACGCGAGCGCCTTCGCCAGCGCGACGGCCCTGACGCGCTGGGGCTCCCAGACGCCGCGCTCGGGCGGTTCGCCCGGCGAGACGAGCGAGGGAACCGGCACTGGCGGTCGGTCCCCCTCGCCGTCGGGCGCGCCGACGAGTTTGTGCGCGACGCCGCGGCAGTCCTTGCCCGCGAGGAGTTCGTCGCGGGCGACGGGGTCGGTGAGCGCGTCCCAGTCGTCGCGCTCGCGGAGTCGGGCGAGGCGCTCGCGGTACGCCGCGGGCGACACCGAAATCGGCCGCGACGCGAGTTCGTCGTCGGTCGCGTCGAGCAGGTCGGGGTAGTCGAAGGCGAGCGCGCGAACCTCGCGGACCGCGGGCGGCGGCGTTCGGTCGTCGTCGCGGCGGGCGTAGTAGAGCTGTCGCGGGCAGTACGCGGCGCGAGCGAGGTCGGAGGCGGCGACGAGAGCGGACACGGGAGGGCTGGACCCGGCATCGGACAAGAACGTTCGCGCGAGCGCGCCGCGGAGGCGGCGGGGCCCGAACCGGACTCGCGTCGTCTGATTCGCCGCCGTGCGTGAATTAATACGGTCGTGTCCCTTGGCTTACTGACATGGCATCGACCGCCGCCGGCTCGTGGCTCCGGATGACGCGGCCCGAACTCGCCGTGTTCGTCTCCGGGGTCACGAGCATGGGTCTGGAGATTCTCGCCGGGCGAATGGTCGCTCCCGAGTTCGGCAGCAGCATCTACACGTGGGGGAGCATCATCGGCGTCTTCCTCGCGGCGCTGAGCCTCGGCTACCACCGGGGCGGACAGCAGGCCGAACAGGCGTCGAACGGCGCGCTCGCCCGTGTCTTCATCGGCACGGCGGCGTACATCGCGGGCGTCATTCTCCTCGGCGACCTGTTCATCCAGTCGACCGCCGGCCTCCCCGTCCCGAGCCGATTCGCGTCGCTCCCCGCCATCACGCTCCTGTTCGGGCCGCCGACCTACTTCCTCGGCTTCATCAGTCCCTACGCGGCGGAACTCTCCGGGCGGACCGACGTGGGGTCGGCTTCGGGGCACGTCTACGCCGTCGGCACCGTCGGGAGCATCATCGGCGCGTTCGCCACCACGTACGTTCTCATCCCGTCCCTGAGCGTCACCAACATCGGACTCGTCTTCGGCCTCGTCTCGGTCGTGACGGCGCTCGCGCTCGTCCGACCCGAAATCGGTCGAGAGGAAGCGGTCTGGAGCGTCGGCATCGCCGCCATCCTCGTCCTCGCGTCCGCGACCGGCGGCGTCGGTCTCGACTCCCGCGGCAGCACCGTCTACCACACCCAGACTGCCTACCAAGAGCTTCGCGTCGCCGACGCGGGCGGGACGCGGACGCTCTACCTCGACGGCCAGCCCCACAGCGCGATGGACCTCGACGACCCGACGCGGCACGTCTTCGACTACACGTCGTACTTTCACGTCCCCTTCCTGTTGTCCGACGATATCGACCGCGTGCTGTTCGTCGGCGGCGGCGGGTTCACCGGCCCGCGCGTGTTCTTGGAGAAGTACCCGAACGTGACCGTCGACGTGGTCGAACTCGACCCCGAAGTCGTCGACGTCGCCGAGGAGTACTTCCGCGTCGAGGAGTCGCCGCGACTCAACGTCCACACGATGGACGGCCGGCAGTATCTCCGGGAGACGAACCGGACGTACGACCTCATCGTCCTCGACGCCTACCAGAAAGACAAGGTCCCGTTCCAGCTGACGACACAGGAGTTCATGCAACTCACGTCGGACCGCCTCGACGACGACGGCGTCCTGTTCGCCAACGTCATCTCCGCGCCCAGCGGCCCGGCCTCGCAGTTCTACCGCGCGGAGTACAAGACGATACAGTCGGTCTACCCGCAGGTGTACAGCTTCCCCACCGCCGGGCGCGTCGTCGTCCAGAACATCGAGGTCGTGGCGACGAAAGACGAGACGCTCGTGACCGCCGAGGAGCTTCAACGTCGGAACCGGAACCGGAATATCGGCATCGACCTCGCGGCCGAACTCACATCGTACCGGAACGACGAACCCACCGACGACGTGCCGCTCCTCACCGACGACCGCGCCCCGGTCGATAGCCTCTTGGACCCGATGGTCGGCCAACGCTACGTCGTCCAGCGGACGAACGAGACCGAACAGCGCGCGGCCGACAGGAACGCCACTACCCGGAGCGCGGTCGCCGGCACGGCCGTGAGGGCGGCGTAGGCGATGGTTCACGACAGAATCCACGCCAGAGAGCCGACGCACGACCGCGACCGCTGGACCGAGGGCGTCGTCGAGTCGACCGTCGAACGCGACGGCCATTAGGTTGCCCGCGCGCGCCCGGCCGGCAGCGACCGACCGGCTGACGAGGCGGTCGAACGTGCGGGCGACGGCTCGGTCGAACTGGTCGTCACCTTCGCGGTCCGCGACCTGTTTCTCCGCCGACTCGATGTCGACGCCGGCGAGCCGCCCGTCGGCTGTCGATTCTGGTATCGAACCGAGCGGCGGTAACTCTGCGGCCGCACACTCGACCTGACGGCCAGAAAAACGGGCCGGATGGGGGCGATGCCGGTTAGTTCGTCGCTTCGAGGGCTGTTTGATACATGCGCGGCCCGGCGACGGCGGCCGTTCCGAGCACCATGAGCAGAGCACCGACGCCGAGGCGCTGACCCGCGGCGACCGCGGACGCGACCACGCCGGTCACGACCGCGAGGCCGGCGAGGAACATGACCCCGCCGAGAACATCGAGCGGCTGGATTGACATCTCAGTCGAGACGTTTCCCGCTCGTTGCAAAAGTCTTCCCGCCGCCGTCTCGTGGTTCTCGTTCCTGCGGCCCTCTCCCGAACACGACATGCGGCACTCACGTATCAGGTCAGAGTCAAAATGGGACCGCCCGGGCTGTCCTTACCCATCAGTAGCCGACTCTCCACTACCTCTATCGGTCGAACTGAGATATTCCTACTCATGGCTCATTCAATCCGGAGTTTGTCCAGGTGAGGACGGCGGCGCAGCTCCATCCGTTCGCGCTGGGACGCTTTGTCGTAATGCTGTTCAATAACCTCCTGAGACGCATTCACGCGCTCCGCGGTCACCTCCGCAGGGAACCCGCGATCTCTGTGCCACGTAATCGAACCCGTTCGAATGTGGTGCGGTGATCGAGAAGACGGACACTTGCTACCCTGAGTGTATGACCCCGCGAATTCACAGGAATCCTTCTCGTACTCGTGCGGGCACGGACCAGCGACACACGGCTGGGTCGCCTGATACATCCACCCCCGAAAGCCGTTCTTCGAGATACGAGTCCCGTGGTGCGTCACGAACAGCGGAGAGCGACCAAAGTCGTCGTGGCCATCCGGCCGGAACTTCTCGATGTAGGTGTTCAGCGACTCGACGACCTCCGGCAAGAGCGAAACCGTACGTTCACCATTCATCTGATTCTTCAGCGGCGTCTCGGACTCCGGCCGGTGGACGAACTCGACGTACTGCTCATCGGGGTAGTAGTCGCGCAGATCGAGCCCGCGAAGGGCACCGAGGCGAGCGCCCGTGTGCCACGCGAGTTCGAGAACCGCGTGGAACCGAGTCCCGCGGACGCTGCTGTGTGACCGGTAGTGCCGAAGTAATCGAAGCGCGTCCTCGGGAACCAACATCGTGTCCCGCGACCGCTCCGACATCGGGACACTCGGTACGTGGACCTTCTTCGAGAGACCGTCTTCGACCGCCTCGATGCGTTCGAGGTACTCGATGAACCCGAGTAGCGTTTCCATCTCGCCATGGAGAGTGGGTGAGGCGATACCCTGACCAGCGCGAAAGGCCTCGAACTGCTCGAACGTCCACCCGTTCAGGTCAGAGACGCGCTCGATATTCTGGTCCTCACACCATTCGACCCACAACTTCAGACGGTACTTGTAGGTCTTGATGCTCGACTCCGAGAGTTCCGTCCCACGACGGTCAAGATAGCGGCGAACGGCCTCGCGGGGCTTGAGTTCTGAGGGTCCGTTCATGGCTCACCCCACCCGTCGAAGACAGACATGGCGCATCGCCAATGCAGGTAGTAGTCGTCGACATCGTTCCGGTCGGCGGTGAACCTGTACTCCGCTTCGACAGAGACGTAGTCCTCAGACGGATCGACTTCCATCCGACAGACCGCACACGTTGGGTAGTACGTCATCTGCATCCTCCGTCGTGCTCGGGGCAGACCGGAACCATTCGCGGATAATACTCGTCTTCGGTCGAGAGATCGAAGCCGTCGCACTCCGTTGGCTCCAGAACTCGCCCGCAGAAGTGACACTCAACCCACTCGGTCAGCGGATCGATGAACGCAGGACGAGTAGAATCGGCCTGCCCGCCGTCGGTCACGAGCTGACGTTCGACGCGGCGACACTCAGAGCAATGACCGTCGTCATCGAGATCGCGGAGTCTGTCGCACGCGCGGCAAGGCCGCCTGTGCGCGGGGCGGCTCATCTCTCGACCTCCAGCGCCGCGCACTTCCGGCAGACACTCAGGCGAGTCTCGGCATCGACACCGATCGCGGGGCGGAGGAGACAGACTTCACACGTGGACTCGTCGCTCTTATCAAACTGTACTGCATCGGTCGCTATGCGGGTGGCAATACCCGCGGTTTTGGCTTCCGTCATGGCTATTGACGGACCCTTCCTGAGAGCGGTGCTGGACCCACCGCGCTCAGGGCCTACAAAAATCATCTCCAGCCGACGGTATCTCTCAGGGTTCCGTGAGTCTACCATAACACTAACTGTGCATAAATGCACCGTTAGTTTGAGAGTAGATGTTTGGGTTGCAAAAGCACGATTCGTCGGCGATAGACCAAACCAGCGTATACGTACACGTAATGAGAAAGTCTGCATCGTGGATGACGATCTGGGACGACCGAATCCTCGAGTGGGCACGGGAACACGAGTCGGCGAGCGCCGCCGCGATGAAAGACACCGAGTACTTCCAGGTATCTCGTTCGTCGCTCTCGCGGAGACTCTCGAAGCTCAACGAGAAAGGGTTACTCCAGCACCTCGGGAATGGTGTCTACGTCATCACGGCTACCGGCGAAAGCTATCTCGAAGGAGAACTCAGCGCTGAAGAACTGAACGGCGAGAATGGTGAAGAGGGCTCTGCGTCTGCGTGACTCAATCTGAGATGCGGAAGTCAGGCGACTGGATGACCATCTGGGATGACCGGATTCTCGAGTATCTCCTCGAGCACGGCTGGGGCTCGCCGGAGACGATCCATTGGGAGATCGGCCGCGAGACGACGCTTCACCAGATTCGAGAACGGTGTCGCGTACTGTGCCACGCTGGGCTGGCGTCACCGTTTATCGACGAGCGGAGCGCCGATATGTTCGAGATCACGATCTGGGGACAGTTGTATCTCGAAGGAAAGGTGAATGCAGGATTGATTCGGCCGATTCCGAAGCCGAGACCACCGGATAAGGTTCGACCGAGTTATTGGAGAGGTTCTGTTTGAATTCGAGTCCTTCGGGAGAACAGCCTTCAATAGCAGTTGGTGACAAGAAAGGTTTACTAGAAGTAAACATTGAGCTCGTGAGAGAAGGGATAGTGTCTGTATCACACCTATCAATGTAGAAAGTACTACTTGGTAAATACTTATGAAGATAGAATTAGGAACGGTGCACAATGTCTAATGGTGATGAATCTGATCAAGAATCTCCTATTGACAAGGATAAATTGGGAGCGTATCTCAAAGAGACAGAGCCAGACTTCCAAGCAGGTGGAGACGCGGTTGATTTAGTACACGACCAAATACTTGACCTTAGTGAAAAAATCTGGAGGGGGGCTGCAGAGGACGTTAAGGAAGACGATAGAAAGCGTGTATTAGAACGGGATGTTGAGTCATCCTACCAGAGGCTGATGAAGCCTTACGCTTTAATCAAACGGGCGTCTTCACAACTCAAACAAGCGTACATTGACTTCGAAGATGCGACAGATCTGAAGTGGGACTCTAACGATGGCGAATAATAAGTTCTTATTTAGAGATGGCTATACCCAGACAGAGATGGAAAAAAGGACATCCAAAGACCATTTCACCTGGGGAGAGCCCATTTTGCGAAAGTATGCAGAATCTGGTGGTTTAGATCAGTCAGATTTCCAAAAACTAGGAAAACATAATACAATCGGGCTATTAAAAAGAACTCTGTCAAAAGAGTCGTATGGGGATTTTTTGGAGGAGATATTTGAAAAGCATGGTAAAAAAGGAGATCAATTCAACATCCAACTATACAAACTGTCGGATTATGTTGACGTTGACGTGCTAGATGAGGTCTTAGCCGAAAAGAACGGTGACCAACTGAACAATATTGAGGGATTTAAAACTGAAGAGCCTGTTTGGTTTGAAGACCACAAATTAGAAAATGATGGTGAAACCATCGACATCTTGTTCAAAGTGCGGGGTCAGGACCAGGAGATTCATGCAGACCGATTGGAATTTGTTGACGCTGACACCGAACGTGTGAGCAAGGTTATCCCACGTGATGAATTAGAAGGCAATTTCATACGCGCTTCTGTTGATTATACGCTTGAAGTAAGGGTGTTCCCAAGTGGTGATCTGCTTGCAATCTCTAATTCTAAGGGCGACAAAACGCTCAGAAATAGTGTAATCCAGGCGATTAAGCTCTGGGGTGTTAAAAATGAGTGAAGAACTAAAATTCCGCAGTACTGAGCTCTTGTTCCTTCAATACTTGATGGATGGCTCAAACTACGGTGCAAAGTATGATAGCTTCAGGCTTAGTGACCTGGGTACTGCTGATTTCAAAGGAAACGAAGGTGGAAACATACAAGACTCTGACATCGTACAACAAGCAAACCAGACAGGCCAACTCTGTCATGTCCGGTTCTACACCCATTTTACAGATGATAATGGACATGAAAAGTCAGTACAAATCCAATTATATGGTGATGGTCACCTGAGGACTTCTGTTCCCGTTCCTGTGAGATTCTTCAACGAGATCGTCTCACATGTCGATTCAATTCTCGAGTACAGAATTTACCTAGTCCCAATTACAGAATTGATGGCAAAGTACGTAGACAATAGCTTTGGATTCTTACCTGAGGAACGAATTGAACATATCCAGGATACCCAACTAGCATTCAAAGGCTTGGTGAGCGAATACTTTGATTCTAGTGAGTATGAAGGTGATGAGAGGCATATTTACGAATCAATCGTCGCCAATATTGGTAAAGAGCTGAATACGATTCGAGACCTCTCAAAGAGCAAATATCCAAACCCATCCGGTGTAACTGAGTTCCCGAATCAAGAAAATAAAGTAGGCGACTTCTTCAATGATTATGCGAGATTAGAACAGGGTTCCGAAGGCCACAACTTTGGTACTCTTTCAGCCCATCTCGATCATATACTCACCGCTAAAAACTGGCAATCTCCGGTTGACCTAATCGCCTATGTCGAGAACAAATACCATTTCTGAGGCAGACATAACCCTGCTTGGTGGATTTTTAACCAATGCCTCAGGGTCGACAGATATATCTAAGATTGAATTTTTGGAACCCGACTTCGGAGAATATTCTGGTCCAAATACTTCTAAAAAAGATATACAGCGGTTTAAACGGCTGTTTAGTACAAAAAACAAGAGTGTCTGTGGGAACTGCCGTCAAGTACAATCTGAGTGTACGTGCTCGACTCCCGAGATCTTCCAAACAGCGTTCTATATAAACAAAGACCGTCTGGTGAAGGAATGGCTAGAAGATGTAAAAAAAATAGACGTATTTACTGATGTTGAGAAAGTTGAGAAGAACGGTGATACATATGTCTTCGCATCTACCGACCAGGCAGAAAAAATTCGATTCAGACTGATATTCAACCTCAAGGATCTAAAGGAATATTCGGCGAATAAAACTTCGTTGAACTTCCCCATTGGTTTTGTCACTTCAAGTTATACACTTGACAATGACAGTGTATTCTCTTGGGCAGAGTTTTTGAAAGATGACTTTCCTTCGGATATAAACAGCCTTCTGTCTGGTATATTAGACCCAATTACAAAGAGAATCTGTAGCACCGATAATGCTATTGTAAGTGACAATCTTGACCAAATCATTGAGGACGTGTCGATATATTTCAAAAAGTCTGGATTTGAACCAGAGGATGAACCTGAGAAAATCTGCTCAAACGCTCGCTCGTACATAGATGTTGGGAAAGTTGAACTAGCACTGGAAGACAAGAGCTCAAATTCGATTCTTATGCTGTGCCAGTGTGATCACAAACCCAACACACTCCACATGCACCACTTATCAGGGTCGGAACTACATCAAGTCGGGGAGTATCCACAACCCTCGGACCTGAGGGAGAAACTGGTCAAGAAGATAACCAAG
Organism: Haloferax sp. Atlit-109R; assembly: GCF_003665865.1. NCBI lineage: Archaea > Methanobacteriati > Methanobacteriota > Halobacteria > Halobacteriales > Haloferacaceae > Haloferax > Haloferax sp. Atlit-109R. The sequence continues at coordinate 313,892 of NZ_QPLO01000001.1, forward strand.
AAAAGAAAAATTATAGAAAATAAACAGTCTATTGGGAAGGCCTCAGCGATTCTGGTTGCGGTATTAGGTATTGTAAACCTTGGGCCAGTAGCGAAGGCAATGGGATTCATCGGTGCTGGCGATCTCATACAATCTGACGCTTTCGCATTTGCTCAGACTATTCTCACTGTACTGCTTGTTGTTGTTGTATTATCTGTGATTCTATATCCATTTCTGCAGGGTATCCTATTCGACTGGGAGCTCCAACCATATTCAGAGTAAAAGTTAGAATGGTTGAATTAACGAATTATCGCCACCGGCTCTCCAAACTCGTCCGATACCGCATCCCCAATACCGACGTATTGCAGCAATTTTTTACTGTCTTCGGTGGATATTCATCTCGAACACCCTCGAGGTTCTCGTAGCTCTCGATCAAGTGGGTGAGCGCCGCGTCGATTACGTCGCTCCGTGGCGGGTCGTCCGACGTGTCTCGAGCCACGATCTCGCTCGCTTTGTCGAAGAGCAGCTGCCGTTCGTCGGTCAACTTCAGGCTAGTTCGCTTGGTCATTTATGAATCACCGTATGCACCGGGGGTCGGTTTGCGTGAATCTGGAGTAACCGAACGTCGATTCTTCTTATACTGGGGGTGACCCATGACCGCGACCGCGCCGGCCACTTGGTCGAATCGGTCTGAATCTATGCACGGTGTCCCCCGTCGACGTCGATGAAGGTGCATACATCGAGGATGCCGTATACATTCACACCTGACCCCATGGGGGCGGGATTGAGAAGGGGTCTGCACGGGGTTACCGGAGTGTCTTGAGTAGTCTCTACTCGTCATGGTCCTCACCTCCATCAGTTGCCGCGAGTTCGGGTGGTGACTCTCTCGAGTAGAAGTGGTTCGCGGCGTACAAGGCGAAGACAACGACGAGAATCGAGAGCACCGGGAGGTACGTCGGAACGGGCTGGTACGCTGGTGTGTTGACCATCTGTCTGCCGTCGAAGTGCGAGTTCATCGGAACATCGAGGGCAGCGCTCGGAACAATCCAGACACCGACCCAAACACCCGTGACGAACATCGTCGAGGCGCTGAGGGTGGTCAGTATCTTTTCTCGGTCTGTGAAGCGGTTGAGTAGAGTCGTCATAGTGAGCACCCGTCTGAAACGGCCTACTGAAACACCTCGTCGAGCTCTGGGATGCCGTCGGAATCGACTGCGCGCACGAGGTACGAGCGCTTCCCAACCCGCTGAATGTGCATCTCTTGGTCATCTGGGACTACTCCATCCTCGTCGAGGACGCCGTCCATCCGTAGTTCGTCCTTGTCGAGCGACACAGTTGGGGTTCCTTCTCTATCGCACAGTTTGCGGAACATTGTACACGGGGCGGGCCACCCGCCTAGATAAAAATGTTCCTGCTGTGGTCCTCCCGTAGCCAAAACCCTGAATGATACGACGTGCCGGGTGGCCGCCATCACCGTATCATGTCCGTAATGGAGTTCGACCCGGAGGACGCCGCGGCGCTCGTCGCGACGTTCATCGGGACGACGGCAATGGCAGGAATCGCATCGTGGTCGCTGTTCGACGTGACGCTCTCGGACGTGGCGTTCCAACTCGCGGGCAACGACGTGACGCTGGCGACGCTCCTCACGTTGGTCGCGCTCGGCGTCACCATCCTCACGAACGACAACGCCGAGCTGTCCAACCTGCACCAGCAGGCGCAGGAGCTCGACAACTACTACTACTACAGCATCGTCGCCTCGGTTGGCCTGTTGGTCGGCTGGGTCTTCTTCGGTGACGTGAGTTCGTTCGTGCAGTCGCAGGACCTCTGGGGCGTCGGCTACGTCGCTGTGAGTCTCACCGCACAGATGGCGATCGGGTGGATGCTATGAACCTCGATCTCGACGACTTCGATCTCGAAACGGTCGCAATCATCGGCGCGGGCGTCGGATCGCTCGACGCTGGTCTGTCGGCCGCGACTGACATCACGCTCCTGTCGGATCTGCTCGGTGGGAGCGTTGAAACTGGCCTTATCGCGGTCGGCGTGGCTGGTGGTGTCGTCATCGCGGACAAGCTCGGCTTCGTTGAGGTGTTCGAGTCGTGAGGCGCGGCAGCGCAACCCTCGCGCTCGTCGGTCTTCTGGTCGCAGCTGTCGCCGCAGTCGCCTTCGTCGGTCTCGGTGCAGCGACTGTGACGACCGACTCAGCGAACTTCACGAGCGTCGGCAACGACTCGCTCGCAAACCAGACCATCGACGTGACGAACGACACGCGGAGTCTCTACGTCGAGTTGGACAACGACACCGCGACTGCTTCCGAACCCGTCGAAGTCGCGGTCTTCGAAGTCGACGCTGACGGTAACGAGACCGAAGTCGACCGCGTGCAGATCTCTGCAGCGGACGGGACAACCGAACTCTACGAGTTCGATGCCCTCGACCCGACGAACGTCTCGACCTACCGCGTCGAAGTGCTCGGGACTGCATCGGCGATTGACTCGTCTGCCCTCGACGTGGGGACGGTCGCGGCAGTCTCGTCCGGCGGCGGCTTCTTCGGTGGCTCCTCCGGTGGTATCGGAATCGGTGCGATTGCAGTCGTCGGAATCGGCGGCTATCTCGCGCTCAAGGAGGACTGACTTCTGATGCTCCGACTTGCATCGACCTATGCCGCCGTTGGTCTCTCGGTGGCCGCCGCCTACCTCGCCGGGGTCCACGGTGAGACGCCGGCCGCCCTCGCGGTCGGACTGGTCGCCGCCGTCTTCGTCGCTCTCCGAGTGTCGATGATGGACTGGCGGCCGCACGTCTCCCTGCTCGACGCCGCCCCTCGCGGGGTCAAGGTCATGGGCAAACAGACGGCCGCCCTCGCGCTCGTCGGGATGCTCATCACGACTTCGACCGTCGCCCCTGTCGGGGCCGCGACCGGAGACCAGTGTTCGACGCTCGACGGGTTTATCTACGATATTCTCAACTTCCAGCCGTTCGATGGGAACGCAGACAACCCGTGTTCGACGCGGTATCAGGTGAACAGCGCCATCGAGGAGATGGAACAGTCCGACGCGAATCAAACGAAGACCGACATCTATAGTGCGGGTACTTCGGTGAAAGCTCAGGAGGAGGTATTCAAATCTACGTATGGGAACTACCTCAACGATTCGCAGTCTGTCGCATGGATGAAGGCCCAAGTTGCTGTCGCTGAAGCGTATGAAAACGGTTCTTCAAAGGCACAAGCGAGAGTAGCCGCGAAAGAAGCGATAGCCGATTACTACGCTACAAGACAGATAAACTTCATCGAGCAATGGAATGTTTCACAGGGACAGATTTGGACGCTCTACCAACAGGCGGAGCAAGAGGATGGAATCTCGACTGGTTCGCTTGGCTACATCACGTTCAACGACCTTAGCGACGCCAACCCAGACCGGTCGTTCCCTGCATCTGTCGAGAGTCAGACCCTGACGCTTGTGAATGGGTCTACCCGTCAGGCCCACTTGTGGCGTGTCGAGAATGGGAACGGTCCTGACGCAAGTGGGACTATCGGCATAACCAACATCGACTACTCAGGCAACCTCGCAGGGGCCTACATCAAGGGTCCAGATGCCAGCTACGACCAGCTTCAGGCCTCCGATTTCTATTATTACTACAATACGTGGCCTCGGTTCCAGACCCTCAACGACAACCTCCAATCTGAGGCAGACAACTTCGTCAATGCCACCTACGACGACTTCGCATCCGGCGAAATCAACGCATCCGACGTTATCAGCGCGAACACGGCAATGTTCGAGTACGGAACAGAGACGGGAGATAACTCGTCGCTCTACTCTTCGACCGCCGCGCTCGCGCTGATGGGCTTCGACACGCCCAACCTCAACTCGTCGGGGCTGATGAACGTTACCTATCAAGGCCAGACGTATCAGGGCCTCGTGCTTGCTCGAAGTGCCCCCGGCGGCGCGTGGACCGCGAACACGACGTACAACACCTCCAACATCACTGGACCGGTGTTCCTCGCCGCTTCCGACGGGAGGAAAATCGACTTCGACGACAACACCGACTTCACAATCAACGGGATGGTCTCGAAGGACGGCACGAAGATTCAGACACAGAACACCACCAAGTACGTCTACCAGACGGCGAACACCTCGGAGTTGCTGGAGATGCAACGTCAACTAACGGAACTCCGTGCCGAAATCGAAGCGCGAGAGGCATCGGTCGGGGGTGGTGGCGGCGGAATCCCGCCGCTCACGACCGAGAACAAGGCCCTCATCGCCCTCGTTGCTGTCGCTGTTATCGTCATTATGCGCGAGTAGCATCGACCACCGACCAACCCATCTTTCGGACACTAATGCGCCGAATCATCCTCACAGTCATCATGCTCATCGCAGTCGTATCGCCCGCACTCGTCGGCACAGCCGCCGCGCAGTCTTCCATGAACGGGACAGCGACCGCCGCACCAAGCACGCCCGAAGCAACTCAGACTATCGAACTCTCTCCGACGACGCGAATCAAATCGTGGTCGTTCTCGAATGGGACGTTCTCGCTCGTCGTCGAGGCTGACATCCCGACACGGATCGCCATCACCGACGCTGGTGAACTCTCTCGGATTCTTTCCGAGGGAGACGGTGCAGCTGCCGGGAAAGCCCGCGTCCGACGCATGACCTTGACCCCCGGAACGACCGTCGTCAAGTTCCGCGCCGAATCGGTCGGCGACGCGTCGGCAATCACCGTCTCTTCGAGCAACGCAGACGGCATCGTTGCTATCCGCTCCGACGCGATCAAGGCTGGAAACCCGCCCGTCGAGTACGGGACAGTCCAGACACTTCTCGCGTCGACGGCGGTCGCCGCGGCCGGTGGGACCTTCCTGTGGGTTCGCAAGAAGCGCGACGAGAAGCAACTGGAGGTTGAGCGGGAATGGTGAACGACTGGGTGAAGCTCGGCGGTGTGGGCGCTGTTCTCGCCTACTTCGGCGGGTATCAATTCCCCGAGTGGGCACCACTCGCCGCGTCGGGTCTCGTCATCGCTGGAATCGGTGCGCTGTTCGCGACGGGGAAGATCAACGATCTCCTCCCCGACCCACCGCGGGTGCGTCTCGTGCAGGTGAACGCGAACAGCGACGACCCGCTGGCGTGCTGGTCTCTGTCTCCGGACAAGTTCGCAGAGATGCAGGTTGAGTGGGGCCCGCTGTATCCACACGAGCAGGCACACGGCGATGTGTACGAGTGCTACGCGTATGATCCGTCCTCGAACGTCGCAGTCGGAACGTGGCGGCGTTCCCTCCCCGGTTCGTCACTCGTGGGGCGACACGACACGGACGACGTTCTCGATGTAGTTGGAGAGCTTCGCGGCGACCTCGAACCGGCGGCGCGGAGAGGACAGGAACTCCGGCAGGCGCTCCCAGCTATCGTGAGGAGAGTGAAGCACGATACGATGGAGGCACAGAACGCTGCGCTCGACCCATCGGCACCGATGATCACCGACCAGCCGACGGTCGACGAGATCATCACGTCCGAACTCCCCGAAGAACTCCGTCCCGGCCGGCTGCAGAACGGTGACCTCCGTGATCTCCTCGAGGCCGCGAGCGACCAGGACGACAATCAGGGTGACTGGGGCGATGGTCTCGGGATGATTCTCGACGACGACCTCCCCAATGATGCGCTTGAGCCCGTCCCCACCGATCCGCTCGTTAACGACGGTGGTCACCGATGAGCGGGCGCAAGCAGGGTGATTCGGCTGTCTATGCCGCGGCACAGGGCCGCGAGTTCCTGCGGGGTGCGCTCCGCGACAAGAGCAACGAGTACATCCGTGAGTTTGCCGGGATGATCGACGATCCTGACGTGCTCGACTTTCTGAATCGCTACTGCTCGATCTACGAGGAGCGCGGCAAGAACTTTCTCGAGACTCACGTCGGTCGGCACGTCGTCCGGTCGGCCGCAACGTCGATGGCTGACCGTGCGTACCGCGAGGGGAACGTCTCACAACTCCAGGGCATGGTCGGACTCACCAACCAGAAGCGGGACGGCTCCGAGGCTATCGTCGAGGCAGCGAAGCGACTCGCCGACGAAGGTGCGATCTACCTCGTTCTCGGTCCGCCGGGCGCTGGGAAGACTGCATTCGCGCTCGACGTGGCGCGCGTCTTCGGTTCTCTCACCGGTGGAACCGTCCTCGCGAACGTCGCGTGGGACGGCGCAGACCGGGTGACGACATCTTCCGGATCGATGCTCGACGCGATGGGTTCGACCGATGGGCAAGTGCTACAGCTCATCGACGAGGCGGGGCAGTCGCTCACGTCTCGCGGAGCTGAGGCAGCGATCACCGACGAGTTCGTGAAATCGCTGAAGTACGTCCGCAAGAAGGAGGACGGCGATACCTACGCGAAACGTGGCTCCGTCCTGCTCATCGGACATACGAGAAAGGACACCGCCGCCGAGATTCGTCGACTCGCGTCGGGCGCGTTCGTCAAACCCACTCGGAACGATCCCGGCCGCGTTGTCTTTCTCGATTCCGAGGGTGGTGCAGACTCGTTTGAGGAAGCCGCCGAGTTCACCGGCGTCACGGATACGCGTGAGAAGTACGATGAACACGAAGCGTCTCACTTCTCGGTGACGCTCGACGACGACGGTGACGACCAGGACGACTCGCCAGACCCGAACCAGATCCGATGGGAGTCTGCCGTGGCGACCGTGATCAAAGCGTGCAAGCCGTGGGATGAAGAAAACGGGATGAGCTATCCTGACGCGGCCGAACTCGTCAGCTTCGGAGATTCATGGGTTGGGAATCGCGTCCGCGAGTGGAAACGTGGCGATCATCGAGATATCGTAAGCAGTCCGGAGAGTGATTTCGAGTGACGGCGGTAACTTACAGCAGTCGCCACCACCATCGACCCCCCGGACGGCGTATAATTACTTATCTACTGATGCGCCGCTGGCTGCCCCCGGTGGTGGTCCGGTCCCGACCGAACCGGGATTTTCGACGAAAGTCGTGTGTCGAGTGCCGAATCGAGGCGGTGGGTCAAACAAAATGAATCGCTCGCGGAAGGCAGCACGCTACGGTCGGCTCGCCGAAGAAGCGGCGCGGCGAATCTATGACCTCGACGCCGACCACGCGAGTTGGCACGACGCCCGCACGTCGGACGGTAGGCCCGTCGAGACGAAGGCGGCGATGCTGAACCGTGCAGATGGAACAGAGGGACGGTTTCGGATTTTCGAGGACTACCACGCGAAACTGGTGCAGCACGATGGTCTGTACGTCTTCATCCCCTATCTCGCTCGTGGCCGCGGAATACAGGTCGTTGACGCTCGTTCAGTAGAGGCGTCTAAACTACGGCTCAACTTCTACGGCGCTGGTGGACACCGAGAGTCACAACAAGTAAAAATCCATCCGCATCGCGTCTTCTCCTGAAATTCGCCTGTTGAAATATCAAAGCGAAGATACCTTTAATGTTGATTGGTGCGTGGGTTGTGACCATGGAATTAATCGGAGTTGAGATTCGTGGATTCCGTCGATTTGGTGATCCGGTCAATGTTCGCCTTCTTGAGGGTGTTATTGCAATTGTTGGTCAAAATGAGGCAGGGAAGACTTCATTCTTGGAAGCTTTAGAGGAGCTAAATAGTCAGGATGAGGTTGCGAAGCGTGACCGGACTCGTCGAATTGATACCGAGACTGAGGTCAAAGTGAGATTTGAGCTAGATGAAGATGACTGGGCAGACTTGCAACCTATTGACGGCGCTGAGGATATTGAGCAATGTACTCTATCCAAGAAGGAAAGAGGCGAAATTGTTGTCAATCTTGAGCCTGCACCGAGTCACGATCTCGAGCCTCGAAAAAATGTGCGCTCCAGAATGAAGGAGTTCACCGAATCTGACATTTTCTCTGACAAAATAGGTGGGAGAATGAAGTCTGAGATACAGAGTCTGGTGGATATACTAGACTCGGATGAGGATTACTTGGAATCAGACATTCTCGCTTTGATGAAGGGTCCAATAACCCATCTTGAAAGTTTGGCTCAGAAATCTGATACTGAGGAATATGATGTCAAAATGGTGTCTGATCTCAAAGAAGATATGGAGCGTTTGATTGAACATGAGGAGCAGTCCTCCCCAGAGAAAGCAAGAAGAATATTGCGTCAACGCCGTCCTGGTTTCATCAGATTTGATGAGGAGTGCCGAGATTTGAAACCGATTTATGATTTGAAAGAGGAGGTACCAGGCCCACCAAAAGCTCTAGACAATTTAGCGGAGTTAGCAGATTTAGATCTAGAAACTCTTCGAGATGCGGTTATCGAAGAAAACATTGCCTTTAGAGACGACCTACTTGAATCGGCTAACGACGCACTTAATAGCAAATTCTCGGAGGCTTGGGTTCGGAGCGACGTTGTTCCAGTTTTGAGCGTCGATGGAACTGTACTGCATGTCAATGTCCGGACGCCTGATGACAGGAACCGAGCACCAATTGACCAGCGAAGTGAGGGTTTGCGCTGGTTCATAGCACTTGTCTCTTTCTTGAACCAGAAGGGGGCCACACAACCAGTTCTGCTAGTAGATGAGGCAGAGAGCCATCTCAGCTATGATGCTCAAGCTGAATTAATTGAAGTCCTCGAGACGCAGGATATTGCTCAAAAAGTGATATATACTACTCACTCCGCTGGTTGTTTACCTTCAGATTTAGGTAGGGGAATTCGACCAGTCATCACTCAAGAAGGAGAAAGAAGTGATATTAGGAATGGATTTTGGATGGATGGTCCAGGATTTAAGCCGATTATGGGGGCAATGGGATTAGGTCCTCTCGCGTTTTCTATGACTCGAAACGCATTGATAGCAGAAGGTCCGAGCGAGACGATACTTCTTCCCACCTTGATTCGGCAAGCCACCGGAAAGTCTGAGCTCCAATATCAGGTAGCGCCTGGAGCATCAAATGTAGGTGGCGCGGGACTTCCAGAATTGCTGTCGGAGACTGGTCGGTCAGTAATCCTGCTTGATGGTGATGATGCCGGAGTAAAATCAAAGAAGACGCTTACTGACACAGGAGCTGATCCTGAGAAAGTAAGGACCTACAGAGATTTTGGAGGCGAACCGCTTGTATTTGAGGATCTTATCGACCCTGGGATCTATACAGAAGCAGTGAATGAGGAACTTAATACTTGGCAGAACCCCGACTCTGACCTAGTTTCTAGCGATCTACCAGATATGAATCGGGTTGGGGCTGTTGAACAGTGGTGTAACGACCAAGGTTTGGATAGTCCGGTTAAAACAAATGTTTGCCAGCGATTGGCTGAGAAAGCATCTCAAGGAGAACAAGTAGTGGATTCCGACAAGACGCAAGTTCTCATAGAATTGAATGATTGGGCGGAAGAACACTTCGTTCTTTTCACAAATTGAAGAACAATATTCAAATATACAAAACCAAATTTTTCGCGCGCCTCGTGGAACCGGCGCGTCCGCGGTTCTGCGTGCGTAGCTGTGCGGTGTATTTTGGTCAGGTGGCGTTAGCCACACATGCTAAGCGATGCGCGGCCACCCCCCGGCCGCCGAGTCTCGGCGAAGGCTACGAAGTCGAGAAGCAACGAGTGAATCTTTCGAAGGAATGTGTCTCGAAAGCAGTTGTCGACAACTGATTCCGGTCTCAAAAGGTCGAAAATAAGATTCGTTGGTAGTGATGCCTCTCGCTGGACCACGCGCTACGTGTCGTCGCGGTCCCCCGTGGGCTGTGGAAGGCCCGCTTTCCACGCTTCCCAATCCACGCTCTCGACCTTCTCCCGAACCGAGCGTACGTCGAGATTGGTGATATTGCCCGTGGTGAGCTGAAGGTCGGAAAGGATCGTCGTGTGCTCACCTCCGAGGTGGTCGTGGTAGGTCACGGTCACTCGGCGCAGCGATGTCCACCGGTCGCGGGCCGCACGCTTGATGTCGCGGAGCATGTCTGTCCGGTCCTCCCAGTCGGTCGGTCGATACTCGACGTGTATCTCGTCGCGTCGCCGGTCATGCTCGACGACGCGGGCAGCGTACCGGTTCTTCATCTCGGACCACTCCGACCGACGACGGCCCGCAGCCGCGTCAGCGGCGGTCATCACGGCGTCTTCCATCGCGGTCTCGAAGTTCTCCGCAGCGGCTCGGACACGAGAGAGAAGCATGTTTTGCATGTGCTTACTCCCGATTTCGAGTTTCCCCGCAGCGTCGGCCACGATGTCTTCGCACCTGTTGACGTATCGCCGGACGGTGCGGTAGCTCCAGCCGGTTCGCTCGGCGAGTTCTTTGCGCGTCGGTTTACCACCGTCTTCGATGAGACTGCGAGTGAAGTCCCGGTCAGATGTCCTCATATCGCCCCAAATTCGCATCACGACGTGTTCCTGCTCGTCCTCGATTTCCGGCAGCGGACAGTCAACGAGACGGCGAGAGCGGCGCGTCTCGCTCTCCGCGTCGAAGTGTACGTCTGACTCAAACACCTCGTCGTCGGCGCGAGTGGTGAGTCCTGCCCAACTGAGGTAGTTCAGTAGCGTCTCGTCGAGTTCACGCAGCGCGTCGTCGAGGTCAGACCAGTAGACCGTCTCGTCGGTGATGCTGGTCTGAAGTGAGACTTCGACTTTCGGATTGTAGAGCGGGTGGTCCTCGTCGAACTGCTCGGGATTCAGCGGGTAGTAGTGTTTGGCCTCCTTCCCGAGTCGGTGGCCCCTGATAATGTCGCCAGCGCGTTCGTCGGTGATGTGTGTCGAGACGTAGTAGCCGGGGATTTTTCGGTGGTCCTCTTTGTGCATCCGGTAGCCCGACATACCGCTGGTCATCACCGAGTGAGTTCGGGCGATTGGTCCATCCGGGGCGTAGATAGCTCCCGAGTGTTCACGCGAGAGGCGGACGTAGACGGCGAGGTCCTGAACGTTGCTCATCTCGTGTGGCGTCTGGAAGTATCGACGACTCACACCGAAGGCTTCCATCGCGGTCTGAACGAGGTCGTGGTAGAGGTGGTGGTCGATGTTCGACGCCTGAATCTGCACGTCTATGTAGGGGCCTCCAAGATTCGGGATTCCTCGGACGGGCTTCCCGTCCTTGGTCATGTCCGGCCACCGAGGGCGAATCGTCATCGTGCCGCCCGTCGTCCGGGCAGACTGGTCGGCGGGCTCGTCGTCGTAGAGCGAATCATCCGCGACGAAGTAGATACGGAACAACGGGACCGTCTGAAGCTGGTAGTCCTCGTGGTCGCGAGGGTCGATGGGTTGCACGTCATAGTCGTAGGCGAGGTGCCACGTCTGGTTCCGCCAACTGACTTTTCGAGTAGGCTTCCCGGTGGTCTGCCAGCCGTCGTAATCCTTCCTGACGCTATCGAGCGCGAAGTACGGCTTCAGTCCGTACTCGTCAAAAATCAGATGAACGTCGCCCTCGTGCGGCTGCGGGTCGATGAACGGGGCGACCGTCATCGGTGGCCTCCATCGACGTGAGCGGGTTCGGTCACCGCTGGTCACCTCTCACGAGGTCGTGGCCGCAGTAGTCACAGCGGAACAGCGTCTTCGATTCGTGACCGCAGGCAGGACATTCGACAGTCACGAAGCGTCACCTCCGATCGACCGACGAACGTCCTCGTCAGTCGCATCGAACGCGGGATGACGAACGACTGCCCGACTCTCGACGTTGTAGAGCGTCGAGGCACGGACGAAGGTCGTTGGCATCACTTCGACCACCCTTCAGGGGAACCGCCGTGCCGACCGCCCGCGTGCTGTGGGTCTGGAACCGAGACAGAGAGACCAGCGGCCGACCCGCTCTGCAGACGAATGAGCGTGTCACACTCGCGGCAGCGGTGAACGTGGTTGTTAGAATCGCCGTAGACCCGACGGAAATCGCGGGTGACGTGTGACCCGCAGTGCCGACAGCTACTCGCGTCGCTCTGGGACTCGAGTAGCATCATGCCGACCACCTCAAACGGCCGTCAGAACCGGCAAGAACGGCCGATTCAGCCTTAATGGGTATGGGACCGCCCGGATTTGAACCGGGGTCACGGGCACCCAAGGCCCGAAGTATACCAGGCTAACCCACGGTCCCGCACATACGACTCTCCCCGTCGCGGAGTAAAGGGTTTCGTTCCGCCCCGTCAGGTCAGGGGGAAGAAGTACGCGACGCCGATAGTCGTCACCACGCCGAGAAGCAACTGGAGCGGGCCGCCGACGCGGATGTAGTCCGTGAACTTGTAGCCGCCGGGACCGTAGACGAACAGGTTCGTCTGGTAGCCGACGGGGGTCATAAAGGCCGTCGACGCCGCGAACATGACCGCGAGGACGAACGAGAACGGGTCGGCGCCGAGCGTCGCCGCGGCCTCGATGGCGACCGGAATCATGAGCACGACGCTCGCGTTGTTCGAGATGACGTTCGTCAGGAGCGCCGTCACGAAGTAGAACACGCCGAGGACGGCGATAAGGGGGAGGTAGTCGCCGGTCATCACGACCAGTTCCGCGAGGAGGCCGGCGGCCCCGGAGTTCTCCATTGCGATGCCGAGCGGGATGACGCCCGCGAGCAGGAAGATAACGTCCCACTGGACGGCGTCGTACAGTTCGGTCGGCCGGAGACATTTCGTGGCGACCATGGCGAGCGCGCCGAGGAGCGCGGCGACGACGATGGGCAGGAAGCCGAGCGCGGCGAGCGCGACGACGCCGGCGACGATGCCGACGGCGACGGGAATCTTCGACTCGCGGTAGTCGTGGCGCTCGATTTCCTGGGCGACGATGAAGTTGCGGTTGTTGTCGAGGCGCTCGATGCTCTCGACGGTCGCCTGCACGAGCAGCGTGTCGCCGACGCGGAGCGGGAGGTTGTCCATCCGTCGGCGGATGAGTTCGCCGCCCCGGCGGAGCGCGAGCACGGTCGCGTCGTACCGCTGTCTGAAACTCGCCGAGGCGAGCGACTCTCCGACCAGCGCGGACCCCGGCGCGACGACGACTTCGACGAGGTTCTGGCCGCGGTCGGCGAGTTCGAGTTCGTCCTCGGTGACGGTCGCCGGCACGAGGTCGAGGCCCTCCACGTCGAGCAGTTCGACGAGCGTGTTGCGGTCGGTTCGGAGGGTGAACACGTCGCCCGGCTGAATCTCCTTCGGGCCGAGCGGTTCGAGGAAGACGCTCTCGCCGCGGATGAGTTGGAGGAGGTCGACGTCGAACTCCGTCTCGACGAGCGCCCGCTGGACCTGCTGGCCCACGAGCGGGGAGTCCTCGCGGACGACGACCTCGGTCAGATACTCCGCCATCTCGAACTCCTCGGTGAGGTCGCGTCGGGGTTCGATTCGCTCCGGGGTGAGCCGACGGCCGATTGTCATGAGGTAGACGACGCCGACGGCCATCACCACCGCGCCGAGCGCGGTGAACTCGAACATCGAGAAGGGCGCTTCGCCCGTGATGCGCGAGTAGACGTCGCTGGCGAGGATGTTGGTCGACGTACCGATGAGCGTCAGCATGCCGCCGAACATCGACGCGTACGACAGCGGCAAGAGGAGCTTCGACGGCGAGGTTCGCCCGCGCTCCGCGAGGTCGGTCACCATCGGGAGCAGGATGGCGACCGCGGCGGTGTTGTTGATAAAGCCGGAGATGGGACCGACGACGCCGACGGTCGCGCCGAGCTGTCGGAGTTCGCTGTCGCCGGTGAACGTCGATATCTTCGCGCCCAGAAGCTGGATGATGCCGGTCCGCTGGACGCCCTCGCTGAGGATGAACATCGCGAGGACGGTCAGCGTCGCCGTGTTGGCGAACCCCGAGAGCGCGTCGCCGGGGTAGGACTCGAACAGGACGATTGGCGCGCCGAGCATCCCGGCCGAGGCGAGCGCCTCGGAGGCCGGCTGAATCAGCATCAGCGACACCATCACGCCGATGGCCGTCACGTCGACCGGGACGGGTTCGGTCGCGAAGAACGCCAGCGCGACGAGGATGACGGCGAAGACGACGAGGATGTCCGGCGTTATCGCTACCACGCGGTCACCGACGCGTCGGCGGCCAAAAAGCGTGCGGGATTCGGACTGTCCCTCGGCCGAGCGCGTCGTCGCTACCGGCCTTCCTCGTCGAGTTCGAGGTCGGCGACGATTTCGTACGGCGACGACCCCTTTCGGATGCCGTCGAGGATGGCGAACGCCTCCTTCGGCGAGAGGAACTGCCGGGTCACGGCGAGGCCGAGCGGCGTCGGGTCGAGGCCGTCGATGAAGCCCCACTCCAAGAGCTTCCCGACCGCGTGGGTCGTCGGCAACTCACCGAGCATCCGGTTGTTGAGCGCCTTGGCCTTCGTGCCGGCGACGACGATGTTCGCCAGCGTCTCCTCGACCGCCGACGACTGGTCGTACACCGTTCGAACCTCCTCCATCTCGCCTTTGAGGAGTTTGAACGCCACCTCGTCTTCGGTCATCTCCATCGTGTTGTGATAGCTCGCGTCGGGTTCGACGAGCAGGTAGACGACGCCCTTGTCGTGGTAGTCGGGGCGGCCGGCGCGGCCGAGCATCTGGCTGAACTCCTGGACGGAGAGCCACTCGATGCCCATCGCCAGCGTGTCGAAGATGACCTGCGACGCCGGGAAGTCGACGCCGGCGGCGAGCGCGGCGGTCGTCACGACGGCCGCGAGGTCCTGATTGGCGAACTGTCGCTCCACGCGCTTTCTTTGGCCGTAGTCGAGGCCGGCGTGGTACGCCGCGGCGTTGTAGTCCATCTTCCGGGCGATTTCGTGACACCGCCGCCGGGAGTTGGTGAAGATGATGGTCTGACCGCGGTAGCCCTTAGAGGACTTCGAGTCGAACGCCTGCCGCACGAGGCGGTTCTCGATTCGCGGCTTCTCTTGGCCGTCGGCGAAGGTGACGTGGCGCTCGATGGGCACGGGGCGGTCTTCGTACTCGACGAGGTTCGCCCGGAGGTTCTGTGCGAGCCACTTCGGGTTGCCGACGGTCGCAGAGAGGTAAATCCACTGCGCGCCGCCGTAACCCTCGCGGCGGTCCGCGCGGGACTCGCAGTAGTGTTTCAGGCGGGCTATCATCCCGTCGAGGCGGTGGCCGCGTTCCTCTTCTTTCAGGGTGTGGACCTCGTCGATGACGACCGTGCCGATGTCGCCGAGGTCTTTGCCCGTCCGGAGCGCGTGGTCGATACCCTCGTAGGTGCCGACGATGACGTCGGCGTTCGGGTCGAAGCGGTTGCCGTCGTCGTTGATTCGGCTCGCGCCGACGCGGATGGTCACCTTCCCGAGGTGGCCGTAGCGCTCCTTGAAGTCCTCGTGTTTCTGGTTGGCGAGCGCGACGAGCGGGACGAGAAACAGCATCTTCCCGTCGTCGTTCAGCATCCGGTTGATACCGGCGAGTTCGCCGACGAGCGTCTTCCCGGTCGCCGTCGCGCTCACCACGAGTTGGTCGTCGCCGTCGAGCAGGCCGTTGTCGATGGCGAGGCTCTGGACGGGGAGCAGGGTGTCGAAGCGCTCCGTCAGCATCGATTTCAGGTTCGGGTGGAGGTCGAGCGTGCTCGTCTCGACCAACTCCACGTCCTCCGTCGTCGCGCTGATGGTGTCGAACTTCGTCAGGTCGGGGTCCAACTCGCCTTGCAGTAGGTTCGTGATACGGGTCAGGTCGCCCGTCTCGTACAGCAGTTCCTCCAGGCGCTCTTGGGCAGCCTGCGTGAGCCCGCCCGCGAATGAGAGTTCGCCCTCCAGTTCTTGGACGGCGCAGTCGCGGCAGATGTGCTCGTGTTCGGCCTTGATGGCCGTGTCGTCGGTGATAGGCGAGTAGCGCCCGTTGACGGCACAGCGGCGGCAGGTCCGCACCGTCAGCGCCTCGAGCTGGTAGCCGTCGAGCATCTCCTTTAGCTCGTCGCGGCCGTCCTTCGGCGTCTGCTGCGAGATGCGGATGCGGGCGGCCGACCGGGCGAGTTCGACGAACTGGCTCGGGTCGCGCGGCGAATCCTCTCCCTTCCGCGTCACCAGAAAGCGCAGGGGGCGGGGCCCCGCGTTCGTCTCTTTGAGTTCGAGCTTGCCGCGGAGCACCCGCTTTCCGTCCCGGCGGGCGACGACGAGGTAGTCGTCGCCCGTCTGGTGGAGAAACAGCGTGTCGACGCGGGTGACCTGTTTAGACACGGTCCCTGCTACGGCGACGTGGTATTTCAGCGATTCGCCTGCGACCGCTCAGATTCGATAGCGACCCGCACACGCCTTCGTACCGTGTCTTCGAGCCCCGACCCCCGAGGGCAACCGACGGCCACTGACGGCAACCGCGCTCAGGCGTCGGCGTCGGCGGCGAGTTCGATGGCGTCGTCGCCGTTGGGGACCGCACAGAGGAACGCCCCCTCCTCGTCGGACTCGTTTCGATACCAGTGGACGACGCCGGCGGGAATCAGAAGCAAGTCCCCGGCTTCGACCTCGTACTCCTCGTCGCCGATGCCGACGACGTAGCGTCCCGAGAGGACGTACTGTTCGTGTTCGACCTCGTTCGTGTGTTTCGGGACCGACGCGCCGGGGTCGAGGACGAACCGCCGGATGGCGAAGTTCGGCGCGCCGTCGGCCTCGGAGACGAGGACGCCCTTCGACATCCCGTCGGCCGCGCCGACCGCCTCGTACTCGATGTCCGCGCTCCGCTTGACCACCGGCTCCGGTCGGGAATCGCTCATATCTCCCCGTCGATTGCCCGCCCGCGTAAGCATTTCCCCGTCTCTCCGCCCTGACTGCTTAAGGCCCCTCCGCGGCTACCTACGGGTATGCGAGGAATCCGCATCGGTAGCGTCTTCGGTATCCCGATAAAGTTGGACCTCACGTTCCTCATCGTTCTCCCGCTTTTCGCGTGGCTCATCGGCTCGGACGTGACGAATCTCGCGGCCATCGTCAACGACCTCTTCGGCTCGACCATCGACGGCGCGGCCATCTCCGCGGGGTCGATGCAGTGGGTGCTCGGGAGCGCGGCCGCCATCGGGTTGTTCGCCGGCGTCCTGCTCCACGAGTTCGGCCACTCGCTCGTCGCCATGCGCTACGGCTACGAAATCGAGTCCATCACGCTCTGGCTCTTCGGCGGCGTCGCCCGGTTCAAGGAGATACCCGAGGACTGGAAACAGGAGTTCACCATCGCCGTCGCCGGCCCGGTCGTCTCGGTCGCCATCGGCGTCGTCTCCTACGCCGGCTTCCTGTTGCTCCCCGAGTCGCAGGCCCCCGCGCAGTTCGTCCTCGGCTACCTCGCGCTGGTGAACGTTTCTCTCGCCGTGTTCAACATGCTCCCCGGCTTCCCGATGGACGGCGGGCGCGTCCTCCGGGCGCTTCTCGCGCGGAACCGCCCGCACGCAAAAGCGACGCAGATGGCCGCCGAGGTCGGCAAGGTGTTCGCGTTCCTGCTCGGCCTGTTCGGCCTCTTTTTCAACCTGTTTCTCGTCGCGCTCGCCTTCTTCATCTACATGGGGGCGTCCGGCGAGGCCCAACAGACCGTCCTCAAGGCGACGTTCCAGGACGTGGTCGTCCGCGACATCATGACCGGCCGCGAGAACCTCGACGTGGTCGATGAGAAGACCTCCGTCGCGGAGCTTCTCGAACGCATGTTCGTCGAGCGCCACACGGGCTACCCGGTGCTCAGAAACGGCGACCTCGTCGGCATGGTCACCCTCGACGACGCCCGCGGCGTCAAGGAAGTCGAGCGCGACGCCTTCCGCGTCGACGACATCATGAGCGACGAACTGGCGACCATCACCCCCGACGCCGACGCGATGGACGCCATCGCCCTCATGCAGGAACGCGGCGTGGGCCGCCTCCCGGTCGTCGACGAGGCGGGCGAACTCGTCGGCCTCGTCTCCCGGTCGGACCTCGTCACCGCCTTCAACATCATCCGCAGTCGCGGGTCGCTCGACGCCATGCCCCGCTCCGACGCCGGCCTCGCACAGCTTCGCTGATTCCCCGACTGACGCTCAGTTCTCGGGGGCGTCACTCCCCGATATCTCCTCGCGCGCCGCCTCGACCGCGGCTTCGCTCTCGTAGAGGTCGACCGTCGCGTTCGCCCGGAACCACGCCATCGCCTCGTCGAGCGCCGCCGGGTCGCCGCCGGTGAGTTTGACTCGCGTCGGCCCGCCGCTGTTGGGATAGCTCCCGACGCCCACGCCGAAGCGCTCTGTGACCTCCCCGAGTTCGCGGGCGACGGCCCCCTCCGGCGCGTCGGCGTAGACCACTCGCGACCGAACGTCGCCGGCGAACCGCTCGTCGATGGACTCGAACATCGGCTTCATCTCCGTGGGGATGCCCGGAAGGACGTAGACGTTCCCCGCCCGACAGCCGGGCGCGAGCCCCTCCTCGTTCGGGAGCACCTCGGCGTCGGCGGGCATCGAGGCGTACCACTCCGGTTCGAGGTCGAAGTCGATGTCCGGCCGACGTTCGAGAATCGCCGCGATGGTCGATTCGACCTGCGCCGCGGCCTCCTCGTTGACGACGAACGCCCGGTCGAGACCGGCGGCGACGGCCTCCATCGTGATGTCGTCCGGCGTCCCGCCGAGGCCGCCCGTGACGAGGACCGCGTCGAAGACGGCCGCCCAGTCAGCGACCGTCTCGGCGATGACCCCGTGGTCGTCGGGAACCGTCTGAATCCGCGCCACCGTCGCCCCACCCTCGGTGAGCCGCCGGGCTAACCACGTCGCGTTCGTGTTCTCGATGTCTCCCGCGAGCAGTTCGTTGCCGACGGTGAGGATGGCGATTTGCATGGCCGAGTGCTAGTACTTCCAGACGAAAGACCTGCCCGTTTCCGGCGTTCCCTTCGCGTTGTCGACGACGGCCATACCGCCGCTTCGTAACTGGTCGCGCCCGACAGTTCGAGCGCCGAAAAGCGAGGTGGACCGACGACGACCTCGTGGACCGACCGATTAGCCCGTCGGAACCGTTGGGCCGACTGGGTCTTCGTTGTCCTCCGGGTCGCCGCGGTTGCGTATCGCGTCGCGGATGCGGTCGAACACCGAGTCGTCCGCGCGGAGTTGGGTGCTCATCCCACGACGAATGTTAGTGTGTGACGCACTTGGGTCTGGTGGGGCGTCGCGGCGCTCACGTCTCGATTGCGGCCCTCGTCGTTCGAGATTAGAGGTCCAGGTGCGAGAATTGAACGCCGTGAGGCTCCGCCTCACGTATTCACGCTCGTTTCACTCGCGTGAACCCCGGTCGCTCTGCTCACTCCGTTCGCATCGCTCCCCGGTTCAATTCTCTCGGTTCGACTTCGCACATTCTCCATGGTACTCGCGGTGCTCGCTGGCGCGAGCACACGCTCGAAAGAGTGAGAATGTGAAGAAGGTCCAGGTGCGAGAATTGAACCCGCGTCTCAGCCTCCACAAGGCTGAAGGATAGTCCACTACCCCAACCCGGACACGTTACAATCTTTCCTAATTCGCTACGACTAAAATACGTTACGCTACGGTCCCGGAATGACAGTACGTAACAGAGGTCGCCCCCATCGACCACTCCGCGCCGGCGAGCGGGACGCTTTTGCCGCGGTGGCCCGAACTCCCGGGTAGCAGTGGCTATCACCGACAAGATCTATCTCAAAAACCACCGCCAAATCGTCTCGCAACTGGATACGAACATCCCCAAGCGCGTCTTCAGCGGTGCGACCCTCGAAATCCTCTACTCCGGCGAGGGCCTCGCCAAGGTGGACGACGCCACCCGCGACCGCCTGCTCGACTTCGCGCAGGACTTCCTCGACTGCGAGAATTCGGACGACATCTACACCGGCTACCCCGAGCGCCAGTTCATCGAGTACCTGCTGGAACTCCGCGCGCAGGGCCTCGGCCCCGACGCCATCGTGGACGTGATGAGCGACGACTACATGGTGTACGCCTACCCCGGCGACGTGCTTTCGTTCCTCGACGACTCGGTCCGGACGCTCGAATCGGTCGAGGCGCTCGCGGACGTGGAAGGAGACAGAGAGATGCAGGACGAGGCGCGGCGGGCGAAGCAGGACCTCGTCGGTCCTCGCTGAAATCGGTGGGCGCGGACGCCGCGGCGGAGACGACGGCGCTTAGCCGAGGCGGAACGACGGCTCGTCGCCCGTATCGAGGTCTTCCAGTTGGATGACCTCCTCCACGTCGTCGTGGTCGTTTTCGACCTGCTCGCGCAGGTAGTTCACGTAGCCTTTGTGCTCTTCGAGTTGCTCGCGGAGGTGTTCGGCCTCCAGTTCGAGGCGTTCGTGCTCGCGGATGAAGCTCTTGGGAACCTCCACGGTCGGCGGGAACGACTCGTCTTCGCCCTCGCGCAGCTTTTCGAGTTCGTGTTTGGGGACGACCTGCACCTGACCGTCGTGGGCAACTAACGTGTCCACGTAGTCGCGGAAGACGGCGGACAGGGAGATGTCCCGCTCCTCGGCTATCTCCCGAAGGGTCTCGAACGCGTCCTCGTTGACGCGAAACGAGATGGTCTTGTTCTTGTTGCCCATGATATTGGTCGGTCCGTGGTGAGGCCACTTAATGGTTCGTCAGACGAGGGGTCCCGGGCGTCGTAATTCGTCGCAAAAAGGGGCGTGTGACGGTGGAACTCGGCCGTCGGTTGTGTTCGGTCGGCGTTCAGGCCGACGCGCACGAAACGGAGCGAGACGCCCGCTTACGCGCTCAGTTCGTCGGCCTGTTCGAGGCTTTCGAGCGCGGCGATGGCGGCGCGCTTGTACTCGTCGGGGTCGAGGTCGTAGTGCTCGCGGGCCATCCGCGCGTACTCGTCGCCCTCGTCGTCGAACGCCGCGATGCGGTCGAGCGTCTTGTCCGCGGTCTCCGTCACCCAGCGGTCGCGCGTGGCCGCGTCGACCTCGGTGATGGACTCGGGGCGGACGGAGACGTTGATGCTGCCGTCGTCGGTCTCGTAGGTCCGCGGCTTGCCGACGACCGCGACGTAGGCGGGCGCGTCGAGGTCGCGCAGCGCGCTGGCGGCCTCGGGCTGATACTGGCCGGCGTAGACGAAGAACGTCCCCGTCGGGTCGACGATGCGACCGCGCCAGTACTCGTTGTCCTCGCCGACGTCTTCCTTCTCGGTCAGCGTGCCGACGAGGAAGACGCGGTTCGCGCTCTCTCCCGTCGGGAGCAGCAGATAGACGGGCGCGCGCTCGTCGTCCGACTCTTTGAACGTGTAACCAGCGTCGTTGAACTCCTGTGCGAAGACGCGCCGGGCGACCTCTCGGGTGGGGATTTCGTTGGAACTCATTTACATCGACCTCGCTTTGATGAGCAGTTCTTCTGCGTCCGCCGGCTCGCGCAGCCGCTCGACTTCGTTGGCGAGCACGTACCGGCCCAGCGTCGGGCCGGTGACGCGGTAGTAGAACCCCACGAGGTCACCGCGCATCTCCTCTTCGACGATGGTGGTGTCGAGGGCGTCCATGGCCATCTGCTTCGCCTCGTCCAGTTCGATACCGGTCAGCTCCTCCGTCATCTCTCTGTTGAAGATGACTTCGTGGACCTCGTCGCCGTCGTCGACGACGGCCTTGATTCGGAGGTCGAACTCGCCTTCGACGCTGCCGTGTTCGGAACAGCGCCCGTTCTGGAGGACGCGCGTACAGCCCTCCTCGGGACAGCGCTTGATGAGGCCGCTTCCGGACTGGATGTCCACGAGCGCGCCCTCGACGCTGGTCGAGTCGTCGCCGACTTCGATTTCCTCGTCGAGTTCGGTGATGCTCGTCGTCCGGTTGAGCTTCACGGAGAAGTTGCCCTGGTACTCGTCGGTGACGACGTTGCCGAGCGCGTACGACTTCCCCTCTTCGAGTTCGGGGAGTTCGGACGTGGTGAAGGCGATGAACTTCATCCGCCCGGAGTCGTCGCCGAGCAGGCCGACCTGCGCGACGGACTCGCTCCGGGGTTCCCAGAGTTCGACGACCTTCGCGCGGACGTCGACCCACTGCTCGTCTTGGTCGATGTCGTTGAGCAGGGTCTGTTCGTTCCCGCCGGCGCCGCCGGCGAGCTCGTCGCGCTCGATGCCGGCCTCGTCGAGGTAACTGTTGACGACGCTCCGCCGCGCTTCGTCGACGGGGACGCGGTACTCGCTGACGAGGCTCTCTAATCGTTCTTCGACTTCGTCCGCGGACACGTCTAAGTGGTCCGAGAACTGGTCGGCTATCTCAGCCGCATGGGTTCGCAAATCAGTCATGGTCTACCTCGCCTCCACCTTGGTTTCCATTGGGAGGCATATCGAGGTTGGATGCGTATTCATATAAAAATGTCTGAGCCGGAGTGAAAGTAAACGTCACGCCGGAGAGCGCGCCGGAACCGTCGCACCGAGCGAGGAATTGATAGCCACGGGGACGCATTCGACACCATGGACGACCGCCTCGAAAGCATCATCCGCAGCGCCGCCCGCTCGGCCGGCAAGCGCTACGAGGAGGCCAAGCGCGCCTACCGAGACGGTCGTGACTCGGCCCCGGCGAACTCGCTCCCGCGGGACGCCGAGGGCCGCGCGAAGCTCGTCTGTCGCCGCCACGCCGAGCGCCGCGCCGTCGCCGTCGACGGGGAGGGCCGGCCCGCCTGCTTCGACCCCGACCACCCCGACTGCCAGGGCTGCGTCGAGGACATCCGCGAGGGGATGGTCGAGACGTGGTAGGCGACGCGGGGGAGCGAGCCGACCGCGACGTGGTACGGTTTTGAGGCTGTGGCACCACCGGCCCGTATGGACCGCCCACTCGTCGCGCTCGTCCTCGCCGGCGGCACCGGCACCCGCCTGTACCCCGCGAGCCGGAGCGACCGGCCCAAGCAGTTCCTCCCGCTCGGCGGCGACCGCTCGCTGCTCGCGGAGACCGTCGCCCGCGCCGACTTCGCCGACCACGTCGTCGTCTCGACGCGTCCCGCGTTCGCCGACGACATCGCTGACCACGCGCCCGACGCCGAGGTCGTGGTCGAGCCCGCGGCCAAGGACACCGGCCCGGCGCTCGTCTACGCGACCCACCGCATCGCCGCATCGTACGACGACCCGGTCGTGGTCGTCCTCCCGAGCGACCACCACGTCGGCGACGGCTTCGCCGAGGCGATGACCAGCGGGGCGCGCGTCGCCGCCGACACCGACTCCCTCGTCGCCTTCGGCGTCGAACCCACTCGCCCGGAGACCGGCTACGGCTACATCGAACCCGGCGCGGACCGCGGCGACGCCCGCGACCTCGCTGCGTTCCACGAGAAACCGGACGCCGAGACGGCCGCCCGCTACGTCGACCAGGGCTACCTCTGGAACGCCGGGATGTTCGCGTGGACGCCCGAAGCGCTGTTTTCCGCCGCGCGCGACTCGCCGCTTTCCCCCCTCCTCGACGCCCTCGACGACGGCGACGCGGACGCCGGCTTCGCGGCGGTCGAGGCCGTCAGCATCGACTACGCGGTGATGGAGCGCGCCGCCGACGCGGCGGTCGTCCCGGCCGATTTCGAGTGGGACGACCTCGGCTCGTGGGACGCCTTCGAACGCGTCGTCGACGCCGACGAGAACGGCAACGTCGCGCTCGGGGACGACCCGGTGTTCGTCGACGCCGCGGACAACGTCGTCGCCACCGACGGCGCGACCGTCTCGCTCGTCGGCGTCTCCGACCTCGCGGTCGTCGCGTGGGACGACCGGGTGCTCGTCGTCCCGAAAGGGGAGGCGCAGAAAGTTCGCGAGGTGGTGTCGCGGCTGAATCGGAAAGAGATGTTCTGACCGAACGGTTCTTCGTCGCGTAGTTCAGCCTGATTGACAGTATGGGCGACAGGCACCTCCCGAACCGACGACAGCGCGTCGAGCAGTTACTGACGCAGTACGAGTGTCTCCAGAGCGAAAAACAGGACCTCATCGACCAACAGAGCAGGCGGATTCAGGGGCTGATGGCCGCCATCGCCGCCGTCATCGGCTACGCGCTCTACGCCGGCCACCTCGTGTATCTCGGGATGGTTCCGATTCTCATCGGTCTCGTGTTCGTCGAGGTGATTCTCACTCACAACCAGATGCTCTTCGTGGCGAAGCATCTCGCCGTCATCGAGGCGGCGCTCGCGGGGTCGTCGGACTCCCCGTTCAGACACGAACGCGTCCGCGGCGGCGTCTTCGGCGACGAGCGCGGGAGGGGACGATGGCTCGCGCTGGCCGACGTTCCGCACCTGTTTCAGCTCGCGCTCGGCGTCGTCGCGTACGGCTGTTTCGCCGTCATTTCGACGCGCCCCGTGGCGTGGGAGCGCTACGGCGGCACCGTTCCGTCGGTCGTCGGCATCGACCTAAACGCCGACCTCGTCGGCGCGGCGCTTCTCGTGTACTTCGCCGGCCTGCTCCTCGTGGGACTCTCGCACCTCGCGCTCAGGTCGCGGGTCCACCGGGGCGTGGCGGCGTCGGTGTCTCCCTCAAAAATTGCGCCGTGACCGGCGGGGCGGCTCAGGCGCTCCGCAGCCGCCCGCCGTCGACCGGGACACACGCCCCGGTGACGAAGCTCGCGCGGTCGCTGGCGAGGAACGCGACCACGTCGCCGAGTTCGCGCGGGTCACCGACGCGGCCCAGCGGAATCCCGTCGGACCACGAGTCGAGGCCTTCTTCGTACGTGTCGTGGTCGCCGCGCTCGACGGCCGCCTCGACCAGTTCCTCGATGCGACTCGTCTCGTGTGCGCCCGGCAGGACCGCGTTCACCCGCACGCCCGGCGCGAGTTCGCGCGACAGCGACTTCACGAGGCCGATGACGCCGCGGCGGACCGCGTTCGAGAGGATGAGGTCGTCGATGACCTCCTTGACCGACGTGGAGGTGATGCAGGTAATCGTCCCCGCGTCGCTCGCTTCGAGGTGCGGCCGCGCCGCCCGCACGGTCCAGACGGCGCTCATGACGAGCATGTCGAACGCGCCGTACCACTCCTGTTCGGTCAGGTCAGCGAAGCCGCCCGGCGGCACGCCGCCGGCCGAGGTGACGACGTGGTCGACGCCGCCGAACTCCTCGACGGCAGCCTCGACTAGCGCCTCCACGTCTCCCTTGTTCGTGATGTCGGTCTCGACGCCGAGCACGTCGCCGTCGAGGTCGCCAAGCTCCGATTCGGTCGCCGCGAGGCGCTCGGGGTCGCGCCCGCAGACGACGACGTTCGCTCCTTCGTCGGCCAGCGCCGCGGCGCTCGCGCGCCCGAGACCGGCCGAACTCGCCGTGACGACGACCGTGTCGCCGTCGAGTCCGAGTTCCATGTCCGGGGCGACGACCGCCGCGAGCAAAAGCGTGGGCCTCGCGGCACGACGTGTGGCGAATCGGGCCGTCAGAACGGCGGGTCGGTGCGGTCGGCTGCGCGCTGTACGGGCTCAGACGCCGTCGGCGTGCCGGCGGACGCGAACCCGGCCGTCGCTCGTGACGCCGACGAACAGCTGTTCTTTGATTTCCCGTCCCTCCACCGCGTCGCCGGCGGCGTCGGAGACGATTTTCATCAGGTCCGGCGCGGTCTGGTTCACCTTCACGCCCGCCTCGTCGCAGGCGTCGTACACCTGCTTGGGCACGTCGTAGAGGTCGCTTCCGGTCGGGACCTCGACGCGGACCGGCGCGGTGAGCGCGTCCACGAACGTCACCGTCTCGCGGGCCTTCTCGACGTTGGCGCGGGCGCTGGCTTCGATGCTGGAGACGTTCGCGCGCGAGGTGCCGAGGAAGTCGGCGATAGTCGACTGGCGGACCCCACGCTCGCGCAGCGCGAGCACCTCCGCCTGCCGTCGCGTGAGGACGCTCGTCTCCGGGTCGAACCCCGCCCTGTCGAGCAGTTGGTCTACGTCGGGGACCGTCTCGTCGTCGCGTCCGGCGTCGCTCATACCTCGGGGTAGGTCTCGGGGGTGAAAAAAGATACAGCAGGCTGACTGTCCACGGGACGCCGCCGCCGACTCGGCGTTACTCGCCCCAGAAGTTGTCTCGGCTGCCGAGCGCCTCGGGGCGCTTCGGACCGTCGCGACCGCTTCCCTTCGATTTGGCGTCCGCGCCGGTTGACTCGCCCGCCCCGCTCGTCTCTCCCGCCTCGTCCCCCTCGGCTTCGGGGTCGAGCGGCAGGCGCTCGACGACTTTCTTCGCGCGGGCGTGACTCCCCTTCACCCGGTCGATGCGGACGATGGCGCGCGCGTCCGGCAGGAGCCCGTCCACGAAGACGATGAAGCCGTCTTCGGTCCGCCCGACGCCGGCACCGCTCTCGTGGATGTCCTCGACGGTGACGATGACCTCCTCCCCCGGCTTGACGGGCTGCTGTTTGAGCTCGGAGATGGGGCGCTCGTAGTGGTCGCACCACTCCGCGCCGCCGCGGTCGCCGTAGTACTGGCACCCCATGCCCGCGATTCGTTCTGAGAAGCTCGGGCAGTCGTCCGCGAGTGGACAGTCGGACATGCGGGGAGGTACACTAGGGGCACTCTAAACGCTTGCGGGTACCCCGTCGCCCGCCGAAACGCTTTCCCTCGCGCGCTCGAACCCCGCGGTATGGCAGAACGCGTCCCCGAGTTCGCACTCCTTATCGGCGTCTTCCTCGGCCTCTCTGCGACCGTCTCCGCGGCGGTTCTCTCGGGCGCGCTGTTTCGCCCGCTCCTGTTCGGTGCCGCCGTCTGTTACCCCTTCGCCGCCTTCGGCGTCCTCCGGTCCGAAGACCCCTCTGAGGCGCTGCCGCCGCGGGTCGTCCTCGGCCTCGGCGTAGCCATCGGCCTCCTGACCGCGGCGGCCGCCGTCCTCGAACGCGCGACGGTCGAACCGCTCGACGGCGTGTTCGCCGCCGTCGTGGTGTCGCTTCCGCCCGTCGCCTACGCGGTCCGGTTCGGCGCGGACGTGAACCCGCTGTCGCCGGTCCAGTCGCTCGCCTGCTGTGCGGTCGTCGGCGCGGCGTTCCTCGCGCTTGCCCCGCGTCTCGGGACGACCAGCGCGCTCCTCGGATTTGTCCTCGGACTCTCGGGCGCGCTCTACGCCGACGCCCGCGGATTCAGGCCGACACACCGCCAACAGCGCGCCGGCATCGCCGCGGGCGTGTTCGTCGGCGTCGCGGTCGCGGCCGCCGGCGTCGCGACGGGTCTCCCTCTCGGGCCGACCACGGCCGCGGCTGTCGCCGCGGCGCTCACGCCGAGTCTGTCCGTCGCGCTCGCGAGAAACCGGGGGCGGGCACACCGCTTTCGGTCGTGACAGGCGTGTGAACCGCCGCAAAAATCTGGACCAAAAAGAACGCCGAACTCAGGCCAGCGGCGTCCGCTCGACCACCGTGCCATCGTAGGTCGGGTACTGCTCGACGATTTCGCCGTCGTCGACGTCGCCGTCTTCGATCATCTCTTCGAGGAGCCACCACGCGACCTCGACGTGGTTCGACTTGATGCTGTAAAACTCGTCGGGGACGCCGAGTTCGATGAAGCGCTCGGCGGGGGTGTAGGTCTTGCCGTAGACGAGCGTGCCGTCGTCCGTCACCTCGTCGAAGGGGCGACGGAGGTTGCGGGCCATGCGCTTCAGGCGATTTCTGTGCTGGGCGGCGTCCTTGAACACGGAGGTACAGAAGTAGACGCGCTCGTGGTCGCCCATCTCGTCGAGGATGGCCTCCTTCGAGCCGTCGACCGCCGACATGTGGCCGTCTTGCAGTTCGTAGCCCTTCTCCTGCATCCGGCGGTAGTTCCCGTCGGACATCTCGAACTCGTTGATGTTGCAGAACTCCGCGGCCCCCTCGTCGAGGAAGTCGAGGAACTCCGGTTCCGCGCGGATGCCCGGAATCTCGAACGCCGGGGTGAGGCCCTCCTCGCGGGCGATGTAGAGGATATCTTCCCATTCGGTGCCGTGCATGTCGCCCCAGAGTTCGAGCGGCGGGTGGAACCGAATCTCGTCGAGGCCGGCCTCAGCGAGGCGGCGCATGTTCTCGCGGCCGCCAGTGATTCCCGTATAGAGGTGGATGTGGTGGTCCTCACCGAACTCGTCTTTGAGAAGCGAGATGTATCGGCAGGTCTTGTCGAGCGCCTCCTGCGGTTCGCCGCCGGTGATGGACGACCCGAGCGCGTCCATGCGTTTCGCCTCCTCGATGACGTCGGCGTCGGACTCGACTTTCCGCTCGTTGGCGTACACGTCGGTGACGTTCTTGCGATTCTCGCCGAGCGGGCAGTAGAAACAATCGCGCTGGTCGCAGTACCCGTAGACGAACAGCACCATCTTCCCGCCCATGGCGCACTGTTCGCATCCCTTCGAGATCATTCGATTACGGAACCATACTTGGTGCATCGTCAAAAGGCGTCCGACTTCGCCCGGAGCACCTCCCGCTCGCCGGTACGATTATTATTGTCTGTGACTGACAACACGCCATGTCTCTCGGTTCCGTCGTTCGTGCTGAGGGCCCGGTACGGGTGCTCCTCGTCGACGACACCGAGTCCGCCGCGGACACGATGTCGGCGCTCAGCGGCTGTGACCGCCTCGATGTCGCGGCGGTCGACGCGCCGACCGCGGCGGTCGACGCGCACGCCGAGTCGCCGTTCGACTGTATCGTCACCGAGTTCGAATTCGACGGCACCGGCGGTCTCGACGCGCTCCTTCGCGTCCGCGAGCTGCCGAACCCGCCGCCCGTGATTCTGTTCACCCGGCTCGACTCCGAGGAGACGGTCCGCGAGGCGGTCGCCGCCGGCGTCGCCGACGTGGTCGACAAGCGACCGACCGACGCTCAAATCGCGGTGCTCGCCCACCGCATCTCGAAGGCGGTCGCCGCGGCCCGCCAGTCGACCGAACTCGACGAACTGCACGCGTGGCTCCGCGTCGTCGCCGAGCAGTCGCTCGTCGGCCTGTACGTGATACGCGACGGCCGGGTCGCGTTCGTCAACGAGTATCTCTCGAACTTGCTCGGCTACGACACGGACGAGGTGGTCGGCCGACCCATCACCGAGTTCGTCGTCGAAGAAGACCGCGCCATCGTCGAAGAGAGCCTTCGAAACAGGTCCCACGGCAGCGTCGAATCGATGTCGTACACCGTTCGCGTCCGTGATTACGCCGACGAGCTGACCGCGCTGGAAATCACCGGTCAGCGGACGACGGTCGACGGCGAGCCGGTCGTCGTCGGGACCGCGATGGACGTCACGGCCCGACTGGAGTCCGAACGACTCCTCAGACGGTCCGAGCGTCTCACCAGCCAAATCATCTCGTCGCTCCCGGATATGGTGTTCATCTCGGAGCCCACCGAGTTCGACATCGTCTACATCAACGACCAGTTCGAGAGCGTCTGGGGACGCGACGTGTCGCTTCTCTACGATGACCCGAACTCGTTCCTCGACCTCATCCACGTCGACGACCGAGACCAACTGACGCGGGCTATCGACGAGATGTTCGTCGACATCCGAGACGGTGCCGTCGACGACCAGTACGAGTACGAGTTCCGATTCGTTCCCGAGGGGAGCGAGCGTATCCACTGGGCCACCGCCCGCGCGGTCCCGCTCCTCGGTGAGAACGGCGACGTGACGAACATCCTCGGCGTGATTTCCGACCTCACGGAACGCATCAGCCACGAGCGCGAACTCGCCCAGCAGAACGCCCGGCTCGACGCCTTCGCCCGCGTCCTCTCGCACGACATCCGCGGCCCGCTGGCGGTCGCACAGGGCCGGCTCGAACTCGCACGCGAACTCGACGACGACAGCCACCTCGACCACGTCGAGCGCGCCCACCGACGCATCACCGACGTGGTCGAAGACGTGCTGTCTCTCGCCCGCGACGAGCGCTCCGTCCTCGACGCGACGGAGGTCTCGCTGGCCGACGCCGCGGCCACCGGCTGGGAGATGTGCTCGTCGAACGCCGACCACGTCCGCTGTGAAATCGGCGAGCTTCCGGTGGTCGAAGCCGACGAGAGCCGGACGACGCGCCTCTTCGAGAACCTGTTTCGGAACGCGCTTCAGCACGCTCGAAACGGCCGCGCCGGCGCGGCCGACCGCGGCGACGAGCCGACGGGCCTCGTGATTCGCGTCGGCGCGCTTCCGTCGCGCCGCGGCTTTTTCGTCGAGGACAACGGGCCCGGCATCCCGGCGTCGATTCGCGACCGCGTCTTCGACGCCGGCTTTTCGACCAAAGACGGCGACGGAAACGGCCTCGGACTCGGCATCGTCCGGCAGATCGCCGACTCCCACGGCTGGGCGGTTCGGGTCGTCGACGGCGCGGCCGGCGCGCGCTTCGAGGTGCTTTTCGACCCCGTCGGCGAGGCCGGCGCGGCGGAGTGAGCGCCGCGGCTCACGGGCGGGTCGCGACCGCGCGCCCGAGGTCGACCGCTCGCTCGGTGAGACCGACGGACCGCGCCACCGCGACCGCTCCCCCGAAAGCAGATATATCCCCGTGGCATAGGAGTCAACGATGCTCTTGGTCCTCTGTGTCGACCTCGACGACGACCTCGGCCGCAAGACGGGTCTGTCGACGCCCGTCGTCGGCCGACAGCGCGTCGAGGACGCCGCGGTGGCGCTGGCCACCGCGGACCCGGAGGACTCCGACGTGAACGTCCTCTTTCAGGGCATTCAGGTCCACGACGAACTCCTCGAATCGGAGGACGAGGAGGTCGAAGTCGCGGCGGTCACCGGGTTGGAAGGCAGCGACGTGAAGGCGAACCGCGCCATCGGCGACGAGATAGACACCGTCCTCGCGAGCCTCTCGACCGGCGAGCCCGTCCACGCCATCGTCATCACCGACGGCGCGCAGGACGAGTCGGTCCTGCCGGTCATCCGCTCGCGCGTCCCCATCGACGGGGTTCGCCGGGTCGTCGTCAGGCAGGCCCAGAACCTCGAATCGATGTACTACACGATGAAGCAGGTGCTCGCCGACCCCGAGACCCGCGGGACCATCCTCGTCCCGCTCGGCATCCTGCTTCTCATCTACCCCTTCGTCACCATCGCCAGCTTCTTCGACGTTCCGGGCGCGGTCGTTCTCGGCCTCATCTCGGCGCTGCTCGGCCTGTACACGCTGTTCCGGGGCCTCGGCCTCGAATCAGCGGTCGACGAGGCGGCCGACCGCGCCCGGAACGTCCTCTACGCCGGCCGCGTCACCATCATCACCTACGTCGCCGCCGCGGCGCTCCTCGTCGTCGGCGGCGTCCGCGGGGTCGAACTCCTCGAAACCGTCTCGGAGAGCGTCGCGGGCGACCCCCCGGCGGGGCTCGTCCTCGCCACGCTCGTCCACGGCGCGGTCGAGTGGTTCGCCGCCGCCGGCATCACCAGCAGCCTCGGGCAGGTGACGGACGAGTACCTCCACGACCGCTTCAAGTGGCGCTATCTCAACGCGCCGTTCTACGTGCTCGCCATCGCCATCGTACTGTACGCGCTCTCGGGGTTTTTCCTCCCCGAGGGCGTCGTCGGCGTCCAGACGTTCTACCTCCCCGGGCTCGCCGTCGCGCTCACGGTCGGCACGCTCCTCGGCGTGCTGAGCACGCTCACGTTCGCGGTGGCGGAGTCGCGCTACCCGACCGGCTCCGACGGCGAAAACGAGCAACCGGCGTAATCGGCGTTCCCCCCGCCGACTGTGTTTCCTCTCGACTCCTCAGCTCTCGCGGACGATGACGAACTCCGCGAGGTCGCGGAGATACTCCAGCGGCTCCGAGTCGTCGACGCCCGAGTCGTCCAGCGCCGACAGCGCCTCGTCGGCCTGCTTGCGGGCCCGGCGGTTCGCTTCCTCGGGGGTCAGGTCAGTCACCTGCACGAGCGACGGCCGGCCCATCTCGGCGTCCTGTCCCGTGGGTTTCCCGAGTTCCTCGGCGTCCGCGGTGGCGTCGAGCACGTCGTCGCGGATTTGGAAGGCGACGCCGACGCGGGCCGCGTAGTCACCGAACGCCTCGACGACGTGGGCGTCACCGCCCGCGGCGACTGCACCGAGTTCGGCCGCAGCGCGGAACAGCGCGCCCGTCTTGCGATGGGCGAGCTGCATATATTCGGCTTCGTTCGAGGGGACCGCGACCAGTTCGGTCGCCTCGCCCTCACCGAGTTCGACCATCGATTCGGCGACGATGCGGGTGGCGCGGTCGGACGACGACAGGAGGGCGAACGCCTCGCCGAGCAGGCCGTCGGAGGCGATGATGGCCGGGCCGTAGCCGTACTCGGCCCACGCGCTCGGCGTGCCGCGGCGGATGTCGGACCGGTCGATGATGTCGTCGACGACGAGCGAGGCGTTGTGGACGAGTTCGACGCCGACCGCGAAGTCGACGGCGTCTTCGGGGGTGCCACCGACGGCCTCGCAGGCGAGGATGGTCACGGCGGGGCGGACGCGCTTGCCCCCCGCGAGAGCGACGTGGTCGAGTTGGTCGGCGAGCTCCGACGGCTCGACCGCCGAGACGACCTCCTCGAGGCGGTCGTTTACCATCGTGACCCGGCGCTCCAGGTATTCCATTGTCGGTTCGTAGGGTTGGGTAGGGAAGTACGTACCGGATTTCCGAAAACCGAGCGCGGAGGCGGTCGCCGTCGGCGGTTCCTGACCCGTCAGCGAGGTCGAGATTGTGTGCCCTTTCACGTTCTCTCACGCTGGGCGTTTCACGTTCTCTCACGCTGCCCTGTGCCGTGAGCGAGGGGGCACCCGAGCGAACGGACCGACGAGCGAACGGAAGCGCGACCTGCCGCGCTGGAGTGAGTGAGGAGCGTTTTTGGTGAAGCTTTTGCCGAGGGCGGCCTCAGGCCGCCCGCAGCGCAAAAGGTTCTATTCGAACTGCTCGATGAGCTCCGGCACCACGTCGAAGAGGTCGCCGACGATACCGTAGTCAGCGATATCGAAGATGGGCGCGTCGGGGTCGGTGTTGATGGCGACGATGTTCTCTGCGCCCTTCATCCCGGCGACGTGCTGGACCGCGCCGGAGATGCCGACTGCGATGTAGAACTTCGGCGTGACGACCTTCCCGGACTGGCCGACCTGCCGGTCCTTCGGGAGCCAGCCGTTGTCGACGATGGGCCGCGACGACGACAGCGTCGCGCCGAGCGCGTCGGCGAGCTCCTGTACGAGTTCGATGTTCTCTTCCTCTTCGATGCCGCGGCCGACGGAGACGAGTACGTCGGCGTCGGCGATGTCCACGTCGCCGCTGCCGACTTCCTCGAACCCGGTCACGCGCGAGCGCACGCGAGACTCGTCGAGGACGAACGAGAACGCCTCGATGGCGGGCTCGCCCGGCTCCTCGGTGGCGTCCCACTCGCCCGGGCGGACGGTGACCGCGGCGCGGTCGGCGTCGACTTCCACGGTCGATTCGACCTTCGAGGCGTACATCTCGCGGGTGACGACGAGACCGCCGTCGTTCTCCAGGCCGATGGCGTCGGTCACGAGCGGGAGGCCGAGACGCTCTGCGACCGCGGGAGCGTAGTCCAGGCCGTTGACCGTGTTGCCCATGAGGACGTACGTGGGGTCGAGTTCCTCGTAGAGGGCTTCGACAGCCTGCACGGACACGTCGTGGTTGAACTCGTCGCCCTCGGCGACGGTGTGAATCGCGTCCACGCCGGCGAGCGAGAGCTCCCCGGCGAAGGCGTCCACGTCGCCGCCGATGACCGCGAGGTGGAGGTCACCGCCGGTGTCGCTGACGAGGTCGCTCCCGGCCGTCACGAGTTCGAACGACACGTCGCGGAGGCTTCCGCGGCGGTGCTCGACGACGGCGAGCACGTCGCTCATTGCGCGCCCACCCCCTTTTCCCGGAGGACGGTCGCAAGGTCGGCGGCCTGCTCCCCGGCGTCACCCTCGAAGTAGGTCGCGTCGGACTCTGTCTCCGGCTCGTACACGTCGGTCAGGACGAGGTCGGATTCGACCGCCGCGGCGTCGAGGCCGAGGTCGGAGAGCGCGAGCGGCTTGATTTCCTTCGACTGGGCCTGTCGAATCCCGCGCAGGCTGGCGTAGCGCGGCTCGTTGATGCCGGTCTGGATGGTGAGGACCGCGGGGAGGTCGACCTCGGTGAGTTCCTCCACGCCGCCTTCGAGTTCGCGACGGACGTTCGCCACGCCGCCGTCGGCGTCGAGGTCGAGGGCGTTCACGACCGCGGCCCACTCGAAGCCGATTGCCGAGGCGAGCGAGACGCCGGTCGCGCCGAAGCTGTCGTCGTTGGCCTGCACGCCCGTCAGGACGAGGTCGGGGTCCTCGTCTTCGACGACCGCCGAGAGGAGGCGCGTCTTCGCGGCCACGTCGAGCAGGTCCACGCCGTCGAGCGCGTCGTCCCACACGCGGACCGCGCGGTCGACGCCCTTGGCGAGCGCCATGCGGATGGTCTCTTCCGACCGCTCGGGGCCGATGGTGACGGCGACGACCTCCACGTCGTCGTCGCTCTCCTCGGCGATTTGGACGGCTTCCTCGACCGCGTACTCGTCCCACTCGTTGAGGTCGTAGTCGAGGTACTGGTCCGCCACGCGGAGCCCGTCGAGTTCGAAGTCCTCTTCGACCTCGGCTACCTCCTTGACGGTTACGAGAATTTTCATCAACGTTCACTACCGACCGGGGCGAATAAACGTTTTCGCACCGCGGCCGTCCGCGACGCCGTCGCCCGATTACTCCTCGTCTTCGTCCTCGTCGGGCAGCGAGATGAGGTTCTCGCGGCCGAGACGCAGCTTCTCGACGCGCTCCTCGTCGGCCATCGCCGACAGGAGCTGTGAGACCTTGGCGTCGGACCAGCCGGTCTCCTTGACGATGTTCGCCTGCTTCATCCGCCCGCCGTTCCGTTCCAAGAGGAGTTCGACCCGCTCCTCGTCCGAAAGCAGGTCGAGGTCGACGTCGACCTCGTCGTGCTCCTCACCGTCGTCGTCGTCCGGTGCGGACTCGTCGGTCGGCTCCGGCGTCGGCTCCTGTCGCGGTTCGGAGCTCACCGACGCCCCGGCCGGCTCCGCCCCGCTCGGCCGCCGCCGCGTGAACAGGACGACGCCGGCCACGAGCACCGCGAGGACGACCGCGCCGCCGCCGACGAGCGTCCATGGAATCGTCTGTTCCGGGCCCGTCGAGACGTACGTCACGGTCAACTGGTCAATCGATTCGAA
The DNA here is from genome assembly GCF_003665865.1 of Haloferax sp. Atlit-109R. NCBI lineage: Archaea > Methanobacteriati > Methanobacteriota > Halobacteria > Halobacteriales > Haloferacaceae > Haloferax > Haloferax sp. Atlit-109R. The sequence continues at coordinate 348,643 of NZ_QPLO01000001.1, forward strand.
AGTCCGTGGTCCCTCGACGACGAGGGCGTTGTTTTCGAGCGGCAGGTTCGTGTCGCTGACGGCGTAGCCCGGCGGCGTCTGAATCGTGAGGTTCTGATTCGACCGAAGCGACGTGAGCCACGTCCCGTCGTCATCGGCCGACAAGGCGTCACCGAGACGCAGTCCCTCGTCGGTCTGTTCGAGGAAGTTGGTCCAAGTGAACGTCAACACGAGGACGCCGGTCTCGTTTTCGACGTAGCCTCTCGTCGTCGCGTTCTGAACCGCCATCGACCGGCCGGTCTGCTCGGCGGCCGTCTGACTGACGCGTTCGAAGAACGCCGCGTCGGGACCGGCGTCGGCGGTTCCCTGCTCGTACTCCCGTGCGAACTCCTCGAACGCCGCGGTCTCGTTTTGCGTCTCGAGCTCGTAGCGCGTCTCGACCCGCCAGTTCGCGGAGCGATCAGCGCGTAGTTGAATCGAGATTTCCGTCTCCGGTGACCGTTCGAGCGTCGTCTGTTGGGCGGCGAGCGGTCCGCGACCGAGCTTCGCGAGCGTCGCTGTCTCGTCCGCGTCCGCGCTCGAATCGATGACATCGGTGTCGGGAACGCCGGCGACCGCGTCCGCGCTCTGCGTGCCGGCCGCGGCCACGTCCGTGGCCGTCACTGGGACTGCGACGCCGGCGACGATGGTGAGGAGGGCAACGATGAGGGCGGCGCTCCGCATATACGTAAATCCGTTTCGTCCGGCGATGAAAACGCTTTCCATCGATTCAACAGCGTCAGACGCCGTCGAGAGACGCCCCCGCCGTCGCCGTCGTCGACAGCAGCAAGAGGGTCATTTTAGTACTGCCCCCGTGTACCCTCACGGCGATGAAGGCCCTCCCACTCGTCGTCGTCATGCTCCTCGTGGCGTCGCCGGTGCTCGGCGCGGTCGGTCCGACCGACGGCTCGTCCCACTCGTCGGCGCTCGATGGGGCGACCCACGCACAGGTCGAGTCGCCGTCCAACGAGACGATTCACGTCCTCGATATCCCGTCGTCGGAGCTGGTCCGGTCGACGGTCGAAGCCCACCACGTCGACCTCGGTCCCTCTCTCGACTTCTCCGCGCTCAGGGCCGGCGGGCGGATTCAGACGGGGGCGTCTCTCGAGCGCATCGAGGCCGCGAGCGACGACAGCACCCGACAACAGCTCATCCTCGACGAGCTAAACGGCATCGAGCAGCGCGCAATCGCGCTCCAGAGCGCACAGCGCTCCGTCATCGAACGGTTCAACGACGACAACCTCACCGCGCGAGAGCTCCTCATCGAACTCGCGCGAATCGACGCCGAGGCGCGGGCGCTCAACGAGCGGCGCGTCGCCCTCCGTGACGTCACGAGCCGAACGTCGGACTTCTCGATTAGCTCCGGGCGGCTCGCGGCGCTCGAACGCGAACTCGACACGTTCACCGGCCCCGTTCGGACGCACGCGGTCGCGGTCATGACCGGCGAGGCCGACGCCGCGCGGTTCTCCGTGCGGACGAGCGAGACCGGGGTCGTCCTCAGCGTCGTCGCCGACGGCGAGTACGTCCGCGAGGCCTACCGCGCGGACCTCCGCGACCGCGACCAGCGCACGGTCACCTACGAGGAGGCGCTCGACATCGTCGCGGAGAACTACCCGACCATCTACTCCAGCCGCACCGCACAGAACGGGACCAACGTCATCAGTGCCGGCGACAGCCACCGCGTGCGAATCAACTACAACTACGGGCAGTTGACGGCGTACGTTGACACCGGAAGCGGACGCGTGTTCAAGGAGTCCCAGACGCGTCCCCTCAGGTCGATTTCGACCACCGCCACCGCCACCGGGGTCAGAGACGGGCTGGCGCTCACCGTCGACCGGACCTACCCCGGCGGACCGCTCCGCATCCAGTTGAACGAAAGCGAGACGGGCGACCCGGTCGACGCGAACGTCACGATTGGACTCGAAGCCAGCCAGGAGAGCACGCTGTTGGGTCACACCGGCTCCGACGGGACGCTCTGGACCGTCTCGCCGTCAGCGCCCTACACCGTCACGGTCATCAAGGGCAACTCGGCGGTCGTGCTCACGGCCGATCCGACGCCCACGCCCACCCTCGCCGCGAACCCAACCGACACGGAAAACGACACGTCCCCGACGGTCACGTCGACGCCGACCGAATCGACCGAGTCGCCCGGCCCCTCCCGGACGGTCCCGCAGGGCGCACCCGGCGACTCGCCAACGGTCGGTTCTCCGACGGTCGGCTGACCGGAGCTTCTTATCCCATGACGGGACCACCCCGTCTCGATGCCTCGTCAGTTCCGCCGCTCGACCCGCGGCTCGTCAGTACTCATCGGGAGCGTGCTCCTCATCGGTCTCGTGGTCGTCGTCGCGGCCGCTGTCGGCGCGGCGGCGTTCGACGCGGCCGACGCCTCGCCGACGCCGACTCGACCCACGGCGCTGTCGCTCGGGGTCTCTGGTGACACGCTGTCGCTGACTCACGAGGGTGGCGCGCCGCTCGACGTGGACTCGCTCGCGGTTCGTATCTCGGTGGACGGTGAGTCGCTCGCGCACCAACCGCCCGTGCCGTTCTTCTCGGCCAGCGGGTTCCGGCCCGGCCCAACCGGCCCGTTCAACGCCGCGGCCGACCCCCGGTGGACCGTCGGTGAGACGGCGACCCTCGAACTCGCGGGGACGAACGACCCGACTATCGAGCCGGGTGCGACGGTGACCGTCCGCGTCTTCGACGGCGACACGCCGGTCGCGGCGCTCGAAGCGACAGCGTCGTGAGTCGGTCGCGACGATGCGCTGACAGCGACGAACACGAGCGGCCGCGTCGACCGCGGCGGTCAGCGATTATTCCTCGGGTGCGCGCGCGATGGTGACGATAGCCCGCGGGCTCCCCGGCTGGCGTTGGAGGATGTGGTGTTCGATGTCGACGAAGCCGGCGGCCTCGAACATCCGGTCGGCCTCCTCCTCGTCGTAAAACAGCATGATGGCGTCCGCAAGCTTCTGGAAGACGCCGGATTTCGGGTCGTCGGGGCCGACGACGAGCACCTTGCTCCCCGGTTTCACCACCCGGCGGAACTCTTCGAGCGCGGTGACCGGGTTCGGCCAGTACTCGATGGAGCCGGACGACCAGATAACGTCGAACGAGTCCTCAGCGAAGGGGAGCCGCTCGGCGTCCCCGCGGTAGAACCGGACCTCGTCGTGCTTGCCGAACTTCTCCCACGCCTTCTGCATCTGGTGGATGCTCTGGTCGAGGCCGTGGACGTCGTCGGTGTAGCGGAGCAGTCCCTCGGTTCCGAAGCCGGTGCCACAGCCCACGTCGAGGACGCGGTCGCCCTGCTGGATGTCGAGCATCTCCAGCGCCTCGTCGCGCATCTCCTCGTTCCAGATGAACGGGTTCACCCGGTCGTACACCTTCGAGAGGTACTTGTAGAACAGGCGGGCCCGCGCTTTGTTTTCGAGGACTCCCATCGCGCCGGGATTAGAACTCGCCGATGATAACGGTGCGGATTCGCCGCGCCGGTCGGCGTTCGGGGGGGAAAATCGCCGCGTTTCCCGAGCGTCTGTCACAGACTTTCCGCAAACACCTTATACAGCGCTTGTGCAACGTTCCTGTGATACGAGTATGCCGAGACAAGAGGTTCTCGAACGAATCAAAACGGCCGAGCAGGAGGCCGACGACATCGTTGAAGAGGCCGAGGCCGAACGTGAGGAGCTCGTCGCGGAGGCGCGTGAGGAAGCCGATGAGATTCGCTCCGAGGCCGAAGAAGAGGCCGCAGAGCTCGAATCCGAGCGTCTTCAGGAGGGACGCGCGGACATAGAGACGGAGCGGGAACGCATCCTCGAAGAAGGCGAGGACGCCCGCGACGAACTGGTTGCCGAGGCGGAAGACCACATCGACGACGCGGTCGAGTTCGCCATCGGCAAATTCGAGGAGGCGGTGGATGCTCAGACCTGAGCAGATGAGCAAGGTCTCGGTGACCGGTTCCAAGGGCGTCATGCCCGAGGTCATCGAGACCGTCCACGACCTCCGACTGCTGCACGTCACCGAATACGACGGCTCGTGGCAGGAGGAGTTCGGATTCGAGACGGGGTCGCCCATCGAGGGCGCCGAGAGCGCGTCCGACAAGCTCGTCACCGTCCGCTCGCTCAAAAGCATCCTCGGGGTCGAAGACACCGACTCCGGCCGGCAGCGCATCGTCCCCGACGACGCGCTCGGCGAGCCCCTCGAAGAGATTCGAGCCGAAGTCAATGAACTGGACGACCGCCGCTCCGAGCTCGAAAACGAGCTCCGCGCGGTGGACGAAGAAATCGACGCGATGGAGCCGTTCGTCGACCTCGGACTCGACCTCGACCTGCTTTCGGGGTACGACACCCTGCAGGTCGTCGTCGGACAGGGGAAGGTCGAGCCCGTCGAGCGCGCCGTCGTCGACGCCGACGACATCAGCGCCTACGAGATCTTCTCGGGCGAGCGCACGCACGCCGTCTTCGGTCGGCCGGTCGACGGTGCCGACGAGATGGCGCTCGCCGACGCGCTGGTCGGCGTCGAGTTCGCCACGCTCGAAGTCCCGGACGCCTCGGGAAGCCCCGAAGAGCACATCCGCAGCCTCGAACAGCAGAAGCGCGAAATCGAGTCGAAGCTCGAGACCGTCGAATCCGAGCTCCACGACATCGCCGTCGAGGAGGGCGAGTTCCTCCTCGCCGCCGAAGAGCGACTCGCAATCGACGTCCAGAAGACGGAAGCGCCGCTTTCGTTCGCGACGACGGAGAACGCCTTCGTCGCCGAGGGCTGGATTCCGACGGAGCGCTACAACACGTTCGCGGGCACGCTCAAAGACGAGGTCGGCGAGCACGTCGCCGTCGAGGAGCTCGAACGCGCCGAGTTCTCGCGTGACGGACACGACCACGCGCGAGAGGACGTCACCGAGACCGGCGGCACGGCCGCCGTTACCGACGGCGGAACGGTCTCGATGTCCAACGACGACCCGCCGGTCGTCCAGAAGAACAGCGGCGCTGTCAAGCCGTTCGAAATCCTCGTGCAGGCGGTCAACCGCCCGAACTACCACGAGCTCGACCCGACCATCATCCTGTTCCTGACGTTCCCGACGTTCTTCGGGTTCATGATCGGTGACTTCGGGTACGGTGTCATCTACACCGCCATCGGCTTTTTCCTCTACTCGAAGTTCGAGGACGGTGCGCTCAAGAGCATGGGTGGCGTCACCATCGCTGCGGGGCTGTTCACGACGTTGTTCGGCATCCTCTACGGCGAGATATTCGGCTTCCACCTCATCACCCAGTACTTCTGGGAAGGAATGCTCGGGCTGTCGCACCCGCCCATCGAGAAGGGGCTGTCGCCGGCCACCTCTGAGTGGGCCCTCGGTTGGCTCACCGTGAGCGTCGCCGTCGGTATCTTCCACATCAACGTGGGGTACATTCTCGACTTCTTCGAGAACTACGAACTCCACGGCGCGAAGGAGGCGGTCCTCGAAAGCGGTTCGTGGATCCTCATGCTGAACGGCCTGTGGGTCTGGATCTTCAGCGACGCGCTCGGTGGCGTCCCGCCGGAGTTCCTGTTCACCACGTTCGCGGCCGACGGGCTCATCCCGCTCGGCTTCTCCGGCTTCTCGTTCACCGTCGGCTGGATCGGCCTCGGGCTGTACTTCCTCGGCGCGGGGCTGCTCGGGACGGCCGAACTGGCCGAACTCGTCGAGTTCGCCGCCCCGCTTTCGAACGTCCTGTCGTACACGCGTCTCGGCGCGGTCCTCATCGCGAAGGCGTCGATGGCGTTCGCCGTCAACCTGCTCGTCTTCGGCGTGTACGTCGACGACCACGGCGGCTGGCACTTCGGGCTCGGCGGAATGCCCGACGCTGCTGCACTCGAAGCGGCAGGAACGGTGAGCTATCACGGCCACGAAGTGACCGAGATTCTGTTCGGCGGCATCTTCCACACGGGTGCCGCGGGCGTCGTGGGCGGACTGCTCGTCCTCGTCGTCGGTCACCTGGTCGTCCTCGCGCTCGGCGTCACGAGCGCCGGCTTGCAGGCCGTGCGTCTCGAGTACGTCGAGTTCTTCAACAAGTTCTTCGAGGGCGGCGGCCGCGCGTACAACCCGTTCGGCTACGACCGCGAGTTCACGACCGAAGACTAACCCTCATCGTCGATTCTTTTTTGACTTTTGTCCGCTCGGAGCGACTGCTTTTTGCAATGACGACGATTCCGCCGCCGTAGGCAGACCGCTCCAGACGTTTTGGGAACCTTTATGATACGGCTAACAGCACATACGGACGTTCGGAGACGACAATCCGGTACTCAGGAACACACAATGATTGAAGCAATCGAACCCCTCATGACTGCACTGCAGAGTGAAGCCGCTTCCTCGCCCGCTATCACCGCCGACGCCGCGGCGGCCCTCTCCGTCGGTATCGCCGCCTTCGCCGCAGGCTATGCGGAGCGTGGCATCGGCTCCGCCGCGATGGGTGCCATCGCGGAAGACGACGACCTCTTCGTCAACGGGCTGGTCCTCACGGTTCTCCCCGAGACCCTCGTCATCCTCGCACTGGTCGTTGTCTTCGCGGCCTAAGCACCCCCTCTCTTTCCCATTATGAGTTTGGACAACGTCGTTGAGGACATCCGAGACGAAGCCCGCGCACGCGCAGAGGACATCAGGCAGGACGGCCAGGAACAGGCAGACGAGATCGTCGCCGAGGCCGAGGCCGACGCCGAAGAGCTCCTCGAATCGCGGAAGGCGGACGTCGAGCAACAGCTCGAACGGGAGCGCGAACAGGCGCTCTCCAGCGCGAAGCTCGAAGCCAAGCAGGCCCGACTCGGCGCCCGTCGAGACGTGCTCCAGCGCGTCCGCGAGCAGGTCGAACGCGAGCTCGCCGAGCTGGAAGGCGACCGTCGCGAAGAGCTCACCCGCTCGCTGCTCGACGCGGCGGCGGTCGAGTTCGAAGACGCAGACGAAGTCTCCGTCTACGGCCGCGCCGACGACGAGGAGCTGCTTTCGAGCATCCTCGAAGACTACGACGGCTACGAGTTCGCCGGCGAGCGCGACTGCCTCGGTGGCGTCGTGGTCGAGGGGTCGAACTCGCGCGTCCGGGTGAACAACACCTTCGACTCGGTCCTCGACACGGTCTGGGAGGACAACCTGAAGGAAGTGAGTGCGCGACTGTTCGACGACCAATGAGCACTACCGGCGGCTCGAATCCCGAATACGTCATCGCTCGCGTTCGAGCGCGACGTAGTGCCCTGTTCGGCGACGAGGAGTACCGCAAACTGGTCCGCATGGGACCGGCCGAAATCGCTCGGTTCATGGAGGAATCGGAGTACGAGACCGAGGTCAACGCGCTGGGCAGCCGTTTTTCCGGCGTCGACCTCATCGAGTACGCGCTGAACCAGAATCTGGCGAAGCAGTTCAACGATATCCTCGACTGGGCAGACGGCCGCCTCTACGACCTCATCGCGCGGTATCTCCGCAAGTTCGACGCGTGGAACGTGAAGACGGTTATCCGCGGTCTCTACTCCGGTGCGTCCCGCGAGGAGGTCGAATCCGACCTCATCCGCGCCGGCGAGTTCGACGACCGCCTCATCTCGCGACTGCTCGACGCGGGCGAGATAGAAGAGGTCGTCAGCGTCCTCTCCGGCACCATCTTCGGTGACGGCCTCGCGGCCGCCTACGAGGAGTACGAGGAAGTCGGCGTCCTCGTCCCGCTGGAGAACGCGGTCGACCGCGCCTTCTACGAGCAGTTGCTCGACGACCTGGTCGTCGGCGAAGAGGCAAAGCAGTACCGCGAGTTCCTCGAAGCCGAAATCGACTTCCGAAACGCCCGCAACGCGCTCCGCATCGCTCGCAGCGGTGCCGACCTCGACCCCGTCGACTACTTCATCGAGGGCGGCACGCTGTTCCGCGCGACGGAGCTCGCGTCGCTGGCGACCAGCCCGGACGAGCTGGTGTCGAAAATTCGTGACAGCCGATACGGCGACCGCCTCTCGGCGGCCCTTTCGGACCTCGAAGCGGCAGACAGCCTCATCGGCTTCGAGCGCGCCCTCGACGCGGCGCTCTTGGAGTACGCGGACACGCTCGGTTACGTGTTCCCGCTTTCTGTCACGCCAATCGTCTCGTACATCCTCGCCAAGGAGCGCGAGGTCGACAACATCCGGGCCATCGCCCGCGGCCGCGAAGCCGGGCTGGACCCCGATGCAATAGAAGCGGAGCTGGTCATCCTATGAGCCAGGAAATCGCAGTTATCGGCAGTCCGGACTTCACCACGGGCTTTCGGCTTGCGGGCGTCCGCAAGTTCGAGAACGTCCCGGACGAAGCGAAGGACGACGAACTCGACGAGGCCGTGACGCGGACGCTGGAGGACGAGGACGTCGGCATCATCGTGATGCACGAAGACGACCTCGACCACCTCTCGCGTAACGCCCGGCAGTCGGTCGAGCGCAGCATCGAGCCGACGCTCGTGACGCTCGGCGGCTCCGGCGGCGCGAGTGGCCTCCGTGACCAGATCAAGAGAGCAATCGGTATCGATCTGATGGACGAATAACCAAACATGAGTCAGGCAACACAAGATTCCGTTCGCGAGGACGGTGTCATCGCAAGCGTGAGTGGTCCGGTCGTGACCGCCCGTGGCCTCGACGCCCGCATGAACGACGTCGTCTACGTCGGCGACGAAGGGCTGATGGGCGAGGTCATCGAAATCGAGGGCGACCTCACGACTATTCAGGTGTACGAAGAGACCTCCGGCGTCGGTCCCGGCGAACCCGTCGAGAGTACGGGCGAACCGCTGACCGTCGACCTCGGTCCGGGGATGATGGACGCCATCTACGACGGCGTCCAGCGTCCGCTGGACGTGCTGGAGTCGAAGATGAACTCGGCGTTCCTCGACCGCGGTGTCGACGCGCCGGGTATCGACCTCGACGAGAAGTGGGAGTTCGAACCCACCGTCTCCGAGGGCGACGAGGTCGCCCCCGGCGACGTCGTCGGGACGGTCCCCGAGACCGTGACCATCGAGCACAAGGTCATGGTCCCGCCGGACTTCGAGGGCGGCGAGGTCGTCGCCGTCGAGGAAGGCGAGTTCTCCGTCACCGAGACGGTCGTCGAACTCGACAACGGCGAGGAGATTACGATGCACCAGGAGTGGCCGGTGCGTCAGGCTCGCCCCGCCGCGGAGAAGAAGACCCCGCGCGAACCGCTCGTCTCGGGGCAGCGCATCCTCGACGGCCTGTTCCCCATCGCGAAGGGTGGAACGGCCGCGATTCCGGGGCCGTTCGGCTCCGGGAAGACGGTCACGCAGCACCAGCTCGCCAAGTGGGCCGACGCGGACATCGTCGTCTACGTCGGCTGCGGCGAGCGCGGTAACGAGATGACCGAGGTTATCGAGGACTTCCCGGAACTCGACGACCCGAAGACGGGTAACCCGCTCATGGCTCGGACGTGCCTCATCGCGAACACGTCCAACATGCCCGTGGCGGCCCGCGAGTCCTGTATCTACACCGGCATCACCATCGCGGAGTACTACCGCGACATGGGATACGACGTTGCGCTCATGGCCGACTCCACCTCTCGGTGGGCAGAGGCCATGCGCGAGATTTCGTCGCGCCTCGAAGAGATGCCCGGCGAAGAGGGGTACCCCGCGTACCTCGCCGCGCGTCTCTCCGAGTTCTACGAGCGCGCCGGCTACTTCACGACCGTCAACGGCGAGGAAGGCTCCGTCTCCGTCATCGGCGCGGTTTCGCCGCCGGGCGGCGACTTCTCCGAGCCGGTCACGCAGAATACCCTGCGTATCGTCAAGACGTTCTGGGCGCTCGACGCGGACCTCGCAGAGCGCCGTCACTTCCCGGCCATCAACTGGAACGAGTCGTACTCGCTCTACCAAGAGCAGCTCGACCCGTGGTTCGTCGAGAACGTCGAGGACGACTGGGCAGAAGAGCGCCAGTGGGCCGTCGACGTGCTCGACGAGGAGAACGAACTGCAGGAAATCGTTCAGCTCGTCGGTAAGGACGCCCTCCCGGAGGACCAGCAGCTGACCCTCGAAATCGCTCGCTACCTCCGCGAGGCGTACCTCCAGCAGAACGCGTTCCACCCGACGGACACGTACTGCTCCCCCGAGAAGACGTACGGAATCCTCACCGCCATCCACACGTTCAACGACGAGGCGTTCAAGGCGCTCGAAGCCGGCGTCCCCGTCGAAGAGATTCAGGCCATCGAGGCGGCTCCCCGGCTGAACCGCATCGGTGTGCAGGAAGACTGGGAGGCGTACATCGAGGACCTCAAAGCAGAGATCACCGAGCAGCTCCGCGAGCTGTACTGAGACCATGAAGGAATACCAGACCATCACCGAAATCAGCGGCCCGCTGGTGTTCGCCGAGGTCGACGAGCCGATCGGTTACGACGAAATCGTCGAAATCGAGACGCCCCAAGGCGAGACCAAGCGCGGACAGGTCCTCGAATCCTCCGAGGGCCTCGTCGCGATTCAGGTGTTCGAAGGCACGACCGGTATCGACAGGAACGCGTCCGTCAAGTTCCTCGGCGAGACCCTCAAGATGCCCGTGACCGAGGACCTCCTCGGGCGCGTGCTCGACGGGTCCGGCCAGCCCATCGACGGCGGCCCCGAGATCGTCCCCGACGAGCGTCGGGACATCGTCGGCGCGGCAATCAACCCCTACTCCCGCGAGTACCCCGAGGAGTTCATCCAGACCGGCGTCTCCGCCATCGACGGCATGAACACCCTCGTCCGCGGCCAGAAGCTCCCCATCTTCTCCGCGTCGGGGCTTCCCCACAACGACCTCGCGCTCCAGATCGCCCGTCAGGCGACGGTGCCCGAGGACGAAGACAGCGGCGAAGACTCGGAGTTCGCAGTTGTCTTCGGCGCGATGGGTATCACGCAGGAAGAGGCCAACGAGTTCATGGAGGACTTCGAGCGCACGGGCGCACTCGAGCGCTCCGTCGTCTTCACGAACCTCGCGGACGACCCCGCGGTCGAGCGGACGGTCACGCCGCGACTCGCGCTGACGACCGCCGAGTACCTCGCGTTCGACAAGGACTACCACGTCCTCGTCATCCTGACCGACATGACCAACTACTGCGAGGCGCTCCGCGAAATCGGCGCGGCTCGCGAAGAGGTCCCCGGTCGCCGTGGCTACCCGGGTTACATGTACACCGACCTCGCACAGCTCTACGAGCGTGCGGGTCGCATCGAGGGCCGCGAGGGGTCTGTCACGCAGATTCCCATCCTCACCATGCCGGGTGACGACGACACGCACCCGATTCCCGACCTGACCGGCTACATCACGGAAGGGCAGATCTACATCGACCGCGACCTCAACTCGCAGGGCATCCGCCCGCCGATCAACCCGCTTCCGTCCCTGTCGCGTCTCATGGACGACGGTATCGGCGAGGGCCTCACCCGCGAGGACCACGCCGACGTGTCCGACCAGATGTACGCGGCGTACGCGGAGGGTGAAGACCTGCGCGACCTCGTGAACATCGTCGGTCGCGAGGCGCTGTCGGAGCGCGACAACAAGTACCTCGACTTCGCAGAGCGCTTCGAAGCCGAGTTCGTCAATCAGGGCTTCGACACGGACCGGTCCATCGAGGACACCCTCGACATCGGCTGGGACCTCCTGTCGACGCTTCCGAAGTCCGAGCTCAACCGTATCGACGAAGAGCTCATCGAGGACTACTACGAAGACGACGCCGAGTCGGTCGAAGCGGAAGCCTAGACCGCGGCGAACGCCGCGTTCGTCCCTCGGTTCGATTCTCCTCTTCTATTCGCGCCACTCGCCTCCCGAGCCGCGCGGCCGCGCGTCGCCCGCGAGAACTTCCTTACGTCTCGGCCACGACGACTCCGCATGGACGCCACCTCGTCTCCCACCCGCGTCCTCGCGGTCGTCGGTCCCGCCGTCGACCGGGAGCGACTCGTGGACGTGCTCTCGCCGCTTTCGGTGTCGGTCGCCCCCTCGGTCGACGCGGCCGGCCGGCGCGCCGAGGCCGAATCGGTCGACTGCGTCGTGCTCGGAACCGACCGCCTCGCCCACGTGAACGCGGTCCACGGTGCGCTCGCGGTCCCGCTGGTCGTCGTCGTCCCGCCCGACGGCGACCTCTCGGCGGCGACCGCCCGCGACGCGGGCGCGGCCGACGTGGTCCCGGTCGTCGACTCGAACCTCTTCGAACGGCTTCCAGAACGGGTCGAAAGCGCCGTCGCGTGGCGTCGCCGCGGCGCGGCGGCCGCGAGCAAGATTACGGAGGACCTGAAAGAACAGGCGATAGACGAGGCTCCGGTCGGCATCACCGTCGCGGACTGCTCGCTGCCCGACCGACCGCTCGTCTACGTCAACGAGGCGTTCGAGACGATGACCGGCTACTCGGCCGACGCGGCGTTGGGGCGGAACTGCCGGTATCTTCAGGGGCCGAACACTGACCCCGAGCGAGTCGCCGCACTCCGCCGCGCCATCGAGGCCGAGGAGTCGGCGTCGGTCGAACTGCTGAACTACCGCGCGAACGGCGAGACGTTCTGGAATCGGGTCGACGTCGCGCCGCTGAGCGGGCCGGACGGCGAGGTGACGCACTACGTCGGCTTCCAGACGGACATCACCGAGCGCGTGCGCGCGGAGGCGGCCGCCGAGCGCTACGCCGCCAGAGTCGACGAGGAGCGCGCGCGCCTCCAGACGCTCGTCGAGCACATCGAGGGGCTGTTGGCGGACGTGACGAGCGCGCTCGTCCGCGCCGAGAGCAGACAGGAACTCGAAGCGGCCGTCTGCGACCGCGTCACCGCCGCGGGGTCGTTCGACTGCGCGTGGGTCGGCCACTGCGACCTCTCGCCGGCGGTCATCGTTCCAAACGAGCGGGCCGGAACGGACACGGAGTTCCTCGACGGCCTCGAAATCAGCCGGTCGAATCCCGACGATCCCACCGCTCGCGCCGCGGAGACGCGGGCCGTCCAGTCGGCGGCCGTCGGCGACGGCAGCGTCCACGCCGAGACGCTCGTCCCGTTCGACTCCGTCATCGCGGTCCCGTTGGTCCACAGCGGGACGCTCTACGGCGTCCTGACGGTCTACACCGACGTCGCGGAACTCGACGACCAGGTCCGAGTGGTGTTCGGGACACTCGGGCGGGCCGTCGGCGCGGCCATCGACGCCTTCGAGAGCCGGCGGTCACTGCTGTCCGACGAGCGGCTCGAACTCGAACTCGACGTGCGCGACGAGAGCCAGCCGTTGGTCCGACTCGCCGTCGCGGGCGACTGCGAACTCTCGTATCGCGGTTCGGCCCAACACGACGACGGGACCGTGAGTCTGTTCGTCTCGACGCACCCCGCGACCGAGTTCGAGGAAGCCGACACCGACCTCGACGGCCTTCGAAGCGTCGACGTTCTCCCCCGCGGCGACGACGCGGAACTCTACGAGCTCACCTTCGACGACGGGTCGCTCCTTCACCTCGTCGCCGACGCGGGTGGGCGGCTCGTCGACCTCGAAGTAGACCGCCTCGGCTGTCGGCTCACGGTCATCATTTCCGACCGCGTGGCGGGCCGGGCGCTCCTCGACGACTTGCAGACGGTCGCGGCGAACGCCGAACTCCGCTCCGTCACGAACCGGTCGGAACCGCCGGAGGCGCGCCGCGAGTTCGTCGCGAGCGTCACCGACGACTTCACCGACCGACAGCAGTCGGCCCTCCAACTCGCCTACCTCGGCGGCTACTTCGAGTGGCCCCACGCCGTCACCGGCGAGGAACTCGCGGAGACGATGGGCGTCTCGCGGGCGACGTTCCACCAGCACCTGCACGCCGCGGAGCGCAAACTCATCTCCCGATTTTTCGACAGCGACCCATACTAGTCGGGCGGCTCCGGTTTTTTGACGGTCGCTCAACGGCTACCGCCTCCGGTGCGCCGACTTCAGCACCCGTGGCGACCTGCGGACTGAATCGCGGTCTCGACCTGCGGACGTGACACTTCCAAGCACGCCCGATTTCGCCCGGTCCGGCCGGCCAGACAGTAAAAGATTAACACCCCAGGCGAACAACCCCCGGCAACGATGGCCGAAGACGTCAAGCCGACCCGCAAGAACTTGATGGCGATCGAAGATCGCATCGAACTCTCCGAGCGGGGCCACGACACGCTCGAACAGAAGCGTGACGGGCTCATCATGGAGTTCATGGACATCCTCGACCAGGCCCAGGACGTGCGGGCCAACCTCAATCAGGACTACGAGCGCGCGCAGAACAAGATCAACATGGCCCGCGCCATGGAGGGCGACGTGGCGGTCCGCGGCGCGGCCTCCGCGCTGAAGGAGTACCCCGAAATCACGACGCAGTCGAAGAACATCATGGGTGTCGTCGTCCCGCAGATCGAGTCCTCGCGCGTGAAAAAGAGCCTCGACCAGCGCGGCTACGGACTCCTCGGCTCCTCGGCCCGCATCGACGAGGCCGCGGACGCCTACGAGGAACTCCTCGAATCCATCATCCTCGCGGCGGAGGTCGAGACGGCGATGAAGAAGATGCTCGAAGAGATCGAGACGACGAAGCGCCGCGTCAACGCGCTCGAATTCAAACTGCTCCCGGAGCTGTACGAGAACCAGGAGTACATCGAGCAGAAGCTCGAAGAACAGGAGCGCGAGGAGATTTTCCGCCTGAAGAAAATCAAGGCGAAGAAGGAAGAAGAAGAAAAGGAAGAACGCGCCGCGGAGAAGGCGGCGGCCGAAGCCGACGCGGACGCAGACGCGGAAGCGGCGACCGCAGACTGACGGGGCCGCCTGTCTTCTCTCGACTCCTCTCTCGGTCGGGTCTCCGACCGTTTTTCATCCTATCGGCGCGTAGAGCGTCTCATGTCTTGTCCCGACTGCGACGGCGACCTCGCCGTCTTCGCGGTGCCGGAACCGCTCGAATCACACGCGCCCGAGGCGGCGCTGACCGTCGGGTTGTGCGCCGACTGTCTCCGACTGCACTCGACCGAGGCACCGCCGAGCGACGGTGCGTCGCGGCCGCTCGCGGGCGCGCTTCCCGACGGCGACGCGGGCGCGGCGGTCGCGCTCCTCGTCGGTATGCTCGACTCGCTCGCGCTCAACCGCGCCGGTATCGTCGACTGCGTCGAGTTCGCCGAGCGATCCGGGACCGACGTGCACCTCACGCTCGACCGGCTCCAGCAGACGGCGACGGCCCCCCACTTCGACGTCGCTCGCCGGCAGCGCCAGTTGGACGCGTTTCTCTGAGTGCCGTCGCTCCGTGCCGTCGAACGCGTGGCGTGAAGACGCCGAGGAGGAGGTCGCTTAGACGCCGGTGGAGTACCGGAGGATGCCG
The DNA here is from genome assembly GCF_003665865.1 of Haloferax sp. Atlit-109R. NCBI lineage: Archaea > Methanobacteriati > Methanobacteriota > Halobacteria > Halobacteriales > Haloferacaceae > Haloferax > Haloferax sp. Atlit-109R. Next base: position 363,911 of record NZ_QPLO01000001.1, read on the forward strand.
GCGATGCCACCGAACGCGTCGTAGAGCTGTTCGCCTTTCTCGAAGTCGGTGCTGATGAACTTCGTCTCGGTGCCGCGCTGGTCCGCGAGGTCCATGAGCCACTCGATGACGTCCTCGCGGTCTTTCAGTTCGGCCTCCGAGCCGTCGTCGCACTCGTGGGTGGGCGTGTCGTGACGGTGGTCGACGAGCTCGTACTCCTCTTGGCCGCCACAGTCGTAGACGGCGATGTCCTTTCGGAGGTCCTCGGAGATGAGGAGGCGGTCGACCGACCCCATCACGAGGTTCTTGCGGGTCGCCTCGAACCCGTAGGTGGACTCGTTGCCGCGGTGGAGCTTCTCGAAGAACTCCTCCATCTGCTTTTTGTCCTTGATGACCTCTTGGTCGGCCAGCGCGTCCTGCCCGGCGTCGACGAGGTCGTAGAGGCCGGACTCGTCGGTGTAGGCCACGTCGAACTTCCCGACGACGAGGTCCTGCAGTTCGTGGTGGAGGTAGTCGCCGTCGAGGAACTCGTCTTTCGTCGGCGAGGGGCCGCCCACGAGGATGCCGTCCATGTCGTGGCGCTTGGGGACGAACAGGTCGTTGGCCATGCCGGCGACCTCCTGATAGAAGTTGTCGATGGCTTCGAGGCGGAGGCGGGCGAAACGCTGGGCGGACTGACCACCCTTTCGCTGCTTGCCGGGGACGAGCGACGAGGCGCTCTTGACCGGCTCGACGCGCTTGCCCTTGAGCCAGCCGACGTTGGCCTCGCGGCGGTCGAGGACGATGAGGCCGAACAGGCCCTTGTCCATGAGCATGTCTTCGAGCGGCCCGGTGAGGAAGTTCGAGTCGCAGTGGTACCGGAACGACTGAATCGGCTCCGGCGGGCTTTCGAGTACCTTGGTGACCATCGTCGTCTGGCCGCCGCCGGCGTCGACCGCGCCGGAGAACATCACGATGCCGTTGTCCGGCGGGAAGTTCCCGTAGTACCGGAGTCGGTCCTTGATGCTCGTCAGGGCGTCTTGGACGTTCGTTCGCGTCTGCTTCGATTTGATGTTAGACGCTTCGCTGTGCTCCGTGATGACGTGTTCGACCACGTCGGAAATCTGCTTGTCTTCGGGGATGTAGATGGTGACGAGCTGCGTTCCCGACCCTTCGTACTCTCGCAGGTCCTCGATGACCTTCTTGAATTCGTACTTTCGGCGGTCCTCGCTCGCCTCCTCGGCGTCGCTACTCATCACTCCACCTAGTCCCTCCAGCGGCTAAGTAACCTTTGACTGGGCACGTGCCGCGGTATCTCGACGCACGAGCGGCCGTCCGAACCGACGTGCGGAGACGAGCGCGGTCGGAGAACATTTATGTTGCTGTCACGGGTGGACTTCGACGTTGGAATTATGGCCCGGGTGTACGCAGTTGCCAGCGCGAAAGGCGGGGTTGGAAAGACGACGAGCACGGCCAACCTCGGGACGACGCTCGCGATGGCCGGTCACGACGTCGTCGTCGTCGACGGTGACCTCGGGATGCCGAACCTCGCCGGCGCGCTCGGCGTCGACCCCGACGGGGCGACGCTCCACGACGTGTTGACGGGCGAGGCGGCGGTCGAGACCGCCGTCTACGACGGACCGGCGGGACTCTCGGTGCTCCCCGGCTCGAACGCGCTCGAAGCGTTCGCGACGGCGAACGCCAAGGAGCTCGAACCGGTCATCTCGACGCTCGAAGCGAGCTACGACATCGTCATCATCGACACCGGTGCGGGGCTGAGCGACGACACGTTCGTCCCGCTGAAGCTCGCCGACGAGGTCATCCTGGTCTCCACGACGGAGCGCGAGGCGCTCGGTGACACGGAAAAGACCCGACAGCTCGCAGACCGCATCGGTGCCGACGTGGTCGGCGTCGTCCTCACGCGCGTCGACCAGTCGAAGCCGAACGCCGACGTGGTCGCTTCGCTCCTCGATACCGGCGTCATCGCTGTCGTCCCCGAGTCCCCGGCCATCCGCGAAGCGCTCAGCACGCGGGACCCGGTCGTCGTTCACTCGCCCGACAGCATCGCGACCGCGGGGTATCGCGCGCTCGCCGAGGCGCTCACCGGAACGCCGGTCCCGGTTCCGGGTCTGGACGACGAGGCGGACGAAGCGGACGCGACGGACGAGGCGGACGAGGCGGACGAGGCGGACGAGACGGACGAGACGGACGAGACGGACGAGACGGACGAACCGGCGGACGCCGCCGACCCGGAGCCCGACCCCGAACCTGCCCCCGACTCGGACTTCGTCGAGGACAGCGGTGGCGGGGTCGACGACGGAGCCGGTCCGGCGGCGACCCCGGACCTCGATTCGGGTTCGGACTCCGTGGCCGACCCCGACGCCGCCGCAGTCGCGGACGAAGGCCGGGCCACGGCGGACCCCGAACTCGAATCGGAGGCCGAACCGAACGTCGAAGCCGAACCCGAGGGAGAATCGACTGTCGAGACCGAACCGGAGGCGGAACCGAACGCCGAGACCGAACCGGAGCCAGCAGTCGATTCGGACACCGACGACGACCTCGCGGCGTCGATTCCGTTTTCCGCCAGCACCGTCGAGGAGCCGGACGACCCCGCGGAACCCGACCCTGCCGATGGCGCGGACGCGTCCGAGTCCGCCGCAGACCCCGCCGTGGACTCCGCGGTCGACCCCGGCGACGACGCGCCGGCCGACCCGTTGGCCGCCGACGCATCCGACGACCCGGTACTCGCTGACCCCGACCCGGTCGGCGACGAGGAGTCCGACACCGACCCGCTGGCGGCTGACCTCGACGCGGTCACCCGCGGGACGCCGGCTGCTGACGAGGAGACGGTCGCCGTGGCCGACGACGAAGTCGTGTCGGACGTCGACGCCGACACCGACTCGGCGGACGCGGACCCGCTCGCGGAAGGCGCGGTCGCAGACGAGTCGCGCTCGTCGTCCTCGGCGTCGGTCGAGGGGGCGGACGCGCCCGGCGCGGACGAACCGCTCGTCGCGGAGGCCGAACCGGATGCGGCCGAGGCCGAATCGGACGCCACTGAGGCCGATCCGGACGCCGACGACTCACCCGAAGACGACGACGAGGAGGGCGTCTACACCACCTCGCTCGTCGAGGAGGTCGAGTCGTTCGACGACGACGAGCGCGACGAGAAGAAAAAGGGGTTCCTCAGTCGCTTCCTCGGCTAAACGGGAAGGTCTTTTACTCGCGTCTGCGGAATGCCCTCTATGGCAGAATCCGAGTCCGTTCCCTTCTGGTGGATAGTCCTGTTTCTCGTTCTCGCGCTCGGCAGCGGAGCCGCCGTCGTCTTCTCGGTCGGCGGGTCGCTCATCTCCGGGGCCGTCGCGCTCCCGTTTTTCTTCTGAACCGCTCGAAAAACGCCGTCACCGAGACACCCGATTCGCCCGCGGTCACATCGACTCGGGCGCTTCCACGCCCACGATAGCGAGCGCGTTCGCCACCGCGTTCCGCGAGGCTTCGACGAGCGCGAGTCGGGCCGCGCCGACCTCCTCGTCGGCGTCGAGCACGGGACACTCGCGGTAGAAGGTGTTGAACACCTCTGCGAGTTCGCGGGCGAACGTCGCCACGGTGTGGGGTTCGAGGTCGTCGGCCGCGGTTTCGACGACCGCGGGGAACCGCGCGATGGTCGCCAGCAGGTCGCGCTCGGCGTCGGTCGTCAGCACGGCGGGGTCGGCCTCGCTCGCGTCGAGACCGGCGGCGGCCGCCTCGTCTGCGATGCCGCAACAGCGCGCGTGGACGTACTGGATGTACGGCGCGGACTGGGCCTCGAAGTTGAGCGCCTGGTCCCACTCGAAGGTGATGGTCTTCGTGGGCTGTTTGGAAACGATGTCGTAGCGGACCGCGCCGATGCCGACCTGCCGGGCGATGCGGTCGATGTCGGCCTCGTCGAGGTCGTCGTCGCGGGTGCGGCCTTCGAGGCGGGTCTCGACCTCGTCGCGGGCGCGGTCGATGGCCTCGTCGAGGAGGTCGTCGAGCATGACGCCCGTCCCCTTGCGGGTGGACATCGTCTCGCCGCCGGGGAGGTTGACCCACGAGTAGATGACGTTCTCCAGTTTGTCCACGTCGTTGCCGAGGATGTCGAGCGCGGCGCGGAGCTGGCCGGACTGGAGCTTGTGGTCCTCGCCGAGGACGGTCACGGCGCGGTCGTAGTTGTCGAACTTCCACTCGTGGTGGGCGAGGTCGCGCGTCGTGTACAGCGAGGTGTCGTCCGACCGGAGGAACACGAGGTTCTTCTCGAAGCCGTAATCGTCGAGTTCGAGCTGCCACGCGTCCTCCTCGTAGACGGCGTGGTCGGTCTCCTTGAGGCGCTCCGCGAGGTCGCGGGTGCTCCCGTCGAACATGAACCGCGTCTCCTTGACGAACTCGTCGAACTCCGCGGGGAGGCGTTCGAGGCACTCGCGCATGCCGCCGAGCACCTGGTCGACCACGGTCTCGACGCGGGCGTACGTCTCCTCGTCGCCCTCCTCGATGCCCTGGAGGATTTCGGTGATTTCGGCTTCGGCCCGTTCGACCTCCTCGGGGTCGGCCTCTTCGAGGAAGGCGTTGCCCTTGCGGTAGTAGCGGACGAGGTCGTACTCGACGCGCTCGCGGGCGGGTTCGCTTTCGAGGTCGTCCTCGTCGAACGTCTCGTAGGCCCACGTGAAGACGGCCATCTGGCGGCCGGCGTCGTTCACGTAGTAGTGGCGGTCGACGTCGTTGCCGGCGAAGTCGAGCAGGTTGGCGACGGCGTCGCCGATGACCGGGTTGCGGGTGCGGCCGACGTGGACCGGTCCGGTCGGGTTCGCGCTCGTGTGCTCGACGACGACGCTGTCGCCGGTCGCGGGGAGGCGACCGTACTCCTCGTCGGTCGCGGCGGATTCGAGGGTGTCGTCGTAGTAGGCGTCCGAAACGTGGAAGTTGACGTACGGCCCCTGCGTGTCGACCGCGGCGAGGTAGTCGTAGCCCTCGACGGAGAGTTCCTCGGCGATGTCGGCGGCGATTTTCGGCGGCGGCGCGCCGACGACCCCGGCGAGTCGGAAGGCGACGCTGGAGGCGAGCGTCGCGGGTACGTCCTCCGGCGGCTCCTCGACCCCGAGGTCGTCGGTGGGCAGGTCGAGCGACGAAAGCGCCGCAGAGAGCGCCGTCTCGACCTCCTCACGGAACTGTCTGAACATGTACGCGGATTCTCGATAGGCGGCTAAAGGCCTTTCCGAACCGTCCGGGCGACCGCGCCCCGCGCCGACCGGGGACGTTCGTTCCCCTCGGTTTTCGGGGGGGTCTTAGCGCAACCCGCGCGGATACCTTACTAGTAAGGTAGTAGTGGTATATCGCCCGGGGACGACGTTCAAACCACGGGGCGGCGACCCGCCGCTCTCACCACCCACCCATGAGTCAATGCAACCACTGCGATGCGTTCGTGTCGAACAACTTCGTCCGCGTCTTCGGTGACGAGGACGGCAACGTCTACGCGTGTCCCAGTTGCTCGGCGAACGCGGGTATCTCACAGGTCAGCTCCGAGCGGCGGGCGTCGTCGCTCTGAGGACGCCGTTCGGTCGTCGACCCGACGGATTCGGACGAATTCACGGATTCGGACGCGCGGAACCGCACCCGCGGTATCACTCCCTCGCTTCCCCACAGCGCCCCGTGTCGTACCCCACCGTTCCACGCGCCTCGGACCCGTTCGACGTCGCCCCAACTCGGCCCGACGTGCCCCGATTCGGTCCCGGTCCATCGCCCCCGGCCGCGGACCGCCACCCCGGCCGTGAGCCGCGCCCCACCGATTCCAACGGCTGACGCCCACTCGTCGAATCACGCGGTGCGGCCGCGCTTCGCCGGACCCATCCCTTCTCACCGCGGTAGACTGACCGACGGACTTACCCGTTCCCGATTGGAACTGTCGCGTATCTACGGCGGTTCCACCCCGCCGGTTCTCTCCCCGCCACTTGTCTCATTTTTGGAATGCATTCCACTTACGATACGCTTATGGGGCGCGCGTTCGAAGCCGGGAGTATGTCAGAATCGGCAGTCGCCGCGGCGGTCGGGTACGACGAGTTGGCCACGCTCAAGCTCGTCGCGCTCGACGGCGGGCGCTCCGGCCCGGTCAAGCTCTCCTGTTCCGGCGTCGCGAATCGACTCGACGTGTCGAACCAGACGGCCTCTCGCCGGCTTCAACGCCTCGAAGAGGCCGACTTCATCGACCGCGAGGTCGTCTCCGACGGCCAGTGGATAACCATCACCGACGCGGGCGAGTCCGCGCTCAGACAGGAGTACGCCGACTACCGACGCATCTTCGAGACGCCCTCCGTGGTCGTCCTCGAGGGCGAAGTCACCGGCGGGATGGGCGAGGGTCGCCACTACATCTCGCTTTCGGGCTACATGAAGCAGTTCAAAGACCGACTCGGCTACGAGCCGTTCCCCGGCACGCTGAACGTCCGCCTCGACGACGACGCGGTCCGCGCCCGCGCCGGGATGACCGCCCTCGACGCGGTTCCCATCGACGGCTGGGAGGACGACGAGCGCACCTTCGGCCCGGCGACGTGCTACGCCGCCTCCGTCGCGGTCGGCGGCGACTCCTACGAGCCGGTCCACATCATCGTCCCCGAGCGGACCCACCACGACGAGTCGCAACTGGAGATAATCGCGCCCGACAAGCTCCGCGACGAACTCGACCTCGACGACGGCGACGCGGTCACGGTCCGCGTCGAGGAGGCGGAGTACGAATGAGCCGAACCGCCGAGTCGACCGGCGACTTCGACGCCGTCTCGCGCGTCCTCGACGCCTTCCGCGCCGGCGAGCCGGTGCTCGTCCACGACTTCGACGACCGCGAGGGCGAGACCGACCTCGTCTACCCCGCGGGCGCGGTCGGTTCCGCCGACGTGGCCCGGATGCGCAACGACGCCGGCGGCCTCGTCTGCGTCGCCCTTCCGAACGACGTGTCGGAGTCTCTCGGTCTCCCGTTCATGGACGACGTGCTCGACCATCCGGCCGCGTCGTCTCACGACCTCGCGTACGACTCGCGGTCGTCGTTTTCCTTCACGGTGAACCACCGCGACTCGTTTACGGGCATCACCGACCGCGACCGCGCGATGACCATCTCTCGACTCGCGCCCGTCGCCGAGGCCGCCCGCGCCGGCGAGTACGACGCCGACGACTTCGGCGGCGAGTTCCGCGCGCCCGGACACGTCCACCTGCTCCGCGGAGCGCCGAACCTGCTTTCTGACCGGCAGGGCCACACCGAACTCGGCCTCGCGATGGCCGACGAGGCGGGTATCCCGCCGGCGGTCGTCGTCTGCGAGATGCTCGACGACGAGACCGGCGCGGCCCTCTCGAAGGACGCCGCCCGCGACTACGCCGACCGACACGGCTTCGCCTTCGTCGACGGCGACGGCCTCATCGACGAACTCGTCTGAGCGACCGAGGGGTCGCCCGGATTCACCTTCTCACGCGCGCCCGTCGCGCCACGACCACGTCGGCTCCCACCCGAGCAGTCGCTTCGCCTTCTCGGTCGAGACGAGCGCCTCGTGGCCCGAAAGCGGCGCTCTCACCTCTGCGCCGGGGTAGACCTCCCGGGCGACTGTCGCTGACTCGACGGTCGTCGAGGTGTCGGCGGCCGCGGCCCAGAACACCTCGTGGCCCGCGAAGTCGGATTCGAGCGCCCGGCGGACGAGCCGCGCGGCGTCCTCTCTGCCGAGGTACGAAAAGAGCGTGTTGCGCGCGGTGTGGAAGTGCCCGGCGTCCCGAAGTCCCGACAGCGAGCGGTCGGCCTCGGCGAACGTTTGTCTCGCCTCCTCCTCGCTCGGCATCCACGGAAATCGGAGGCTGGCGACCGTCTCCGGGGCGTCGTCGCGGCGGACGAACCCCGCGGCGGTCTGCTCGGCGACGTACTTCCCGAGGCCGTAGGGGTTCGAGGGCGTCGCGCGGTGGGTCTCGTCCACCGGGAGGAAGTCGATGCGGGCGGGGTCGGGTTCGAAGCTCCCGCCGATGGCGCTCATGCTGGAGGCGACGACCACGCGGTCGATGCCGAGCGCGGCGGCGACTTCGAGGACGACGTAGGTCGATTGGACGTTGCTCTCGAAGACGCGGTGGCCGGGGTCGTTCGTCGGCGTCGAGATGGTTCCGAGGTGGACGACCGCGTCGGCGTCGACGTCGCTGAGCGCCGCGGTGAGGTCGCCCGGGTCGAGCGCGCTCACGCGGTAGTCGTGGTCCGCGAGCGACGACTCGCTGTGTCGCGAGAGGTTCGTGACGGTGTAGCCGCTCGCGCGGAGGTGGGCGACGACGGTCGGCCCGAGGTTCCCGGTGCCGCCCGTGACGGCGACGGATTCGAGGCTCATACCTCGTCATGGCGGCCCGCGGACAAAACCGCCGGGGGCGTGGTAGTCGGGTCGTCATGATTTTAGAGGGGGCCGCCGAAGGCCACTACATGGGATTTGACGAGATGGATGTCTCGACGATCTGGCAGAGTGGAGAGTACAAGGACTGGGAGGACGCGACGGTGCACGTCCTCACCCACGGTCTCCACTACGGGACGGGCGTCTTCGAGGGGGTTCGCGCCTACGACACCGACCGCGGCCCGGCCATCTTCCGCTGGGAGGAGCACCTCGAACGGCTCTATCAGTCCGCGAAGCCTTACGACATGGAGATTCCCTACACGCGCGAGGAACTCACCGAGGCGACGCTGGAAGTCATCCGGCGCAACGACCTCGACGGCGGCTACATCCGCCCCATCGCCTTCTACGGCTACGACTCGCTCGGCGTCAGCCCCAAGGACAACCCGACCGATGTCGCCATCGCGGCGTGGCCGTGGGGCACCTACCTCGGCGAGGAAGCGCTCGAAAACGGCGTCGACGTGATGGTCTCGTCGTGGCGCAAGCACGCCTCCAGCCAGATTCCGACGAACGCGAAGACGACCGGGCTGTACGTGAACTCCATGCTCGCGGGCGAGGAAGCCCGCCGCAACGGCTACGTCGAAGCTATCGTCCTGAACAAGGAGGGCAACGTCGCCGAGGGTCCCGGCGAGAACATCTTCATGGTCCGCGACGGGAAGCTCTACACCCCCGGTCTCTCCCAGAGCATCCTCGACGGCATCACCCGGGATACCGTCATCACCCTCGCCCGCGAGCGCGGCTACGAGGTCGACGACAGCGCGACCATCAGCCGCGGCGAACTCAACACGGCCGACGAGCTGTTCTTCACCGGCAGCGCCGCCGAAGTGACCCCCATCCGCAAGGTCGACAACGTCGTCATCGGCGAGGGCACCCGCGGCCCGGTCACGGAGGAACTCCAGTCCGCCTTCTTCGACCTCGTGGAGCGCCGCACCGACGACCACGAAGAGTGGTTCACCTACGTCGACGAGCAGTAATCGGAGACGTCCGGAACACGAGCGGTCTTTTTGTTGCCGTCCCGCCGCGAGCCGATAGCGACGACCGCCGGTGGGGGCGCTTCCCTTACTCGTCGGCGGCGACCTGTCCGTCGCCGGACTCCTCGGTCACTTCGATATCGAACTCGTCGACGTGGTCCTGCTCGGCGAATCCGGCCGAGAGGACGCGCGTGAGGGCCTCTTCGACCTTCTCGCCGGTTTCTTCGATATCCTCGGGGTCGACTTCCATCACGAACCCGGTGGTGATGTTCGGCGCGGTCGGCATGAAGATGACTTCCCGGCCGTCTTTGGTCGTCTTGCCCGTCTTGAACGCGGTCATGCGGATGCCCGGCCACGTTTCGAGACGGACCGGCTTCTGGAGGTCTTCGGTGCCGGTGAGCGCGGTTTCGACCGCGAGCTTAGAAGCGTTGTAGACGACGCGAACGAGCGGGACCTTGTTCATGGCGGCGTCGAGGCCGGATTCGAGCAGGCGACCGACCGTCGTCCGCATCAGGTAGCCGACCGAGAGAATCAACAGCAGGAAGATGACGATGGCGACGAAGAAGCCGAACACCTCCGAGAGGTAGGCGTACTGGTCGGGGAATTCGAGGAGCGTTGCGACGTACGGTATCCTGACGATGGCGTTGTAGAAGAGTGCGAGGATGTACAGGATGACGATGAGCGGAACGAGGACCACGAGACCGCTGGCAAAATCGCGTCTCCACGAGGACATTGATATGGGGTACGTGAACCCGCGGGCATAAGGGGATTTCTAGTGTGGGACGAGAGACACGCGCCGCGTTTCGTCGGTCGCCGCTCGCTCAGACGCCGACGACGGCGCGGAGTGCGAACAGGGCGTTTTCCTTGCGCTCGCGGACCCGCCGGTAGAAGTAGGAGACCCACTTGTCGCCGTAGGGCGCGTACTGCCACACCTCGACGCCGTCGGCGGCGAGTTCGCGCTGGGCGTCCTCGCGCACGCCCATGAGCATCTGCACCTCGTAGTCGCGGTCGTACTCCGCGCCGAGGTCCCGGGCGTAGTCAATCATCTCGGGGTCGTGACTCCCGACGGCGATGCCGCCGTCGTACTCCCGAAACAGGTACGCGAGGAGTTCCTTGTACGCCTCGTTCACCGCCGATTTCTGCTTGTGGGCGACCGCGGCCGGTTCGTCGTACGCGCCCTTGACGAGGCGGATCTTCCCCGGCACGTCGGCGAGGCGTTCGAGGTCGTCGGGCGTGCGCTTGAGGTTCGCCTGCACGCACAGTCCCATCCCGCCGTCGAACTCGCGGGCGAGCTCCTCGAAGGCGTCGAGGGTCACGTCGGTCGTCTCGTGGTCCTCCATGTCGCACCACAGGAAGACGCCGTGTTCGTCGGCCGCCTCGGCGATGCGCCGGTAGTTCTCCTCGAACACGTGGTCGCCCGCGTCGAGGCCGATTTGCGAGGGCTTGACCGACACGCAGGCGTCGATGCCGGTCGAGGCGATGTCCTCGACGAGGTCGACGTAGGCCGCCGCGTCCTCGTCCGCGGGGGCGCGCTCGGCGTAGTGCTCCCCGAGGAGGTTGAGGATGACCGCCACGCCGTCGTCGTTCATCCGTCGGGCGTGGTCGAGCGCTCCCGCCGCGGACTCTCCCGCGACGAACCTGCTCGCGATGGGCGGAATCATAATAAACGATTGCAACCGTCAGCTATTGAGGGTTATCATCGATTCGGACGCGAAATCGAACGACACCGTCGCCTCCCCCGGCGACGAACCGTCGGAACTTACAGTCCTCGCCGCCGACGGGTCGGTATGGTCGTCTCTCTCGTCGCCACCGCCTTCTGGGCGATGCTGCCCGCGTACGTGCCGAACAACGCCGCCGTCCTCGCGGGCGGCGGCCGCCCCATCGACGGCGGCCGAACGTGGGGCGGTCGGCGCGTCCTCGGGGACGGCAAGACGTGGCGCGGCACCGCCGCCGGGACGCTGGCCGGGACGCTCCTCGCCGTCGTCCTCAACGCCGCCGCGCCCGCGGCCTCGGGCGCGCTCGGCGTCTCGCTCCCGACGTTCCCGCTCGCCGCCGGGTGCGGACTCGCGCTCGGCGCGATGCTCGGTGACATCGGCGCGTCGTTCATCAAGCGTCGCTCGGGTCGCGAGCGCGGGGCCGCCTTCCCCGGCCTCGACCAACTCGACTTCGTCGTCGGCGCGCTCGCCCTCGCGTTCGTCGCCGCGCCCGGCTGGTTCGCGGCGACGTTCTCCCTGCCCGTGCTCGCGGTCGTGCTCGTGATGACGCCCGTGCTCCACGTCGTCACCAACGTCGGCGCGTACTTGCTGGGACTGAAAAACGAGCCGTGGTAATCCACGCGGTTACCGCTCACCCGAACCGTCCCGCTTAAGCGCCTCCCTGAACCCTCTCGAAACAAGATGGCGAACGCAGCACTCATCGAGGCGCTCCGAGCCGCCGACGCGGTCCAGTTCGGCGAGTTCGAGCTCTCCCACGGCGGCACGTCGAGCTACTACGTGGACAAGTACCTCTTCGAGACCGACCCCCGGTGTCTGAAGCTCATCGCCGAAGCGTTCGCAGAGCGCGTCGCGGACGACGACAAACTGGCCGGCGTCGCGCTCGGCGCGGTCCCGCTCGTGGCCGCCACCGCGGTCGAGACGAACAAGCCGTACGTCATCGCCCGCAAGAAGGCAAAGGAGTACGGGACGGCAAAGCGCATCGAGGGCGCGCTCGACGAGGGCGAGGAAGTCGTCGTCCTCGAAGACATCGCGACGACCGGCCAGAGCGCCGTCGACGCCGTGGAGGCGCTCCGCGAGGCCGGCGCGGTCGTCGACCGCGTCGTCGTCGTCGTGGACCGACAGGAGGGCGCGGCGGACCTGCTGGCCGACCACGACATCGCACTGGAGTCGCTTCTCACCGCCGAGGACCTGCTGGCCGACGCCGACGGCTAATACACGCTTGTGACTAATTCACTCGGAATCGGTAATCGAAGTATTCATTTTTGTGCAAGTACGAAGCCGGAGGCATGAACAGAGCAGAGAAGGCCGCACTCCAGTTGCAGGCTGTCTCCGTGCTCCGGATGCTCAAAGAGACCCGGACGTACGACGAGCTGGCCGAACTCACGGGACTGCCGGCCGGCGACCTCAACCGCTACGTCAACGGGCACGTCCTGCCCGGAGTCGAACGCGCCCGCGAGGTCGTCGAGGGCGTCGGCCGCGACGCGCTCGCAGACGAACTCGAAGCCCGCGTCAGATTCGACGACGAGGGCTACGTCGACAACTCCGGCGTCGTCTTCGACCAGTCGTTCCTCGACCTCGTCGCGCCCGTCGCGGCGAACGCGCTGGACCTCGAACGCCCCGACGTGATTTTGACCGCGGCGACCGACGGTATCACCCTCGGCGCGGCGATGGCGAGCTACTTCGGCGCGCGCCTCGCGTACGCGAAGAAGTCGAAAGAGACCGCCGTCGAGGACTTCATCGAATCCCGTCAGCGCCTCGCGTCCGGCATCGAACTCACCTACTACCTCCCCGCCAGCGCCATCGACGACGGCGAGCGCGTCCTCGTCGTGGACGACCTCATCCGCTCGGGCGAGACCCAGGAACTCCTCTTGGACATCGCCTTGCAGGCCGACGCCGACATCGCCGGCGTCTTCGCGCTCATCGCCGTCGGCGACGAGGGGACGAACCGCGCCCGCGAACTCACCGACGCGCCCGTCGGCGCGCTGAGCAGTTTCGACTGACGGCTCAGGGACCCGCCGAAAAACTGTTCTGAACTGCTCAGTTCAATCACAGGTGACGTAGAAATAGGCACTTCTGTGCCGTTCGTTCACGTCGAATGGGTCGTTTAACCCACGTTCGTGGATGTATCCGCCCGTCAGGATGGTAATGCTTATGTGTGGAATCCGGGGTATGCTTAGTCGTGCATCATGGGGCTCTCTGAAACCCTCGCAAACTACTTCGACGTGCATAAACACGGGTCCACGGTCAGGACCGAGATTCTCGCGGGCATCACGACGTTCCTCACGATGTCGTACATCGTCGTCGTCAACCCGTCGCTTCTCACAGACCAACCGTACATCGAGGGCGTCGACGGCATCGCAATCGCCGGCTACACGCCGGGCGAGGTCCAGTCGATGCTCGCCGTCGTCACCATCATCGCGGCCGCCATCGCGACCACGATTATGGCGTTCTACGCCAACCGACCCTTCGCGCAAGCGCCGGGGCTTGGCCTGAACGCCTTCTTCGCGTTCACCGTCGTCGGGGCGCTGGGCGTCCCGTGGCAGACGGCGCTCGCGGCCGTCTTCGTCGAGGGGCTCATCTTCATCGCGCTCACCGCCGTCGGCGCGCGGGAAGCCATCATCAAGGTGTTCCCCGAACCGGTCAAGATGGCCGTGGGCACCGGTATCGGGCTGTTCTTAGCGATTATCGGGTTGCAGGCGATGGGCATCGTCGTCAACGACAACTCGACGCTCGTCACGATGGGGAACCTCGCGTCGAACCCCATCGCCATCGTCTCCATCGTCGGCCTGTTCTTCACGTTCGCCCTCTACGCGGCGAACGTCCCCGGCTCTATCATCATCGGCATCGTCGGCACGTCGCTTCTCGGCTGGGGCCTCACCGCCTCGGGCGTCGTCTCGGCCGAGGCCGGCCTCGTCGCCAACTCCTCGGCGGCCACCTACGACATCACGCCGCTGGCCGGCGCGTTCATCTCCGGCTTCGGCAACGTCGAAGCGTTCAGCTTCGCCCTCATCGTCATCACGTTCTTCTTCGTCGACTTCTTCGACACCGCCGGCACGCTCGTCGGCGTCGGGCAGGCCGGGGGCTTCCTCAACGACGACGGTGACCTCCCCGACATCGACAAGCCCCTCATGGCCGACGCGGTCGGCACCACCGCGGGCGCGATGCTCGGCACCTCGACGGTCACGACCTACATCGAGTCCGCCACCGGCGTCGAAGAGGGCGGCCGAACGGGCCTCACCGCGCTCGTCGTCGCCCTCCTGTTCCTCGGCTCGCTCGCCATCGTCCCGCTCGCGACGGCTATCCCGCAGTACGCCTCCCACATCGCGCTCGTCGTCATCGGCGTCGTCATGCTCCGCAACGTCGTCGACATCGAGTGGGACGACCTGACGTTCACCATCCCCGCCGGCATGACCATCCTCGTCATGCCCTTCACGTACTCCATCGCGTACGGCATCGCGGCGGGCATCGTCTCGTACCCGCTCGTGAAGGTCGCCGCCGGCGAGTACGACGACGTCAGCGCCGGCCAGTGGGCGCTCGCGGTCGCGTTCGTCCTCTACTTCGTCGTCCGCACCTCGGGGATGCTCCAGGCGCAGGTCTGACCGCGCCGACGACTCTCTCGTCGCGCTGATTTTCTCACGACCTAATCGGATTCATAAAGTATTGAACAACCCCGGTGCTAACCCACTCCGTATGAATATTCCCAACGAACGGCTCGCCCTCCGCGGAGCCGTGTTCCTCCTCATTATCGGCCTTCTCGCTCCTTCGGCCGTCTCTGCCGTGACGTACGACCCCGGGCAGCAGACGAGCCTCCAACCGGGAACCGTCACCAGCCCCGCCAACGGGTCGACGATTGTGAGCGTCCAAGGCTACACTTTCCAGGGCAACACGAACCCGAAGAAACCCGCTCGGGTCGTCTCGGTCGGTGAACGCGGGAGCCTCCAGTGGACGTATGACGACTCGGTCAACGGGAACGCGTGGTTCTTCGACGTCGACCCGCTCCCGAACGGGAACCTGCTCGTCTCGTCGCCGCGCGGGACCGACACCGTCGTCTTCGAACTCGACCCGGACACCCGCGAACGCGTCTGGGAACAGCGCTTCGACATGGAGGACACCCACGACGTTGACGCCTTCGGCGAGGACGAACTCCTCATCGCCAACATGCGCGAGTGGAACGACTCCGCCGGCGTCAGCGAGGACCGCATCGTGGTGTACAACCGGACGACCGACGAAATAACGTGGGAGTGGTACTTCAAGAACCACTTCCCAGCCGACACCGACGGCGGCTACAACGCCGACTGGAGCCACGTCAACGACGTGGACTACATCGGCGACGGTCGGCTCCTGTTGTCGCCGCGAAACTTCGACCAGGCAATCGTCGTCGACATGGAGTCGAAAGACATCGTCGAGCGCCTCGGCACCGACGACGACTACGACGTACTCAACGAACAGCACAATCCCGACTGGCTGGTCAGCGAGAACGGCACCCCGACCATGCTCGTCGCCGACAGCGGGAACAACCGCGTCGTCGAGTACGCGAAAGAAGACGGCGAGTGGGTCCGGACGTGGTCCGTCGGAAAGAACACGCTCAACTGGCCGCGCGACGCCGACCGCCTCCCCAACGGCAACACGCTCATCGTCGACACGCTCAACCACCGAGTGATAGAGGTCACGCCAACCGGCGAGGTCGTCTGGGAGTACTACGCGACGTGGGGGCCGTACGACGCCGAGCGCGTCGCCCACGGCGACGAGTCCTCGGGGCCGACGATTCGGGACCTGAACGCCAGCGGTTCGTACCCCATCACCGGGAGCGCGAACATCACCGCGGGCGGAGACGGGAGCGTCGGCTTCGTCTCGCGGGTTCAGTCGACGTTCGCCGGGACGCCGCTCGAAGAGCCGATGAGCGGGCTTTCGACGCGACTGTCGCACGTCCTGCCGTGGCTCCGCCCGGTGTGGATGACGCCGTGGGACCTGTTTTGGGCGGCGTGCGCGGTCGGCGTCGGGCTCACCGCGACCGCCGGCGAACTGTATCTGATGCGTCAGCGACTACTCGACGCGGTCCGCGGGCTGTTCGGGAGATAACGCTGACCCCGCGGCCGACCCCGCGGCGCGCCTTTCGGGGTCGTGTGGTTCGATTGCAGAAGACCATGGCACTCATTAGCCGCGGCTCCATACCCCAGGCTGATGTCCGACCTCATCCTCTACGAACTGCAAGGCTGTCCGTACTGCGCGAAGGTGAAGGACAAACTCGCCGACCTCGACCTCGAATACGAGTCGCGGATGGTCCCCAGCGCTCACGCCGAGCGCGAGGAAGTCGAAGAGGTAAGCGGCCAGACCGGCGTCCCCGTCCTCGTCGACGAGGAACACGGCGTCGAGGGGATGCCCGAGAGCGACGATATCGTCGACTACCTCGAAGAGACCTACGGCTCGGCGGCGTAAGCGCGACCGTCACTGATTTTTCCGCCGGCAGTACAGCTCGCCGCGCACCCCGCGACGATTAGCTCTCGGCGGGGTCGCGGGTCCGCTCGCGAATCAGGTCGCGAATCTCGTCGGGGTCGTCGATGGCGGCGAGTTCCTCACAGCTGACGATGCCGGTGCCGTCGACCGACTCGCGCTTCTGCTGTTCCTCGACGAAGTAGACGGAGCGCGTCCGCGTGATTTCGCCGAGCGACGACATGATTTGGGCGCGCTTCTCGGCACTTCGAGTGAACGGCGAGTGTCCGGTGAGGACGTTCGTCTCCTTTTTCCGCCCGGCGTCTTCGCTGACGGCCTTGAACGGCGCGCGGGCGGTCGGATGGACGGTGAAGCCGGCGCGCGTCAGCACCGACAGGACGTGTTCGTCGTCGGGGTCCACGTCGGGGTCGTCGGGCGTCGGCTCGGCGTCGCGCACGTCCTCCGCGCCCGTGAGCACGTCGACCGGGTTCGAGAAGGGGCGGTCGAACAGCTCTTCGAGGTGAATCGCCACTTCGATGCTCGCGTTCATGCCGTTTTCGTACTTCGAGACGGTGCGCCGCGAGACGCCGAGTTCGGTCGCGAGCTGCCCGAGGCTCCATCCGCGCTCCTGCCGCTCTTCGGCGAGCACGTCGCCGTCGAGGCTCACGTACAGTCCGCCGGGGGCGGCGTAGATGAGCGGGGGAACCTCCTCGACGAACAGGTCCATGGCGGTGTCGGGGTTCAACACCGGCACGCCGTGGCGGAAGTAGACGACGCCGGGTTTGAGGTCCTCGTCTCGGGTTCGAAGCCCGACGACCAACGGCGTGGCGTCGAGATACGAGCCGAGGCGTCGCATCTCCGAGCCGGTGACGCCGTCGAACGCGTCGATGTTCCCCAGTATCTTGAGGAGCAACAGGTCCTCGCCCCTCCGAGCGGCGAGGTCGAAGCTCTTCGGCCGGATGGCGATGCGGTCGCTCACGACGAAGCCCGCGTCTTGGAGCATCGCGGCGACATTACCAACCAGCGCTGACCGGGACATAGGGGGCAATAAGCGATTCGGCCCATAAAGCGTTTTCCCCGATACCGCCGCCCTCGCCGTGGTATCTCCCTTCTCGATGCCGCATTTATATAGCCGTAATCGACCCGAAAGGCGTTACTGCGCCGTCCGGCAATCTCCGCGTATGACCGTCATCGGCCTCGACGACACCGACTCCCGCACCCTCGGGATGTGTACGACCTATCTGGCGACGCTCGTCGCCGAGGCCGTCGAGGCGCGCGGCGGGACCGTCGAGCGGCGACTCCTCGTCCGGCTGAACCCGGCGGTCGAGCACAAGACCCGCGGGAACGCGGCGCTGGCGATTCACACCGACCTCCCCGCGGGCGCGGCGTTCGACCTCGCCCGCGAGGAACTCGACCGCTGGGCCGTCCTCGACGACGACCGGACCAGCCCGGGTGTCGTCGTCGCGCCGGGGTCTCCCGACACGGTTTCGACCGCCGTCGCCGACTTCGCCCGCGACGCCGTCCGCGACTTCCACGACCTCGACGACGCGGTCGCCCTCGCGGAGCGTTCCGGCTTCTTGACCGAGGGGTGGCACGGCGGCCGGGGCCGCATCGGCGCGCTCGCGGCCGTCGGCGCGTGGGCCGCCTTCGACGAGTGGACCTACGAACACATCTCTTACCGCGAGTTTCACCGCTGCGGGACGCCCCGCGAGGTCGACGTCGACTCCGTCTTCGACGCCGCCGACGCGGCGTATCCCGACGCGTGGGACACTGTGGACCGCGAGGAGGGCGAAGCCGTCTGCGTGCCGAACGCGCCGGGACCGATTCTCCACGGCATCCGCGGCGACGACGCCGACACCGTCCGGGAGGTCGCCGCCGCCATCGACTCGGAACCCGTCGACCGCTCGGCGACGTTTCGCACGAATCAGGGGACCGACGCCCACCTCCGGGACGGCGTCGTCTCGGACCTCCGCGACGGCCGCGCCTACCGCGTCGCCGGCACCGTCGCCTCCGACCCGGAGACCCGACCGGGTGGCCACGTCTTTTTCGACCTCGAAGCCGGCGACGCGGTGGTCGCTGTCGCCGCCTTCGAACCGACGAAGCGCTTCCGAAACCGGGTGCGGGCGCTCCGCGTCGGCGACGCGGTCACCGCCTGCGGCGAGGTCGGAGACGGCACGCTCAAACTGGAGAAGTTCGCGGTCCGCGACCTCGTGCGGACGGAACCCGCGACGCCCGTCTGCCCCGACTGCGGGCGGACGATGAAAAGCGCGGGACGGAATCAGGGCTACCGGTGCCGCGACTGCGGGACCGACGCACCCGGCAAAGTCGAGCGGGCGGTCGACCGCGACCTCGAACCCGGCTGGTACGAGGTGCCGCCGTGCGCCCGCCGACACATCGCTAAGCCGCTCGTTCGCGGCGGCTTCGACGCGGCGACGCACCCGGAGCGCTGAGGTCGCGGCTCGCGTGTTCGGCGCTCAGTCCTGAACCACCAGCACGTTCGTGTTCTCGCGGCGGTCGACGAACGACTCCCCGGCGGGCGGTTTCACGTCCACGATGAGCGTTCCGTCCTCGCGGTTCGCGCCGAGTTCGGCGTCAACGTTGACAGTCGCAGACCCGCCGTCATCGCTTTTCGCCGTCGCCACGCCGTCGATTTCGGCGGTCCCCGATTTCACGATGACTGTCGCGCCCTCCACGGGGTTCCCCTCGTGGTCGACGACGGTGAAGTCCAGCGCCTGTTCGCCGGGGCCGACCACGTCCGGCGTCGGCTTCACGTCGAGTTCCGAGGTGGCGAGCCCCTGCACCCCGGAGAGCATGTTGAGCATGACGCTCATGCTGGCGACGCCGACGACGAGAGCGACGACGAGACGAACTGGCAGTCCTTCGATAGCGCGCGTGTCTGACCGGAACATATCGAGCATGGACCGTCTGGCCGCGGGTTCGTATATAAATCCTCGTCCGGGGGTTCAAGTCGCATCGCGCGGCCAGTCCGTGCCATGCACACCATCGGCCGCAAGTCGGACGAGGAAGGCCCGGCCTGTCGACTCGGATGCTACCGCGCCCGCGACGGGAGCGACGGCGCGACCGTCGGCCTCGACGTGAACCGTCCGCACGCGGCCGTCGTCGTCGGCAAGCGCGGCAGCGGGAAGTCCCACACGCTCGGCGTCATGGCCGAAGGACTGGCACGCGCTGCGGGCGTCGCGCCGGTCGTCATCGACCCGATGGGCGTCTTCTGTGGCCTCACCGAGTCGCCGATAGACGCGACGGTTCACGACTCGCCGCGCGTCCGCGCCGACGCGCTCCCGCCGAGCGCGTGGCCGGAGCTGCTCGGTCTCGACCCGACCGCGCCCGCGGGGTCGCTCGTCTGGCGACTCGCGGCCGAGGAAGACTCGTTGGTGGCGATGCGCGGGGCGGTCGACGACGACGACGCCGCCCCCGAGACGCGCAGAGCCGCGGCGAACCACCTCGCGTTGGCCGACTCGTGGGACGTGTTTCACCCCGAGGGACTCGACCCGCGGTCGCTCTGCGGCTCCTCACCCGACGTGCTCGACCTCTCGGGACTGGAGGCGACCCCCGCGAGCGCCGTGGTTCGCGTCGTCGCCCGCGGCCTCTACGACGCCCGCGTCGCGGGCTCGGTCCCCCGAATCCCGTGGCTGCTTCTCGACGAGGCCCACGCGTTCGCCGGCGGGCTCGCAGACCCCGCGCTTCGAACCCTTCTCACGCGCGGGCGAGCCCCCGGCGTCGGCGTCGTCCTCGCGACCCAGCGCCCCTCGGCGCTCCCCGAGGTCGCGGTCTCGCAGGCCGACCTCCGGGTCGTCCACCGACTCACCGCCGGCCCCGACGTGTCGGCGATGGCCGCCGCCGACCCGACGTACTTCGACGAGTCGCTCCGCGCTCGGCTCCCGCGGGAACGCGGCTGTGCGCTCGTCGTCGACGACACCACGGAGACCGTCCACGACGTTCGGGTTCGCCCCCGTGAGACGCCCGACGGCGGCGCGACGCCGCGGGCGGTCTCCGCGCCTGGCAGTTCCGAAACCATAGAGTAGCCTCCCCGGAGTACTGCCGTATGGACCGCTCGGAACTGGCGTTGGTCGCCCTCGGCGGGTTCGCCGGCGCGACGCTTCGCTACGCCGTCTCCGTCGCGATTCCCGGCGCGGGCGGCACGCTCGCGGTGAACGTCCTCGGGAGCTTCGCCCTCGGGACGTTCATCACGTCGGTCTCCTCCCGCCGGGCGCAGCTGTTCTTCGGAACCGGGCTGCTCTCGTCGTTCACGACGTACAGCACGTTCGCCGTCCAGACCGCGTCGCTGTCGCCGGTGGGCGGCGCGCTCAACGTCGGCGCGAACTACGCGCTCGGCTTCGCCGCCGCCGCGCTCGGCCTCGCGTTCGGGGGGCGGCGGTGACTCCCTCGCTGCTCTCGGCCGTCCTCGTCGGCGTCGGCGGGATGGGTGGCGCAGTCGCCCGGCACACCGTCGACCAGCGAGTCGTCGGCAAGTGGAGCACCGTCACCGTCAACGTCCTCGGGAGCGTCGCGCTGGGATTCATCGTCACTGCGTCCGTCGGCGACGCGGCCGCGACGCTCGCCGGAACCGGCTTCTGCGGGGCCTTCACGACCTTTTCGTCGTTTGCGGTCGGCGTCGCGGAACTCGCAGAGGCGGGCGATTACGACACGGCCGCTCGGTACGCCTTCGGGACGTTGGTGGCGGCGTTGGTCGGCGTGGCGATTGGTGGGGCGATGGGCGGGTTGGTTGGCTGACTGCGGAGCGCGGCGGTAGGTGGGTAATTCGTCGAAACGTACGCCCGAGGCGGGAGTTCACCGAACAGCGTGAGGTGAACTCAGGAACTCCCGTGAGTGAACGACGTGAACGAACGGGTGTGACGGGATTTGAACCTCAGTCGCTCTGCTCGCTATCGCTCGCTTCGCTCCTTGGTTCAAATCCTATCTGCCAACGTTCACAAATGTCACTCGCTGTCGCTTGGCGACGAGACGCCTCGCTGGAGGAGTTGAAATCAGAGAAGCGCCCGAGGCGGGATTTGAACCGTGCCGACGTCGCTCGTTTCTCTCGCTCGTCGTCGGGTTCAATCCCTTTTGGGGTATTCACGAGAATTACGGCCGCGCCGAGACGAGACTCGGCGCTCAGCGAGTAATTCATCGAAAAGTACGCCCGAGGCGGGATTTGAACCCGCGTCACGACCGTGACAGGGTCGTATGATGGGCCACTACACCACCCGGGCTTACTGAAGTGAGTTTGCGGTACGGAGAGCGCCCGAGGCGGGATTTGAACCCGCGTCACGACCGTGACAGGGTCGTATGATGGGCCACTACACCACCCGGGCCCTCCGTCTGCACTCATCCGTAGCCGAGGTTTATAGATAAGACTTACCATCTGGGCTGCCCTTGGCCCGCGGTACCGCGATTCTCGCCCCGAAGACATTTATATCGTGACACCCCATGCCAACGTGTGACGATTCGCGCATCTCCGGTGCGTGACTGCCGATAGCGTCGCCTTTCTTCGACGCAGTTGGCAAGGGTTAAATGGGTGCGTCCCAAAATCAGCCGTAGTATCCCGTGACAGCTTCTTCCAGCACCCAGCAGCACCATACATGGTAGACGTAAGCCAACACAAACTGGTTCCGGAACACACGAAACTCGACGACGAGGCCGTCGAGGACGTGTTACAGGAGTACAACGTCGAGAAGACGAATCTCCCGAAGATCAAGCTGAAGGACCCGGCGCTCCCCGAGGACGCAGAGCCCGGCGACGTCATCAAGATCGTTCGGAACTCTCGAACGACAGACAAAGCAGTCGTATACCGACTGGTGATTGAATGAACCGACAAGCGCGACGCGAGGTCTCTCGCAAGTACTTCTCCGAAGAACGGCTCGCTGAACACCACTTCCGCTCGTTTAACGCGTTCCTCGAACGCGGCATGATGGACGTCGTCGAAGAGAAGGCGACCATCGAAACGGACATCGGCGACAAGGAGGGCGAGGAACCCGTCTACGTCGAGCTCGGTGGCGTCCGCGTGGAGACGCCCCGCGTCCGCGAGGCCGACGGCTCCGAGGAACTGCTCTTCCCGCAGGAAGCGCGCCTGCGCAACATCACCTACTCCGCCCCCGTGTTCATGGAGATGTCCATCGTCCGCGGCGGCGAGGAAGAAGAGGAGGTCGTCGTCGACACCGCCGAGACGAAGGTCGGCCGGATGCCCATCATGGTCGGCTCCTCGAAGTGCAACATCGCGGAGCTCTCCGACGAGGACCTCGTCGAAATCGGCGAGGACCCCGTCGACCCCGGCGGCTACTTCATCGTCAACGGCTCCGAGCGCGTGCTCATGACCTCGGAGGACCTGGCGCCGAACAAGATTCTCGCCGAGTACGACACGAAGTACGGCGACGAGATTCAGGTCGCGAAGACGTTCAGCCAGCGCCGCGGCTACCGCGCGCTCGTGCTCTGTGAACGCAACCGCGAGGGGCTCCTCGAAGTCTCGTTCCCCTCGGTTTCGGGGAGCGTCAACTTCGTCACGCTCGTCCGCGCGCTCGGTCTCGAATCGGACGAGGAAATCGTCCACCGCGTCTCCGACGACCCGGAGATTGTGAAGTTCATGCTCGAGAACCTTGAGGAGGCCGAGGTGCAGACCCAAGAGCAGGCCATCGAGGCGCTCGGCAAGCGCGTCGCCGGCGGGCAGGGCAAGAACTACCAGCTTAAGCGCGCCAACTACGTCATCGACCGCTACCTGCTTCCGCACCTCCACGAGGAGGGCGCGGAAGAAGAGGAAGTGCGCATGAACAAGGCGTACTACCTCTGTCGCATGGCCGAGGCGTGTTTCGAACTCGCGCTCCAGCGCCGCGACTCCGACGACAAGGACCACTACGCCAACAAGCGCCTGAAGGTCTCCGGCGACCTCATGAAGGACCTCTTCCGGACGGCGCTCAACAAGCTGGCGCGCGACGTGAAGTACCAGCTCGAACGCGCTAACATGCGAAACCGGAACCTGACGGTCAACACCGTCGTCCGGTCCGACGTGCTCACCGAGCGGCTCGAACACCCCATCGCGACGGGCAACTGGGTCGGCGGCCGCTCCGGCGTCTCCCAGCTCGTCGACCGTACCGACTACATGGGTGTGCTGTCGCACCTTCGCCGCCTTCGCAGTCCGCTGTCGCGGTCGCAGCCGCACTTCGAGGCGCGCGACCTGCACGCGACCCAGTGGGGTCGCATCTGTCCCTCCGAGACCCCCGAGGGACCGAACTGCGGGCTGGTGAAGAACTTCGCGCAGGCGATGGAGCTCTCCCAGAACGTCGAAGACGAACAGTCGCTGAAACGAGAACTCGCGTCGATGGGTGTCGAGGGTATCCCCGGCATCGACAGCGTCGACGCCGCACCCGCGGACGACTAACATGGCTCAGGCACAGCGAGAAGCGAAAGTATACGTCAACGGTAGTCTCGTCGGGACCCACCCGGACCCCAACCAACTCGCGGCACAGATTCGAGAGGCGCGCCGCCGCGGCGACGTGAGCCAGATGGTGAACGTCTCCGTCAAAGAGCGCACCCGCGAAGTCATCATCAACGCCGACGCGGGCCGCGCCCGCCGTCCGCTCATCGTCGTCGAAGACGGCGAGCCGCTCCTCGACGACGACCACGTCGAGGCGCTCGACAACGACGAACTCGACTTCGACGACCTCGTCGAGCGCGGGCTCGTCGAGTTCATCGACGCCGAGGAGGAAGAAGACATCTACGTCGCGGTCGACGAGGACGAACTCAACGAGGACCACACGCACCTCGAAATCGACCCGCAGCTCATCTTCGGCATCGGTGCCGGGATGATTCCGTACCCGGAGCACAACGCCTCGCCCCGTATTACGATGGGGGCAGGGATGATGAAGCAGTCGCTGGGGCTGCCCGCGGCGAACTACCGCATCCGCCCGGACACCCGCCAGCACCTCATGCACTACCCGCAGCTCTCGATGGTCAAAACGCAGACCACGGAGCAAATCGGGTTCGACGAGCGACCCGCGGCCCAGAACTTCGTCGTGGCCGTCATGTCCTACGAGGGCTTCAACATCGAGGACGCGCTCGTCATGAACAAGGGCTCGGTCGAACGTGCCCTCGCCCGCTCGCACTTCTTCCGCACCTACGAGGGCGAAGAGCGCCGCTACCCCGGCGGTCAGGAAGACCGCTTCGAGATTCCGTCGCAGGACGTGCGCGGCGCGCGCGGCGAAGACGCGTACTCGCACCTCGACGAGGACGGCCTCGTCAACCCCGAGACGGTCGTCGACGAGAACTCCGTGCTGCTCGGCAAGACCTCGCCGCCGCGGTTCCTCGAAGAACCCGACGACATGGCGGGACTCTCGCCGCAGAAGCGCCGCGAGACCTCCGTCACGATGCGCTCGGGCGAATCCGGCGTCGTGGACACGGTCACGCTCATGGAGGGCGAAGACGGCTCGAAGCTCGCCAAGGTGTCCGTCCGCGACCAGCGCGTTCCGGAACTCGGCGACAAGTTCGCGTCCCGGCACGGACAGAAGGGCGTCGTGGGCCACCTGGCTCCCCAGGAGGACATGCCCTTCACCGCCGACGGCGTCGTGCCCGACCTCGTGCTCAACCCGCACGCCCTGCCGTCGCGCATGACGGTCGGCCACGTGCTGGAGATGCTCGGCGGGAAGGTCGGTGCGCTCGAAGGTCGCCGCGTCGACGGCACCGCCTTCCAGGGCGAAAACGAAGAGGAACTCCGCTCGGCGCTCGAAGAGCGCGGCTTCATGTCCTCCGGCAAGGAGGTCATGTACTCCGGCGTCACCGGCGAGAAGATCGAGGCCGAAATCTTCGTCGGCATCATCTTCTACCACAAGCTGTACCACATGGTGAGCAACAAGCTGCACGCCCGCTCGCGCGGTCCCGTGCAGGTGCTCACCCGCCAGCCGACGGAGGGTCGCGCCCGCGAGGGTGGCCTCCGTCTCGGGGAGATGGAGCGCGACACCGTCATCGGCCACGGGGCCGCGATGGTGCTCCAGGAGCGCCTGCTCGACTCCTCCGACAAGGAGAAGGTCTACATCTCCGCCGACACCGGCATGGTCGCCGTCGAGGACCGCGACCAGCGCCGCATCTACGACCCGGTCACCGGCGACGAGGACAACATCCACGAAATCGAGATCAGCTACGCGTTCAAGCTGCTTCTCGACGAGATGGTCGCGCTCGGCGTCCGCCCGCGAATCGAACTGAAGGACGCGGTCTAACCACTCATGTCAATGCAGACACCCAAAGAAATCGGCAGCATCCAGTTCGGGTTGATGGACCCGGAGACGTACCGAGACATGTCCGCGACGAAGGTCATCACCGCGGACACCTACGACGACGACGGCTACCCAATCGACATGGGTCTCATGGACCCGCGGCTGGGCGTCATCGACCCCGGGCTGCAATGCCGCACCTGCGGCCAGCACTCCGGGTCGTGTAACGGGCACTTCGGCCACATCGAACTGGCCGCGCCCGTCATCCACGTCGGCTTCACGAAGCTCATCCGTCGCCTGCTCCGCTCGACGTGTCGGGAGTGCGGTCGCCTCTCGCTGACGGACGAGGAAGCAGACGAGTACCGCGACAAGCTCGGTCGCACGAAGGAACTCGGCGACGACTGGAGCGACGTGATGAAGTCGGCGGTCCGGCAGGCCCGCAAGGCCAACCGCTGTCCCCACTGCGGCTCGCCGCAGCACGACATCAAACACGAGAAGCCGACGACCTACTACGAGGTCCAGAACGTGCTCGCCGGGGACTACTCCGAGCGCATCGCCGAAGCGATGCAGCCCGACCCCGACGACGAGGACGACGAGGGCGTCGACCCCGTCACCCTCGCCAACGAGACCGGTCTCGACGCCGAGCGCGTCAATCAGGTGCTCGCCGGCGAGTTCCGCCCGGTCGGCGACGACCGCAAGGCGCTCGAAAAGGCGCTCGACCTCGACCTCACCGAGGAGGACATGAACAAGCTGATGCCCTCGGACATCCGCGACTGGTTCGAGGACGTCCCGGACGAGGACCTCGTCACGCTCGGCATCGACCCCGACCGGTCGCGCCCCGAGTGGATGATTCTGACCGTCCTCCCCGTCCCGCCGGTCACGGCGCGTCCCTCCATCACGCTGGACAACGGCCAGCGCTCGGAGGACGACCTGACCCACAAGCTCGTGGACATCATCCGCATCAACCAGCGGTTCATGGAGAACCGCGAGGCGGGTGCGCCGCAGCTGATTATCGAGGACCTGTGGGAACTGCTCCAGTACCACGTCACCACGTTCATCGACAACGAGATTTCGGGCACGCCGCCGGCGCGTCACCGCTCCGGCCGCCCGCTGAAGACGCTCAGCCAGCGCCTGAAGGGCAAGGAGGGTCGCTTCCGCGGCTCCCTGTCCGGGAAGCGCGTCAACTTCTCGGCGCGTACCGTCATCTCGCCGGACCCGACGCTCTCGCTCAACGAGGTCGGCGTCCCGGACCGCGTCGCGTCCGAGATGACCCAGACGATGAACGTCACCGAGCGCAACATCGACGAGGCTCGGCAGTACGTCCGTAACGGCCCCGAGAGCCACCCCGGCGCGAACTACGTCCGCCGCCCGGACGGCCGCCGCCTGAAGGTGACAGAGAAGAACTGCGAGGAACTCGCGGAGAAGGTCGAACTCGGCTGGGAGGTCAACCGCCACCTCGTCGACGGCGACATCGTCATCTTCAACCGACAGCCGTCGCTGCACCGGATGTCCATCATGGCGCACGAAGTCGTCGTGATGCCGTACAAGACGTTCCGCCTGAACACGGTCGTCTGTCCGCCGTACAACGCCGACTTCGACGGCGACGAGATGAACATGCACGCCCTCCAGAACGAGGAGGCCCGTGCCGAGGCGCGCGTTCTCATGCGCGTCCAAGAGCAGATTCTCTCGCCGCGCTTCGGTGAGAACATCATCGGCGCGATTCAGGACCACATTTCGGGCACCTACCTGCTCACCCACGACAACCCCGAGTTTGTCGAGACGCAGGCGCTCGACCTGCTTCGCGCGACGCGCGTGGACACGCTCCCAGAGCCCGCGGGCGAAAACGAGGACGGTCAGCCCTACTGGACCGGCCAGCAGATCTTCTCCGAACTCCTGCCGGACGACCTGAACATGGAGTTCACCTCGAAGGTCGGCGACACGGTCACCATCGAGGACGGCCAGCTCGTGCAGGGCACCATCGACGAGGACGCCGTCGGCGCGTTCGGCGGCGAAATCGTCGACGCCCTCGCCAAGGACTACTCGAAGACGCGCTCGCGCATCTTCATCAACGAGATTGCCTCGCTGGCGATGCGCGCCATCATGCACTTCGGGCTGTCTATCGGTATCGACGACGAGTCCATCCCGGACGAGGCGACGGCGCAGGTCGACGAGGCCATCGACGCCGCCTACGACAAGATTCAGGAGCTCATCGAAATCTACGAGGCGGGCGAGCTCGAATCGCTGCCGGGTCGCTCCGTCGACGAGACGCTGGAGATGAAGATCATGCAGCGCCTCGGCAAGGCGCGCGACTCCGCCGGCGAAATCGCGGAGGACCACTTCGAGGAGGACAACCCCGCGGTCGTGATGTCGAAGTCCGGCGCGCGTGCGTCCATGCTCAACCTGACCCAGATGGCCGGCTGTGTCGGCCAGCAGGCGGTTCGGGGCGAGCGCATCAACCGCGGCTACGAGGGCCGCACCCTGAGCCACTACCAGAAAGGCGACCTCTCGGCCGAGGCCCACGGCTTCGTCGAGAACTCCTACCGCGCCGGCCTCACCCCGCGTGAGTTCTTCTTCCACGCGATGGGTGGTCGCGAAGGGCTGGTCGACACGGCAGTCCGGACCTCGAAGTCCGGGTACTTGCAGCGTCGGCTCATCAACGCGCTGTCCGAGCTCGAAGCGCAGTACGACGGCTCCGTCCGCGACACGTCGGGGACCATCGTCCAGTTCGAGTTCGGTGAGGACGGCACGAGCCCCGTGAAGGTCTCGTCCGACGACGAGACGCCTATCGACGTCGAGAACATCGCCGACCGCATCCTCACCTCGGAGTTCAGCTCCGACGAGGAGAAGGAACGCTTCCTCGGCGAGCGCGCACCGCCGACCAACCTCTCCGAGCACGCCGAACCGCGTGTCGACGCCCGTGCGGGGGTCGAATCCGATGACTGATACCGACGCAACCGCCGACTACGAGTTCGTCGACGACGCCATCGTCGACGTCGTCGAGTCCAAAGAGCTGTCTCGACGCCTGAAGGACCGCATCTACCAGACCATCGAAGAGCGCGAGGGCGTCACCCTCGACCAGGCCGGCGAAATCGCGCAGGCCGTCGAGGCGCGCTACCTCGACACCCGCGTCGACCCGCTCGACCCCGTCGGGACGGTGTCGGCGCAGTCCATCGGTGAGCCGGGGACGCAGATGACGATGAACACGTTCCACTACGCGGGCGTCGCCGAAATCGACGTCACGCAGGGGCTGCCGCGGCTCATCGAGCTGGTGGACGCGCGGAAGACCCCCGACACGCCGATGATGACGGTGTACCTCGAAGACGAGTACGCGAACAACCGCGAACTCGCCCACCAGGTCGTCTGGAACATCGAGTCCACGAAGATTCTGGCGCTCGGCGATATCTCGACGAACGTCGCCGACATGGTCGTGCAAGTCAACCTCAACGACGAGACGCTCCTCGAACGCTGGCCGACGTACGACGACGAGGGCGTCGTCGCGAGCGAGATTGCCGAAACCATCGAGGACGCGCTCGGCATCAAGACCCGCCGCGAGGGGACGCTCATCGAGTTCGGCCCCGAGAGCCCGAGCTACCGCCGGCTCCTCCAACTCGTCGAGGAGCTGCGCGACATCGTGTTCAAGGGCATCGAGGAGGTCTCCCGCGTCGTCATCCGGAAGGAGAACAACGAGGACACCGACGAAGAGGAGTTCGTCCTCTACACCGAGGGCTCGGCGTTCGGCGACGCGCTCGCCATCGAGGGCGTCGACGCTTCCCGGACCACCTCGAACAACATCCACGAGGTGCACAAGCAGCTCGGCATCGAGGCCGCCCGCGAGGCCATCATCGACGAGACGATGAACACGCTGCGCGAGCAGGGTCTCGACGACGTGAACATCCGCCACCTGATGCTCGTCGCGGACATCATGACGAACGACGGGACCATCGAGTCCATCGGCCGTCACGGTATCTCCGGGTCGAAGGACTCCGTCCTCGCCCGCGCCGCGTTCGAGGTCACGGTCAACCACCTGCTCGACGCCGCCATCCACGGCGAGGAAGACGACCTCGACGGCGTCATCGAGAACGTCATCGTCGGCAAGCCGATCGCTATCGGCACCGGCGACGTGGACCTCCGCATGGGTTCGCTCGACGTCGAGGACGCGGACGCCAACGCGGCACCCGAACCGTCCGACGACTGACGATGAAAGTTACGCTGTCGGATACGGCCCGGCGCTTCATCGCCCTCTTCGAGGAGGAGACGGAGGCGACCGCCCACGACTGTCTCGTCTTCGACGACCGGGTCGTCTTCCTCGTCGCCGCGGGCGACATGGCGACGGCCATCGGTCCGGGCGGGCGGACCGTCCAGTCGGTCGAACGCCAACTCGGCCGGACGGTCGAACTGGTCGAGGACGCCGACACGCCCGAGGCGTTCGTCGCGAGCGCGCTCGCGCCGGCGGCCGTCCGACACGTAACGCTCTCGCGGCAGAACGACACCGTCGCGTACGTCGAGGTCGCCGAAGCCGACCGCGGCGTCGCCATCGGCGCGAGCGGGAAGACCATCGACACCGCCCGCGAGTTGGCGCGTCGCCACTACGACATCGACGACATCCAGTTGACGTAACGCGGCGGCCGACTCGACCACACGTTTTTGTCCCCACCGAACGGCGAGCTACGCATGTCGTCGATACGACCGTCGGTCGGGGTCGCCGCCGGGCAACTCGACCCGACGCAGTTTGCGGACTACGAGGAGCTCGCGAGCGCGACCGCGGGGTTCGCCGCCGCGGCGGTCGTGGTCTATCTCGTCGGCCGGCTGCTGTTGGTCCCCGGCGTGACGCGACTCGTCAGCGCCCGGAACCGGAACAACCCGACGTTGCAGTCGGCGACGGAGACCTACGCGCACGCCGTCGTCATCGCGCTCGCGACGCTTGCGGGCGTCGTCGGCGCGGGCTACGCCTCGGTGCTGACCGACACCGCGCTCATCGTCGCGGCGCTGACGCTCGTCGTCGGCGTCGCCGGACAGGAGGTCATCGGCGCGCTCATCAGCGGGCTCTTTCTCGTTGCCGACCCGGACTTCAACGTCGGCGACTGGATATCGTGGCCGGGCGGCGAGGGCGTCGTCGAGGCGGTCGACTTCCGGGTCACGCGCGTGCGGACGGTGAACAACGAGACCATCTCCGTGCCGAACACGGAGCTGACGACGAACGCCCTCACCCGCCCGTACGGCCGAGAGCGCTACCGACTCACCGAACGCGTCGATATCGCGTACGCCGACGACGCGGAACTGGCGCTCCGCGAACTCGTCGAGACGGCGCGGGAGGACGACCGCGTGCTGGACGACCCGGAGCCGACCGCGCGCATCGTCGAGTTCGCCGGGAGTTCGGTCGGGCTCCAGACGGAGTTCTGGGTCGGCTCGCCGATGGACGCAAATCTCGTCGATGTTCGCTCGCAGTACCGACGGCGCGTCAAGCGACGGTTCGACGAGGAGGGGCTGACGCTCGGGCCGGCGTCGGGCCGCGAAGTCAGCGGCCGCCTCGACGTGGACCTCGTCGGGGGGCGCGACGGCGAGTGAGCCGCCCGCGAGACCGGAAACCCCCCGGTGTGGCGGTCGTTCGCATGCGTGGGTGAAACGACACCATCTCCGGGCGGTTTAGTCCCTCTTCGACGCGGAGGCGCCGTCGTTCGAATCTACGAAACGACCTCAGATGCCTCCTTAGGGGTCGCTAATCGCTCCTGAAGCCGTCTCGTCGGATTCGAAAAGGGAGGCTTAAGTAGCTCCATCCGGAACTGTTGTTCACTATGGCGAACGGCAAATACGCCGCGCGCAAGCTCAAGCAGGACCGGCAGAAGCGCCGCTGGTCCGACTCTGAGTACGCGCGCCGTGAGCGCGGTCTCGGCAAGAAGTCCGACCCGCTCGAGGGTGCCCCGCAGGGTCGCGGCATCGTCCTCGAGAAGGTCGGTATCGAAGCAAAGCAGCCGAACTCGGCGATTCGGAAATGCGTCCGTGTTCAGCTCATCAAGAACGGAAAGCAGGTCACCGCCTTCTGTCCCGGTGACGGCGCGATTTCGTTCATCGACGAGCACGACGAAGTTACCATCGCCGGTATCGGTGGCGCGAAGGGTCGCGCGATGGGTGACCTTTCGGGTGTCAACTACAAGGTCGAGAAGGTCAACGGCGTCTCGATGATCGAACTCGTCCGCGGGAACGCCGAAAAGCCGGTGCGCTAACCATGTCGGAAAGCGACGCACCCGAACCCGAGTCCCCGGCGAGCAGCGAGGAAGCAAAGGAGAACGCGCTTCTGTTCGGCGTCTGGGACGTCTCCGAGATGGAGTACACCGACCCCAGCATGAGCCGGTACATCAAGGCGACGCCCATCGCCCACACGATGGGTCGTCACGCCTCGAAGCAGTTCCAGAAGTCCGAAATCAGCATCGTCGAGCGGCTCATCAACCGCCTGATGCAGACCGAGGACAACACAGGACACAAGCAGAAGACGAGCAAAATCGTCAAGGACGCGTTCGAAATCGTCAACGAGCGCACCGAGGAGAACCCCGTGCAGGTGCTCATCCGCGCGGTCGAGAACGCCGGTCCCCGCGAGGAGACCGTCCGCCTCAAGTACGGCGGCATCTCGGTCCCGCAGGCCGTCGACGTCGCCCCGCAGCGCCGCGTCGACGAGGCGCTGAAGTTCATCGCGCAGGGCACGCTCAGCGGCTCCTACAAGACGACGACCACCGCCGCCGAGGCGCTCGCACAGCAGCTCATCGGCGCGGCCGACTACGACGTCCAGACGTACGCTATCTCCCAGAAAGAGGAGAAAGAGCGCGTCGCCGAAGCCGCCCGGTAATCTCTCCACTCTCTTTCGTTTTTCACTGCGCCGAGTGGCGACGCCGTACGCCGGCACGCCACGCTCGCGGACCGTTCGCCCGTCCGCTCGCGGTCGGTGCGCGGCGCTCAGTCGGCGGCCACTCCGGGGTTGACGACGTAGCGTTTCACCACGTCGACGAGCGTCCGGCGGTACTCGCTTTTCGAGGGGTCGGCGGCGAGCGTTCGGAACCGCTCTTTGAACGTGTCGAGCGACACCGACGGCGCGTCGTCGGCCGCGGCGTGCGCGAGGTCGTACAGCCGGTGGTCCGACCCGACGAGGTCGTGTCGCTCCACGAGCGCGAGCGCAAACGCGGCGTTCACGGCCGTGATTTCGGGGTCCGACCCGGCGGTGACGAGCCGAGAGCCCGGCCGCCCGGACGCCTGCGGCCGGTCGGCGAGCGCCGCGGCCAATTGCGATTCGAGGAACTGCACGAGTTTGTCCGCGGGCGCGACAGACAGCGTCAGGTCGTCGGCGTAGATGTCCTTGCAGTGGTTGGCAATCTGATAGCAGTGCGCGAGCTTTCGGCGCTCGACGGTCCGGCCCGCGAGCGCGAGAAAGACCGCCTCGCGCGTCGACTGGTAGTGCGAGACGTGGCCTTCCTCGTTTCGGGCCATGTGCGAGAGCTCGTGGAGCGCGAGCTCGCGGGCCATCGCGCTGGTGGCGGCCTGTCGGGAGATGTTGAGGACGTGACGGTCCTGATAGTGGCCGGCCCACGTTCGGGAGTCGGGGTCGTCCCGCACGCGCACGAACACGGGGTACGAAAGCTCGAACTCGGTTTCGAACAGGTCGGCGGCGCTCAAGAACGGGTCTGCCGGTGCGCCCCCGACGACTCGGAGGTCCATTCAAGTTGAGGAATGTTATCAACCAACATGACTCTTGCGCCGAGCGCGGCGACGAGATTCGCGTCCGGCGGACAGTCGCGCCTATCGTGACAAAAATGCTCATACCCCGGCGGTAGGGCGGCTGAAAATGGGAAATCCGCTCGGCAAAAACACTACTCTTTTGACCCTCCTGCCGGTAGACCCCTGTATAATGGGCCGACGAAAGAAGATCGTCCAGGAATGTGAGAAACTGATGGACAAGCCGGAGCAGATCCGGAACATCGCCATCGCCGCTCACGTCGACCACGGTAAGACGACCCTCTCCGACAACCTCCTCGCAGGTGCGGGCATGATCTCCGACGAGACTGCCGGCCAGCAGCTCGCGATGGACACGAAGGAAGACGAACAGGAACGCGGCATCACCATCGACGCCGCAAACGTCTCGATGACCCACGAATGGGAAGGCGAGAACCACCTCATCAACCTCATCGACACGCCGGGCCACGTCGACTTCGGTGGCGACGTGACCCGCGCGATGCGCGCCGTCGACGGCGCGCTCGTCGTCGTCGACGCCGTCGAGGGAGCCATGCCGCAGACCGAGACGGTCCTGCGTCAGGCGCTCCGCGAGGGCGTCAAGCCGGCGCTTTTCATCAACAAGGTCGACCGCCTCATCAACGAACTGCAGGAAGGTCCCGAGGAGATGCAGAAGCGCCTCGTCGACGTCATCTCCGACGTCAACGAGCTTATCCGCGGGATGACCGAGGAGAAGGACTACGACTGGACGGTCTCCGTCGAAGACGGCACCGTCGCCTTCGGGTCCGCCCTCTACAAGTGGGGCGTCTCCATGCCGTCGATGGAGGAGACCGGCATCTC
This sequence comes from Haloferax sp. Atlit-109R, assembly GCF_003665865.1. Taxonomy (NCBI): domain Archaea; kingdom Methanobacteriati; phylum Methanobacteriota; class Halobacteria; order Halobacteriales; family Haloferacaceae; genus Haloferax; species Haloferax sp. Atlit-109R. Next base: position 398,152 of record NZ_QPLO01000001.1, read on the forward strand.
CTTCGGCGACATCATGGAACTCGAACGCGGCGGCGACCGCCAGGAACTCCACGAGCGCACGCCGCTTTCGGACGTCGTCCTCGACATGGTCGCGGAGCACTTCCCCAACCCGCTCGACGCCCAGCCCCGTCGTATCCCGACGGTCTGGCGCGGTGACTCCGAGTCCGACCTCGCGCGCCAGATGCGCGAAGTCGACGACGACGGCGAAGTCGTCTTCATGGCGACCGACATCTCGATGGACCCCCACGCGGGCGAAATCGCCACGGGTCGCCTGTTCTCCGGGACCATCCGCAAGGGCCAGGAGCTCTACGTCTCCGGGACCGCGGGCAAGAACCGCGTCCAGTCCGTCGGTGTGTTCATGGGCGGCGAGCGCGAGGAACTCGACCGCGGCGTTCCCGCGGGGAACATCGCGGCCGTCACGGGGCTCCGTGACGCCATCGCGGGTTCCACCGTCTCGTCCGTCGAGATGACGCCGTTCGAGTCCATCGAGCACATCTCCGAGCCTGTCATCACGAAGTCCGTCGAGGCAGAGCGCATGGACGACCTGCCGAAGCTCATCCAGACGCTCCAGCAGGTCGCAAAGGAGGACCCGACCATCCGCATCGAGATTAACGAGGACACGGGCGAGCACCTCATCTCCGGTCAGGGCGAGCTCCACCTCGAAGTCATCACCCAGCGAATCCGCGACAACCAGGGCATCCCGGTCCGCACCGGTGAGCCGATTGTCGTCTACCGCGAGCAGGTCCAGGGCGAGTCCCACGAGGTCGAAGGTGTCTCCCCGAACCGCCACAACAAGTTCTACATCACGGCGGAGCCCCTCTCGCAGGACATCGTCGACTCCATCAAGCTCGGCGAGATTTCGATGGACATGCCCGAACTGGAGCGCCGCGAGGCGCTGCAGGAAGCCGGCATGGACAAGGACACGTCCCAGAACGTCGAACACATCCACGGGACGAACATCCTCATCGACGACACGAAGGGTATCCAGCACCTCAACGAGACGATGGAACTCGTCATCGAGGGTCTCGAAGAGGCGCTCGACGACGGTCCGCTCGCCGCGGAACCCGTTCAGGGGACGCTCCTGCGACTCCACGACGCGCGGCTCCACGAGGACACCATCCACCGCGGTCCCGCCCAGGTTATCCCTGCGACGCGCGACGCGGTCCACCGCGCGCTCATCGCGGGCCAGGTGAAGCTCCTCGAACCCATCCAGAACGTCCGCATCGACGTTCCGTCCGAGTACATGGGCTCGGCCTCCGGCGAGATTCAGGGTCGCCGCGGCCGCGTCGACGACATGTACCAGGAGGGTGACCTCATGGTCATCGAGGGCATCGCGCCCGTCGAAGAGATGATCGGCTTCTCGTCTGACGTGCGCTCCGCGACGGAAGGTCGCGCCTCCTGGAACACGGAGAACGCCGGCTTCCGCGTGCTCTCGGACAACCTCCAGCGCGAGAAGATTATGGAGATCCGCGAGCGCAAGGGCATGAAGCTCGAGCTCTCGCAGGCTATCGACTACATCTAAGCGCGACCCTTCGCGCTTTCTTTCGTTTTTTCACCCGGGCAGCGATAGCCCCGGTCCGTCGGCCCCATCCGCGCCGCATCTACCGTTCGCTTCGCTTCTCGGCGGCCGTCTGTGACACATGCCAGCACGCTCCCGGCGTCGGCAAACCGTGTCGGCTGCGAAGGCTTATACCGCGTGGCCGAATCACGGGTAGATATGCGTAAGGGTACGTCTCTCGACTCCTGGCGCGACGACGCGAAACCACGACCGAACCGCGCGTCGCGGACAACAGCGTCGGGACGGCCCACGGAGGTGGGGCGATGAGTGCACAGGACCTCGACGGCGAGAGCGACGCCGAGGCCGACGGAAGCGGCGAGATGCCGAAACCGCACACGATTCGGCTCGAACTCGTCGACGAGCCCGGACAGCTTTTGGCCGCGCTCAAGCCCATCTCCGACAACGGCGGGAATCTGCTTTCCATCTTCCACGAGCGCGGGAGCCTGACGCCGCGCGGACACATCCCCGTGGAGGTCGACCTCGAATGCCCGCCCGACCGCTTCGCGCGTATCGTCGAGGCGCTCCGCGACGCCGGCGTCAACGTCATCCGCGCCGGCGCGGAGCACTTCGGCGAAGAGGTGATGGTTATCCTCGTCGGCGACATCGTCGACTCCGACCTCTCGGACACGCTCCACCGAATCGAGTCCTCGGCGGACGCGACGCTTCAGGACCTGTCGCTGTCCGCCCGCGAGGGGACCGACGAGGCGTCGAGCGCCCGGCTCCGACTCGCGGTCCGCTCCGGCCGCGTCGACGAGACGCTCGGGGTCGTCCGTGACATCGCCGCCGAGAAGGAGCTACACGTCGTCGAACCGCTCGCGGAGGGGTCCCAATGAGCCTCAGACTCGCCGTGCTCGGCGCGGGCGCGGTCGGCGGCTCGGTGCTCGACCTCGCGGGCGACTACGGGCACGAGGTCGTCGCCTTCGCGGACTCGTCGTCCTCCGTGGTCGACCCGGACGGTCTCGACCCGAGCGCGGTCCACGACCGCAAGGAACGCGAGGGCGTGGTCGGCGGGGCGGACCCCGGAGCGGTGTTCGACGCCGACTACGACGTGTTAGTGGAGGCGACGCCGACGACGCTCGGCGACGCCGAACCCGGCTTCTCGCACGTCGAGCGGGCGCTGGCCGACGACCGCCACGTGGTGCTCGCGAACAAAGGCCCGGTCGCGGAACGGTACGCCGACCTGCGCGCGCTCGAAGCCGAAAGCGGAGGGACGGTGCAGTTCGAGGCGGCCGTCGGCGGCGCGATTCCCATCCTCTCGACTATCTCGGACCTCGGCGCGCCGCACGTGACCGCCGCGCGCGGCGTGCTGAACGGGACGGCGAACTTCATCCTCTCGCGGATGGCCGCCGAGGGACTCGATTACGAGCACGTCCTCGCGGAAGCCCAAGACCTCGGCGTCGCGGAGGCCGACCCGACCTTCGACGTCGACGGCATCGACGCCGCGCTGAAGTTCGTCATCCTCGCGAACGTCCTCTCCGACGGCGAGACGGAGTACGCGCTCGACGACGCCGCGGTCGAGGGAATCCGCAACGTCCCGGGGACGGCGCTCGACCTCGCCGCCGAGGACGGCCGGACGGTCAGACTCATCGGTGAGGCGACCGCCGACGGGGTTCGCGTGGCTCCGCGGCTGATTCCGCAGGGCTCCGCGCTGTCGGTCACGGGCACGCAGAACATCGTCCAGTTGGAGACCAAACACGCGGGGCAGCTGAACATCAGCGGCCGCGGAGCGGGCGGTCCCGAGACGGCGACGGCCGTCTTGTCCGACGTTTCTCGGCTCGAATAGGCGTACAGAGGGCTCGTACCTCTCGTTTTCTTCGACTGTCGACTTCAGCTAAACTCCCTGCCCCTACGACCGTGGTATGGTTCCGCAAATCGCAGTACGGCGGTTAGACGGCCCGTAGCGCGTATCGAAATCGTTTTAGGGGTTTCAGCAAAAACATTCCCCACAGAGCGCCTTAGCGCGTGACCACACCAATGAGCGACAAACCCCACCAGAACCTGGCCATTATCGGCCACGTCGACCACGGTAAGAGTACGCTCGTCGGCCGACTCCTGTTCGAGACCGGCTCCGTCCCGGAGCACGTCATCGAGCAGCACCGAGAGGAAGCCGAGGAGAAGGGCAAGGGCGGATTCGAATTCGCCTACGTCATGGACAACCTCGCCGAAGAGCGCGAGCGCGGTGTCACCATCGACATCGCCCACCAGGAGTTCGACACGGACGAGTTCTACTTCACCATCGTCGACTGTCCTGGCCACCGCGACTTCGTCAAGAACATGATCACCGGTGCTTCGCAGGCTGACAACGCGGTACTCGTCGTCGCCGCCGACGACGGTGTCGCGCCGCAGACCCGCGAGCACGTCTTCCTCGCCCGCACGCTGGGCATCGGCGAACTCATCATCGCGGTCAACAAGATGGACGTCGTCGATTACAGCGAAGACAAGTACAAGGACGTCAAGGAGCAGGTCAACAAGCTCCTCAAGCAGGTCCGCTTCAACTCCGACGACGCGACCTACGTCCCGATTTCGGCCTTCGAGGGCGACAACATCGCCGAGCGCTCCGACAACACGTCGTGGTACGACGGCGACATCCTCCTCGAAGCACTCAACAACCTGCCGGCACCGCAGCCGCCGACGGACGCGCCGCTGCGCCTGCCCATCCAGGACGTCTACACCATCTCCGGCATCGGTACGGTCCCGGTCGGCCGTATCGAGACGGGTACCCTCAACCCCGGCGACAACGTGAGCTTCCAGCCCTCTGACGTCGGCGGCGAGGTCAAGACCGTCGAGATGCACCACGAGGAAGTCGACCAGGCCGGACCTGGCGACAACGTTGGTTTCAACGTTCGTGGCGTCGGCAAGGACGACATCCGCCGCGGCGACGTCTGTGGCCCGGCCGACGACCCGCCGAAGGTCGCCGAGACGTTCAAGGCGCAGGTCGTCGTCATGCAGCACCCCTCGGTCATCACCGCTGGCTACACGCCGGTCTTCCACGCCCACACGGCGCAGGTCGCGTGTACCATCGAGTCCATCGACCAGAAGCTCGACCCCGCGTCGGGTGAGGTCGCTGAGGAGAACCCGGACTTCATCAAGTCCGGCGACGCTGCCATCGTGACCGTCCGTCCGCAGAAGCCGCTCAGCATCGAGCCGTCCTCCGAGATTCCGGAGCTCGGCAGCTTCGCTGTCCGTGACATGGGTCAGACCATCGCGGCCGGCAAAGTGCTCGAAGTCAACGAGCGATAACGATGCAACAGGCACGCGTTCGGCTCGCCGGCACGAGTCCGGAAGACCTCGACGATATCTGCGACGACGTCCGCGAGATCGCGAACAAGACGGGCGTCAACCTCAGCGGGCCGATCCCGCTGCCCACGAAAACGCTCGAAGTCCCCGCCCGCAAATCGCCTGACGGCGAGGGGACGGCGACGTGGGAGCACTGGGAGATGCGCGTCCACAAGCGTCTCATCGACCTCGACGCTGACGAACGCGCTCTGCGCCAGCTGATGCGCGTTCAGGTTCCGAACGACGTCAGCATCGAGATCGTCCTCGAAGACTAACGACGGCGCTGTCCGGGCTCTCCCGGGCCGCCCGTTCGTGACGGCCCGCCCGTCACACTCGCGGTTGTCGAGGCGCGCGTCCGGAGGACTCTGCCTCCGAGCTGACTTTCAGCGCTAAGGCGCGTGTCATCTCACTTCCGTTCGACGCGCGAGCAGACGCCCGCAGAATCGCCCGACGGAACGGGATGCTATCGCATGCCCGACTGCGGACAAAACATAGGGTATAAGTGTATCCCACGACTCCGTGGGAATGAGGGCTCGTAGATCAGTGGCAGATCGCTTCCTTCGCAAGGAAGAGGCCCGGGGTTCAAATCCCCGCGAGTCCATTTCCTTCCGTCACTTCGTTCCGTCAGTCAATGGACTCGCTTGCCCCCGTTCGCTTCGCTCACGGGGACCCCGCGAGTCCACTACCATTTTCGCGACGCAACACGGCGAGTCGTGACTCCGTCAGGAGCCCTGCGAGTATCAACTGCGTCGCGAACAGATGTACGTCCCGTTTCTCATTGCCGTCCAATGCCGAGTTGATATGCCGCGAAGTACGAACTGAACATCGATATGGCAAGTAGAGTGCAGTACGTGCTTATAAAATAGAGAAGTTCAACGATTGAATTCGGTGAGCTGATACCAAGAAATCGAGATACGACCGCAGCGAATCCAATCGAAGGAAACGAAACAATCACCAGTACAAATCTACTGGACCATGCGCTGGACCGCCCCAGCATGAAGTCTTTTGGAGGGACGTCCATAGTCTCATCGTACGCAGAGAATTATTTTAAAATTGTCATTTCTGCACAGTACCTCACAGCCTAGGCTACCGCTGTTTTTGTGACGCTTCCCACCGTGGCGAATACTGAGTCGTCGCGCTCTACGACTACACAATCGCGACCCGAACGAAGTACCACTCCCCGTCGTACCGGACGAGCTCGGGCCGGTCAGCGTTGCTGAACGAAAACCGGCTTTGTTCGTCGTCCGAGCGTGACTCGGCCGTCGAGCGCGCTCGGAAACATCGTTCACTTCCGCCGAACCCGACACTTTCACTCCGCTCATGGCGGACCCTCTTACCGTCTCGCTCCGAGGGCGTCGGTATGGAAACACGACGAGGCGAACCCCCGTCGGACCCGACGGCCCTCTTTCGAGCAATCGTCTCGAAACTCCGCGAGACGCGCCGCGGGGTCCACCAACACCGGATGGCGCAGGCGTTGCTCCAGAGAGACGCCAACGGCTCGCGGCTGGTCGGACTCGACGCGGACACCCAGCGGGCGGTCTTCTTCAACCCCGCGTCGCAGACGCTCGAACTGATACCGTTCGACCGGGAGGGAACGCACGAGGAGCGCGCGGAGGTGCTGTCGCGTCGGCTGAGCGACCCGTCGTCGTGGGTCGAGGCCAACGCCGCGGGGCTGTCGTGGGTGCACCCGCACTTCCGGTGGGTCTGCGGGCTGGACGACGCCGGGCGGTCGTGAGCCGGCAGTCGCGAGTCGGCAATCCGCTGCCACGTCCGACCGTGACCGATGTCCGACCGTGAAGAATTATACGCACGCCGCGCGCACAACACGTCCATGAACGACGAGGAACTCGACGAACTCCGGTCGTCGCTCACGCCCTACGAGTCCAGCGGCGGCGTCACCACCTACCAGAACACCGTCTCTATCGCCTGTCCGGCGTGCGAGAAGCCGTTCGACGACTTGGTCGTCTGCGAGAACGACTACAACAGCCTCGAACTGAGCATGATGCTCGACCTCTGTGTGACCCAACACGACGGCGACGTGCTCCTGTTCACGCACAAACAAGAGGAGTAAGCGGTCGTGGCGGTCGGACGCGGGCCACCGTTTCAGCCTCTCGGTTACGAGTCCGTCACTCCGCGCCCGTCTCGCCAGTAGCGGCCGGTGGATTCTCGTCGGCCAAAAACAAGTGGTCGAACGGGAGCGACCGCCGGGTTATTCCTGCGGCGGGAGGCCGTTTTCGTCGATGACCTCGCCGTCGTCGTCGACGGTGACGATTCCGCGGTTGTTGACCGCGTAGGGGTCCAAGCCGACCTCTTGGAGGAACTGCTTGTAGAGTCGCTCGGCCGTCTCGGCGTCTTTCTGGCGGTCGGAGGCGCGGTCGCAGAGTTCGACGAGATCTTCGGGTACGTCGTTTTCGTGGACGATCCAGTGGTTGATGAGGTCCGACAGCCGGCGGATTGGCGAGGTGAAGTGGCCGTAGATGTCGAAGTTGAGCGCGTAGTGGCCGCCGAAGGGGTCGTTCATGTACTTCGCGCGGGGCATGACCTTCAGCACGGCGCGCTGAATCTTGTTGAGCGTGCGGGAGTTCGCGCTCTCCAAGGCGTCGTTGACGGCCTTTCGGGGCTCGTCCCACGACGTGGACTGGATGCTCACGCCGTCGAGTTCGGTGATTTCGCGGAGCGCCTTGTCCCACTGGTCGGGAGTCGGCTGCGGGTGGACGCGGTACATCGCCTCGACGCCGCGGTTCCACATGAGTTCGTGCGTGACGGCCTTGTTCGCCTTCAGCATGCACTCCTCGATGATGGTGTGGGCGCGGTCGCGGCTCGGGTTGAGGACGAGCGAGCCGTCTTCCTTGCGCTGTTCGTGGAGTTGGTCCGCGAGGTCGAAGACCAGCGCGTTCTCCTCGTGGAGGGGGAGGTCGGGGTCTTCCAGCCGGTTTTCACACTGCGTGTAGGTGAGCCGTTCGTTGGAGTGGATGACGGACTTGTAGATGTCGATAGACTCGAACGAGAGCGTGTCCTTCTTGATTTCCATCTCGACGGTGTGGGCGAGGCGGTCCTCCTCGGGGACGAGAGAACAGACCGTCTCGGCCAGCGCCGGCGGGAGCATGTGGATGGTGTAGGCGGGGAGGTAGACGGTGTTGCCGCGCTTGACGGCCTCGGCCCACATCTCCGAGCCGGGGTGGACGTAGTGGGTCACGTCGGCGATGTGGACCCACAGCGTGTACGTCTCCTCGTTCTCGCGGATGCTCAGGGCGTCGTCGAAGTCCTGGGCGTCGACGGGGTCGGTCGTCCACGTCGTGAGGTCGCGGAGGTCTTTGCGGTGTTCGAGTTCGTCTTCGATCTCCTCGTGGACGCCGTCGGTGCGCGCACGCGCCTCCGAGAGGACTTCCGGCGGGAACGCGTCACGTATCTCGAACTCCTCGAACAGTTCCTCGCGCTTGTTCTGGAGGTGTCGCGCGAGTTCGGCGTCTATCTCCACCGGTCCTTGCCCTTCGGCGGTCCCGGCGTACGCCTGCGCGTCGTCTGACATAGCCCCGACTAGACGGGGCAGGGAGAAATGAGTGTCGGGCACGAGCCGCGACGTACGAGAATCGATATCACTCGTCGGCGCGCGTTTGCGTGGCCCGGCGACGGGCCGCCGAACCCGTCTTCAGCGACCGCGCTCGCCGGGCGATTCGTACCGCTCTTTGACCGCGTCGAAGTAGCGAAGCAGGAACTCCTCGTCGGAGATGCCGCGTTCTTCGATGTCGACGAGGAGGCCTTCGAGTTCCTCGCGGGGCTGGTGGCAGAGTCCCCGGTAACAGGACTTACAGAGGTGTTCGAACCGCTTGCCGTGTCGTTCCCAGCGGTTCCCCTCTTTGTCGTACTCGCGCGCCGCCGACCGGAGGACCGCGTCACCGCATGCGATGCACACGACACGATTCCGGTCCCGGTTCGTCCGGGAGCGCCACATATGAGGGGAGTGGACCCAGTCGTACTTAGCAGTTTATCCTGTTACAGTCTGACGCGCGTCCGACGCCGACGCGGCTCGCGCTCGACCGGCCGCCGTGGGGCATCACCGACCACTCGACGCGGAGCGGTCGATTTATCGGCCGTGAGCGTCCACGACCCGGTATGAAGGTCAAGTCTCGCCACCACCTCCGAAGCGACGAGATCGACGCGCTGTGCGACTCCATCGAATCGTCCCTCGGCGTCGCCCTCGCTGGCGACGCGTTCGAGGCGGTCGAGTTCGCGGACGCCGACTACGAGGTCGTCCTCGTCGACGGCGAGCCGGCGGTCATGTACGTCGATGACCAGCCGTTTCTCACGGTCAAGGGCGCGAACCAGTTCCCGCCGACGACGAACGTCGTCACGGTCGACGCTGGCGCGGTCTCGTTCGTCTCCAGCGGGGCCGACGTGATGCGCCCCGGCATCACCGAGGCCGACGAGTCCATCGAGGCGGGCGATCTGGTCGTCATCGCGGAGGAGACCCACGGCAAGGTGCTCGCCGTGGGTCGCGCGCTCGAAGACGGGGCCGACCTCGTCGGTGACTCCGGCAAGGTCGTCGAATCCATCCACCACGTCGGCGACGACCTCTTCGAGTTCTCGGTCTGAGCCGACCGCCGCGGTCTCAGGGTCGGCGTGCGCTCCGCCCGGCTACGCTTCGGCGTACTTCTCCAGCGCCGCCTCGTACCCCTCCCGCGCCATCGAGAACGTCTCCCGCAGGTCGCGCAGCGGCGTCTCCGTCGCGTCGACGCGGAGGTCGTTGTAGTACGGCTCCATCTCGCGGTCCTCGGTCGAAGTCACGACGACGGCCGCGCTCTGGATGGCGAGGTCGTCGCGCTTGTCGCCGCCCGCGGCGTGCCCCGAGCCGAGCGCGTCGATGAGTCGTTTCGCGAGCGGTTCGTCGCCGCCGGCGGTCCGCTCGTACGCGTCGGCGGTGGCGTCGACGACCGCCTCGCCCGTGAGCAGGTTGCCCGCGACGGTGTAGGCGTCGCCCTCGCGGTGGCCCGCCCAGCCGAGGCAGTCGTCGCCGGTGAAAGCGAACGTCGCCTCGGAACCGACGCCGTGGAGCTGTCGTTCCGCCCGGCCGTCGTCGGCGTTCAACAGCGCCTGTAAGGCGTCGTCGACGGCGAGGCCGTCTTCGAGGTAGTCCATGCCTTTCTCCCCGAGTTCGACGTTCGTCAGCGCCTGTGTCGCCACCGCGCCGTGTTCGGTTGCGAACGGGCAGAGCGCGCCGACGCCCGGCAGGCGGGTCGTCACGGCGACGCCGAAGCGGTGCTGGTCGTCGCCGTCGGCGTCGACGTACGGCTCGCGGACGCAGATGCTGAAGGTCATCGTGTTCGTCTGCCCCCGCGCGCCGCTGGCTAAAAACACCCGGCGAAACGCCGCGACCGCCCCGCGCGCGTCGGACGCCCGTTGGAACCGCCGACTCCACGGTCGCACGCGCTCGCGGCGGTTCTGCCGGCGATTCGGCGCGTCGTCGGGGCAAGACCTGTCTGAAATCAGACAATCGTCTGACGTAAGAACTAACCCCGTTGTGGCCTCTCTACGTCCTATGGGTATCATGAGTAAGATTCTCGGTGGTGGTGGTTCCCGAACGACCGAGGACTACGTCGAACTCGACCTCGACGACTTCGACACCGCTCGCGGCGACGCCGGCCTCTCGGTTCATATCGCCGAAATCGGCGGCCAGCAGGACGTTATCGCCATCAAGGACGCCGTCTACGACGGCAACCTGGTCATCGCGGACATCACCCGCCACACGACCTCCGACAGCACGATGGAGCACATCATCGACGACCTCCGACAGGTCGCGCGCGAGGTCGACGGCGACATCGTCCAGAAAGGCGACGACCAAATCGTCATCACGCCCACGGGCATCTCTATCTCGCGGCAGAAGCTCAACGGCTGACGACGGCGGACGACACCCGCTTACGCTCCGATTTCTCCCCGACTCGCAGCCGCGAGCGATGCGGCTCGAACGGCCCGAACCGATGGCTATTCGGTCCTCTCGTTCCTAGAGTCGTCCGAATGAGCAAGGACTACATCGAGGTTCGCGGTGCCGAAGAGCACAACCTCAAGAACCTCGACGTTCGCATCCCCCGCGAGACGTTCACCGTCGTCACCGGCCTGTCGGGGTCAGGCAAGTCCTCCCTCGCGTTCGACACCGTCTACGCGGAGGGCCAGCGGCGGTACATCGAGTCGCTTTCGGCCTACGCGCGGAACTTCCTCGGCCAGATGGACAAGCCGAAAGTCGAGGCCGTCGAGGGCCTCTCGCCCGCCATCTCCATCGACCAGAAGAACGGGGCCAACAACCCCCGGTCGACCGTCGGGACCGTCACCGAACTCCACGACTACCTCCGCCTCCTGTACGCCCGCGTGGGCACCCAGTACGACCCCATCACGGGCGAGGAGGTCGGCGAGCAGTCCGCACAGGACATGGTCGACCAGATTCTCGAACTCCCCGAAGGGACCCGCGCGAAGGTCGTCGCGCCGGTCGTCCGCGACCAGAAAGGCGAGTTCAAGGACCTGTTTTCGGACCTCGTCTCCGAGGGCTACGCCCGCGTCGAGGTCGACGGCGAGGAGTTCGACCTCTCGTTCGAGACGCCCGAACTCGACAAGAACTACGACCACACCATCGACGTGGTGGTCGACCGCGTGAAAGTCGCGCCCGAGGCGCGCTCCCGTATCGCCGACTCCGTCGAGACCGCGCTTGAGGAGGCCGGCGGCGTCCTCAAACTCATCGTCCCCGACCCGCCGGCGGACCTCCCCTTCGCCTCCAACACCCGGTCGACCGGGTCGCTCGCGGGCGAGGGCGACGACCGCCTCGTCGTCGAGTTCTCCGAGGAACTCGGCAACCCGAACTCGTCGTTCCGATTCTCCGAAATCGAGACGCGCTCGTTCTCGTTCAACAGCCCCCACGGGGCCTGCCCGGAGTGTGAGGGCCTCGGCAAGGCCAAGGAGGTCGACCCCGACCTCGTCGTCACCGACCCCTCGAAGCCGCTGAAGCACGTCTTCGAGCCGTGGAGCTACAACCGGACGTACTACCGCCGCCAGCTCGACAACGTCGCGGACCACTTCGGCGTCAGCGTCGACACGCCGTTCGAGGAACTTTCCGACGAGGTGCAGGACGCCTTCCTGTTCGGCACGAGCGAGGACGTGGTGTTCGAGTGGACGACGAAAAACGGCACGCGCCACAAGGAACACCCCTTCGAGGGCGTCGTCGGCAACCTCGAACGCCGCCACGTCGAGACCGATTCCGACCGGACGCGCGACCACATCGAGGAGTTCATGGCCGTCACGACCTGCCCCGACTGCAACGGCTCGCGGCTCAAAGAGCAGTCCCGGCACGTCCGCGTCGGCGGCACGACGCTCCCCGAGGTCAACCGCATGACCATCGCGGGCGCGCTCGAACACTTCGAGGGGCTCGAAACAGAGCTCTCCGAGCGCGACCGCACCATCGCACAGGAGATTCTCAAGGAGATTCGCGCCCGCCTCGGCTTCATGACCGAAGTCGGCCTCGAATACCTCACCTTGGACCGCGAGGCCGCCACGCTCTCGGGCGGCGAGTCCCAGCGCATCCGCCTCGCCACGCAGGTCGGCTCCGGCCTCGTGGGCGTCCTCTACGTCCTCGACGAGCCGTCCATCGGCCTCCACCAGCGCGACAACGACAAGCTGCTCAACACGCTCGAAGGCCTCCGCGACCTCGGTAACACGCTCATCGTCGTCGAACACGACGAGGAGACGATGCGCCGGGCCGACGAAATCATCGACATGGGTCCCGGTCCGGGCAAGCGCGGCGGCGAGGTCGTCGCGCAGGGCGACTTCGACGACATCGTCGCGGCCGACGATTCCATCACGGCCGACTACCTCTCGGGCCGCAAGGACATCGACGTGCCCGAGAGCCGCCGCGAGGGCGACGGCGAACTCGTCGTCCGCGGCGCGCGCCAGCACAACCTCGACGACCTCGACGTGCCGATTCCCCTCGGGACGTTCACGGCCGTCACCGGCGTCTCGGGGTCGGGGAAGTCCACCCTGATGCACGAGATTCTCTACAAGGGGCTCGCCCGTCGGATGAACGACAACACCTCCGTCGACCCCGGCGAGCACGACGCCATCGAGGGCTACGACGACATCGAGACGGTGCGGCTCATCGACCAGTCGCCCATCGGCCGCACCCCGCGGTCGAACCCGGCGACGTACACCGGCGTCTTCGACTACGTCCGCGAGCTGTTCGCGGAGACGAAGCTCTCGAAACAGCGCGGCTACGAGAAGGGGCGGTTCTCCTTCAACGTCAAGGGCGGCCGCTGTGAGGCCTGCAAGGGACAGGGCAACGTCAAAATCGAGATGAACTTCCTCTCGGACGTGTACGTGCCCTGCGAGGAGTGCAACGGCGCGCGCTACAACGCCGAGACGCTCGACGTGACGTACAAGGACAAGACCATCGCCGACGTGCTCGACATGGAAGTCGACGAGGCGCTCGACTTCTTCGAGGCGAACTCGCAGATTCGCCGCCGCCTCCAACTGCTCCACGACGTGGGCCTCGGCTACATGCAGCTCGGCCAGCCGTCGACCACCCTCTCCGGCGGCGAGGCCCAGCGCGTCAAACTCGCGGAAGAACTCGGCAAGAAGCAGACCGGCGACACGCTCTACCTGCTCGACGAGCCGACGACCGGCCTCCACAAGGAAGACGAGCGAAAGCTCATCGAGGTGCTCCAGCGCCTCGTCGACAACGGCAACACCGTGCTCGTGGTCGAACACGAACTCGACCTCGTGAAGAACGCCGACCACATCGTCGACCTCGGCCCCGAGGGCGGCGCGGGCGGCGGCACGATTGTCGCCAGCGGCACGCCCGAGGAAATTGCCGCGAACCCCGACTCCCACACGGGCCGGTACCTCCGCGACTACCTCCCCGACGTGGACGAGGAGGGGCCGCGGTCGGACCGCCGCAAGCCCGCGAAAGTGACAAACGACGACGACTGAGCCGCGCGTCGCCGTAACTGCGACGTTTCGTTTTCACGCTCGGTTCGGCCGACGGCCGCTCGCCGGGCGAGACGCTTTCGCCAATCAAACTACTCCGGGGAAAGACATTTCCGACCGTTTCGCGTCTCTCCATGTGTATGTCACGCATACTCAAAACGTCGGGGTTCCTCGGGCTCGCGACGATGATGGTGGTGGGACTGTACCAGTACACGCTGCTGGAATCTGGGGGCGTGCCGTCGTGGCTGGTGGGCGGCCACGCGCACTTGGGTGTGCTGTCGATTCTCGCGGTCGTGATGGGGTTCGCGGTGGACGCGTTCGCACTGACGGGGCGGCTCCGGGCGGCGGTGAGCGGGCTGTTCGTCGTCGGGCAGTGGCTGTTACCGCTCACCATCTGGGTCGGCGTCGGGTTCGGGCTGACGTTCCTGATTCCGACGACGTTCCTGTGGGGGGTCTGTCTTATCGTCTCCATGCTCATCATGGCGTGGCAGGCGTGGGTCAGCGAGCCGACGACGCCCGGGGGGATGCCGGGCCCCGCGTCGCCGGCCGACGACTGAGCGTCCGCGGACTTTTTTCAGCATCGACCGTCCTTCAGCGCCGCCGGTACCACCAGTAGCCGACGCCCGCGAGCGCGAGGGCCACGACGAGCGCCGGGACCTGTCGTCGTCGCTCCCACCGCGACTCACCCCGCACCCGCGTTTTTCATCCCCGAGCGCCTACGTCCCCCATGCAACTCTACGCCGCCGCCAACGGTGCGGTCCTCGCGGTCGCGGGGTCGCCCGACGACTCGACCACCCGCCGGCGACTCGGCGAGCACCGAATCGAGTGCGTCGCGGCCGACCCGCGCGCGCCGAACCGGGCGCTCTGCGGGACCTTCGACGCCGGCGTCTTCCGCACGACCGACGGCGGGGCGTCGTGGCACGCGGTCGGCACCGACGCGCTCCCCGAGTCGGTGACGAGCCTCGCCGTCTCTCCGGCCGCCCCCGACGTGGTCTACGCCGGCACCGAGCCCTCGGCCGTCTTCCGCTCCCGCGACGGCGGCGAGACGTGGGCCGAACTCGCGCCGCTTTCGGCCCTCGATTCGGCGTCGTCGTGGGCGTTCCCGCCCCGCCCGCACACCCACCACGTCCGCTGGATAGAGCCGGACCCGACCGACGCCGACCGACTGTTCGTCGCGGTCGAAGCCGGGGCGCTCGTCCGCTCTTTCGACGGCGGCGAGACGTGGCAAGACCGCGTGGCGTCGAGCAAGCGCGACACGCACTCGATGGCGACGCACCCCGACCGGCCGGGTCGCGTCTGGGTCGCCGCGGGCGACGGCTACGCCGAGACCGACGACGCGGGCGAGACGTGGACGACGCCGACCGCGGGGCTCGGCCACGGCTACTGCTGGAGCGTCGCCGTCGACCCCGCGGACCCGGAGTCGGTGCTTCTGACGGCCGCCTCCGGGCCGATGCGCGCTCACCGAGTCGAGTCGGCGGCGGCGTACCTCTACCGCAGGCGGGACTCGCCGGACGACGAGGGCGACGGCGACGAGTCGTGGGACCGACTCGACGAGACCGGCCTGCCGACCGGGTCGGGCGCGACCCGCGCGGTCTTGGCCGCCGGGCGAACCGGCGGCGAGTGCTACGCTGCGAACGACCGCGGTCTCTATCGGACGACCGATTTCGGTGACTCGTGGGACCGAATCGAAGTCCCGTGGGACGGGACGCGGCGGACCGCGGCGGGGCTGGCGGTCGTCGCGTAGTCGGGCGGTTTCCATCGGGGCGGTTCCCTCGTCCGAAGCGAGAAGATTCATGGGTCGGCGCGGCGACGCCCAACCATGTACGATTTCGCCGTCGTCGGCGTCGGTCCCGCCGGCGCGCGGTTCGCCCGCCGCGCGGCCGACGCGGGCTACGACGTGCTCGCGCTGGAGAAAGGCGAGGTCGGGACGCCCCTCGCGTGCTCCGGCCACGTCAGCACCGACATCTGGGAGTACGTCCCCGACGAGGCGCGCGACCGCCTGTTTCAGAACCGCATCTACGGGGCGAACTTCCGCGTCGGCGGCCCGAACTCGAAAGCCTACCCGTTCTACAAGCAAAGCGAGGTCTCGAACGTCATCGACCGCGTCGAACTCGACCGCACCCTCGCCGACTGCGCCCGCGACGCCGGCGCAGACGTGCGCGAGGGCCACACCGTCACCGCCGTCGAGGAACTCGACGACCGTGTCCGACTGACCGTGAGCGTGGCCGGCGAGGCCGGCACCGTCCAGTTCGAGGCGAAGATGGTCGCCGGCTGTGACGGCCCCACCTCGCGGGTCCGCCGGGCGCTCGACCTCCCCGAACCGTCGGAGACGCTCCACGGCGTCCTCGCGTTCGACCCCGACCCGGACGACGGCGACTTCGTGGACGTGCACCTCACGGTCCCGCGCTTTTTCGCGTGGCGCATCCCCCGCGGCGACGCCGGCGTCGAGTACGGCCTCGCGGCCCCGCCGGGCGCTGAGGTCACCGAGCTGTTCGACGCGCTCACGAGCACCTACGACGTGGAGACGGAGCATTTCTGTTCGGGAGCTATTCCCATCGGCCCGCCGGACCGGACGACGACCCGGCGGGCGTTCCTCGTCGGCGACGCGGCCGCACAGACCAAGCCGTTCACCGGCGGCGGCATCCTCTACGGGATGACCGCGGCCGACATCGCCGCGTCGACCATCGACCCCGACGACCCCGAAACGCTGTCGGCCTACGAGTCGGCGTGGCGCGACGAACTCTCGCGGGAGATTCGGCTGGGCCACCTCGTGCGCCGGTGTTACTCCTTCCCCGAGTGGCTCCAACGGGTCGGCCTCCGGTCGCTGTCGGGCGAAATCGGCGTCCACATGGACAAGCCGAGCTCGTTCTTCTCGCGCGAGCACCTGAAGAAACTGCTCTGAGGGACTGCTCCCCGGACGCCCCGCTCAGTTCTCGCCCGGATACGCCGGAATCCGCGCCGACACCGCGCTCCCCTCGACGAACGGGAGCGACTCGCGGGTCGCCTCGACGCGGTCGCCGTCGACCGCGACTTTCAGGGCGTCGGTATCGAGGCCGTAGTCGACGAGCGCGAAGCCGATGGGCGCGTCGAGCATCGGGCTCTCGACGGCGCGGGTGACGGTGCCGACCGGCTCGCCGTCCGCCGAGACCTCGGCACCCGAGTCGGGGAGGGCGTCGGCGCGGAAGCCGACGAGCCGGCGCGAGGGTCGCCCGCGGTTTTCTATCTTCGAGATGAGTTCCTGCCCGACGAAACAGCCCTTATCGAAGTCCAGCGCGTTGCGGACGCCGGCGACGTTCGGGACGTTGCCGCGGAGTTCCGACTCGAAAAGCGGCGTGCCGGCCTCGGCGGTGAGACTGTCCCACGTCCGATAGCCCACGGGGACCGAGGGGTTGCCGTAGAACAGGAGCGCGTCGAGCACGTCTTCGGCGTCCTTCGCCCGGCAGATGACGTCGTAGCCCTCCTCGCCGGTCGGGTTGTCGGAGGCGACGACCGTGACGCCGAGTTCGCCGCCGATGGAGCCGCGGACGAAGGAGAGCTCCGGCTCCGGCGCGCCCGCTCCCGAGAGGATGCTCGCCACCTTCTCGGTCGACTGGGGGCCGTGGACGCCGAAGACGCCGAACTCGTCGGAGGCGTCGCGTATCTTGACGCGCTGGAGGAACGTCTTCGAGCCCCACTCCTCGACGAGCGGTTCGGCGCGGTCCCGCGGGGTGAAAATCAGCAGGCGCTCGCCCGCGTTGTAGACGTACATCTCCGTCTCGATGCGGCCGTCGGGGTCGAGAAGCAGGGCGTAGACGCCCTCGCCGTCCTCGTCGGGGACGGTGTTCGTCACCGCGTTGTCGACGTAGTCGACCCGGTCTTCGCCCTCGACGACGACCACGCCGTAGCCGTGTTCGATGACGCCGACGCCGTTTCTGACGGCGCGGTGGGTCCGCTCGGGGCGGCCGTAGTGGCTCACGACCTCGATTCCGCCGCGCGTCTCGAACGTCGCACCGTGTGCCTCGTGGATGTCGGCGACGAGTGTCATTACTCCCCGTTTCGCCTTCGGCGCGTAAAACCCTCCCACTCCCGGACGACACCCCCGGCTTTTGGTTCGGGGCCGTCCCGGTTTTCGGTCGCGGGGTCGACCCGGCGTCGGTCGCGGGCCGGCGGGCGGGTAGTCAAAACGAGTCTGTGCTCCGCGTCGCCGCGCTCAGAGCCCGAACCGCTCGCGGAGTCTCTCGAACAGCGACGCGTCCTCTTCGACGGCTTCGCTCGGGTCCGGAACGACGCGCTCGTCGGCGTGAATGAGGACCCCCGTGTCGGCCTCTTCGACCACGATGAGGCTCTCGTCTTTCAGCGCCGACAGCGCCTCTTCGATGGTGTCGATGTCGGCGTCCACGGCGGCACGGAGTTCGAACACCGTCATCCCCTCGTCGTGGCGGTCGACGAGCGCGTCGAGCACCGCGACCTCGATGTCGCGGCGGTTCCGAAACTCCCGCCTCGCTCTCATAGCGGGTACATCGTTCGCCTCCTGTTTACTTGTACCGCCCGTCTGACGGGCGTCCGACAGGCAGGGGGTAGCTTTTTGTTTCCGAATCCCGGAATCCTCGCGTAATGGGACTTACTTGCCGTCTTCTCGGGCACTCCTACGGAGACGCCGAGACGGAACGGGAGCGCGAGGAACGCGGCGACGAGGTGGTCGTCTCGATTCGGGAGATACAGGTCTGCTCGCGGTGCGGACACGAACAGGTCATCAGCGAGAACAAGGAGGTCACGGCCATCCGAACGCCCGAGGAGGTCGGGATGACGGAGGGCGAAGTCGAGACCGCGGCCGCCGGCTTCGAGCCGGCGAACCCGCAGCCCGGCGTCTCCGACGCCGAGGACGCCGCCATCGAGACGGCTCCGGACGCGGAGACGCGGGCCGAAGCCGACGCCGCAACCGCCGCTGAGACGGACGCGGACGCCACCCCGGACCCCGCGGCGCAACAGCCGACCGAGGCCGCGAGCGCGGATACGCCCGACGCCCAGCCGGCCGACCAACCCGGCGACCAGCCGGCCGCGAGCGCCGACGCCGGCACTGCTGACGCCGGGACCGCCGACGCGCCGCCCGTGACCGACGACGGCATCATCCTCGACGACGACGAAGAGCAGTCGGCCACCCGCGACCGAACGCAGTGGCCCGACGAGGTCGACGAGGTCGAGACCGACGACCCGACGCCGCCGGCCGACGGCGACGACGCGGAGTTCATCGACGCGGACGCCGAGGCGGGCGTCGAGACCGACGCCGAGGCGGAGCCCGAAGGGAGCCAGACCCGCGAACGCGGCGCGTGGCCCGACGCGCCGGGCGACGACGAGGGTTGGAACGCCCAGCCAGACGACGGCGAGCCCGTCTCGGTCTCGTTCGGCGGCGGTCTGACGCCCGAGAACAACGGCTCGTCGAGCCAGCAGGCCAACGGGCAGTACGTCGAGGCGGAGGGCGAAGACGACTTCGTCCGGGCCGACGAGTCGAACGTCGGCAACGAAGCCCCCGACGACGCCGTCGAGTACTACTGTCCGAACTGCGGCCACGCCCGCGGCGCGTCCTCGTCGTCGATGCGGGCCGGCGACATCTGCCCCGAGTGTAAAAAGGGCTACATAGCCGAGCGGGAGTCCTGACCGCGGCACGCCCTCGCAGGCGTCGCGGAGTCGCGAAACAGGTAAACCATACCCTGTCGAAAAGGCGTCCATGAAGGAGTACAAGATGCGTCGTGGGGAGACGCTCGAAGAGCGAATTCCGGACATGGAAGCGACGGTCGAAGACTACTTCGGCCCCATCACCGGCACCGAGGAGTTCAAAGGCAGCGACCTCTACGTCGTCGGCGAGCCCAAGAACCCCGTGTTCACCCGCATCGTCGCCGGCGCGGTCAAGTACAGCGGCAAGAAAGACAAACTCGCGGTCAACTTCGAGGAGGCCGACCCGGCCGACCTCGCTCCCGAAGACCTCGAAGCCGCCGGCGAGGCCGTCAGCGCGAAAAACGACTTCCTCCTGGAGGCGACGGGCCGCGACGCGAAGTCCCGCCGCGATTCGATGAAGCGCGCGGTCGAAGACGACGCGCCCGACGTCTGAGCCGTCCGACGTGGTCCGGATTTTCTCACACAGTCGCCCGCCGAGCGGCCGCGCTGCCAGCGAAACGCACATATCGCTCCCTCGTGACACACTCAGTGCGAGCGACCGTAACACGGTCGAATATGAATTTTTACTTCGGTTCGAGTAAAAATCTCCGGCACGGTTAAGTGATACCGGGACGAACGGACTGGTATGGCTATCGAAACTATCCTGCTCGCGGTCGGCGCGGGCGACGCCGAGCGCATCGACAGACTCGCCGAGGAGACAATCGACGTGGCCGGGCCGACCGGCGCGACGGTCGTCATCGGGCACGTCTTCACGAAAGACGAGTACGACGACGCGCTCGACAACCTCGATTTCGATATCACGGCCGAGGAGGTTTCGGCGGACGACGTGGCCCGACGACACGCCACCGTCCGCGAACTCACGCGCCGCTTCGACGACGCAGACATCGACTACGTCATCCACGGCCGGGTCGGCCACCACGGCGAGAAACTCGTCGAACTCGCGGGCGAGGTCGACGCCGACCGCCTCGTCGTCGGCGGTCGGAAGCGCTCGCCGACCGGCAAGGCCGTCTTCGGGAGCGTCGCACAGGAGGTCATGCTCGAAGCGTCGTGCCCCGTGACGTTCGTCCGCGCGGACACCAAGTGACGGGTCGCGGGCGGCGCGACCCCTCGATGTTCCCGATTTTCGCAGGCAACTACATATCTTAGCGCGCCGTCGACTCCCGCATGGACCACACCATCGACTACCGCCCGTCGTTCGCCCTCCTCACCGTCTCGCTCGACGAGGGCGAGTCGCTCCGGTCGGAGGCCGGCGCGATGGTCAGCTACTCCGACGGCATCGACATCGAGACGAACGCGAAAGGCGGCCTGTTCGGGTCGCTCAAGCGGAGCGTCCTCGGCGGCGAGTCGTTCTTCCAGAACACGTTCAGCGCGCGGCAGGCGGGGGAGGTCTCCTTCGCGCCCCCGCTGCCGGGCGACATCGTCCACCACGGTCTCGAAGACGAGACCCTGTACGTGCAGTCCGGGTCGTACATCGCCTCCGACCCCGCGCTCGACCTCGACACCTCCTTCGGCGGGGCGAAGACCTTCTTCGGGAGCGAGGGGCTGTTCCTGCTCAAACTGACCGGCACCGGTGACAGCTTCCTGTCGAGCTACGGGGCCATCCACGAGGTCGAACTCGGTGAGGGCGAACGCTACACGGTCGACACCGGCCACATCGTCGCCTTCGACGAAACCACGAGTTTCTCGGTCGAGCGCGTCGGCGGCCTGAAGTCCACCCTGTTCAGCGGCGAGGGCCTCGTCTGTACGTTCACCGGCCCGGGAACCGTCTGGATACAGTCGCGCAGCATGGACTCGTTCCTCTCGTGGCTCATTCCCAAACTCCCGACCAACAGCTCCGCGTGACCCAGACGCGGGAGTTACATCGCCGCGAGTAAATCTGCCCAAAATCCCGCTTAGTTAAGTGGTGGGCGCATCCCTATGGGAACGATGGCGTACTACGTGGGCGTCGACTTGGGGGCGACGAACGTCCGTTCCGTGGTCGGCGACGACGATGGAACCGTCCTCGGAGAGGCCCGTGACAACACTCCGCGCGGCCCGACGGGAATCGCGGTCACCGAGGCGGTCCTCGGCGTCGTCCGCGAGGCGTGTGCCGAGGCGGGCATCGACCCGAGCGACGTGGTCGCGGCCGGTATCGGTGCAATCGGCCCGCTCGACTTGGCCGAGGGCGCGGTCGAAAACCCGGCGAACCTCCCGGACACCATCGACCGCATCCCGCTGACCGGTCCCCTCTCGGTGCTGTTGGAGACGGACGAGGTGTACCTGCACAACGACACGAACGCCGGCGTCATCGGCGAGCGGTTCCACTCCGACCGCAACCCCGACGACATGGTGTACCTCACCATCTCCTCCGGTATCGGCGCGGGGGTCTGCGTCGACGGGCACGTCCTCGCCGGCTGGGACGGCAACGCCGGCGAGGTCGGCCACCTGACGCTCGACCCGCACGGCTTCATGACGTGCGGCTGCGGCCACAACGGTCACTGGGAGGGCTACTGCTCGGGGAACAACATCCCGAAGTACGCCCGCGAACTCCACGAGGAAGACCCGGTCGACACCGCGCTCCCCATCTCCGACCCCGACTTCTCCGCGGTCGACGTGTTCGAGCACGCCGGCGACGACGAGTTCGCAGACCACATCATCAGCCAACTGGGCCACTGGAACGCGATGGGCGTCGCCAACATCGTCCACGCGTACGCGCCGCTTATCATCTACGTCGGCGGCGCGGTCGCGCTCAACAACCCGGACCTCGTGTTGGAGCCCATCCGCGAACAGATGAGCGAGATGGTCATGTCGAACATCCCCGAGATTCAACTGACGACGCTCGGCGACGAGGTCGTGGTCGAGGGGGCGTTGGCGAGCGCGATGACCGGTGGAACTGGCGACCGCTCGCGGCTGTGAGGCCGCGAGGATTCGCGGGTTTCACCGCAGGTGGCACCGGTGACCGCTCGCGGCTGCGACGCGACACTTCCTGTCACCACGACCGGATTATCTCGATTGATACTCGGTGGCGCAGCCTTATAACCCCGGTCGAGAAACGCGATGACGTGCACCCGACGACGCCGAGTCGTTCGGCGTGCCGGTCGGCGCGTTCCCGTTCTCGTCGAACCGCACGGTGCACGGGCGTTCCACCGGATGCCTAGAACGGGACCGGTCGACACCCCCCACCACCATCGTCGACCGACCGACGCCGCCGGGGTGACCCACCCACACCCACCCACCCACCCACCCACCCATCCCCGCCGGCGTCGCTTCAGTTCTCACGCAACCCAGTGCAGACTGAGCGGTCCTCGCTCGTTTCAGTACCCGGGCCTCCGTCCGATTTTTCCCCTCGGCACCCGCAGATTCACCGTGGACCGCCGCCAGTTCCTCCGCACCGTCGGCGCGAGCGCGCTCGCCGTCTCGACCGCTGCCGTCGTCGGTTCCCGTCCCGCCACCGCACATCCCGGTCCCTTCGAGCCGCTGGGCCGCATCGACATCGACGGCGCGAAAGAGGCCGTCGTGTCGGCCGACGGCGAGACCGTCTTCGTCGCCGCGACCAGCGGCTACGCCGTCGTCGACATCTCCGCGCCCGACCGCCCGGAACTCCTCGCCGAGCGCCGCGACCCGCTTTCGGACCGCGAAGACGGCCCCTTCCGCGGCCTCTACGACGCGAAACTCGACGGGGACACCCTGCTGGTCGTCGGCCCGGCCAACCCGATTCCGGGCGCGCCGGCGGGCGTCCTCGTCGTCGACGTGTCCGACCCCGCGAACCCCGACGAAATCGCGTTCCACGAGACCGGGTTTCCCATCCACAACTGCTTCGCCGCCGACGGCCGGGCGTATCTGACCGCCAACGACGGCGACCGAAATCCGCTCGTCGTCCTCGATATCGACTCCGGCGACGAACTCGGCCGCTGGTCGGTCGTCGACGTCGACGACCGCTGGGCCGACGTGCCGCCCTCGATGCGGTCCGTCCACGACGTGTGGGTTCACGACCGCGTCGCGCACGTCGCTCTCTGGGACGCCGGGACGTGGCTCGTCGACCTCTCGGACCCCGCGTCGCCGTCGGTCCTCGGGGCAGTCTCTCCCGGAGACCCCGAGGAAATCGCCGCGTTAACCCCTCGCGGCCGCAACCGCGAGCGGCGGACGCCGCCCGGTAACCACCACTACGTCGCCACCGACGACGCCGGCGACCTCCTCGGCGTCGGCGTCGAGTCGTGGGCAATCGAGGTCGACCGCGACGACGGGACGACCGAGCTCGTCGGCGGGCCGAGCGGCGTCGAACTCTGGGACGTGACTGACCCCGCGAATCCCGAGCGGCGCTCGACCATCGAGCCGCCGGCCAGCCCGGACCCGACGCTCGGCGGCGTCTGGACCACGGCGCACAACTTCGACTTCCGCGACGACAGGCTCTACACCTCGTGGTACCGCGGCGGCGTCAAGCGCCACGACGTGTCGGACCCGACCGACCCCGTCGAACTCGCGTGGTGGCGCGACCCCGAGCGCGCGAGCTTCTGGACCGCGCAGTACGCCTACCCCTTTGCCGACGAGGGCGTTTTCGTCGCGTCGAGCCGCGGCGTCGACGACGCGTCGCCCGCGCTCTACACGTTCCCCGACCACGCCGGCGACCAGCGCGACCCGCCGACGCTCGGGGCGGAGCCGACCACCGAACCTCTCGTCAACACGCCGACGCCGACGCCGTCCCCGTCCGGAAACGAGACGGCTGCGCCGGCGTCCGAAACCGAATCGTCGACCTCGACGACCGACGCGCCGGGGTTCGGACTCGGCGTCGGCGCGGCGGCGCTCGGCGTCGCCGGTTGGCTGGTCCGCCGTCACGAGCGGCGCGACTGAGAGCGACCGACGCTCGCGCCCGAGAGCGTCGACGGGAACACCGCACCGCGTGGTTCCCGCGTCGAATCTATCACGAACGACCGAGATAGCCTTTCTCTCGCCGGCCGGCGCGTCGGGAGAACCGTTTCATTCTAATCCGTGGGGTTCGAAGCATCGGGGTATGAGCGACGAGTCGGAGAGCCTCAAAGAGCGCGTCGAGACGTGGATGGTCGGTCAGATGCCGATTATCCAGATGCACGGCGGCAACAGCGTCGTGCGCAAGGCCGATGCGGAATCGGGGGAAGTCGTCGTCGAACTCGGGGGTGCGTGCGCCGGGTGCGGCATCTCGAACATCACCGCCCAGAACATCCAGTCGGACCTCATCATGACGTTCGACGAAATCACCGACGTGCAGGTCAAGGTCCCCAGTTCCGGCGACCACGGCAGCAGCACCGTCGAGGGCGGCCGCGGCGGCGAACTCCAGTACGGCGACGAGGGACCGGGGCACTTCTAACCCACCTTTTTTCACGGGGTCCTCGGCCACGTCGTCGCCTCGAACCCCGCCAAAAAATCTGGACCAAAAAAGGCGGCTACTCCCTTCGGTCGTAGCCGTACGGTTCCCTCCAACACTCGCACCCTGTTCCGCGGTTCTCAGTACGTCTTTTCGATAACTCCCGCCACCACGACGACTGGGTCCGCTCCGGTAACGACGCCTGCCCGTCTTCCGAAGTTGCGACGCCTACCCCGACAGCGCCGACTCCAGACTCGACGCCACCGACCGCGCTTTTTCCGCCAGTTCCTCCGAGATGTGTCCCGCCTCGACGGCCGCGTCGAGTTCGTCGTCGTCGACGCGCTCGACCGTCCCGTCGGCGTGTTTCACCACGTCGACGTGCAGGTCGACGTAGCGAATCTCGTCGGGGAAGCACTCGACGGGCGTGCAGATGTTGACGTAGGTCCCCTTGACTGCGCCGTCGGCGTCGCGGTACACCGTCGGGTACCACCAGCGCCCCTCGCGGAACTTCGTGACCGCCACGTCGCCGGACTCGCGGTCGACGCCGAGGGCGTCGTAGGTGCCGCCGCCGCTCATGCCGCGCCGGAGTTCGACGGTCCCCTCGGAGTCGTGTTCCGTCACCTCGCCGGAGCCGAGCGTGATGAGTCGGCCGTCGGGCTTGCCGTGGCCGATTTCCACGTCGTCGCCTTCGAGCGGGCCGAACTGCGCGGTCACCACGCCGAAGGGGAACTCGCCGTCGCCGACCGATTCGCAGAGCGCCTCCGCGAGGTCGACGCCGGCGGAGGCCTTCTGCGAGGCGGCCTTCGTCCGGTGGTGGCCGGGCATCGTCGTCTCGACGGCCCGGCGCTGGGAATCGAGTTCGAAGCGGGTCTCGCGACCGAACCAGACCCACGTCGTCGCGGTGGGCGCGGCGACCGCCCGCGGGGCGTCGACGGGTTCCGAGAGCGCGTCGTCGAGTTCCGCGGCCACCTCGGCGGCCCGGTCGAGCGCGTCGTTCAGGGCGCTCATGTCGGCGTCGACGGCGTCGCGGTGCCAGCGGATGCCCCAGCCCTCGGGCGGGTCGCCGCCGAGGAGGTCGGTCATGCCCGCCAGTTCGCGGGCGGCGGCCTCGTCGCGGGTGTCGACGCGGACGCCTTCCGAGTCGGGGTCGAGCGTCGCCAGCCCCGCGACGGCGCGGACCTCGCCGGTCAGTTCGGCGCGGCGGGAAGCCCACGGCGGGGCCGACTCCGCGACCTGCACGCGGACCTCGTCACCGACCTCGACGCGGCCGTCGATGTCGCCGTACGAGAGGTAGCCCTCGGTCTCACCGAGGTCGCAGACCGCGCCGCCGCCGAGGGTGTCGGTCACGCGGGCGTCGAACACCGCGCCGGTCGGCGCGGGGTCGTCCCACGCGAAGGTGTCGATGCCGAGGTCCGAGAGGCGCTCGGTGGCCGTTGCGACCGCCTCGGGCGCGCCGGTCGCGCCGACGCCCTGTCGGTTCCGCGTCGTCTCGACCGACACGTCGTGGTCCGACGAGTCGAACTCGGCGTCGAAGCGCTCGCGAATCGGCCCGGACGCCTGCACCACGTCGTGGCCGTCGTCGAGGAAGACGCTCGTGAGCGCGGTGGCGTAGATGCCGCGGACGCGGACTCTCATAGCTCGTCGGCGTCGCGGGCGAAGGTGACGCGGGCGTCGACCGTCGGGCCGAGCGTCAGTTCGACTTTCCCCTCCGAGAGCACGCGGCCGCCCTCGATGGGGACGCCCCACGAGTCGAACTTGAGGTAGCCCCGGAGCTCCGCGCCGTGGGTGTAGAGGTCGACGTGGTCGACGACGTGCTCCTGCACGTCGGTGGCGCTGTGGGCCATCTCCATGTCCGAGTAGACGGTGCCGCCGTCGCCGAAGAACGCGGCGATGGCGTCTGCGTCCGATTCGACTGCGTCGCTCACGAGGTCCGACGCGGCCCGGAGGTCGTCGGTGTCGAGGCCGACCTCGCGGAGCGCCGCCTGTTCGCGGGGGTCGAAGTGCATACCCGCCCTTCGGAGCGGAGGCATTAACGTCGTACGGTCGGCCGTCGACCAGTCGGTCGCCGGTCGCCGGTCGCCGGTCGCCAGCCATCCGACTGTCGACCCTCCGCCCCCCATGTCACTGGATGCCGTGGCCGAAGCTATTACCAGACGCAATACCCTTTATGCCACGTAATGGACCAGCAGGACCCAGTCGAGCAGGCGTCCGACGGCTCGGACGACCTCTACGACATCGCCACGTGGGAGGAACGAACCTCGGTTGACGGGCTGGCGGTCGCGCTCTACCGGCTGCTGGTCGCGTCGACGCGAGTGGTCGTCATCCTCGCCGCGCTGCTCATCCTCGTCGGTATCGGCGGCCTCTCGGCGCTCACCGACCCGCAGGTCGGCGCGCTCACCCTGCTTTCGGCGCTGCCGGCGCTCGCGCTCGCCGGCTACGTCTACTACTCCGACGTGACCCAAAACGAGCCGCTTTCGATGCTCGTGGTGACGTTCCTCCTCGGCGTCCTCACGGCCACGTTCGCGGCGATTCTCAACTCGCTTCTGAGCAACGTCGGCCAGACCATCGCGGGCGAGTTCCAGCTGGCGCTCGGCTTCCTCGGCAGCGTCGTGTTCTACTTCCTCGTCGTCGGGCCGGTCGAAGAGACCGTCAAGCTCCTCGCGGTCAGGCTGTACGCCTACTCTCACGACAGCTTCAACGCCGTCATCGACGGGGCCGTCTACGGCGCGATGGCCGGCCTCGGCTTCGCCACCATCGAAAACGCGCTGTATATCACTCGGAATCTCAGCTCTTCAGGGCTCGATGTGGGTTCCGGCGGCGTCGGCATCATCGCCGCCGGCGGGACGATTACCGCGGTCCGAGCGCTCGCCGGGCCGGGACACGTCATCTACTCGGCCATCGCCGGCTACTACCTCGGCCTCGCCAAGTTCAACAAGGAGAACGCCGGCCCCATCGTCATCAAGGGCCTCATCCTCGCGGCGCTGGTCCACGCGACGTACAACTCGACGGTCGGCCTCGGCTCGACCGTCATCGCGGGGATAACCGGCCTCGGCGGTCTCGCGGCCTTCCTCGTCTACGTCATCATCTACGACGGCGTCTTCGGGCTCTACCTCATCGGGAAGCTCCGCCGGTACAGTCAGGCCTACCACAGCGCCCACGCGTCCGGTCCGAGCGCGGCGTCGTTCAGCTCGGAGCAGACTGAGTTCGAGGACTGAAGCGAGGCGGCGACGGCGCGAAAAAGCGAGCGAGACGAACCGTGTCTTTCTCCCGCTTACTCGACGACCAACCGCTCGGCGTAGCCGTCGAGCATCGATTCGACGTACTTCGCCACCACGTCCACCTCGACGTGAATCGGGTCACCGACCGCCTTTTCGGAGAGCGTCGTCAGGTCGTAGGTCGTCGGGATGATGGCCGCGGCGAAGGCGCCTTCGCGGCGGTCCGCCACGGTGAGGCTGATGCCGTCGAGACAGACCGAGCCCTTCTGGACGACGTAGTTCGCCAGCGACTCGGGGAGGTCGAACTCGAAGAACCAGTCGTCGCCGACGCGTTCGACGTTCGTGACCGTCGTCGTCCCGTCGACGTGGCCCTGCACGATGTGGCCGTCGAAGCGGTCGTCGGCCGCGAGGGCGCGTTCGAGGTTGACGCGGTCGCCTTCGACCGCATCACCGAGGTAGGTCTTCTCGACGGTTTCGGCCGCGAGGAACACCTCGAACCAGTCGTCACCGAACGCCTCGACGGTCAGGCAGACGCCCGAGACCGCGATTGACTGGCCGTGGTGGAGGTCGTCGAACGCGAGGTCGGTTCGGATGCGGAGGCGGCGACCGCCGTCGGTGTCGGTCACAGCGACGATTTCGCCCGGCCCCTCCACGATTCCCGTGAACATACCCGCGGCTTCGGTCGGGTGCAGTTAATGCCTATCGTTTCCGTTCTTCATCACGTTTTCGTGACACTCTCGCCCATACAATTTTACCGTCATCGTCCGGAGAGTCGGTATGGACGTTCTGTCCCGACTGCGGAGCAGTTTCGTCACCGGCCTCATTCTCGTGACCCCGCTGGCCGTGACCGTGTTCGTCCTCCAGTTCGCGTTCAACCGCATCACCGCCGCGCTCCGCCCGGTCGTCCGCGAGGTGACGCCCTTCCTCGCCGGAGCGCTCAACTACTCCGGCGACATCGTCTTCATCTCGCAGGTGCTGTCGGCGCTCACCATCGCCGTGGCCATCTCGCTTCTCGGCTACCTCGCGTCGATGAGCCTCGGTCAGCGGCTCTTCGGGAGCTTCGAGCGCGGCGTTCGGCTCCTGCCGCTCGTCCGCACCATCTACTTCGGCGTCCGGCAGGTGTCGGAGTCGCTCACCGAACCGACCGCCGGCTACGACCGCGTGGTGTTGGTCGAGTACCCGCGCGAGGGGCTGTTTTCCATCGGCTTCGTCACGAACGAGGCTCCGCCGTCGGTCTCGGAGGTCTCCGACGACGACCTGTTTACCGTGTTCGTCCCGCACAGCCCGAACCCGACCGCCGGGGCGCTCGTCATGGTCTCGGCCGACGAGATTCGCGAACTCGACATGCCGGTCCGCCGCGGTCTCCGGCTGCTCGTCACCACGGGGCTGAGCGTCGACGACCCCGAGACGCTCCCCTCCGGACCCGCGGGATACGACCCCTCGAACGGCGAGGGCGGCGTCCGGGCGGAGACTGACCAGCGTCGCAGCGCGGGCGAGAGCCGGGCCGAGTGAGTTACACGCCCCAGATGAGGGCGATGCCGGCGGTCGTGACGACCGCGAGCAGGAGTTGGAGCGGCGCGCCCACGCGGAGGTAGTCGGTGAATCGGTAGCCGCCCGGCCCGTACACCATGAGGTTCGTCTGGTAGCCGATGGGCGTCATGAAGGCCGTGCTCCCGCCGAACGTGACCGCGAGCGCGAAGCCGAAGGGGTCGGCACCGAGGCCGAACGCGGTGTCGATGGCGACCGGGAGCAGGAGGACGACGCTCGCGACCGGGGTGATGACGTTCGCCAGCAGCCCCGTGAGCAGGTAGAACGCGGCGACCACGGCGATGACGGGCAGGTAGGTCGCGGCGACGCCGACGAACTCAGAGATGAGCGCGACGCCGCCGGTTAGTTGGAGCGCCCGGCCGAGCGGGATGACGCCCGCCAGCAGGAAGATGACGTTCCAGCTCACCGCGTCGTAGGCGTCGCTCGCGGACAGACAGCCGAGCGAGACCATCGCGGCGACGCCGCCGAGCGCGGCGATGGCGATGGGGACGACGCCGAGCGCGGCCAGCCCGATGACCGCCGCGACGACGGCGAACGCCCGGAACGCCGTGGGCGACAGCCCGCCGTTGTCCTCGATGAACTCGTCTGCGACCTCGCTCGTCACGACGAAGTCGCCGCTGTCGCGGAGATACCGCGCCGTCTCGTTCGTCGTCTGGAGGAGCAGCGAGTCGCCGGCTTGGAGGTCCACGTCGCGGAAGTGCTCGCGGATGAGGTCGCCGCCGCGCCGGCGGACCGCGAGCACGGTCGCGTCGTACCGCTCGCGGAGTCGCGCGCCGCCGACGGTCTCGCCGACGAGGCCGGATTCTCGGGGGACGACGAGTTCGACGAGCGCCACGCGGTCGGGTCGGTCGAGTTCGGCGTCGGTGACCGACGCCCGCGGGAGAAATCGCAGGCCCGCGAGGTCGCAGAAGCGCCGAATCGTCGCCGGGTCGCCCCGGACGGTCAGGATGTCGCGGGCGGCCACCTCGCGGTCGGAGTCGGCCGCGATGAAGTGTTCGCCGCCGCGGAGCACGTCGAGGATGTCCACGTTGAGGTCGCGGTAGGTGTCGTCCGACACCTCGCCCGCGGGGATGCCGACGAGCGGCGACCGCGCGGGGACGAGCACGCGGGCGAGAAACGGCTCGACGCCGTAGTTGCCGGTTCGGTTCCCGGGCTCGATTCGCTCGGGGAGGAGCCGCGGCGCGACCGCAAGCAGGTAGCCCGCGCCGACGACGAACACGAGCGCCCCGAGCGGCGTGAACGTGAACATCGAAAACGGCGGCAGTCCGGTGGCCTCGGCGTAGGCCTCGCTGGCGACGAGGTTCGTCGCCGTCCCGACGAGCGTGAGCGTGCCGCCGAGCATCGAGGCGTACGAGAGGGGAATGAGGAGCTTCGACGGCGAGACGTTCGCCTGGTCCGCGAGGTCCGACACCATCGGCACGAACACCGCCACGACCGGCGTGTTGTTGACGATGCCCGCGATGGGGCCGGTGAGGCCCACGACCGCGGCGAGCAGTCGGCTCTCGCTGCCGTTCGTGAACGAGGCGACCGCGTCGCCGAGGACGCGAATCGCGCCGGTCTGTCGAACCCCCTCGCTGAGGGCGTACATCGAGAGGATGGTAATCGTCGCGGCGCTCGAAAACCCCGACAGCCCCGTCTGGAGGCCGACTCGCGTCCACGGTTCGAGGACGACCAGCGCGACGATGACGCCGATGGCCGTCACGTCCGGCGGGGCCGCCTCCGTCACGAACAGCGCCATCGTGACGACGACGAGGGCGAAGACGACGAGCATTCCGGACGTGACGGCGACCATGCGGGCAGTCGACTCGGCGGCGGCTTAATGCTACCCCGCGCGACTGTCGGCCGCGGCGACGGGTCGCTTGCCGCCGGCGTCCCATCGGTGCTCGCGCTCACTCGCCGGTCGCGACGCTTTTAGTCGCCCGCGGTGTAGCCTCGGGCGATGCGACTCGGAATCATGGAGATGGTCGGTCTCGCGGCGACCCTCATCTTCGCCATCCCCGTCGGCGGCTTCGGCCTCACGCTCCTCGCCGACGGGCGGACCGCCTTCGGCGGCGCGATGCTCCTTCTCGCGGTGCTCATGGTCGCGCTCCCGAAGTTCCTCACCATGCCGCAGGACCTCCCCTCGCTCGCGGCCGAGAAAGTCGTCGGCGGCGTTGCGAAAGAGCCGGACGACGAGGAATAACTCCCCACGAGGGACGCAAGGGACGCGAGCCGACTACCAGCGACTCGGGTCGAGACCGGTCGGCGCGCCGCCGAGCAGCCGCGGCCCGTCGTCACCGACGACCAACACGTCGGTCAGTTCGACTCGCCCGTGGTCCGCGTGCGTGACCGCGGCGCGGACGCGCAGGACGTTGCCGGCGACGAGTTCTCTGTCGCCGCCGAGCGGCGGGTCCTCCCGGGCCGCGAGGCCGATGCCGCCGCCCACGTCTCTCGTCACCTCGTCGGCCATCGAGAAGCCGAACGCGGCGGTCTCCGCCCGGAGTTCGCTCCCGAGGAAGCCGGCGTCGTCGCCGGGGTCGGCCTCGGCCAGACTGACTTTTCTGGCGGCGTCGCAGGCGACGTGCGCCCGGCGCTCCCACCCGCCGTCGGGGTCGACGACGAACGTGCGAGCCAGCGCGCCGCGGTAGCCGGTCGGTCCGCGCGGGCCGACCGAGACGACGATGGGTTCGCCCGGTCGGAGTTCGACCGGCTCGCCCCCGCCCCCGTCGCCTCGGGGTCCCGCGCGAACCGTCGTCGCGCCCGCGGCATCGACGCCCTCGGCCGCGAGCGTCGCGTTCACCTGCCGGCGGAGTCGCTCGGTCGACAGCGGTGCGCCGTCCCAGTGGAGGACGGACTGTTCGTCGTCGCCGTTGTCGTCGCGGCCGTCGTCGCCGTCGTCAGCTTCCTCGACCGTCGCCGCCGACAGTATCGCGGCGGCGCGCCCGACGCCGCGAGTCGCCGCGCGCTGAGCGGCCTCGATGGCGTCGCGCTCGGCGTCGTCTTTCACGGCGCGGGCGGCTTCGACCGCCGGGGTCGACGCGAGGTCGTAGCCCGCCGATTCGAGGTGGAGCGCGGCGTCGTGCGGAACCGTCCGCGGCGCGAGGACGGTCCCGTCGGAAGCGCCGTGTTCCGCGAGGACGGCCGCGGCGGCCGTCCCCGGCGGCCTGTCGTCGACGCGGACCGAGGCGACCGGGAGCGACGGCGGTTCGACGGTCGAGGGGACCCGGAGATGCGTCTCGCCGCCGACGCGGACGAACACGAGGTCGCAGTCGAACGCGCGGCCGGTGAGGTAGCGACTCGTCGGGTCGGCACCGCGGGAGACGGCGACGAAGCCGACGGCGTCTCGCTCGGACACGGCGGCGTCGATGGCGTCGCCGCCGCGCGGACTCCACCGCACGGGACGTTACGCCTCTGGTTCGGGCGCGGGCAGTTCCTGCGCGTCGTCGACGAGTTCCTGCGCGGGTTCCTCGCGAATCTCGTTGTGGAGCAGGACGCTGATGGGGAGCGTCGGCGCGCCGGTGACGAGGTTTTCGAGGACGATGAGGCGCTCGCGGGCGCGGGACATCCCGACGTAGAAGACGCGGCGCTCGTTGTCGGTGATGAGCGGGACGGGGCTCGTCGTCGCGGTGAACTCCTCGATGCCGCGGGCTTCGAGCTCCTCGTCGGAGACGGACGCCGCCATCTGCTCGACCACCTTCTCGGTCAGGTCGGTCGCCATGAACACGTGGTCGGCCTCGCGACCCTTCGCGGAGTGGATGGTGCCGACGCGGACGCGACTGGGGTCCATCTCCTCGTAGCCGCCGCCGAAGTACGCGTTGACGGACTTGCGCTGGAAGCTCGTCACCTTGCGGACCATGTCGCTCGCGGACGAACTGTCGGGGGCGAACGGTGCGAAGTTCTTGATTTCCTTCGGCGTGAACTCGATGTTCGTGATGTCGTCGACGCCGACTTCCTCCTGTCTGTCGTCGATGGCGTCGAACAGGTCGTCGCGGTCGTTCGTGCCGAACGCGGAGTCCTGGAGCATGTCCGCGAGGCGGCGGGCCTCCAGCCCGTTGACGGGCTCTTCGGCGTCGAGCGCCTCGACCGCGCGGACGTACTGCGTGAGCCGGTCGGTCCACATGCGCTGGTCGGTCAGCGTCGAGAAGGGGATGCCCGACGGGAGGAACTCGTCGATGAACTGGAACATCTGGTAGCGCGCGCGGAACAGCACCATCACGGTGCCCTCGTCTTTCTCGACGGTGTAGCGGACGTTCCGGGCGAGTTCGAGCATCGACGGACTCTCGACGGCCTCGACCGCGCCGCCTTCCTTGCGCGGCTTGAGGTCCTTCTCCTGTCGCTTGTCGATGTGGCGAATCTCTCGGTTGACGACGTTGAGGACGTTCGACGGGAGGCGGTAGGAGTTCGGCAGAATCTCGTCGTTGTCGCGTTCGGCGTCGAGGAGGAGGTTCGGGTCCGCGCCCTGCCACGCGTAGACGACCTGGTCGTCGTCGCCGGCGATGAGGACGCCCCGCATGTGGGGCTTCCACTCCTCGTACACGTCGTACTGGAGGGTCGTGATGTCCTGGAACTCGTCGATGACGAGGTAGTCGACGTTGGGGACGAGCGCGCGCTGCTTGACGCGTTCGAGCATGTCAGCGAATCCGACCAACCCGTGTTCGCCCTTGTAGGCGCGCCACGCGCGGATGGCCTCGGGGATGTCGATGCGGTCGTCGTCGGAGGGCCACGTCGGGGTGTACTTGTTGCCCTCTTGGGCGTTCGGGTCGACTTCCGGCGGGAGGCGGACCTCCTCGACGTTCCACTGGAACGGCACGTCGTACCAGTCGGACACGTCGCGGCGGGTGCGCTGGAGCCACTGGCTCGTGGCGATGACCTTGTTGCCGATGGTGGTCGAGCGGGCGGTCCGGCGGCCCGCGCCGCCGTACTCGTCTTCGAACTCGATGCCGTAGTCCTCGCAGAACTCCTGTTTGTCGCTCTCGCCGACCACGTCGTTCCGCGAGAGGCTCAAGAGTTCGTACGCCTTCGCGTGCATCGTCGAGACGTTCCCCTTCAGCGACCGGGGGTTGATGTCGAGTCGCTCAGCGAGCCGGTCGCGGACCTCGGCCGCCGCGGCTCGGGTGTAAGAGACGACGAGAATGTCGCGGATGGTGACGCCGTCTTGTTCGAGAATCTCCTCGACCTTGTCGAGCAAGGCCGTGGTCTTCCCGCTTCCCGGGCCGCCGAACAACCGGGTGACGGTCACGTCGGATTCGCTCATTGTGCACGTTCACGGTCTTATCGGTGATAAGCGACGTGCTTCGGACGAGGGCGAACGCGCCCGGAGTAGCGTACTCGCCGGGCGTTCGCGGACGGCTCACCGAACGGGTGGGAAACCGTCGAGAACAGGTGCTCGTGGCGTGGTCAGTTCGGACGCGTCAGGCCTCCGGCACCCACCCGCAGACGGAGCAGGTCGCCGCGCCCATGTCGTGCAGGGCCCCGCAGTCGGGGCACTGCAACTTGTTATAGGATCGGTCCCAGCGTGCCGGTTCTGTCTCGTGACCGCGGTCGGTCAAGAACTGGTCGAACAAGTCGTCACTGGGTGCTGAGGCCATACATGGTATGATATGGCATACCCCTATTTAGTTCCTACGACGACTCCGAGTTGTCGAAAACCGGGCGACTGCGGCGGACTGTTCCGCTCGTTTACAGGTCGTACAGCGCCCCGTATTTCGACTCGACGTAGTCGAGGAACGCGTCGGCGGCGAAGTCTTCACCGGTGGCTCGCTTCACGAGGTCGTTCGTCTCGTAGCGCCGACCGTGGCGGTGGACGTTCTCCCGGAGCCACTCCCGGAGGTCGTCGAACTCGCCGTCGGCCAGTTTCCCGTCGAGGTCGTCGATGTCTTCCTCGGCGGCCGAAAACAGTTGGGCGGCCATGATGGAGCCGAGCGAGTAGGTCGGGAAGTAGCCGAAGTTCCCGTACGCCCAGTGGATGTCCTGCAAACAACCCTCGGAATCGGTGTCCGGGCGGATGCCGAGATACTCCTCGTACTTGTCGTTCCACGCCTCCGGCACGTCCTCGACGTCGAGGTCGCCGGCGATGAGGTCGCGTTCGAGTTCGAACCGGATGACGATGTGGAGGTGGTAGGTCAGTTCGTCCGCCTCGACGCGGATGAGGTTGTCGTCGTACACCCGATTGGCCGCTTCGTAGGCCTCCTCGACCGTCGCGTCGACCTCGGGGAACCGGTCTTCGAGCGTGGGCAGGAAGTGCCGCCAGAAGGCGCGCGAGCGGCCGACGTGGTTCTCCCAGAGCCGCGACTGCGACTCGTGGACCGAGAGGTTGCGGTCCTCACCGAGCGGGGTCGCGTAGTGCTCGTCGGGCAGGCCGAGGGTGTACAGCGCGTGGCCGAACTCGTGGACGGTCGAAAACAGCGACCCGAGCACGTCTGACTCGTCGTAGCGGGTCGTCACGCGGGCGTCGAACTGCGTCCCCGAGGAGAACGGGTGCGGGGCGGTGTCGAGACGGCCGCGCTCCCACGGGTAGCCGAGCGTCGTCAGCGCGTCGCGGACGAGTTCCTCTTGGTCCTCTTCGGGGAACTCGCCCTCGAAGGCGTCGACCGCGAGGTCCGTGTCGGACTCGCGGATGTCCTCAATCATCGGGACGAGCACCTCGCGCACCTCTGCGAGAATCTCCTCGGCCTGTTCGAGCGGGAGACACGGCTCGTAGTCCTCGAACAGCACCTCGTAGGGGTCGCGGTCGGGGTCGATGTGCTCGGCGTACTGCCGCTTCAGTTCGACGTGCTTCTCCAGATGCGGCGCGAATTTCTCGAAGTCGTCTTCGGCCTTCGCCTGCTTCCACGCCGGAATGGCCTCCGACGACGCCGCCGAAATCTTCTCGACGAGGTCGTTCGGCACGCGGGCCGCCCGCTCGTAGTCGCGGCGGAGTTCGCGCAGCACGTCGGCCTGCTCGTCGGTCGGGTCGTCGGCCTCGGCCGCGTCGAGGAGGTCCCCGAACTCGTCGTCGGTCAGGAGTTCGTGGCTCAAGGCGGAGAGCGCGGACATCTGCTGGGAGCGCGCAGGCGTTCCCTCGTCGGGCATCACGACCTGCTGGTCCCACGAGAGGATGCCGCCGGCGTTCTCGACGTTGGCGATTCGCTTGTACTTCGTGAGGAGTCGGTCGTACGCCGACTCCGAGTCGGATTCCGCGGAGGACTGTGCCATGATACGAACGGTGGTCTCGGAGGCGTATTAAACCGCAGGAGGCGGTCATTCGTGGCGGGCTTTTGCTACTCGGTCGTCACTGGGCGCGCTTTCGACTCCGACGAGATAGCGACCGGCTCCAACGACACAACAGCCGTGAACGACACCGCGAAAGCCCCCGCGAGCGACGACTCCCGCGGCGACGCGCGCTCCTCGGCCTCCGGCCTGCGGTGCTCACGCCGCCGGGGTTCGCCCTCGCTCGCGGCCCCTTTCAGTCCCGCCCGGTGGTGTCTCGGGCGTCGTCGCGGGCGGGGTGTTCAGGTGTCGTCGCGGGCGGAGCCGGTGGTTCTCACCACTCCCCAACGAGCGCGCGGTACGTCTCGTAACACCGCGCCAGCACGTCGAGCGACACGCTCTCGTCTCTCGTGTGCGCCTCGCCGGGCTCCGAGGGGCCGTAGACGACACAGGTCGTGCCCGCCTGCGCCAGCCACCCGGCGTCGGTCGCGTGGGGCTTCGTCGTCTGTTCGGGTGCTTCGTCGCCGCGGGCCTCGTGGACCGTCCGAGCGGCGTCGAGGACGCGGTCAGCGAACTCGGCGTCGTCGCACGCCATCGGCGGGAGGTCCTGTTCGACGACCCACTCGACGCCCTCGATTTCCGCAGCCAGCGCGAGGTCAGCAAAGCCGCCGGGGACGGTCCGCTCGTCGATGGTCACCTCGCAGCGGTCGGGGATGACGTTCCACGCGCTCCCGCCGTCGATTTCGGTGACGGCGAGGCTCCCCGAGACGGGGTGGCCGAGGACCTCGGCGTCCGGTATCGAGAGGCCGCGGACCACGTCCACCGCGTCGGTCGCGCGGTAGACGGCGTTCTCGCCGCGCTCGGGTTCGCTGGCGTGGCAGGCGGTCCCCGACGCGACGAGGGTGCTCGCCCGGCGGCCCCGGTGGGCGACGGCCACGTCGGTTCGGTCCGGGCCGGTGTAGTTCGTCGACCCCTCCGCGACGACGGCGTAGTCGAGTTCGAAGCCGTCGTCGAGGGCGGCGCGGACGCCTTCCCCGCCGATTTCCTCGCCGACGAACGAGGCGAAGGCGACTTCCGAGTCGGCGTCGGCGGCCGCGTCGCGGAAGGCGAGCATCGACGCCGCGACGGCACCTTTCATATCCGCCGCGCCGCGGCCGTAGAGGCGGCCGTCGCGGGTCTCGACCACGTAGTCGCCGCCGTCCGTGGTCTGGCGGTCGGCCGGCGGAACCACGTCGTGGTGGCCGACGAGCGCGAGCGACTCGCCGACGCCGGGGTTGACGCGGGCGACGACGTTCCCCGCGTCGTCTCTGGCCACGTCGGCGTCGGTCTCCTCGCGGAGCCACGCTTCGATGGCGTCGCCGGCGGCGGTCTCGTCCTCGTGGCTCGGCACCGACACGAGCGTCTCCGTGAGGTCGCGGAGTTCGTCCATGCCGGCCCGTCGGCGGGTCGCTCCAAAAGCGTGTGCGTCCGGCAGTCCCGCCGCGGACCCGTCGCGACTGCGGTCGGGCACTCCCTCGCGCCGCCTCGCGGGGAGTCCGTTATCAAATTCCGAGAATGCCCGGTCCGGCTTATGACGTATACCCCGCACGTCGGAGTATGCGACTCGTCTCGACGTACGAACAGTTGCTCTGGGGAAGCATGGACGCGCTCGGTATCTCGGGTTCGGTCGAGAGAAAGGTCGTCGCCGCCGTCGCCATCCAGTTCGCGGTCTCGCTCGCGCAGGCCGCGCTTCCGTGGGTCGCGACCGGCGCGCTCCGACTCGAACTCTCGGCGCTCCTCCTGTTCGGTGCCGGCCTCGCGTTCGTCAACACGATTATCATCACGCGAAAAGACATCGTCTCGCCGATCGAGTCCATCTCGTCGGCGGCCGCGGGCGTCGCGGCGGGCGACCTGTCGGCCCGCCCCCCGGACGTGAGCGGAACCGACGAGGTGGCCCGCCTCGCCGACGACTTCGGCGCGATGCACGACCACCTCTGCGTCGTCGCCTCGCAGGCGGGCGCGCTCGCCGACCAGCGGTTCGACGACCCGGCGCTCGACGAGAACTTACCGGGCGAGTTCGGTGACGCGCTCGACCGGATGCAGCGCGACCTCGCGGACTACACGCGCAACCTCCAGCACCTCGTGGAGGCGTTCGCGGAGGCGACTTCGCGGGCGCAGGCGGGCGACCTCACCGCCACCATCGACACCGACGACTGGGGCGTCGACGACGAGCGGTACGCGGAGGTCGCGGCGACCTACAACGACCTCGTCCGCACACTCTCGTCGACCATCGGCGAGGTGCAGTCGTTCGCACAGGAGGTGTCGGAGATGAGTTCGACCGCCCGCGAGCACGTCCGCCGGGCCGACGCCGCCAGCGAGGAAGTCGCCGCCTCGGTCACCGAAATCTCCGACGGCGCGGGGGCGCAGACGGAACACCTCCAGACCGTCTCCGACGAACTCAACACGCTCTCCGCGACCGTCGAGGAGATAGCCGCCTCCGCCGACGAGGTCGCCACCACGGCCGAGACGGCCTCCGAGCGCGGCGAGGTCGGCCGCGCCGCCGCGACCGAGGCGATGGAGGAGTTAGACACCGTGGAGGCCCGCATCGACCGCACCGCCGACGCCGTCGCGGAACTCACCGAGAGCATCGAGGAGATAGACGAAATCGCGGCGTTCATCGACCACGTCGGCTCGCAGACCGACCTGCTCGCCATCAACGCGGCCATCGAGGCCGCCCACGCGGGCGAGGCCGGCGACGGCTTCGGCGTCGTCGCACAGGAGGTCAAGTCGCTCGCCGAGGAGACCCGCGACTCCGCCGACGAGGTATCGGGCCTCATCGCAGACATCACCGAGCACTCCGAGGAGACGCTCGCCGACGTGCGGGAGATGAACCGGCAGGTCGCCGACAGTCTGGAGACGGTCACGGAGGCCATCGGCGAGTTCGAGACCATCGTGGACATGGTGACGGATATCGACGCCAGCGTGGCCGAGGTGAGCGCCGCGACCGACCAGCAGGCCGAGTCGGCGGCGGACATCGCCGCCCGCGTCGACGACGTGGCGAACATCTCCGAGGAGACCGCCGGCCAGTCGCGAACCGTCGTCGAGACCGCACAGGAGCAGTCCGAGTCCATCGGCGACCTCGCGGACCAGACCGAGGTGCTGTCGTCGCAGGCCGCCGACCTCGACGACCTCGTCGAGTCGTTCGAGGTGGTCGACGGCGAGCGAGCCGTCGCGCCGGGCGACGACTGAGTCGGGGTCGCCGGACGCGGGGCGCGGAACGCGGGACGCGGTACCACCCGACGACCCGCCGGCGGTGTCACCGCTTTTATCTACAACCTTATCCGTCACCCGCCCAAACTCACGCGCATGAAGATAGTGCCGGACACGAGCGCGGTCATCGACGGTCGCGTGTCCGAGCGAGTCGACGACGGCACCTACGAGGGTGCCGACGTACTCGTCCCCGAGGCGGTCGTCAGCGAACTCGAATCGCAGGCCAACGACGGCCGTGACACGGGCTGGGAGGGCCTTTCGGAGCTCCAGCGCCTCGCAGAGTTCGCCGACGACGGCGTCATCGACCTCAACTACGTCGGCCGTCGCCCGAGTTCGGGCGAGACGAAAGGTGCCGGCGAGGGCGACATCGACGCGCTCATCCGCGACATCGCCACCGAGCGGTCGGCGACGCTCCTGACGAGCGACGTGGTGCAGGCCGAAGTGGCGAAGGCGAAGGGCGTCTCGGTCGAGTACGTCGAGGCCGCGGTCCGCGGCTCCGGCGGGCTCATCATCGAGCGCTTCTTCGACGACCAGACGATGTCGGTCCACCTCAAGACCGACACCCGCCCGAAGGCCAAACGCGGCGCGGTCGGCGAGATGCACTACCAGCCCATCGCCGACGAGCCGACCGACGAGGCGACGATGAAGGAGTGGGCCGACGACATCGTCAACTCCGCCCGCGCCGCCACCGACGGCTTCGTCGAACTCTCCGAGCCGGGCATGGACATCGTCCAGTTCCGCGACTACCGCATCGCGGTCGCCCGCCCGCCGTTCGCCGACGGCATCGAAATCACCGCCGTCCGTCCCATCGTCAAGACCGAACTCGACGACTACGAGTTCGCCGACGAACTCCGCGACCGACTCTCCGAGCGCCAGCGCGGCGTCCTCATCGCCGGGTCGCCCGGGGCCGGGAAGTCCACGTTCGCGCAGGCGGTCGCCGAGTTCCTCAACGACAGCGACTACGCGGTCAAGACGATGGAGAAGCCGCGCGACCTCCAGGTCGGCCCCGACATCACCCAGTACACCGCCCTCGGCGGCGACATGGCGAAGACGGCCGACTCGCTGCTGCTCGTTCGCCCCGACTACACCATCTACGACGAGGTCAGAAAGACCGAGGACTTCTCCGTGTTCTCGGACATGCGGCTGGCGGGCGTCGGCATGGTCGGGGTCGTCCACGCCACCCGCGCCATCGACGCGCTCCAGCGCCTCGTCGGCCGGGTCGAACTCGGCATGATTCCGCAGGTCGTCGACACCGTCGTCTACATCGAAGACGGCGAGGTCCACACGGTGTACGACGTGCGCACCGAGGTGAAGGTGCCCGAGGGCCTCTTCGCGGAGGACCTCGCCCGTCCGGTCATCCAGATTCGGGACTTCGAGACCGGCACCCCGAAGTACGAGATTTACACGTTCAACCGGCAGGTCGTCACCGTCCCGCTCGGCGAGGACGGCGAGGAGAAGGAAAGCGGCGTCTCCCGGCTGGCGAAACAGGAAATCGAACGGGAGATTCGCTCCATCGCCCGCGGCCACGTCGACGTCGACTTGCAGGGCCAGAACCGCGCGGTCGTCTACGTCGAGGAAGACGACATCTCCTACGTCATCGGGAAGGGCGGCGGCCGCATCTCGGACGTGGAAGACCGACTCGGGATCGACATCGACGTGCGGACCCACGACGAGAAGCCCTCGTCGTCGGGGCAGCACGCGGGCGCGAACGCCGGCGGACAGTCCGGCGCGTCAGCCTCCGCGGGCGGGGCCGACGAGGGCGTCGTCGTGACGCCCGAGGTCACCTCGCGGCACGTCGTCGTTCGGATGGACGGCCACGTCGGTGAGACGGTCGAGGTCCGCGCCGACGGGGAGTACCTGTTCACGGCGACGGTCGGTCGCGGCGGCGACATTCAGGTCTCCCGCGGCAGCGCCATCGCCGAGGAACTGGAGAACGCAATCGACAGAAAACAGCAGATTACGGTCGTTCCGGCCTAACAGAACGGCCGAATCGTCGTTTTCGTCGGTCGGAGTTCGACCGGGTCGACACGTCGCAACTGGTCTCTTACGACACCGACTGCGAAGCGTGCGGTGGTTCCGCGGCGGTTCTGATTACTCGGCGCAGCAGGCCTTTTCCTTGCCGCCGTCGGCTTTGGCCTGCGCCTGCTGCGGCGCGAGATCGGTCAACTGATAGAGGTTCTGTCGGGCGTCGGCGAAGTAGACGTCCTCGTCGACGATACCGATTCCCTCCAGTCGTTCGAGCGCGTAGCGAACGGTTCGCGCCGAGAGCATCGACTCTTCGACGATGCCTTTCTGGGTGAGCGGACCGTTGTATTCGAGCACTTTGAAAACAAGCTTCGCACTCGGTGGGAGGTCGTCGAGACTCTCCTCTTCTGTTCCAGCCATCGTTACGAATCGAAACGCGCTACCAGCATAAACCTTGTTGGCCTGCGACCGGCCGACAACGCTTTATCCGCGGGGCGGCGGGAGGAACGAACGCCTTTTGACGCCGGATATCGCACGGGAACACATGGCCACGGAAACGCAGACCGGACTCTCCAGTCACATTCGCGGAGTGACGGTCACGACACTCGCCTGCCTCGCCGGCATCGCCGCCGCGGTGGTTTCGGGTGCTGTGGTGGGGACGAGTCCCGAGGCCGCGACCAATCAGTTGGCCGTGGGTATCCTCGGGGCGCTCGTCCTCATTCAGTTCCCCGTGCTCCGCGTCGTCGGCGTCGACGTCAACGGGTTCGGCGCGAAGGACTACCTCTACGTGGTGTTCATGACCTTCGCGCTCTGGTTCATCACGTTCGCCATCCTGCTGACTTCGGGTGTTCAGCTCTAACGATGGCCGACGATAGTATCGCCGTCGTCGACTTGGACCGGTGTTCCCCGGACCGTTGTAGCTACGAGTGCTCGAACTTCTGTCCGCCGAACCGGACGGGCAAAGAGTGCATCACGCTCCGCGGCGAGGACGCCGAGCAGGGCGGCCCCGACCAGGTGCGCATCTCCGAGGAAATCTGTCTCGGCGAGACCTGCGGCATCTGCGTCGAGAAATGCCCCTTCGATGCAATCGAAATCATCAACCTCCCGTCGGAGCTCGACGAGGAGCCGACCCACCGCTACGGCGAGAACGCCTTCTCGCTGTACGGGCTTCCGGTCCCCGAGGCCGGTTCGGTCACGGGCATCCTCGGCCCGAACGGTATCGGGAAGACGACCGCCGTCCGCGCCCTCGCGGGCGAGATGGTCCCCAACCTCGGCAACTACGACGACGACCCGACGTGGGAGGCCGTCCTCGACCGCTTCCGCGGGACCGAACTCCAGAACTACGTCGAGCAGGTCCGCGACGGCGAGGTCTCCATCGCGCGCAAGCCGCAGTACGTCGACCAGATTCCCAAGCAGTTCGACGGGACGGCGCGCGAACTCCTCGAAGCGACCGACGAGCGCGGCGCGCTCGACTCCTACATCGACCGCCTCGACATCGGGCCCGTCGTCGACAACGACATCGAGACGCTCTCCGGCGGCGAACTCCAGCGGGTCGCCCTCGCGGCGACGCTCGCCCGCGACCGCGACTTCTACTTCCTCGACGAGATTTCGCCGTACCTCGACATCGGCCAGCGCGTCACCGCCGCGCGGCTCATCCGCGAACTCGCGGAGGACGAAGACCGCGCGGTGCTCGTGGTCGAAC
Source organism: Haloferax sp. Atlit-109R (assembly GCF_003665865.1). Taxonomy (NCBI): domain Archaea; kingdom Methanobacteriati; phylum Methanobacteriota; class Halobacteria; order Halobacteriales; family Haloferacaceae; genus Haloferax; species Haloferax sp. Atlit-109R. The sequence continues at coordinate 441,762 of NZ_QPLO01000001.1, forward strand.
ACGACCTCGCCATCCTCGACCTGCTCGCCGACACGCTCCACGTCGCCTACGGTGAGCCCGGCGCGTACGGTGTCATCACCGACCCCAAGTCGGTCCGAAACGGCATCAACGAGTATCTGAAGGGCTACCTCTCGAACGAGAACATGCGCATCCGCCCGGAGGCCATCACCTTCGAGGAACACGCGCCGCGGGAGACGACGAAGGCCGAACCCCTCGTCGAGTACCCCGACCTCGCCAAGTCCTACGGCGACGGCGAGTTCTCGCTCGAAGTCGAATCCGGCACCATCTACAACGGCGAAGTGCTCGGCGTCGTCGGCCCGAACGGTATCGGGAAGTCGACGCTCGCACAGCTGTTTACGGGCGACCTGACGCCCGACGCGGGCGACCTCGACTTCGCGCTCGACATCTCCTACAAGCCGCAGTACATCGAAATCGACCAGCCGATGCGGGTCGACGCGTTCCTCTCGTCCATCACCGACCAGTTCGGTTCGTCGTACTGGAACACCGAAATCGCGAACCCGCTCCAGCTCAACCGCATCATGGAGCGCAACCTCACCGACCTCTCCGGCGGTGAGCGCCAGCGCGTCGCCATCGCGGCGTGTCTCTCGCAGGATGCCGACCTCTACCTGCTCGACGAGCCGTCGGCCCACCTCGACGTCGAACAGCGCGTGCAGGCCACCTCGGCCATCCGCCGCTACGCCGAGAACCACGACGCGACGGTCATGGTCATCGACCACGACATCTACATGATGGACCTGCTCGCGGACCGCCTGATGGTGTTCGACGGCGAGCCGTCCATCGAGGGCCACGCCTCGAAACCGCAGGAGATGCGCGACGGCATGAACGACTTCCTGTCGGACCTCGACATCACGTTCCGCCGCGACGAGCGCACCCAGCGCCCGCGCATCAACAAGCCCGACTCGCAACTCGACCGCGAGCAGAAGCGCGCCGGCGAGTACTACTACGCCGAGTAGCGACCCGGTCGCCCGTTCGCGTTTCCGTCCGCCTCGTTTTTGTTTCCGTTTTCGCTCCTTCGCTCTCGCTTTCGGTTAGCTCTCGGTCTCGGTTTCCTTCCGTCTCAGCCGGCGGTTTCTCGCCGCCGGCGACCCGGTTACACGCCGCGCCGCGAGTGACTCCGATGTTACTACGGACGTTTTCACGGCCACGCTCGAAGACGGGGATATGACGAACGATTCCCCATCCGACGGCTCGCTCACGGACGACACCCACCTCGGTCGGGTCGCGCTCCGCGTCGGCTCGCTCGACCGCGTCGTCCCGTTCTACCGCGACGTGGTCGGCCTCGCGGTCGAGCGCGAACGCGACGGGTCGCGGGCGGTGCTCTCGGCCGGCGAGACGCCCGTCGTCGTCCTCGACGAGGACTCCGACGCCCCCGAGCGCGGTCGCCGGGAGGCCGGGCTGTTCCACCTCGCGGTTCGCGTGCCCGACCGCGGCGCGCTCGGTGACGTGCTCGCCCGCGCCCGAACCCGCGCCGGCGACACGGGTGCGACGCTCTCCGGCGCGTCCGACCACCTCGTCAGCGAGGCGCTGTACTTCCGCGACCCGGAGGGCAACGGCGTCGAGGTCTACCGCGACCGCCCGCGCGAGGAGTGGCCGTGGACCGACGACCGCCGGGTGTCGATGGACACGCTCCCGCTGGACCTCGGTGCGCTCGCGGACGACGCCGCCGGCGACGAGGTCGCGCCCGCCGGCACCGACCTCGGCCACGTCCACCTCGAAGTCACGAACGTCCCTCGTTCGCGGGATTTCTACGTCGACGCACTCGGTATGCGCGTCCGCGACGAGGGTTACCCCGGCGCGGCGTTCGTCGCCGCCGGCGAGTACCACCATCACGTCGGCCTGAACAGTTGGAACACCCGAAGCGCCCCGGCCGGCGGGAGCCGCGGCATCGAGTGGTTCGAAGTCGTCGTCCCCGACGCCGCGACGCTCGACGCGGTCCGCGAGTCGCTGGTCGACGCCGGCCACGAGATCGAACAGGACGGGTCCGACGAGCCCGGGTCCGGCGACGGCGACGCGACTGACGCGGCCGACGCGTCAACCGCGACCGAGTCGCTCGTCCTCTCCGACCCCGACGGAATCGGCGTTCGCGTCGTTCGCAGCCGCTGACGCGTCGGGTTTCCCGAACGAATAATTTTGTCGCTGGTCGCCCAACGCGACGGTATGATATCGAGCGAGTCGAGCGAGCGCCGTCGCGGGCTCACCCTCCGGAGCCCGGCGTTCGACGACGGATGCCCGATACCCCGCCCCCACGGCTACGCGGCCGCAAACGAGAATCCGCCGCTCCGCATCGGCGGCGTGCCACCCGGGACCGCCTCGCTCGCCCTCGTGATGGACGACCCCGACGCCGTGAAGCCCGCGGGCGAGGTGTGGGACCACTGGCTCGTCTGGAACGTCGCCCCCGAGACGGACGCCATCGCGGCGGGCGAGACGCCACCGGGCGCGGTCGAGGGAACGAACAGCTACGGCGAGCGGGGCTACGGCGGCCCGAACCCGCCGGACGGCGAGCACACCTACCGGTTCCTGCTGTACGCGCTCGATGCACCCCTCGACCTCGACGCGGGCGCGACGAAGGCCGACCTGAAGCGCGCCATCGCGGGACACGTCGTCGCCGAGACGAAACTGACCGGGTGCTACGCGCTCTGAGCCGGCCGAAAACGGGTCCCTCGCTCACCGGCCGCCGTCGGACTCCACGACCGCACCTGCGCCGTCGTCGCCCGCCAGAAGCGTCACGTCGTAGCCGAAGGCCCGAATCACGTCGAGGTTCGTCCGCACGTGGTCCGTGACGGCGGGAATCCGCAGGCGACCCCCGGCGAGCGCGACCCAGACGAGCAGCTGGTCGGCCATGTGTCGGTCCACGGGCGCGTCGCCGCCGAGCCAGTCGAGGAACGACGCGGCCGCTCGCGACCCGACCGCCTCGGCCGGCGTGCCGCGCTCGCCGTAGGCGTCGAAGCCGGCGACGACCGACTCGGAGCCGTCGCCGGCGCGCTCGTCATCCTCTCCCCGCGCGACGGCGACCACGACCGACCCGGGCGAGTCGCTTTCGACCGACGAGACCGCGGCGTGAACGGGGAACTCGACACCCGCCTCGGCGAGCGCGTCGCGGACGCCCTCCACCTGTCGCTCGGCCACCGCGGCGTCCGCGAGCGAGTCGCTTTCGACCGAGTAGACCCGGAGTTCGTCGGGGTCCGCGCGGCGGTCCAGCGCCAGCGGGGTCGGCTCGGCCGGTTCGATGCGGAGCGAAAGCCTTCCGCCGCCGGCCGGGTAGAAGCCGCGGCGGGGCACCGAGACGCCGAACTCGACGCCGAACCTCGAACACAACGGGCGCTTCACGTACCGGAGGTAGTCGGCCGGCGGCGACCACCGAACGTCGGTGCCGCCGGTGACGGTGAGCGAAAGCGGGTCGTCGAGGGCGACGGCCGCCGGGAGCACCGTCTCACAGACGAGCGTCGCGCTCCCGGCCGTGCCGACGGCGACCTCGACGGGGTCGGTTCGGACGCTGTCGGGCGAAAAGCGGAGCGTCGAGGAGCCGACCTCGCCGCCCTCGACCGCGGCGTTCGAGACGGCCGCCGCGACCGAGACGCAGGCGACGTGCTGGGCCTTCAGTCCGGGCGTCGAGCGGTTCCCGCGGACGTTCGTCATCTCGAACGATTCGCCGGTGACGAGCGAGAGCGCGAGGGCGGTTCGCAGGGGTTGGCCGCCGCCGTTTCGGCCGTCGAGTCGTCGCATTCAGCGGACGACGGTGACGGGGCAGGACGCCCGTTCGACCAGTTCCTTGGCGACGCTGCCGACCAGCCCCTCGTAGCGCTTCGAGAGGCCGCGGTGGCCGACGAAGATGCCGTCCGCGTCCGCCTCGTCGGCGTAGGCCGGAATCGCCTCGACGGGGTCGCCGTAGAGGAGTTCCGTGGCCGCGTCGACGCCGGCGTCGGCGGCGCGTTCGGCGGCCGCGTTGAGGACGCGTTCGGCGCGCGATTCCGCGTCTTCGAGGCTCTCGGCGACGATGCGGTCGCCCGTCCCCGCAACGCCCGCGACCGGCTCCTCGCCGCCTTCGACGAGGACCTGCGGTTCGACCGCGTGGACGATTGTGACCGTCGCACCCAGCGGTTCGAGCATCGAAAGCGCGTGGTCGAGCGCTCTGTCGGCGGCCGCAGAGCCGTCTACTGCAACGACGAAGTTCATACCTGAATACAGGTGCCGAGACGAGAAAAAGGGTGAGTCGAGACGGAGCGAGACGGAACGAGACGAGACGGGCGGGACTCGCGTTCGGGCGCTAGTGGACGAGCCGACTGCAAGTGCCACAGAGGTTCTCTTCTTTCACGTCGACCTCTCGGACCGTCGGCGAGAAGGACATGACGCACTTGTTGTTGTCGCAGTGTTCGAGGCCGAGGGTGTGGCCGATTTCGTGGACGACCTCTTTTCGCACGCGGTCGGACAGCACCTCCTCGGCGGGTTTGTTCGTGATGCCGCCGTCGCTGGAGGTTTGGAGACGGTACGTGGAGATGACGGAGCCGTTGCCGTTGAGGTACGCGAGGCCGAAGACGTAGTTTCGGCGGCGGTAGTAGAGGTCTTTTTCGGTGATGCCGATGTTCTTCTCGCCGCGCCCGATGCGGCTCGCCAGCTCGATGAACTGCTCGGCCCGGTACTGGTTTCGGCTCCGGTCGAACGCGCCCTCGGGTATCGCCTGATTCGATTGCACGGTCACGTCGCAGTCGTAGACGGAGCGGAGTCCGGCGGATGCCTCCCGCTTGACGGCCGCAGAAATATCCCCGATAGGCACGATATCGACGAGCATGCGAGGGATTAAGCGGGGACGCTTCATAAATATCCCGACGTGAAAAAATCGCTGCGCGACGCGCTCGTCAGACGGTTGTCGGGGTACGACCGCGCGGTCGAAGTCGGGGTCGGCCGGGAGCCGTCGGTGGCGGCCGCCCTCGCCGCCCGCGGGGTCGACGTGGTCGCCGTCGACGTGCACGACTTCCCCGTCCCCGACGGCGTCTCGTTCGTCCGCGACGACGTGTTCGCCCGCGCCGACGCCGCCGACCTCGGCCCCTACGCCGCCGCCGAGGTCGTCTACGCGCTGAACGTCCCCGTCGAACTCCACCGCCCCGCCGCGGAGGTCGCCCGCCGCGCCGACGCCGACTTCCTGTTTACCACGCTCGGCTACGACGAGCCCTCGATTCCGGTCTCCCGCGAGTCGCTGCCGGGCGACACCTTGTACGCCGCCGAGCGCGGGCGACGGGACCAGCGCGCCCGGCGGGACTCTCCCGGTCGGTCCCAAGAGTAAGGCACTTGCCCGCTCGTCGCGGGCTTCCGGTATGCACGCGGACGCTGTCGTCCTCGATATCGACGGAGTGCTCGTCGACGTCGCCGACTCCTACCGGCGCGCCATCGTCGAATCCGTGGACCGACACTACGGCACGACCATCTCCCGCGACGAGGTCCAACTGTTCAAGGACGCCGGCGGCTTCAACAACGACTGGGAACTCACCTACGCGGCGGCGCTGTCCGTCCTCGCCGCCCGCGAGGCCGACCTGTCGGTCGCCGCGTTCACCGGCGAAATCGAGGCCCGCGGCGGCGGCCTCGACGCCGCCGAGGCGACCGTCGAGGCCCTGCTCTCGGAGCCGAGCGTCGTCTTCGACGAGTGGGACCCCGAGGCGCTCCGCGAGACGTTTCAGGCGCTCTACCTCGGGAGCGACCTGTACCGCGACCTCGAAGGCGGCGACCCGCCGTTCGAGGCCCCCGGCTACATCCACGACGAACCGGTGCTCCTCCGCCCGGAGACGCTCGACGCCCTCGGCGACCGCGAACTCGGCGTCGTCACGGGTCGTCCCGCCGCCGAGGCCGACATCGCGCTCGACCGCGTCAACCTCGACGTGGCCGACGACCACCGGTTCACGATGGACGACTGGGAGGAGGGCAAGCCCCACCCCGCCGCGCTCGTGACGGTCGCGGAGCGCCTCGGAGCCGACTCGGTCGTCTTCGTCGGCGACACCCTCGACGACGTGAAGACGGCGCTGAACGCCGACGCCGCCGACCCCGAGCGCGTCTACTACGGCGTGGGCGTCCTCTCGGGCGGCCTGACCGGCGACGACGGCCGACAGAAGTTCTCCGAAATCGGTGCGGCCGCCGTCGTCGAGGACGTGAACGAGGTTCCGGACCTGCTCGACTGATGGCTCAGACGCCGACTCAGACTCCCGTTTCGCCGCCGGAGGGTCGCTGATGGGACACCTCCGCGCCTTCGTCGTCACGCTGCTCGCGCTCGACGCGCTCGTGGTCGTCGTCGGGACGTACCTCCTCCCGCCGGACCCGTTCGCGCAGTTGGTCCTCGTCGGGCCGCTCCTGCTTTTGGCCCCGGTGGTCGCGTGGTGGCTCGTCTACCGCGACGGCTTCGAGCGGGTGCAGGCGCTCGTCGAGTCCGACGGCGGGGGTCGATAGCGCCGTCCACCCGCCGCCGCCCGCCCGCGAACACAGGCAGAACCGACCGGTCGCACAACCCTTTAGGTCGGCTCGGTCCGGAGGTGTGTGTATGCGAATCGCACTCCTCGGTGGGACCGGCGACATCGGCGAGGGCCTCGCCCTCCGCTGGGCCTACCACACCGACCACGAGGTCATCGTCGGGTCGCGCGACCCCGACAAGGCCCGCGCGAAGGCCGACGAGTACGAGACCGAACTCTCCAGCCGCGGCCGCGACGTGAAGGTAAACGGCTTCACGAACGAGATGGCCGCCGACCGCGCCTCCGTGGTCGTCCTCGCCGTGCCGCCGTACCACGTCTCCGACACCGTCGAGGCCGTTTCCGACTCGCTGTCCGAGGGCGACGTGCTCGTCACGCCCGCGGCGGGCATGAAGCGCGACGACGACGGCTTCCACTACCACCCGCCGAAGGCCGGGAGCGTGACGGCGCTCGTCGCCGACGCGGCCCCCGACGACGTGCCGGTCGTCGGCGCGTTCCACAACCTCGCGGCCGGCCGACTGGCCGACCTCGACGCCGACCTCGGTATCGACACGCTGCTCGTCGCCGACGACGAGGACGCCAAAGAGACGGTGCGCCTGCTCGCCGAGGGCATCGACGGCCTCCGCGCGCTCGACGGCGGCGGCCTCGCCAACGCCCCCGAAATCGAGGGTATCACCCCGCTTCTCATCAACGTCGCGCGGAACAACGACGGCCTACACGACCTCGGCATCCGGTTCAAGTAGCGCCGTCCGACCCGCGCCCGAAGCCATTTTTCACGACAGTTCCGACCGCGGCACTGTCGCGGCCTCCCCGTAGAGCGTCCGCGCCACGAGCAGTCCGACGACGACGACGAGCGCGACGCAGGCGAGGTACTCGACGCGGAAGCCGACCACCTCGGCCAGCGGGACGGCCACGAGCGGGCCGAGCGTCGACCCCGAGTCGCCGAAGACGTTGTAGACGCCGCCGAGTTTGCCCACGTCGTCGGCCGGGCTGAGGTCTCCGAGATAGGCCAAAAGCGGCGGGTTCGACCCGCCGACGCCGACGCCGATGAGCGCCACGCCCGCGAGCGTCGAGGGGAGCGTCGGTACGAGCGCCAGCAGGGTGAACCCGGCCGCGAGGACGCCCAGCGCGGGGAGCGTCAGCGCCGCGCGGTTCGACAGGCGGTCGGAGTACCGGCCGACGACGAGCGTCGTGACGCTCGACGCGACGACGCCGACGGCCATCACGACGCCGCTGACGCCGGCCCCCGACAGCCCGCCGAGCGAGATGTCGTTCGCCGTCGCGTACAGCACGGCCGTCGAGAGGAGGACGCCCGAAAACAGGAATCGGACGGCGAAGTTGACGGTGCCGACGGTGAAGATGCGGATGTCGGCGCTGACAAGCCGCGGCACCTCGCGGAGCGAACTCGCCGCCGTCACGTCGGTTTTCACGTCCGGGAGGACGGAGATGGCGACGAGGGCGGCGAACAGCCCCGCGCACCCCGCGACGGCGAACGCGGTGGCGTAGCCGAACGCGTCGGTGACGAGGCCGCCGACGACGAGGCCCGCGGGGAAGCCGAGGCTCTGCCCGCCGCGCATGTAGCCGACCCACTTCCCGCGGTTTCCGTCCGAGGTGACGTGGGTGATGGTGCTGAACGCGCCGACGAAGACGAACGCCGAGCCGACGCCCCAGCAGGCCCGCGACAGGAGGAAGACGGTCGCGCTGTCGAGCGGAATCGGCCCGGGGTTCAGCCCGAGGACGTAGCCGAACGGCGACAGCCCCTGCACGACGAAGCCGGCTATCATCGGCCGGCGCGTCCCCATCCGGTCGAGTATCTGCCCGGCGGGCGTGTTCACGACCAGCCGGGTGAACCGGTTGGCCGAGAGGATGAGACCGACCACGAACGGCGTGATGCCGATGATGGGGCCGAGCGTCGGGAGCGTCGGGAAGGCGACGCCCGCGCCGACGCCGCCGAAGAAGACGCCCGCGATGAGGCTGCCCGCGACGAACTCGACTGACGGCTCGTCGCCGCCGAACAGCCGACTCACGCCGCCGACCCTCGGGAGGCGGACGCGGCGCGGTGGGGCGTGGGGTGCGCGGGAGCGGACTGGGAGTCGCGGGTTCGAGGGGCGTGCATCGAGAGGGTGCGCTATCGTAAACGCACGCTCTTGGTGCTTTGCAATCGGGCCGTCTCGTCCGGGAACTGCGGGCGTCGGCGCGGCGAGCGACTACCGGCGTCGTCGTCGCGGTCGCGGTCGTGGGACCCCGTCTCAGAAGCGGGCTTTCAGCTCGTCGCGCAGGTCGTCGAGCGAGGCGTCTTTCATCGACAGCAGGACGAGCAGGTGGTAGACGAGGTCGGCGCTCTCGTAGAGCAGTTCCTCGCCGTCGTCGTCCTTGGCCGCGAGGATGGTCTCCGTCGTCTCCTCGCCGAGCTTTTCGAGGACGTAGTTCTCGCCTTTCTCGTGGGTGAAAAGCGTCGTCGTGTAGGAGTCTTCGGGGAGGTCGGCTTTGCGCGACTCGATGGTCGCAAAGAGTTCGTCCAAGACCTCGTCGGTCGGGGTGTCGGCGTCCATGGTCGCACGACGGGCGGGCGCGGAAAAAGACCCTCTGGTTCCGGCGAGCGGCCGTCACTCAGCCAGTTAGCCGGCCGCTCAGGCGTCGATTTCGACCGCCAGTTCGTCGAAGAACGCGAGGTCGTGGAGGCGGCTGTCGGGCGTCAACTCGGGGTGGAACGACGTGCCGACGACGGGGCCGTCGCGGACGGCGACGGGGTTGCCGTCCCACTCGGCGAGCACCTCGACGCCCTCGCCGACCTCGTCGATGAGGGGCGCGCGGATGAACACCGCGGGGAACGGCGAGTCGAGACCGGCCACGTCCAGCGGGGCCTCGAAGCTGTCGACCTGCCGGCCGAAGGCGTTGCGGTCGACCGTCGCGTCGAGGAGGTCGAGCGTCGTCACGCGGTCGTCCTTGGCGTCGCGGGAGGCGACGATGAGGCCGGCACAAGTGGCGAGGACGGGCTTTTCAGCCTCGACGTGGGCGCGAATCTCGTCGGCGATGCCCTCGCGTTCGAGGAGTCTGGAGATGGTTGTCGACTCCCCGCCTGGCATGAGTAACACGTCGCAGTCGGGGACGAGGCCGTCGCTTCGAATCTCGACGATTTCGGCGTCGACGCCGTGGGCCTCGGCGGCCCGCTCGACGGCGTCGGCGTGTTCGGACACGTCGCCTTGCACGGCGACGACACCGGCGCGTAGCGTAGTCATAGACGGGTCTCGGGAAGCCGTGGACAAAAAGCGTCCGTTCGGCGGTCGGCGCGGTTCAGAACGCGAGCGAGTTCAGCACCAGCACGCCGATGCCGAACAGCGCCCCCGCGGCGAAGATGGTCTTGGGGTTGACTCGAATCGCGTTGCGGTCCTCCGCGTCGAAGTAGCGGACGAGGCCCGCACTCGACATCAGACCGCCGCTGTTCTGGCCCTTGCTCATGTTCCACCGTCCGTGCGTCCGCCGCCTAAACGTTTCGGCTCGCTCCGGTCCCGGGGGTCGCCCGGCCGGAACGCCTCCCGACTTGCCGGCGAATCCGCTCGGATTGCGAGTCGGCTGACGGCCCCCTCGACGCTCAGAAGGCTGGAATTCGACTGAACTGGACGGGCGCACAACCGGAGAGCCGCGGGCCCATGAGTAATCCTTATGCGCCGGGGCGGGCAAGTTGCGCCGGGATACGATGACTGTTCGACTCTTGGACTTCTACGCGGACTGGTGCGGCCCTTGTAAGACGCAGGACCCGATTCTCGACGAGCTCGAAGGCGACTACGAGACCGTCGAGTTCGTCAAGGTCGACGTCGACGAGGAGCAGGACGTGGCCAACCAGTATCAGGTTCGCTCGCTTCCGACGCTCATCGTCGAGAACGACGACGGCATCGTCGACCGCTTCGTGGGCGTCACCCAGCGCGACGACATCGAGTCGGCGCTGAGCCAGGCCGGCGCGTAAGCGCGCCGCGGACCGCCGCGTTTTCCGACCCATCCGGACGACCGCCGAGCGCGCCGCGAGCGCCGGCGGTGTGTCTCGCAAGCGTTATACGACCGGCGGCGGGACTCGTATGCATGGCTAGTGACGCTGCGACGAAGCGGACGCTCGAGAAGCAGATTTGCATGCGGTGCAACGCGCGCAACCCCCAGAAGGCAAAGCAGTGCCGCAAGTGCGGTTACAAGCACCTTCGACCCAAGTCGAAGGAACGCCGCGCCGCGTAAGCCCGCACGCTTCTCTCAGGCGTCTCGCCGATACAGCGCGAACAGCACCGCGAGCAGCGCGAGCTGGACGAGTTTGTCCGCGACGCCGCCGATGCCGAAGATATTCGGCCAGTTCAGCGCGACGTAGAGGACGACCTGCCCGGCGGTGAAGGGGATACCGAGCAACACCACCCGCGAGCGGCGGCGCTCGTCGCCGCGGAGGACGCCGACGATACCGGCCGCGAACCCCGCGGCGGCCCCGACGAACGCGATGCCGAGCGGGTCGGCGGGGTTCGCGGCCAGCGCGCCCGCGCCGAGGACGAGGTGAATCGCGCCGGTCACGGCCGCGAGGGCGACGCCGACGTAGTGCAGTCGCGTCAGGTCGCCGCCCGCGTCTCCAGCCGCGTCGGTCGCCATCTCAGGCCTCCGGGTACTTCGGCTCGCGCCGCTCCGCGCGTTCGATTGCGCGTTCGAGCGCGTCGCGGACGGTGTCGCCGCCGGCCTCGTTCTCGAAGGGGTCGCCGTGGCCGGCGTACAGCGCCTCGACGGTCGAGGGAAGGCGGTCGAGGAGCGTGTGCAGGCTGCTGATGAGGCGCTCGCGGGACTGCCCCGGCATGTCGGTGCGGCCGAAACTGCCGTCGTCGAACGCGCCGTCGTTGTAGACGAACACGTCGCCCGAAAACAGCGACCGCCCGCTCACGAGCGAGACGTGGTCGTCGGCGTGGCCCGGCGTGTAGACCACTTCGAACGACTCGTCGCCCATCGCGACGTGGTCGCCGTCTCCGAGCTCGTGGGTCCGAAGCGGGTGGTCGGCGTAGGCGTACACGTCGGGGTCGAACCGCTCGACCACCGCGCCGAGTTCGCCGACGTGGTCGGAGTGCTGGTGGGTGACGACCACGGCGTCGAGGTCGTCGGTGTGTTCTGCGACGACGTCTTCGACGCCCGACATCGTCCCGGCGTCGACGAGGACGGTTCGCTCGCCGAGGACGAGGTAGGCGTTGCAGGTGAAGGTCTCGGCGTCGGCGGTGACTGGGATGACTTCCATACCGCCGCGTACGCGCTCGACCGGAAAAAGTCGGGCGGGTGAGGCGTCACCTCGCCGCGTGAATCGCCACCGAACATCGGGCTCACGCGACAAATCCTTTTTGGGGCTCGGTCGTGTACGTATATCTGTATGGGATTTGGGAGCTACGACGAGTCCGAACAAGGAGACCAGAACGTCGACTTCGACGAGGAAGACGGCGTCACGACGAGTGAGGAGAAACACGAGGGCGAGGTCGATTTCGAAATCGGCGCGTCCAACGACGAACTCCTCGACCGGCTCCAGGAGATTAAAGACGAGTGAAGTCGGGGTCTCGCGCCCTCGGGGTCGCGGAATCCTCTCCCGGGGCGGCGCGCGCACCCACAGACGACGCTGACGACGCTCATTTTTCCACAGACCCGTCTCCGGAGAGCGTCCTCTGCGGCGCGGTCGTCCGCGCCGACCGGGTCGTCGACGGCCTCGCCTTCGAGACGTGCGCCGTCGGCGGCGACGACGCGACCGACGCCATCGCCTCGTTGTACGACTCCCTCGACCGCGAGGACGTACGTTACCTGCTCGTCTCCGGCATCGCTCCGGCGTGGTTCAACCTCGTCGACATCGACCGCCTCGCCGCGGCCCTCGACCGCCCGGTCCTTTCAGTCTCTTTCGAGGAGAGCGAGGGGCTCGAACCCGCGCTCACCGAGCAGTTCTCGGGCGCGGCGCTCGACCGACGACTCGACACCTACCGCGCAGCTCCGCCCCGCCGACCCGTCGAGGTGAACGGGGAGACGGTGTTCGTCCGGGCCGCCGGCTGCGACGGCGACGAGGCCGCGCAAGTCGTCCGCGGCTTTACCCCGACCGGCGGCCGCCCCGAGCCGATTCGCGTGGCCCGGATGGCGGCCCGCGCCGCGCGACGCTTCGCCGGGGATTAAGCCGTCCCCGCCCTCGAACCGAGTATGGAACACATGGAGGGCCTCTGCGTGACGGGCTGTGAGCGATGCCCCGAACTCGTCGACTCGCGGAGTCGCATCGTCAACGGGGTCGGCCCCGACGACGCCGACCTGCTCTTCCTCGGTGAAGCGCCGGGCGCGAAGGAAGACGAGGGCGGCGAGCCGTTCGTGGGTCGCTCCGGCTCCGTGTTGGACGACGCGCTCCGCGAGGCCGGCCTCGCCCGCGCCGACGTTCGCATCACCAACTGCGTGCGGTGCCGCCCGCCGGACAACCGCGACCCGACGAGCGACGAACTGTCGAACTGCCGGGGCTACCTCGCCCGCGAACTCGAACTCGTCGACCCCGAACTCGTCGTCACGCTCGGAAAGGTGCCCTCCCAGCACCTGCTCGACCGCGGCGTCGCCATCACGAACGAGTCCGGGTCGGTCGTGGACGCCCGCGTCGGGGACGCCTCCTACCGCGTCCTCCTCTCCGTCCACCCCGCGGCGACGCTGTACGACCGGAGCCAACGCGAGGGCTTCTTCGAGACCATCGCGCGCGCCGCCGACCTCTCGGGGCTCGCGGACTCCGCGGACGGACAGGCCAGTCTCGGTGACTTCTGAGCGCGGCGCGGGCGGCCGGCGAAGAGGCGAGACGCGACCTCGTGGTGGCAGTCGGCGGCGACGACATGGGCGACGCTGTGAGACGCAGGGGAGCGATAAAAACCGAACCGCGGGTGCGTCACCGAGCGGGCGGACGCCTACTCCCAGATGGAGCGGGCCATCCGCTGCGGGAACTCGACGATGAGTTTGAGCAGGCTCGTCCCTTCCTCGTTGCCGCGGATGTACGACCGGACCCGCTGGCTCACGAACTCGACGGAGACGACGAGCATGAAGATGACGAGAATCGTCGCCATCATGTTCGTGTACCGGAACAGACCGCGCTGGGTCTGAAGCACCTGTCCGAGGCCGCCGCCGCCGATGAGTCCCATCGTGACGCCGATGCGGACGTTGATTTCGAGGATGTACATCGTCCACGCGATGAAGGGCGTAAAGACCTGCGAGAGCATCCCGAAGACGACCTTCTGGGGGCTGTTCGCGCCGGTCGACTCGATGGCCTCTATCGGTCCGTCCTCGACTTCTTCGAGGGCGTCCGTGAACAGGCGACCGAGGTTCCCCATCGTGTCGGTCCCGATGGCGAGCGTCGCCGTGAACGGCGAGACGCCGCCGAGGGGGATGTAGATGAGCGCCCACACCAGCGCCGGGATGGCGCGGATGACGCTCATCGTCCCGCGGAAGATGAAGTTGAAGGGGTACGGCGTCACGCGCTCGGAGCCGAGCACCCCGAGGATGAGCGCGCCGGGGATGCCGAGGACGGTCCCGGCGAACCCCATCGCGAACGTGACGAACACCGCGCCGAGAACGGGGTTCCCGTCCTGGAACTGGAGGAGGAGGTTCCGTTCTTGGATGAACGCCCAGTACTGGCTGACGTCGACGAAGGGGATGACGCCGAACAGCGTTCCCGGCGGGAAGAAGTCGCCCAGCGCGTCGGTGAACTCCGGCCAGTACTCGACGATTTCACCGATGGAAAAGCCGACCTCGCTCAGCGCGTTCGTGAAGAACCACGCGAAGAGGACGAGGACGACGATTGAAAACAGCAGTCTGACTCGCTTTGCAATCTGGATGTTCCGCAGCGCGTCCTCGATTCGGTCGGTATCAGTACTCATGTGACCTCGCTCCGCTCGTGGCGGCCGCGTTGTTTTCGGGCGGCTCGTCGGTCTGTTCTTCGCGGATGGCCTCCGTCTCGATGTCGCCGTAGATGCGGTCGATGACGTCGACGTCGAAGTCCTCGCGGTAGCCGTCGAAGACGATTTGTCCGTCTTTCATTCCGATGAACCGTTCGCCGAACTCGCGGGCGATGTTGACCTGATGGAGGCTCGCGATGGTGGTCAAGTCGCGCTCGTCGGCCGCGTCGCGGATGTACCGCATCACCGTCTCCGCGCTCGCGGGGTCGAGGCTCGCGACGGGTTCGTCCGCGAGCAGGAGGTTCGGGTTCTGGACCAGCGCGCGGGCGATGCCGACGCGCTGTTGCTGCCCGCCGCTCATCTTCCCGGCGCGCTGGTTGGCCTCGTCGAGCAGTCCGACGGTTTCGAGCGCGCGGAGCGCCTCCTGCTTGTCGTCGCCGTCGTACAGGCCGAGCAGGCTGCCGAGGAACGATGTCCGGCCGAGCGCCCCGGTGAGCGCGTTGCTGTACGCGCTCATCTGCCCGAGGATGTAGTGTTGCTGAAATATCATTGCCACGTCGTTTCGAGGCCCCATCACGTTCGCGTCGTCGATGGTAATCGACCCGCTCGTCGGGCGAGTGATTCCGTTGAGACAGCGGAGGAGGGTCGACTTCCCCGCCCCCGATTGCCCGAGGACGACGACGAACTCGCCGTCCGGGATAGTAAACGAGACGTCGTCGAGGGCCGTGACATCTCCGTAGGATTTGCTGAGGTTCGTTACTTCAATCGTACTCATTATCGTGTCTGTCGCGTCGCGTAGTTCGCGTACGGTCGAACCGTTCGTCGGGTTGCGACCGCACGGTAGGGAATCAAAACCGCGGAGTCTCGCTCTTACTGTCCGAGCGTGACGCCGAGCTCGTCGAGGACTTCCTGAACGGGCGCGTAGTCGTCGACGGACCCCTGGTCGACCCCGGTAAACCAGAGCTGTTGGTCGTCTTCGAGGTCCTCGTTGATGAGGTCGTCTTCGGTCACGTTGAGCAGCGCCTCTTCGATGTCGTCGTACAGCCCTTGGTCCATGTCGGTGCGGCCGAGAATCGGGGCACGCGGGATGGGGTCGGAACACGACAGCAGTTGCAGTTCGGGCGACGCCGTTCCGAGGTCGCCGTCGTTTTCGGCCGACATGTCGAGGAACTGTTCGGGGAACTGGTCTTCCGGAACGTGCGGGGCCGTCGAGAACGCGCCCGTGCCCGCGGCGACGACGTCGTCGCGGTTGATGAGCGTCTCGCGGGCCGTCGAGTGGTCGGAGAACTGCGCCTCGAAGTCAACGGGGTTGCCGTCGGGCGCGCCGCCCGTGTCGAGGCCGGCCGTGCTCAGCATGGACAGCGGGAACAGCGACCCGCTCGTCGAGAGGCGGTCAGCGAACGCGACCGTCTCGCCTTCGAGGTCGGTCAGCTCTTCGATGTCGCTGTCGGGCGTCGTCGTGATGAGCGAGAAGTACCGCGAGGCCCCGTAGGCGATGCGGATGCCGATGACCTCGGTGATGCCCTCGTTCCCGCCCTGAATAGCGATTGCGGGGGCGGCGTCGGCGATGTCGGCCTGTCCGCTGTCGAGCGCCTGCAACACCGCCGCGTAGTCGGCCGCCACGGTGGATTCGACCGTGACGCCGACCTCGGACTCGATGTAGTTGAAAAGCGGCTGATACTGCGCTTCCACGTCCACGTCCGACTCGGCGGGCGTGAGCGCGAACATGATGGACTCCGGTGACGACTCGGTCGTAGTCGACGTCGTCGTCGCCTCGGTCTCCGAGGACGCTCCCGACTCCGTCGTGGTCGTCGTCGCTTCCGAGCTATCGTCGCCACCCGTACATCCACTGAGCGCCGTCAACCCCGCGACGCCAGTGATTCCTGCCGTTCTGATGAATTCTCGTCTACTCGCCATTGAACTCGTCTTGTAATTCCGACACTTGTTGTTAAGATTTGCTATTTTTTCTCTATATTCGTATTGAATAGAACCGGTGTTCTCAGGTTGACGGCGCTATCGCCCCTGCAAGCCCCCGTGGAGTCTTCGAGTTCGGACTTCGGACCCCTTCACGCGACGGGTCAGAGGCGTGCGGCAGGGTCGCGCGGCCGGTCTCCGACGGCTCCCGCGCGGAGCGCTCACCCCGAGGGAAAATCACTTTGCTGTCCTCTGCGGACGTTCGGTATGAGCACGACACAGCCGCCCGAGGAGACCCTCGCCGACGTGGTGATGGTCGACTACGGGCTCGGAAACCTCCGGAGCGCCATGCGCGGGCTCGAACGCGCGGGGGCGAACGTCGTCATCTCGGACGACCCCGCCGACTTCGACGACGCCGACGGCATCGTTCTCCCCGGCGTCGGCGCGTTCTCCGAGGGGATGGAAAACGCCGGACCGTTCCGCGAACCGCTCGCCGAGGCCGCCGCCGACGGGACGCCCGTCTTCGGCATCTGTCTCGGGATGCAGATGCTGCTTACCTCCTCCGAGGAGGCCGACCACGCCGGCGAGGGCGAAGTCGAGGGACTCGACTTCATCCCCGGCCGCAACGTCCGGTTCGACGAGGGACAGAAGGTCCCGCACATGGGCTGGAACGAACTCAACGTCCAGCGCGACCACCCGCTCGTCGAGGGCGTCGACGGCGAGTACGCCTACTTCGTCCACTCCTACTACGCCGACCCGGACGACGAGGGCGCGGTCGTCGCCTCGACCGACTACGGCGTGGCGTTCCCCGCGGTCGTCGCCAACGAGGCGGGCACCGTCTTCGGCACGCAGTTCCACCCCGAGAAGTCCGGCGAGACCGGGCTGACCATCCTCCGCAACTTCGTCGAGTTCTGCGCGGAGCGATAGGCCGAATCTGCCTGCCCCGACGGTCTTTTGTCGCCGCTTCGTGAAGGGGTGCCCATGCAGGCAGTCACGCTCGGTCCGGCGGGCACGTACTCCCATCGCGCCGCCCGCGCGGTCGCCGACGACGTCGCCTTCCGAGAATCGGTCACGTCTATCGTCCAAGCGGTCGCCGACGGGTCGTTCGAGCGCGGCGTCGTCCCCATCGAAAACAGCATCGAAGGGAGCGTCACCGAGAGCCTCGACGCCGTGGCGAACTCGGACGTGAGCGTCGTCCAGGAAATCGTCACGCCCATCCGCCACGCGCTGTTGGCCCAGAGCGCGAACTTCGACGTCGTCGCCAGCCACTCCCAAGCGCTCGCGCAGTGTCGGACGTACCTCGAAGAGAACTACCCCGACGCGAAACTCGAAGCCGTCGCCAGCACGGCCCGCGGCGTCGAGCGCGCCCGCGCCGACCCGACGGTCGCGGGCATCGGCCACCCCGACAACGTCGGTGACGACCTCGAAATCATCGCCGAGGACATCCAAGACCAGTCGTCGAACGCCACCCGGTTCCTCGTCATCGGCCCCGAGTCCGCCCGCTCGGACGCCGGCGGCAAGAGTTCGCTCGTCGTCTATCCGAACGCGAACTACCCCGGTCTCCTCTTGGAACTGCTTGAAGCGTTCGCCGAACGCGACATCAACCTCTCGCGCATCGAGTCGCGGCCGAGCGGCAACCGCCTCGGCGACTACCTGTTCCACATCGACGCCGACGCCGGTCTCTACGAGGAGCGGATGCAAGGGGCGCTCGAAGAGGTGGAGGGCATCGCCAGCAACGGCTGGGTCCGCGTCCTCGGGTCGTACGACACCCGACACGTCCTGTACTGACGCCGTTTCGACGCCGAGACGCTCGCCCAGCGCCGCACCTCACCGCGTCCACCCCGTCCCGCTCCGTCACGCCCGCTCGGTCGCTCTCAACGTGTGAGTCCGAGCACATCTTTCTTTGTCGTCGGCGACGTATCTAAACGCGTATGCAGCGAAACCCGTTCGACGAGATAGAAGACCTGTTCGACCGGATGGGCCGGTCGTTCGAGGAGTCCGGTATCGGTCGGTTCCAAGATATCTCCCTCGACGTCGTCGACGACGACGAGGCCATCGAGGTCGTCGCGGACCTCCCCGGCTTCGAGAAGGACGACCTCGACGTGAGCGTCAGCGGGCGGCGACTCACCATCGCGGCCGACCGCGAGGAGTCGAGCGAGGTCGACGACGAGCAGTACGTCCGCCGCGAGCGGAGTCAGCGCTCGGTCTCCCGGACGATTACGCTCCCCGCCGAAGTCGTGCGCGACGAGGTGACGGCGTCGTACAAAAATGGCGTCCTGACCGTGACGCTCCCGAAGGCCGAACCCGCGGGCGACGACTCGACCGAAATCGACATCGAGTGACGCGGCTCATCTTTTGAATACCGGCGCTCTGGCTCCCGAGCCGTGCGAACTGCTATCCACGTTCCGGCAACGATTATCTCCTCAGACGGCGTCTATGACCCTCGGTGAAAACACACATGATGCGACGTACCAACCCCTTCGACGACTTCGAGGAACTGTTCGAGCGAATGTCCCGCCAGTTCGACGAGATGGGACGCCAGTTCGACCGCTCGGGCATGATGGCGCAGGTCCGCCACGAGATGGCCATCGACGTCACCGACCACGACGGCGAAATCGTCGTCACGGTCGACCTCCCCGGCTACGAGAAATCGGACATCGCCCTGTCGGTCGCCAACCGCACGCTGACCGTCGAGGCGACGCGCGAACTCGACGCGGAACGCGCCGACGGCGAGTATCTCCGCCGCGAGCGCCGCCACGAGTCCGCCCGCCGCACGATTCGCCTCCCCGAGACGGTCGACGAGGACGGCGCGTCCGCCAGCTACCACAACGGCGTGCTGACGGTCACGCTCCCCAAACACGACGCCGAACCCGACGACTCCCGCCGCATCGACATCGACTGAGTCGCTTCGGCGCTCACGGGCGTCTCTGACTCGCCGCCCGCGATGGGTCCCCTCGTGGTGGGTGTTCCCCGTTTTCGTTTCTCTGTCTCCGTTTCACGACTCGATTTTCTCGCCCCCCTCCCGTGTCATCGTGAGGCAATATCTGCCGCAATCAGACAGCCGCGCAAGTCGAGTATAGGAGTTATTTTAGGCCGGGGTACCACTACCACGGATATGGACTACGACCCGCAGGAACTCGAAGCGCGTTGGCGGGAGCGCTGGTCCGAGTCCGGCCGATACGAGGCCGACCCGGACGCAGACGCCGACGACGCGACGTTCGTGACGGTGCCTTATCCGTACCCCAGCGGCGGGATGCACATCGGGCACGCGCGGACGTACACCGTTCCCGACGTGTACGCTCGCTACCGACGCCAGCAGGGCGACAACGTCCTGTTTCCCATCGCGTGGCACGTCACCGGCACGCCGATTATCGGCGCGGTCGAGCGCCTGCAAAACCGCGAGGAGAAACAGCTCTCGGTGCTGACAGACACCTACAACGTCCCCGAGGACACGCTTTCTGATCTCGAATCGCCCATGGGCTGGGCGCGGTACTTCATCGAGGAACACTACAAAAAGGGGATGCAGTCGCTCGGCCTGTCGGTGGACTGGCGGCGCGAGTTCACCACCAACAACGAGCGCTACTCGAAGTTCGTCGAGTGGCAGTACCGGACGCTCCGCGACCGCGGGCGACTGGAGAAGGGTCTCCACCCCGTCAAGTTCTGTACGAACGAGGAACAGCCGGTCACGACCCACGACCTGCTGGAAGGCGAGAACGCGGAGTTCCAGGAGTACACGCTGGTCCGCTTCGGCTGGGACCGAGACGGCGGCGACGTGGTCGTCCCGATGGCGACGCTTCGCCCCGAGACGGTCCACGGCGTGACCAACGCCTACATCGACCCCGAGGCGACCTACGTGGTCGCGGAAGTCGACGGCGAGACGTGGTTCGTCTCCGACTACGCGGCCGACAAACTCGAATATCAGGCCCGCGACGTGGAGATTCTCGAAACCGTCGAGGGTGCCGAACTCGTCGGCCAGACGGTCGAAAACCCCGTCACCGGCGACGACGTGCTCGTCCTGCCCGCCGACTTCGTCGACGCCGACAACGCGACGGGCGTCGTCATGTCCGTCCCGGCCCACAGCCCCGACGACTACGTGGCGCTCCAGGAGGCCAAAGCCGACACCGACTACCTCGAATCGTTCGGCATCGACCCCGCCGACGTGGCCGCCATCGAGCCGATTCCGATTCTCGACGTCGACTCCGAGGACGACACCTACGGCGAGATTCCCGCGAAGTCGGCCGTCGAGAACCGCGGTATCGAGTCCTCCGACGACCCCGCGCTCGAAAAGGCGACGAAGGACCTCTACAACAAGGAGTTCCACGCGGGTCGGCTCAAGGAGTTCTACGGCGACTACGCCGGCGGCCTCGTCGAGGAGGTCCGCGACGACTTCAAGGTCGACGGCGTCGAGGCCGGCCAGTTCGACGTGATGCAGGAGTTCTCCGAGGAGGTCGTCTGTCGCTGCGGCGGCGACGTCGTCGTCGCGGAACAGGACACTTGGTTCCTCTCGTACGACGACGAGGACTGGAAGGAACTCGCCCACGACGTGGCCGACGGGCTGGACGCCATCCCCGAGAACACTCGCGACGAGTACCACCACACCATCGACTGGCTCAACGGGTGGCCATGTATCCGCAACTAC
Source organism: Haloferax sp. Atlit-109R (assembly GCF_003665865.1). Lineage (NCBI taxonomy): Archaea > Methanobacteriati > Methanobacteriota > Halobacteria > Halobacteriales > Haloferacaceae > Haloferax > Haloferax sp. Atlit-109R. The sequence continues at coordinate 462,680 of NZ_QPLO01000001.1, forward strand.
GGCCTCGGCACCCGCCTGCCGTGGGACGACCAGTTCGTCATCGAGCCCCTCTCGGACTCGACTATCTACATGGCGTACTACACCATCGCCCACCGCCTGCAGGAGATTCCGACCGAGGAGCTCACCCAGGAGTTCTTCGACGCGCTGTTCTACGGTCCCGACGCGGTCGACGACGCCCCCGAGAAGGCGCTCGACCTGCGCGAGGAGTGGGACTACTGGTACCCCGTCGACTATCGGTTCTCCGGTAACGACCTCATCACGAACCACCTGACGTTCTACCAGTTCCACCACGGCGAACTGTTCGACGAGCCGCAGTGGCCGCAGGGTATCGTCATCATGGGCATGGGCCTGCTCGAAGGCGAGAAGATGTCGTCGTCGAAGGGCCACGTCGTCCTCCCCGGCGAGGCCATCGGCGAGTACGGCGCGGACACCGTCCGTTTCTTCCTGCTCAACTCCGCCGAACCGTGGCAGGACTACGACTGGCGCGACGACCTCGTCGGCTCGGTCCACGACCAACTGGAACGCTTCTGGAACCGCGCGCAGGAGATTATCACCGACCCCGGTCCGGACGACCAGCCCGACCTGGAGACGGTCGACCGCTGGCTCCTGTCGAAGCTGCAAGACACCGTCCGCGACGTGACGACCGCGATGGACGAAGCCGAGACGCGTTCGGCCAGTCAGGCGGCGTTCTACAACTTCGAGGAGTCGCTGCGGTGGTACCGCCGCCGGACCGACCTCGACCGCCCGGCCGCCAAGTGGACGCTCCGGACGGTCCTCGAAACCCGGCTGCGCCTGCTCGCGCCCTTTATCCCGTTCATGACGAACGAGCTGCACGAGCAGTTGACCGGCACGCCCGCCGAGGACGCGCCGTGGCCCGAGCCGGACGAGAGCTTCGAGGACGAGTCGGTCGAACTCGAAGAGCGACAGGTCGAGCGCCTGACCGAGGACGTCCGCGACATCATCGACGTGACCGATTCCGACCCCGACACCATCCGTGTGTACGTCGCCGCCGACTGGAAGCGCGACGTGTTCGAGACGGTCGTCGACAACGGCGACAACGTCGGCGCAATCATGGGACAGGTCATGCAGGACCCCGACCTGCGCGAGCGGGGTAACGACGTGAACGACCTCGTGCAGGACCTCGTCGACCAGACCCGCGGCCGCGACGAATCGACGCTCCGCGCCCAACTCGAACTGGACGAGGCCGATACCTACGAGCGCGCCGCCGACTTCCTCGCCCGCGAGTTCGACGCCGCGGTCGAGGTGTTCGCGGAAGACGACGACGACATCGTCGACCCGGGCGACCGCGCCTCGAAGGCGATTCCGTTCCGCCCCGCGGTCCACCTCGAATAGTCCGGCGCGTCTCGGCGCGCCGCGACCGAAACGCCGCGATTCGCCCGACCCGCGACGCGGCTCTCGGGGCGACCGCTCCTCTCCGTCGCTCGATTTATCCTCTAGCCGAACTAACAGTATCGTATGAGCGAAGACGACTCGTCGAGCCTCGCACGGAAGGCCTACCACACCGTCACGCCGGGGTCGCACATGCGACCCGACAGCGAGATGGACTCCATCGGGTGGACGATGTTTCTCATCCTCGTCGTCCTGTTAGTCCCGTTTCTGCCCTTCATCGCCATCGTCTACGTCCTCTCGAAGGTGTTCGGCTACCTCAACGCGCAGCGCGGGCCGAGCCCGTAGCCCGGGAACTTGAGCCGAAAAGAAAGATGAATGCCAGCCGCGTCGCGTCGAGCGGCCTCACTCGGCGAGACCGAGGAGGTCGAACGCGTAGCCGTTGTCGTTTTCGAAGGCGTGCTCGTAGGCGACGTGCGCCGCCGCCACGTCCTGAATCGCGAGTCCCGTCGAGTCGAAGACGCTGATGCCGTCGGCGTCGGTGCGGCCGTCGAGGTTGCCGAGGACGATGTCACCGATTGCGCCGTAGATGTCGTCGTCGGTGAGGACGCCCTCGTGGTACGGGACGTTGATTTCGCCGGAGTGGGTGGTCTGGGCGTGGTCGTCGATGACGAGCTTGGCGTCCAACAGCACCTCGTCGGCGAGTTCGTGTTTGCCCTCGGCGTCGGCCCCCATCGCGTTGATGTGGGTGTGGTCACCGACCGCCTCGCGCGGGACGATGGGCGACTCGACGGGGGTCACGGTCGACAGCACGTCACAGCTCGCGGCCTCCTCGATGGAGCCGGCGCGGATGTCGAACTCGTCTTCGAAGGCGTCGATGAAGTCGGCGACGCGCTCCTCGTCGAGGTCGGAGACGACGACCTCCTCGATGTCGCGGACCTCGCTGATGGCGCGAAGCTGCGTGTACGACTGGACGCCCGCGCCGACGATGCCCATCGAGGACGCGTCCTCCACGGCGAGGTGGTCGGTGGCGACGGCCGCGGCCGCGCCGGTGCGGAGCATCGTGAGCTCCGTCCCGTCGAGCAGCGCCAGCGGGAAGGCGTTCTCGGGGTCGGAGTAAATCATCGTGCCCATGACGGTGGGCAGGTCGTACTTGTCGCCGTTGTCTGGGTGGACGTTGACCCACTTGATGCCCGCGGCGTCCCAGTCGCCGGCGTCCAGATAGGCGGGCATCGACCGGAAGTCGCCGTTGTACTGCGGCAGGTCGATGTAGGACTTCGGCGGCATCTGGGCGTCGCCGGACTCGTAGGCGGCGAAGGCGTCCTCGATGGCCGAGATGAGCTCCGGCATCTGGACGTTCTCGTGAACGTCGTCCTTGTTCAACAGCAGCGTCTTGCGCATGGAGACACGTTGCCGTACCTGCTACTTAGTTCGTTCTATTTCTGAACACAACTGCAAGTGTATCTTGGAAAGTGAGAGAATTATCCAACTTCTGAGTGGCGGGTGAGTCGGAACGGTCGGCTCCCCTCGGACTGTCGGGAAGTCGTAGTCGGCGCGAGTCGGTTGGTCTCCGCCGCGTGCCGCCATTCGGACGCCGTAGCCGCGGCTCTCCGGCCGTCTGGGACGCTCGCTAAAATAACGTGGTCTGTCGCGCGGCAGGCGTCGGGGGATGGGGGTGTGAAGGCGTTAGCCGATTTTCACATCGCGCCGCCCATACCGCCCATGCCGCCCATGCCACCCATGCCGCCGGGTGCGCCGCCCTCTTCGTCGTCGTCGCCGCCGGTGGAGAGGTCTCCGGCCGCGATGATGTCGTCGATCTTGAGGACGAGGTTCGCGGCTTCGGAGGCGGAGGCGACGGCCTGCTCTTTGGCGTGGGCCGTCTCGACGACGCCGGCGTCGAAGGCGTCTTCGACCTCGCCGGTGAAGACGTTCAGCCCGGCGCGGACCTGCCCGTCTTCGTGGGCCGCACGGAGGTCGACGAGCGTGTCGATGGAGTCGAGACCGGCGTTCTCGGCGAGGACGCGCGGGACGAGTTCGAGCGCGTCGGCGTACGCCTCGACGGCGAGCTGCTCGCGCCCGGAGACGGAGTCGGCGTAGTTGCGGAGGCGCGAGGCGAGTTCGACCTCGATAGCGCCGCCGCCGGCGAGCACGCGGCCGTCAGCGACCGTCGAGGCGACGACGTCGAGAGCGTCCTGAACGCCGCGTTCGAGCTCGTCGACCACGTGGTCGGTGGAGCCGCGGAGCAGGAGCGTGACGCCGTGGACGTCGTCGCCGATGCCCTCGACGTAGAACAGCTCGTCGGCCTCGTCGCGGCGGACGGAGGCGCGACCGAGGTCGGCGGCCTCGATGGAGTCGAGGTCGGAGACGACCGCCGCACCGGTGATGTTCTTGAGGAAGCGGATGTCGGACTTCTTCGTCCGACGGACCGCGAGGATGCCCTGCTTCGCGAGGTAGTGCTGAGCGAGGTCGTCGATGCCCTTCTGGCAGAAGACCACGTCAGCGCCGGAGTCGACAATCTGGTCGACCTTCTGCTTCAGCTGGGCCTCCTCTTGGTCGAGGAACTTCTGGAGCTGGTCGGGGCTCTCGATGGAGACGTTCGTGTCGATGTCGGTCTCCTCGACCTCGACGGGCTCGTTGAGCAGCAGCACGTCGGCCTCGTCGAACTGGACCGGCATGTCGTCGTGGACGGGGTCCTTGTCGATGACGGCGCCGGTGAGGAGTTCGGACTCGGACGCCGAGCGGCCGGTCTGCGTCTCGATGGAGACGTTTTCGAGGTCGACGACGTGGGAGCCGTCGTTGGCTTCCACGGTGACCTGCCGGACGGCGCGGACGATGAGGTCCGCGAGAAGCTCCTTGTTGAGCTCGGAGCTCTTGCCCGTCATGGAGGTCTCGGCGACCTTCTTCAGGAGTTCCTCGTCGTCGGGGTCGACGCGCTCCGCGATGTCGTCGATTTCCTCGCGCGCCTTCTCGGAGGCGAGGTTGAAGCCGCGGATGATGGCCGTCGGGTGGATGTCCTGTTCGAGGAGGTCCTCGGCGTTCTTCAGGAGTTCACCCGCGATGGCGACCGCCGTCGTCGTTCCGTCGCCGGCTTCGTCCTCCTGCGTCTCGGCGACTTCGACGATCATCTCGGCCGTCGGGTTGTCGATGTCCATCTCCTTGAGGATGGTGACGCCGTCGTTCGTGATGGTGACGTCGCCCATCGAGTCGACGAGCATCTTGTCCATCCCTTTGGGGCCGAGTGTGGAACGTACCGCCTCGGCGACTGCTCGTGCGGCGCGGATGTTGTACTCCTGCGCGTCGCGGTCCTTGACGCGCTGTGCATCCTCGCCCATGATGATCATCGGCTGACCCTGCTGCATTCGCTGGCTCATAGACAGGCCTTGATTGTTTGTGATTCTATAAAAAAGCTTCGCCGGCGAATCGAAGGACGGAATCCGAGCGCTCGCCGTGTACTCCCGATAATCGCGCGACTGAGCCCGTCTTCGATGTGTTCGAGGGCAAAGTATGGTACGCTATTTCACACCACAATTTGTGCCCGGTCGAACCGCTTTATACGCTACTCTTCGACCGGCTCTTTCCAGTGGACCGTCACCGTCCCGACGGCGAACGCGTCGTTCCCCTCGTCGTCGCGGACGACCCGGATGGTGTTCGTCCCTTCGACGAGGCTCGCGCCCGTGACGGTGTCGACCCAGTACTGCCAGCCGTCGCCCGGCGGGATATCGAACCCCGAAAGCGGGTCGCCGTTGATTCGAATCTCGTGGCCGTACTCGCCCACGTCGAACGCCTGGATGCCGAGATACGGCTCTCTGGGGTCGTCGGTCGGCACGTCGAATTCGAACGTCTCCGTCTCGTCTCCGGCGTCGTCCGCCCAGTCGAGGTCCAGCGTCTCGCCTTCGGGGTGGAGGTGCGAGCCGATGAACACGGTCGCGTAGTTCGCGCGGTGGTGCACGCTCACACGTTCTGCTGCGCCCGATAAAAATTCGCGTGGTCGGAGGTCGTGTCGGCCGCGCCGTCAGTCGTCTTCGGGGAGTTCGTCCGCGAGGAACTCGCCGTCGGCGTCGTCGCTCGCGGCGTCGAGCGGGGGCTCGTCGTCGTCTCCGTCTAACACCGATAACTCGCGTTCGTACAGCCGCTCGGTGAGTTGGGTCCGCTTGTTGAGGCCCTTCTTCTCGCGGCCGGTCTTGGTGTCAGGCATTGTCAATCGTGGTATCATATCCCATGGGGATGAATGTTTTGTCCGAACAGTTGATACGGTCGGGTCTGTGGTGGTGCCTTGGGTCGCGTCGAACTGGGGGTGCCCTGCCAGTTTCGACGTACCTTGTTCTTGGCGGGTGGTGGGATAGACTCCGCCGACGGTTCCCGCCGTCCGGCGATTGAGGGAGATGCTATGTGCTTCGGGTGCGAAGAGCGGGAGTTCGAGTTGGTGTTTTCAGCGGGGGGTCTGGGCCGAAGATGTGGATTTTCAGAGACGCGCCAGGAGCGGGATTTGAACCTCAGTCACTTCGCTCACTTCGTTCCCTTCGCTCCTTGGTTCAAATCCAACTGAGGCGTTCTCCCGAACTCGCAGTCCGCAGCGCGACGAGACGCGCTGCTACGTGGGTTGCGTTCGGAAGAAGCGCCAGGAGAGGGATTTGAACCTCGGTCGCTCCGCTCACTCCGTTCGCTTCGCTCCCTAATTCAATTCCCTCTCGGGAACGCTTCACGAAAACTGCCACCGCGATGCGCCGAGACGCATCGCTCGGAGTGTAGTTTTCAGAGAAGCGCCAGGAGAGGGATTTGAACCCCCGATCCCAGAGGGAACACGCTTTCCAGGCGTGCGCCTTACCGCTCGGCCATCCTGGCTTACAACGCAACGTTCCCGCCTGGATAATTTAAGCCCTTCCTTTCCGTTCGAGTCGCGGTTCGATGACGTATGTCACAGACGCGACCGCGACGCCGGACGCGACCGCCACCGCGGCGACTGCCCCGAACGACGCGTCGATGCCGAGTCCGAGGAGGACCGCGCCCTGCGCGAGGACGCCCACGAGGAGGAGGCTCGCTGCGCCCCACGCCAGCGCGGACCGGACGCGGCGGGCCACGTTACTCCTCGTCGACGACGGCGACGGCCTCGATTTCGACGCCGACGCCCTTCGGCAGGTTGCCGACCTCGACCGCCGAGCGGGCCGGCGGCTCCTCGTCGAAGTAGGTCGCGTACGTCTCGTTCATCTCGTCGAAGTCGTCGATGTCGGCGAGGAACACCGTCGTCTTCAGCACGTCGGTCGCGTCCGCGCCGGCCTCCGCGAGGATGGCCATCACGTTGTCGAGCGACTGCGTCGTCTGCGTCGCGATGTCCTCGTCGTCGAGGAGTTCGCCGTCCGGCGTCAGCGGAATCTGTCCCGCCGTGTAGAGCAGCGAGCCGTTGGTCGTCGCCTGACTGTACGCGCCGACCGCGGCCGGCGCTTCGTCGGTTTCGATGACGCGCTTCATACGCGGTGGATTTCGCCACGACGTGATAAAATAGGGTGGAACGTCCGGGTCCGCGGCGGGACCTCCCCGCCGCGGTCCGTCGGGTTACACCGACTTGCCGGAGAGGCTGATGCCGGTCGTGAGCACGCCCGAGGCGAACAACAGCCCCATCCCGAGGGCGGTGACCACGTCGCCGTCTCGGAGCGCGAACCCCGCGACGGCGACGCTGACGACGACCAGTCCGAGGCCGAGGAGAGTCAGCGGTTTAGTGAGCGATTCGGCGGTGGGTTCGGTGTTGGGGAGCGTAGCCATGGGTGGATTGGTTGGTAGTGGGTGGTGGATTGCAGTCGGTCAGGAGTACGATTCTCCGGTCTCGATGGGCCCGCTGAACGTCGAGTAGAGGATGCCGAAGTAGGTGAACACGAGCGGCAGGAGGAGCGCCGACGCGACGCTCATGATGTTCAGCGGGAGCACGGAGATGATGGCGTCCGCGACGGTCAGCCCGGTCGCGGGGTCGGCCAGGGGGAACATGAGCGTCGCCACGAGCGCGACGAACGCGAACACGAGCACCGGCACGGCCCCGAACGCGAGCGTGTAGCGCCCCTCGCGGAGCGCGAGCAGATAGCCCGCGGCGGCGGCGAGGCTGACGACGACGAGCGCCAGCGGCACCGGCGCGAGAACGCCGAGGTCGGGGCGGACGGCGACGAGGTAGCCGAGCGTGACGACGACGAGCGCGAGGTAGGCGGCCATCGCCCGCGGGCCGTAGTCGGCCACGTCGCGCTGGAGGCTCCCGCGGGTCTTCATGGCGAGGAAGCCGACGCCGGCGACGACGGTGAGCGCGACGACGGCGAGGCCGACGACGACGCCGGGCAGCGACAGGAGCGACTCGACGCCGAGGAGCCAGTGGGCGGCGAACACGCCGAGGAAGAAGGGCGCGCTCACGCTGCCGACGACGAACGCCCGGCCCCACCACGTCTGCCACGCCTCGTCGTGGCGCTGTTCGTACATCTCGGGGGCGAGTCCGCGGAGGATGAGCGCCCCGAGGATGGCGAACATGAGCAGGTAGTGGCGGCTGAAGAGGTTCGCGTACACCGCCGGGAACGCGGCGAACAGCGCACCGCCGAAGACGACGAGCCACACCTCGTTGCCGTCCCAGAAGGGGCCGATGGCGGCCAGAAGCGTCTCGCGTTCCTCGTCGTCGTCGCGGGTCGCGAAGATGGCCCCGACGCCGAAGTCGAAGCCGTCGAGGAACAGGAACATCCCGAGGATGAAGAAGACGAGCCCGAACCACAGCTCCTGCAACGGCAGGCCGAAAAGCGGGTCGGTGGCGAACGCGCCGTAGTCAGTCATCGCCGGTCACCCCCGCGGGCGCGGCGGCCTCCGCACCCGCCTCGGTCTCGTCGACGCTCGGCGGTCCCTCGCGGATGATGCGGCGAATCACGTAGGTGTAGAGCGCGAGCAGGCCGGTGTACACGACGGCGAAGCCGACGAGCGTGAGCGTCGCCTCGAAGCTCGTGAGCCCCGGCGAGACGCCCTCGCTCGTCCGGAGGACGCCCTGGATGACCCACGGCTGTCGGCCCACCTCGGTGACGATCCAGCCGACCTCGACGGCGAAGATGCCGAGGAGCGACGACCCGACGAACGCCTTGTGCAACAGGTCGTCCTCGTACAACTCGTCGGCCCACCAGCGGTAGCCCGCCCAGAACGCCAACAGGATGAACCAGAACCCCGCGGCGACCATGAGCCGGAACGACCAGAAGACGATTGCGACCGGCGGGGCCTCCGTGTCGAACTCGTTCAGGCCGGTGATTTCGGCCTGCGGGTCGCCGCCGCTGGCCAGCCACGAGGCCCCGCCGGGGATGCCGATGCCGAACAGCTCTTTCGCGCGCGGGTCGGTGATACCGTCGAGGCTCGTCGGGATGGCGAAGATGTACTCGGGGACGTAGCTGTCGGTCTCCCAGACGGCCTCCATGGCGGCGAACTTCTGCGGCTGGGTCTCGTAGACGTGCCGACCGTAGGCGTCGCCGTGAATCGCCTGAAACGGCGCGGTCACGAGCAGGACGACGAGCGCGATTTTGAGCGTCTTCCGCCAGAAGCGCGCGCCCTCGCGGTCGTCGTCGGCGCTGATGCCGCGCTGCCAGACGTGGTACGCCGCGACGCCGGCCATGAACAGCGCGACCGACAGCACCGCGGCGTTCTGCATGTGGACGAACATCCACGGGAACCGCGGGTTGGCGTACGCCGCGATGGGGTCGACGAGCGAGACGACGAGCTGGCCGCTCTCGCGCGCGAGTTCGTACCCCCGCGGCGTCTGCATCCACGAGTTGGCGACGAGAATCCACACCGCCGAGAGCCACGTCCCGAGACCGACGGCGACGGCGGACACCATGTACAGGGCGTCGGAGACCTTCTCGCGGCCGAAGACGAACACCCCGAGGAACGTCGCTTCGAGCATGAACGCCATCATCCCCTCGGTCGCCAGCGGGCCGCCGAACAGCTCGCCGGCCGCCGTCGAGAACGCCGCGAAGTTCGTCCCGAACTCGAATTCGAGGACGATGCCGGTCACGGTGCCGACGACGAACGAGACGGCGAAAATCTTGGTCCAGAATCGCCTGAGCTGTTCGTACACCGGGTCGTCGGTGCGGATGTCCTTCCACGTGAAGTAGATGAGGAAGGGCGCGAGGCCCATGCTCATCACGGGGAAGATGATGTGGACGATGGTCGTGAGCGCGAACTGCAGCCGACTGGCGATGACTGGGTCGAGCATGGTTGGGGTGCGGGGTCGCTGACGACGGGGCGAACCGGGGCGCGGGGGATGGGGCTTCCCTCTTAAACGCCTTCGTATTGGGGGAGGGTCAATCCCTGCATGCTTCCCACGAAGTGAAAATCATCGTAGACGGTGTCTCCCGCCCGAATTCGACATAATCGACCGGGTAAAAAGGCGGGCGTTCGTCGGAACTCGACGGGCCAGAAACGCGCTCACACGCTCGCAACGCGCCCGTCTCGGGCGGATTCCGGTCGCCAACGCACCGACGCGCCGCCTCAACCGCCCCGACCGCCCGACTGCCCGACCGCCTCGACTGTCCCGACCGTCCCGACCGACAAGCATACGCCGGAACCGTTCGGATGTAGCACATGACTCTCCTGTGGCAGGCTGTCCACGTCGGAATCGCGGTTCTCGGCGTCGCGTACCTCGCGTTCCCCGCGCGAATCCACGCGTTCGGGTTCGAGTTCCTCCGGCGCTCGCCCTCGGAGGAGTCCGGAGCGTCCGACGCTCCCGTCTGGCTCTATCGGGGCATCGGGGCGCTCCTCGTGTTCATCGGGGCTACCGGCCTCGTCTGAGCGCCGGTTTCGAATACGGGGCCCGGCCGCTCCTGTCGACGCGGTCAGTCGAGGACTTCCACGTCGTAGCCCGCGTCGCGGAGCTCTTCGAGGAGCGACTCGACGTGGTCGGGACCGCGCATTTCGAGGTCGATTTCGACCTCGGTCGCGTTCAGCGCGATTTTCCGAGAGGTGCGGTCGTGCCTGACGGCGTAGATGTTCGCCTTCTCCGCGGCGATGATTTCGATGAGCTGTTCGAGCGAGCCGGGGCGGTCCTTCAGTTCGGTCCGAATCTTGAGGTACCGGCCCGTCTCGACGAGGCCGCGCATCACCACGGTCGTCAGCGTATTCATGTCGATGTTGCCGCCGCACAGCGCGGGGACGACGACCTCGCCCTCCTCGTAGTCGAACTTCTGGAAGACGAGCGCCGCGAGGGCGACGGCCCCCGCGCCCTCGACCAGCGTCTTCGAGCGTTCGAGCAGGTAGGTCAGCGCCACGGCGATTTCCTCGTCGGAGACGGTGACGACCTCGTCCACGCGCTCGCGGATGACCTCGAACGGTTTGTCGCCGATTCTGCGGACGGCGATGCCGTCGGCGATGGTGTCCACCTCGTCGATGGTCTGAATCGACCCCTTGTTCAGCGAGTCCGCGGCGCTGGAGGCCTGTTCGGCCTGCACGCCGATGACGCGGGCGTCGGGGAACTGCGCTTTGATGGCCGTCGAGATGCCGGAGATGAGGCCGCCGCCGCCGATGGGGACGACCACGGTGTCGAGGTCGGGGCAGTCCTCCGCGATTTCGAGGCCGATGGTCCCCTGTCCGGCCATGACGTACTCGTCGTCGAAGGCGTGGACGTAGGTCCGGCCCTCGGACTCCTCGATTTCGTGGGCCTTGGTCTGCGCCTCGTCGTAGTCGTTGCCGTAGAGCACCACGTCGCCGCCGTAGCGCTCGGTCGCTTTCACCTTGGAAATCGGCGCGTACTCCGGCATGACGATTTTCGAGTTCACGCCCGCTCGCGACGCCGCGAGCGCGACGCCCTGCGCGTGGTTGCCGGCGCTCGCGGTCACGACGCCGGCGGCTTTCTCCTCGTCGGAGAGCGTCGTGATGCGGTTCGTCGCGCCGCGAATCTTGAACGACCCCGTGCGCTGGGAGTTTTCGAGTTTCAGGTACACCTCGGCACCCGTCATCTCCGAGAAGGTGTGGGAGTACTCCAGCGGTGTCCGTCGGGCGACCGCTTCGACGCGCTCGCGGGCGGCGCGTACGTCGTCAAGCGTGAGCATGGTCGGAAATCACCCGTGTCCGCGTTTAATCGTTCGGGAATGTATCGGTATCAGGGGCGTGATGTCAACCCTCATGGTCGTCGGTTGAGGACTCCGTTTCGCACCCGCCGACGGACGCCGTCGCGGTCGCTCGCCGGTCGGTGAAAGGGGAAAGGGGGAATGCACGCGTGTGACGTGCAACTGTCTTTCTGGTCCCCGCACATATAAACGTCCCCCACCCGGAGTGAAAGTGAAATCGGGGGACTGCGGCGACCCGACGCTCGCGTATGACACTCGTCATTCGCGCGTCGCATCGAGCGCGGTCGGCCGGTCGCCGCTTCCGGTACCGTCAACTGCGCGAGGGCCGTGGCCTCGGCATGAACCTCGGTCGCCTCCGGCGGGTCTGGAAGCGCATCTTCTCGCTCGCGTGGCCGGTGATGGCCGAGCAGACCGCCCAGACGGCGATGCGGACCGTCGACGTGGCCGTCACCGCGGCGCTCTCTCCCGCCGCGGTCGTCGCTATCGGCCTCGCCGACCTCTACGCCCGGTTCCCGCTCCGCATCGGTCTCGGCCTCGGCGGCGGCGCGATTGCGCTCTCCAGTCAGGACACGGGCAGCGGCGCGGACGCCAACCGGAGCGAGGCCATCTCGACGGCGCTCCTCCTCGCGTTCCTCGCGGGGATTCCGTTCCTGATTTTCGGCTTCACGCTCGGCGGCGCGGCCATCGACGCGTTCCCGGCGAGCGAGCGGGCCGTCGCCTTGGGCACGACGTATCTCGCGGTCATCTTCGCCACCTCGCCCGCGCGGTTGGTCTCGCTCGTCGGCTCGCGGTCGCTGCAAGGCGTCGGCGACACGCGGACGCCGATGCTGGTCAACGTCTTCGCCAACGTCGTCAACATCGGGCTGTCGGTCGGTCTCGGCTTCGGCCTCGTCGGCCTGCCGGCGCTCGGCGTGCTGGGCGTGGGGCTCGCCACTTCGACCGCAAACGTCCTCTCGGCGGGACTGCTTCTGGTCGCGCTCGCCCGCCCCGCGTCACCGACCTCGCTGGTCCGCCCCCGCGACCGGACGGTCGCCGGCCAACTCGTCCGTATCGCCACCCCGCGGGTCGGCGAGGGCATCGCCGCCGAACTCGCGGAGTTCCCGTTCAACGCCCTGCTCCTCGGCTTCGGTGACGCCGTCAACGCCGGCTTCCAAATCGGCCGCCGGGTTTACCAGCAGGTCGCAAGCCCGCTGGCGCGCGGCTACAACGTCGCCGCCAGCGTCCTCGTCGGGCAGGCGCTCGGCGCGGGCGACAGCGAGACCGCGCGGTATCAGGGCGGCGCGGTGGCGCTGCTTTCGGTCGTCACGGTCGGCGGCATCGGGCTCCTGCTCGCGGCGTTCACCGAACCCATCGTCGGCCTCGTCGGCTCCGGCGGCGGCACGGACCTCGACTGGGCCGTGAAGTTCGCCGTCGCTTACGGTCTCGCCGCACCGGGGCTGGCGCTGTTCGTCGGCCTCTCCGGGTCGTTGCAGGGCGCGGGCGCGACGCGGATTCCCTTCGTCGCCCGGCTGACCGGGGTGTTCGGCTTCTTCGTCGGCCTGTCGTACCTGCTCGTCGAGGGGTTCGGCTACGGCCCGCTCGGCGCGCGAATCGGCATCGTCCTGTCGTTCACGTGGATGGGGCTGTTCGCGCTCGTCGCGTTCTCCTACGCCGACTGGGCGGGCCACGCCGACTCGCTCATGGTCGAACGCGGGAGCGTCGGCGTCGACGACGTGGGCGAAGACGACTGAGGGCGGCGCGTGCGGCGGACGGCGAACGCGGGAGCGGGAGGCGGAGGGTGAAGGGAACGACGCGTCGCTCCGGGGGCAGCAGACGGAAAAAGTCGCGTGCGGTTCGTCGCCTATCGCTCGTCGACCGGCGTGAAGTCGAGGTCTTTCTCGCCGGTGTAGCGGGCGCGGGGGCGGATGAGGCGGTTGTCCTCGTACTGTTCGAGGACGTGCGCAATCCAACCGCCGACCCGCGAGACGGCGAAGATGGGAGTGTAGAGGTCGATGGGGATGCCCATCTGGTAGTACGTCGACGCGGAGTAGAAGTCCACGTTCGGCGCGAGACCCTTCTCCTCGCCGATGTACTCCTCGATGGCGACCGACATCTCGTACCACTTCATGTCGCCGGCGGCCTCGCCGAGCGCCTCGGACTTCGCGCCGAGAATCTTCGCGCGGGGGTCCTTGACGTTGTAGACGCGGTGGCCGAACCCGGCGACGCGCTCGCCGCGGTCGAGGGCGTCTTTGACCCACTCGGTCGGGTCCATGTCGCTGTCGTCGACGTCCTTCAGCATCCGCATGACGTTCGCGTTCGCGCCGCCGTGGAGCGACCCCGAGAGCGTCCCGATGGCCGACGTGACCGCACTGTACAGGTCCGAGAGCGTCGACGAGGTGACCATCGCGGAGAACGTCGAGGCGTTCAGGCCGTGGTCGGCGTGGAGCACGAGCGCCATGTCGAACGTCTCGGCGAGCACCTCGTTCGGCTCCTCGCCGTTGAGCATGTAGAGGAAGTTCGCCGCGTGATTCAGGCTCTCGTCGGGTTCGACGTAGTCGTCGCCGCGGCGGAAACGAGCGTAGGCCGCGAGCACCGACGGCATCTTCGCCGTGATGCGCTTTGCCTTTTCGAGGTTGACCTCGCGGTCGGTCACGTCCTCGAAGTCGGCGCTTTCGTCGTACGCCGACATCGACGAGACGAGCGTTCGGAGCGCCGCCATCGGCGACTCGTCCTGTTCAGCGAGTCCGCGTGTCACGTCGAGCACGCCGTCGTCGAGCCCGCGGTGAGCCGCGAGTTCGTCGCCGAACGCGTCGAGTTCCTCGCTCGTCGGAAGCTCCCCGTGCCACAGGAGATAGAGCACTTCCTCGTAGCTTGCGTCCCGTGCGAGGTCTTCGATATCGTACCCGCAGTAAACGAGTTGTCCCGCGTCGCCGTCGATGAAACTGAGTTTCGATTCGGCGACCAGCACACCTTCCAGCCCCCGCTTCAGTTCGCCTGACATACCCAGAACGTTGCCTACCATATCAAAAAAGCGTTATCGTTTTCACTCATCTGTTACCGACCGCCATACACATACAGTGGCAGCCCCGTCTGTCGGTTTCGCGGATAGTCGGTGTCTAAAATAGTGTTCGACGATTGTCGTTATTCTCGGGGCACTTATACGGAGTCCCCCCGACGGGTCGCGCGCGCCGCTCGGGCGACCTGCAAACTCATATCCCCCGACGGCGTAGTTCTCTCGAACCACGGTGGCACCATTACTCCTGGCAAGCCTTTTGCCGTCCCGTCGTGAAGGCGGGCGCATGAATCCGGAGGACATCGAGTACGAGCCTGTCAGCGTCAAGGCCGTCCTCGCCGAGATGAAAGACACCGCGGAGTTACTCATCGACCTCTCGTACTCCGCCGTCCTCCACGCCAACGACGACCTCGCGGCCGAGGTCCTCGACCTCGAAGAGCGGATGGACATCCTCCAACTTCAGGCGCGCATGAGCCTGATGATGGCCGCCCGCAGCCCCGAGGACGCGGAGGAACTCGCGCCCGTCCTCGGCGTCGTCGGCGCGGCCGAGAAGATTTCGGACGCCGCGGGCGACATCGCCAAGGTCGTCATCGAGGACATCGGCCTCCCGGACGCCATCCGCGCGGCGCTCCCCGAGGCCGTCGAGACGACGATTCGGTGCGAACTCACCGACGAGTCGCCGTACGCGGGCCGCGCGCTCGGTGACATCAACATGGAGACCGAGACGGGCGTCCGCGTCGTCGCCATCCACCGCGCCGGCGAGTGGGTGACCAACCCCGACCACGAGACGACGCTCCGCGCCGGCGACGTGCTCCTCCTCCGCGGCCGCGACGACGGCCTCCACACCGTCCACGAGGCCGCCACCGGCCTCCGGTACGACCCGCCGGACGTGCCCGAACCGACCATCGAGGACCTCGAACGCGCCGTCGACTCCATCGTCCTGATGAAGGACATGAGCGAACTCGCCGTCGACCTCGCCTACGGCGCGGTGCTGTTCGACAGCGAGGGCGTCGCCGAGGAGGTCGAGGAACTCGAAGCCGAGGTGGACGCGCTCAAGTCCCGGTTCGAGGCGTGGACGCTCCGCGCGGCGAGTCGCGTCGAAGACCCAGTGTCGCTCCGCGGACTCGTCCAACTCGCGGGCGCGACGGAGATGATTTCCGACGCCGCGCTCGAAATCGCCGAGGGCGTCCTCCGCGGCATCGACGCCCACCCGGTCGTCGCCGCCGCGGTCAAGGAGTCCGACGAGGTCATCATCCGCCTGCGGGTCGCCCCCACAAGCGACCTCGCGGAGGCGACCCTCGGGGACCGGCGCGTCAAGTCCGAGACGGGGATGCGCGTCATCGCGGTCCGCCGGGCCGGCGGCCGCGAGTGGGTCGTCTCGCCGGGGTCGGAAACGCGGCTCCACGGCGGCGACCTCATCATCGCCAAGGGCACCCGCGCCGGCGCGGAGCGACTGGGCGAACTCGTCGGCGACGAACGCGAGTTCGACGAGTAGGCCGACCCCGACCTGATCCATCCCGGAACCGAACTGCCGAAACCCCCGAATCAGAGCGTTTTACTCAGTCGATACGCCGAGACGAGCGTCAGCACCGTCGCGACGAGCAGCGCCGTCGCGGAGGCGAGGACGAACGCGAGGAGAAGAAACCAGCCCTCGGGGCCGAGTATCGGGTACTCGCGGGTGCCGGCAAAGGGGCCGAACAGTTCGAGCACCCGAAACAGGTAGGCGACGACGGCCAAGGCGAGACCGACGGCCGCCCCGATAGCGGCGTTTCGCGGCACGTCCAGCGCCTGTACCAGTCCCCCCGTCGGCGGCCGTTCGGGAACGTCGTCTGTCACGGTCGGCGGTTGCGGCCGCGAGACCATAGCGGCAACGCTTTCCTCGGGGCCTCAGCGGACCGAACCCCTAAAGGGAGGCGGGTCCGAGGTTGGCGGTATGATTACCTTGGGAACGGCGAGCGCGGCCCTCGGGGAGATGGACGTGGGCCGCCTCGAAGTCGGCGAGTCCCGTGACGGCGGGAGCGTCGGTCTGCCCGTCGCCGTCATCAACGGCGCGTCGTCGGGCAAGACGCTCTACATGCAGGCGGCGTCGGACGGAGACGAACTCAACGGCGTCGGCGTCATCCAGCGGGTCGTCCCGCAGCTCGACCCCGCGGATATCTCCGGGGCGATTCTCGTCGTCGGCATCGTCAACTACCACGCGTTTCAGGTCGCACAACACCGCAATCCGATAGACGACACGAAGATGAACCGGGCGTACCCCGGCGACGAGCGCGGCACCTCCTCGGAGCGCATCGCGGCCGCGACGTTCGCCGCCGCCCGCGACGCCGACCTCATCGTCGACCTCCATCAGGGCTCGACGAGCCGGATGATAGACGAGGTCCGCGTCCGCTGCGGCCGCCACCACCGGATGCACGCGAAATGTCTCCGGCTCGCCAAGACGTTCGGCTGCGGCTACGTCCTCGACCAGAAGGGTCCCGACGGCCAACTCGCCCGCGCCGGCCCCGACGCCGGGATTCCGACCATCGACCCCGAACTCGGCGGCTGCGTCGGCTGGGACGAAGAGAGCATCGAGAAGGGCGTTCGCGGCGTCCACAACGTCCTCCGCGGCTACGACTTCCTCGACGGCGACGTGGAGCTGAAAGCCCAGACCCGCGCCCGCGGCTTCGACCAGTACGGCTCGCCGGTCGGGGGCCTCGTCCGGTTCAAGCGCGACCTCGGCGAGCGCGTCTCCGCCGGCGACGTGGTGTTCGAGGTGACCGACGTGTTCGGTACGCTCAAAGCCCGCGTCACCGCCGACCACGACGGCATCTTCTGGCGGGCGCGCCGCCTCCCGCAGGTCGCCTCCGGCGAGTACGTCTGTTCCGTCGGCATCGACCTCGACACGTACTGATACCGACTCCAGTCCACCCGATTCGACCGCTTCACTCGACTCGACCACCTCACCCGATTCACCCCACTCACTTCCCATGACGACACCACCCGACCTCCCCGCTCGGCTCCGACTCGCGTGCGACAGTTGCGGCGAGACGTACGACGCCTGGCGCTGGCGCTGTGCCTGCGGCGAGCCGCTGGACTTCGCGGCCGACCCGACGCCGTCGGCAGCGACCCCCGACGACGCCGACCTCGACTACCGCGACGGCCTCTGGGCGTTCGACGATTTTCTCCCGACGGAGCCGCGCGCCAGCCTCGGCGAGGGGATGACGCCCCTCGTCGACGCCGCGGAGTGGGAGGCCTCGTTCAAACTGGAGTACGTCTTCCCTTCCGGCTCGTTCAAGGACCGCGGCGCGACGACGATGCTCTCCGTCGCGTCCGAACTCGGCGTCGAGCGCGTCGTCGAGGACTCCTCGGGCAACGCGGGGGCCGCCGTCGCGACCTACGCCGCCCGCGCCGGCATCGACGCCGAAATCTACGTGCCCGCGTCGGTCAAGCCCTCGAAGGTCCGCGCCATCGAGCGCGCCGGGGCGAAGCCGGTCCGAATCGAGGGCTCCAGACAGGCCGTGACCGACGCCTGCGTCGAGGCCGTCGAGGCCGACGACGCGTGGTACGCGAGCCACGCGTGGAACCCCGCGTTCTTCGCGGGCACGGCCACCGTCGCCTACGAAATCGCCGCCCAGCGCGACTGGTCGGTCCCCGACGCGGTCGTCACGCCGCTGGGCCACGGGACGCTCTTTCTCGGCGCGTACCGCGGCTTCCGCGCGCTCTACGAGGCGGGCTGGACCGACCGGATGCCCGAACTGTACGGCGCGCAGGCCGCCGGCTACTCGCCCATCGCCGACGCCCGTCACCACACGGCCGACGAGACCAACGACGTGGCCGACGGCATCCAGATTCTCGACCCCGTCCGCGAGGCCGAGATTCACGAGGCGCTCGACGCCACCGGCGGCGACGCCATCGCCCTGTCGGCCGACGCGGTCGAAGACGAACTCGACCGGCTCCACCGCCACGGCTTCTACACGGAGCCGACCTGCGCCGTCGCGCCCGCGGCGCTCCGCGAACTGCGTCTCTCGGGCGTCCTCGACCGCGACGCCGACGTGGTCGTGCCGCTCACCGGGAGCGGTCTCAAATCGTGAGCCGGCTCAGAACACAGCTACCGTAGCGCTCTCCACGACCGGAGCCAGTCGACCAACGACCAGCCGCGTCCCGCGTTTTCGACGCCGGCTCTCGCTTCGGCTCCCGCGTTGCGGTCGCCCGCTCGGGCTTCGAGGTCGCGTCGCCGCTCGCGCTCCGCGTCGAGTTCGTCGCGGAGTCGCTCGTTTTCGTCGACGACCTCGTCGAGCCGCGCCCGGAGTTCGTCGAGGCGGTCGAACCCCCCGCGACCGTCGCCCGGTGACGCGCCGGGTGAGGCCGGCGGCCGTCGCGCCGGGTCGGTCACCGCGTCGTCGTCGCGCCGATTCCGGTTCGGGTGTCGGTGTCGGTCCCGGTGTCGGTCCCGGTGTCGGTCGTCGTCCGATTGCGTCGCTGACCGCCGCACCGCGCTCGACCAACCGGACGGGTCGTAGAACTCGCTGGTCTCCCGAATCGCTCGCCGGACCGTCCTCGCGCCGTAGGTCGAGCCGTCGGCGTGGACGACTTCGTCCCACGTCGGCCGAAAGAGTCCGGAGTCCCGAAACAGGCGGCACATCTGTCGCGCGTCGCCGGCGGTCCAGAACGCGAGCATCGAACACAGCGCCGCGTCAGCCTCGTCGCGGTCGTCGTAGCCGCTCGCGTCACCCCGCCACAGGCGGGTGAACGCCACCCCGTTGACGGCGTTCGAGGCGCGGCGGACGACCTCGTCGTCCGTGAGGTCGTTGCCCGGGCCGCTTATCTCGTCGAGACGCGCGTCGGCGGGCGCTCGGTCCGAGTTCGGAGCGTCTGGGTTGACCGAGTCGATTGAGGCGGCCGGGGCGACGGCGTCGACCGACGGCGACGGCTCCGGGTCGGTTTCGAAGTACGCACCGTGAACCGTCGCGAGCGCGTCGCTCCGTTCTGCGACCGCCGCGGGCGCGCCGTCGGCGCAGTCGCCGGTCACGGGACGGAACCGCGTGGCGTCCGAGAGTTCGAGGCCGCCGGCTCGGGCGCTCCCTGACGGGAGCGTCCCGCGGACGATAACGCGGAACCCCGTTCCCGAGGGAGTCACTTCCGTGTAGGAGTCGAGTCGGTCGACGAGCGCCCGCGCCCACTCGTCGGTCGCGCCGGTCTCGACGTCGCGGCAGTTTTCGAGCTCGATACCGACGAACGGGTCGTCGTCGGTGAACGCGAATCCCACGCCGTCGACGCGCCCCTCCCGAGCACACGCGAGCGCCTCGTCGAATGTCGCCCACGTCGAGTCGTCAGTTGCCGATGCGGGCCCGCCGTCGGTCGTGCTTCGGGGCACAACTGTCTCCTCGCCGTCGCACAGCTGCGTTCGCCACCCGACCCAGTTGGCCCGTTCGAGCAGGTCGTCCGGGAGCTGTTCCCGCGTCGGGAGTGGTGGCGTCATCGCTACTTCCGGTCTCTGGAGCGATGCAAAAGCTGTTTCCCGCAAGATATCAGATTTGATAGTCAGTTCCCGGTCTCGCCGCACTCGTCGGTCCGGCCGGGTCCGAGTGACGAGTCGAAGAAACGCTTACTGCGCGCGGGGTTTGCCCGCGGATTCGGTCTCGGTCGCCGTCGCGCCCTCGTAGGTGTCGACGCCCAGCAGGTCGTTGAGCGGGCACTTCTGGGTGACCGCCGTGGTCGCGAGGACCGCCCCGACGAGGAGCGCCGCGACCGCGATGACGAGTCCGAGGGTGCCGGCCGCGATGGTCAGGAAGCCCGCGAGACTCGCCGCCCCGACGACGATGAGCACCGGTCCGAGGACGGCGCGCGTGATACGGTCGTAACCGCCGACGTTCTTCTCCATGGTTGATTCACCGATACCTAGGTACGCGCTCTGCGGCTAAATCGTAGATTGGTGATTCCCGCGCCCGGAGACGCGTGACTGTCACGCCGGCCGACACGTCGACAAAAGCTAACTCCCTCGGCCGCGTCTCCCCCGCGTATGTCCCGGCTCTCGTTCCTCCTCCCCGGCGAAGACGACACAATCGGTCGGTTTCTGACGCTCACGCTCGTCATTTACGCCGTTATCAGCGGTTTCGAAATCCTCGGCGTCCTCTGGGCGATGTGTCTCGCGATGGCGGTCTGGACGCTCGCCACCGCGATTCAAGGGTTCCGGTACGGCTACCTCGAAGGCGCGACGTAGTCGGCCAACCTGCCGCGCCCGCTTCCACCCTCCCGCGTCGTTCCGCCTCGTCTACCCGCTGCCGCCCCAGTCTATCCAGTCCTGTTCCCAGCCGTGGCCGGCGTGCCAGCCGCGACCCTCGTACTCGGGGTCCTCGCGGCGCGTCCGGTTTCTGACGATGCTTCCGGTCTGTTCGCCGTCGACGAGCAGCGGCTTGAACGACAGCGGGCCGAACGACTCGGCCACTTCGCCGTCCTCGACGGCGACGAGCGTCTGCTCGCCGACGCCCTTCGGCATGACGAGTCGGCCGCCGTCAGCGAGCTGTGCGAGGAGTCGCGCGGGCGGGCGGACCGCCGAGGCCTCGACGAGGATGCGGTCGAAGGGCGCGTAGTCGGCCAGCCCCTCCGCGCCGTCGCGGCAGTCCACGAGGACGCCGCCGTAGCCGGCGCGCTGGAGGTTCTCGCGCGCCTCGTAGACGAGCGAGCGCGTGATGTCGACCGCGTGGACGCGGGCGTCGCCGACGATTTCGGCGAGGACCGCGGCGGTGTAGCCGACGCCCGCGCCGACGACGAGCACCTCGTCGTCCGGTTGGGGGTCGAGCGCGGCGAGCAGGCGCGCGACCGTCGTCGGCGCGAGGATGGTCGTGTTCGTGTCGCGGTGCTCCGTCGGGCGGTTCTGATACGGCGAGTCGGTGACGAACTCGTGTCGCGGGACGCTGCGCATGGCGATGGAGACGGCCTCCGGGAGCGACTCCAGCGAGTGCTCCAAACCGTCGACCATGTCGTCGCGCAGCACCGAGTTGTCCATAGTCGACCTCGGAGGTCGGTCCTAATCAACCGCACGCTCGCCAACGACCGCCTGGAGGTCGGTCCCCGGCACGTCTCGAACCGTACAGCCGTCGAATCCGGCCGATTCGACCCACGAGCGAACGGTCTCCTCGTCGTGGAGGTCGCCGCGGCCGGCCGCGAGCGCGTTCACCGCCCGCCCCGCAGTCGCGTCGGTCGAACACCGGCCGTGCAGGCTATCGACGAACACCGCCGCGCCGCCCGGTTCGAGGACGTCGAACGCGCCCGCGACGAGGGCCCGCGAGTCGTCCGGGTCGCGCCCGGCGAAGGCGTCGCCGGCGAAGACCAGTTCGAACCCCGATACCGGCGGGTCGGTCGGGTCGCCCGCGACGAGGTCCACGCCGGCCCGGGAGAGGAGCGGTCGGACGACTTCCACGGTCTCCGCGTCGTCGACGAGGGTCACGTCGCGGCCGCGGGCGACGAACTCGCGGGCGAAGACGCCCGACGCGCCGCCGAGGTCGAGGACGCGCGTCGCGTCGGGAGCCGCGCGGACCGCGGCGGTCACGCAGGCCCGGACGACCGACTCCTCGGTGGCATCGTGCGCGCCGAGTCGGTTCCGAAGCCAGTCGTCCGGGAACGCGGGTGGCTCGCCGGTCGCCATCGTCTCCGGGAGGTCGGCGTAGAGCGAAAAGCGGTCCAGCGCGTGCGGGAGGCGGCCGATGGAGCGCACGTCGCGCTTGGCGAGGAAGCCGAGCGCGCGGTTGGTTATCTCGTACTCGTCGCCGACGCGCTTGATGAAGCCCATCGCGGCCAGCGCCTCGACGGTGATGCGGGCCGCACGGGGCTCGATACCGGCGGTGTCGGCCACGGCCTCGGCGGTGCCGGCGCTCGTCGTGAGCGCGTCGATGACGCCGCTCTCGCGGGCGGCCCACAGGAGCGCGAGCGATTCGACCGACGACTGCGACCGGTCGCGGGTAGGCATGGTCGAACCGACGGGCCGGGAATCAAAAGGTCGTGCGTTGGGCGGGCGGTGCCGTTCGGCGTCGGCGGGGCGGAGTGCTTCGGCGTCGGATTCGCCCTTACCAGGCCGACCACGCGGTCGAGGTCTGGTCGCGGGCGTAGACGCGTTTCGCGTCCTTCGCGTACACCATGTCGCCGGGGTGGTCGAGCTTGCCGTGGCGGTACTCGGGAGCGTCCGAGCGGACGACGAGGCCTTCGATTTCGACCTCCTCGTCGCCGAACGCCTCCGTCTCGCCGACGACGAACTCGTAGTCGCCGGGGACGTTGACGGTGACGCTCCGGGTGTCCTCGCGCTTGCCGTCCTTCGGGTGGATGGTGACGTTGACCGCGACGTTGTCGACGACGCGGGTCCAGACGGTCTTCACGTCCGCGACCGCGGCCTCGTCGGCGCGCTGTTCGGGGCCGACTTCGATGCCCGTGATGCGCACGAGCTGAATCGCTTCGGGCGTGTCGACGATGAACTCGTCGCCGACCTCGATGGTCGTGCCGACCGGCACGGGCACTCCGGTAGAGACGGAGTCGCCGTCCTGCGAGACGACGACGTTCATCTCGGTCTCGTCGGGAATCTCGACTTTCTCCTTGTGGACGTGGCTGCATTCGGTACACCGGACGGTCGAGTGACCGCCGGGCTTCAGCACCTCGTGGACGGTGGGTTCGTCGGGCGAACACGTCGGACAGGAGAGGGGGACGCGCTCGCCGGCGTCGGGTAGGCTCATACGGGTCGCTAGCCCATCAGGCCGTAAAAAGCCGCCTTTCTCCGCCTCGGCGTGGGACTCGGTGGCAGGACGCTCGCTCAACGAACGGGGCGAGCCGACCGACCGGACCGGCCGGTCACGGGCGCGGCGTGCGCCCGCTTAGGGTTGCGGCAGGTCGACTGCCTCGCCGTCGGCGTACACCGTCGGCTCGCGGATGATGCCGTCGAGGTGGAGCGGCGCGTCGGTGTCGCCGCCGATGCCGGCGTCGTCACCGATGGCGATGTGGACCGTGCCGGCGGCCTTCTCGTCGAGCAGGACGGAGCCGACGAGGTCGGTGACGCCGACGTTGGTGCCGATGCCGATTTCGGCGAGGTTGTAGGCGTCCTGCCCGACTTCCTCCGCCGCGGCCTCGACCTGCTCGCGGATGTCGTCGTCGGAAATCTCGGTGACGTAGCCGTCTTCGACTTCGAAGCGGAGTTCCCGTCCCTCGTCGAGGCGGCCGTGGGGCATCATCGTCCCGTCGACGACGTAGGTGCCCGTCGCGGACGCGGGGCTGAGGAAGATTTCGCCCGCGGGGAGGTTCGAAAACGAGCCGGCGTCCGCGATTGCGCCGGTGTCTGCGAGCCACTCGCGGTCCCCGCGGACGAACGTGACGTCCGTGCCTTTCTCGGTCGTGACGCGGAGTTCGTCGGCGCCGCCGACGGCGTCGAGCATCGCCGCGCTGTGGTCGTAGATGGCGTCGTAGTCGGCGTCGAGGCCGGTGACGAACACCTCCTCGGTGATTCCGGGAAGGGTCGCGCCGCGAGCGCCGGCGTCGCAGGCGTCGCCGCGGGCGCGGGTGTGGCTCAGGCTCTTCGTCGTCGGCGCGAGGAAGGCGTCGCAGGCCTGCATCGCGGCGGCGACCGGCGCGGGCGGCTCCTCGCCGTGTTGGTTCCCCGGGGGGTAGCGGACGATGGTCGCGTCGTCGGTCACCTCGCCTGCGACCTCGTAGAGCGCCTCGCCGATGCGCTCGCGCTTGTCGTCGGTGACGACGACGAGCGACTCGTCGGGCTGGAGGTCGAGACACTGACGGACCGCCGTCTCGCTGGCGGCGCGGAGGTCGGCGTCGGCTTCGGTCATGTGGACACCTGCGCCGCCGGCGCTGTTAGGCGTTCCCATCTGCCCCCTCGCGTTCGGTTTCCGCCCCGTCGCCCCGAATCGGGGGTTTCACTCGCCTCGGAGGTAATCGAGGGACTCACTCGCCCGAGAGTTAATTTCTAAGTATTAACCATCGAAATAACTATGGTTGGGCCCGGTCGTTTGTCTCCCATGATACGAGTGGGTGTCAACGGCTACGGCACAATCGGAAAGCGCGTCGCCGACGCGGTCCACGCGCAGCCCGACATGGAACTCATCGGCGTGGCCAAGACCCAGCCCAACTTCGAAGCGCACACCGCGGGCGAACGGGGCTACCCGATGTACGCCGCGATTCCGGAACGCTCGCCGCTGTTTTCCGAGGCCGGCGTCGACCTCGCCGGCGAGGTTGACGAACTGGTCGCCGAGGCCGACGTTATCGTCGACTGCACGCCGTCCGGCATCGGCGCGGAGAACCGCGAACTGTACGAGACGCACCACACGCCCGCCATCTTCCAAGGCGGCGAGGACGCCGACGTGGCCGACGTGAGCTTCAACGCGCGGGCCAACTTCGACGCCGCCCGCGACGCCGACTACGTCCGCGTCGTCTCCTGTAACACGACCGGCCTCTCGCGCATCATCGCGCCGCTCGAAGCCGAGTACGGCGTCGAGAAGGTTCGGGCGACGCTCGTCCGCCGCGGCGGCGACCCCGGCCAGAACTCCCGCGGGCCGATAAACGACATCCTGCCGAACCCAATCGAGATTCCGTCGCACCACGGCCCCGACGTGAAGACCATCTTCCCCGGCCTCGAAATCGACACGCTCGGGCTGAAGGTGCCGGCGACGCTGATGCACGTCCACGCGCTCAACGTCACGCTCGAAGACGACGTGACCGGCGCGCACGTCCGCCAACTGCTCGAAGGCGAGAACCGCGTCTACGTCATCCCCGAGGGGATGGGCATCGACGGCGCGGGCAAGCTCATGGACTTCGCGCTCGACGCGGGCCGCCCGCGCGGCGACATGTGGGAAAACTGCGTGTGGGGCGAGTCCATCGGCGTCAACGGCCGCGACCTCTATCTGTTCCAGGCCATCCACCAGCAGTCCGACGTGATTCCCGAGAACGTCGACGCCATCCGCGCGATGTTCGACCTCGAAGACCAACAGGACAGCATGGCGCTCACCGACCGGACGCTCGGCATCGGCATCTCCGGCGACCCTTCTGGGTTCTCTGAGCAGGCGCGCGCGGAGTTCGCCGACGACTAACGGCGAATCGTCTGCTCAGTTCGGTGCGGTGCAGTTCGGGACGGTTCGGTGCGGCCGCGGCTTTTCACCCATTCGACTCTTTGAACCCCGTAGCAGATGGTGTATTTTGACTCTGCTCAGTTAGCTTATTCCACCAGATTAGAGAGTATAAAAATCATACGGATGCCATGTATTCTGTCTACTGGTTTGTTCAGATTCTGAGATTCCAAAGGCATAGTCAAATGCAAGTCGATCTTTAATCGCAGTATATTGATCTTGATATAGTGAATCCCAGAATACTAAACAACAGAGTGTAATCGCGATAACTGCGACTCCACGACCCAAATCACCGTGAGCTACACCTCCTCGAATATGGTGTAACTTCCTAATCAGTCCATCCCCACGAATCTGGCCCGAACGGTCTCTCAGATCATTTTGATCCACCGTCTCATGGATTTGTGAAACGACAGAGGTAGATGAAGACGTATCTACGTCACCCAAGCGATTAAATTCGAGTAGAACTCGTGCTGTCTCTCTGTTTTCAGTCTCTTCAAACCAATAACGGAGGTTTTTCTGAATACGGCTTCCGCGCTCTGACATTCGATCAGATAGGTCCTCTAACACGGGAAGTCCAAATCGAGACGCAATCTGGAAAGAATACGTAGCAACCTTTTTCCAAGGGATATAGGTGATGTTTTCCAGACGCTCCTCCTTATTCGAACTAAGTAATCCAAGTTGGATGAGGAGACAAAGTTCGTGTATATCCACTTCATCAAACGGGTGTTCAACCGTCCAACCGTGCAGTTTCACAATCTCTTCTTTTGTGAAATTGCCACCTCGTTCACTGAGTTCAATATGTTTCCTCCGATTTTCTATCTCCTCTAAGAATCTTGATGCAAAAGCACCAGTACAACGCCAATATTCAAAATGTCCTGAGTCGACACGGTTGGTGTCACTCAGTAAGGTGATAGCAAGCAGATATATCGCCACCTTGCGCTGTGCATGGGGCGGAAGATCTAACCCTTCCCAAGGGTCGAGGAATCGTCCAGGTGGACCTGCCTGCGTTGGGTTATGGGTTTCTGAGATGGATGTTGATTCTCGAAACACTGTTTCAAAGGATGCCTGTGCCAATTCGGACCCATGCATCTGACTGAATCGCTCAAACCGTGAGTGGAGAAAGGCATCCCAATCAGTTGAACTACGCATAACAATCTGAAGTTCGATTAATCGTCTATTTTTGATTACGGAGATAACTGTTTAAACAGTTGGCTCATTGCCGAGTCCGAATCTCCATGCGACTGTTTCACAGGACAATCCGATAAATAATAGACGTTACACGGGCCACCCACCCGATTTGTTCCCTCACAGCGACCGCGACGCCACGTTCCCCGTGTCGAGGTCCACGACCGCGACGTGGAACGCGTCGTCAGCGCCGGGAATCGGCAGGCCGCCGGGGTTGATGTGCGTCGTCTTCCCGCGGTGTTCGACCACCCGCTCGTGGGTGTGGCCGCGCAGGACGAGGTCGTACGTCCCCGAGTCGACGAGCGCGTCCACCAGTCCGGCTTCCGTGCCGTGGTACACCGCTATCTCTTGGCCGTCGAGCGTCAGGTGCGCGAAGTCGCCGTGGTAGGTGCCGAACGACTCGACCGCCTCGCGGAGCGCCCACTCGCCGTCGTTGTTGCCGCGGACGGCGTGGAAGTCGAAGTCCGCGTCGAACGGCGCGGCCGAGAAGGGCGCGACGATGTCGCCGCAGTGGACGACCGCGTCAACGCCCTCGGATTCGAAGTGCGAGACCGCGGCTTCGACGTGGTCGAGGTTGTCGTGCGTGTCGGAGACGACGCCGAGTTTCATAGGAGCCGGTTCGGCGGCGTCGGCTATCAACGTTGGGTGACACTTTTATCCCGAGCGCCCGCTGTCGCCGGTATGTGCCATCTCGCCATCGACTCGGAGGCCGGGAAATGAGCGACGACCCAAACCGTCACGGCGACGACATTCCCGACGACGAGCCGACAGCCGCGACCGACTCGGACGGTCTCGTCCTCGAAACCGGCGACCACGGGACCGTCTTCACCGGCGCGGTGCTCGTCGGTGTGACGACGTACAGCGCGGCTCATACACTCGCAGTCCGCGCGGCCGGTTCGTTCCCGGACGGCGGGCTTCTCACTGCGGTTTTGACGCTCGGCGTCTTCGCAACTGGCGTGGGGTTACTCGTCGACGGGGCCGCCGGGCTCGTCGCAAAAAGGGACGCGGATCTCTGAGCGCGGCTTCAGTCCTGCTTCAGCGCCTCGACGCCGGCCAGCGGCGCGCCGGTCAGCGCGCGGATGTACGCGCCGCCGGCGATGGAGACGTGGCCGAAGTCGCCTTCGTCCATGCCGTACATCCCGATGGCGCGGGAGGTGTCGCCGCCGCCGACGACGGAGAAGCAGTCGGTCTCGGCGATGGCGCGGAGGACGCCGGTCGTGCCGACCGCGAAGCGCTCGTCTTCGAACAGGCCGAGCGCGCCCTTCACGAAGACGGCCTCGGAGTCGCGGATGATGGGGTCGTACTCGTCGACCGTCATCGAGCCCACGTCGAGGTACGCGCGGTCCTTCTCCGTGATGTTGGCGACCGCGATTTCGCCGCGGTCGTCGGTCTCGTCCTCGTAGGCGAGGTCGACCGCGAGTTTAATCTGGTCGCCGCGCTCGTCGAGAAGCGACTCGATGGTCTCGCGGTTCGCTTCCCACTGGTCGTCGAAGAAGTCCATGCCGTCGAGGTCGAAGCCCACGTCGTTGCCGGCCGCGCGGAGGAACAGTTCGCCGGCGATGCCGCCGAGCAGGAACTGGTCGACCTTGTCGCCGAGGTTGTTCATCACGTCGATGACGTCGGTGGCTTTCGTCCCGCCGACGACCATCGTCACCTGCCCGTCGAACTCGCGGGTGGCGATGGAGGAGTTGGCCTCGTACTCGGTCTCCATCACGCGGCCCGCGTAGGCGGGTAACACGAGCGGGAAGCCGACGAGGGAGGCGTGCGAGCGATGGGCCGCCGAGTACGCGTCGTTGACGTAGGCGTCGACGTGCTCGGCGAGCGTCCGGACGAACTCGGTGTCGGCTTTGACCTCGGGGTCCTCTTCGGGGAGTTCCTCGTCGCACATCCGCGTGTTTTCGAGGAGGAGCACGTCGCCGGCTTCGAGCGCGTCGATGGCGGCGATGGCGTCGTCGCCGTAGGTGTCAGCGACGAAGCCCACGTCGCGGTCGATGTGCGAGGCGAGGATGTCCGCGTGCTGTTCGAGCGAGACGAAGTCGTCGCCGCCGGGGCGGCCCTGATGGGCCATGAGGACGACGCGGTGGCCGGCCTCGGCGAGTTCGCGGACGGTCTCCGCGTGGCGGTCGAACCGTCGGTTGTCTTGGACCTCGCCGTCTTCGACCGGCGAATTGAGGTCGAGTCGGACGAGTACGCGCTGCTCCGGGTCGAGGTCGTCGAGGGTCTTGAACATCGGGTGGAAGAACGTGGAGGGAGTACTTAGTGGTGGGTAGCTCGCGCTGAAACCGCGGGCGATTCGCGGCGGCGTCTACTGGTGCGTGACGAAGTGGGCGACGTCGAGCATCCGGTTGGAGAAGCCGTACTCGTTGTCGTACCACGTCAGAATCTTGTAGAGGCCGCCGTCGTTGACCTGGTTGGTCGTGTTGAGGTCGACGGTGCTGGAGAACGGCAGGCCGAGGATGTCACGCGAGGTGACCTCGTCGTCCGTGTAGCCGAGGACGCCCGCGAGCGGGCCGGAGTCGGCCGCGGCGCGGAAGGCGTCGTTAATCTCCTCGACGGAGGGCTTGTCTTCGAGGCGGACGACGAGCTCGGTGAGCGAGCCGTTCGGCACGGGGACGCGAATCGCCATGCCGTCGAGCTTGCCGTCGAGCTGGGGCAGAATCTCGGTGGCCGCCTGCGCCGCGCCGGTCGTCGTCGGGACGATGTTCTCGGCGGCGGCGCGCCCGCGGCGCTGTTTCGCGTGGGGGCTGTCGATGAGGTTCTGGCTGCCCGTGTAGGCGTGGACGGTCGTCAGGAGACCGTTTTCGATGCCGAACTCCTCGTCGAGCACCTTCGCGACCGGCGTGACGGAGTTGGTCGTACAGGAGGCGTTCGAGACGATGTCCTCGCCGTCGTACTCGTCGTGGTTGACGCCGTAGACGATCTGCTTGACCGGCTCGTCGCCCTTCGGCGGCGCGGAGATGACGACCTTCTCCGCGCCCGCTTCGAGGTGTGCGGAGGCGTCCTCCTTCGTGCGGAAGATGCCCGTACATTCGAGCGCCACGTCCACGTCGAGTTCGCCCCACGGAAGCTCCGCGGGGGACTGGACGTTGTAGAGGCTCACCGAGGTGCCGCCGATGGACAGCGAGTCGCCGTCTCGCTCGACGCCGTCGAGCCGGCCCATGACGGAGTCGTACTTCGCGAGATACGCCATGTCGTCGAAGTCCATGACGTCGTTGATGGCGACCAGTTCGACCTTCGGGTTGTCGAGGACGGCACGGAAGATGTTCCGGCCGATGCGGCCGAAGCCGTTGAGTGCCACCCGCACCACGTCCGATTCATCCACGTTCTCGCCCGCGCTGAGGTAGGATTTTTCACTCATGTTCGAGTAGTATCCGTATAGATATCTCGAGCGCAGGAGTATATCTGTTTCGGTAAATCAGACTGAATCGAACGTTACCTTTCATTCACAATCACAATCTAGACAGAAACGAACATAACCGGTCAGACACGGGCGGCGATTGACACGCCCGCACGGGGGCGAGTGGTCAGGTTGTAGACGGTCGCTCGCGGCCGAATCCTGGCGATTCGCTGGCAGGTGACTGTCACAGGCAGAAACGTTTTATCCTCCGATTTCATAGCGCCCCTCATGGTCAGAGACGACCGCGACGACCCGTTCGACAACATCTTCGACGAAATCGAACGGATGATGAACGACATGACCGGAGGCGACGCCGGATTCGCCTCCGAGACCCACATCGACGTGTACGATGAGGGCTCTACACTCCGACTCGTCGCGGACCTCCCGGGCGTCGACAAAGACGCCATCGACCTCAAGTGCGACGGTGAGACGTTGACTATCAGCGCCGCCGGTGACCGCCGCGAGTACGACGAACGCATCCGCCTCCCGGCCCGCGTCGACGAACACTCCGCGTCGGCCACGTTCAACAACGGCGTCCTGCAGGTCACGTTCGACCGCGCCGAGGACTCCGCCGCCATCGACGTCGAGTAACGACTCGGCTTCGCTACGGCCCGCTCAGGACTTCTTTGCGACCCGCTCTATGAGCGCCGCCAGTCGGTCGAAAAAGTCGGCGTCGTACTTCGCGTCGTCGTCGATGGTCGGCCGGGCGTTCGTCTCCGAGACGACGACCCGCCCGTCGGATTCGAGCAGGTCGACTCCGAGATAGCGGATGCCCAGTTCGTCGGCGACCGACTCGACGAGCTCGCGGTGGCGCTTCGGGAGGGTCACCCCGACCGCCTCCGCGCCGCGGTGGACGTTGTGCTTCCAGCGCCCGCCGTCGCGCGCGCCGTCGGACAGGCGGCGCTCCACCGCGCCGACGACCTCGCCGTCGAGCACCATCGCTCGGTAGTCTCGCGCCTCCGGGAGCCACTCCTGAATCAGAAACGACTTGTCGCCGGTCGCTCGGAAGTCGTGGACGAGCCCCAGCACGTCCGCGTGGCCCGAGAGCGAGTCCGGGTCGTGGGCCTTGGCGATGCCGACGCCCCGCGTCGTCGAGTTCGGCTTGACCACGACCGGGTAGTCGAGGCCCGCCGATTCGACGGCGTCGAGCAGGTCCGACTCGTCCGCCGGGTTCGAGACGCAGACGCTCCGCGGGACCGGCAGGCCGGCGCGTTCGAGCGCCGCGATGACGCCCGCCTTGTTCCGCGAGGTGAGCACGTCCTCGCGCGTGTTCACCCACGGAACGTCGTGTCTGGCGGTGACGACGCCGCCTTCCATCGGCCGCGTGGGGTAGACGAAGCCCACGTCGAACGACTCGGCCGGCGGCGTCGAGAGGTCGAGCGCGAACTCCTTGGCGCGGAGGTGTCCCACGTCGATGCCGCGTTTTCCGAGCGGGCCGCGCATTCGCTCGAACGTCTCGCTGGAGGTGGTGACCGCCAACCGAAGCATACGCTACGAGGCGGGGTCCCGGGGGAAAAATGGTGGGTTCGAGGCGAGGCGCGTTCCGAGCACGCGCCGACGCGCCGACGCGAACTTACGCGACGAGCAGTTCTTCGCCGCGGTCGACGACGATGCGGCACGGCGGCGACATCTTGTTGTACGCGCGGCGGAAGGCGTCCTTCGCCGTTTCGGCGTCCTCGACGTCGCAGTAGATGGTGAACACCGTCTCCCCCTTGGGGATGCGAGCGGCGGTCCCGACGACCTTCCCGAACGACTGGCGCATCCCGTCGGAGACGCGGTCCGCACCCGCGCCGGTCGCCTGCTTGTTCTCGCGGATGACGTGGTGCGGGAACTTGCGCAGAATCATCTTGTACTGCTTTTCGCCCGCGTGCTTGAGCATGAGGCGGTTGGCAGACAGACGCGCGGATTCGAGCGACCCGTGGCGAATCTGCACTTCCTCTTCGACCTTCAGGCTGATCTGGACGGGGTAGTCCTCGGGGTCGGCCTGCAGGTCGCCCATGTTGTGCTGTGCGATCTTCGAACCGGGGATACCCGTGATGTACTCGCGTCGGGTGTACGCCGGGTTCGTAATCTCCCGGTACATAGAGGCGGGTTTGTCTGACATGGTTACTTGTGAAACCGAAGGGTCAGGCGGGCTAAAAACGCTTCGAAGCTTCATTCGCCCGCCGCGGTCGTGTCAGCCCCTCGCACGCCGGTTCGTCGCAGGGACCGACCGTCCCGGCCGGGAGACAGTCTTATGCGCCGCCGCCGCCACGGTTCTGTCCATGCTGCTCGTCTGCGACTGTATGCCTGCGGACGGCCCCGCGTACTTCACCGACGCGCTCGCCGACCTCGCGCTCGACGGCCGCGAGGGGGCCGTTCACTCGATTCCCGTCGACGGCCTCCCGACGCTCTCGGACGTCGACGCCGTCGTCCTCACCGGGAGCACCGCGGGCGTTTACGAGACCGACGAGCGACCGTGGCTCGACGACGCGCGCCTGCTCGCCCGCGACCTCGTCGCCCGCGAACTGCCCACGCTCGGCGTCTGTTTCGGCCACCAACTCGTCAACGACGCCCTCGGCGGCACGGTCGAAGCCGGCGACCAGCGCCGCGGTATCACCGACGTGAACCTCGACGACGACCCGCTGTTCGACGGCGTCTCCGGACGTATCCCGATGGTTCACGGCGACTACGTCGTCGCCCCCGGCGACCGCATGGAGACCGTCGCCGCCGCGGACTACTACGACCACCTCGCCACCCGCCACGAGGACGCGCCCGTCTGGACGGTCCAGTACCACCCCGAGTTCACAGCCGGCCTCCTCGACCGTATCGACGACGACTTCGGTTGGCCCGACGACGACGCCGACCGCGACTTCGACGACGTGACGGCCGACCGAACCCTCGAGAACTTCGTCGCCGCCGCCGGTCTGGACTGATTAGGCGTCCGCGTCGGCGTCGGTTTTCTCGTCCTCGTCTTCTCCTTCGTCCCCGCTTTCACTCTCGTCCTCCTCGACCGGCGGTTCGCCCGTCTCGGGGTCGAGCGCGACGAACTCCAGCCCCTCGCGGTCGAGCATGTCGGTGGCTCGCTCCGTCACCGACGGCGCGACGAGGACGCCCCGAATCGGCTCGTCGTCACCGAACTCGCGGTGGAGCGCGTCGACGTACCGGCGAAGCTGACTCGCCGCCGAGGGACCGACGCGCCGCCGTTTCAACTCCACGACGACCGGAACGCCCGCTGCGTCCTCGCCGAAGATGTCGATAGCGCCCGCGTCGCTCTGTCGCTCGGTTTCGAGCGGCTCGAACCCCGGTTCGAGGACATCGGGGTCCGAGAGGATGTGCTGACGTAGGTCCTCCTCGCTGCCGACGAGTTCGAGGTCGCTCCGGTCGTTGACGGCGTAGGCCGAACACTGCTCGACGCGCTCGAACTGTACGTCGAGGCGCTCGTCGGGGCTCGTGCGCGTGCTTCTGACCCGAAGCCGGCCGTCGCGGACGCTCGCGGAGTGGGTACAGCCCGGCGGCTGCCAGTTGACGGGCGTCCGCTTTTCGTCGGTGTGGACCAGAATCGAGCCGTCCGGCTTCAGGACGACGAGCCGGTCGCCGGGGCCGAGTTCGCTCGTCGCGCGGCCGTCGTAATCGACCGTACACCGCCCGAATATCGTCACCATGTCGCCGCGCTCGAAGGCGGCTTCGAGGTGGACGAGGGCGTCGCGGTGCGTCGGCCGGTGGAGTGTGTTCACCGTCATCCGGGTGTCGTCCCGCGGTTCGTCGTCGCCGGGGATAAGCCCCGCGTCGCCGCGTCGGGGGACGCTGGTGAGACGGGTCAGTTCGCTGGCAGGCTTATGGTCTCCCCGTGCGTATCTCTCCCATGGCCCCTGACTTCGCCCAACACAACCGCATCGAGATGCCGGCCGAGGAGATAGACCGCCTGCTCCGCGAGGAGGGCGTCGGCGTCCTCTCGCTCGCGGACGACGGCGTCGCCTACGGGATTCCCCTCTCGTTCGGCTACGACGCCGACCGGGGGCGGCTCTACTTCGTCTTCCTCCGCCCCGGCGAGTCCTCGAAGAAGGCCGAGTTCGCGGAGCGGACCGCCCGCGCGAGCTTCACCGTCTGGAACGCCCCGTCGCGGGACCAGTGGGAGAGCGTCGTCGTCGACGGCGAACTCCACCAGGTCGACGACGGCGACTGGGACCGCGTCCGCGACGCGCTC
The DNA here is from genome assembly GCF_003665865.1 of Haloferax sp. Atlit-109R. Taxonomy (NCBI): domain Archaea; kingdom Methanobacteriati; phylum Methanobacteriota; class Halobacteria; order Halobacteriales; family Haloferacaceae; genus Haloferax; species Haloferax sp. Atlit-109R. The sequence continues at coordinate 496,938 of NZ_QPLO01000001.1, forward strand.
GAAGACAACGCGTGGTATCCGACCCTGTTCTCGGAGACGGAGCCGATGCAGGACATCCTCGGCTGGGAGCTTCGCATCGACTCCCGGTCGGGGCTTCAGCGCCGGCGCGCGTGAGCGCCGAGTTCGAACCCCGCGGTGCCCCGCAGACTGGCCCGACTCGAAGCCTTCGACGGGTCGAGTACTTAAACCTCCCCGGATAGCGCGGGCGGAGATACCTCCCGCTGTCGGTCGTCTATCGAAGTATGAACACGTCATCTGTCTCCGCCGTCGAACAGTCGTTGACCCGAAACTCGCGCCGCAGCCACGTCCTCTCTGACCCGTCGAGTGCCCTCTCGGCGCTCAGCGACGGCGACAGCCGGCGAATCCTCGCCGCCTGCGACGAGGCTCCGAGAACCGCACAGGAGTGCGCCGAACTCTGTGACGTGCCGCTGTCGACGGTCTACCGGAAGCTCGACCTGCTGACCGAGGCGTCGCTCCTCGACGAGCGACTGCGGGTCCAGACGGCGACGCACCACCCGCGGGAGTTCGCGACCAACTTCGACACGCTCTCGTTTTCGTTCGACGACGCCGGCGTGTCGCTCGCGTTCCGGCAGGTCGCCACCGACGGCGGCGAAGACGGCGCGGAGGGCCGGTCGCGATGACCGCGACGCGCGCCGCCGCGCGGCGGACGGAGCGAACCGAGACGGCGCTCGCCTCGCCGGAGGTGGACTGATGAGCGCGACGACGACGACGGACGACTACGAGTTCACGTGTTCGCAGTGCGGCGAGGGCTTCGCCGTCAACGGCGGGATGCGCGCCGCGGTCCTCGAACGCGGCTGTCCCATCTGCGGAAGCCCCGTCTCGGCTGACGCCTTCGACCCATGTCCCGCGTGAGTCTCGCTTTTCGGTCGCGCCCGCGACCGAACCGGCGCTCGGTCGGGGCGCTCGCCTCGCCGCGTCCCCGGCACTCGAAAAACAGTAGGCTACATATACGTGTGCCACGCGTACTACGAACCACATGAGTGACAGCGCGGACTACACATTCGTCTGCCCTGAGTGTGCGGAGTCCATGCTGGTCAACGACTCCATGCGCGACGCTCTCCTCGAAAACGGCTGTGTCGTCTGCAGCGCCGCGCTCACGACCGACGCCTTCTCGGCTACCTGAGCGCGCGCCCGCGACCGAGTCGCGACCGGGTCCGCCGATATCACCCGACTCGACTCTCTCGGGCGTGCCGAGAAGTAACAGTAATTACGTCGGCCGCGAGTCTGGTGGTACGAACCGATGTCTCTGGACCAACAGACCGAACTCTCGTCCGACGAGATACGCGAGGTCCTGTCCCGTCACGAGACGGGCGTCCTCTCGCTCGCGAAGGCGGACGAACCATACGCGATTCCCATCTCCTACGGCTACGACGGCGAGAGCGGTCGGTTCTATCTCCGACTCGTCTCCACACCCGAAAGCGAAAAACGGCAGTTCCTCACGTCGTCGCCGCGGGCCCGGCTCGTCGTCCACGAGTCGAACGACGGGAGCTATCGGAGCATCATCGCCGAGGGGACGCTCGAACGCGTCGACCCCGACGAGCTGACCGTCGAACGAATCGTCCAGTACGGCAAGGCAAAGCGTCCGCTGTTCGAAATCTGGGGCGAGACGAAGCGCGACCTCGACATCCAACTGTTCGAACTCGACCCCGAGACGCTGGGCGGGCGCGCCGTCGAACTGGACGCCCCGGAGTCCGACCAGTAATGCCCGCGGTCGTCGCCTCCGAGGCGGCCCCCGTCGCGACGGTCGTCGCTGCGGCGGGCAGCGCGTCCCGCGACGAACCTCGACCCGCCCGCTCGTAACCTCATGCCCGCCGGTATCCGCGCCACGGTCGAGTTCGACTCGCCGTCGGTCTGCCCCGTCGCCTCGGTCGCCCACTCGACGGACTCCGTCGTCGATTCCGTCTCGACCAGCGTCGTCTCCACCCCCGGCGAAGTGAGCGTCTCCGAGTTCGTCCTTGAGGCCGACGACCCGCCGGACGCGTCCGCGCTCGAACCCATCTTCTCCTACGGTTCGAAGCACCTCTACCGCTACACTCACGACGGGAGCGCCGACTGTCCCTGCGAGTGCCTCGGGGAGTTCGGCTGTCCGGTCGACCGCTACTTCGCCCAGCGCGGCAGCCTGACGCTCGTCTTCCACGCCGCCGACTACGAGCAGTTACAGGCCGTCATCGGTGAGCTTCGCGACCGCTTCCCCGGCCTCGACATCAAGCGCCTCGTGCGCTCGCCCACCGGCGACGCCCCCGGCGACAGCGTCTTCGTCGACCGCGGGAAGCTCACCGCCCGCCAACTCGAAGTCCTCCAGACCGCCTACGACATGGGCTACTTCGAGCGCCCGCGCGGGGCCAACGCGACCGAGGTCGCCGCCGAACTCGACATCAACCAATCGACGTTCTCGGAACATCTCGCCGCCGCCCTGACGAAACTGCTCGGCGACGTGCTCGAAGAAGGATAGCGACCCGCCGCCGTCGCCGCCGGCCCCCCTCGCCACCCGAGTCCGACGGGAGTATATAAACGTCCCACGCTATCGGGGTTGTCAGTTGGTCCCCGTTCGCCGGTTCTACAACAGTATGAGTCAGGCTTCGCTCCCGTTCGATTTCCGCTCTGCAACGGCCGCCTCCGAACCCCGCGTCGTCGACGACCACGACGAGGTCGACGCGCTCTTTTCGCTTCTCGAAGACGACGACTGCCGACGCATCCTCGACGCGACCGACGGTATCGCCCGCTCTGCGAGCGAACTCTCCGAGGCGTGCGACCTCCCGCTTTCGACCACCTACCGAAAGCTCGACCCGCTCGTGGACGCCGGCCTCCTCTCGAAGCGCCTGCGCATCTCGCGGTCCGGAACTCACACGGCCGAATACGAACGCACCGTCGACGACGTGACCGTCTCCGTCACCCCGTCGGGCGTCGAGGTCCGCGTCTCGCACCGCGACGTGGCGCAGTCGGCGTCGGTGACCGCCTGAGCGTCGCCCCGTCTGAGCGCCGCGCTCGCGCGGCTCCCGTCCCGTACTCGCCATCGACAGCGCCGAACGACGCGGTTCGCTGTGCCTACTTAAGATTCTCCTCGTCGTATCGTCGTCGTGTACTCCAACCGCATTCCTGTCTTACTTATCGCAGTCCTCGTGCTTCTCGCCGGGTGCGCCGGCGGCGCGGATGTCGCCCCGGCCGCCGACGCCGACGACACCGATACTCCCACCGACGGCGGTGGCAGCGCGGACACCGACGCGTCGAGCGACGGCGACGACTTCGAACTGAGCGACCCCGAGCGCCTGCTCCCCGACGCCGGGAGTTTCACCGTCAGTTGGTCGTACGCCGGCGTCGACGCGGACGGCGTCGAAACCGCGGTCACCCGCGAGTTCGCCGCCGACCTCGACGCCGAACGGTCGTACAGTCGCACGACCTCGACGACCGACGGGCAGTCCGACGCGGGCGGCGTCGAGCAGTACGTCGCCGACGGCGTGACGTACGTCCGCGTCGGCGGCGACGACGGGGCCACGTACACCTCGTACGAGGGGTCGACGGAGGTCCTCGCCACCGCCATCGCGCTCTCGCAGGCCCGCGCGTACGGCGCTGACGACGACCTGACGTTCGCCGGCACCGAGACGTTCGACGGCGCGTCCGTCGAACGCTACGAACTGTCGGCCGCGAACGAGGCGCTGATTCTCGCCGGGTCGGCCGCGGCGCAGGGCGAGCCCGGAACTCTGGAGGTCACGAGCTTCGAGTACGTCGTCCTCGTCGACGAAGACGGCCTCTCGCGCCACGAATCGTGGTCGTTCTCGGGGCGGATGGACGACGGGTCCGAGGTGAGCGGGTCGTGGGAGTACTCGCTCACGGGCGTCGGCTCGACGACCGTCGAGGAACCCGCGTGGCTCGACGAAGCGCGGGCGTAGGGGGCCGGTTTGGGGTCCGTGTCTCGGTCTTCAATGAGGCCTCCCGGATTTGAATCTCACCCGCCCGCTCACTTTGTTCGCGTCGCTCGCGGGAACGGGGACAGCTCACTCTTCAGTCGAGTTCGTACCACTCTCGAATGAGAATCGCGTAGAAAACGGATGCCGCCTCCCGGATTTGAACCTCACTCGCAAATCAGAGATTTGCTCGCTGGTTCAGAATCCGGTCGGGTCGAATTTTCACTGCTCACGACTCGGTCGCTTCGCTCCCTCGGTAGTTCGCAGGAAAATGCCGCCTCCCGGATTTGAACCGAAAGAAGGCTCACTCCGTTCGACTTCTTGGGTTCAAATCGGTCCGGCGTCGTTTCTTCGATTCTTCGCGTCGCTCAGAATCTCAGAATATGCCGCCTCCCGGATTTGAACCGGGGACAGCTCGATCTTCAGTCGAGTGCTCTCCCAGTCTGAGCTAAGGCGGCGCGATTCGACAGACGCGCAGGAGCGAAAAAACCATTTCGAATTGCGGCGCTACGACCCGCCGTACTCCGACTCTTCCCACCCCGTCACGTCGCTCGGGATGAGTTCGCCGTTGACGTGCCACTCGCGCGGGCGGAACGAGATGCCGAGCAGCGTCGCGTAGAACCCGGCGACGAACGCGACGATGATGTTTCCGGGGACGCCGCCGATGCCGGCGCTCCCGACGAGAGTCGTTCCGTCCGTGTACGTCGTCAACTGGATGACCCACGCGGCGAGCATCACGAGGAACAGCGGCAGGTACACCCGCCGGAGCCGGTGAGCCAGCGCCTCCTCGAAGGGGATTTTCATGTTCGGCGTGCGGTAGTCCTCGCCGAGTTTCTCCCGCCAGTTCTCGTCGAGGACGCCGCCGTCCGGGTCGAGCGCGTACGCCCAGACGTTCTGCTGAATCAGCCGAACTCGAGAGCGCCAGATGTCGTACGCGCGGAAGCGACGCGCCTCGATACTGAGGAAGATGCTCAGCGTCACCACTCCGATCAGGATGAGGTAGTGCGGATGCGTTTGTGCGGAAAACGACCACGTCAGAATCCCGGCCATCAGCGTAATCGCCCAGTTGCTGGTCCGGTCCAGCCGCTCCCGCCACGACTTCATCCGGTGTATCTCTCCCCGATAGAGGTGCGCAAACGACGACCCCGGCCCCATCGTCTCGTCGAAGACGCCCGCGCCGATGTGGGTGTCGTCCATTCCCGCGGGAGGTTCCAGCTCCCCGTCGTCAGACATTGTTGTTCGTTTGATGCACAACTGCCGGAGGATAAGAGCCTTCTGGGTTACGGGCCGAGGAAGGTGTCTCCTGCGCTCCGGCCGGCCTCGCACCGGACGGTCCCGTAGCTCAGGAGTGTGAAAAAACGCTCAGAAATCGATTCGTCTGGTACTGAATTCGGAAACCGAATTACAGGCGCGTGACGTTCGTCGCGCGCGGGCCCTTGGGGGCCTGTTCGATGTCGAACTCCACTTCCTGACCCTCTTCGAGGTCCGGACCGCCAACATCTTCCATGTGGAAGAACACGTCGTCGTCCGCGTCGTCAGTAGAGATGAAACCGTAACCGCCAGTGTCGTTGAAGAAGTCGACCTTACCTTTCGCCATTGCGACTGTACAACGACCCTGCGGACGGATAACCTTTCCGCATGTGTGGGTATCGCTCGCCCAGTCGACGACTCGCCACCGAGCGCCGCCGCTCGCGGTCGTGAAAAACGGAGGAAAGTTCGTCAGTCTGTGAATGTACTGCGGTGAACGGAAGCCTGCTTAGAGGCGGGTGACGTTCGTCGCGCGGGGGCCCTTGGGGGCCTGCTCGATGTCGAATTCGATTTCCTGACCCTCTTCGAGGTCCGGACCGCCAACATCTTCCATGTGGAAGAACACGTCGTCGTCCGCGTCGTCAGTAGAGATGAAACCGTAGCCGCCAGTGTCGTTGAAGAAGTCGACCTTACCTTTCGCCATTGCCTTTGAAACCAACTACCTCACGCTGATAAGTCTTCTGAAGCACGCCTCGGCTTCCCGTAGTGCGATATAGACGACTCTCCGTGGTTGAACCGCCCAGATTCCGCGTCGTTCGTATTGCGTCGTTGAGAATTCGGTCGTCGTTTTTCCGAGGTGACTCTCGGCCCCGACGTTCTATGTCGCTCCCCGCCTCCCGGATTTGAACCTCACTCGCTCGCTCACTTCGTTCGCGTCGCTCGCTGGTTCAGAATCCGGTCGGGTCGCATTTTCACTGCTCACGACTCGGTCGCTACGCTCCCTCGGTAGTTCGCAGGAAAATGCCGCCTCCCGGATTTGAACCGAAAGAAGACTCACTCCGTTCGACTTCTTGGGTTCAAATCGGTCCGGCGTCGTTTCTTCGATTCTTCGCGTCGCTCAGAATCTCAGAATATGCCGCCTCCCGGATTTGAACCGGGGACAGCTCGATCTTCAGTCGAGTGCTCTCCCAGTCTGAGCTAAGGCGGCTCGCACTCTTCCGAAGCCGGACCGCATCAAAAAGACTTTCGAATCGCCCGTCGGCGCTGGGTCAGCGGTGCCGACCGCCCGTCGCGCTCGCCCGCGCCCGCTCCGCCCGCGAACGAATCCCTTTGAGCATCTTCCGTTCCATGGCGAACTGGACCGGCTCGACGACTAACCGATTCACCGCGCGCTCGCGGAGCGTCTCCGACCGCCCGCGGAATCTGACGACCAACCGCGTCGCACCGGGTGCCACCTCGTGCAGCGCGAAGCTCCACGTCGCCCGGCTCTCGCCGGTCTCCCAACCCGGCGCGCTCAACACGAGGCAGCGCTCGGTGTCCACGAAGGCGACCCGGAACGACGGCGCGCCCGACCCCGGCGGGCCGAGCCGTATCTCGTCGCCCACGTCGAGTCGCTGGTGTTGCGGGAGGATTCGGTCCGCGTTATGAATCTGCAAGCCGAACAGGTTCTCCAGTCGCTCGTAGCTGTAAAAGCCGCCGCGGCCCTGTCCCAACTGGACGAGCCACGGCCAGACCGCTCGCGCGGGGGCCATAATCGTAATCGCCCGCGTCGAAGAAACGTCCGCGTCGCCGGCGAAGTCGTCGCCGGGGAGCCAGCCCGTCGCCTCGTCGTCGGTCGTCCCCCAGCGTCTGTGCCACGGCCGAACCGCGAGGAGGTACGTCCCGACGACGCCGATTCCCGCGAGACCGAGTGCCCGGATGAGTCGTCTCGTGCCCATTGCCTTCACCGTTCGTGCCCCCTTGGAGAGGGGGTGAGATAACCCTACCCCCGAGCGTCCGCGACCCGAACGGCCGCGACCCAGACGACCCCGCCGAGGACCGCGCCAGCGAGGTTCGCCCCCGCGTCAGCGACGCCGAACGACCGGTACGGGAGCACCGCCTGCACGACCTCGATACCCGCTCCGAACGCGCCGGCGGCGAGGGCGGCCGCCGCGACCTCGTCGCGCCCCCTCGCGCGCACCGCGGACGCGAAGGCGAAGCCGAGACCGGCGTACCCGGCCGCGTGGACCCATTTGTCGAGGCCGACGACTCCGAGCGGTCCCATCGGTGCGAGGCTCCCCGGCGGCGTCGGCGCGACCGACGCCGCGAAAACGCCGAGCGCGTACCCGAGGGCGACGGCCGCCCGCCGCGGGTTCTCGCGGAGTCGCGTGATTGGGTTCACTACCCGGTGGTGGGTCCGTCTCGGGCTAAAGGGTTCGTGTCTTCGTGGCTTCGAACGCGACCACACGGAACTAAATAGCAGGTGGAAGACACGTTTCGACTACCGTGTCACTACTCCCCCGCTGGTTCACGTCGAAGAACTTCGCAGTACAGCTCGTCATCCTCGCGTTGGTGCTCGACCCGGTCGGGTTCGTCGGCGGCTACCTCCTCGGTCCGTCGCTGGGCGTCGACCCGCTCGTCGGCGGCGCGTTCGGTCTCGTCGCCGCCAGCGTCCCGATGTCGCTGCTCGTGATGCAACGGAGCGTGTGAGTCGGCGGTTTGGTTGCTCGGGCGGATTCGAACCTCGGTCGCTCACTCCGTTCGCTCCCTGATTCGAATCGCCCTCACGGAACAGATTTGTGACTCACCGTCCGGTTCGTCACAAAATCTGATGGGCTCGGGCGGATTCGAACCACCGACCTCAGCCTTGTAAAGGCCGCGTCATAACCAACTAGACCACGAGCCCTGCACCTCAATCGAACCGGTTCGCGCTCATAACGGTTTTCGTTTCGCCCGACCCCCGGAACCCTTAGACGCGCGGCGAACGTCACGTCCGGCAATGACATCTCGTACGCGAATTGCCCTGCTGGTCGCCGTCGTCGTCGCGGTTGCGAGCGTCGCGTACCTCACCAACCCGGCGGTCGTCCCCGGTTCGACCGACGGCTACGAACGGACCACGCTCACCGTCGTCGACGACGAGACCGGCGAGACCCTGGCGACCGTGGACGCCCGCGTCGCCGACACCCGCGCCAAGCGCTTTACCGGCCTGAGCGACACCGAATCGCTCGCCGAAAACGAGGGGATGTGGTTCGTCCACGACTCCTCGGGCACCTACGCCTACGTGATGCGCGACATGGACTTCCCGCTGGACATCGTCTTCGTCGCCGAAAACGGCACTATCACGCGCATCCACCACGCCGAACTCGACCCCGAGGGGACGAGCGAGTCCGACCTCACCCGCTACCGCGGAACCGGGAAGTACGTCCTCGAACTCCCCTACGGCTACACGAACGAGACCGGCATCGACGCGGGCGACCGAGTCGAAGTCGAGTAGAAGCGAAACGCCCGAAGGGCCGGCGACCGTTGACCCGACCATGACAGCACACGTCGCGGCGCTCTCCGAACTCGAAGGCTGGCGCGCCGAGGAGTTCGCCGCGCGGGTCCACTACCGCGGGGCTGACGACGCTTACAGCATCGAGTACTACGAACCGTCCGACTGCGTCCTCTACTGGAAGGTGAAAGGCGACGGCGAGGTCGCGGTCCCCGTCGGCCGCGACACGGTTCCCGACCCGCTGCGCGAGCGCGTCCGACAGGACCTCGTCGAGGCCGGCGTCGACCCCGAGGTCGAAGACCGAGTCGTCTGAGCGCCAAGCGCGACGACGCGTCCGACTCGCCTACCAGTCGGCGTTGCAGTACGTCACGAATACTGATACGTAGTTGGTATGCATCTCACAATATCTGTATTTGTGCCGACGTGTTGTAGTTGAACGGGTGTCATGTCGACTCGACTCACGAGGAGAAGAGCGCTTCGGGGGCTGGGCCTCGCCGCGCTGCCGGCGCTCGCGCCGGGCGTGTTGCAACCTCGGACCGACGAGGAGTTGCTTTCGGGATGTGCGAGCATCACCGAGTCGGGGCGGTACTCCCTCGACGAAAACCTCGACTGTCTGGAGATTCTCGCCGACGACGTCCGTGTCGACGGCCGGGGCTACGCCGTGAACGGTGAGACGACGATTTCGGGCAGTCGCGTCTCGATAACCAACATCGTGCTGACGAAGGGCGGGCGAATCACCGATTCGAGCCGGGTGACGATTGCCGACTCGCAGGTCGTTGGCTATCCGGACGATTGGAGACCACAGTTCGTCCTCGCGGATTCCTCGCGCTGTGCGGTGACGAACACGAGTTTCTTCACGCCGAGCGTCAGGGGCGTGATTCTCGACCGAGTTGAGCGAACCCGATTCGAGTCGTGTACGCTCGTCAGTCCGGTCGTGCTCACGCTCACGGATTCGCACCGAAACGAGTTCGTCGACTCCGAGTTTAGAACCGATACCATCCAGGTCTCGCTGTACGGGAGCACGCAAAACAGCTTCCAACGGAATCTCGTCGACGGAGAAGGTCCCGGCTTCCAACTCCGCGACAGCCACCGAAACCGCTTCGTCGAGAACGAGGTCGATATCATCATCGCCGGGTTCGAACTCGTTGGAAGCGACCGTAACGCGATTCACAGGAACGTCGTGACGACCGGCCTCTTGGCTCACGGCGTCACACTGGAGGACTCCCACCGCAACCGACTCACCCAGAACGACCTCTGCGGCGTCAGCCAACAGCCGGTCGTCGAATCCGGCGGTTCGAGCAGGAACACGGTTCGGAACGCCTCCTGTTGAGCTACCGGCGGCTCGCTCCCTCACCCGAGTACTTTACTGCGAGCGCCCCCTGAACGGTTGTCGTGTCCCCTGAAACCGACGACGACCCGTTCGAGGACCAACGCGAGCGGGTCGACAACCCGATGCGGCGGTTGTTTGCCGAGTACGGCCGCGAGAACACCTTCGAGTTCGTCGTGGGCGTCCTCGCGAGCGTCGCCGCCCGCGTGCTCGACCTCATGCCGCCGGTCATCCTCGGCCTCGCCATCGACGCCATCATCCGGCAGGAGACGTCGTTCGCGGCCGGCTTCCCCGTCCTCCCCGAGGCGTGGATTACCCCGTACGTCCCGGCGACCAGAGACGGCCAGTTCCTCTTGGCGGTCGGCATCATCGTGTTCAGTTTCACCGCCGGCGCGGTGTTCCACTGGCTCCGCAACTGGGGATGGAACGCCTACGCCCAGCAGATTCAACACGACGTTCGGACCGACACCTACGACCGGATGCAGCTGCTCAACATGGACTTCTTCGCCGACAAGCAGACCGGCGAGATGATGTCCATCCTCTCGAACGACGTGAATCGCCTCGAACGGTTCCTCAACGACGGGATGAACTCCTTTTTCCGCCTGTTCGTGATGGTCGTCGCCATCGCGGTGGTCCTCCTCTCGTACAACTGGCAGCTCGCGCTCGTCGCCCTGTTGCCGGTCCCGCTCATCGCGCTTTTCACGTGGAAGTTCGTCGATATCATCCAGCCGAAGTACGCCGACGTGCGCTCGTCGGTCGGCAAGCTCAACTCCCGGCTGGAGAACAACCTCGGCGGCATTCAGGTCATCAAGACGTTCAACGCCGAGTCCCACGAGTCCGACCGCGTCGACGGCGTCTCGATGGACTACTTCGACGCCAACTGGGACGCCATCAACACCCGCATCAAGTTCTTCCCCGCGCTCCGCATCCTCGCCGGTATCGGCTTTTCGCTCACCTTCGTCGTCGGCGGCCTGTGGGTCATCAACGGGCAGGGCCCCGGCCCCTTCACCGGCGACCTCGAAATCGGGGAGTTCGTCACGTTCATCCTGCTCACCCAGCAGTTCGTCTGGCCGCTGGCTCAGTTCGGGCAGATTATCAACATGTACCAGCGCGCCCACGCCTCCAGCGCCCGCATCTTCGGCCTGATGGACGAGCCCGCGCGGCTGGCCGAACAGCCCGACGCTCCCGACCTCGCCGTCTCCGAGGGCCGCGTCGAGTACGACGACGTGACCTTCGGCTACGGCGACGGCGAGACCGTCGTCGAGGACATCTCCTTCGAGGTCGACGGCGGCGAGACGCTCGCGCTCGTCGGCCCAACGGGCGCGGGGAAATCGACGATTCTCAAGCTCCTGATGCGCATGTACGACCCCGACGAGGGGCGCGTCAGCGTCGACGGCCAAGACGTGCGCGACGTGACTATCTCCAGCCTCCGCGAGTCAATCGCCTACGTCAGCCAAGAGACGTTCCTGTTCTACGGGACCGTCCGCGACAACATCACCTACGGGACGTTCGACGCCGACGACGAGGCGGTCATCGCGGCCGCCAAAGCCGCCGAGGCCCACGAGTTCATCTCGAACCTCCCCGAGGGCTACGACACCAAGGTCGGCGAGCGCGGCGTGAAGCTCTCGGGCGGCCAGCGCCAGCGCGTCTCTATCGCTCGCGCCATCCTGAAAGACCCGGACATCCTCGTCCTCGACGAGGCGACCTCGGACGTCGACACCGAGACCGAGATGCTCATCCAGCGCTCGCTGGACGAACTCACGGCCGACCGGACGACGTTCAGCATCGCCCACCGCCTATCGACCATCAAGGACGCAGAACAGATTCTCGTCCTCGAAGACGGCCGCATCGTCGAGCGCGGCACCCACGACGACCTCCTCGCGGAAGACGGCCTCTACGCCCATCTCTGGGGCGTGCAGGCCGGCGAAATCGACCAACTTCCCGACGAGTTCGTCGAGCGCGCCGCCCGCCGGCAGGCCGAGGTCGACGCCGGCAACGACTGAGCGAAGCGCCCATCACTAAGGGCGGGGCCGCCCCTTCTGTCGGCATGCGACTCTCCGAGGCCACCTGGACCGAGGTCGCCGACCTCGACGCCGACCTCGCGCTCCTCCCGGTCGGAAGCACGGAACAGCACGGTCCGCACGCGCCGCTCGGCACCGACGCGCTCAACGCCGAATCGGTCGCCGAGGCCGGGGCCGAGGCGTTCGACGGCGAGGTCGTCGTCGGCCCGACTATCCCGGTCGGCGTCGCCGAGGAACACCGCGCCTTCGACGGCACGCTGTGGGTCTCCCCGGACACCTTCCGCGCGTACGTCCGCGAGACTATCGAATCGCTCGCCCACCACGGGTTCGACCGCGTCGTCGTCGTCAACGGCCACGGCGGCAACATCGACGCGCTCGCGGAGCTCTGCCGGCGCGTCTCGCGGGCGGGCGACGTTTACTCGGTCGCGTTCACGTGGTTCGACGCGGTCGGCGACCACTCCTCGGACATGGGCCACGGCGGCCCGCTGGAGACCGCGCTCCTCCGCCACACGCACCCCGAACTCGTCCGTGAGGACCGTATCGACGAGGCCCGCGCGGGCGGGTCCGACCGCTGGGGCGAGTGGGTCTCGGGCGTCAACCTCGCCCACGACTCCGACGAGTTCACCGACAACGGCGTCGTCGGCGACCCCGCCGAGGGCAACGCCGACCGCGGCGCGGAACTGGAATCGCTCGCGGCCGACTCGCTCGCGTCGCTCCTCGACGCGGTCGAAAGCCGGCAACTCGACTGAACGGCCCGCGGACGCGGACCGGCGAGCCGGTCTACGGATTACTCCTCTTCTTCGTCTTCGTCGTCCGAGCTGGCGACTTCCGCCGCCTCGGCCGCGTCGGTGAGCGCGCCGCGGAGTTGCGGCATCGTGTTGGTGAGTTCCCCGACGAGTTCGTGGGCCTCCTCGACCATCTCGATGAGTGCTTCGAGCTCTTCGATGGCCGCTTCGAGGTCCTCGGGGTCGTCGAACGCCTCGGCGCGCTGGCCGATGACGTACCACTTCTTGGCCTGTCGGACGTGCTCGGCCGCGCCCTCGACGTCGAGCGAGGAGCGGAGGCCGTTGAGGACGCCGAGGACGTTGTCGGCGTCGGCCTCCCACACGTCGTCCGGGTCGGGAAGCGCCGACCGGGCCTCGCCGAGATGTTCCTCGACGTCGGCGCGCATCTCCGCCGCCGCCTCTCCGAACAGGTCGTCGTCGCCGAGCGTGCTTTGACTCATGCTCACACGTTCGGCGCGCGGGGGTTTAAAAACGACCCCGAAAGTGAAAGTGAAATCGAACGACTCCGGAGTCGTCGCCGGCGGATTCTCAGTCCACGTCGCCGAGGTAGACCGCGCCGCGTGCGTCGCCCATCTCGTCGGAGTCGCCGCTCCGGAGTCGGTCACCGAGCGGGCCGGGGAAGAACCGGACCTCCCCGAGTTCGTCGAGGGGGAGCCACCGTACGCCGACCTGGACCGAATCGCGCTCCGTCGGGTCGTCCGGCTCGTCTCCCACTCGCTCGCACCAGAAGAAGTGGTCTACTTGATGGCCGTCGTCGTCTCTATCTTCGTAATGCGTCGAGGGCACGAAATCCCTGACGTACGCGAGCGACCCGACGGCGACCTCGTAGCCGGTTTCCTCGTACACCTCTCGGCGGACCGTCTCCGCGAGCGACTCGCCGCGCTGCTGGCCGCCGCCGGGCGCGACGTACCAGTCCTCGCCGTCGGTGCGGTACTGAATCGCGAGGAGTTCGTCGTCGCGGACGACGAGTCCGCGGGCGGCGCTTCGCGGGCGGGTCATTCGACCGACACGAGCTTCATCAGCGGGTAGCCGTCTTCCATCTCCATTTCGGTCCGGACGCGGACGCCCTCGTAGTCGATTTCCATCTCGACTTCCATGAACCGCCCCGTGAGTTCCGTGTAGTCGGCGGTCGACCCGGCGAGTTCGGCGTCCAGCGCGTCGTCGAGAATGTGGATGGAGACCGACTCGCAGTGCGGTTGGTTCTCGATGGCCTCGGCCATGGCCCGTTCGAGGCTCCGGGCGCTGTCGGGCGAAACCGGCGTGCCGGCGAACTGGTGATAGAGCGTCCCGAACTTGATGCCCGCCTCGAAGCAGGCCGTCTGCGGGTCTGTGACCATACCGGGAACACCGTCGCTCCGGGTTAAAGTTCGGCGGTCCGAAGGGTCCAGCGAGCGCGAACCGGTCCTTACTTAGCCTCCCTCGCCGGACGTTACACCGAATGGACCAGCCGGTTTTGCTGACGGGGGCTGGCGGGCGCGTCGGCCAGGCGATACTAGGGCACATCGGCGACGCCTACGACTGGCGGCTGTTGGACCGCGAGCCACTCTCCGACGAGAAGATTCCCGATTCGGTCGACTCCACGGAGGTGTACGTCGCCGACGTCACCGACGAGACCGCCGTGCGAAACGCCATGGACGGCGTCCACGCCGTCATCCACCTCGCGGGCGACCCGCGTCCCGAAGCGCCGTGGGACAGCGTCCTGCGGAACAACATCGACGGCACCCAACAGATGTTCGACGCCGCGGTCGACGCCGGCGTCGAGAAGTTCGCGTTCGCCTCCTCGAACCACGCGGTCGGGGCGTACGAAACGACGGACCGGACGCCCGATATGTACCGCCCGCACCACGAGTTCCGACTCGACGGGACGGAACTACCGCGCCCGAGTAACCTCTACGGCGTGAGCAAGGCCGCCGGCGAGACGCTCGGCCGCTACTACCACGACCACCACGACATCTCGGTCGTGAACGTCCGCATCGGCAACCTCACTCAGCACCATCCGCCGAAGGAGTACGAACGCGGGCAGGCGATGTGGCTGTCGTACCGCGATTGCGGGCATCTCTTCGAGTGCTGTATCGAGGCCGACTACGACTACGAAATCGTCTACGGCATCTCCGACAACGACCGTAAGTACTACTCCATCGACCGCGCTCGGGCGGTGCTCGGCTACGACCCGCAGGACAACTCCGCCGAGTTCACCTTCGAGGGCGAACCGCTGGACGAAGCCTGATTGCGGCGTCGGAACTCCGACGTTTGGCCCCGTCGAACCCCGATTCCGATTCTTCGGCTAGCCCGTCGCGTGACCCGGCCGGGTATAGACGCGCGAACGTGCCGGGGGAAAACTTATAGAAATACGACACGTCGGTGGACGTAATGACGCCACTGGGTTCCACCGCGGAGGACGCGGGAGTGTCGCTCCGCGACGCGGTTTTACTCGTCTGCTCCCTGTTCGTCTTCCACCTCGGTCGAGGATGGGCGCGCGGACTCGTCGAAGGGGAGTATCTGATAGGCATCGTCGGCTTGCTCCTCGCCCTCGCCCCGGTCGTCTGGCTCCTGTTCGTCATCAGAAAGGCGTACTTCTGAGACGGTCTCGCCTCCAGCGACGTTCGACGACTCCCCTCTTTGCTCACTCGAACAGGCCGCTCACGTCGTCTTCGCGGCGTCGCCGCCGGCGGACGTGCTCGCTCAATCGCTGAAACACCAGTCCGCGCTGGGCTTCGTTCCGCACGAAGTCGAACACCATCGCCGTGAACTGCGTCTGTTCCCCGTCGGCGACCTCTTCGTGGGCGTACCCGACCGCGTCGGCGACGACCGACTCGTCGTAGCCGTCCAGTTCCTCCGCGAGCGTCTCGGCCGCGACCGCGACGGCGTCGAAATCGAGGTCGTCGTACGTGACGACCCGGCCGTCGAGTCGGAGCGCGGGCGGGTCGGCGGCGACGCCGGGGTCGGCTTCGAGGCGCGCGAGAGATTCTCGAACGCCGGCGAGGTCGACGCCGCGGTAGTCGTCTGCGAGGCCGTCGAGGTACTCCCGCGCGCTCCGAGCGAGGCCGACCGCGCCGGAGTCGTTGCCGTCGCGGGCGTGGTGGACCGCCGCGGTGAACTGGATGAGCCCGTGGAGAAACCGCTCGTCGTCACCCCCGCGGTCGAGCGACAGCCACTTTGACTCCCACGCGCCGTGGGCCGCCCGGTACGCGCCCGCGTTGTAGATGGCGACGCCTGCGCGAAGCGAATCGTCCATGCGAACCGTTCGCCGTCCACGAGTAAAGATTCCGCGAAGGGCGCGCTCCCGCGGCGTAGGGCTTGCATACTTATCCCTCTCGGGAACATATGAGGTATGATAGCACATGAATGCCCTCGAAACCCTCGTCCGAGGTGTCGAACGATGACCCAGTCCCCGGTTTGTATCCGCTGCGGTGAGCAGTATCTGTTCACGCGGGCGTACAAAGGCAACTACTGTCGGGACTGCCACGGGTCGTGGGCCGCGAAGCCCCGGTCCGAGGAGACGCCTCGCCCCCGTCCGCAGCGGTCGCGCACGACCTCGTCGGTCCGCCGCCGCGAGGACGACGAGCGGTCGCCCGGCCTCGAACCGCCGTACGACGAGGCGTAAGCTCGTTTTTCGGTCCGGACTGCCGAGTGCGCTCGGCGCTCCGTCGGTCGGTCCAACGCCACGTCCCGGCGGGTAGGCACCCGTTAGCGACGGTTAGGAGCTGATTTTTCCGTCGATTGACCCGACCGGTGTCACTATACGTCGCCCGGACGAGCGCTATCGAAATGTCGTCCGAGTCGATTACCGTCCATCTCGTCGGGGATTCCACCATGGCCGACAAGGGGGCGCACGAACGCCCGGAGACCGGGTGGGGAATGCCCTTTGCCGACCGCTTCGACGACGCCGTCACGGTGGCGAACCACGCCCGAAACGGTCGCAGCACCCGCACGTTTCTGGAAGAGGGTCGCTGGCGTCCCGTCGCCCGCCAGTTGACCGAGACCGACTACGTGTTCGTCCAGTTCGGCCACAACGACGAGGTGCCGTCGAAAGAACAGCACACGACCGAGGCGGCGTTCGTCGACAACCTCCGGAAGTTCGTCGGTGAGACGCGCGAACAGGGGGCGACGCCCGTGTTGCTCACGCCCATCGCGCGCCGCCAGTTCGACGACGGCGGCGTCCCGAAAGACACCCACCGCGCGTACGCCGACCTGACGAGAACCGTCGCGCTCGACCGCGACGTGCCGCTCATCGACACGGACGAGCGAACGCGGGCGCTCTTGGCTGAACTCGGCCCCGACGCGTCGACGGCGCTCTACAACCACCTCGAACCGGGCGAACACTCGAACTATCCGGAGGGAATCGCTGACGACACGCACTTCAGCGAGCACGGGGCGCGCCGCATGGCCGACGTGGTGCTCGGCGGGGTCGCAGAACTGGACCTCGGACTGGCCGCCCACGTCGAGTCCTGACGAGCGGTGAACCCGGTCGCGACGATATCGCTCGCTGTTCAGGTCTCCGGAGAGACGGTGTACCGCCCCGAGAGCGCAGAAGGCTCTCGAAGGTCGGGTCCAAAGAGAAACGTCCACAGAGCTTCGGTGAAGACGGATCCTCGCTTCGCTCGTCGTGTAGTTCCTCGTAGAAACGTCCTGACGGAGATTTGAACTCCGGTCCCTGGCTCCGCAAGCCAGGAGGATAGTCCACTACCCTATCAGGACTGTCTTGCTGCATCCTTCGGTACTCGACGGTTACTTAAGACGGTTACGATGTGAACTCCCAGTGAACCGCGGGACCACGGCACGAGGCGGGCGTCGGTGTGCGTGTCGTACGCAAGGACTTTTTCGCGAGCGGGCCTAGTTTCGCACGTGAATCGACGCGCGCTCCTCCTCGGAACAGCCGGGCTGTGCGCCTCGCTCGCGGGGTGCGCGAGCGGCGGCGACGCGGCGGAGGGGTCGACGGCGAGCACCGGCACCGAGACCGGAACCGCGTCGCCGACGGCGACGGAGACGCCCCGCCGCCCGCGACTCGTCGGGCGGTCGTTCACGCCCGTCCGCGCCGACGCCTGCTCGGCGGACGGCGGGGCGCTCGCGTCCGAGACCGAAACCGGCGTCTCCGTCGTCGGGTGCGTCACGGGGGCGACCGACTGTTCTATCGCCCGACTCGCGCGCGCCGACTACGACGCGGCGTCGGACACGGCCACGCTCGTCGTCGAGACCGTCGAGCGAGCCGACGCGGAGAACTGCGCCGAATCGCCGGTCGTCCGCGGCTACGAGGCGACGCTCCGATTCGAAAGCGGCCTCCCCGGCCGGGCGGTCGTCGTCCACGACGACGCGGACGGTCGTCGAGAGGTCGCCCGCATCGATATGGACACCTGAGGCGTCCGAAGGTTCAAATCCGGGGCCGCGACCACCCCCGTTATGTCGCTCGATTCGCGCGGTCGGTTCGGCGGTCCAATTCGGAGGAAAACAACGCTTAAGCGCCGCCCTTCCCTGTTCGTCCATAGTATGAGTACGACGCTCGGTCTGCCGCGACGCGCGCGCTTCGTTCCGGGAGGTGACGCCTGATGGGCGTCATCCGGGAGGTCTACGACGACCTCGACACCGATGTCGAGTTCGAGGAGTTCGAAGCGGCGGTCAACGACAAGGTCGAACAGATGGGCGGCCTCGCCGACGAGGAGACGGCGGCGATGCTCATCGCCCACGAACTGCGCGACGAGGAGGTCAACGGCATCGCCGACATCGAACCCGGCATGGAGGACGTGAAGTTCCTCGCCAAGGTCGTCAGCATCGGCGAGGTTCGGACGTTCGAGCGCGACGGCGAGGACGAAGACGGGCGGGTCGTCAACATCGAGGTCGCCGACGAGACCGGTCGCATCCGCGTCTCGCTGTGGGACGAGATGGCCGCCGGCGCGAAGGAGAATCTCGAAGTCGGCACCGTCCTCCGCATCGGCGGTCGCCCGAAGGACGGCTACAACGGCGTCGAAGTCAGCGCCAGCAAGGTCGAAGAGGACCTCGACGCCGAGGTCGACGTGCAGGTGCTCGATAGCTACCGCGTCGAGGACCTCGCGCTCGGCCTCTCGGACGTGAACCTCGAAGGCAAGATTCTCGACGCCGGCACCGTGCGAACGTTCGACCGCGACGACGGCACCGAGGGCCGCGTCTCGAACCTCTCGGTCGGTGACCCGACCGGTCGCGTCCGCGTCACGCTCTGGGACGAGCGGGCGGACCTCGCCGAAGAACTCGAACCCGGCCAGTCGGTCGAGGTCGTCGACGGATACGTCCGCGAGCGCGACGGCTCGCTCGAACTCCACGTCGGCTCCCGCGGCGCGGTCGAACCCATCGACGAGGACATCGAGTACGTCCCCGAGACGACCGACATCGGCTCGCTCGAACTCGGTCAGACGGTGGACATCGCCGGCGGCGTCATCGAGGCAGACGGGAAACGCACCTTCGACCGCGACGACGGCTCCGAGGGGCAGGTCCGAAACATCCGCGTCAAGGACGGCACCGGCGATATCCGGGTCGCCCTCTGGGGCGAGAAAGCCGACGCCGACGTGGACCTCGCGGACTACGTCGTCATCACCGACGCGGAGATAAAAGAGGGCTGGCAGGAGGACCTCGAAGCCTCCGCCGGCTGG
Organism: Haloferax sp. Atlit-109R; assembly: GCF_003665865.1. Classification (NCBI taxonomy): domain Archaea; kingdom Methanobacteriati; phylum Methanobacteriota; class Halobacteria; order Halobacteriales; family Haloferacaceae; genus Haloferax; species Haloferax sp. Atlit-109R. Next base: position 516,328 of record NZ_QPLO01000001.1, read on the forward strand.
CGGTCGTCCGTCGCCGTGATGGACGAGGCACCCGAGGGCGCGGCCGGCACCGACGCCGGCGGGTCGGCACCGACGCCGCCCAGCGACCAGGGCCTCGGCGCGTTCTCCGGCGACGGGTCGTCCGGTGGCTCGTCCGGGTCGTCCGACGACACGTCCGCCGCGAACGGCGGGTCCTCGTCGGACGCGTCCGCGGCCGAGTCCGCCGGCGAGGCGGTCGAGTTCACCGGGACGGTCGTACAGGCAGGAACGCCGGTCATCCTCGACGACGGCACGCAGACCAAGACCGTCGACACCGACGCCGACCTCGGCCTCGGCGACGAGGTGACCGTCTCCGGGACGGAGACCGACGGCCGCATCAGCGCCGAGTCGGTCGAAGTCCACACTGGCGCACAGCAGTAGGACGAATAGACCACCGGTCGCCGGTCGCCGGTCACCCACCGCCCCGCCGTCGGCGGGCCGTCGAACCTGACTCATCGTTCGCCCGGTTTTCGCGGCTCTTCGGCGCGAAATCCGACCGCTCGGGAGCGCTCCGTGCGATAAAATACAGAAGGGGCCGCGACGGAAAGGATTATACGCCGCACGGACCCGATATGTGGGTATGAGTGTCGAGCTACCGTTCGCCCCGGTAGACGCGATTATCCGGCAGAACGCAGGTGAGTTGCGAGTGAGCGCCGGCGCCGCCGAGGCGCTCGCCCGCCGGATTCAGGACCGCGGCGCGGAACTCGCGATAGACGCCGCCGACCGGGCGACGGCGGACGGTCGCAAGACGTTGATGGCCGAGGACTTCGGCGTTCAACAGGTCGTCGACCGCGACGAACTCTCCCTCCCTATCGCCCCCATCGACCGCATCGCCCGCCTCCGAATCGACGACCGCTACCGCGTCGCGATGGACGCTCGAATCGCCCTGGCCGATATCCTCGAAGACTACGCCGTCAACGTGGCGGACGCCGCCGTCAAACTCGCCCACCACGCCGACCGGCGGACGGTCCAATCCGAGGACATCGAGACCTACTTCTCCCTCTTCGAATAATGCAATTCGGCTACAGCGAAACGTGTCTCGACCACGACACCGGGCCGCGGCACCCCGAGACGGCCGACCGACTCCGGGCCATCCGGCGCGGGCTGGCGAAGCGCCACGGCGTCGAGTACGTCGACGCCTCGCCCGCCGAGAAATCCACCGTCGCGGCCGTCCACGACGACGGCTACGTCGACGAGTTCCACGAGTTCTGTCGCGACGGCGGCGGCAACTGGGACCCCGACACCGTCGCCGTCGAGGCGTCGTGGGACGCCGCGCTCACCTCCGCCGGCCTCGCGGAGTGGGCCGCCCGCGCCGCGCTCGACGGCGACGACGGCCGCGACACGCCGTTTTCGCTCGGTCGCCCGCCGGGCCACCACGCCGTCGAGGACGACGCCATGGGCTTTTGCTTCTTCAACAACGCCGCCGTCGCCGCGCAGGCGGTCATCGACGACGGCCTCGCCGAGCGCGTCGCCATCTTCGACTGGGACGTTCACCACGGCAACGGCACGCAGGACATCTTCTACGACCGCGGCGACGTGTTCTACACGTCCATCCACGAGGACGGCCTCTACCCCGGCACGGGCGAGGTCGAAGAGACCGGCGAGGGCGACGGCGAGGGGTCGACCCTCAACGTCCCGCTCCACGCCGGCGCGGGCGACGCCGACTACGTCTACTCGTTCGACGAGGCCATCGCGCCCGCAGTCGAGCGGTTCGACCCCGACCTGTTCATCGTGAGCGCCGGCTTCGACGCCCACCGCCACGACCCCATCTCGCGGATGCGCGTCTCCACCGAGGGCTACGCGATGCTCACCGAGTGCGTGCAGGAGCTCTGCGAAGAGACCGACGCCGCCATCGCCTTCGTCCTCGAAGGCGGCTACGGCCTCGACACGCTCTCCGAGGGCGTCGCGACCGTCCACGAGACGTTCGACGGCCGCATCGCGATGGACCCCGACGAAGACCCCGACGAGAAGAACGTCGAGCTAGTCGACGACGTGCGCGCCGCTCACGGCCTCGGCGCGAAGTAGCGACCCAACTCGGCACCGAACGCCCCCGCGAGCGCGGCCACGTCGCCGCCGACGAGCACGTCGTAGCCGTCCTCTCTGAGCGTCGATTCCACGTGTTTTCCGAGGGCCACGTCGAACAGCGCGTCGCTTTCGAGGAAGCCGGTCGCCGTGGTGAACTCGCGCTCGCGCTCGACCACGTAGCGGTCGCCGTCGAGGAACGGCCCGTAGTGGTCGTCGCCGTCCTCGTACGCGCCGTAGAACCCCTCTGCGTGCTGGCGGACGTGGACCGGCGGCCCCTCGTGGCGCTCGACCGCCGGGCGCTCGGCCACCGAGAGTTCCGCGAACAGGACGGCTTCGCCCTGCCCCTCGCCGTCGGTGTCGGCGAACGTCGCCCGCCGGAACACGTCGAAGCCGCGTCTGTCGAGGCCGTCGGCGACGCCGGTCAGCGACTTCCTGAGCTGCGGGTAGAGCTGGTCGTCCACGAGGTCCGGGCAGTCGAAGACGACGGCGACGGCCGTGGTGCCGCGGCGGTCGAGGTGGTCCCGAACGCCGTCGGCGTCGAGCGCCCGCGGGTCGGGCCGGAAGAACAGCGATTCCCGCGGGTCGGAAAGCAGGTCGCGGGCGTAGTGCTGGAGTCGGGCGACGTTCTCCGCCGAGCAGACCGCGGCGACGTTCCGCTCGGAGTCGGTCGGGTCGATGACGACGAGCGGGTCCGAAAAACTCCGTGTCCCGTGGTCCTCCGGGTCGAACTCGACCTGTGGACTCCAGTCGGCGGCCGCCCGGAGCAGCGGTTCGAAGCCGCCGTGTCCGACGACGAGAAGCTCGGCGAGATAACCCGAGAACCCCTCGGTTCGGAGGTCGCTCCCGTAGGCATCGATACCCTTCAGGAAGCGCTTGAAGACGCGAACGTCCGCCGCGAGGTCGTCGTCGAGGCGCTCGGTCAGGTAGGCGTTGTGAAACGGCGTCCGGTCGACCGCCGAGCGGATGTCCGAGGCGGACGGCACGTCGTAACAGGGGACGAGGTCCACGTCGAAGCCGTCGTAGTCGCCTTTCACGTAAGGGTGTTCGGCGTACTCCTCGTGGCCGTCGGGGAGGACGGCGTGACCCACTTCGAGGCCGTACGCTTCGAGTTCCTCGCGGTCGAGGTCGGCCGGAAAGCGCACGAACAGGTCGATGTCGCGGTCGCCCGAGAGCCACGTGCCGCGGGCGGTGCTGCCGACTTGCAGCGCGTCGGCGTCCACCGGCAGGTCCGCGAGGGCGTCGTACACGCGGGATTCGAGGGCCGCCGCGGCGTCCGCGAGCGCCCGACGCTCCGCCTCGTCGGGGTCGATGCGCTCGCGGACCGCGGCGACGACCGCGGCGAGGTCCGAGTTCGTCATGCCCGCTGGTTTCCCGCGGGCGGGCGAAAGCGTGACGGTGCGCTCGCGACCGCGTCAGGCGGTGGCATCCGCCAGCCGTCGGTTAAAAACGAAAGCCCTATCAAGAAACATCGAATACGAGAGAGTGCAGACGAAAGCCGCCGTAGCTCAGTTGGTAGAGCACCTCGCTGTTAACGAGGTTGTCCCAGGTTCGAGTCCTGGCGGTGGCGCTTCTCCGTTTCTCATCCCGACGAGCGGTTCGTCTCCGGTTCGTCGGCGACGGCTTCTGATAAGACATAAGAGGGACGACGGGAAAGAATCGGCCGAGGGCCCCTAGCTCAGTCTGGTCAGAGCGCTCGGCTCATAACCGGGTGGTCATGGGTTCGAACCCCATGGGGCCCATACGGTCCCGTTACGATTCTGAGCCGTTTACACCGGAGGGTACGGCTTCCTCCCTCGTTTCGGGCTGTCGGTCGGTCTCGGTCCTGACGCCTCTCGTACGCCCGGTTCGAAACTCACCATGCGGAGGCATCGTGTCTTCGAGTCGAATCAACTGCGAGAGCGAAATGTCGCGGTTCGGAAGCGACCGAGCCAGCTCGACCAGCGGGAGTAACTCCGACCGCAGAAGGCTTCCGCGACGATAGCCGTACGGTCGGGTCGGTACCGAGAGAGACAGTTCCGATTCGAGATACTGGTCGAACGGAGCGTTTTCGGTCGGACTCTCGGCGGTCAAGGCTCGGACTGACGTGGTTAGCTTCCTCACCGTGTTTATGTCGTTCCCCGCGTATGTTCTTCGTCTAACTGGCGCTGAGTTCGGAGTTGACTCGGCGACGACGAGCCAGACGGTGCGAAGACGACGACCAATTCCGTTGTGAAATTGGAGCTAGAAGGCTTCTAAACCCGGAATCACGGCGATAAGATACGTCTGAGAATTTTTATTATTATACCGAGTAAATGAATATCAATCGTTAAGTATGGTGCGTTCGACAGTGTCTATGTATGTCACGCGATAGCCAGTCTAACGACAATCGGCTCAGTCGGCGTCAATACGTCGCTGGGGCGGGAGCGCTTGCGACGATGGGGCTCGCCGGCTGCTCCGGTGGCGGCGGTTCCAATGACGGCGGCGACGGCAGTACTACTGAAGCGGGCGGCGACGGTAGTACTACTGAAGCGGGTGGCGACGGCGGTGACGGGGGAAGCAGCGCCCCGGTTGAGGTGCTTCACGGCTGGACCGGCGGCGACGGCGCCGCGGCAGCTGAAGCGCTCGAAGCGGCGTTCAACGAGGCCTATCCCGATGTCGGCCTCGACATGAACCCCATCGGCGGCGGCGGGAATCAGAACCTCGACGCCGTCGTGGCGAACCGGCTCCAGAGCGACGACCCGCCGGGCGCGTTCGCCAACTGGCCGGGTCCGAACCTCCTCCGCTACGAGGGCGTCCTCGGCAGCGTCGACGACGTCTGGGAGGAGAACAACTTCGAGGAAGTGATGATCGACGAGGCGGTCGAGCTTCACCAGCAGGGCGGCAGCTATCGAGCCGTTCCGCTGGGTTCGCACCGCCTGAACTGCCTGTTCTACAACGTTTCGGTCGTCGACGAGGCGGGCATCGACGTCGACTCGCTGAACAGTCCCTCGGCGCTCATCGACGCGTTCGAGACGGTCCAAAGCGAGACCGACGCGGTGCCGATGACCCACGCGATGTCCGGGACGTGGACGACGACGCAGCTGTGGGGCGCCGTGATGCTCGCCGTGAACGGCTACCAGCCGTACATGGACTTCCTCAACGGAGAGGGCTCCGAGAGCGCGGTTCGCTCGGCCTTCGAGACGACCGCGGAGATGCTCGAAAACTACATCTCCGACGACGCGGCGTCGCTCAACCTCACCGCGTCGAACCAGAACATCATCAACGGCAACGCCGCCTTCATCCATCAGGGTAACTGGGCGGCTGGTGCGTTCCGGAACGCCGAGAACTTCGCGTACGACGAAGACTGGGGCTTCAAAACGTTCCCCGGCACGGAGGGCATGTACACGCTCCACATGGACTCGTTCCTCTACCCGGCCGACAACCCGACGCCGGAGGCGTCGAAGACCTGGGCGGCGTTCGTCGGCAGCCCCGAAGCGCAGATCGCGTTCAACCAGTACAAGGGCTCGATTCCGACGCGAACCGACGTGAGCATGGAAGAGTTCGGACCGTACCTCCAGGAGACCGCCGAGGACTTCGCCAACGCGGAGTACCGTCCGCCGAACCTCCAGCACGGCCTCGGTGTCCCCTCCGAGACGATGACGGCGCTCAACGAAGTCATCTCCTCGGAGTTCACCGGCCCGTACAACGTCGACGCCGCGACGCAGGGGTTCCTGGACGCGGTCTCGAACTGAGCCCCAAGAAATGTCGAATTTTTACCAACGAGTGCGCCGCGCGATTACTCCCGGCTCGGCTGACGACCAGCGGGTCAACGATGCCGGCGGCGAGCGCGATGCAGTCCGCACCGACGGCGGCGTCGTGAACGAGGACTCCCGGAGTCCGGACTCCGAATCGGGGGCGTTGGACCGCCTCGCCGCGGGAATCGACGGACGGCTCGGGAGCGACTTCCTCGAATCGTCGATTTTCTGGGTCCCGCCGTTCCTGCTGATGGGGCTTTTCGTCTACGGCGCGGTCATCTGGAACTTCCTCATCTCGCTGACCGACTACCAGCGGTTCGCGAACGCGCCGGACTACTCGAACCTCGACTTCGAGATGTACACGCGGGCGCTCGCGGACTCGGGATTCATCGACGCCGCGGTCAACACGTTCATACTGCTCGTCGCGTTCACGGCGGGGACGCTCGCGGTCGGTCTCATACTGGCGATTCTCATCGACCGCGGAATCCGATTCGAGAACTCGTTCCGGACGATCTATCTGTTGCCGATGAGCCTCTCGTTCGTCGTGACGGCGCAGTTCTGGCTGTGGATTTACAACTACAACAACGGAATCGCCAACCGCGTCATCGGTCTCGTCGGCGTCGGCCCGATTAGCTGGCTCGGTAATCAGGCCATCGTCCTCTGGGCGGTCATCTTCGCGTTGATGTGGCAGTTCTCCGGGTACGCGATGGTCGTGTACCTCGCCGGACTCCGCGCGATTCCGGACGAACACTACGAGGCGGCGAAAGTCGACGGCGCGTCGACGCTGAAGATGTACTGGCGGGTCATCATCCCGCAGTTGAAGGGCGCGACGATAAGCGCCGCCGTCGTGCTGATGGTGTTCGGCATGAAGGCGTTCGACTTCCTTTACTCGCTGGTCGGCGGCTACCGGCCGCCGAACGGTGCCGACATCTTAGCGACGAAGATGGTCCGCGAGGCGTACGCGAACCTCAACTGGGCGTACGGCGCGGCGATTGCTATCGTCCTGTTTGCGATGGCGCTCGGCGTTATCGGCCCGTACCTCGTCTACGAGTACCGGAGGAACAACCTATGACAGACGACACGCTTCGAACGGACGGCGGAACGGCGACGTTCACGGCCCGACTGCGCCGGAACGTCGAGCAGATGACGATAGAGGACGCCGGTCTGTACGTCGTCCTGCTGTTGGCGGCGGGGTTCTATCTCGTCCCCATCGAGTCCGGACTGGTCACGTCGATCAAGACCGGGACCGCAATCGTCGAGACCGCTCCGTTCGCCCCGCCCGGGCCGTCCGGGTTCACGCTGGAGAAGTGGCAGGCGGCGGTCGAAGCCCTGCTACGCGGGATGGGCAACAGCATGCTGTACGCCGTGCCCGCGACGGTCATCTCGGCGTTCGTCGGCAGCATCACGGCGTACGGGCTGACGATTCCCGACTGGAAGCAGTCGTACAAGGCGCTGGTCTTGGCGCTCATCATCGCGGGCATCTTCATCCCGTACCAGGCCGTGTTGGTGCCGCTGACGCAGTTCTGGTCGCAGTGGGCCCAGCTCACCGACCTGCTGTCGTTCGTCTGGGCGCTCGGTGTTCCGAACGACTACGTCGGCATCGTCGAACTCGTGGTGACCCACGTCGCCTACGGGATTCCGATCTGTACGCTCCTGTTCCGGACGTACTACAAGACGATGAGCGAGGAGATGATCGAGTCCGCGCGCCTCGACGGGGCGACGCTCCGGCGGGTGTACCGGCGGATCGTCTTCCCGCTTTCGGGACCGATGTTCGCCGTGGTCCTCATCTACCAGTTCACCCAGATTTGGAACGACCTCCTGTTCACGCTGGTGCTCGTCTCGACGGAGTCGAGTCCGGCGGCCCCCGTCGTGTTGATTCTCGCGGGGCTCGGCACCTCGCTCGAGGGACAGGACTTCGCGCTCCGGATGGCCGGGGCGTTCTTCGCGGCGCTCCCGACGCTCGCGGTGTACATCTTCTTCGGCGACGAGTTCGCCGAGGGGGTGGCGGCGTGACGCGTCGTCACGGCGACGCGACCCCCGTCGAGACCGTCTCGCACGGCGACCGCGGCCACCGGCGGCGACTCCCGGCGCGGCGCGGAACCGACAGCTCACCAACGATACCTACTCAGAGATATGGCAACGCTTGAACTCGATTCGATAACGAAGACGTTCCAGGACGGCGACGACGAAATCGTCGCTGTCGACGACATCTCGATGTCGATTGACGACGGGGAGTTCCTCGTCGTCGTCGGTCCGTCGGGCTGTGGCAAGTCGACGACGCTCCGGATGATTGCGGGCCTGGAGACGATTACGTCGGGCACGATTTCGCTCGGCGACCGCGTCATCAACGACGTGGCCTCTCAGGACCGCGACATCGCGATGGTGTTCCAGTCGTACGCGCTGTACCCGCACATGACCGTCCGCCAGAACATGTCGTTCGGTCTGGAGGAATCGACCGACCTCCCGGACGACGAAATCGGTCGAATGGTCTCGGAGACGGCCGACCTGCTCGACATCCCGAGCCTGTTGGACCGGAAGCCGAGCGACCTCTCGGGCGGCCAACAGCAGCGCGTCGCACTCGGTCGCGCCATCGTGCGCGACCCCGAGGTGTTCCTGATGGACGAACCGCTCAGCAACCTGGACGCGAAGCTCCGCGCGCAGATGCGGACTGAGCTCCAGCGGCTCCAAGACGACCTCGGCGTCACGACCGTCTACGTCACCCACGACCAGACGGAAGCGATGACGATGGGCGACCGCATCGCCATCCTCGACGGCGGGGAGCTCCAGCAGATTGCGACGCCGCTGGAGTGTTACCACGAGCCCGCAAACCAGTTCGTCGCGAGCTTCCTCGGCGAGCCGTCGATGAACTTCTTCGACGTGACTCGCGAGGGCGACCGCCTGGTCGGTGACTCCTTCGAGTACCCGGTCGGCGCGGAGATACGCGACGACATCGGCGACGTGACCGACCTCGTCCTCGGGATTCGACCCGAGTCCGTCGAACTCGTCGAGGCCGCGAGCGGCGACCACGACTTCGAGATGACGGTCGACGTCGTCGAGCCGATGGGCGACGAGAACACGCTGTACCTGTATTTCGAGCCCGACGCGGACCCCGAGACCGCAGAGACGCTGGTCGCGACCACGGACGGCCTCACGCGCATCAGTCCGGGCGAGACGGTCGTCGCGCAGATTCCGGAGGAGGCGATCCACCTCTTCGACGGCAGGACGGGCGAAGCGCTCCACAATCGGTCGATGGAAGAAGCCGCACAGCAGATCGACCTCGGCTAACCGCCCCGTCTTTTTCGGTCGTTCGACCCCGCGCCGTTTCTCTTCTCACCAGGGGGTGGTCCGGCCGACGCCTTCGGCGACGAGCGCCGCGGCGGCGACGTGAGCGTACGCACACCAGCCGAGCGCCAGGAGGGCGGCGACGCTCCGCGAAATCGTCGCCGCGAGCGCGCTCCACGCGAGGACGACGAGGACGGCCGCGCCCACCCACGCGAAGAAGTACGTCCCCGAGGCCGCCCCGCGAAGGGCGTCTCGCCGGAGCCCCGCGCGGAGTCCCTCGTGAACGCTCACGGCGGTCGCGGCCGGAAAGAGATACGCGCAGACGACCGTAACGAGCAGCGCGACGGTCGCGAGCATCGCCGTCGTCACGCCGGTCAGCACGGCCGGAATCGAGCCGGTCGCGGTCACGTAGCCGACGGCGACGACGGTGACCGCGGCCGGGAGGAGGTAGACGGCGGCGACGCCGACCACTCGCCCGGCGAGTCTGAGCGTCTCGGTCGTCGCCAGCGGGGGAAAGCCGTCGCCGGCGAGCACGCCGCCGACGAGGCCGAGGAAGACGACGAGGGGGACGACCGCGGCGAGCGCCGGGGCCAGAAACGTGAGGTCTGGCCAGAGTCGCGCTGCGAGTCGGAGGAGCGTCCCACCGACCAGCAGCGCGACGAGACACGTCGCGGTGCCGTCCACTCGCGCCCGGTCCGCGAACGGGTACCGGAGGGCGTCGACGAACACGTCACTCACTCCGCGCGCGGTCGGTGACGCCGCGCGCCGGCGAGTCGTCGGCCGGGCTGAACACAGGTCGGAACACGGCTATTCGCTCGACGGCACCGCGCAAAAGGGTGTTGATCGCACGCCTGAGCGCATCCGACGCCGTCGCGCTCGCGGTGCGCGACGAGGGCGGAACGGTCCCGCGAGACTGGGGCTCCGTTCGCGGTGACCGCGCCAGCGTGCGAGTGCGCCCCCCTTCTGACAGGCTCCCACGAGGCAGCTCCCGGCCGACGGACAGTATCGTAATGAATATGATAGTTACTGCGACACGGTCGCCACCTCACGGTCTCCCCGACCAAGTCCGTGCTGCCACTTCACACGCTTCAGTCGCCGTTTTAGAAGCGATAATCCGATATCGACAAACGAGATTTTAGGCCACACGAAAAATTGTTCGTTCTCGGATAAGTATTAAGTGGTCGCAGTCCCAACTACCAGTCGAGATGAGCACACAGAAGTCAGTCCTCAAGGAAGCAGGCAGCGTCGGCGACAACCCGGTTCAACTCGACACCGAGAAAGCCGAGCAGATTATCGAAGCGCTGAACACCGACCTCGCGGACGCGTACGTCCTCTACCACCAGCTCCACAAGCACCACTGGAACGTCGAAGGTGCCGAGCACCTCCGCATCCACGAGTTCCTCCAGGAGGCCTACGAGGAAGTCGAGGAGGCCGCCGACGAAATCGCGGAGCGCCTCCAGTCCATCGGCGGCGTCCCCCACGCCAGCATGCCCGCGCTGAGCGAGGCCGCGACGGTCGAGCCCGAAGACGAGGACGTCTACGACATCCGCACCTCGCTGTCGAACGACCTCGAAATGTACGGCGACATCATCGAGAGCTACCGCGAACACATCGAACTCGCCGCGGGTCTCGGGGACCACGCGACGGCGCACATGCTCCGCGAGCAACTCATCGAAATCGAAGAACACGCCCACGTCATCGACCACTACCTCGAAGACGACACGCTCGTTCAGTAAGCGCCGCCGCCGACGCGTCGGAGGACGCCGTTTTCGTTCCGACGTTCGACGCTTTTTCCCGCGGTGATTCCCGCGACGCGTAGCTCCCGTACTCGTCGCGCTCGCGTCCCGAGCGCGCCCGTTCGAACGGGACTACCGCGTCACGTCGATAGTCACGTCGCTCGAAATCCAGCCGTCGCTGTTGCCCGACTCCATGAACACCGACTTCCCCGGTCCACCCTTGCAGACGGATATCTCGGGGGAGTCGGGTCGGTCGGGCTCCGACACGGATTCAGAGTTCGACTGCGTACCAGCGGCCATTGCGATGCTTTAGGGAAACCTAAAACAAAAAGGGTACGGTTCCGTCGCGGCAAATTAGTGCTATTTGTTGACAAGCATCAAGGCTCGTTCGGATTTACGCCGATGCGTTCAGCTCGCGGGGTTGTCCGGGGACGACGTCGATTCCGACCCAGCCGCCTGACGCGCTCCGTCGCGGTCGCCGTCGCCGCGAAGCAGCGTCGCCGAGAGGCGCTCGGCGACCGTCGGGCTGACGTTTCCGACTAGTTGCATCGCCTCGCCTTCGTGGTCGTTGACGCCGAGCACGTCCCGGCAGAACCGCGAGAGGATTTGGTAGGTGTCGTAGAGGTCCGCGGCGGCGTCGCGCCCCTCCGCAGTGAGCGTCGCGCCCTCGTAGGGCTCGTAGTCCACGAGTCCCTTGGCATCGAGGTTCTGGAGGCGCTCTGTCGCCGCGGGCGGCGAGCGGTCGAGCGCGTCGGCGACGTACCCCGGCGAAATCGGTGACTCCTCGTCGTCCTCCCGCTCGGCGATGTACAGCGTGAGGAGGTACTGCGGCGCGCCGATCATACGCGGCGGACGAGGTGGTCGCGCACGGCTCGCTGACAGTCCGCGCAGCTGTCGTCCACGCGGGTCGCGGCCGCCAAGACCGGGTAGTCGGTCGCGCGGTCCTCGTAGAGGTACGTCGCGAGAAATCGGTGGTCAACTTCGACCGCCGCGGTGTGGTGGGTCGCCCCGTTGAGGTGTCGCTGTCGCTCGCGGACCAGTCGGTCGCACGCCTCGCGGTGGCCGGCGAGCGTCTCGTGACGCCGCCGGAGGGCGTCGAACCCCAGCTCCGAAAGCGGCGTCTCGTCCGCCCGTGCCACCCAGTCTTCGCACTCGTCCAGCACGGCGAGCGCCGCCCGAAGCGACCGCTCTTCGCCGTCGAGCGCCCGGCACATCCCGTCGAGACCTCGCTGTCGCTCCGTCGCCGCCGACACGACCGCCTCTTTGACCGCCGGCGTGAACCGGCTCCCGGCGTCCGGGGAGAGCGCCGTCGCGACCTCCGGGCCGAACTCCTCGCGTATCGTCACCGCGAGCGGTTCGGACTCGCTCACGTCGGAGACGCTGTGCGGGCGTATCGTCTCCGCGAACAGCTCGCGGACCCGCCGTCGACCCTCGTCGGCGGCGTCGTCTCGTCGGGTCGCCGCCGCCACCGACGCGGCCCCGCACGCGGTCGCCCGGGTGGTCCCGGCCGGGGGGCGCGCCGACTGCGCGGCGAGCTTTCGCACGCGGCGTTCGAACCGCTCGACGGCCCGTCGCTTCGCCAGCACCTGTTCGCGCTCGCTCGCGACGCGGTCAAGCGCGTCTCGGACGCCCGCGGCGCAGTCAGCAACCACGTCTGCACCTCCGAACATCCGGCGCGTCCGACCGCGACAGTACACTCGGACCGGCGGGTTCGACGCCGAGGCACTCGCGCATGGTCAACACTCACCCGCGACGGTTCCGCCGCCGCACGCGAGCGCGCCGTGTCGGTTCGGTCTCGACGACCGGTGCGACTCCTTGTCGGCCATACCATTTAGGCCAACCTAAAACAACATAGTGTCTTCGGTTTTTAGGGCATCCTAAACAGAGGTCGCACGGCGGTCACGCGGTCACTCCTCGGGCCCGTCCGGTCGATTCCCCTTCGGGACGCCCCACCCGAGTTCGGTGAGCGACGCCACGCAGACCGCCGCGACGACGACGTGCATCACCATCAACACGAGGACGCCCGGCACGGTCGCTCCGGGGTCGACGTACAGGAGCCCGATGTCGGGGAGGAACGACGCCACGAGCACCGCGACAGCGACCCTGAAAAACGTCCGGTCCGCGTCGGTGACGCGGCCCGTGAGCAGTCCGTAGACGAGCGTCGCCGCGACCGCGCCGGCGGCCGAGAGGAACACGACCGGCGGGTACGAAAGCGGTGCGAACGGCTCGACGAGCCCCGTTCCGAGGACGAGCGTCAACAAGAGCGCGTTCGCGACGCTCGCGACCGCCGCGGTCGCCAGCCCGCGACGCGCGAGGTCCGTCCACGTCGGGCGGACCGAGGGTGTCACGGTTGCCATGCTATGATGTAGCACGCCACGGGTGATGAATCTACGCGTCTTCGGTGACTCGTGACGCTCCGCGAGTCCGACGCGTGGGTCGAACGCGGTCGGGGTGGTACCCCGACTCAGTTCCCCGATTCGGCCCCCCGATGCAGTCCGCTGACTGCCTCCCGGCGTCAGTTCTCGGTCAGGAGCCGACGGAGCACGTAGTGGAGGATGCCGCCGTGTTCGACGTACGTCACCGCGGCGGGCGTGCCGACCTGCGCGGTCACGTCGAACTCGATTTCGGTCCCGTCGTCTTTCGTGGCGACGACGGTCAGTTCGTCGTTGACGTCGAGGCCGTCGTCGAGGCCGCGGATGTCGAACTGCTCGGAGCCGTCGAGGCCGAGCGACTCCCACGAATCGCCGTCTTCGAACTGGAGCGGGAGGACGCCCATGCCGACGAGGTTGTCGCGGTAGATGCGCTCGTAGCTCTCGGCGATGGTCGCGCGCACGCCGAGGAGGTCGGTGCCCTTCGCCGCCCAGTCGCGGCTGGAGCCGGTCCCGAACTCGACGCCCGAGAGGACGACGAGCGGGGTCCCCTCCTCGCGGTAGCGCTGGCTGGCCTCGAAGACGGTCGTCTCCTCGCCCGTCGGGTGGTGAATCGTGTAGCCGCCCTCCACGTCGTCGAGCATCTGGTTTTCGATGCGGACGTTGGCGAACGTCCCGCGCATCATCACCTCGTGGTTGCCGCGGCGGGAGCCGTAGGTGTTGAAGTCCACGGGATCGACGCCGTGGTCCACGAGCCACTGGCCGGCCGGGAGCTTCGACCCGAACGGTCCGGCCGGGCTGATGTGGTCGGTCGTCACCGTGTCGCCGAGCGTCAGGAGACAGCGGGCGTCCTCGATGTCGGAGACGCCGGGTTTCTCCAGCGGGAAGTCCGTGAAGAACGGCGGCTCGCGGATGTAGGTCGACTCGTCGTCCCAGTCGTACACGTCGCCGGTCGGCGCTTCGAGCGCCTCCCAGCGCTCGTCGCCCTCGAACACCTCGGCGTACTTCTCGCGGAACATCGACGGGTCGACGCTGTCGTGGATGGTCTCTCGTATCTCGTCGGCGTCCGGCCAGATGTCCGCGAGGTAGACCGCGTTGCCCTCGTCGTCGGTGCCGAGCGGGTCGGTTTCGAGGTCGATGTCCATCCGCCCGGCGAGGCCGTAAGCGACGACCAGCGGCGGACTGGCGAGGTAGTTCGCGCGAATCTTCGGGTGGATGCGCGCCTCGAAGTTGCGGTTGCCGCTGAGGACGCTCGTCGTCCACAGCCCGTGTTCGTCGATGGCGTTCTCGATGGGTTCCGGGAGCGGTCCGGCGTTGCCGATGCAGGTGGTACAGCCGTAGCCGACCACGTCGTAGCCGAGCGCTTCGAGATGGGGGAGCAGGCCGGCCTTCTTCAGGTACTCCGTGACGACGCGGCTCCCCGGCGCGAGGCTCGTCTTCACGTACTCGGGCACGTCGAGGCCCTTCTCCAGCGCGTTGCGCGCGAGGAGGCCCGCGGCGACCATGACCGACGGGTTCGAGGTGTTCGTACAGGAGGTGATGGCGCTGACGACGACGCTCCCGTGGCCGATTTCGACCGTCTCGCCGCCGAGGTCGACTTCGACGCGTTTCGTCAGCTCACCGAGGTCGGGTTCTTCCGGGGCCGCCTCGGGCGTCTCGGTCAGCGTCCCGCCGTCGCCCGCGAGTTCGCCGTCGTCGCCTCCGCCCCCGCCCTCGCCGAGCCAGCGGACGATGGCCTCCTCGTCCACGTCGGCGACATCGTCCTCGAACTCGCCGTAGAGCAGGTTTCGGAAGTGCGTCTTCATGTCGCCCATGGCGACGCGGTCCTGCGGGCGCTTCGGCCCGGCGAGGCTCGGTTCGACCGCCGAGAGGTCCACGTCGACCGTCTCCGTGTACTCGGGGTGTTGCTCGCCGAAGAGGCCCTGCGATTCGAGGTACTCGCGGACGAGTTCGATGTGTTCGGGCTCGCGGCCCGTGAGTTCGAGGTAGTCCAGCGTCGCCTCGTCGACCGGGAAGACGCTGATGGTCGACCCCTGTTCGGGGGCCATGTTGGAGATGGTCGCCCGGTCGGGGACAGACAAGTTCCCCACGCCGGGGCCGAAGAACTCGACGAACCGGTCGACGACGCCGACCTCGCGGAGCTGTTCGGTGACGTGTAACACGAGGTCGGTCGCGGTCGCGCCCTCGGGGAGTTCGCCGTCGAGTCTGACGCCGACGACCTCGGGGAGCTTCATCGTGATGGGCTGGCCGAGCATCGCCGCCTCGGCCTCGATGCCGCCGACGCCCCAGCCGACGACGCCGATGCCGCCTATCATCGGCGTGTGGCTGTCGGTGCCGACGAGCGTGTCGGGGAGGAGCCAGCGGTCGCCGCGCCACTCGCGGTCGTGGACGACCCGCCCGAGGTGTTCGAGGTTCACCTGGTGGACGATGCCCGTGCCCGGCGGGACGACGCTGAAGTTGTCGAAGGCGTTCTGCGCCCACTTGAGCGCCTTGTAGCGCTCGGCGTTGCGCTCGTACTCCAGTTCGACGTTCTTCTCGTAGGCGTCGGGCGAGCCGAAGAAGTCCACCTGCACGCTGTGGTCGATGACGAGGTCACAGGGAACTTCGGGCTCGACGAGTTTCGGGTCCTTTCCGGCGCGGTCGGCGGCCGACCGGAGCGCCGCGAGGTCGACGACGGCGGGCACGCCAGTCAGGTCCTGCAACACGACGCGAGACGGCGTGAACGGGACTTCGACGTTCGGCACGTCCGGCTCCCACGAGGCGGCGTTTCGCACGTCCTCCTCGGTGACGATGTCGCCGTCGACGTTTCGCAGTACGGACTCCAGGAGGATGCGGATGCTCACCGGGAGCCTGTCGAGTTCGCAGAGGCCCTGTTCTTCGAGTACGGTCAGGTCCGCCATCTTGTACGTGGTTCCGTCGTGTTCGAACTCACGGATGGCGTCCAGTGTCTCAGTATCGCTCATGGTCGACCGATAGGGTCTCCGCGGGCTTGAATGCGGGACTCGTTCTCACACCGTCGGAATCGGGGCGAACGCGGGGCGTCGCGGCTCTCGGAACCGTTTCGACGCCGGGGGTCGGCCGCCGCGACGCCGGCTACTCCTCGGGGACGCCCGCGACGCCGACGAACTCGTCGACCTCGTCTTGGACGTACCGGCGGACGCGCTCGCAGTAGTCCCACAGGAGGTCGTTGAACTGCTCGCGCTCCGGCTCGGTCAGGCTCTCGCCGCCCCGCGACCACGACGACGGAATCTCCGGGTGGCGGGTGCAGACGACCGAAATCGGGTGGTTCTTCGGATGGCCCATGACGACGGCGTACTCGTCCGTCCCCCAGAGCCCGTCGTCGCCGTCGCCCGCGAGTTCCGCGTCCACCTCGTCGAGAAGCTGCCGCTCCTCGGCCGTGACGGCGGCGTCGTCACCGGCGAACAGCTCGCGGTACGCCCGGTCGCGGGCCGTGTACGTCCACCCGTCGAGTCGCTCCCGCGCCTCGCGGAGGAGTCGTCTGTCAGCTTCCATGCGTATCAACAGGCGCGCCGAGGCCATAGGCGTACGCCCGCCTGAAGCGCGCGACCCCGGCGTCGGGTGGACCGCACCCGACGACGACTGTGCGTCGCTCACTCCCGCGCCGCGGTCAGCTTCTCCCCGAGTCGGTCGGCGTCGACGCGGAACTTGAACGCCGGTCGGCCGTCGACGTAGACGTAGGGCACGCGCTCCCCGTACTTCTCGCGGAGTTCCTCGTCGCTGTCGACGTTCACGAGGTCGATATCGACCGTGACATCCACCTCGTCTGCGACCTCGCGAACGGTCGCTTCGGCCTCGTCGCAGAGGTGACACTCCGTGCGCGTGTAGATGACGATGGGGACGGCGTCGCTCATCGTCCGATGTCGTCGCCGCGGCCTGTTGAGTCTTCTCGTCGTATCTTATCAGATTACAAATTTGTTTCTAAATCGGGTCTGTTTGAGTTTTTAATCTAACAGTATCGGGTGTCAGAGTTAGAACCCGTCCGAGAAAACGGCTGACTCCGGCGTCGTATACGTCTCATCGAATCGAATATGTTAATTTTTGTCTGTTGATAATACGTCGTAAATTTTCTAACTCAGAACCGAATACATAACGAACGAGTACAATTTATGACAGTCGATACTGACGCACCCGAGGCGGACGGTCGAAACCGGTTCGTCTACGTGACGGCCGCGCTCGCCGCCCTCAACGGACTGCTGTTCGGGTTCGACACGGGCATCATCTCGGGCGCGTTCCTCTACATCAGAGACGCGTTCACGATGACGCCGCTGGTGGAGGGCATCGTCGTCAGCGGCGCGCTGGCGGGCGCGGCACTCGGCGCGGCGCTCGGCGGCTACCTCGCAGACCGATGGGGGCGCAGGCGGCTCATCCTCGTCAGCGCCGTCGTCTTCTTCGTCGGCTCGCTGGTGATGGCTATCGCGCCGACCGTCGAGGTGCTCGTCGTCGGGCGACTCATCGACGGCGTCGCCATCGGCTTCGCCTCCATCGTCGGCCCCCTGTATCTCTCCGAAATCGCGCCGCCGAAGATTCGCGGTTCGCTGGTCTCGCTGAACCAACTCGCGGTCACGGTCGGCATCCTCTCGTCGTACTTCGTCAACTACGCCTTCGCCGACGGCGGGCAGTGGCGCTGGATGCTCGGCACCGGCATGGTGCCCGCGGTCATCCTCGCGGCCGGGATGGTGTTCATGCCCGAGAGCCCCCGCTGGCTGGTCGAACACGACCGGGAGTCGAAGGCCCGCGACGTGCTCTCGCGGACCCGCACCGACGACCAGATTCGGGCCGAACTCGCAGAGATTAACGAGACCATCGAGGCGGAAGACGGCGGCCTGCTCGACCTCCTCGAACCGTGGATGCGCCCGGCGCTCGTCGTCGGCGTCGGCCTCGCCGTCCTCCAGCAGGTCACCGGCATCAACACGGTCATCTACTACGCGCCGACGATTCTCGAATCGACCGGCTTCGAGTCCTCGGCGTCCATCCTCGCCACGGTCGGCATCGGCGTCGTCAACGTCGTCATGACCGTCGTCGCGGTCGTTCTCATCGACCGTCGGGGCCGCCGCCCGCTGCTTTCGGTCGGCCTCGCGGGGATGACGCTCACGCTCGTCGCGCTCGGCGCGGCGTTCTACCTGCCGGGCTTTTCGGGCTTCGTCGGCACGGTCGCCACCGGGAGCCTCATGCTCTACGTGGCCTTCTTCGCCGTCGGTCTCGGCCCGGTGTTCTGGCTTCTCATCTCCGAGATTTACCCGCTGAAGGTCCGCGGGACGGCCATGGGCGTCGTCACGGTGTTCAACTGGGTGGCGAACCTCGCGGTATCGCTCGCCTTCCCCGTCATGGTCGCAGAAATCACGACCGCGGGGACGTTCTGGGTGTTCGCGGCGCTGAGCGCCGTCGCGCTCGCGTTCACCTATCGGTTCGTCCCCGAGACGAAGGGGCGGTCGCTGGAGGCCATCGAATCCGACCTCCGGGAGAATGTGCTCGGCGGGTCGCCGGACGGGTCGTCGGCCGGGACCGTCTCTGACGACGACTGAGGGGACGCCGACGCGCGCCCCGACTTCTCGCGCGCTGGGCGGCGCGCCGCGGTCCGTCCTCAGCCTCGACGATGCCCGTAACGTCGTCGCTCGCAGCACCGAGTCGTCGACGCTCGGGGGTCACGGGTCGTGCGAATCTCACAGTAGATGGTTCTTGTGGCCGACGCCCGGCTGACAGCTGTCGCCAATCCGCCCCGAAACGCGGGTGACGGGTGTCCTGTCGGGTGATTCGGTCGCGGTCGACGTTTTTGATTTCGATACCGGAGGCGAACCGTTGATATAGGAGAAGCGACCAGTCACAAACCGATCGAATCCTCGTATGGCGACAACATCCGAACCCGGACTCTCCGAGACGCGTATTCACGAGGTACTGAGTAACGACCGCCGTCGGATGGCCATCGAGTACCTCCAAGACGGCGACCTGACGCTCCGCGAACTCTCGGAGCGCATCGCGGAAGCCGAGACCGGGGAGTCGCCGCCCCCGCGGAACATCCGGCAGAGCGCCTACGTCTCGCTGCAACAGACCCACATCCCGAAACTCGCTGAACTGGACATCGTGAACTACGACGAGGAGTCGAAAGTCGTCTCGCTGGCCGAGGCGGGCGACGTGACGGTCTACATGGAGGTCGTCCCCGAGGGCGAACTCTCGTGGAGCGAGTACTACGCCGCCCTCGCCGCGCTCGGCATCGTCCTCATGATTGCCGTCGCCGTCGGCGTCCCCGTCATCTCGGCCGTCGGCGCGCCCGGTCTCGGCTCGCTCGTCTTCGCCGTCCTCGGCGGCTCCGCGGTCTACCAGCGCTGGACCCAAGAGGACTGACGCGCCTCGTCGCCCGGCTTTTCTGCCGAGCCCTTCGAACTCGACCGGCCGCCCTCCCGTCGGTATCGGTCGGCGGTGAGATTTAGGTCGCAGCCGCCACGATTCGGCGTATGCGCGACGCTCCCGACCCGGCCGGACCGCCGACGGTCTGCGACGACTGCGGCGCGAGACACTCGTTTCGACGGCGGTTCGTCACCGGCGGCGGCTGGCGAACCGTCTACCGGTGTTCGGAGTGCGGTTCCCGCGCGTCGAGCGACGGCGACGGCGACGAGTGACCGAGTGGACCGCGGCGGGTCGGCGTCGCCGCCCGCGACGCTGCGGCGTCAGCAGTAGGTGTCGCGCATCGTCCGCGCGAACAGCCCTTCGCGGTCGAGCGCGATGGCGACGAGGACGAACTCCTCGTCGAGGGGGCGCAGGACGAACACCTCGCGGGGCGCGTCCGGCGCGTCGGTCTCGTCGTCGAGGCGGTCCAAAAGCGGGTCCACGGGGACGACGCCGTCGCCGAACTCGTCGAACAGGTCGCGCGCGCCGGGCTGTTTCGCGAAGACGTAGAGCACGGCGTTGGGGTCGCCGTCGGTCCCGTAGGTGACGCGCGACCCGATGGCCTCGCCGTCGCCGGTCGCCCGCCACGTCTCGCGGGCGGCCTCGAACAGCCCCGTCGCGGCCCCGACGAACCGGAACCGGGTCCGGTCGCGGACCGACAGTTCCTCGAACCGCGGGTCGCCGTCGTCCCAGCGCAGCGTGGCCTCGATTTCGTTGCCGGGTTCGAGCGCCGACACGCGCGCTGCGAGGTCACCGTCGTAGCCCGTTCGCGGGACGTAGGTCGGAGAGTAGGCGTCGTCGGCGTCGGTCTCGACGGCCGGGTCGGTCCAGTCGACGCGCTCGTCGGGGAGTTCGAGCAAGAGGAGTTCGTCTCCGTCGCGCGGACTGCGATAGACCCGAAATCGGCCGGCCGTCGTGACCTCCATGTCCGCGGCTACTGGACGAACGGAAATACGCCTGCCGGTCGCCCGGCGACCGCGGGGGGTCGTCGTCGGTGGGTCGCCGCCGGAGGTCGCCCGGGGAGGTCGCCGCCGGCGGGTCGTCGCCCGCGCACCTCGGCGCTCGCTCAGTCGTCGTCGCCGAAGGACGCGACCGCGCCGCGGAGACCGGCGTCGGTGTCGGAGCCCTGTTCCGTGACTCGCCACCCCGACAGCCCCATCGCCACGAGGATGAGTGGCGAGAGGAAGCCGAGGAAGTAGTAGGGCGCGTACTGGAGCGTCGGCACGCCGAGCACGTCGGCCATGTACGCGCCGCCGGTCCCCCACGGGATGAGCGCGCTCGTGGTCGTCCCCGCGGACTCGATGGCCCGCGAGAGGTTCCGGCTTTCGAGGTCGAAGTCGTCGTAGAGGCCGCGGAAGCTCATCCCGGGGACGACGATGCTCATGTACTGGTCGGCCGCGATGGCGTTCATCGCAAGCGACGAAGCGGCCGTCCCGACCGTCAGCGAGGCGACCGAGGTGAGCACCCGCCGGAGGTGGTGTGCGAGGACGGCGATACAGCCGGTCCGTTCGAGAATCCCGCCGAGCGACAGCGACGCGAGGATGACCGTCATCGTCCACGCCGACCCGAGCAGGCCGTCGGAGGCGAGCAGCGAGTCGACCGTCTCGACGCCCGTCGAGGGCGCGGTGCCCGCGAAGGCGACGTTCCACGCGCCGACGAAGGTGTCGACCGCGACGGGGCCTTGGACGAACAGTTGGGTGAACGTCCCGGCGACAACGCCCGCGACGATAGACGGTAAGGCGGGATACCCCCGGAGCGCGAGGACGAACGTCACGACGAGCGGCGCGAACACGAGCGGCGTCACGGCGTACGACCCGGCGATGGCCGCCTGCATCTCTGCGACGCGCCCGGCCGGGATGCTCCCGCTCGCCGTGAGGCCGAGGGCGGCGTAGGCGACGAGCGAGATTGCCAGCGCGATGGCCGTCCCGACGCGCATCGTCCGGACGTGGGTCAGGAGTTCGGTGTTCGTGACGGCGGCCGCGAGGTTCGTCGTGTCGGAAAACGGCGACACCTTGTCGCCGGTGTACGCGCCCGTCAGAACCGCGCCGGCGGTCATCGCGTCGGGCATCCCCAGCCCCGAGCCGATGCCGATGAAGGCGACGCCCAGCGTCGCGGCGGTCGTCCACGACGAGCCGATGGCGAAGGTGACCACGGCCGAAAGCAGCGTCGCCACGGGGAGGAACACCGCCGGCGACAGGAAGTCGAGGCCGTAGTAGATGAGCGCGGGAATCGTCCCCGCGGCGGTCCACGTCGAGATGAGCATGTAGACGACGAGCAGGATGAGAAGCGCCGACAGTCCCATGTTGATGCCGTCGCGGATGCCCGCCGAGAGCCGGGTCCACGGCAGCCCCAGCCAGTAGCGACCCACCGCGCCGGTGAGGATGATGCCCCACAGAAGCGGCAACTGCGGGTCGAGCCCGAGCCAGATGACGCCGACGCTCAGGAAGACGAGCATCCCGACGACGGGGACGAGCGCCTGCGCGAGCGACGGCCGCTCGGCCTCCGGGATGTCGTCGTACGTCAGCGGTTCGAACGAGAGTGTTGCCATTACCGAAAGCGGTTATCTTCGTTGCGGGTTTGAATCTGACCCTTCGACTGTGACGGAAAATCGTTATCGTCGGTGGGTCGTCCGATTTCGCTGGCGGGTCGGCGCGCGACTGCGAGCTACCGCGGGTGACTGCGCGCTACCGCGAGATGCCGTCGCCCTCCTCCGCGACGACGCGATCGACGTCCTCGGGGGTGACGACGGCGATGTCGCCCTCGACGGTCCGCTTGAACGACGCCGTCGCCGAGGCCCACTCCAGCGACTCGGTCACGCTCCCGCCGTCGAGGTGCTTCGCGAGGAAACCGCCGACGAAGGCGTCGCCGGTGCCGATGGCGTCGTACGTCTCCGCTTCGTAGACGCCCTGTTCGGACACCGCGCCGTCGGACACCGCGAGCGACCCTTCCTCGCCGCGGGTGACGACGACGGTTTCGATGTCGTAGTCATCGGCGAGCCCGCGGGCGACCGACTCGGCGTCGCCGTCGCGCCCGAGGACGGTCGCCGCGTCGCGCTCGGCGGCGAAAAGCAGGTCGACCGAGTCGAGCAGGTCGCGGTAGACTTCGGCCGCCTCGTCGGGCGACCAGAGTTTCGTCCGGTAGTTCAGGTCGAAGGCGGTCGTCGTCCCGGCGTTCTGGGCCGCGTCGAGCACGTCGGCGGTGGTCTCGGAGAGCGTCTCGGAGAGCGCGGGCGTGATGCCGCTCGTGAAACACACCTCGGCGTCGCGGACGGCGTCGAGGTCGAACTCGCCCGTCTCCAGCGTCGTCACGGCCGCGTCGGCGCGGTCGTAGACGACGTTCGTCGGGCGCGGTGACGCCCCGTGTTCGAGGTAGTAGACGCCCTGTCGGGCGTCCGCGTCGTCGGTCCAGACGACGCCGTCGGTGTCGACGCCGTGGCTCCGGAGTTCGCTGACGATTCGCCGGCCGAGCGGCGAGTCCGGGAGCTTCGAGAACCACGCGGCGTCCCGGCCGAGTCGGGCGGCGGCGACGGCGACGTTCGACTCCGCGCCGCCCGCCTGCACTTCGAGTTCGCGGGCAGTTTCGAGTCGCTCGCCACGCGGCGGCGACAGCCGAAGCATCGTCTCGCCGAAGGTCACGAGTGCTGTCATGGACGGCCGTTCGCGGGCGCGATATAAACGTCCGGCGTTGCCGACGAGGTTCGCGCCCGCGGTTGATTCGGTCTCCCTTCCGGCCGGCTCACGCGGCCGTCAGCCGCCGGACGAGATAGATGAACGCGATGGGGATGCTCAAGAACGGAACCGCAATCAGGTAGTAGACGGGCGAGGGAACCCAGTCGCTCTCGCGGGCGAGGTCCAGTCGGTCGGCGTGCAGCGCTAGCGGGCCGACGACCACGGCGGCCACGGTCCCGTAGAGCCGAATCGCCTGCCCGACCGCGTCGGCCCACGGCGGCACGCTCGGTCCCGTCGCCGCGGTGAAGAGATACGAGACGACGAGCACCAGCGGCCCGAAGCAGACGCCCAGAACGACCAGCGGGTTCATCGCCTCCACCGTCTCGGTGCCCGGACTTGAATCCTCGCCGCGGCTATCGGTTCCGAGAATCGGGATCGGTGGCGAGACCAGCGTCACGAGACGGCCGACCCGACTCGACCCGCCCAACGCGACCCCCTCGGACTACTCCTCGCGTCGCCGCCCGCCGTGACCGGGGTAGTCGCGCTCGAAGCGCGAGGCGATTTCGTCGCGGTCGAACTCGACGATGACCGGGCGGCCGTGGGGGCAGGCGTAGGGGTTCTCGCAGTCGTCGAGCGCCGCGAGCAGGTCGAGCACGGAGCCCTCCCGCAGCGACGTGTTGCCCGTAATCGAGGGGTAACACGCGAGGTCCGACAGCAGTTCGTCGGCGACGGCGTCGACGGTCTTCCGGCCGCCGTCGACCTCCTCGCGGACGAACGCCGTCAGCGCGTCGCGGAGCAGTTCGGGGTCGAGCGCGGCGTCGAACACCGCCGGGACGGTGCGCACCGAGACGGTCCGCTCGCCGGTCCGCCCGGCGTGGAAGCCCACCTGCGCCAGCGCCTCGCGGTACTCCTCGAACAGCGCCGCCTCCCGCGCGGTGAGTTCGAGGGCGACCGGCTCGGCCAGCGCCTGCGTCGGCGTGTCGCCTTCGACCTCGCCTCTCAGGCGCTCGTAGTTCACGCGCTCGTCGGCGGCGTGCTGGTCGACGAGCACCAGTCCCTCGCCGGTCTCGGCGACGATGTAGGTGTCCGCGAGTTGGCCGATGATTCGCATCGACGGCAGCGAGTCGAACTCGGGTGAGAGATCCGCCTCCTCGCCGGAGAGGTCGCGCTGGGTCGTCGGCGCGGCGATGCGCGAGGGAGGGCTTCGGGGCGCGTTGTCGTCCGCCCCCGAGTCGGCCGACGACGCCTCGTCCGGTGTCGACCTCGATTCGCTCCCGTCGTCGGTCGAAAGCGACGACTGCTCGGTCGTCTCCGGCCCCGGCGCGAGGTCGTACTCGCGGGGCGGCGTCGGCGGCGCGGACGACGGCACCGAGGTCGGGCCGGACGACTCCGTAGTCTCGGCGGACGCACCGGAGTCGTCGCCGGCAGCGGGGTCGCCGGACCCGACGCCCGAGTGTCGTTCAGTTGCAGGTGTGGTGTCCGTGTCGGCGTCGTCGGTCGCCTCCGGGCCGTCGGTCGCGGTCGAGTCCGCCCGAGCGCCCGATTCGCGGGCCTCCCGCGCCGACTGCACGTCCCGCGCGGACGGGGCGTCGCCATCCTCCGATTCGTCACCCGACTCCGAGTCGCGGACCTCGTGAGGGTCCAGTTGCGCCGCGTCGGCGTCGCCGCTCGACGAACCGGGTTCGATGGCCGCTTCGTCGGCTTTCGACCGGCCTCGCGGGGCCGACGACCGGACGAGGCCGTGGCTTAACAGGGCGTCTTCGACCGCTTCGGTCACCTCGCGTTTGACGCCGGCCTCGTCGTCCCAGCGGACCTCCATCTTCCGCGGGTGGACGTTCACGTCCACGGCGTCGGGCGCGACCTCGACGAACAGCACCGCGAAGGGGTAGCGGTCCGCGTCGAGTTGGCCGCCGTAGGCGTCGAGGACGGCCTCGCGGAGCACGCGGTCGGTGACGTAGCGGTCGTTGACGAACGTCGAGAGGTAGTCGCGGGTGCTCCGGGTCGTCTCGGGGTGGCTCACGAGCCCCGAGACGGAGACGCCGGGTGGGTCGTGGTCCACGGGGACCATCGACTCCGCGACCTCGCGGCCGTACACCGAGAGCACGGTCGACTGGAGGTCGCCGCGGCCCTCGGTGGCGAACACCTCGCGGTCGTCGTGTTCGAGCGAGACGGCCACGTCCGGGTTGGCGAGGGCGTAGTGGGTGACGACCGCGTTGACGTGGTCGAACTCGGTCGCCGTCGTCTTGAGGAACTTCCGGCGGGCGGGCGTGTTGTAAAACAGGTCGTCGACCTCGACGACCGTCCCCTCGGGACAGCCGGCGGGTCGAATCGACTCGACCTCGCCGCCCTCGTACTGCAACTCGGTGCCCACGTCGCCGCCGCGGGGCTTCGACCGGATGGTCAGCCGCGACACCGCGCCGATGGTGTGGAGCGCCTCGCCGCGGAAGCCGAGGGTGCCGACGCCGGCTTCGAGGTCCTCGATGTCGCCGATTTTGCTCGTCGTGTGCTCGCGGACGGCGAGTTCGAGGTCGTCCTCGCTCATGCCGACGCCGTCGTCGCGGATGCGGACGCCCTCAACCCCGCCGGCGTCGACGGCCACGGAGATGCGCGTCGCGTCCGCGTCGAGGCTGTTTTCGAACAGCTCTTTGACGACCGAGGCCGGTCGCTCGACCACCTCGCCGGCGGCGATGCGCTGGATGGTCTTCTCGTCGAGCTGTTTGATGTCGCTCATTCGCCGTCACCGCCGTCGAGTTTCGACTGCCACGCCTGCACCTTCGCCATCAGGTCCAGCGGCGACGTGTCGTTCACGTCGGTCGATTGCAGTTCGTCGAGGACGGCTTCCGTCTCCGGGTCCAGCGCGGGTTCGGACTCGGAGTCGGACCCGGTCCCGGCGCGGTCCGCTTCAGCACTCCCTTCGACGGCCGCGGCCGCGTCCACCGAGCCGTTGCCGGCCGCACCCGTTCCAGTCGCGCCGTTCGCGGGCGCGCCGGAGCCATCCGAATCGTCGCCGTCGCCGCCAGAGTCGCCGGCTTCGGCAACCTTCATCTGGCCGCTCCCCACGTCGAAGACGGCCTGCACGGGCTCCGAGGTGCCGGAGCCCTTCGCCTCGATTGCCTTCTCCTCGCGGAGTCGGTCCAGCACGTCGCCGGCGCGGTCGACCACCGGGCGCGGAACCCCCGCCAAATCTGCGACGTGAATCCCGTAGCTCCGGTCGGTCGGGCCGTCGACGACGGTTCTGAGGAACGTCACGTCGCCGTCGCGCTCGTCGGCCGCGACGTGGACGTTGGCGACGCGGTCGAGGTGGTCCGCGAGGCTCGTCAGTTCGTGGTAGTGCGTGGCGAACAGCGTCTTCGCGCGCACCTCGTTGTGGAGGTACTCGGTGGCCGCCCACGCGATGGAGATGCCGTCGTAGGTCGCGGTTCCGCGGCCCACCTCGTCGAGGATGACGAGCGAGTCCTCGGTGGCCGAGTGGAGGATGTTCGAGAGCTCTTGCATCTCGACCATGAACGTCGAGCGGCCCTGCGCGAGTTCGTCCAGCGCGCCGACGCGGGTGTAGATGCCGTCGACGACGCCGACGGTCGCGGAGCGAGCGGGCACGAAACTGCCGACCTGCGCGAGGAGCGTGATGAGCGCCGCCTGCCGCATGTACGTCGATTTGCCGGACATGTTCGGTCCGGTGACGATGAGGAAGCCGCGCTCGTCGTCCATGCGGAGGTCGTTCGGGACGAAGTCGGTCGTCGTCTCCACGACCGGGTGGCGACCGGCCTCGATGTCGAGCGCTCCGGCCTCGGTGAGTTCGGGGCGCGACCACCCGTTGCCGGCGGCGTGGGTGGCGAGCGACGCCAGCGCGTCCACTTCGGCGATGGTCCGGCCCACGTCTTGGAGGAGTTCGGCGTGCCGGGCCACGCGCTCGCGGAGGTCCTCGAACAGTTCGTATTCGAGGTCGCCGCGGGCCTCTTCGAGCCGGAGAATCTCGCGTTCTTTCTCCTCTAACTCCTCGGTGACGAAGCGTTTGGAGTTCTTGAGCGTCTTTATCTGCCGGTAGTGGTCCGGCACTTGGTCCGCGACCGACTTGCCGACCTGGATGTAGTAGCCGTCGGTCTTGTTGCGGTCGACGGTGACGTGTGAGAGGCCGTGGTCCCGCTTTTCGCGGTCAGCGAGCGTGTCGAGCCACGACTTTGCCGACTCGTGGCGCTCGATGAGGTCGTCGAGTTCGTCGTCGTAGCCCGTCCGGAACAACCCACCTTGCGTGACCGTCTTCGGCGGGTCCTCGGCGAGCGCGTCGTCGAGGTCCGTCCGGAGGTCGGCCGCGGCGTCTCGGTCGGGCCGCGAGACGACTTCCGCGAGCGGGGAGTCCGCGAGTTCGGTCCCCTCGATGGCGTCGGCGAGGGCGGGAAGCACCGAGAGCGTGTCGCGGACCGAAAGCAGCTCTGACGCGCCGGCGCTCCCGGACGCCGACCGGGAGGCGAGGCGTTCGAGGTCGTACGCCCCGTCGAGCACCTCGCGGACGCGCTCGCGGGCGAGGGCGGCCGACGCGAGCGACTCCACGGCGTCGTGTCGGCGGGCGAGTTCGTCGCGGTCGCGTCGCGGTCGAGTCAGCCACTCGCGGAGGAGGCGGCCGCCGGGCGAGGTGACGGTGTGGTCTATCGTGTCGAACAGCGACCCCGAGCGGTCGCCGTGCATCGTCTCCGTGAGTTCGAGATTGCGCTGGGTGGTCGCGTCGAGTTCGAGCAGGTCCGACGGGTGGTAGACTTGGAGGCGCGTCATCGACCGGAGGACGCCCGCGCCCGTCTCCTCGACGTAGGCGAGGACGCCGCCGGCGGCGCGGGTCGCGAGGTCGGAGTCGAGGCCGACGCTATCGACCGTTGACGCGCCGAACTGCTCGCGGACGGCGTGGCGGGCGCGACCCGGCGCGAACGCCTCGGTGGAGAAAAGCGAGAAGGAAGCGTCGGTGGCCTCGCGCAGCCGCGAGAGCGTCTCGTCGTCGCTCCGCAGTTCCGGGCCGGGGAGGACCTCGACGGGGGCGAAGCGGTAGAGTTCGGCCGCGGCGTCGTCGACGGTCGCGGCCTCGGTGACGAGGAACTGGCCGGTCGTGATGTCGGAGAACGCGAGGCCGACGCCGTCGCCGTCGGTCACGACGGCCGCGAGGAACTGCGCGTCGGCGCGGGAGGTTTCGAGGAGCGTGCCCGGCGTGACGACGCGCTTTACCTCCCGGCGGAGGTCGCCGGACTCGGTTTCGTACTGGTCGGCGACGGCGACCCGGTAGCCGCGCTCGACGAGCGCCTTGAGGTAGGGTGTCAGGTCGTTCAGCGGCACGCCCGCCATCGGGTACGACGACCCGTGCGAGGACTTCTGGGAGACTTTGAGGTCGAGTTCGCGGCCGACCGTCTCGGCGTCGTCGGCGAAGAACTCGTAGAAGTCGCCGCACTGCATGGCGAGCAGGTCGGCGTCGGTCTCCTCTTTCAACGAGAGGAACTGTCCGACGATTCCCTGAGTAGTCATGTCCGCACGTGGGCGGGCCGGCGGATAAAACGCTACGATGCCCCGGCCGACGGGGTCGCCGCCGCCTCGACTCGCGGCGGCCCGACGCGGCGACGCCTCGATGTGGCGTGTGATACCGCGTCCATACTTCGCGTCTAATGTTGGACGATTCTTCCAAAAATACAGCGTCTGATAATCGGCGGCCCAAAATTATATACGGGAGTTGTCTCGGGCAATCTGTGACAGTCAGGCACGATAGACGAACGTTTCTCCGCACGGCCGCCGGCGCGGTGGGGCTCGGCTCGCTGTCCGGGTGCGTAGGAACGTTCGGAACGGAGTCCGGGGAGCCCGTTCGATTCGGGGCGATGTTGCCCGTCAGCGGGTCGCTGGAGCAGGTGGGAACGCACGGCAAGCGCGCCGCCGAGCAGGCGGTCGAGGACATCAACGGGGCGGGCGGCGTGCTCGGCCGGCCGGTCGAACTGACCGCCGTGGACACGGAGGGGTCCGCGTCGGTCGCGACCGACCGCTACGCCTCGCTGGCCGACGCGGGCGTCGTCGGCTTCGTCGGCGGCCTCGTCAGCGACGTGTCGCTCGCGCTCGCTCCGAAGGCGGCCGACGACGCCGTCATGGAGATGTCGCCGGCGAGCACGAACCCCCGGCTCTCGGACGCCGGGCGGGCCGACGGCCGGAAGTTCTTCGGCCGGACCGTCCCGAGCGACAGCCTCCAGGCGACCGCGATGGCGAAGATTCTCGACGCGCCGCAGTACGCCGACGCCGACCGGGTCGCCCTCCTCACCGTCGACGGGGCCTTCGGCTCCGACCTCGGCACCGCGCTCGGCGACCAACTCGACGCGGAAGTCGTCACCGAGGTCAGCTACGACCCGAGCGCGGAGGCCTTCGGCGGCGTCATAGACGAGGTGTTCGCTGACTCGCCCGACGCGGTCGGCTTCGTCAGCGTCCCCGGACAGGAACGGGGCGTCCTCGACGCCTACGGCGCGTCCGACCACGAGGCCCCCTGGGTCTTCTCGGCGGGCCTGTTCGACGGCGAGATTCCGCCCTACTACGAGGGGTTTTACAGCGCCTCGCTGTCGTCGGTTCGGACCGACGGCTACTTCCATCTCACCCAGCGGCTCTCCGACATCGCGCCGCTCCAGCCCTACGCGGCGAACGCCTACGACGCCCTGTTCCTCATGGCGACGGCGGCGGAGTACGCCGGTGAGGCGTCGGGGCCGGCCATCGCCGACGCTCTCCAGACCGTCTCGGGCGGGACCGGCCACACCGTCTCCGTCGGCGAGTTCGACCGGGTTCGGACCCTCGTCGACGCCGGCCGCGAACTGAACTATCAGGGCGCGTCGAGCGGGGTCGACCTCACGGAAGCGCTCGAACCGCTGAGTTCGTACCTCGTCGAGCGCGTCCGCAACGGCTCGGTCGAGCAGGTCGAACTCCTCCAGCGCCAGTTCTTCGAGTCCGGAGGCGGACGATGAACCCGTTTTCGCGGCTGACGAGCCTGCTCGAACGGGCGCTTCCGAACGTGATTCGCCGGCGCTACGCGGCGAAGTTCGGCGTCGTGCTCCTCCTCATCGCGGTCGTCATGGGCGGCGCGGGCGCGTACATCCACTTCGACACGAAGTCGGTCGTCGAGTCGCAGACCGAATCGCAGATTCGCGGCGCGGCGTCGACGGAGGCCAAGTCGGTCTCCGACTGGGTGACATCGAAGGAGTCGACCGTCTCGTTCCTCGCTGAATCGCTCGCCGACCAGCCGGCGGGCACCTCGGCGGCCGACCACCAGCGGTGGCTCGAAGGGAAACTCATCCAGCTCTCCGGCGACGTTCGCTCGCTCCACTACGTCGACGCCGACACCGGCGCGGTCGTCGCCAGCACGACCGACAGCGCGACCGGGCAGTCGCTCGACTCGCTGTCCGCGCCGTGGACCGACGACGCCGCGGCGCTGGCGTCGGGCCGGTCCGTGACCGTCTCCGCGCCCTACGAATCCGGCGGCGAGCCGGTCGTCGCGTTCGCCGCGCCCGTCTCCGGGGCCGACGGCGCGGTCGTCCTGACGGCGTCGCTCGAAGCCGGCTCCCACCAGTTCGAGTCGCCCTACGCGACCGGTGACACCAAGGTCGTCACCGAGTCCGGAACCATCCTGTTCGACAACCGCAAGGCGTCCATCCTCGACGAGTACGCGGCCGCCGACGGCTCGTCAATCGAGGCCATCGACGCCGCGATGTCGGGGCAGACCGGCTACGAGGTCGTCTCCGCCCGCACGGGCATGGAGCCCGGCGAGTACGCGATGGCGTACGCGCCCATCACCGGCACCGACTGGGTGGTCACCTACCACGTCCCGGCCGAGCGGGCGTTCGCGCTCCAGTCGCACGTGACGACGAACGTGATGTTCCTCGTCGCGTTCGCCGTCGGCGCGCTGTTCCTCGTCGGGGCGACCATCGGTCGCGGCACCGCGCGGTCCCTCTCGGTCGTCGCCCGCAACGCAGACGACATCGCCAACGGCGAGGTTGACGGCGACCTCCCGAACACCGCCCGCATCGACGAGATGGGCCGGCTGTACGACTCCTTCGAGTCGATGCAGGCGTACCTGACGACCGTCGCCGGGCAGGCCGAGGCGCTCGCGGACAAGCGCTTCGACGACCCCGTCCTCGACGAGGATATTCCGGGGTCGTTCGGCGAGTCGATGGGGCAGACGCACACGGAACTGGAGGCCCTCATCACCGAACTCGAAGCGACGGCCGCCGAGTTCAGCGAGACGATGGCGGACGCCGCCGACGGCGACCTCACGCGCCGGATGTCCGAGGACGCCGACAACGACGCGATGAACGAGATGGCGCGGTCGTTCAACGACATGGCCGACGAACTCGAAGCGACCGTCGCGGAGGTCGTCGAGTTCGCCGAGACCGTCGCCGCGGCCAGCCAGGAAGTCACCGCGAGTTCTCAGGAGATAGAGCGCGCGAGCCGGCAGGTCAGCGAGTCCACGCAGGTCATGGCCGAGGGCGCGCACGAACAGCGCGAGAACCTCCGGCAGACGACGAGCGAGACGAGCAACCTCTCTGCGACCATCGAGGAGGTCGCCTCCTCGGCGAGCGAACTCGAACGCACGGCCCAACACACCCTCGAAGCGAGCGAGGACGGCCACGAGGCGGCCGCCAACGCCATCGACACCATCGAGACCGTCGAGACGCAGACCCGCCGGACGGTCGACCGCATCGAGGACCTCGAAGGCGACATGGCCGAAATCGGTGACATCGTCGAACTCATCACCGACATCGCCGAACAGACGAACATCCTCGCGCTCAACGCGAACATCGAGGCCGCCCGCGCCGGCGAGGCCGGCGAGGGCTTCTCGGTCGTCGCCAACGAGGTCAAGGAGCTCGCCGGCGAGACCAAGGCCTCCGCCGAGGAAATCGAGGCGACCATCGAGGAGGTCCAAGCGAAGTCCGCGGCGTCCGTCTCCGAGATGCGCGAGACGCGCGACGCCGTCGACTCCGGCGTCGACGCGGTCCAGACCGCCCGCGACTCGCTCGACACCATCGTCGAGAACGTCCGCGAGACGACCGACGGCGTCGACGAAATCAGCCGGACCACCGACGAGCAGGCCGCCTCGACCGAGGAGGTCGCGTCGATGATGGACCGCGTCTCGGATATTAGTGACGAGACCGCCGAGCGAGCCGAATCGGTCGCGGCCGCGGCCGAGGAACAGACCGCCTCGCTCAGCGAGGTTTCCGACGGCGCGGACCGCCTCGCCACACAGTCCGAGCGGCTGATGTCGCTCGTCTCCGAGTTTACCGTCGACCACGACGCCGCGGACCGCGACGGTGCGCGCACCGGCGCTGACACCACTCCGTCCGCCGAACTCGACGCGCCGACGACCGACGGCGGCCTCGACGGCGACGGACCCGATGACGATGGCATCGACGACGACGGCCCCGACCGCTCTGCCGACGACCGTTCCGACCGACTCGACTGACGCCGCGACCCGCCGCCGAAGCGCGGCCTCGCGGCCGTCCGAACCGTCGGTTCCCGATTCGGCCCTCCCGCGCGACCACCGTTTTCTCGACTGTTTCGCGTCCCGCAGCCGGCTGTCGGCTGTGACCGTTTTCGTACCACCTCAGTCTCACAGTTGATAATCCGGAGCGTAGCGTTATACCGGCAATCTGCGTGAGGGGAGACATATGGACCTGCTTTCGCGACTCGCGGCGCTGGTCCCGGGGGTCGGGGCTCGGACGCGGACCGACGGCGGCGCACAGGCTGACGAACGAGGGACGGTCGCGGCGGCGGCCGAGCAGTTGCACGCCGGTGCTCTGCTCGACGGCGTGGGGATGCCGGTGTTCGTCCTCGACGCCGACGGGCGGGTCATCGCGTGGAACGACCCGATTACGACGCTCACGGGCGTTCCCGCGGCGGAGGCGCTCGGTTCGGAGCACGTGAGCGAACTGTTCTACCCGGACGGCCGCCGGGCGAAGACGCTCGCCGACAAGGTGCTCGACGACCCGCGGAGCGCCGACGAGGTCCACGGCCTCGACGTGGTCGACGAGGCCAGTCGACTCTACCACGACGCCAGCACGATGACGGACCGACACGGCGCGGAGCGCCACATCGCCTTCACCGCCCAACCGCTGTTCGAGGGCGACGAACTGGTCGGCGTCGTCGAGGCGGTCCACGACCGGACCGACGCGGTGGAGAAACAGCGGGCGTCCGAGGCGCTCGTCGAGGAGGTATCGACCACCATCGGGAGCCTCACCGCCGGCGACCTCTCGGCCCGGGCGTCGTTCACGGACGACCGCGGCGTCCTCGAAGACGAGACGCTGGCGGTCGTCTCGGACCTCAACGAGATGGCGACCCGGTTCGACCGCCTCGCCAGCGAGGTCGACGCTACGACCGCCGACCTCGGCGGCGCGATTCAGCGGGCCGCGACCGCCGCGACCGACATCGAATCGCAGGTCACGGAGCAGGCGGACCTCCTGTCGACGGGCGCGGAGGAGATGCAGGAGCTTTCGGCCAGCATGGAGGAGATAGCGGCCACCTCCGACGAGGTCGCGTCGGCGGCGAATCAGGCCCGCGTGGCCGCCGAGAACGGCCACGAGGCCGGCCAGAGCATCCGGTCCGCGACCGACCAGGTCATCGACATCTCCGACGAACTGCTCGACAGCGTGACCGAACTCCAACAGCGCATGGTCGTCATCGAGGAGGTCGTCGAGGTCATCGCGGAGGTCGCAGACCGGACGAACCTGCTCGCGCTCAACGCGAACATCGAGGCCGCCCGCGCCGGCGAGGCCGGCGAGGGCTTCTCCGTCGTCGCCGACGAGGTCAAACAGCTCGCGAACCAGACCCACGAGCACACCGAAGAAATCGCGGACAGCATCACCGAGATTCAGGAACAGGCCGACGAGACGGTGCTGGCCTCCGAGCAGTCGCACGAGCAGATTCAGGTCGCCTCCGGCGAAATCGAGGACGTGCTCGCCTCGCTTTCCGAAATCGCCGACGCCGCGGATTCCGCGGCCAACGGCGTCACCGAGGTCGCCCGCGCGACCGACTCGCAGGCGACGAACATCGAGGAGGTCACGACCACGATTCAGGTGGCCCAAGAGCACGCGACCGCCGCCGAGGCGTCGACGACCGACATCACCGACGCGACCGCCGACCAGACGGTCGCCCTCGACGCGCTCGCTGACCGGGTGGACGCCCTCGTCGGCGGCGACGCGACGGCGGTCGAGGAACTGGACGCGATGGACTTCGACGACGCGGCCGGCAGCGCGGACGCCGACGCGGATGCCGACTCGGTTCGCGCGGCGACCGACGGCGGGTCGGACGACGAGTTCGGCGGGTTCCAGTTCGACCGGTAGCGCACCCGCCGAGTCGGTCACGGGTCGGAGTCCGCGTTTCGTTCCGCGGCCGTCTCTCCGCACTCCGACACAACGGGTATCCGTGTCGGATTCGTCGGCCAGCACGCTGCGGGTTCTCATCGCCGTCGAAATCATCATCCAACAGATACTTGGTCGATAGCGGAACTCGGTTAGAACGATGTCCGAGTCGAATCTCTCTGGTCGTGTCGCCCTCGTGACGGGAAGCAGCCGCGGTATCGGCGCTGAAACGGCGAAATTGCTCGCTGACCGCGGCGCGAAGGTCGTTATCAACTATCGCGCTAGTGAGACGGAGGCCCACGCGGTGGCCGACGAAATCCGCGACGCCGGCGGTGAGGCGCTCGTCGCGCAGGCCGACGTGACAGACGCGTCCGCGGTCGAGCAGATGGTCGAGGGGGTCATCGACCGCTGGGGGCGAATCGACGTGCTCGTCAACAACGCGAACATGCCGTTCGCGACGAAATCGTTCGAGTCGATGACGTGGGACGAGTTCTCGTCGAAACTCGACGCCGAACTCAAAGCCGCGTTCACCGTCTCGAAAGCGGTGTTGCCGCAGATGGTCGAACAGGAGTACGGCCGCGCGATATACGTCTCCAGCGGCGCCGGACAGAGTCCCTCGCCGGGGTTCATCGCTCACGGCACGGCCAAGAGCGGCCTCGACGCGTTCGCCAAGTACATCGCCCAGGAGTACGGCCCCCACGACATCACCGCGAACGTCGTGGCGCCGGGACTGGTCGAGACCGACGCCACGGCGGGTCACATCGACGACGTACGCGACCAGGTCGCGTCCCAAACCCCGCTGAACCGGGTGGCGCAGCCCGAGGACGTGGCACACGCGATTGCCTCGCTCGCCGGCGAGGGCGCTCAGTTCGTGACCGGAACCTACACGCCCGTCAACGGCGGTAGCGAGATGGAATAACGGAGCCGACCCGCTTTCTTCTCAGTCGAGGCTGATTGCGCAGCTCTCGACGTAGTCGATGTCCTCGATGGAGTCGACCCCGCCCTCGCCGCAGACGGGGCAGTCCGGGTTCGTCCGATACGGGACCGTCTCGAACGTCATGTCCATCGCGTCGTAAAACAGCAGTCGCCCGTCGAGCGCCTCGCCCTCGTCCAGCAGGAGTTTCATCGCCTCCGTCGCCTGAATACAGCCGACCGTGCCGGGGAGGACGCCGAGGACGCCGGTCGTCGCGCAGTCGGGGACCGTCCCCGGCTCGGGCGCTTCGGGGAACA
Source organism: Haloferax sp. Atlit-109R (assembly GCF_003665865.1). Classification (NCBI taxonomy): domain Archaea; kingdom Methanobacteriati; phylum Methanobacteriota; class Halobacteria; order Halobacteriales; family Haloferacaceae; genus Haloferax; species Haloferax sp. Atlit-109R. The sequence goes on from NZ_QPLO01000001.1 coordinate 552,122, forward strand.
GACATCGATAGCAGGGTCCGTCGGGGACGAGCGTCGTCGCCTGCCCCTCGAACTTGTATATCGCGCCGTGGACCAGCGGGATTCCCTCGAAGCGACAGACGTCGTTGAGCAGGTAGCGCGTCGGGAAGTTGTCCGAGGCGTCGACCACCACGTCCGCGCCCGCGACGACCTCGTGGACGTTCGACTTGTCCACGCGGGCTTCGACCGGTTCGACCGACACGTCGGGGTTGAGCCCGCGGACGAACGCGGCGGCGCTCTCGGCTTTCGGCGTCCCCACGTCGTCGTCGCGGTGGACGACCTGCCGCTGGAGGTTGCTCCGCTCGACCACGTCGTCGTCGACCACGACGAGTTCGCCGACGCCGACCGCCGCGAGGTACTGGATGGCCGGCGCGCCCAACCCGCCCGCGCCGACGACGACGACGCGCGACGAGAGCAGTCGCCCTTGGCCCTCCGGGCCGACCTCGTCCATGATGATGTGCCGCGAGTAGCGGTCCAACTGGGTGGCGTCGAGTGAGAGCGTCATATCCCGAGGTTGGCGTCGCCCCCGAATAAAGCCGCGGCACGGGCGCGCCCCTCTCTCCGACCCCCGAACCGTCGCCGCCGGCGACGACATCGCCGGAAGCGACGCGCCTTTGGCGCTCCGCCCGTTCACGTCGGGTATGGTCGCCGAGACGACGCCCGACGAACTACGCGAGAAACTGGCCGACGACGACGAGCTCGCCGTCGTCGATATCCGAGACCCCTCGTCGTACACGTCCGGCCACATCCCCGATTCGGAGAACCTCCCGGCTGCGACGCTCGGCCCCGAGGTGTTCGACCGCGAGTGGCCCGCCGAGGTGGTCGTCTCGTGTTACGTCGGCAAGAGTTCGAAACAGGTCGCCTCGGTGCTGGACAGCAACGTCGACGCCGACGTGTCCAGCCTCCGCGGCGGCTTCGACGCGTGGGACGGCGCGGTCGAAGACGGCACCGAGAGCGAAGGCGAAACGGACCTCGGTCCCACGTCGCCGTTCTGAGTCACTTCTGCGGACGCTTTTCGACAGCCTGCAAGCGACGCCCGCGCCTACTCACCGGGAACCGTGACGGGCGACCCGCGACGCCGGTTCCGGTTTCGAAGATAGAAGACGAAGACCGCGAGGCCGCCGAGCACCGGGAGGAGGATGAATGCCACGAAGAACCCGACGGCCCACATGTCGGCCGTCTCCATCGCGCGGCGCTTCGCGTCCCGGTATATCCACGCCGCTCCGAGGACCGCGGCGGCGACGAGTATCGGTCCGCTGAGTTCGATACTGACCATGGGGTCGATTCGGTGGTCCGGTCCCGCCCTGATAAGGATGGATGCTTCGAGACAGAGCCGCGGCTCGATGGTCGATAAAGAGAGAAATCGGCGCGGTGCGCGGGGCGTTACTTGCCGCGGCCGTTGCCGGCGCGGATGGAGGGACGGTTGTGTTCCGTGCCCTTGCCGCGGTTCTGGAGACCGCGGTTCTTCTTGCCCGCGTTGGTGAGACCGCGGAAGGCGCGGCCCTCGTGGGTGTCGTCGCAGATCCAGTTGAGGTCGTCGTCGTTCTGGATGGCCGGGTGCTCGGGGTCGACGAGGATGACTTCCTGCCACTTCTGGGAGCCGTCCTGTCCGACGCCGTAGGAGTTCAGCACGCGCAGGTTGGGGTGCTTGCGGGAGGCGCGCTCCTCCGCGATGCGCGGGATGGACTTGCGGCGGCCGATGCGGTTGACGCCCTGGCGCTTCGTGCGGCGGCCGGCCTTGTGGCGCTGTTTGCGCGCGCCGCCCTTGCGGACGGAGACGCGGACCACGATGATGCCCTGCTTGGCCTTGTAGCCGAGCTCACGGGCCTTGTCGAGGCGGGTGGGGCGCTCGATGCGCTCGATAGCGCCCTGGTTGCGCCACTCCTGTTTTCGCTGCCACTGGAGTTCGGCCAGCTTGCCTTCCTTCGGGGTCTTCCACGCTTCCTTGATGTGGGAATAGAAGCTTCGTGCCATTGTGTATCACCGCGGGCGCTTGCGATTCAGTCCGTCGGGGAACTCCCCTGAGACCACATTTCGTCCCGTGCGTGACGGGTGCCCTCTGGCGTGCCCGCGTTGCCAGCGAGTTGGCGGAACTACCAACAGGGGAGGGTTAAGGACTTCGGATTCTCACGGCGCGCGTGCCACCGACTCACGTGGTGAGGCGGCCGAAAAGGACGGTATCGAGGGGGCGCTCGATGCGGCTCAGCCTTCCATCCCGCCGAACGACAGGCCACCTTCGATGTAGCGCTGTGCGAACAGGTAGATGAGCATAATCGGCGCGGCGAACGTGAGTGCGAACGCCGAGAACCGGGCCCACGGGATGGAGTACCGGCCGACGAGCGAGTACAGCCCGACGGGCAGGGTGTAGTTGTCCGTCGAGAGCAACGTCTGGGCGACGACGAACTCGGTCCACCCGGTGAGGAAGGTGAAGATGAACACCGTCGCCAGCCCCGCCTTCGACAGCGGGAGGATGATTTCCGTGACGATTTTCCACGACGGCGCGCCGTCAATCATCGCGGCCTCCTCGTAGGAGACGGGAATCCCGTCCATGTACGTCTTCAGGAGCCACGTGTTGAACGGGACCGCGGTGGCGGCGTAGTACGCCGACAGCGCGAGTTTGCTGTCGTTGAAGCCGAACTGGACGAACAGGGCGTACAGCGCGATGAGGAGCGCGACGCCCAGCCCGCCGCCGATTTGGGTGAACAGCACGTAGCCGTACAGCACCTTCGAGCGGCCGATGAACTGCCGGCGCGACAGCGCGTACGCGCTGGGGACGATGAGACACATCGCGAGCAGCACCGTCGGAATCGCCACGGTGAGGCTGTTCGCGAAGAACCGCTTGAACTCGGAGGTCTCCGTGACCCCGTACTGCGACACGTCGAGGAACGTCAGTTCGGGCGTCTGCAAGAACACCTCGTAGCCGCCGAGGCCGAGGCTGATGCGGTAGCTCGGGACGATGAGGTCGCCGATGACCCACAGGAACGGCTCGATGGTCGGGTCGGCCGGCCACAGGCGAATCCCGCTCGACGAGTACAGCGACGCGCCGGTGCCCGAGAAAGCCCCGACGGCGACCCAGTACAGCGGGAACAACAGGAGCGCGACGACGACCGCGGCACCGAGGGTGATGCCGGCGGTCTTCAGCACCGTCGCGGGGCTGACGCGCCCCTCGCGGATGCCTTCGAGGGTGTACTTGGCGTCCTTGACCGACTCGACGGGAGCCATCGCGGCGGTCCGCGCGTCGGCGGCGAGTTCGGCCGCGATGTCGGAGATGACGCTCATGCGTCGTCCACCCCGTCGGCGAGCTGTCCTTTCTTGACGTTTAGCATCATGAAGACGCCGATGACGGCCACGGCGACCAGCATGATGGCCGCGCCCTCACCGTACTTCTGGAAGCGGAACGCCTCGCGGTAGCCGTAGACGATGAGCAGTTCGTTCGTCCGCGACGGCCCCCCCTGATTGAACACGTACGGGATGAGGAACTGCTGGAACGACGCAGCGGCCGTGAGAATCGAGGCGAACAGCACGGGGCGCTTGATAGAGGGAAGCGTCACGTGCAGGAAGCGGGCGAAGAAGCCCGCGCCGTCTATCATCGCCGCCTCGTGGAGCTCCTCGGAGACGTCCTGCAAGGCGCTCACGGTGATGATGACCATGAACGGGTACGCCAGCCACGCCTCGGTGACGTTGTAGGCGAGGAAGGCCATCCAGCGCTCGGAGAGCCAGGCGATGGAGTCGAGGCCGGCCATCTGGAGGAACTGGTTGGCGAGGCCGAACTCGGCCGAACTGAAGATGCCGCGCCAGATGGTGATGGTGAAGATGCCCGGGAGGCCGAGCGGGATGATGATGAGCGCGCGCATGAACCGCTTGCCGCGGACGCGCTCGCCCGTCACCACGAGCCCGATGCCGAGGCCGACGAGCACCTTGAGCGCGACCGACGTGGCGACGAACAGCCACGTCACGCCCATCGAGTTCCAGAACTGGCCGTCCGAGAGGACCGTCACGTAGTTGGCGAGGCCGACCCACTGCTCTTTGCCCTGAAACAGCGTGGCCGGCTCCGCGTTGGTGAACGAGAGATACACCAGGTACAGGACGGGAAACAGCATGAACGCGAGGAAGACGAACAGCCCCGGCAGTACCAACAGCAGGGGCAGGTCGTCCTTGCTCACCACCGGGCTGTCCGCGACGCGCTCGACGGCGCTGTCGACGACGCTCATCGTCCTTACTCCCAGTTAGACCGGATGTTTTCTTCGGCCTTCGTGAACGCGGATTCGAGCTCCGCGTCGCCGTTTTTCACGCTGTTGAAGGCGTCTTCGAGCGGCCCCCACACGTCGCCCATGTTCGGGTGCGTCGGGATGGGGGTGCCGAGCGAGACGGACTCCGAGAAGCCCTGGACGGCCTCGGGGAGGTCGCTGCTCGAAGCGAGTTCCTTGTGGACCGGGATGTAGCCGAACTCCTCGGCGTTCGCCGAGAGCACGTCGGTGTTCGTGGTGTACCACTCGGCGAACGCGCGGGACGCGGCCGCCGTCGCCTCGTCGCCCTCCAGCGTCGAGGTGAAGTAGAGCTGCTTGACCGTCGTGTACGGCTCGGGCTCGGCGTCGCCCTCGGGGGAGGGAAGCCGGGCGATGCCGGCGTCGATGTCGTTGGAGCGAACGTCGCCGAGGAACCACGGCCCGTTGATGGCGAAGGGCGCGTTGCCCTCGAGGAAGACGGCCGCCTGCGGGTCGTAGCCCGTGTCTTTCGGCTGGTACGGGACGAAGTTGTCGAGGATGAACTGGAACCCTTCGAGGGTCGCCTCGTTCGACAGGCCGAGTTCGACGTTCGACTCGTCGAAGTAGTAGCCGCCGAAGGCGTGCGCCCACGCGCTCATGAAGTAGGCGTCCAGCGGGTAGCTGAGGCCGTACATCCCGTTTTCGGGGTCGTGGTACTCCTCCATGATGGCCGTCATGTCGGCGATGGTCTCGGGCGCTTCGTCCACCAGCTCCTTGTTGTAGATGAGGCCGACGGTCTCCGCCGCGTAGGGGAGCGCGACGGTCGCGCCGTCGAACTGGACCGCCTCCTGTGCGGGTCGGGTGTAGACCGAGAGGTCAACGTCCAACTGGTCGCTCTGGTCCGAGAGGAAGCCGTTCTGGTAGTACTCGCCGGTCCAGTCGTGGGCCCAGTCGAACATGCCCGCGCCCTGTCCGGCCGGGATGGCGGAGGTCGTCTTCTTCCGGAGGTCGGCGATTTCGGCGGGCTTCGCCGTGTGGGCCGTCTCCGAGGTGAACGTCTCGGCGTTGGATTCGAGCGCCTTCTTCTCGGCTTCCGCGCGCTGGTGCCAGAGCGTGAACGCCCCGCTCGGCCCCGCGGACTCGGTCTCCGCTCCGGCGGTGGTCTCCTCGCTACCGTCGTCGCCCTCCGCACCGCTCTGTTCGGACGTCTGCGTCGAATCGGTCTCCGACACGCCCACGCAGCCCGCGAGTGCGCCGACGGCCGTCGTGCCTGCCAGTTGCTTCAGGATTGTGCGGCGGTTCATTGGCATAACGAATCTATGATGAACTATGTGTTCATATATTTAATAGTTCGGAATGACGCCCGCATTCGCGGCGAAAATCGCCACTGAGACGGGCATCGTGAATTCGCGGAAACGACGACAGAGCGATTCTACACGGTACTATCGAGTCTTTGAAATTCAATACGAACTATTGCATCACAAATTCAGAAAATAGGAAAACGATTATGGACGATGGGAACAGACGGGGAGTAATGGCACGTCTCACGCTCGAAGCGCTTCGCAAGGAGTACGACCGGGGTCGCGTCGTCGCCGTCGAGGACCTCTCGCTCGACGTCGAGGACGGCGAGTTCATCACCGTCGTCGGCCCCTCTGGCTGCGGGAAGTCGACGACGCTCCGCATGGTCGCGGGGCTCGAATCGCCCTCCGGCGGCACGATTCGAATCGGCGGCGAGGACGTCACGGACCAGCACGCCCGCAAGCGCGACGTGGCGATGGTGTTCCAGAACTACGCGCTGTACCCGCACAAGACCGTCATGCAGAACATGGCGTTCGGCCTGCGGATGAGCACCGACCTCTCGAAGGACGAGCGCCGCGAGCGCGTCCGCGAGACGGCGGCCATGATGGGCATCGAGGACCTCCTCGACGACAAACCCGACGAGCTTTCGGGCGGGCAGAAACAGCGGGTCGCGCTCGGCCGCGCCATCGTCCGCGAACCCGACGTGTTCCTGTTCGACGAGCCGCTTTCGAACCTCGACGCGAAGCTCCGCACCACGATGCGGACCGAGATTCAGCGCCTCCAGAACGAACTCGGAATCACCTCGCTGTACGTCACGCACGACCAGGAGGAGGCGATGACGATGGGCGACAAAATCGTCATCCTCAACGACGGGAAACTCCAGCAGGTCGGCCGCCCGAAGGACGTGTACGAGAACCCCGCCAACGAGTTCGTCGGCGGCTTCGTCGGCTCTCCCTCGATGAACTTCCTCGACGTGTCGGTCGAACGCGAGGGCGACCGCCTCGTCCTCGCCGGCGACGGTCCCTTCTCGTACCGCCTGTCCGAACCGTTCTCGGCGACGCTCCGCGAGGCGACGGACGCGACCGACCTCCGCGTCGGCGTCCGCCCGGAGGACGTGGTGACTGCCTCCTCCGGCGAGAACGTCGTCGATTCGACCGTCGGCGTCGTCGAGCCCATCGGCTCGGACAACTACCTCCACCTCGACGTCGGCCCCGATTTCATCGCCCGCGTCGACTCGGACGTCGAACCCGAGACGGGCGAGACGGTCGGCGTCACCTTCGACGAGTCGGACCTCCACGTCTTCCACCCGCGGACCGGCGAGTCGCTCCTCTCCCGCGAATCGAAGCGGCGGGCGGCCCCGACGCAGCAGGCGTGAAGAAGTAGTTCGCTGTTTTCTCGCGGTCCCTCGTTGTTCGACAGCCGCGTCGCCGTCGACTTACTCCCCGTCGAAGGCGCCGTCGGCGTCGAGCGTCGCCAGCGTCGCCAGCCGAAGCGCGTGCGGCCAGCCGAGCGGCGTCGCGCTGTCGGGCGTGCCGTCGTCGAAGAACTGCTCCGCGAGGTAGCCCTCGTCGGTACAGAGCGGGCCGTCGGGGAGGACGAGGTCGAGGAGCGCACGACCCTCGTCGGCGAACGTCCCCGCCCGGTCGTCGTCGTGGGCGGCCAGCAGGGCGGCGAGTTCGACGCCGGCGTTCGCGCCCCACGCGGTCGAGACGGTCCAAACCTTCTCCGAGGACTGCTCGCGCATCCGCCAGTCGTCGCCCTCGAAGCGGACCAGCCCCTTCACCTCGCTGTCGTCGGGGTCGTGCCAGAGGCCGTCGAAGACGGACTCGACGTGGTGGACGAGTCGGTCCAGCCGGTCGTCGTCGACGGCTTCGAGTCGGTCGTAGGTCCGGTGGGCCGACGCGAGCGCGAGCGCGGCGGAGTCGTAGCGGTCGTCGAGTTCGCCGTCGGCGACGCGGAGGGCGTAACAGCCGCGGCCCTCGCTCCAGAGGCGGTCGATGCCCTCGTACACCTCGCGGGCGCGAGACGCGGCGCGGTCGGTCAGCGCCGAATCGAGGTCGGACAGCGCGAGCGCGGCGTAGGCTTCGAGGAACGTCGCGGCGGTGTGACTGAACCGGCCGGTCATGTTCTCCCACGCGTTCTGGCAGTCGACGGGGAGGCCGTCGTCGTCGAGGGTGTCGTCGAGGCTGTCGAGGGCGCGCGAGAGCGTCTCCTCGATGTCGGTGCGGAGGCCGTCGTCGGCACAGCGGTCGTGGTAGGCCGCGAGGAAGGCGATGACGCTCCCCGTCTGGTCGGCCTGATAGTCGGCGTCGTCGCCGGATTCGAGGCGGGCGTTCGCCCACCCGGGCGCGAGCGACCCGTCGAAGGGCCAGACGCGGTGGGGCCACGAGCCGTCCTCGCGCTGGGTGCGGCAGTAGGCGCGGGCGCTGCGCTCGTGCCACGCGTCGAGGCCGAGGTCGAGTCGCTCGTCGGACTCGAAGAGGAACGTCGAGATTTCGGCGTCGTCGCGGAACCACGTGTAGCCGTAGCCGCCGGAGTAGGCGTAGTAGGGGTCGAAGTCGGGGCCGGCGATGCGGAGGCCGAGCGCCCCCGAAAGCAGCGAGAGCACGCGGATGTCGTCGCGCATCGCGGCCGATTCGCGGTGGTCGGGCACCGCGCCTTCGACTTCCGTCGCGGCGCGCTCGCGGAGGTCGTCGAGGTCGCGGGCGACGAGATCGCGGACGCGGTCCAGCGCGTCCTCGCGACCAGTCTCGGTGTCGTCGGTGAGCAGGTGGCCGACCGCGGCCGCGCCCGATTCGAACGGGACCGTGCCGACGACCGCGCCGCTCAGTTGCCCCTCCTCGTAGCAGTCGTCGGTGCGGGGTCGCGGCAGTTCGACCTCGCCCTCCGAGAGCAGTTCGTCGAAGCCCTCGGGCACGCGCCCCTCGACGTGCTCGAAGGCCGGCGACGACGCGAGGAAGTCGTGTTCCTCGGCGTGGTACGCTTCCACCGCGTCGCCGTGGGTCAGTTGTCCGACGAGCGTGTCGCGGCCGTCCGGCTGGAAGTGGACGAAGGCGACGAGTTCCACGTCGGCGTCGGTCTCGAACCGGCCGACGTGGCCGTCGTCGATTGCGAGGTCGTACTGCGTCACGTCGCCGTGGGGCGTCTCGTGGTCGGTGACGACGAGCGCGCCGTCGCCCGCGTACGACTGGCTCGCGCCCTCGTCGAACCAGTGGACGCCGGCGTCGTCGCCGACGGGGCGGACGCCGAACCGGGAGCGCTCGACGCCCCAGAGCCCGGACAGCGGGTAGCCGAAGTCGCGGAGCGAGCCGTCGGTCTCGACGTGGACCAACCGGTCGCCGAGACCCGAAAACAGGCCGCTGGTCGTCCGTCGCTCGCCCGGGAACCGCGTCGGGTGGTCTGCGTGCCGCTTGTAGTCGGCCAGCGCGTCGCGTAGTTGCATTGCTGAGTCGTGGGACCCCCGCAGATAATAATCTTGGTGTAATGTTCCTTCACACTTTCATACGGTTTCGAAACGATAACGACCCCCCTCACCCGAGGTGGGGTATGCATCACCCCGGTCCGCCGCGAGTCACGACGGTCGGCCGCCCCGTCGAACTCGCCCCGAGAGCCCCCGAACGAGACGCAACGTACCGGTGGCGCGTCCTCGACGCGCCCGCGGAGAGCGCCGCGACGGTCGGCTCGGGCCCGGTCGTCCACCTCGCACCCGACGTTCCCGGCACGTACCACCTCGAACTCGACGCGCCCGACGGCCGCCACGAACAGACCGTTCGCGCCTTCCCCGACGACCGCCGCCCGGCGACGATGGCGGTCCCCGCGGCCGCCCTCGAACCCGCGTCGCCCGACGAGGTCGCCGTCATCGGCCCGTTCAACGACCGCCTCGTCGGCCGCGACCGGCCGCGCCGCGCCGGGGACGACTACGTCCTCGACGTGGACCTCCCGCCGGGCACGCACCCGTTCGGGTTCGCCCCGCACGACGACCTCGCGGAACAGGTCCGCGGTGACGTCGAAGTCCCCGGACCGGGCCGCCCGCGGGTTCGACTCGACGGGCGAGTCGGGCAGGAGAACAGTGACGACCTCCTCGTCGTCGCGGACGCGGAGACCGCGCCCGACGCCGAGGAAGCGACGCTCGCCGTCGAGTTCCTGTTCGACGGCCGCGACGCGCTCGACCCGAGTGACTGCGAGGTCCGCGACGACCGCCTGCGCGTCCCGGTCGACACGCTCCGCGGGGTCGACTCGTCGGAGCCGGTTCGGGTCCACGCCGTCGCGGTCCAAACGACGGCCGAGTCGGGCGAGTCGGGCGAACCGTACGTCCGGCACTCGGTTCTCGACACGCTGGTCGTGGACCCCGGCGTCGTCACCGACGAATCCGGTTCCGGCCTCTCCGTCTCGCGGCCCGCGGACGCGCCCGAGTGGGCGCACCACGCGACCGTCTACGAGGTGTTCGTCCGGTCGTTCGCCGGCGAGACGCCCGACCCGACGTTCGACGAACTCGCCCGGCGGGTTCCCTACCTCGAATCGCTCGGCGTGGACTGCCTGTGGCTCACGCCGATACTGGAGAGCCACACGACCCACGGCTACCACGTCACCGACTACTTCGACACCGCGTCGGACCTCGGTTCGCGCGAGGACTTCGAGGCGCTCGTCGAGCGATGTCACGACGCCGGCATCCGCGTCGTCTTCGACCTCGTCATCAACCACACGTCGCGGGACCACCCGGCCTTCCAGTTCCATTCGACCGGCGTCCCCGGCTACGAGGACCACTACGTCCGCGTTCCCGAGCGCGAGGACTCCTCCGACATCGACTGGGGCGGCCCCGGCGCGGCGGAGCACTACTTCAACTGGACGCGCATTCCGAACCTCAACTACGACTCGCCGGCGGTCCGGTCGTGGATGCTCGACGTGATCACCGAGTGGGCGGCGGTCGTCGACGGCTTCCGCTGCGACGTGGCGTGGGGCGTCCCCCACGGCTTCTGGAAGGAGGTCCGCGAGCGGGTGAAAGCCGACGACCCCGACTTCCTGCTCCTCGACGAGACCATCCCGCGGGACCCCGCGTACCACGAAACCGAGTTCGACGCCCACTACGACACGACGCTGTACGGGGCGCTCCGAGCCATCGGCGCGGGCGAGAGACCGGCGACGGCCCTCCTCGACGCCGTCGCCGACGCCCGCTGGCACGGCTTCCCCGACGACGCCGTGCAACTTCGCTACATCGAGAACCACGACAAGGAGCGCTACCGGAGCGCAGTCGGAGATGACGCGCTTCGGGCGGCCGCGGCCGCGACGTTCACGCTCCCCGGCGCGCCGATGATATACTACGGGCAGGAGACCGGCGTCGCGGACCGGCGCGGGACGATGCGCTGGTACGACGCCGACACCGACCTCGTGGATTTCCACCGGCGGCTCTCCCGCCTCCGCGACGCGCACGAGGCGCTCCGCGCCGGCGACGTCGAACCCGTCTCTGCCAGCGTTGCCCCCGCCGGAGACGATGGTGTCGAGGCCGACCGCGTGGTCGCGTTCGCCCGCGACGACGGCACCGACCGGCTCGTCGTCGTCCTGAACTTCGACGGGGAGCCGACGACCGTCGAACTCGGCGCGGAGACGGCCGAGACCGACCTGCTGACGGGCGAGCGAGTCGGCGCGAGCGGCGCGGCCGCGGGCGATGGGGGCGTCCGCGTCACCGTCGCCGACGCGGTCGTGCTCCGCGCCGTCGGTGATTCGAGCCATTAAGTATCATGGTCGATGACAGTCCGACCATGGACGACCGGGAACTCGCCGACCTCCTGGAGCAGTTCGGGCTCTCAGAGAAGGTCGTCGACACGTATCTGACTCTGCTCGAACTCGGGGAGGCGAAGGCGAGCCAGATCGCCGACGCGGCGGGCGTCTCCAAGCGCTACGTTTACAGCGTGAGCAAGGAACTGGAATCGCGCGGCTTCGTGGAGGTCAACGACCACGTCGTGCCGACGACGATTCGGCCCTTGCCGCCGATGGAGGTCATCGAATCGCTCTCCGAGAGCGTCGAATCCATGCGCCCCGCGCTGGAGGAGCGCTACACGGCCACCGCCCGGGACCAAGAGCGCTTCGAGGTCATCAAGTCCCGCGTGACGGTGCTCAAGCGCATCGGAGAACTCGTCGGCCGCGCCGAGTCCGAAATCACGCTGTCGCTCCCCTACGACGTGCTCGACGAGGTCGAAGACGAACTCCGGGCGGCCCGCGAGCGCGGCGTCCTCGTCTCGCTCGTCGTCAGCGGCGTCGAACCGCACGACGACCTCGCGCTCGACGGCGTGGCCTCGCTGGTGCGCGTCTGGCACGAACTCATGCCCACGATGCTCACCGTCGATTCGCGAACGGGCCTCATCTCCCCCGGCGAGATGGTCGCCCGGTCGAACTCCGAGTCGCAGGCCATCGTCTTCGCACAGCCACACCTCGGTCCGGTCATCGTCGGCTCCTTCTTCGGGAACTACTGGCCGATGGCCGCCGAGGCGTACACGACCGACCCCGACCCGCTCCCGGCGATGTACCACAACTTCCGCCACGCCGTCCTGCAAGCCGCCCTCTGCGAGCGCGCGGGCATCGACCTCGACGTGACCGTCAGCGGGCGGATGGTCCACACCGACGGCCCGACCGAACTTCACGGCCGCGTGGTGGACATCCGGCAGGGCCTCCTCGAACCCGCGAACAACTCCTTCCCGGTCGAGAACGCCTTCGTCGTCGAGACGGACGAGGGGACATACAGCATCGGTGGCCAAGGCGCGTTCGTCGAGGACTTCGAGGCCGACGCGGTGGAGTTCACGGCGGCCGAGTAGGCGAGCGCGTCGTGCAGTTCCTTTTCGGCAGTTCGGCTGGTCTTTCTGACGCCCGTCTCACCGAGCGACGCCTCGCCGGTCAGCGTCCGTGTTTTCTCGAAAACGACATTTCGTATCGCGCAATTTGGTTTATCGGCGTCGAAACCGAGTCACGACCGGGTCGCTCGGAGACACACGAACAGCGAGAGAAAGCGGAGGGGTCTCGACGGCTCAGACGGCGAACTCGTCGACGCTCTCGAACTCGTTTCCGGCGATAGCGTCGGACAGCGCGTCGATGTCAACCTCGTCGGGCATCTCGCCGGGGTACTTGCGGCGGAAGTAGCCGACGATGTTCTTCGCGTCGCGCGCGAGGAGTTCGCGGGCGTTGTCGTGGTCGGTCGGGACGGCCTGCGGCCAGTCGAACACCGTGACGCCGCGCTCGCCGACCGCGACGTTGTACTCCGACATGTCGGCGTGGACGTAGCCGGCCGCGTAGGCGTCGGCCATCTCGGAGAGAATCAAATCGAGGACGCCCGTCACCTGCTCGGATTCGAGCTTCGCCTTGGCGAGTTCGACGCCGTCGAGCTTCGCCATGATGATTGCGTGGCGGTTGTGGTCGACTGGGCGCGGCACCGACACCTCCGGAAAGAGGGTTTCGAGCGCCTCGTACTCGCGTTCGGCCGCCTTGCGCGCGGTGTAGAGCCACGAGACGTGGTGGTTCTCGGAGGTGTAGTCGCGCTCGCGGCGCACCTCGCGGAAGTTGGTGTACCCCTCGCGGTGGAACTTCAGCGCGAGCGGCTTGAACGACTGCACCTCGAACACGTCGCTTTCCTTGCCGACGCCGAGGGGCGCGCCGAACCCCTGGATGGTGTCTCGCTGGGCGAACGTCCGGAGGGCGAGCGCGTCGTACCCCTCGACCGTGAGCTTGTACCCCTCGTACTGGATGGTCTTGCGCTCGACGAGCTCGCGGGTCATACAGCGGTCGATGCGGTAGTCGACCTCCTCGGCGGTCAGCCCCGAGTTCTTCGGCAACTTCTCCCGGTTGACCCACTCGCTGAAGCGCATGCCCTGCTCGACGCCCGAGAGGAGGTAGAAGTCCTCGGGCTCGAGTTCGGCCATGACGCCGGCGACGTTCCGTACCATGCACGTCCGTCCGTCGGCGAGGCGTAAAAGGCCCGCGAGTCGGCGTATCTCGCCCGCGATAAATCTTATATGACGATACGAAATTCGTGATGTGACGACTCACACCGTTTCGGCGGGGGAGTCTGGAAGATAGGTACCTCGCCGCAGGGCTACGGGAGAGGTGCGACGCATCGAGGATGTATCGTGCATCTCTTCGAGAGTTAATCACCAACCACAGCGTCGAGAGTGGCGAATGTCATCCCAGCAGTAATGCCGTACAAAAGTCCTCTGGAGAGGGGCTGATTCAATACGAATGAGTAGCCCTCCTACAACCCCGGATGCGACTAAGTACATAACAAACGCTGTCGGGCGTGAATCAACCCGCGAACCAGTACTGTCGCTTGACTCCGGGTCCCCCATGTGACAACCGTTCCATACTTGACAATAACGGATAAAACCTCGTTGACCGACTTGCACATCCGCTGAGCAGCTGATTCAAGCAGTGAAATCGAGCAATAACTCTCGTGTCAGCCGTCTTCGAGGCGCGGATTAGGCCGCGTCGAGGTGGAACTCGACGACTGCGCCCTCGCCGTCGTCGGTCGGGGGAAGGTGGAGTTCGCCGCCGTAGGCCTCCACAATCCATTTCGAGAGCCAGAGGCCGAGGCCGTTGCCGTGGGCGAGGTCGCTCTCTTCGACGTTCTGCTCGATGAGTTCGCGCTGGTGGTCGGGGATGCCGGGGCCGTCGTCCGCGATTCGCACGACGACCTCGCTTCCGACGCGCTCGTACGCGATTTCGACCGTCGGGGCGCTCCCGGCGTGTTCGAGGGCGTTGTCGACGATTTCGCGGAACGCGATTTGCAGCTTCTTCCCGCCGACGACCGCCGCGGAACCGTCGCCGCGGACGGTGATGGTCGCCTCCGGGTTGGCCGCCGAGCGGTCGTCGACGAGCGGGTCGAGGAGTTCGCGCAGGTCGACCGTCTCGCCCCCGTGGTCGTTGTCGACGAGTTGGGTGACGGTCTTCACTTGGTCGCTCATCGTTCCGAGGTCGTCGCCGGTCGCTTTCAGTCGCTCGCCGATGCGGACGGTCTCGTCGTCGCCGCCGTCGGTGGCGAGTCGGTCGCCCCAGCCGAGGAGCAACTGCGCGGTGTGTCGGAGGTTGTGGCGGACGAGTCGGTTGATGACCGCGGAGCGTTTGTACTGCTCCGATAGCTCGCGGGTCCGAATCCGGCGCACGTCGTTGAGGCCGATGAGGACGTGCGCGACGGCGCTCACGCCGACGACCACGGCGGCGCTGAAAAGCGGTTCGCTGACCGTCCCGCCCGCGGCCTGCTGGTAGCTCCCGATGAGCGCGAGGACGAACACGGTGACGACGACGCCGAGGAGGTTCCAGCCGGCGACGCGGGCGACGTGGTTGGTCTTGAGGTCGCTTCGGTAGACGACGGGGCCGACGGCGACGAAGAGCACGGAGATGATGAGGCCGAAGGCCGCGGCGACGAGGCCGGCGAGGTCGGATGCGACCGAAGCGACGCTGTTCGAGACGACGGCGAACAGGGCCACCCCGGTGAGACTGAGCGACCCCGCACTGACGAGACGAGAGACGTTCACGGTTCGTTGACTCTCCTAGTGCTAATAACGCTTCTCTGAAACGAGTTGTCACTCGGCGTTGACGCGGTAGGGAAGCCCCTCGGGGTCGAAAACGCCGTCGGCGTCGCACTGCGCCGACACCGGACCGACGGTCGCCTCGCTGTCGGTCGGATACCACGGGCGGCCGACCGGCGAGACGACGAATCGGGCGTCTCGGTCGCCGACGAACACGAGGTCGCCGCCCTCGAACGACTCCAGCGGCTCGATGCCGAGCGCCTCGGTCAGCGAGGCCACGAACGACGCCACGTCGGGGACGGCCATCCCGACCTCGGTCGCGCCGCGGAGGTCGGTCGCCGGGTCGAACTCGCCCGCGGCGTCGCCGTCGTAGCAGACGTACTCGATGACGTTGCCTTCGGGGTCCTCGAAGTAGACGGAGTCGCAGCCGAGGAAGTCGAACCGGACGCTCGGCCCCTCGTCGGTGTCGAGCACGTCCACGTCCGCGCGGTCGTCCAGCCACGCGACCACGGAGTCGACCGCGGCGGCGACGGTGAACGCGAGGTGGCCGGGGTCGGTGTCTCCGAGTTCGAACCACAGGGTCGTCTCCCCGGCGGTCGCAGAGCGCTGCGACCCGGGAACGGCCGCGAAGCCGAGCGTCTCGACGTAGAACTCACACAGCGAGATGGGGTCTGTCGCGGCGAGGGCGACGCGGGTGAACTTCATGGTCCCACGTCACCGCGATGCGGTTTAACGGAATCGCTCGCGTCGGCCGCGTCGGCCGCGTCGGCAGCGCCGGTTGCGTCGGCGGGCGCTCGGCGGAAGACCGTCGCGGCGAGACCGGGCGGCCCCGCGCGGCCGAGCGTCGAAATCGCTTTCCCCCGGTTGGACGAAGCCGACGTATGAACGATTCGCAGGGGTCGATTGCCGACCGCGAGTGGCGGGTGATTCGCGAGGAGGTCCGACCGGGACCGATGCAGATGGCGCTCGACGAGGTCGCGGGCGAGACGGCCGCGGCGGGCGGCCCCCGGACTGTCCGGGTCTACTCGTGGGAGCCGAGTTGCCTCTCGCTGGGCTACGGACAGGACCCCGAGACGGTCGACTGGGACTACTGCGACCGCGAGGGCATCGACGTGACCCGCCGACAGACCGGCGGCGGCGGCATCTACCACGACCGCCACGGCGACGTGGCCTACTCCATCGCCGCGCCGAAATCGGAGCTCCCGGGCGACCTCATGGACTGCTATCACCTGCTGTGCGAGCCGATTCTGGACGCGATTCGCGCGGTCGGCGTGGACGTGAACTTCGTCGACGACGACGTGCCCGTCATCTGGCACCCCGCGTGCTATCTGCGGGCGCTCCACCCCGCCCACGACATGGTCGCCGCGGGCCGGAAAGTCGCGGGCAACGCCCAGTACCGCCGCCGCGACGCCGTCGTCCAACACGGCTCGCTCACCTACTCGGTCGACGCCGAGACCCACCTCGGCGTGTTCGAGGGCCACGACGTGACGCCCGAGGCGTTCCGCGAGCGCGTCGTCGGCATCGACGAACTCGCGGACGCCTCCCGCGAGGCGTTCGTCGCGGCGCTGACCGAGTCGCTCTCGGAGTTCGTCGACGCCGAGGAGGGCGCGTGGACCGACGACGAACTCGACCGCGCGCGCGAGAAAGTCGACGAGAAGTACCGCGCCGACGACTGGGTGCGCCGCCGGCCGGGGTCGCGGTCCGACTGAGCGGCCGCCGACAACTCCGAAGTCCCTTTGTTCGGGTACGCCGTCGGACTCCCCATGCAAGTCGGCGCACACGTCTCGATGTCCAGTTCGAAGGTCTCGTCCGACGACGAGACGCCACCGCACGGTAACGTCGCCAACGCCGTCTTCCGGCAGGTCGCCTTCGGCGGCAACTGCGGGCAGATTTTCACCACCTCGCCGCAGGTGTGGCGCGACCCAGACATCTCCGACGAGGAGGCCGAACTGTTCCGCGAGCAGACCGCCGACAAACTGTCGGGGCCGTGGGTCATCCACTCGTCGTACCTCGTCAACCTCTGTACGCCCAAAGACGGCCTCCGGCAGAAGTCGCTGGACTCGATGCAGACGGAGGTCGACATGGCCGACAAACTCGGCATCGAGTACGTGAACGTCCACCTCGGCGCGCACACCGGCGCGGGCGAACAGCAGGGCCTCGACAACGCCGTCTCCGTCCTCGACGACCTCGACATCCCCGACGGCGTCACCGTCCTCATCGAGTCCGACGCGGGCTCGGGCACCAAGATGGGCGACGACTTCGCCCACCTCGGCTACGTCCTCGAGGAGTCCGACCAGGACCTCGACGTCTGTCTCGACACCGCCCACGCGTTCGCCGCGGGCTACGACCTCTCGACGGCCGAAGGCGTCGACGAGACGTTCGCGGAACTCGACGCCGAGGTCGGCTTAGAGCACCTCAAGTGCGTCCACCTCAACGACTCGAAACACGAGTGCGGGACGAACAAGGACGAACACGCCCTCATCGGAGAGGGCCTCATCGGCGAGGAGGGCATGCGCGCGTTCATCAACCACGACGCCATCGTCGACGACGACGTGCCGCTCGTCTTGGAGACGCCCACCGAGGACGGCAAGGGCTTCGCGTGGAACATCGAGCGGGTGCGCGAACTCCGCGCCGACTGAGGGTGAGCCGAGGCGGAGGGCCGCTGAGCCCCCGCATCGACCGTTTCGACTGTTTTTTGGGTCGCCGCGCCCGACTCCGCGTGTGCGACGTTTCTCCGAATCGTACCTCCGGCGGACGCGAGACGGTATGTGGGACGACTCCCGCGCGGCCCTCGGGGACCTCGACCTCGGCGGGCGG
Organism: Haloferax sp. Atlit-109R; assembly: GCF_003665865.1. Taxonomy (NCBI): domain Archaea; kingdom Methanobacteriati; phylum Methanobacteriota; class Halobacteria; order Halobacteriales; family Haloferacaceae; genus Haloferax; species Haloferax sp. Atlit-109R. Next base: position 569,967 of record NZ_QPLO01000001.1, read on the forward strand.
ACCCGCATCCTCGATGTGGGCTGCGGGACCGGCGAGTTCACGCGCGTCCTCGCGGAGGCCTCGGACGCCCGCGTCGTCGGCGTCGACGCCGACACCGACCTGCTTTCTGTCGCCGCCGACCGCGCCGGCATCGAGACGGTCGCCGGCGACGCGACCCGGCTTCCCTTCGCCGCAGGCAGCTTCGATTTGGTCGTCTGTCAGGCGCTCCTCGTGAACCTCCCCGAGCCGACAGCGGCCCTCTCGGAGTTCGCCCGCGTTTCGTCGGACCTCGTGGCGACGGTCGAACCCGACAACGCCGCCGTCGGCGTCGACTCGACCGTCGAATCCGAGGCCGCGCTCGACCGCCGCGTCAGAGACGCCTTCCGCGACGGCGTGGCGACCGACGTGGCGCTCGGCGACCGCGTCCGCGGGCTGTTCGACGACGCCGGCCTGTCGGTCGTGGGGACTCGCCGGTACCACCACCGCAAGCTGACCGAGCCGCCGTACGACGACCACGACGTTCGGAGCGCGGCGAAGAAGGCGACCGGCGAGGGGTTGGACCGCCACGAGGCCGATCTCCGTCGGGGACTCGACGACGACTCCTACGAGTCCGTCCGCCGCGAGTGGCGAGAGATGGGCCGCGAGGTCGTCCAGCAGATTCGAGACGGCGAGTACCGTCGGGCCGAGGTCGTCCCGTTCGACGTGACGACGGGGCGAGTGTAGTCGGGCCTGTTCGACGGGCCGAACCGATGGCCGAGTCGCCGGCCGAAAAACGAGACTGTCTGCTCAGTAGCCGACCGCGAGCTGTTCGTGGACGGCGTCGCCGCTCTCCAGTTCGTCAGCGAAGGCGATTGCGAAGTCCTCCATGGAGATGCGGCTCTCGCCGTCCTCGTCGGCGACGAGTTCGCCGCGCGCGGTTCGGAACTCGCCGGTGCGCTCGCCGGGTTCGATGAACGCCGCGGGCGCGACGTAGGTCCACTCCAGGTCGTCGGCGTCTTCGAGCAGGCCGTACGCCTCGATGGCGGCGCTGGCGACGGGCTTCCATTCCTCGGGGAACTCCGGCGAGTCGATGAGTCGCGTGTCGGGGCCGACGTTCAGGATGCCCGCGCCGCCGGTCCAGACGAGGCGGTCGACCGAGGCGCGGCGCATCCCGTCGACGACGGCGTCGAGCATCTCGACGAGGACCTCGGGCGACTCGCCGTCGCTCGGGCCGAGCGCGGAGGCGACCGCGTCGTGGCCCGCGGCGAGTCGCGCGATTTGGTCGGCGTCGGTCGCGTCGCCGGCGACCGCCGAGAAGTCGGGGTCGTCGACGCCGTCGATTTCGCCGCTTCGGGAGACGCCGGTCACCGCGTGTCCGCGGTTCAGGAGTTCGTTGGCGATTCGCGTGCCGATTCGGCCGCTCGCACCGAGGAGGAGTACGTTCATGATGAGATGGTGTGGGTGTGGGTGTTCGTGCGTCGTGTTCGTCGTCCGGTTCGCCGCGACGATGCGGTTACATCGTCATACTTGGTCAAGGAGAGTGAGTTTAATATAGTTAAGCGAACCTCGGTGTGAGTAGGTCACGTCGATGTCACCGCACCAGAACCTCGAAGCGAAGTACGAACAGTGTCCGGTCATCAAGACGCTCGAAGAAATCGGCTCGCGGTGGCGGATGACGGTCATCCACGTACTGCGCGAGGGCGACCTCCGGTTCAACGAACTCAAGCGCGCGACGGGCGCGAACTCCCAGACGCTCTCTCGCGTGCTGGACGACCTCCAAGAGTTGGGCTACGTCGAGCGGGAGGTCGAAGACGGCAGTCCCATCGCGGTGTACTACTCGCTCACGCAGAAAGGCGAGGAACTGCTCCCGGCGTTCGACGACATCTCCGAGTGGGGCGAAAAATGGATGTCGGAAGACGGCGGCGCGGAGTCGTAAGCGGGCTCGGCCGGTAGTCAGCCGAGGAACAGGTCGACGAAGTTCCCGCTCGACTGACCGCGGTAGAGTTCGGAGTAGCCGCAGTTCGCACACGAGACGACGGTGAACTGTCGGTTCTGGATGTCGAACATCTTCGAGAGGCCGCCTCCCGTGGTTGCGATGGAGTCGATTTCGGTCTCGGAGTGGCCGCATTTCGGACAGCCGTCTCGGTCGGCGCTTGGTGGAGGGCTCATGTTGAACCGTTGAACTACCCCGGTGAAAAATGTACCTCCGAAACCACTTCCTTTCTCGCGTTCGCGAGTACGCACATGTCCGTCGGTGGTCTCGTGTTCTTCCTCTTCGCCCTCCTCAGTATCGGTGCCGCAGTCGCCCTTTACGCCGGGATTCAAGCCGAGACGCGCGACCCGCCGACGATGAGTCGCGAGGAGGCGGAGCGTCGCGCCCGCGACGAGGGGCGGCGCTACAACGAACAACGCGGCCGAGGGACCGACCGACGCCCGAGCGGAGGCGGCCGCGGCGACGAGTTCGGCCCCGACGCCGACCGCACCGACGACCGCGGCCGCAACCGCGACGGCGACCGCGACTGGTAGCCGGGCGGCTCTGACTCGGTTTCGACTTCGAGTCGTCGCGGCCTCGACTCGACTCCGGCCTCAGACCACGTCGCCGCGGACCGACGTGCCGGTCTGTTCGGCCCGATAGGCCCGCATCGCCTCGACTGCCGTCTCGGCATCGTCGTCCTCCAGTCCGAGCATCTCCAGCGCGCCCGAGAGCGTCGGGAAGGCGAACTCGCCGTTTCGGAGCTTCGACATCGCGTCCGACGAGCGCTGGCCGTCGGCGTAGAGACAGACGCCGCGGGGGTCGAGAATCTGCTCGTAGGCCTCGCGTTCGACCGCGCCTTTCAGCCGCTGGGTGACGTTGTCCTCGAAGGAGGCGTTACACACTTCGAGGTGGACCGGTTCGTCGTCGTCCGGAAGGAGGTGGGCGGCGAGACACTTCTCGGGGGCGGCGTAGCCGTTCGCGTTGGCTCGCAGCAGGTCGGGGTGTTCGCGCGCCCACTCGGCGCGGACGCTCTTGCCGACGCCCTTCACGCCGTGGGACCGCTCGAACGATTCGGCCGCGTCGGGGTCGCCGCGGAGGAGGATGTCTTTCGTCACGTACACGTCGAGTCGGTCGAGGGGGTCGAGACCGAGCGCCACGTCGCCGTAGACCCACACCTCGCGGACCGGGACGGGGAGCGTCTCGGACTCGACGGCGTCGACGACGGCGTCGACGCGGTCGAGGGCGGCGTCTCTGTCCATCGACTGTCCGTGGGGTTCGGAGGGTCAAACCGGTTGCGACCGAGCGTGACCGAGTGCGGTCGAGCCGCCGGGCGCGCGAGCGACGCCGCGGTCGCCCCGAGGCGAAACCCGTATCCCTCCTGCCGGGCAACCGACCGGCAATGGAGTGCGACAAGTGCGGCCGCGACGCGGTGATGCACGCGGCCTACTCCGGGGCCCACCTCTGCGACGACCACTTCTGCGCCTCGGTCGAGAAACGCGTGCGCCGCCGCATCCGCGAGGACAACATGCTCCCACGAGACGCCAGTCCCGAGAACCCACAGACGTGGGTTATCGGGCTGTCCGGCGGCAAAGACAGCGTCGTCCTCACACACATCCTCGACGACACGTTCGGGCGCGACCCGCGCATCGAACTCGTCGCCCTCACCATCCACGAGGGCATCGAGGGCTACCGCGACAAGTCCGTCGACGCCTGCGTCGAACTCGCGGAGGACCTCGACATCCACCACGAACTGGCCACCTACGAGGACGAGTTCGGCGTCCAGATGGACGACGTGGTCGAGAAGGACCCCGAGAACATGGCCGCCTGCGCCTACTGCGGGGTGTTCCGCCGCGACCTGCTCGAACGCTTCGCCGACGAACTCGGCGCGGACAAACTGCTCACGGGGCACAACCTCGACGACGAGGCGCAGACGGCGCTCATGAACTTCTTCGAGGGCGACCTCAAGCAGGTCGCAAAGCACTTCGACGCCAGCATCGGTGACTTCGAAAAGCGTCGCGACGCCGGCGAGTTCATCCCGCGGGCCAAGCCGCTGCGCGACGTGCCCGAAAAGGAAGTCGCGCTCTACGCCCACCTGAAGGACCTCCCGGCGCACATCACCGAGTGCCCCCACTCCTCGGAGGCCTACCGCGGCGAGATTCAGCAGTTGTTGTTGAAACTCGAAGAGAACCACCCCGGCACCCGACATTCCATCATGGCGGGCTACGAGGAGTTGGCCGAACTGACCGCCCGCGAGTATCGCGGCGAGGGTCGCGTCGACCTCAACGACTGCGAGCGCTGCGGGTCGAAAACCGCCGGCGACGTCTGTCGGAAGTGCCGACTCATCGAGTCGATAGAAGCGGTCTGAGCGGCTACGGAACGACACGAAACTCGTTTTCTGACGCGTCTTACGGGTCAGACAGAACCGGGTGCGGTCGCGTCGACCGAATCGGCGGCGACGCTCGCGGTCGAAGAAATCCACGTCAGCGAAAAAGAACCCACGAAACCCGACGGGCGCGGCGGCGTCCGCGCGGGTCGGACAGGGCGTTACCGGATGACGTCGAGACCGTTGTTCTTCTCGACTTCGTCGCGGCCGCCGTCGGACCACGTGCCGCTCTGGGCCGTCTGGGCTCGCTCCGAGCTATCGAACTCCGAACCCGAGTGCTGCTGTTGTGACTCTCGGGACTGGATGCTCTGACGCGACTTGTCGGCCTGCTTCTGGGTCGAGGGGCCGAGCACCTGCGCGGACTGGACGCCCGTCATGATGGCCATGACGCGGACTTTCCCCTTGTACTCGTCCTGGATGCGAGCGCCCCAGATGACGTTCGCGGCGGCTTCCAGCCGTTCGGTGATGTTGCTCGCGATTCCCTCGGCCTCCTTCAGCGTGAGGTCGGGGCCGCCCGTGATGTGGACGAGGCCACCGGACGCACCGCGGTAGTCCACGTCCAAAAGCGGGTGGTTCATCGCGTCGTTGACCACCTCTTGGGTCTTGTTTTTGTCTTGGGTCTCGCCGACGAGCATCACCGCGACGCCGCCCTGATTCATGATGGTCGACATGTCGGCGTAGTCGAGGTTGATGAGGGACGGCTGCGTGATGGTCTCCGAGATGCCCTTGACGGTCTCGGCGATAATCTGGTCCATGACCGAGAACGCCTTGCCGATGGGCAGGTTCGGGACGTAATCGAGGAGGCGGTTGTTGTCCAGCACGATGATGGAGTCGGCCTCGTTGCGGAGGTTTTCGAGTCCCTCCTCGGCCTTGACCGTGCGGGCGCGCTCGACGTTGAACGGGGTCGAGACCATGCCCACGACGATTGCGCCCTGCTCCTTTGCGATCTTCGCGACGACGGGGGCCGCACCGGTCCCGGTGCCACCGCCCATCCCCGCGGTGACGAACACGAGGTCGGCGTCGCCGAGCACGTCTTTGATCGTGCCCTGTGCCATCTCGGTCGCGCGCTCACCCATCGACGGGTCACCACCGGCGCCGAGACCCTGCGTCAGGGACTTCCCGACGAGGATTTTCGTGTCCGCTTCGATCATCTTCAGGTGCTGCTTGTCGGTGTTGATGGCGACCGTGTCGGCCCCCTCGACACCGATGTTGTACAGGCGGTTGATGGTGTTGTTGCCAGCACCACCGGCACCGACGATGACGATTCGCGGGTCACCGAACTGGTCGTCGCTGTCTTCGAGCGACGACTGCGTCTGACGCTCGGCCTCGTCCCGTTCCATCGCCTCGCGAACGATATCCTGCATAGTTACACCTTTGCCCAGCCGCGCTTGCTGGTAGATTCGCGCTGTCGCTTGTCGGTCGTCTGTTCATTGAGCATATCGCGAACGGCGGAACGGATGGCTTCGGATCGGTTCGGGAACTCTCCCGTCTCGACCATCCGCTCGACCTCCTCGATTTGCTGCTTCGGAATTCGTAGTGTCACACGCTCCATGTTTACATTCCCCCGGTAAGACGGCGCTCCGCACTCGTGTGCGAGTGTCTTACACCCGAAAACCGACGGACGACGCCGGGATACGGGCCGCCGTCGGGTGGCTGTAAGACAACCGTCTTACGCGATAATCACCACAGAGGGATAGAATATAAATGTAACGGCGGTTGTAAGACAGAGGCTGAATATCCCGTATAGGGGGCTTTAATCGCCGGTTATGCTTGTTCCAGAACGTCGGCTGCGGGCGTCCGACGGCCGCAGTCGGGGCAGAACGCCCAGTCCGAGCGGAGTTCGTCGCCGCACTCGCAGAACACGCGGTGGGACGTCTTTTCACCGCAGTTCGGGCAGTAAACATGGTCTGGACCCACGGATTCGCCACATTGGCCACAGGTCATGTCGGGGTCGTCCGCGTCGCCGGACTCCAGTTCGTCCCGTGTCTTACGAACCGTACTCGGGGTCGATTCGGTGTCGACACCCGCGTTTACGCGAGATTCGCCGTTCGAACCATCGACGTTGATGTTGACGTTCAGGTCGGAGGGCGTCGGACGCTCGGACTCGCGGGCCGCCGCGGCTTCCTCGACGAGCGCCGGGAGCCGTTCGTCCAGTCGCTCGTCGACGAGTTCCTCGACCCGCGCGGAGAGCGCGCCGTCGAGACCGGCGGTGTCGGACGCGTCGTCCGCGGCGTCCGCGCCGTCGTCACGTTCCAGTTCGTCGAGGTACTGGCGGAGTGCCTCGCGCATCACCTCGCTTTTCGAGGTGTCGAGGCGGTCCAAGCGCTCGACGAGGGCGTCGTCGGCGCGGAACGTGATTTTACTCATTACTCCGGGATTATCTCGGCGGCATATCAATGTTCGCACCTGTCTGACACACAGCACACGCGGCAGCGAGAATGATAATGGTTAAACGCGTCGACCGGATACGAATCGGTGACCGCTCTTAGCTCAGCCTGGCAGAGCAGCCGACTGTAGATCGGCTTGTCCCCCGTTCAAATCGGGGAGAGCGGATTTTGCTTGCAAAATCCGGTCGAGCCGGTTTGAGCAACGAGCAACGCAACGCGTTGCGAGTGAGTTCAAATCGGGGAACGGCCCTCGTTGATTCCGTCCCGTAGTGTCCCCCGTTCCGTCGCCTCAGACCCTCACGAACAATCGGAGTATATCTCGCCGCGACCCCGTGATTTACCCCCGTCTGTTCGGAAGCAAACGGCATGGATTCTCGACCGCTCGGCACGACCGGATTCGACGTTTCCGAAATCGCGCTGGGGACGTGGCAGCTCGGCGGCAGTTGGGGCTCGGTGACCGACGACGAGGCGTACGACGCCATCGAGGCGGCGCTCGACGCGGGCATCGACTTCCTCGACACCGCGGACGTGTACGGCGACGGCGACAGCGAGCGCCGCATCGGCGACGTGCTCGCGGACCGCGACGACGACGTCACCGTCGCCACCAAGGCGGGGCGGCGGCTCGACCCCCACGAGGCCGACGGCTACAACCGCGAGAACCTCGAACGGTTCGTGGACCGGAGCCGGGACAACCTCGGCGTCGACTCGCTCGACCTCGTCCAACTTCACTGCCCGCCGCGAGAGGTGTACTACCAGCCCGAGGTGTTCGATGCCCTGTCGGAGCTCCGCGACGCCGGGAAAATCGACCACTACGGCGTGAGCGTCGAGAAGGTCGAAGAGGGGCTCAAGGCCATCGAGTACGACGGCGTGGAGACGGTACAGATAATCTTCAATCCGCTTCGACAGCGACCCGCAGAGCTGTTCTTCCGGGAGGCGGCGCGCCGGAACGTCGGCGTCATCGTTCGCGTCCCGCTCGCGTCGGGGCTGCTCACCGGCGCGCTCTCCGCAGACGCAGAGTTTGCCGAGAACGACCACCGGAACTTCAACCGACACGGCGAGGCGTTCGACGTGGGCGAGACGTTCGCCGGAATCCCGTTCGAAGACGGTCTCGAAGCCGCGGATTCGATACAGGAGGTCGTCCCCGAGGGCGTCTCGCTCGCGCAGTTCACGCTCCGCTGGATTCTCTCGTTCGACGCCGTGAGCACCGTCATTCCCGGGTCGAAGTCGCCCGAACACATCCGCGACAACGTCGCCGCGGCGTCGCTCCCACCGCTGTCAGCAGACCAGTTCGAGCGCGTCGAAGAAGTGTACAACGCGTACGCGCGAGAGCACGTCCACCATCGGTGGTGACCTGAGACCGCGGCCGAACCCCCCGCTTCGCTATATTCAAGTACAGTTTCGCCAATGAAATTCTAGTGGCAGTCACGTTCGACCTCTTCGGCACGCTCGTCGACGCCGAGTACCCGTCAGATCCCGGTTCGGCGGTCGCGGACGCGCTCCGCGAGTACGGCGTCGCCGTCCCCGACGACTGGGACGACGCCTACCGCGAGGTTCACATCGACGCGCCCGAGGGCGCGGAGGTCCCGCTTCCGGCGCACGTCGCCGCGGCGCTCCGGTCTCGGGGCGTCGACTCGCCGGACAACGCCGCTCGTCGCGCGGTCATCACGGCGTTCGACCCCGAGGTGACGACCCGTCCCGGCGCGGTCGACGCGGTCGCGGCTGCCCGCGAGGCCGGCGCGGTCGGCCTCCTCTCGAACTGTTCGGTCCCCGAACTCGTCGCGCGGACGCTCATCCGGTCGGACCTCGACCGGCGCGGCTTCGACGACATCACGACGAGCGTCGCCTGCGGCTGGCGGAAACCCCACCGGCAGGCGTTCGAGGCGGCGGCCCGCGGCCTCGGGGTCGACGCGGCCGAGTTGCTCCACGTCGGCGACGACCCGGACGCAGACGGCGGTATCGAGGCGGTCGGCGGCCGGTTCGTGAACCTCCGGGAGACGACGCTCGAATCGGTCGCGGCGAGGCTGCGAGCCGGGGAGGACCCGTGCCCGTGACCGCCGCGGCCGCCGTCGTCGCCGCCGCGGCGCTGGACCGAGGGTTCGCCGAACCGCCGGCGCGCGTCCACCCGGTCGCGCTGTTCGGCCGACTCGTCTCGCCCGTCGACCGCGAGTGGTCCCGTCCGACGCTCGTCGGCGCGGTCACGGCCGTCGCGCTTCCGGCGCTCGCCGCGGGCGTCACCGCGGCTGTGACGTGGGGCGCGACGCTCGTCTCGCCGTGGCTCGGCGCGGCCGTCGCGGCGCTCGCGCTGTTTTCGACCACGAGCCTCCGGATGCTCCTCGACGCGGCCGCGGCGGTCGTCTCGGCTACGGCGGACGAATCCGACCTCGATACCGCCCGGTACGAACTCCGGGCGCTGGCCGGGCGCGACCCGTCGTCGCTGTCGGCGGCCGATATCCGGAGCGCCGCCGTCGAGAGCGCCGCCGAGAACCTCGCCGACGGCCTCGTCGCCCCGTTGCTCGCGTTTACGCTCTTCGCGCCCGTCTCGCTCCCGCTCGCGGTCGGCGCGGCCGCGTGGGTGAAGGGCGTCAACACGCTCGATTCGATGCTCGGCTACCGACACAAGCCGGTCGGCCGCGTCCCGGCCCGCCTCGACGACGCGGTGATGTGGCTTCCGGCGCGCGTCGCGGCCGTCTTACTGGCCGTCGTCGCCGGCGCGCCGGCCACGGTGACGCGGGTCGGCGGGTTGGCGCGACGACCGTCGTCGCCCAACTCGGGGTGGCCGATGGCGACGCTCGCGGTCCTGCTCGAGACGCGACTGGAAAAGCCCGGGCACTACCTGCTCGACGGGGGGCCCGAGGCTCCCGACGCGGCGACCGCCGCGCGGGGCGTCCGACTCGTCTCGCGGGCCGGCCTCCTCGCGTTCGCCGTCGCGGGGGTGGTCGCGTGGTTCTGACCGCCCTCCGCGGCGCGCTCGGCTTCCTCACTCGCCTCCCCGTCGGCGGCGACGAGGCGAACTGGGACGCTTTCAGGCGCGCGCCCGTGGCGTTTCCGCTCGCCGGCTACGTCGTCGGCGCGCTGGCCGCGCTCCCGTTGTTGCTCCCGTTGCCGATTCCGACCGCGGCCGCGCTGTACCTCGTGACGCTGTATCTCGTGACGGGCGTCACCCACGCCGACGGCCTCGCGGACCTCGGCGACGCCGCGGTCGTCCACGGCGACGCCGACCGCCGGCTGTCGGTCCTGAAGGATTCGCAGACGGGCGTCGGCGGCCTGCTCGCGTTCGGGCTGACGCTCGTCGTCCTCGCGCTCGGCGCGTTCGGCCTCGCCGGTGCGGGCGGTCGCGTCGGCCTCACGGCCGCCGTCGCAATCGCGCTCGCCGCCGAGGTCGGCGCGAAAGCCGGCATGGCGACGCTGGTCTGTCTCGGCGCGCCCGCCCACGAGGGACTCGGCTCGGCGCTCGTCGGCGAGAACAGTCCGTCGGGGCTGCTCGCCGTCGCCGTGGCCTGTCTCCCGCTCGTCGCGCTCGCGCCGGTCACGGGCGGCCCCGCCGTCGTCGCGGCGCTCTGCTGCGGGCCGGTCGTCGCGCTGCTCGTTCGCTCGTGGGGCCGCGCCCGACTCGGCGGCGTCTCGGGCGACCTGCTGGGCGCGACGAACGAACTGGCCCGCGCCGCGGCCGTCCACGCGGGGGTGGTGACGTGGACGCTCTCGTGATGTGCGGCGGCCGCGGCACCCGCCTCGACGCGCCGGTCGAAAAGCCGCTCGTGGACATCTGCGGGCGACCCATGCTCGACCGGGTCGCCGCGGCGCTCCGCGAGTCGAGCGCCGAGACCGTCCGCGCCGTCACCTCGCCGCACACGCCGAACACCCGCGAGCGCGCCGCCGACCTCGGTCTCGACCCCATCGAGGCTCCCGGCGACGGCTACGTCTCCGACCTCGGATTCGCGCTCGACCGCGTCTCCCGGCCGGTCGTCACCGTCGTTTCCGACCTCCCGCTCGTGGCTCCCGAACACGTCGATGCGGTCGTTTCGGCCGCGGACGGCGGGGCCGCCACCGCGTGCGTCCCCGTCGAACTGAAGCGCGACCTCGGAGCCAGCGTCGACGACGCGCTCGTCTTCGACCACGAGGGGACCGCCGTCTGCCCGACCGGGCTGGGCGTCGTCGGCCCCGCGGCCGCGGACGCGACAATTGATACCGACGCAGACACCGACACCGACACCGACACGCACTCGACCATGTACCTCTCCACAGACACCCGACTGGCACTCAACGTGAACCGCCCGACAGACATCGAACTCGCGGAGGACCGATGCGAGTAGTCCTCGTCGCCGGCACGACCGAGACGGCGAAGATACCCGGTATCAGCGCCGCCGGCGCGGAGCCGTCGCTCGTCGGCCACACGCCGAGCGCGGACGCCGAAATCATCGAGTACGGCGAGCCCGTCCGCTCGCCGGTGACGCCGGTCAGCCCGATGGGCTGTCCGACGCCCGCGGCCGTCACCCGCGCCGTCAAGCAGCTCACCGGCTTCGACGTGCTCACCGTGGACGCCGGCCTCGCGAAGCCGAGCGCCGCGCCGACCATCGACGTGGGCGCGCGACCCGGCCGCGACATCCGCGAGAGCGAACCGGTCCCGACCGCGCCCGGCGCGTTCGAGGCGGCCCGGCGGATGGGCCTCGCGCTCCCCGAAGACGAACTCGTCATCGGCGAGACCGTCCCCGGCGGGACGACCACCGCGCTCGCCGTGTTCCGCGCGCTCGGCGAGGAGTTCCCCGTCTCGTCGTCGCTCCCGGACAACCCCACGAGCCTGAAAGAGGAGGTCGTCGCCGAGGCGTTCGAAGCCAGCGACGTCGAACCCGGCTTCGCGGCTCACAAACCCCGGCGCGCCGCCCGCTACCTCGGCGACCCGGTGCTTCCGGTCGTCGCCGGCCTCACCGTCGGCGCGCTCGAAACCGGCATCGACGTGACGCTCGGCGGCGGGACCCAACTGCTCGCGGCCGCCGCGCTCGCTCGCCACGCCGGCGCGAACGGCGACCTGACGCTCGCAACGACATCGTACCTCGCCGAGGACGTGCCCGAGTTGGCCGACGCCGCCGAGGCGTTCGACCTCGAACTGACGGTCACCGACCCCGGCTTCGAGACGCACCCGCTGGACCGCTACGCCGCCGGCGAGGCAAAGGAGGGCGCGGGCATGGGCGGCGCGCTCATGCTCGCCGACCGGATGGGCGTCCTCGACGACGTGGAGGCGGCCACGCTCGACGTGCTCTCCACGCTGGACCCCGAAGCCGTCGAGACCGGAACCGGAACCGCGGCGGCCGACGCCGGCGGAGCCGACGCTGGCGGCGTCGACGCCGACGCAGACATCGACGATGGACCCTGAGTCCGTCCGGGCGGGGAGCCGCGTCCCCCACGGCGGGACGACCGACCCGACCGTTCTCGACTTCAGCGCGAACACGAACCCCGAGCGCCCCGACGGCGTCGAGGCGGTGTACCGCGAGGCGTTCGACGCCTCGACCCGCTACCCCGACGACGACTACGCCGACTTTCGGGGGGCCGCCGGCGACTACGTCGGCTGTGTCCCCGAGGCGGTCGTGCCGACCGCCGGCGGCCTCGAAGCCCTGCGACTCGCGTTCGAAGTGACGCTCTCGCCGGGCGACACCGCGCTCGTCCCCGAACCGAGCTTCGGGGAGTACGACCGCGAGATTCGCCTGCAAGGGGCGGAGCCGGTGGCGGTCGCCCACGACGCGATTCTCGACGCCGACCCCGCGGACCACGCGGTCGCGGTCGTCTGCACGCCGAACAACCCGACGGGCGAACTCGCGCCCGCCGACGACCTCCGGGCGTTCGCGGCGCGCTGTCGGGAGGCGGAGACGACGCTCGTCGTCGACGAGGCGTTTCTCGACTTCACCGACGAACCGAGCCTCGCGGGCGAACCCGGCGTCGTCGTCGCCCGGTCGCTGACGAAGATGTTCGGACTGCCGGGCATCCGCGCCGGGTTCGCCGTCGCCACCGGCGACCTCGGCGACCGGCTCGCCGTCGCCCGGCGGGCGTGGTCGCTCTCGACGCCCGCGGCCGCCGTCGGCGCGTACTGCATGGACGACGCCGAGTTCGTCTCGCGAACGCGAGCGCGCGTCTCGGCCGAGCGCGAGCGACTCCGCGAGACGCTGTCCGACGCCTTCGCGGTGTCCCCGTCGGACGCGCCGTTTCTCCTCGTGGACGTCGGCGACCGCGACGTCGACGCGGTGGTCGAGACCGCCCGCGACCGCGGGGTCGCCGTCCGGGACGCGACGACGTTTCCGACGCTCGACTCGCACGTCCGCGTCGCGGTGAAACGCCCCGACGAGAACGACGAACTGCTCCGGGCGCTCGCCGCCGTCGCCGACGATGTTTGAGACGGCGCGCCGCGACGGCGTCTGCCGACTCGCCCGGCCGGAGACGCGCTGGCTCTCGACGGGCTACGCCGGGGGCGACTCGCGGGCGGACGCCGCGTTCAACGTCACCGTCCCCGAGGGCTGGCCCGAGACCGACCTCGACGCGTACGTCGAACGGCGGCTCTCGGCGGCCGGCTTCGACGAGCGCGGGCCGACGCTCCTGACGGGCGTCGGGCAGGAACACGCCCGGCGCGCCCGGTTCGGCCCGGTCGAAGTCGTCGCCACCGCGGGCGTGTCGAACCCGGCGGAACTCCCGATAGACGACGACCCGCGCGAGTGGGGAGACGCGTCGGACGCGCCTGACGCGGCGGCCGGCGACGACCGAGACGACCGAGACGACCGAGACGACCGAGACGACCCGGTCGGAACGGTCAACGTCTTCGTCGGGACGACACGGTCGCTGGAGCCGGGCGCGCTCGCGAACCTCGTCGCCGTGGCCGCCGAGGCGAAGGCGGCGACGCTCCTCGCGCGCTGCGGCGCGCCGGGGACGACGACCGACGCGGTCGTCGCCGCGTGCGACCCCGCCGGCGACCCGGCGACGTTCTCGGGGAGCGCGACCGAGGTCGGCAACGCGGCCCGGGTCTGCGTCCGCGACGCGGTGCTCGCGAGCCTCGGTTCGCGGTACGACGCCGGGCCGATACCGCGGGGCGTCGACGAGGCGAACTACGGCGTCGTCGCTGACGACCGCGCGACCGTCGCTCCGATTTGAGAACCGCCGGCGAAACGCGTTTCCGGCCGAAGAATCCACGGTGGTAGCTAAGTGGTCCCCGGAGAAGCCTTGATTATGGTTGGTAGCTAGCAGGTCGGTATGGACCCCGGTTCCGTTTCCGACGTCGACCACGTGACTCACGGCGGGACCGCCGACCACTCGCTCGTCGATTTCAGCACCGGTTCGAACCCCGAACACCCGTCCGGCCTCGCTGGCGTCTACGAATCGGCGCTCGCCACGGCGCGGCGGGACTCGCTGGACGACTACTCGCGGTTCCGCGTCGCCGCCGCGGAGTTCGTCGGCTGCAACCCCGACGAGGTCATCCCCGCCGCTGGCGTCATCGAAGCGCTCCGACTCGCCGTCGGCGTGACCGTCTCGCCCGGCGACAGCGTGGCGCTTCCGGCCCCTTGCTGCGGCGAGTACGCCCGCGAAATCCGGCTTCAGGGGGGCGACCCGGTCCACGTTCCGCACGACCGCCTCCTCGAAACCGTCGACCCCGCCGAGCACGCGGCGGTGATTCTCAGCTATCCCGCCAACCCGGTCGGGACCGCGTACCCGCGAGACGAGCTTCGGGCGTTCATCGACGGCTGCCGCCGGGCCGACACGCCCGTCATCGTCGACGAGACGTACCTCGGCTTCACGCGCCTCCCGAGCACGGCCGGCCTCGACGGCGTCATCGCGCTCCACTCGGTGACGAACGTCTTCGGCGTCCCCTCGCTCCGCGCGGGCTTCGCGGCCGCGACGGGCGACCTCGGTGACCGGCTCTCGCGGGCGCGCTGTACGTGGGTGCTTTCGGCTCCGGCGGTGGAGGTTGCGACGTTCTGTCTCGAACAGGAGGCTTTCCTCGAAGCCACGCGGAACCGGGTCGAACGGGAGCGCCCGAGGGTGATTGCGGGGCTGGACCAGCTCGGCTACGACCCGCACCCCGCCGACAGCGCGCTCGTGTTGTTCCGCGCCGACGACGTCGATTGCGTCCTCCGCGAGACCCGACGGCGCGGCTTCGCCGTCCGCGACGCCCGCGACTATCAGGGCCTCGACTCGCACGTCAGAATCAGCGTCCGCCGCCCGGACGAAAACGACCGCTTGCTCGACGCGCTCGCCGAGGCGTCCTGAGCAACCGCGTCACCCACCGACCGCTCGCCGGGGCGCGAACGCCGACTCACCGACGACTCGCCGCCGAGCCGACGCCAGCCGACGGTCGCAGTTCCGTCCCGGATGGGGCCGCGGAACTCGGTTGCACGCCGCGATTCGAACCGCCGTCACCGATTCAGGTACACGATGAACGCGATGGTGAGGAGGGTCGCGTACACCGCGAACGTCGAGTCCTCGACTGCGAAAGCGAACGATTGGATGACAATTCTGAACATCGGTGGTCGTTTCACACACTGTTGGCCTCACTATTAATGCTTGTTACTAGTTGGCACGATATTCGTCGGCGCGCGTCCACCCCCGTTCCGAACACTTATGCGAAATCGCCGGGCACGTGGGGGCATGGTCGAGGCGTTCGCCGTCGCCAGCGGGAAGGGCGGCACCGGGAAGACGACGAGTACGCTCGCGCTGGGGATGGCGCTCGCCGAGGAGTACGACGTGACCGTCATCGACGCGGACACGGGCATGGCGAACCTGCTTTTCCACGCCGGATTGGACGACGCCGACGTGACGCTCCACGACTTACTCATCGACGACCACGACGCCGCGGTGTCCGACGCGGTGTACGAGCGGTTCGGGCTGTCTGTCGTCCCCTGTGGGACGAGTCTCGCGGCGTTCGAGGCCGCGGACCCCGGTCGCCTCCGCGACGTGGTCGCCGAGCTCGCGGCCGACACGGACGTGTTGCTCCTCGATTCGCCCGCCGCGCTCGGTTCCAAGAGCGCGGTGCTCCCCGTCGTCCTCGCGGACCGCATCGTCGTCGTCCTCCAGCCCACCGTGCCGTCTCTGTCCGACGGGCTGAAAGTCCAGGAGTACGCCCACTCCTACGGCACCGACACGGCGGGCGTGGTGTTCAACCGCGTGCGCCCCGACGAGAACGTGGAGACAATCGCCGAGCAGGCCGGCCGCTACTTCGGGGGACAGACGCTCGCGTCGGTCCCCGAGAGCGACGCGGTCCGCGCGGCCCGCCGCGAGGGCAAACCCCTCCTCGCGCACGCCCCCGACGACCCGGCGGCCGACGCCTTCCGCGAGGCGGCCGCCCGACTCGACGTGCGCGACGGCGACGGCCGCGAGGTCGCAGAGCGGTTCAAGAGCGCCGTCGTCCCCGAGCGAATATGAGAATCCCGCGGGGCGAACTCCGTCGGTCGCGCGTCGTCGACGACGCGGCGGCGGTGCTTCGGACGGTGCTCGACGAGGAACTCACCGGCTACGTCGTCTTCGAGCCGCAGGACGCGCTCCTGCTCGGCGAGACCACCCGCGGCGTCGTCACGTTCGAAGACGGAGTTCCGGTCCTCGCCTACGACACGGAACGCGAGGTCGGCGGCCGCGACGGGCTGGAGGGGTTCGCCGTCACCGGCCCGACCCGCGCCGCGGTCCACGCCGTCGACGCCGCGGAGCTCGCGGACGCCCACGAGGTCGAGGCGTTCCGCGTCCCGCCGGGCGAGCCGGCCCGCATTCTCGCCGGCGACGAGCGGTTGGCGACGAAGACCCTCGACGCCGCCCCCGCCGCGCGCCGCGAGGAGAGCCGCGACCAGAGCGCGGTCGAAGCGTTCCTCGCCGACGCCGACGCCATCGAGGAGATTCGGTCCGAGGCCCGCGAGGAGGCCCGCGCGAGGGCGTCGGAGTGGGGGCTCGACGACGTGCTGGCGGACGGCGCCGACGAGTCGGCCGCGATAGACGCCGGCCCGGACAGTCGCTGACACGCTTCTCGACGGTTGAGAACCGTCTTCTGTGGCTATCGCTCTGCGGCGTCTCCCTCTAGGTATGTCCACCGAGAAATCCCAGACCCAGAACCAGACCCTGACGTTCGCCGTCGCCGCGGCGGCCGAATCACCGACCGAGACCCGCGTCTCCGTCCGCGACTTCGAGTTCGTCGTCGACGAGCCCGAATCGCTGGGCGGGGCGAACGCCGGCCCGAACCCCGTCGAGTACGTCCTCGGCGCGCTCGCCGGCTGTCTGAACGTCACGGCCCACGTCGTCGCCCGCGAGATGGACCTCGACGTTCGCGACCTCGAAATCGCCATCGAGGGCGACCTGAACCCCGCGACGTTCATGGGCAAGCGCGAGGACGGCCGCGCCGGCTACCAAGAGATTCGCGTCGCGGTCACCGCCGACGTCGACGCCGACGCCGAAACCATCGACGCGTGGCTCGCCGCGGTCGAAGCGCGCTGTCCGGTCAGCGACAACCTGCGCAACGCGACGCCGCTCGCGCTCTCGTTCGACCGGCGGTAGCTGCCGCACTCGCGTCGCCGTCGCCGCCGCGGGAATCGCCCGTCGACCGCGCCGCCTGTTTCGTTTTTCGCCGTCACCACGGGGACAGAGCCAAACCGCCGTCACCCGTAGCTCCCCTGTGACCGTTTTGCGCCTCCTTCGACTCCGCCGGCCCGCCGACTTCGCGGACTGGTACCGAATCGGTGCCGAGTACGTCCACGACGTGGCTGCGGGCATGGGCCTCCGCGTCGGCGACTTCGAGTCGCGGGTGGTCCGCGCGACGGACGCCATGCGCGCGGGGCGAACCGACCTGCCCCCGGACCTCGCCCGCTCCGTCGCCGCAGACCTACTGGCCGACGCGGCGTTCTGCGACCCGTTCTGTCAGTGGATGCCGCTGTGGTACGAACTCGGCCTCGCGGCCCCGTGCGCCTACGCCGACTACCGACTCCGGCGGGTCGCCGAGCAGTACGCCGACGACCTCCCGCACCTGTCGGTGCCGCGGTTCTCCCGCCCCGAAGACGTGTACGTCGACGGCCGCCCCGCGACGGCGTGCGTCGACGGCTTCGCCGAGCGGTTCGTCCTCGCCGACGCCGTCCTCCACCTGGAGTGGTTCGTCTACGTCGCCCGCGAGTCGGGCATCTTCGTCCCGCCGCTGTTGGTCGAGCGAACCCGCGAGCAGACCGTCGCCTACTACGCCGGCCGGCGGGAGGAACTCGACCCCGACGTGCGGAGCTTCCAGCGACTGCTGTTTTCGGACGACGAGTGGGTCCGCCGCATCGCCGACGTGTACGACCTCGACAGCGTCCTGTTCGACTACTGGGAGCGAATCCTCGCACAGGAGCGCCGCCGCCTTTCGACGTTCGACGGCTGACCGTTCGGCCGCCAGGCGTGTGTTCTGAACACACGCAGCATATGACATTTGAAAAATGTTTTAATGGAGGACGTTGTAGCGTCTACTGCAGGTAGATACCTGCACTTGGGTTGCGTATACAGGGGAGGTTTTCCCCAGTGTCCGTGGAGTGCGGGCGGGTGCCCGGTCGTCCGCGCTCTTCCTTCTCATCCGTCGAGCCGTGCGGCCGCCGCGCAAAACATATCGGTCTCGGCGGGTCTCACGCCGTGGGCGGTTCGACAGCGCCGAGTTGCGTGAGCATGCCGAGCATGTCCGGTTGGACCCACCGCTCGGCAATCACGCCGTCTTCGATGCGGGTAAACACCATGTTGCCGACTTCGATGGGCTTCCCGGTCGGTTCGATACCCATGAACGCGCCGTCGTGGGTCCCGCGGAGCGTGACGCGCATGGCGACCGTGTCGCCGTCGGTAATCGCGTCTTCGACCGTCGCGGAGAAGTCGCTGAACGACTCCTTGAGTCCCGAAATCTGGGCTTTGAGTTCGTCGCGTCCGCGGACCTCCCCGAGCGGACTGTGGTCGAGGACGTCCTCGGCGCAGATTTCGTCGATGAGGCCGACGCTCCCCTCGCTCGCGACTTCCTCCGGGAAGCGTCGCGCGATTCGTTCGTTCCCCGTCGGTGTCGGTGTCGGTGTGCTTGCTGATGCCATTCTTGTTCTCTCCTCTCCGTCGCACCCGTCCGCAGACCGCAGCGTTCTCGCGTACCGCCGGCGGCGGATACACCGAACCCTACGCTGTGTGAGCTGTTAACTATTCTCTATGCATCTCTCGGCGTCCAGCAGACAGTACTGCTCTTAACAGACACAACAAAGGGACAGAAGACGAGCGTCGTTTGGTTCTCTCGAATTGAGTTTTGGACGACCTCTATCGAATCTCCAATACGCTGTGTAACCGAAATAAGTAGTGGCAATTCGCGAGTGATATCTTCGGACTTAGATTTTTCAAACACACGCCCCCTGAATTCCCCCGATTCGATACTGTATGACATATGCATTACTCTGTTCTCGGGTCGACCTCCCGGCGCGGTAATCTTTGTAGCGAACCTGTGCACATTTCGGGCCGACGCGCGTACGGCGAACCCTCAGCGATGACTCTCTCACAGCAGACGGGGCGGCGGCCGCGCCCGGGGCCGGTGCCCGACCCGTTCGAACGCAATACGTATATGGGTGTGCTCGCACGAACTTCGACAATGAACGACGCGTTAGTACGGTGTTGGACAGATGAGTGAGGTCCACAACGACGTGCAGGCGTACACGCTTCGACTCGAACTGGTCGACGAACCCGGCGAACTCCTGCGGTCGCTGCAACCCATCGCCGAACACGGGGGGAACCTCCTCTCGATTTTCCACGAGCGCGGCAACGTCACCCCGCGCGGCTACATCCCGGTGGAAGTCGACATCGAGGCGACGCCCGACCGCTTCGACAACATCGTCGAGGGGCTGAGCGACGCCGGCATCAACGTCATCCAGGCCGGCACCGAGCGGTACAGCGAGCGCCTGACCATCATCCTCTCGGGACACCTCATCGAGACGGACCTCTCCGACACGCTGACGCAGATCGAGGCGACGCGGAACGCGACCGTCACCGATATCTCGCTGTCCGCACCCGCCGGCTCTATCGACGTCTCCAGCGCCCGCTTCCAACTGGCCGCCGAATCGGGGTCGACCGAAGACGTCCTCTCGGCCATGCGCGACATCGCCGACGAGAAGGACCTCCAGCTCGTCGAGCCGCTGACTGTGGGGGGTCGCGCGTGAGGCTCTGCGTCCTCGGTGCCGGTGCGGTCGGCAGCGCCGTCGTCGAACTCGCCGCCGAACACGGCCACGTCGTGACCGCGTTCGCTGACTCCGACAGCGCCGTCGTCGACGCCGACGGCATCGACGCCGACGCGGTGCTGTCGAAGAAGCGAGAAGACGGCGTGGTCGGGGATGCCGACCCCGAATCGGTGTTCGACGCCGACTACGACGTGTTAGTGGAGGCGACGCCGACGACGCTCGGTGACGCCGAACCCGGCTTTTCGCACGTCGAGCGCGCGCTAGCCGACGACTGCCACGTCGTCTTGGCGAACAAAGGCCCGGTCGCGGAACGCTACGCCGACGTGCGTGCGCTCGAAGCCGACAGCGAGGGGACCGTCCGCTTCGGCGCGACCGTCGGCGGCGCGCTCCCCATCCTCTCGACTATCGAGGACGTGGGCCCGTCGCGCGTGTCGGCGGTGTACGGCGTGCTGAACGGGACGGCGAACTTCGTCCTCTCGCGGATGGCCGCCGAGGGACTCGACTACGAACACGTCCTCGCGGAGGCACAGGACCTCGGCGTAGCGGAGGCCGACCCGGCCTTCGACGTCGACGGCACGGACACGGCGCTCAAGGGCGTCATCGTCGCCAACGTCCTCGCCGAGGGCGAGACGGAGTTCACGCTCGGCGACGCCGAAGTCGAGGGGATTCAGGAGCTCTCGGGGGGGATGCTCGACCTCGCGCAGGAAGACGGCCAGACGATTCGACTCATCGTCGAAGTCGCGGACGGTTCGGTCCGCGTCGGCCCGCGACTGGTGTCCGCAAACGGGGCGGTCGCCCCGTCGGGGACGGAAAACGCCGTCCAAATCGAAGCCGACTACTGCGGCCGACTGGGCATCACCGGGCGCGGGGCCGGCGGTCCAGAAACGGCGAGCGCGGTGCTGACGGACGTCGAGCGGCTTGCTGACTGACGCCGGGCGACGAGTACGAGTTCGCGGCGAGAAGAGATGAAACGAGTCTGCTGCGGGCGGCCGCAGGTCGCCGGCGTCAGTCCGAGAGCGTCAGTTCCTTCGGCACCGACACCTCGCTCCGAATCGTGTCGATGACCTGTCCGTCGACGCGCTCGTTTTTGGTGAGTTCGATGAGCGAGGCGAGCTTTTCGAGCGGAATCTGCCCCGGCGCGTAGTCGTTGTCGTCCGCGAGGAGGGGCGCGTAGCCGAGCTTCGACCCGTAGAGATGGCCGATGACGCGGGTGTGACTCCCGAGTTCGCCCATCGAGATACCGGCCACGTCGATGCCGCGGTTGGTCGCGTCGTTGACGGCCTCCAAGAGCGTGAGCGTGTCGCGCTGGTTTTGGGGGTACACCGCCACCTTCGCAACGTCACCGAACTCCGCGCACTGCTCGATGATGGCGTCGAGCACCTCGCGGTCGGGCGTCTCATCGAAGTCGTGATGCGAGATGATGAGCTGCACGTCGTTCTCGCGGAACTCGTGGGCCAGCCACTCCTTGGCGCGGACGGTTTCGAGTTCGATGTCGACGAACTCCACGGCGTCGTACCGAGATGCGGAAAACAGGTCGTCCAATCGTCCGGTGTCGCTTGCCTTCCCCCCGAACCATCGTGCGCGATTGGTCGCGATTATCGGGAGTTCGCCGTCGTACGCGGCGAGTTGTTCGAGCGGGTCGTCCGCTTGGTCCATTCGGAATTCGATGAGGTCTGCCACCCCTCGTGCGTCTACCTCTCGTGTGAGGTCGTTTGTTGTCGCCGCCAGTGCAGACTCGTCGAGTTTCATGTGAACGCCTATCATCCCATCGCCTATAAATCTTAGCTGTCGACGCAAGAGTTCTCACCCCCTCGTAGGCGGTGAGAGACGCCGTTTTCGGCGGTTTCTCCGGAATGTTCATCGAATATATCGGCTATGAGCCGACGATTATGAGGCGCTGATTTGAACACTGTCGAGAAACCTTCGGCGTTCGGCGTCAACGCTCGGCTATCTGTTCTCCGACGACGCGACCGGACACCGGCAGTCGGCGTCTGCCGGCGACCGACGTGGGCGCGCGCAGTCGGTGAGCCACCCGGTCGAGTCGTTCGGTCGCCCGGCCGTCCGACCACCCCGACCCGAACGGCGTCTCGCCCGGACGAGTTGGTCCTACTCGGTCGAATTATCTCTGATTTCTTTGAGTACTGTATTTCTGATAGTATCACCGTCTCGTCGGCACAACACTCCCGTGTCGGGCCGGTCCGAAACACCGACAGTCGCGGACGATTCCGCGGACGAACCGCCCGGTTCGACGCGGTCGACCCGTCGATTCGCCGTCCCCGACTCGACGGGCTCACCGGGCCGCAGAGACCCACTCGACGAGGTTCGACAGCTTTTCGAGGTCGATGTCGTTCGGAGCGCGCTCGTCGCTGACGATGGGTGCATAGGCGATGGACGCACCGTAGAACACGCCGATAACGCGGGTGTGGCGGCCGATTTCGCCCAGCGCGTAGCCGGTAACTCGCATCCCCCGTTCGGAGGCGGTATTGAACGACTGCAACAGCGCGAGCGAGTCGGTTTTCTCCTCGGCGGTGACGACGAGCTTCGCCACGTCGCCGTAGTTATTACAATCTGATACTATCTGCAAAAGTTCCGTCTTCTGAGGTTTCTCGTGGCGGTCGTAGTGGGAGACGATGAGTTCGACGTCCTGCTCGCGCAGTTCGTCTCGGAGCCATCCGCACTCACGAATCGTCCGCAGTTCCACGTCGACCATCTCGACGGCGTCGAACGCGGCGGCGGCCACGAGGGTCTCCAGCCGGTCGGACTCGGCGGCGGTTCCACCGGCCCACTCCGGCCGGTTCGAGACGATGAGCGGAACCGACCCGTCGTACTCGTCGAGCGCGTCGAGCGGGGTGGTCGCCCCGTCCATCCGGAACTCGACGTAGTCCGCGATGCCTTCCGCGGCCGCCGCTTCGGTCAGCGTCTCGGTCACTCCGGCCAACGCGTATGCGTCCGCAGCCATGGAACTTGATACCAAGCACTCGTATAAAAATAGTTCCCCGCCGAGCGCGTTTCGCCGTCACCTGTCAGTCCCTCGAAACCCGACACACAGTCACGCACGCCGCCGTTTTGACAATGTTGGAACCATCCGAGAGTCACGAATCTCGGTCGACGACGGCGTTTCGCGGATAACTATGACAAACTTAATCCTGTAATTATCATGGTCTTACAGACCATATTTGTTTCAACGATGTCGAAATACGGACGGTCGAAGCGGCGCGTTTCCGAGCGAGACGAACTTACCGCCGCCACCAAGATTTAAATCGGGGAGTTCCGTATCCCTCAGTATCGATGGTTACGCAGCAAGTCCTAGTCACGGGTCCGTTCGGTGAGGCGGGCGAAGCGATTCTCAACCACCTCGCGGAACGCGACGAGTACGAGTTCACGTATCTCGACCGGACCGAACACCCGGAGTACGAGACGTTCGTCGCAGACATCGCGGATTACGAGGCTATCCGCCCGGCGTTCGACGGGCAGGACGCCGTCATCCACCTCGCCGCGCAGTCCGACGCGGGCGCGGCCTTCGAGGATATCATCGAGCCGAATATCATGGGCACGTACAACGTCCTCAAGGCGATGGAGGACGCCGGCGTCGAGAAGCTCATCTACGCCTCCTCCCAGCGCGTGATGGGGCTGTACGAGGAGGACCTCGCGCCCGACCTCTACGAGGAGGACTATCCCAGCGAGTACGACCCGCTTCGGCTCACCCACGAGACGCTCCCGAAGCCCGACGGCTACTACGGTGCCTCGAAGATGTTCGGCGAGCACATCTGCCGGACGCACGCCCGCCGCGACGGCGCGCCGAGCCAGGTCTACTCGATTCGCATCTCCAGCGTGCGGACCGAGCAGTACGACCACCCCTACGGCGACGCTGAGCGCGGCGTCGACCGCGGCGACGAGCACAAAGTCGAGGACGGCGAGGTGTGGGACCAGTCACAGACGGGCTCGTGGGAGCGCGGGAGCGACGAGTACGAGGAGATGGTCAAGCGGCTCAAGGCGACGTGGACCTCGCAGCGTGACTTCGCGCACCTGCTCGAATGCTGTCTCGAAGACGACTCGGTCACCTACGACACGTTCTACGCGGTGAGCGGCAACAAGGCTCGCTGGTTCGACACCGACCACGCGAAGGCGGTCCTCGACTACGAACCGGCCGACGACGGCTCCGAGTGGGACAGCCCTCCCGAGTGAGACGACGGGAGATCGCCGCCGAGCGCAGCGACCGCGGCCGACGGCGCTTCGGTCGCCCGCTCAGTACTGCTTGATTTTCAGCTCGATGATGTTCTTCTTGTTCAGGAGCGCCGGGCCGAGTTCTTCTTCGATGCGGCCGTCCTCGATGCGGCTCATCGGGCCGCTGATGCTTATCGCGCCGACGGCGTCGTCCGGCTCGGAGACGATGGCGGTGCCGACCGCGCAGACGCCGGGGTAGTGTTCGCCGCGGTTGATGGAGTAGCCCCGGTCGCGAATCTCCGCGAGTTCCTCGTGGAGCGCCTCGCGGTCGGTGATGGTGTCGTCGGTCAGGGCCGGGAGGCCGCGGCGGTCGACGATGCGGTCGACCTCGTCCCGCGAGCGCTTCGCGAGCATCGCCTTCCCCGTCGCCGTCGAGTGGAGGTAGAGGTGGTCGCCGAGCGGCGCGTCGTCGTCGATGGACTCCGGGCTCTGGGCCTTGTAGAGCTGGACGGCGAACCCGTTTTGCTCGACCGTCACGTTGGTGTGCTCGCCGGTCTGTTCTTTCAGTTCGTCGAGTTCCGGCTTGGCGACCCGGTACAGCGCCATCCCGTCGCGCATCGACCCGCCCATCTCGAGGAACCGCAGGCTGCAATGGTACTCGCTTCCGACCTTGACGACGTAGTCGGTGTCCACGAGCGTCGCCAGATGGATGTGCGCCGTGCTGACCGGCAGCTCCATGTCCTCGGCGGTCTCCGACAGCGTCGCGCCGTCGACTTCGCGGAGATATCGGATGATGTCGAACGCCTGTTCGACGCTCTGTATCCGCCGCGAGCCCGACCCGGTGGAGTTCGTCATGACTTGACGATGGGCCACCGCGTCCCTAATAGCACCGATTCGTTTCAACGATGTTGGAGTTCGGCGGGTCGAACGTCCTGTCCGCCGGGGTCGCGTGGCCGACGCGTCGCTCGCGACTGGTCTGGGTTCGGGAAAAACGCGGGTCGCGCGGGTGGCATGACAGTCGACGTGCGGACTGTTCGAGTCGGTCGTCGTCGCGGCTCGCCGCGTCTTCGGTGACGTTACTGAATCGAGTCTTCGGGACCGACGATGGTCAGGTTCTCGAACAGTTCGTCGTAGCCGTTGAGTTCGTAGAGGTACTCGCCCTCGAGGACTTCCTCGCGGACGGAATCTTCGGCGCTGAGCTTCTCGTGTGCGCGTTCGAGGACTTCCTCGGCTCCCTCACGGGGAATGACCGCGAGCCCGTCGTCGTCGCCGATGACGATGTCGCCGGGGTCGACGCTGACGCCGCCGACGGAGACGGTGACGTTGATGGAGCCGGGGTCCTGCTTGAGCGGTCCCTGCGGATTGACGCCGCGGCCGTACACCGGGAACTCCATCTCGGCGATTTCGCGGCTGTCGCGGTACGCGCCGTCGATGACCAGTCCGGCGAGGCCGTTGGCCTGACACGAGGTGCACATCAGTTCGCCGACGTGGCCGGTGTCGGTGTAGCCGTCGCAGTCGATGATGAGCACGTCGCCGGGCTCGGTCAGCGTAATCGCCTTGTGGATGATGAGGTTGTCGCCGGGCGCGGCCTTCACCGTGACCGCGGTCCCGGCCATCTCGACGCCGTCGTAGGCTGGCCGGAGGCCGGCGTCCATGGTCAGTCCGATGTTGCCGGTCACGTCGGAGACGATGGTGCTCGGAATCTCCTCGAACGCCTCGACGAGTTCGCGGTCCGGTCGCTCTACGTCGAGCTCTATCGTGTGCATACCCGACTCGATGCGGACGATTTACGTTAAACTATCGGTCGGTCGAACGCTTGCGGTCCGCGTCGCGGGTCGCGGGTCGCGAGAGCGCTGTGAGGACCGCCGCCGCTCGCGGTGTGGAGCCGACGAAAAGAGAAGGGCGCAGGTACGTGTCGAGTCGGGTGCCTCTGTCGCGGGGAACGGGATTCGATGGCGGCGGTGGCGACGTTACTGCTCTTCGATGCCGAGTTCGTCGACGAGGTTGCCGTAGAACTCGTACTGCTGGTCGAGGAAGTCCTGAAGCTCGTCGGGGCCGCGTTCGACGCGGATGAAGTTGTTGTTCTCCATGAACTCCACGAACGAGTCGTCCTCGTAGACGGCGCTGTACACGTCGGCGAGCTGTTGCTTCAGTTCGTCGTCGATGCCGGCGGGCGCGAAGTGCGCGAGCCACGAGCCGATGGAGATGTCGAGACCCTGGTCTTGGAGCGTCGGCGTGTTCGGGAGCGCCTCGACCTGCTGGTCGAACGCCACGCCGAGGGCGGACAGTCCGCCGTCTTGGACCTGCGGCGCGACCTCGGCCGCGCCGACCGCGGTACAGTCGACCTCGCCGTTCACGACGGCCGTCATAGCCGGGGCGGCACCCTCGTAGGAGATGTGCTCGACGTTGACGCCGGCCTCGCTGGCGATGCCGGCCGCCGCCATGTGCCACGACGACCCGAACCCGGAGTTCGCCATTTGCAGGGTGTTGTCCTGCCCGTAGCTGATCCACTCGTCGAGCGTGGAGAACTCGGCGTCCTCGCTGACGACGAGCGCCGCGGGGAACTCGGTGTACTGCATGATGGGCGTGATGTCGTCGGGGCTGAGGTCGGCGATACCGAGGTGCTCGAACAGCGCAATCTCGGGGGCAGTACAGCCGATGGTGTGCCCGTCGGGCTCGGCGTTGGCCGCCGCGTTCATCCCGACCGAGCCGGAGCCGCCGGTCTGGTTGCTGACGTTCCACGAGACATCGGTGTGGTTCTCAGCCGCGTCTGCGACCGCGCGGCTCGTTCGGTCGGCTCCGCCCCCGGCGGACCACGGCGAGATAACCTCGACCGGACGGGAGGGCCACTCTTGCTCTCCCGAGAGGCTGCCGAGACAGCCGGCCGAGAGCGCAACCCCGCCGACGCCGGCGGCCTTGATGAAGTTCCGTCTGTTCAGCGCGCTCCGTCCACTCCGATTGCTAATGGTGTCGTCTCCCATTGTACCCGAATGTTTGAACAATCCATACAATAAGCATTGTGGTCGCTCCGAATATGGCGCGACGGTCGATACCGCGGTGCAGTTCTGAACGATTTCGCGCGCCCGCGAGCGCCGGCCGAAACGGGAGGATTCGCGGGGACTCGCGCTCGCGACATCGCTTGACGGCCCGCGTTCGTGTCGACCGTTGCCCGCGAGCTTCTCCCCCAAGAGCGTAGATTTATACCCCGGCGGTATTCAAGGAGATGTATGCGCGGGTTAGCCAAAACGAGCCGAGAGCCCGGAGCTATGGAACTCGTCGACGTCGAGACACCCGAACCGGCGTCCAACGAGGTCCTCATCGAAGTCGACTACGCCGGACTCTGCGGGAGCGACGCGGGAATCTACAAGTTCAAGTCCGCCTTCGAGCGGATGGAGATGCCGACCATCATCGGCCACGAGTACACCGGCCGCGTGGTCGAACGCGGCGACGAAGCCAGCCGGTTTTCCGTCGGCGAGCGCGTGGTCGAGCGACCGATTCGCGGCTGCGGCGAGTGTTTCCAATGCCAAATCGGTGAGGAGAGCATCTGTCAGGACGCGGTCCTGACCGGCATCGACCTCGATGGGGCGTACGCCGGCTACATCGCCGTCCCCGAGTCGGCGCTCCAGTCGGTCCCGTCGAACGTCGAACCGAAGCACGCGGCGCTCGTCGAGCCGACCGCAATCTGTACGCGCGCGGTCATTCAGAACTCCCGGGTCAAAGCCGGCGACCGAGTGCTCGTCGCCGGTCCCGGTCCCATCGGATTGCTCTGCGCGCAGGTGGCCGCCTCGCAGGGCGCTGAAGTCGTCGTCGCGGGCGTCGGCCGGGACACGAACTACCGACTCCCGCTCGCGGAGGAACTCGGCTACCCCGCGGTCAACATCGAGGAAGACGACCTGACCGCCACCCAGCGCGACCTGACCGGCGGCGTCGGCTTCGACGTCGTCTTCGACACGACCGGCCACCCCTCGGGACTGCCGATGGCGGTCGAGCAGGTCCGCAAGGGCGGCCAAATCGTCCTCGTCGGGCAGACCGGCGAGACCACGATGGAGTTCACGCCGCTCGTCCGCGCGGAGGTCGACCTCCAGTGTACCTACGGCGCGACGTTCGAGGACTTCGAGCGGGCGTTCCGACTCATCGGCTCGGGCGACGTGGACCACGCCACGTTCCTCGACGACCGCTACCGACTCACCGAGTCCGAAGACGCCTTCGAGGCGTTCCTCGCCGGCGAGACCTGCAAGCCGGTGTTCGACGTTTCGGTCCTTCGGGAGTAAGGCGACCGATTCCGTCTCGCTCGCAGTCACCCTCAGCCGTCGTTTCATAGCCGCGGTTCAGTTCTCAGCCACGGCTCGTTTCACACCACAGCTCGTTCACCACTCGCCTGTCTCTGTCCAGAGCGACCGCTTCGCAGTCGGTCGTCAGAAAAGCATGCCGCGAAGTGGGCTATCGGGAATCGTGACACCGCCGGTGCCGCTCGGTTCGACGGGGCGGGGTCACTCCGGCCGGGGGTCCCACTCGCGCTCGACGAGGAAGTCGTCGAGCTTGCCCTTGGGGTCCTCGAAGACGTGCGAACCGTGGAAGACGAGCAGCGTCTCGAAGTCGTACTGGAGCAGGTCGTAGAGGTTGATTTCGGCGGCCTTGTGGTCGTCGTTGAACAGCGCCGGCGGCGGGAGCAGGTAGCCAGCCGGGAGGCCCGCGCGGTCGGCCCCGTCGAGGGCGTCTCCGGAGATGAGGATGTCGCGGTCTTCGAGCAGGAGCGCCGAGGTCGCCTTCGTGTGGCCCGGCACCTCGATGACGCGGATGTTCCCGTCGAGCAGGTCGCCGTCGGTGAACGTCACGTCAGGCTCGTAGTCGATGGCATCGTGGAGCTTCGACTCGTTGGCCGACGCGACGAGTTCGGGGTCGAACGCCTCCATCACCGACGGGAGGCCGCCGTGGTGGCCGTGGTCGCCGTGGGTGATGATGACGCGGTCGACGCCGCCGTACTCCCGCTCCAGAATCTCGACGAGCTCCTCGCCGTCCTCGTCGAAGCCGGTGTCCACGAGCGTCGTCTTCCCCGTCGGCGTGTCCTTCAGGACGAGGACCCGGACGTGTTCGAACTGAATCTGGTCGATACCCTCGGTGACGTTGCTAACACTCATTCCGGTGGAACGGTAGTTCGCAGCGCTGGTTAATTCTATCGATGGGCGCGAAACCCGGCGTTGTCGCCCGCGGACATGTCGGCTTCGCTACCGTACCGTCCGCCCGCCGGGCCACGCTTCAGTGTGCGGTTGTCCAGTCTCGCTGGCGGTCTCCGACGGTGACTGGACGATGGTCTCGACCGTACTTAGCTCTCGTGTCGAAATCGTGACTTTCAGCCCCGAACGGACGGGGAAAGACCAATATGTTTATTACATACGATTGCTTGGTATCATACCACGAGGCAGAACAAATAATGGTGATTCAGAAAGTCGGGGCCGTCCTTGATAGAATCGGCTTGGAGAGCGTTCGTTCAAGTCCGCTGTCAGTCTTCTTCATCCTGTTTTCGGTCGTCGTCATCTTCTTTGCGAGCCAGTTCCCGTCGGGTGACGGCGTCGGGCCGTCGTTCTTCCCGATTGCGGTGTCGGTCGGCATCATCTTCTTCGCCGGCATCGACGTGCTGACGGGGTCCCAGACGGAGCTCGAAATCTCGGAGTTCGACTTCAAGCCCGCGGCCGTCGTCGCGGGGTTCCTCGTCGCGTACGTCCTCGTGATGCCACTCCTCGGGTTCCTCGTGTCGACCATGGTGTTCATGCCGGTCGTCCTCTACTACTCGAGCATCCACTCGAAGCTGCTGCTCGCAGTGCTGTCGATTGGGTTCCCCATCGCGCTGTTCTACATCTTTGGCCGCATCTTCCTCGTTCGCCTCCCTGAGGGTATCATCCCGGTGTCTCGACTGCTGCCGCAGCTCCCACTGGTGGTGACCTTCTGATGGTCGTCGAATACATCGGGCAGGCGCTCGTCAACCTCGCTGACCCGTTTATCCTCCTGTTGATGGTCGGCGGTATCTTCCTCGGCATCCTCATGGGGTCGATTCCGGGGATGACCGCGACGATGACCATCGCGGTCCTGCTCTCGTTTACCTTCACGATGGAGCCGAGTCAGGGGATGATTCTCCTGTTGGGTATCTACGGCGGCGCGGTGTACGCGGGGTCGATTCCGGCGATTCTCATCCGCACGCCGGGTACCCCGTCGGCGGCGGCGACCATCTTCGACGGCCACCCGCTCTCCCAGAAGGGCGAGGCGGGTCGCGCGATTCGCGTGAGCACCATCGCGTCGTTCGTCGGCGGCGTCATCAGCGTCTTCGCGCTGATGTTCTTCTCGCCGGTCATCGCCGACGCCGCCCTCCGGTTCCGCTCGCCGGA
Organism: Haloferax sp. Atlit-109R; assembly: GCF_003665865.1. Classification (NCBI taxonomy): domain Archaea; kingdom Methanobacteriati; phylum Methanobacteriota; class Halobacteria; order Halobacteriales; family Haloferacaceae; genus Haloferax; species Haloferax sp. Atlit-109R. The sequence continues at coordinate 600,377 of NZ_QPLO01000001.1, forward strand.
GTTCTTCGCGCTCGCCTTCTTCGGACTGACCATCATCGCCAGCGTGAGCGGCGACTCGCTCACCAAGGGCATGGTCTCGGGTCTGCTCGGGATGCTCGTTGCGACGGTCGGCATCGACCCCGTGACCGGCTTCCACCGGTTTACGTTCGACATCCCCGAACTGCTCACCGGCGTCGAGTTCATCGCCGTCATGATTGGCCTCTTCGGCATCGCCGAGGGACTTCGCAAGTACTCTCAGGGCATCAACAGCGGGAACGACCGCGTCGACCAGGAGATAACCGGCGTGTTCCCCTCGCTTTCCGACCTGCGGTCCATCGCGCCGGTCAGCGTCGGGTCGGGCATCCTCGGGTCGTTCATCGGCGCGATTCCCGGCGCGGGCGGCGACATCGCGGCGTTCATCACGTACAACGAGGCCACCCGCTGGCTCAAAGACAGCGTCCCGTCGTTCGGTGAAGGGAACGTTCGCGGCGTCGCGGCCGCCGAGTCCGGGAACAACGCGAGCACCGGCGGCGCACTGATTCCGACGCTGACGCTCGGCATCCCGGGCGACTCCGTCTCCGCCATCCTCATCGGCGCGCTGTTGGTCCACGACGTGAACCCCGGTCCGGGCCTGTACCAAGAGGAGCCGGTCTTGCTGTACACCATCTTCGTCGGGTTCCTCCTCATCTACGTGTTCATCCTCATCTTCGGCATGCTCGGCGCGAACTACTGGGCGCGCCTCATCAACATCCCGAAGTCCCACATCTGGCCCGTCATCCTCGTGCTGTGTGTCATCGGAGCCATCGCGCTCCGCGGCAACGTCTTCGACGCGTGGATTATGCTCGGCGCGGGCGTGTTGGGGTACGCGATGCGGCTACGGGGCTACCCGCTGGCACCGATGGTGCTCGGGCTCATCCTCGCGCCCATCGCGGAGGAGAACCTCCGCCGGTCGCTCGTCCTCTCGGGCGGGTCGCCGACCATCTTCCTCACGAGTCCCATCGCCCTCGTCATCATCCTGCTCGGTCTGGGTGCGATTGCGCTCCCCGCCGTGCGCTCGATTCGCGCGAACGCGTAACGCCGCCACCCTCGACGCTTTTCTCACGCCGCGTTCGTTCCCCGTCTGATTTCTCCCGCGGGTTGCACCCGAACGGCGCACCGCTCGGCGCTCGCGACGCGTGCGGTGCTTCGACAGCAGGCAAGGCGCGCGCCCGAGGCTAACACCGAGACGGCTCACGACGGCTGCCGGAGTGTTGTCGGCTCCCGGTTCCATTCTGTTCACTCCGGTCTCTCACACCCCCACGCGACGGCGTCGATGTCGCGGGCGACCCGCTTGAACTGACCGGCTCCGTTTCGAGGATGTTGAAAGACAGGGGTAATTTTCGTTCTACTCGGAGTGGAATTACAGACATAGCTCCGTAACGAGATTCGGTCGATTTCGGTTTAGTTACGATACTGTTGAAATACATCCGGCTCGACGGTCGAACTCACGTGTCGCGTTGGCTGTCGAAACCGCGAACCGAAACCGCGAATCGCGCCGACGCGGCGCTCGGTGGTCGCTCCGAATGGGATTCGGCGAAACGATATTATATCCCACCGTGGTACACGCTGGTATGGTCGTTGTTGCAGCAGTCGACCGGTCAGGTCGATCAGCACACGTTGTCTCGGAAGCCGCATCGCTGGCGGCGGCGTTCGACGAAGCGGTCCACGTCGTCCACGCGCTGACCCGCTCGGAGTTCATCGACCTCGGGCTGACGAGCGCGCAGGCCGAGGAGCCGAAGGATATGGACGAGATTCGGTCGGCCGCCGCCGAGATGGCCGAAGACTCCGTGTCGGGACTGGACGTTCCGTACGAGACGGTGGGACTCGTCGGCAACCCGGCCGACGAAGTCATCGAGTACGCCGACGGACAGGACGCGAGCTACATCGTGGTGAGTCCGCGACGCCGCTCGCGCACCGGAAAGATGCTGTTCGGAAGCGTCGCTCAGTCGATTCTCCTGAACGCGTCGTGCCCGGTCGTTTCGACCCTCGCAGACGAGGAGTAGCGCCCGTCGGGGCGCGAGTCTGCCCGGAGCGCCGCCGCGCAGGTTCGTCGGCTCGGCTTCGGACCGCCGCGTTACACGCGCGTGAGAACGCGCGTCTCCCTTTTTATCGCGACTCGCCGTAGTCTCGACCGCGCATGACAGTGACAGCAGTCGCAGACGGAGTGTACACGATACAGTTCGACCACGTCCGAGTGTTCGTCATCGAAGACCGACCGGCCGGAACGACCACGCTCGTCGACGCGGCATTCCCCGACGACGGCGACGAATTAGTGTCCGTGCTGGAGTCGGAGTTCGGCGGCGTCGACCGACTCGTCATCACCCACGGCGACGAGGGTCACTTCGGCGGGACGCCCGCCGTGTTGGATGCGTTCGACCCCGAACTGCTCGTCCCCGGCGGCGCGAAGGGCTTCTACGACGCGCTCGACATCGAGGCCGACCGCCACTTCCGCCACGACGACGTGCTCGACGGCGGGATTCGAATCGTGCAGGTGCCGGGCCACACGGTCGCAAACAGCGGCCTGCTGTTGGAGGACGACGGCGTGTTCATCGCCGGCGACGTGGTCGAGGGGTCGGACCGCCGCGGTCTCCCGCCGGGATTCCTCGTCCCGCCGGCGGCGCAGTTCAACGACCTGAGCCACGAGGAAGCCGAGCGGAACCTCGTCAAACTGTTCGACTACGACATCGAGACGGTGCTCGTGAGCCACGGCACGCACGTCGACGACGACCCGCTCGGGAAGTTGGACGACTGGCTCATCGACCGCCAGTGGACGCTGTCGTACTGAGTCGCTTCGAGTCGGCCGGAGGCGCACCCGACCGACACGGCCGCGGAGTCGCTCCACACCCGAGTCAGAACAACGATTACCAAATTCCTTTGATATAGTGAAAATTGATAAATTTGAGTCGGGGGAATCGACTCTGTCGGAGGGGTAAAAAGAGAAAAAACGACACATAGCCCACAAAACGCCGATATTCGGCTGACTGAATTTCGATACGCCATCAATGCGGAAGAAACTAGCATCCTCCTATTGAACCCGCGATAATGGGCTATTACTGGCTTCTTATGGATGTTTCACGGCCGGTCTGTGTCTGTTCGGTTCTTTCCTTTTGAATAGTCTATTTGCATATACTTTTTGGGATTAGTCAGACCATTGATTGTCAACGTATGGCCTCGGTAGACCGGTCTCCATCGGGGTGCGCGACGACCCGAGCCGATGGGGTTCAGTTCGGGCGCGCGGCAACCGTCAGGTCCGTCCGCGACCGCGGCGTGGCGATGCGAACGTCCACGAGGACGGCGACGACGGTCGTCTCGCCCGCGCGCTCTTGGACCACGACGCCGTCGTCGGCGACGCAGGGCCCGAACTCCCGAGACGGACCGTCGGGGCAGTTCCTGAGCGCCCACCCGGAGGCCGCCGAGTCGTTCGTCGTCAACGCTACGCCGCCGGGGCGCGCGCGTTCGACGTTCGTCAGCGCGGGGTTGAGCCGCGACCGAAAGTCCGCGACTGCGGCGTCTCGCTCCGCCCAGTCGTATCGTCCCGCGACGCCCGCGGTCGCCAGTTCGACGGCGTCTTCGGTCGTCTCGGCTGCGCTGGCGTTGGTGACGAACGTCCTATGGGTCGAGAGCATCAAGTGTTGGGCGAAGCCGTCGAATACGTGGACGTTGAAGCAACCTCTCTTTCGACTGGATTACACCCCTTGCACATGCCCGCAACAACATCCCCTCCAGCCAAGATGTCGACCCAACAAACCCAGCCATCGTAATACCCTACACAAAGTCGGCAATTGCCGGCCACTAGTGCGAGTGGAGCAACGCGTGAGAGACGTGTGCTGGCGAGCGAACACGGGGAGAACGGGGTTGTCGTGAGGTGATAGACAAGGAGATGTCGCGACGAGTCAGTCGGGTGAACGCGACGCAACAGGTCCGAATAACTACTCCCGAAAACAGGCGATACACCCCCCGTACGATGGATTGTATCCGGGATCAAGGAAACTCACCAATCGTGAACAGTGGCACCCAGACGAGTGTGAGCACCAGCGAACGGCACTAGTATCCAATCCAAACACGTCCCGAGAGTGGTCGAAGATGAGGTATCCGAGCAAAACGGGTTGTTGGTGTGGGTGAATTGAATGACTCGATGCCGGTTCGCTACACCCCCACGCTGGTTACAACCGAGTACACCCTTACGGGAGCAGGCCGTCCATGTACATCCCTGGAAACTGTGGGTGTAGCGCGTGCGTCCCGGTTTCTCCTCGCTATCACGGGTGTAGAATCGCACCTGAGTATTCCCCTCGTGAATGTGCGACTCGCCAGGCGGTGGAAGCACGGGTGCGTGCGGTGGCAGCAGACGAGAATCGTGGTGGGTGGTCGGTGTTTTGCTGGTTGCGGTTGTGATGGGTGGAGAAGCGGGTCGCGAGGCTGTTCGCTGTGTTCGTGTGTGACTTCGAACGCCCCCGCGGCGACGACTCGAAGACCTCCGTGCGCGCCTCGGCCTTCGGCCTGCGGTGCTACAGTCGGCCGTCTTCGTCCTCGCCGCGACCCCGTTCACTCCCACCCGGTAACTGGTCGGTAGCCGTCACGTCTGTGGTCAGCTCGTGGGGGCGCACCGAGGTGTTTTATCGCGCGCCTGCACCCCTGCAGGCGCGTGTTCTGGCCTGTGTTGATTCACGATGTGTGTCCACTGCGAGACGGAGACGACTGTCGATAGCGCGACCGAACAACAGATGACACTCGAACTGTTTGCGTGGCTTCGCCTCTACGCGGACGAAGGTGTCGCCCCCGCGCAACTCGTCCAGTTGTTGTTGCAGACGGCCGTCGTCGTCGACGAACTCGATGGCGTGCCGCGGACCCCACCGGGCCGGAATACGACGGCGTACACGCAACTGCTGGCGCGGACAGAACAGGTGCACGAACGGTTGGATATCAGTGACGTGAACAAGTAGGGCCGAAATCCCCTCACATCACTTCGAACTTGTTCCGCGGTCGACGACGACTCGCCGAGTCTGTTTGGCGTCGATCCCAAACAGGAGTCCAGCAAGGAAGAGCAGTTCATTCCCCTGGTAGTACTGTGTCGCGATATAATTGATGAGGCCGATATCTGGCGCGGCCACGCCGAAGACGACTAACAGAAGTGCAACGATGGCTGCGAGTCCGGCCACTGTTCGAACCACCACCCCCGAGACGAAGCCGACGAGGAACACGACGACTGCAGTAAGTAGACTCATCGTGTCTCTCAGACGTGATGCAGAAGTAAAGTCGTCGTGGCCCAACATCTTCACCGCGAGTTGAGGAACTCACTCAGACAGCTTTTGTCTCGAAACTCCGGAATCGAGAGGAAGAACTTGTGTTCCGACCAGAGTTCGTCGAAAGCGATTCGGTCAGTTCCCTGTGTTTCGGCGACCCGTTTGAACGCCGCTTGCATGTCGTCGACGGCGATTCGTGTTGATGGGTTGCTCCCCGAATTAGGGTTGAAAACTGCGGCGACCGTCGTTCGGTCTGTGCGACTCCCATTGCTCTCGTGGATACACTTCGGGTCGATGAGTGCTCTCGTGACGTGTGTATCAAGCGGGACGCGGAGATCCTCCACCCACGAGTCCCGGAATTCGAACGCGTGAACGACTTTTCGGAGATACTCGTTCGCAATCTTCTGACCAACATCATCAATTGCAGTCAGTAACTTGTATGCCTCATCGTGCGTTTCCGCTGCACGAAACGCGCCAGCATCGAACCGCTCTTGGGCGGCAGTCAATCGGGGAGTGCCAATGGAACCTGCTCGTTGCCGGACCGTAATCGCAAACACACGGTCGAGGTCGCCAGCAATCGTCTCGGGTTAATTTCGTAGATGGTCTCGTACTTCTGGCGAGTGAAGTGGACGTGTCGGCCGACGCCGTCGTGTGCAGCGGTCGGAAGCGCTTCGAGGACGGCCCCCAATCGCTCCTCATCAATTTCGAGTCCCATACGAACACTTCACACCGAAGCTATGTGACGATATTGCTGGCTGTCACGTCGGGTCTCTCCAAGCAGTTCATCGACGACGTGACCGAGTAGTGGGCGTCTCCCAAGCGTCGCTCCCAAAGTGAACAGCGACGCGCGTCCGTACGCTTGGGGGCGACTGCTCGGGTTGTGCGCGCTCCGGCGGGCAGACCGTTCCTGCCGGGCCCGGGCGTTTCGCGCTGCCGTTGCGTCTGCGACGGACGGGTCACGGTCGCGGGGCCGGGTCGGGCCGGGTGCAGCCACCCGATACCGGTCAGCCCCGAGGGCGGGCCTGCGAGCGCTCGGCCCCCGTCCGGGCCGTGACCGAGACCGGGCTGGCTGCATCTTCACCAGCCGTTGGGTCGGCGCTCCCTCGATGCGGTCGCGCCGCCGGCCGGCTGGTTCAGACGTGGCCGCTTGCGCGGTCCGGGCGGGCTGCTCGCCGTTCGGGCGATTGCCCTCACCCCTCGTTCGTCCGGGCTGCGGTGGCTACTGGGGGTCGCCGTGCTCACCCCCAGTATGCCACGGTCCGGGGCTCACTCAGGGCTGGCTGTGCGGCCTGCCGGGCGTGCGCTCAAACTCGGCCGCGACGAGCTGTGGGTCCGCGGGCATCCAGCCCGCACCGGGCTGCCGCACGAGGCGTTTCCGTTGCGTCTGCGACGGACGGGACAGGCTCGTGCGGGTCCGGGCGCGGTGCTGGTCCGGCGGGTCCTCGCTCTCTGCGGCCTCGCTGTGGCCGTATGCGACGCCGTTCAGGACTGTCAACCCCCCGCTTGCCGTCTCGTCGTCCCGGTTCAGCCGTTGCGTCTCCGACGGACGGCCTGCACGGGGTCGACGACCCGCGGGTCGGTGGATTGACTGCCCTGACCGCGCGCTCACCTCGAGGTTCACCCCCGTACTCGTCTGTGGGGGACACCTGTTGGCGACGCGCCGCGCCGGACAAGCCGGCGAAGGCGCGGCGGCGTCGCCGTGAGACGATTGGTGTCGGTCAGTCTGTGAGAAAGCTGCGGCTGGAGAGTCGTGGTGTCGGAAGAAGACGCCGAGTGAGCGCCTTTCAGAGAACTACAATGAGTAGTAAGAAACAGTTCCGTAATGAAGTTTCGCACAGCAATCACCCCTCGACAGTCGACGACGACGTGGTTGGTGAGACGCCAGCGCTCCATCCCACGGTTGAACTCGAGATTCAAGCCAAAGTTGACCTGAACAATCCTGAAGCGGTTAGTCGGGGACTGACCCTCGCGGAAGAAGAGCGGCTGGCTGCGCGTGAGTGGGAGATCGAACAGACGCGTGCACGGTGGGACCGGAGACAGACGTCGAGTCGAGAAGCACGGACGGCGACGGCGGTCGAACAGTCGAGTATCGAGGCAACGCGTGCGTTCAAGAAGCGTGCGGGGTGTGTGAATCGGTGGGCCGACCCCGAGGAGGTGGATCCGCGTGAGCAACTGACGGCTGAACAGTTGGGCGTTGTGAACAGGGAGGCGGCACGGATGCAGTCGAAACTCGATGCGTGGTCGCGGGCGGCAATCAGCCGGCGGCTGGCCGAAGTAGTCGCAGACGGGAACTCGATGATGAGCGCGGTCGTGGGTGTGTTCGAGGAGTTGCAACAGGCACCCGGGACGGTGATTCCGATTGCGGCGGTCAGTGAGGTCAGTCGTCGTGAAGTGTCGATTGAAGGTACGATTACGCAGTTGTGGGAGTCGTCGAGCGCGGCGATTCAACAAGTGGGACTCATCGAGGACGAAACTGGAACGACGAAATTCACCATTTGGGCCAAGTCGAGAAAACCGGCTGTGAGAGAAGGCGAGCGGGTGACGCTGCGGAACGTCGCAAAGAGCTGGTACGGTGGACGCGTGTCGGTGGCTGTGACGGGGTGGTCCGACATCAGCTTCCCAGCGCGCGAGGCGTGGTGGGCTGAGTAGGCGTCGCCGGCGGGTGTGTTCTTTTTTTACGTATCCACCAGCCCAGACCCCACCTCCCCATCCACCGCTCCGTGCTCGCACCTGCGGTGCTGCGCGCGCAGCCACGACCTCAAAAACAGGAATAGGTCTCTCCGCTCATTGGGAGGCAACCAGTACAGAACCGACTCATCAACTACCCTACAACTTAGTCAATTGCTGACAGTAGCAGCGGCCATGGCACGGGAAATGATGTGCAGTTCTTGCGGAAACGTCCAGTCATACGACAACATTGCAACGGCTCCGGATCGATGCCCGAATTGTAACCAGCCGTGGCAGCCTAACTACTAATTCGACTTTTCCAATCCAGAGTTGGTGACCTCGCTACTAGGGTAAGGTTCGCCTCAGAATGGCCATCAAGTGATTCAACTCTCAAACACCAGTTAACCAACTCAGATAGTAAAATCATGATTAGTAAAATCGTGATTAAGATACACCAGACGCGTCTCTCGGACAGCCGTTAACCACGGCCATTCGCGCTCCGAATTTTATCTGCCCCCTTCGGGTGCGGGGCGGCAACTCGCCCTGCTGATTCGAAATGTCACAGCCAGACACAGCCACGCAGACAGCGACGTTCAGCGACGCACCCACCCGTACCGACGAGATGCTCGACGCGCTCGACGACTGGATTGCCGACCTTCTCGCCGAGACGACCACCGCACACGCAAGCGACGCGTTCCAGCGGTGGCTCGACGTCCAGAGCCAGTTTCACGATTACTCCGCGCGGAACGCTCTCCTGATCTCGCTGCAATGTCCGGATGCGACGCACGTCGCGGGCTACCGAACGTGGCAAACGGAGTTCGACAGACAGGTTTCGGAAGGTGAGTCGGCGATTTGGATCTGGGCTCCAATCACAGCCAAAGTCTGTCCGGCCTGTGGCAAACCAAAGTCCAGCCACAACGACGACTGTGAGAGTGACGGTGTCCCGTACACCGACTGGTCGAGTCAACTAAGGTCGTTCAAGCCGGTCCCCGTGTTCGACGTGTCACAGACGACGGGCGAGTCGCTTCCGTCGTTGGAGACTGCCACGTACGGTGACGCGAGCGGACTCGTTCCCATACTCTGTGCCGCGGCGGAGTCGCTCGGGGTGGACGTGTCACTCGTGTCTCCGAGTGAGTGGGTCCACGGTGCGGCGCGCGGTGTGTGTGAATTCTCGCAGGGACACCGACCAAGCGTCGCAGTCAGACAGCGACCGAACGAGGCGGATATGGCGACGACGCTCGTCCACGAGGTCGCTCATGGGCTGTTGCACGCAGACCGGACGATCCTCCCAGAGCGGTCGCTGCGCGAAGTCGAAGCGGAAGCAGTCGCGTATCTCGTCGGTCGGCAGTTCGGGTTGGATGTGTGTAATTCAGCGTTCTACCTCGCTGCGTGGGCGGGCGAGGACGCCGATTCGGTTCTCGAACGGCTCAATCGGATTCGGTCGGTGACGGTGTCGATACTCGGGGCGATTGATGATGCAGTTGGGGGGAACCAACGAGTACGGTAGTATGGAGACACGGGTAACTCCCGAAGAACCGCACAGGTTCCAGTTGCACTCTACTCGAAGCGTACGACGACAAGCGCGGTCGTGAACGCGTTGCGCTCCGCGAAGAAGCGCCGTCGACGTACGATGCGGGGTTCTACGAGACGGCGCTGATTCGGGCGGCGACGAGTGTATTGGCCCCGTGTGGTTGGACCCAGGCGCGAATCGAACGAGCGCTCGCGGAGACAACCGAGACGTCGCTTGGCCGGTAGGCGTGAGCGACCGCCGAGACGTTTTATCGCCCCCACACAGGGTGCGGGGGCTCATCACGAGCGTTCGCCGTTCTAATGACAACGCAACGACCACCCAGCAGACAGTCAGCAGCGTCAACGACTCACCGCGGCCACAACCTCGTCCGTGTGACCGAGTGGCTGCCAGGAAGCAAGCCAACTGACTACGATATCGAACTCTCCGATGGCGACGGCTATCGAACGCGGTTTTGGCGCTGTCGGAACTGCGGTCACGAGCGAAACCGGCGCGACGAGTTCCGCGAACCGTGTCGTTCGATACCCGGCCGCCCGCTCGTGAGCGACGGGGGCTACGCAGTCGAAGACTCACGGACGTGGAAAGCACTCACCGAAGCGATGACTATTCGGTTCGGGACCGTCGGCCCGCGCTACGACGTCGAGTCATCGAGCGGGAACACCTACGAGGTCGATATCGCAGCGGGGACGTGTAGCTGTCCGGACCACCAGAAACGCGGTGTCGAGTGCAAGCACCTGAGACGGGTGTTATTCGAACTCCGGACGCGTATCCTGCCTCAGCCGGACGGGCGCTTCGCGCGGTGTGCGGCGGAGTCGCGACGAGAGACGAGTGCGTTCGGGCCCTCGCGGTGAGTTTTATCACCCCCTGAGGGGTGCGGGGGAACTTCCCTCGTACTTCCAATGGCACCGAATCATACCGAACACGACAGCGGCATCGCCGAGCGAACACCGACCGGACACGAGATTCTCGTCGTCACCGAGTGGGACGACGACGGAGCACCGTCACTCGAAACACTCACGCAGTTCGACCAGGGTCGGCGGCGCATCTGGCGCTGTGTCCAGTGCGGAGACGAACGGAACGAGCCGTCCGGGTTTGAGCAGGGCTGTCCGAACCAGCCGGTGTAGGTCGCAGTCGACGCGACGACACCCGACGCGCTAGCAGCCAATTTTATTTACCCTGAGGGGTGCGGGGTGGCGAATCAGGCCACTTCACGACCGACACTCATGTCTCTGAGAGAAATCTACGACCGAACCTTCGACGAATCGTGCGGGAAATCCATCGACGCCAGCGAGTGTCCCGAATGTGACGGACGGCTGAGGACGGATGGCGGTGAAACAGCTTGCGAGGGGTGTGGACTCATCGTCGACCAGTACTATTTCGACCACACGCACGGACCGCGCGTGTTCGAAGAGGACCCACATTCAGTTCCACGGACGGGTGGGAAACTCACCCCGACGCGGCACGACAGAGGCGTTTCAGCGGAAATCGGCTACAACCGTGATGCGAACGGACGGACGGTGTCAGGAAAGAAGCGACGCCAACTCCACCGGCTTCGGCGCGAGCATCGGCGGGCACGCTTCGAGTCGAAAGCGGAGCGGAATCTCTCGACGGCGCTCGGTGAGATTAGCCGGATGGGGAGCGCACTCGACCTCTCGTGGAGTCTTATCGAAGAGGCGAGTCAGCTCTACCGACGTGCTCAGGACGCAGACCTCATCCGAGGGCGGTCTGTCGAGATGATTGCCGCGGGGAGCCTTTATGCGACGTGCCGTCGTCGTGGTCTGCCGCGCCCACGTGATGAAATCGCGAGTGTCGCGCGCTGTTCGTGTGACCAGGTCCAGACGGGCTACCGGGCGCTCAACAGCGAGTTAGGAATCGATGCGCAGGTCGTCACCGCTCGAACGTACGTTACTCGGCTCGGGTCGGACAGCGGACTCTCCTCGCAGGTGCAATCGCGGGCGTACGAACTCGCGACAACTGCCGACGAGGATGGGATTACGAACGGGCGGAATCCGGCTGGCGTCGCCGCGGCGTGTCTCTATCTCGCGGGAACGGAACACGATGTCGCCCCGACACAAACCGAACTCGCCGCACTCGCGGACGTGTCGGTCCCAACGCTCAGAGCACGCTATGTCGAACTCACCGAACTGGCGTGAGAAACGGCGGCGACAGTCGTCTGCTGTTGGCTCAGTTGTCTTCGTCGTCTTCGTCGGCAGCGGCCGGCGGACGTCGCGAGAGTCGGTCGAAGCGTGACTGGGCCGCATTCGTCCGTGCGTCGGTCTCGTCGGGTTCGTACCGGCCACCGTCGTATTCGCCCTCGGCGACGGAAATCGTCAAGACCGCGTTTTGGCTTCTCGCTCGCCATGGTAACTCGTCGCGGTCGACGACGAGTTGGTCGAGATCCCGACCGTCGGCTTCGACGAGCAACACCGCGCGGTCGTCCTCGAACCGGTCGACTGTCGCCGTGTATGTCCCGTCTGGAATCATGCGTAGGCCTCTTTGAGTACGAGCGCGCCGGTATTATCCGTCACGGTGATGGTATCGCCACCGTTGTTCCAGATAGCCGACCCGAAGCCCCAGTAGTAGTCTGTTGACGTATCCGTGCCAGTTCCGGTGTGGAGGGTGACCGTTGCACTTGCGTCGAGTGTCGTCCCCGATGGGAAGGTGTAGGTCCGGCCTGCGGCATCGGACACTGACCAGCCGGAGACATCGAGAATGTCAGTCCCCGTGTTCTCGAAGACGATGTACTCGTCGTTCAGGTTGTCCGTGTCGACCCCCGCAGCATCGGCGTGGACGTCAGCGACTGCGAGCGACGAAGCGGGTGTCTCGGTCTCAGTCCCACCGTCGGTTGCGACTGGCGTGAGCGTCGCGACCGTTCCGTTGGTCGTGATGGTCGTCCGGGCGGTCACCTCACCAGTCGTCCCCGGTCCAATTGGCATTCCCTCGCGGAGGTGTGTTGGCTCGATCGGTGCATCCCGTTGGGTACGCACGGTGACGCGCTGGCCATCGCTTTCGAAGACAATCGTGCCGTGGGTTGCCGTCCAGTACGTTGGAACGGACTGCGCTGCCAGCCGGGACAGCGTCTCTTCGTTCGGATGGCCGTATTGGGAGTCATACGCGCTCGAGACGACGGCGACGTTCGGCTGGGCCGCTGCCAAGAACGGGGCCGTCGTACTTCCACCCGAGCCGTGGTGGCCCGTTTTGAGTACCGTCGAGTGCAACTTCGAGCCGTACGTGTCGACGAGATACTCTTCGGCTTCGTGTTCGGCATCGCCGGTAAACAGGAACCGACTCGTCCCGAACTGGGTCATGAGGACGATACTGTTCTCGTTGCGGTCTTCGTTTGCTAGGTAGCCCTCGGGCGGCGACAGGACTTGGGAGGTCACATCACCCATCTGAATCTCGTCGCCGGCCTGTGTCCGGTACAGCGGCACGTCGTGTTGTTCGACGGCGTCGAGATACGCCTCGTACGTCTGCGACGTGGAGGTGATTCCGGGGTCGTACACCGCACCGATACCGTCTGCCTGTGTTTCGAAGTAGTCGATAACAGCTGCGTTCCCACCGATATGGTCCGCATCGGAATGTGAGGTCACGAGATAGTCGATGCGGTCGATACCGTGCGATTGGAGGTACGAAAGCACGTGTTCACCGTCATCTCGGAAATCACCGGTGTCGATGAGCATCGTCTCTCCGTTGGGGGCGACGAGGAGCGTACTGACGGACTGGCCGACGTTGATGAAATGGACTTCGAGTGTCCCGTTGACCGACGCGACAGTTTGGGGAGTCTGTGTCGTCGCAATCGGCGTCGACGTGGGTGTTGCTGCCGGCGACGCGGTTGCCCCCGTCTCGACGGGGCCACCGGCACCAGAACAGCCGGCGATGAAGACGAGAAGGACGACCGCAACCGTCTGAACCTGGGGAGCCATATGACGACATCGCCGGCAGGCGGTTTATCTTTTAGTCGTCGGCAAGGGGGATCTCCGCTCGGTTGTGTGTATCCGGGCCGTAGTTGATGACCGCGCTCTCGTCAGGCATCGCTGCATCTTAATCCCGAACCACTCACTGTTGAGGTCGGCGAGTGCCTGTGGACTCCCAGTCAGTCAGAGTTGGGACCGTCATCGATTGGGTATGTTTGGGGAGTATTGTTCGTATATCTTGACAACTATCTGTAGACATGGCATAGCGTCTTCAATTATGCTATTGTTAGGATCTATTTCGATAAGCTACGCTGGTACGATCACGAGAGATCTTTTAGAGACGTGAAATTGATCGCTATCACTGGTGAATGACCGTACTGTAATTTTATAACAGCCGACAGGTGTGTCGGCTGTATTCGGTCGACGATTACGTATGAGACGAACGAAATCAAGAGTTGCGATAGATCGTGTTGGAATATACGCTCGTATTGGTGATATTCCTGAGATTCACCGACTGTCACGGTATCGGCCGACGTACCGAGACCGAGATGTTTGGACTGAATTTTGTGAGGAATACGAGTACGGACGTGGCTCTGGTCGACGGTACAACGAGGCCGTTGATCGAGCCGGATCACATTGGCTCGAACATATGGGTGATTTGCAGCGTCATCACGCTCTTGCGACACCAACACACGTTGAGCGTTGGTGTCGAAGCCTTCTAGATGATAAATCACCTGCAACTGCGTACAATTACTGGATTCGAATCAAGCGCTTCTACGATTGGTTGCTTTGGCATACCGACCACCCACATCGGTATTCTCCAGTAATGCTTGCTGTCATTGCCGGTGGTGCGACTGGTGATCTCTGGGGTGTGAAAATTGACAAATGGGAGGCTGTTCGCCAACGGAACAAGCGAGATGATTCTGCGTGACTGAACGTCAGTCAACTTCTCGTGAGACATTAGCGGATGAATTCGGTCAGTCCATAGACCCACTTGCCGCGCTTGAACCGACGTTCAACGAGACGACCGTCGACCCATTCCAGGTGTTCTCAGAGGAAGTACTAAACGCACGAAATCTCTCTTCAGCAACTCTGGGACACTTTGCGTATGTCTTCGACGAGTGGCGCTCACATATGTATGAGATGGGACGACATCCGGCTTGTCCTGCGCTTGAACATGTGGAGGCTTACATCGAGACACAGCGTGCACCAAAACAAGAGGGTGGCCGCGAAAACACATCACGAACGATTAAAGAAAAACTACGCAAGCTCAACCGGGCGTATCAGTACTGGCAGGCAGACCCCGTGTTCCCACATAAAGACGGCTACAACCCATTCGAGCTAGCCAAGAAACGGGTCCCGTTGCGTGTCAAGAAGACTAAGGAGCATCGAAAGGTCACGATTCCAGAGCTACGAGATATGATTGCCTCCGTAACCAGTCTCCGAGGGAGAACACTCATCATGCTTCAGTTGAAGCTTGGCCTACGCGCCGGTGAAGTTTCGAACCTCCGTCTCGAAGATTGTCGACTAACAGCGTCGCGTACAACTGAAGCATACTCCAACCTCGGCTCGCACGAAGCACTAGGCACACGGTCAAACCTCGTGTATATTCCGTCTCGGGATGAACGGAACGGGAACAAATCAGTTAGACCGCGACTGCTCCCATTAGATACAGAACTCTGTTCGCTTCTTGACCGCTATCTTTACGCACGGCCGAAGAACGGTGAGTCATGGCTGTTCCTTTCAAAAAAGAGTCACACCAAGATGACTGTAAAGGGTGTGAACAAGGTCTGGAAGACAAACTTCCATCCGGAGTACGCAGGAACAGATTCACACCGACCGATCACGAGTCACTTCGGTCGACATCGATTCACCACATACTGGCGTGTTGAACAAAATCTGAATCGGCAACTCGTGAAGTATCTCCGCGGCGACCGTACTGGTAGTTTCACGAACAGTAGTGGGATCGATGCGTATCTTCACGCCTATTACAAAGATATTGAAGCAACGTACCGGGAACAGATCTACAAACTAACTCCGGAAGTTTAGACAGGCCGAGTGCAGAAGTACTCTACTTAGTCTCTGCAGTCATCTTTTCGGCGATGTGTGAATAAGTCAGGTATACGCTATTCGGCCCGCACCGCCTGGATGCGAAGCACCACTTCGGTCCCGCCCTCCTCGCGGCGATGGAACACGACCGTCCCGCCGAGCTGGTCGACGCCCCACTTCACCAGCCAGAGGCCGAGGCCGCTCGCGTGTCGAAGTTGCGTCTCGCCGTGGGCGTCGATGGCGGCGAGTTCGCTCGCGTTGATGCCGGGGCCGTTGTCCTCGATTCGAATCACGAGTTCGTCGTCCTCCCAGCCCGCCGTCACGGAGACGACCGGCGTCGACGACCCGTTGTGTTGGACGCCGTTTTCGACGAGCTCGCGGACGATTGGTTCGAGCGTGGGCGCACAGACCACGTCGCGGTCGGGGAGTTCGACGAGTCGGACGTTCGCACAGGCGAAGTCGGTGCGGACGGCGTCCGCGGCGGCGCGTATCTGGACGGCCGCGGGGTGCAGTTGCACGTCGCCGTTCCCGTCGCTGCCGCGGGTCACACCGAGCTTTCGCGCTTTCTGGCTGATGTTGACGAGCGTTTTCGCGTGGTCTTGGAGCGTCTTCGCGTGGTCCCGCGCGTCGTCGAACTCGCCGCCGTCGATGTCGTCCAAGACGAGGTTGGCGTAGCCTTCGAGGAGGTTCGCTTCGGTCCGAAGATTGTGGCGGAGGACGCGGTTCATCACTTCGAGCTGTTGGAGGTTCAGTCGGCGGTCGGTCACGTCGCGGAAGACGAGCGCGTGGCCGATGTCGCGGCCGTGGTGGTCGCAGAAGGCGCTCGTCCGGAGTTCGAAGTACCGCTGGCTCGACCCGAGTCTGACCGTGACTTGGTCCGTGTCCCGCTGGTCGGGCGAGAACTCATCGATAACGTCGCCGACGGGGCGGCCTTTGAGGTCGTCCGCGGTGTCGTTCAGAACCCGCGCGGCCGCCCGGTTCACGTCGGTGACGCGCCACTTGGTGTCGGTGACGACCACCGCGTCGGCCATCGTCTCGACGACGCGCTCGCGGGCGACCCAGCGGGGGACCGGTCGGGATTCGAGGAGCTCGTAGCGGCTGATAGCGACGGTGCAGGCGAGCCCCGCAAACGTGAACGCCGCGGGCGTCATGTCGATTGCCGCGCCGTACAGTTCGAGGAGCGTCGTGGCGAAGTTCCCGAGCACGGGCATCAGCGTCCCGAGGACGAGCGTGATCGCCTGTAACCGGTAGATGTCCGGCATATCGAGCGCCGTTCGGAGGATGACGACCGCGCCAGCGAGCCACAGCAGATAGCTGTATCCCAGTACGACCCAGTACAGCGGCCCCCACTCCATCTGGAGGATGGTGATGGCCCGGCCGACCGCGGGAACGACGGTGACCGACGTCCACATCAGGTGGTGGAGGGAGTTGGTCCAGACGGCGACGAGGCCGATTACCGGGAGCACCGAGAGGACGCAAAGCGACGGCCGAGCGGTGAATCGGTCCCGGCCGGCGTAGGAGAACGCGAAGAAGAACCAGGCGATGGGTGCCACGAGCACGCCGACCCACTGGAGGTCAGCGAGCGTGAGCTTGAGTGTCACGTCCGCGACGATGAGTTCGAGGAGGTAGCCCGACGACCACCACCCGCTGGCGAGGGCGAGCACGCCCAGCCCGATAGCCCCGGGCATCGACCGCCGTTGCCACGCGAACAGGGCGACGTAGCCGCTTACGACGCCGGACGTGACCATCAGCCCGATGATGATGACCACGAGGGAAACCGGCTGGGTGAGTAGCTGGGGACCGACCGCTCCTCCGAACACCAACTGTTCGACGGCCCTCCACTCGATGTTCGGAGTCACTACCACGGTAATTATACACCATATGTCAAAAGAGTATTCAAGAACCGGGTCCGACTGTCCCGGCCCGGGGTCCGACTCCGCGCCGGTCTCGGGTGTCCCGTCTCCGACCGACGCGTTACGCGAGCGTACCGCCGGTTCCGACGGCCGCGGCGACGACCGCGACGCCGACGGCCATCAGCACACCCTCCGCGTCGCGGAGCGTACAGAGCCGCTCGACCGACCGGTCCGTCTCGGTGAGCGCGTACGTAATCCACGTCGAGTAGGCGACGGCGGGCAAGAGCGCGAACGGGGCCCACGCGGGGACCACACCGGCTCGCGCCGCGACCCACACGAGTCCGACCGAGACCAGTTCCAGCGCGTAGAGGCTCAGTTGCGTCCGGCGGACGCCGATGACCGTCGGCAGGGTCTCGACGCCGTTCTGCGCGTCGCCCGCCACGTCTCGGACGTTGTGGACCTCGACCGAGATGGCCGAACGGAGGAAGAACCAGACCGCCGCGACGGCCGCGCCCGCGGCGTACTCGGGCGCGGTCGCGGCGACCGCGAGCGGGGCGAAGCCGACGAGGACCGCCCACGCGAGCGACACCGACGCCGTGTTGACGAGGAAGATATCCTTGAGCCGGTCGACGGACGGAAGCGGGACGACCGGGGCGCTGTAAAACACCGCGACGACGCCCGGAAACAGCGTCAGCCCGAGTCCGTAGACGCCGCCGTGCCGGACGGCGAGCCAGAGCGCGCCGACGACTGCGAGCGCCGAGAAGCCGGCGTACAGCCGCGGGTGGGCGGCGACGAACGCGGTCCGCTCCGCGTAGTTCTCTTCGTCGGCGTCGAGGTCCGCTAGTTTGTCGAAGTTGTAGATGCCGACGGTGATGAGAAAGCCGACGGCGAGGGCGACGTTCGGCCCGATACCGGCGAGCGCGGACGCGACGAACACCTCGGCGATGGTGGACGCACCGAGGAACACTGAACTGTGCACGACCGCACCGTACAGGCGAGTTGGAACGATTCGCATTGCGCCTTTGAATCGTCCCGCCGACGAATTAGATGTGCGGCAGGCAACAGTTCACCCCGGTTGTTCGTTTCGCGGTCGAACGTGTTCGGGGCCTCGCTCATTCTCTCCCGGCGCGTATGAGGACGCATGAAGATACCGACAGCCGAGCGGACGGAGACGGCGGCGACAGGAGAGACGGCGGCGACAGGAGAGACGGCGGCGACAGCCGAGCGAGTGGAGACGACCGTCGAGGTCAAACTGACCGGCCACGTCAGGTCGGCTGCGGGCACCCACCGGACGGAGTTCACCTTCGAGGGCGAGACGCTCCGGGCGTTCCTTGAGGCGTTCTTCGCGGCGTACGACGTGCGCGACCTGGTCATCGCCGAGCGCGAGGCGGACGCGACGACGCGGGGGTGGGCGCGGGTGGACCGGCCGCCGGGGACGTGGCGGAAGAACCCCGAAGGCGAGCAGACGCAACCCTACGCCCGCGTGCTCGTCAACGGTGTGTTCAACGAGAACCTCGACGGCTTCGACACGCGACTCGAAGACGGCGACCGCGTCGCGCTGATGAAGCCGTTTCTGTACTGTGTGTGAGCGGTGGTCCCCGTGAGGGGGCCTTCGGACGTGGCCGCGGGTCGTCCTGACGCCCGACCGCCACAGGACTAACGTCCGCTGCCGACAGAGGGGAGATATGGCATCGACCCCCGCGGACGACTCGACTCGCGAACGCGGCCCGGGCGAGGCGTTCTGCCGCGACTGCGGCGCGGTCATCGACGCGCGCGCCGAAATCTGCCCCGAGTGCGGGGTCCGGCAGCGCGACCCGCCGAAGTCGTCGGTCGACTCGGCGCTCGACGACCTGTTCGAGGGCGGTAATCCCTTCATCGCGGCGGTGCTGTCTGCGGTTTTCCCCGGCCTCGGACAGCTGTACAACCGCGAACTCGAACGCGGCCTCGTCTTCGCGGTCGGCTTCCTCGTCGCCACCGCCTCGGTGATGGTCCTCATCGGCTTCTTCCTCGCGCCCGCGGTGTGGCTCTACGCGGTGTACGACGCCTACACCCGGGCCGAACTCCGGGCCGAGGAGTTACAGCGGGAGTCGGGGCGGGACCGCGAGACGGAGGTTTCGGTGAGCGAGGCGGCGGGCGACGAGGCGGCGGATCACGAGGAGAGTGACGACGAGGAGACCGACGACGACCGCGAGGAGTAGACGCGGGACCGCAGGGCCACGGGCCGAGGCGCGACTCAACGGGTGACCAAGACGATACCGAGAACGGCGAACGCGATACCCGTGAGTTTCGTTACGGTGAGGTTCTCTCCGAGAACGACGACGCCGATGACGGCCGCGACGACGAAGTACATGGCACCGAGCGTCGAGACGACGGTCGTCGAGCCGTGGGTGAAGCCGATGTACATCGAAATGAGGCCGACGCCGGTACACAGCCCGGCCACCCCGGCGAGCAGTCCCCCTCTCGCGGTGACGACGAGCGACGCGTCCGACACGACGATGAAGCCGAACGCGAGCAGCGCCGCGACGAGATACGAGATGGCGGCGGCGGTCCGCGGGTCCATGGACTCGGAGGCGGCGTTGCCCACGACGATCCAAATCCCCCACGTCACCATCGTAATCAAACCGAACAGGACAGCCGAGTCCACCTCTGCGAGTTCCATCGGATAGCGCCTCGCGTCGCTATCCGAAAGAAACCGGACCTCCAGTATAAGCGGTGTCTATGCGGGGGCGGCTAACCGCGTTCGGAACTCGGTTCAGCGAGCGGGCGACTACGCGAACTCGTCCGAGAGGTCGGCGTCCCAGTCCGGCGGGAGCAGCGGGTCGGGGTCCTCGTGGACGAACTCGACGCCCTTGTCGGGGTCGAGCGGGTGGACTTTCGTCTGCATCGTTTCGCCGCCGTCGAGGAGCGAGAACATGCGTTCGGACTCCGCGAGCCGGTAGTACAGGGGGAGACAGACCGCGACTTCGTCGTCGGTGGCGCGGACGACGAGCGCGAGGTAGACGAGGCCGCCGGAGACCGCGCGGAACGCCTCGTACTCGTCGAACGTCGCGCCCTCGACGGCGGCTTCCAGGTCGGGGTAGACGTCGTCGCCGACGACCACGTCGAGCCCGACGTGTTCGACCACTTCGTCGCCCGCGGCGGGGACCGGAACCACGTCCCCCGGGAGGGCGACGACGACGGTCCAGTCTCGCTCCCGATAGTCGTCGGCGAGCGACTCGCACTCTGCGACTACCGTCTCCCACGTGCCCGACTCGTCCGAGAGCGGATGTTCTTCCATGCGGCATGGTGTCGGAGTCCGCTACCTAAACTTTGGCTTCTCTCGCCGCTGTCGCTCGCGTTCGCGCGTCACGCGGGCGATTGCGTGATGGTGAGTGTTGTCAACAGCCGCTCATCAACTGGCAAAAATTGAAAAGGTATTTCACTCCATGCAGGTCATTCCCATTCAATGAGGAATCTACTCTCTCTTTCGGACCTCCGAACTCAGTTCTCGACCGGCCGCGGTCAGGTCAAGGCCGTCGACGGCCTCGACCTCACGGTCGGCGAGGGCGAGACGGTCGGACTGGTCGGTGAGTCCGGGTCCGGAAAGAGCGTGACGGCACTTTCGGCGATGGGCCTCGTCGACGACCCCGGCGAAATCGTCTCGGGGTCGGTCGAACTCGAAAGCGGCCGGCTCGCCGAGGAGTTCCGTGAGGAGTACAACAACCCCGCCTTCGTCGACGGCGACGTGGTCAATCTCGTCGACGCCCCCGAGGAGGCGCTGCGGGCCGTCCGCGGGCGCGAGCTCGGCATGATTTTCCAGGACCCGATGACCTCGCTGAACCCCTCGCTGACGGTGGGCGAGCAGGTCGCAGAGAGCCTCCGACTCCACCAGTACGGCGGGCGTCGCAAGGACTCGTGGTTCAACGCGGTCCGCGAACTGCTCCCCCGCATCAGCCGCGACATCGACGACGAAATCGTCGAGCGGACCATCGAGGTGCTCGAATCGGTCGGCATCCCCGAACCCGGCGCGCGGGTCGACGAGTTCCCCCACGAGTTCTCCGGGGGGATGCGCCAGCGCGTCCTCATCGCCATCGCGCTCGCCTGCCAGCCGCGCGTGCTCGTCGCCGACGAGCCGACCACCGCGCTCGACGTGACCATTCAGGCGCAGATTCTCGACCTCATCGACGACCTCCAGGAGGACCTCGGCATGTCGGTGCTCATGATTACCCACGACCTCGGCGTCGTCGCGGAGACGTGCGACCGGGTCGCGGTCATGTACGCCGGCGAAATCGTCGAGGAGGGGCCGGTCGAGGAAATCTTCCACAACCCCTCGCACCCCTACACGTACACGCTTCTCGAATCGCTCCCGAGCGAGGACAAAGAGCGCCTGACGCCCATCGAGGGCAACGTGCCGGACCTCATCGATATGCCCGAAGGATGTCACTTCGCGCCCCGATGTCCGTGGGCCCAGCCGGAGTGCACCTCCGGTGAGATACCCTACAAGCAACACGGCGACGACGAGGTAGACCACCGCTCGAAGTGCGTCCTCGACGACTTCGACACCAGCGAGTACGGCGGCGACGCCATCGAGGCCTCGACGGGCACCGAGCCCTCCGACACGCCGCTGCTCGAAGTCGACGGCATGCAGAAGTACTACGAACAGGCCGACGGCATCCTCGACCGATTCCTCGGGGCGGACGACCGGAGCGTGAAGGCGGTCGACGGCGTCGATTTCACGGTGTACGAGGGCGAGACGCTCGGGTTGGTCGGGGAGTCCGGTTGCGGGAAGTCAACCGCCGGGCGGAGCCTCCTGCATCTGACGCCGCCGACCGGCGGTCGCGTCGTCTTCTCGGGGACGGACCTCTCGGGGCTCGACAGCGACGAACTCCGCGCGATGCGCCGCGACATGCAGATGATTTTTCAGGACCCGATGTCGTCGCTCGACCCCCGGATGACGGTCGGCCAGACCATCCGCGAGCCGCTCGACGTCCACGACCTCCCCGAGTCGGACCCGAACGTGCGCGGCGAGGCCGACGTGACCGTGACGGGCATCGACGCCGAGCGCGTCTCGGTCACCGCGAGCGACGAAATCGACGCCATCGTCGGCTCCTCGAACGGCGTCGCCACCGCCGCCGTGACCGTCACCGTCGCGGACGGCGAGGTCGACGTGGCCGTCGAAGAGCGCCTCCGGACCGAGGTCGAAGTCGAGCGCGAGGGTGATGTCGTCTCGGGCGTCACCGTCCGCGTCACGCCGGGCGACTCCACCAGCGAGCGCCGGCGTCGTCGGGTCCACCAACTCCTCGACGCGGTCGGCCTCGAAACCGGCCAGTACGACCGCTACCCGCACGAACTCTCCGGCGGCCAGCGCCAGCGCGTCGGCATCGCCCGCGCGCTCGCGGTCGACCCGGACTTCATCGTCGCCGACGAACCCGTCTCCGCGCTCGACGTGTCCGTGCAGGCGCAGATTCTCAACCTGCTCGAAGACCTCCAGGAGCGCTTCGGGCTGACGTATCTGTTCATCGCGCACGACCTCTCCGTCGTCCGGCACATCTCCGACCGCGTGGCCGTGATGTACCTCGGTGAAATCGTCGAGGTTGCGGCGACCGACGAGCTGTTCGACGACCCGAGACACCCCTACACGCAGGCGTTGCTGTCGGCGATTCCGGAGCCCGACCCGGCCGCCGAGACCGACGACCGCATCATCCTCGAAGGCGACGTGCCGAGTCCCATCAATCCGCCGTCGGGCTGTCACTTCCGGACGCGGTGTCCGCAGGTCATCCCCCCGGCCGACCTCGACATCGAGCAGGCGGCCTACCGCGAGGTGATGGACCTCCGCCAGCGCGTCGAGCGCGAGGCGCTGGACGTCGAGACCGCCCGCGACGCCGCACTCGATGCGGGCGACCCGAGCGCCGAAGCAGCGGTGAGCGCCGACGGCGGCACCGCCGACGCCGACGCCGTCGTGGACGAACTCCGCGAGTCGCACTTGTCGCACTCGCTGTCGCCGGAACTCCGGGGCGTCGTCGACCGCGCGCTCGAACGCGTCGTCGCCGACGACTGGGACGAAGCGGGCGAAATCCTCCGCGAGCGATTCGAGAGCGTCTGCGAGCGCGACGCGCCCGAACTGGGTGAACAGACGCACCCCGCGGCGTGTCACCTCGTCGACGAATAGACGACGAGCAGGCCCCGATACGGGGTCTCGTCAGCTGTCAGACGTTTTTTGATTGGCTCGTATTTTTACCGGAACAGGTCGGTGGTGTCATTCGTTCCCGTGGACGATTCTTCGTTATTTTTATAGGGGCACATCAATAGGTACACGTATGTCACAAGATGGCAATAACGTCTCGCGGCGTCGGTTCCTGACGGCCGCGGGAACCGCTGCGGCGACGGCCGCGCTTGCGGGTTGTTCCGGCGGCGGCGGCGAGGAAACCACCACCGAATCCGGTGAGGGGACCACCGAGGGAGAGACGGACCAGACCGAACAGACCGAACAGACCGAAGACGACGGTTCGAACTCGGTCCTGCGCTACGGTCGCGGCAGTCACTCGCCGACGCTCGACTTCCAAAACAGTACGAGCGGCGAGGTCGCCAAGGTGACCGAACAGCTCTACGACACGCTCATCAACTTCGAGCCGGGGCAGTCCACGCTGACCCAGGGGCTCGCCACCGAGTACTCCCTGGAGGGCGAGACGGCCTCCATCACGCTCCGCGAGGGCGTGATGTTCCACAACGGCGAGGAGTTCACGGCCGAGGACTTCGTGGCGACCTATCGCCGCTTCGTCGACAGCGACTACGAGTACTACGCCGGCGACGACTACGTCTCCGCCTACGGGCCGTTCACCCTCGGCTCGTGGATCGACGAGATTCAGGTCGACGGCGACTACTCGATGACGATTCAGCTGACCCAGTCGTACGCGCCGTTCCTGCGTAATCTGGCGATGTTCGCGGCGTCGGTGCACTCCCTCGCCGCCATCGAGGAGTACGGGACGGAACTCAGTTCGAACCCCGTCGGGACGGGGCCGTTCCAGCTGAGTAACCTCGACGACGCGAACGAAATCATCCGCCTCGAAGCCAACTCCGAGTACTGGGGCGACGGGCCGAACGTGGACGAGGTCGTCTTCGTCACCATCGGCCAGAACTCGACGCGCGCGCAGTCGCTCGCGTCG
Source organism: Haloferax sp. Atlit-109R (assembly GCF_003665865.1). Lineage (NCBI taxonomy): Archaea > Methanobacteriati > Methanobacteriota > Halobacteria > Halobacteriales > Haloferacaceae > Haloferax > Haloferax sp. Atlit-109R. Next base: position 624,788 of record NZ_QPLO01000001.1, read on the forward strand.
GGCGAACTCGACATCATCGACGGGCTCGGTGCGCAGTCGTCCGTCCAGGTCGAAAACGCCAGCAACGCGAACCTCGTCCGCACCGAGGGTATCAACATCGGCTACATGGCGTTCAACATGGCGAGCCGCGAGGAGTTCCGCGACCGCCGCGTCCGGCAGGCCGTCAGTCACGCCATCAACACCGAAGCCATCGTCAACGAGATTTACTCGGGCTTCGCGACGCAGGCGAGCCAGCCGCTCCCGCCGAACGTCCTCGGCCACAACGACGACATCGACCCGTACCCGTACGACCCCGAGGAGGCCCAGCGCCTCCTCGAAGAGGCCGGCTACGGTGACGGCTTCTCGTTCGAACTGGCGACGTTCCAGAACCCCCGCGGCTACAACCCGTCGCCGATTCAGACCGCCGAGACCGTCGCGTCCAACCTCGGCGAAATCGGCATCGAAGTCGACATCAACCAGCAGTCGTTCGGTCCGTTCCTCGAATACACCGCTCAGGGCCGCCACGACGCGTGTTTCCTCGGCTGGTACACCGACAACGCCGACCCGGACAACTTCATGTACGTCCTCCTGCACCCGCAGGTAGAGGAGGGCGAACTCACGGAGGGACAGGACTGGGTCAGCTTCGACGCCGAAGGCTACAACACCAGTAACCGTTCGGCGTGGGCGAACCGCGAGTACATGGACCTCGTCGAACAGGGTCAGAGCACCTACGACGAGGCCGAGCGCGAGTCGCTGTACAACGAGGCGAACCAGATTGCACACGACGAGGCCCCGTGGGTCTACCTCGACTACGCGGACGAGCTTCGCGGCGTCTCCAGCCGCGTCAGCGGGTTCCAGGTCGCCGCCATCAGCGGTCCGTACCTCAATCTGGTCAGCCTGAACTGAGGAACTGACCGCGCCTTCGACTTTCATGATTTCCACACGATTCGTACTCAAGCGGCTGCTGTTGCTCGTCCCGGTGTTGGTGGGAGTGGCGTCGCTCGTCTTCTCCATCCTGCATCTCTCGCCGGGCGACCCGGCGCTCACCATCGCGGGCGAACGCGCCAGCGAGGAGTTCGTCCGGCAGGTCGAAGAGAGCCTCGGCCTGAACGACCCCATCTGGGTGCAGTACGGGCGCTTCCTCGCCGACGCCGCGCAGTTCCAGTTCGGCGAGTCCTTCATCATCCAGCGGAACACCCCGGTCCGCGAAGTGCTCGGCAACAAGCTGCCGGTCACGCTCGAACTCGCTCTCTACGGGCAGCTCATCGGCATCTCGCTGGGCATCCCGCTGGGCATCCTGAGCGCCGTCAAGCAGGACAGCATCACGGACCACCTGACTCGCATCGGTGCGCTCGCCGGTATCAGCGTGCCCATCTTCTGGAGCGGCCCGCTTCTCATCTTGCTGTTCGCACAGGTGCTCGGATGGCTCCCGACGAGCGGCCGCATCTCGGTGCTGTACAACGTCGAGGCCATCCGAGTGACGGGCCTCGTCACGGTCGACACGTTCCTCGCGGGCAACTGGGATATGTTCGTCTCCGCGGTCCGCCACATGATTCTCCCGGCGTCGGTCATCGGCGTCTACTCGATGGCGCTCATCTCCCGGATGATGCGCTCGTCGATGCTGGAGGTCATCCGGCAGGACTACATGCGGACCGCCCGCGCGAAGGGCCAAGGCGCGAAGATTACGGTCCTGAAGCACGGCTTCCGCAACGCGATGATTCCCGTCATCACGGTCATCGGCATCCAGTTCGGTGGCCTGCTCGGCGGCGCAGTACTCACGGAGACGGTGTTCGCTATCGGCGGCATCGGGACGCTCCTGGTCGAGGCCATCAAGGTCGGTGACTACCCCATCGTACAGGGGACGGTCCTGACCTTCGCGTTCCTGTTCACGCTGGTCAACCTCGGCGTCGACATCACCTACTCCATCCTTGACCCGCGGATCGAACAATGAGCACGGAAACCACGACCACGAACGAGACGGCGACCGACGTCGACCAACGCGGGCTCGTCGACCGCCTCACGGCGTCGCCGTTCGTCTCCCGACTGCTGTCGAACCGCCTCGCGCTCGCCGGTATCGCCATCATCGTCGCGATGGTGGTCATCGCGCTGTACGCGCGGCTGTTCTTGGACCTCGAAGTCATCACGCAGTCGCAGCTCGGGACGAACCCGAACCGCGCCCCGCCGAGTCTCGACTACCCGTTCGGCACCGACGGACAGGCCCGCAGCCTCCTGCCGCGGGTGGCGTACGGCGCGTGGTACGCGATGCTGTTCGGCACCGTCACGGTCGCCGCCTCGACCGTCCTCGGCGTCGGGCTCGGCATCGTCGCGGCCTACTACGGCGACGTGACCGACAACGTCATCATGCGGACGATGGACGTGCTGCTCGCGTTCCCGTCGCTGCTGTTGGCGCTGGCGCTCGTCGCCATCTTCCCCGACGACCTCGGTCTGTGGCGAGCGGTCGCCGCGCTGACGCTCGTCTACACGCCGCGGTTCGCCCGCGTCGTCCGCGGGGCCGCGCTGACCGTGCTCGAAAACGAGTACATCGACGCGACGGTCGCGCTCGGCGCGGCCGACCCGCGCGTGCTGGTTCGGCACGTCCTGCCGAACTGCCTCGCGCCCATCACGGTCCAGAGCACGCTCAACTTCGGGCTGGCTATCATCGACCTCGCGGCGCTGTCGTTCCTCGGCTTCGGTGCCGCGGCGGGCACGCCCTCGTGGGGGCTCATGCTCTCGAACGGCGTGAGTCAGGGCCTGCTCACCGGCGTCTGGTGGTGGTCGTTCTTCCCCGGGTTCTTCCTCGCGCTCACGGTGCTGGGGTTCAACCTCCTCGGCGACGGCATGCGCGACGCGCTGGACCCGCGGATGCGCGAAGCGGTCGACTAACCGACCGTGTCCGCGCCACCGGACCCGACGGACGCGGCGTCGCCCCCCGTGCTCGAACGGGCGGCGACTCGCCTCCGACTCGTCGGCACGGCGGCCCTCGCGGGCGCGCTCGTCGCCGCCGTCTGGCTGGTCGCTCGGCTGGTCGTCGGTGACTTCTCGGCGAGCGTCGAGACGACGTTCGCGGTCGGCTCGCTCGCGTTCGGGTTCGGGCTCCTCGGCTGGTCCGGGGCGGTCGCGCTCGGTCGCGGCATCGAGTCGATGCAGGCGCACCTCGACACCGGAACGGGCTGGACGGAAGCGGACGCTCGCCGGGCGATGGCCCGTGTTCTCGGGTTCGGACTCGGCGTGATGCTCGGGGCGACGGCGGTCGGTTCGGTCGCCTCTGTTTTCGTCGCCGCCTGAGCCGGCCGAACGCAGACTCGGACTCAGGCTTTCGGCAGGCGAAGCTCGATAATCGTCCCGCTCGGTTCGTTGTCTCTGATTTCCATCGTGCCGTTGCTGTTCGTCACCGTCCAGCGGACGAACCAGAGACCGAGCCCGTTCGTGTGCCGAAGCGGCGACTCCCGCCCGGACATGAGCGATTCGCGTTCGAGCGCGGGGAGCCCCGGCCCGTTGTCCGCGATTCGAACCGTCACTTGCTCCGCACCGTCGGCCTCGGCGACAGAGAGTTCGATTTCGACGTCGTCACCGCCGTAGGCGACGGCGTTGTCGACGAGTTCGTTCACCGCGAGTTCGAACGTCGCGTGCGCCAACGCTCGCACGTTCTCCGGCGCGTCGACGGTGATGGTCGCCCCGGGGTAGCTGAGCTGAGCGCCTTCGACCACGCTGCGGACGCGGTCGGCAACGTTCTGCGGTTGCACCCGCTCGGTCACGTCGGGGTCGAGCGCGGAGCTGAACTTTCGTGCCGTCTCGGCGATTGAGAGGAGTTCGTCCGCCGCCCGCTCGATGGCCGCCGCCGACTCGCGCACGTCGGCGTCGTCGGCGGCTTCGAGCAGCATCGCCGCGTGCGCCTGCGCGATGTTCATCTTGTTCCGGAGGTTGTGTCTGATGACGCGGTCGAGGACCGAAAGCCGCCGCTCGCGCTCCCGGAGTTCGGTCACGTCACGGCCGACGCAGACGATGCCGTCGAACTCGCCGCCCGACGACTTCGCCGCGATGGTCGTCTGGAACTGTCGCTCAGCGCCGCCTCGGTCGACGACGACCGTCTCGATGGTCTCCTCGGCGCTATCCCCCGAGAGAAGCGACGCGATAGCCTCTAAGAGCGCCTGGGCGTGTCGCTCGCCGAACACCGCCGAGACGTGTTCGCCCGTGAGTTCGCCGGGGTCACAGTCCAGCAGGTCGGCGGTCGCGCTGTTCGCGAGGACGAACCGGAGATTGTCGTCGAGCGTGTAAATCGGGTCGGCCGTCGTCTCGACGATGCGCTCGTACCGCTCTAACTCCTCGGAGCGGGCCTTTCGCTCGGTGATGTCTTGGACGGTCCCGCGGTAGACGGCGGCGTCGGTCTCCCGCGCCGCGACGCCGCGGACGTTCGCCCAGCGCGTCTCGCCGTCCATCGTCTCCAGTCGGCACTCGACTGACTGCTCTTCGCCGGTCGCAACGAGCCGTCCGAACGCCGCTCGGGCCTCGTGTTCGTCCTCGGGATGGTAGAACGCGAACGCCTCTTCGAGGTCGAAGGTCTCCCGCGGATCGACGCCGACGAGTTCCGCGAGTCCGCTCGTGAACAGGACTTCCCCGGTCCGTGTGTTGAACTCCCACGCGCCGACCGAGGCGATTTTCTGACTCTGGTCGAACAGGTCGAGCAGTCGTTCGCGGTCGCGCTGCTGGCGCTTCACTTCGGTCACGTCCTCGATGACGGCAATCACACCGACGCACTCCCCGCCGCTTCCAGTCAGGGGCGCGGCGTTGACGACGACCCACCGGCGGTCGCCGCCGACTTCGATGCCGTGTTCGAAGCCCTTGACGGTCTCACCGGCCTCTCTCGCCCGTTCGAAGGGGAGCCCACCGCGGTCGAGTGGCTCTCCGCGCTCGTCGACGAGTTCCCACTCGGGGGCGTCGTACGGCTGTCCGAGCACGACTGACCGGCCCAGACCGAGAATCTCTTGGGCCGACTCGTTGGCGCGTATGATTATCTCGTCTTCGTCGAGGACCACGATACCGACCGGACTCGTCTCGAAGAGCTGTTTGAGCGTTTGCGTCTCGTTGACGAGTTGGTTCCTGAGCGCGTGGCGGACGGTCGCGTCGGTCTGGAACCCGACGAAGTGGGTGAGCTCACCGTCGTCGTAGACCGGCGATATCTTCAGGTCGTTCCAGAACGGCGTTCCGTCCTTCCGGTAGTTCGTGAGGCCGACGGCGGCGCTCTCGCCAGCGTCGACCGCCTCGTGGAGCGTCTCGACCGCCTCGGGGTCGGTGTCGTCCCCTTGGAGGAATCGACAGTTCCGGCCGATGACCTCCGAGCGGTCGTAGCCGGTCATCTCCTCGAAGGCGTCGTTGACGTACGTGAGCGGTTGGTCGTCGTCGGCTTCGGTGATGGTGATGCCGACCGTCGCGCTGTCCATCGCCCGGCGGTACAGCGCGAGTTGGAGCGACTGCCGTCGGGTCTGGAGGAGCGACTCGACCCGCGACCGGATGACTGCGCTCGGTGCGGGGACCGCGAGCACGTCGTCCGGCACGTCGTCGAGTCGCCGTGCGGCGACGCGCTGTTCGTCTTGCGTGACCGTCAACAGCACCGGCACGAAGCGGTCGCCGGCGTCGGCTTTGCGTTCGTCGAGCGCGTCGGCAACCGCCGAGTACGTCGCCATATCGACGATACAGAGGTCGAACTCCGGAAGTTGGGATTCGTCCTCGCGGCCGCGTTCCCAGACGACGACTTCGTACGCGTCGAGGAGGCCCGCCAGTAGCTCGCGGTCCCGAGCGCCGCGAACCGCGAGGAGTATCCGTTCCTCGTCGGACGCGTCACGCGCGGAGCGCGCTCCGTTCCGGGACGCGTCTTCGCTCACGGTCACTCGGCCTCGTTCCACGTCGGCGTCCCCGTGAGGATGCCCCGTAGCTCGTCGAGCGGTTCGCCGACGGTGATGCCGTCCCTCCCGATTTCGAACGACCGGAGCGTCGGCTCGAAGCCGCCGAACCGCTTTTTGAGGACGCCGACGGCCTTGCGAATCTCGCCGCGCACCTCGATGTAGCGGATGAACAGGATGTTGTCCGCGAGGTAGCTCACGTGGTTGTCCGAGGCGTGGAACGCGCCGGTGACCTGCTGTACCTCCTCGGTCAGCACGACGGTGACGCCCATGTTCTTGAGGTACCGCGCCAGCGCGTGGAGTTCGCGGCGGATGTCGCTCCGCTCGTCGGTAAGGCTGAGTTGGTAGCCCGCGGTACCGTCTATCAGCACGAATTTGGTGTCGTTGGCTTCGACCTCGGCGCGCACCCGCTGGGCGAACTCGTCGGTCGAAAGCGAGAGCGGTTCGACGGCGTCGACCCGGAGGTTCCCGGAGTCGACGAGGTCGTCTATCGGGATGCCGACGGACTCGGAGCGGTGTCGGAAGCTCCGTTTGCTCTCCTCGAACAGATAGACCGCGGCGCGCTCGCCGCGTTCGGCGGTCGCCCGCGCGAACGCGGCTCCGGTGGTGGACTTACCGACGCCGCTCGGGCCGCTGACGAGCGTGATGCTCCCCCGCTCGATGCCGCCGCCGAGCAGGGCGTCGAGGTCGTCGATGCCCGACGAGAGCGGCTCGATAGTGAACTCGCGGTGGTGCGAGCCGGGGACGAGTCGCGGGAAGACGCGCATCCCGTGACCGCCGTCGATTCGCATGGCGTGCGGCCCCGTCTGCGAGTCCGAGCCGCGGAATTTCTCGATGCGGACCGACCGCCCCCAGTCGGACCGAGACAGCGATATCGACCCGTCGCAGAGGTACGCGAGCGTCTCGTCGGTGCCGCCGCTCGACGGCTGGCTCGTGAACAGCGTCGTCGCACCCGACCGCTTGAGATAGCTCAGGAGCGACGAGACGAGTCGGCGGAACTGGTATTCGTCCGACGAGAGCCGACCGAGTTGGCTCAGCGGGTCGATGACGACTCTGTCGGGGTCGTGTTCATCGATTGCGTCTCGCAGTTCGGTCGCCGTCGACTTCCCTTCCACCTCGCTCGGCGACAGCATGGTGTAGGCCTCGTCGTCGAGGAACGCATCGGGCGACGGGCTCAAGTCGAGAATCGGGAGCTCGGAGAGGTCGAACCCGAGCGTTCCGGCGTTCGCCCGGAGTTCGGCGTTCGACTCCTCGAAGGAGATGAACAGCACGTCCTCGTCGTTTTCGCGCCCGGCGGTCAAGAAGTGGTAGCCGGCGATGGTCTTTCCCGCCCCGGATTCTCCGCGGACCATGTACGTTCGGTTCGGCACTAGCCCGCCGTCTAGTACCGCGTCGAGTCCGGAGATTCCCGTGGAGAGTCGCGGGGGGAGATTCGTCATACCGTACACATCTGTTTGGCGCACCAAGAAACTACCACCGCCTCGAACTACCGCGTCTCGGAACGCCACGTCTCGGAACGCCGCAGTCCAGCACACCGCCCCCCGAAACATCATGTCCCGAGACACCACGCTCGGAGCACCACATCCCGGACACCACGCCCGGAGCACCACATCCGTGACACACTACCTCGGCACGTCGATTCGGGGGGCCGCGTCGCCGTGGGGTCAGGCGGCCTCGGCCTGCGTCGCGGTCTTCCGAATCTCGTCGAGGACCGAGTCGAGAGCGAGCACGTCGGACAGCGCCTCCATCGCGCTGGAGAACGGCACGTCGAGCGCGTAGCTGTAATAGTTCCCGCGCGAACCGGTTCGGTTCTCCTCGGCCGAGAGGATGCCGAGCATCCGGAGGTCCGAGAGGTGGTTGTGGACCGACCGCTGGGCGAGCGGGTCGATGCCGGCGGAGTTACACAGCCGGAGGTACTCCTGATAGAGGTCGCGCATCCGACACGGCGTCTCGTCGTGGGCGGCCTTCGAGACGACCGCGAGGAGGGCGAAGTGGCCGTTTTCGGTGAGTTCGCGCATCCCCTCGACGACGCGCTCCTGTTCGAGTTTCTGCCGGGCGATGTCGACGTGGTCGAGCGTGATTCGCTCGTCGTCTTTGTTCTCGGCGTGTTCGCCCGCCAGCCGCAGGAGGTCGAGCGCCTGCCGCGCGCTCCCGCTGTCGCGGGCGGCGAGCGCCGCACAGAGGTTGAGCACGCCCTCCTCGCAGGCGTCTTCTGCGATGGCGACCTCAGCGCGCGATTCGAGGATGTTCTGGAGCTCGGGCGCTTGGTACGGCGGGAAGTGGAGTTCGCGCTCGCAGAGCGTGTCCTGCACGCGCGGGTCGAGTTGGTCGTGGAACTTGAAGTCGTTCGAGATGCCGATGAGGCCGACCTTGGCGTCTTCGAGCTTGCCGTTCGAGCGCGCCCGCGGGAGTTCGTAGAGGAGTTCGTCGCGGTCGCCGATGGAGTCGACTTCGTCGAGGACGATGAGCACCGTCCCGCCCACGTCGTCCAACTCCTGAAACAGCTTCTTGAAGACGGTCTGTTGGGGGTAGCCGGTCGAGCTAATCTCCGCACCGGGCGGTCGAAGCTCGTTGACGAGTTCGACCGCCACCTGATACGAGGAGTTGAGCGTCTTGCAGTTGATGGAGATGACGCTGAGGTCCACGTCGTCGTACTGCGAGACGTCTTCGAGGAGCATTTCCAGAAGGAACTCGGTGACTGCGGTCTTCCCCACGCCGGTGTTTCCGTACAGGAAGACGTTGTTCGGCTCCCAGCCGTCGACGACCGGTTGGAGCGCGTCCATGTACTCCGAAATCTCGTCGTCGCGCTCCTCGATGCGCTCGGGCTTGTAGGACTCCCCGAGGGCGTCCTTGTTGGTGAAGACGTTTTGTTTTCGCTCGAACCGGCGCATTAGCGTCGGTCCGTTGTAGCGTCCCCTTATTTAAAACCCCGATTTCATCTGATTCATGTGAATTGTGACGACGACGGTATCGCCGGAGTCGGACCGCGTGTTCTCGTCTGGAACCGCCGTCTCTCGGTTGATGCTTGCTCACTCTACACTGGTCCATGTTATCGTATTTCGTGGGTAATGTGAACTCGTTTGAACAGACACACACCATGTTTGCAAGTGAAGGAGAGCACGCGAGAGTAGCTAGTAGAACAACAGAGCACGCGTTCAACTAAAGAGTTGACATGTTTCGGTGCTCACGGTGTACGTCTCGGTGGGAAGCGTCTCCCGTTAACGAGGCGTAGACGGCCTCAATCGGAGTGAATCACCTGAAATGGTGGTGGGTGACGCGCGACGAGTCCCGTTCGAGGTTCACTTGCACCGGTGCTCTCCCCGCGCAGTCGCCGGTCCCACCCCCTCCGCGGCGTCACCGCGCTTCACGTGCAACGGTGGTGTCTGTGGGTACGCCGCGACCCATCGCTTCCCCGCCAATTCACTTGCAAACGTGGTGTGTGGGTGTCGGACCGCGGCTTTCGCGTTCCGCCGCGGCGACCCATTCACTTGTACGGCCGGTCTGTCCAGTCGCGTCGTCCGTGACCCTTCGGCACCGCCGACACGGCGCGACCGACGCTCCGCTCGACTCGACTGGTCGACGGGGTGACAGTCGTCCCGCCGGCGACGGCCCCGCCCCTCGAAATGTCTTTACCTCGGATGCTGTTACCTACCCCCGTGGACCGTTCCGCCCTCCGCGCGCTCGCACTGGCCCTCCTCGCGGTCGTCGCCCTCTCGGTCGTCGCCGCCACCATCGATTCGACCGTCGTCTCAAGCGGCGGCCCAGTCGGCTTCGGTGGCGGCGAGACCGGCGGCGCGGTCGCTGGAGACACAGACGAGACCGGCACCCAACCGTCCGGTGATTCGTCCGGCAGTCTCAGCATCCCGACGCCGTGTTTCCCGTGGTTGCTCTCACCCGGAGTCCTCGCGGTCGTCGCCCTCGTCTTCGTCCTCCTCGGCGCGTACGCCTACCGGGAGACCGGCTCTCTGCTTCCGCCCCTCGCAATCTTCGCGGCGGTCGGGCCGCCGGTCGTCCTGCTTTTCGCCCTCCTCACGGGATGTCGCCGCGAGTTCTCGTTTTCGTCTCGTGCCGCGGCCGCCGCGCGAAACGTGTCGTTTCTCCCCGCCGGCGGCGGTGGTAGTCTCGGCCAAGGCGGGAACGCGGCGCAGAGCGTCTCACCGCCCACGGTGCTGTTCGGCCTCTTGCTCGCCGTCGCCCTCGCCGTCGCGGCCTTCATGCTCGTCACCGGGACCGGCGACTCGCCCGCGGCCGACGACGAAGTCACCCCCGCCGACGAGGACGAGGGGTCGAACGTCGCCGCCGTCGGACGGGCCGCCGGGGCCGCGGCCCAGCGCATCGAAGACGGCGACGCCGACGTCGAAAACGAAGTGTTCCGCGCGTGGGGTGAGATGACCGCGCTCCTCGACGTGCCGAACCGTCGCGCTGCGACGCCCGCCGAGTTCGCCCACTCGGCCGTCGACGCCGGGATGGACCGCGACGACGTGGACGACCTGACGACGCTGTTCGAGGAAGTCCGATACGGCGGCTTCGAGGCGACGCCGGAGCGGGAGCGCCGGGCGGTCGACGCGCTCAGAAGCATCGAACGCGCCTACGCCGACTCACCGGAGGGCGACCGATGACGCTGACGCGTCGGCTGTTCTTGCTCGTCGGCGTCGTCGCCACGACCGCCGGACTTGCGGTCGTCGCAGGCGTCTCCTTCGGCCTCGAACTGACGGATATCTTCCTCGGACTCGTCGCGGCGCTCGCGGCGCTCCAGGGGCTTCGGTACGTCCAGCGCCGCCGCGATACGCCCTCGAACACCACGGTTACCGACGACCCGGAAGCGCGGATTTCGGTCCCGGTGCCCGGAGCCGACTTCGACGACGACCTCGTGTCTGCGATGGGTCAGGGCACCCGCTGGGCCGCCCGCGAGCGCGTCGTCGACCGCCTCGAAACGCGGGCCAAGGAGGCGCTCGTCGCCCGCGGCGGTCGCGCTCCCGAGGAAGCGGCCGCGCTCCTCGAAACCGGCGGGTGGACCGACGACCCGGTCGCCGCGCGCTTTCTCGGCGCGTCCGTCTCGATTCCGCTCCGACAGCGCGTCCGCCTGTTTCTGTCCGGCCGGTCGTCGCTCACCGACCGCGCCGAGCGAGCCGTCGCCGCGATAGAACAAGTCGGCACTACCGACGGCCCCGCGGGTGAGCGCCGATGAGCCACGGGTTCGACACCGAACGCTGGACCGGCCTCGACGGCCTCGTCCTCGTGGCGGCCGCCGCGGGCGTGTTCACCCGCGAATCGTCGCTGCTCCTCGCGGCCGGCCTCGGCGTCGTCGTCCTCGGTTACGTCCGGGTCGCGGCGATTCCCGAGGTGTCGCTCCGAATCGAGCGCGACCTCTCGGACGCGACGCCCGACCCCGACGACGAGGTCGAAGTCACGCTCCGCGTCACCAACGAGGGGTCCAGCACGCTGTTCGACCTCCGCGTCGTCGACGGCGTGCCGCCGGCGCTCGGCGTCGTCGACGGTTCCGCCCGACTGGGGACGGCGCTTCGACCGGGCGCGACCGCGACCGCGACGTACACGGTCACGGCCGTCCGCGGCGAGCATTCGTGGGACGAGACGGTCGTCGTCGTCCGCGACCCGAGCGGGGCCGTCGAGTCCCGCGAGACGGTCGACGCCGAGACGACGCTCCGGTGTGAGCCCGAACTCGCCGCGACCGCCGACCTGCCGCTTCGGGGCCTCACCTCGAAGTACGCCGGCCGCGTCGAGACCGACGTGCCGGGGTCGGGACTGGAGTTCGCCTCCATCCGCGAGTACCGCCACGGCGACCCGATTCGGCGCATCGACTGGAACCGCCGCGCCCGCACGGGCGAACTCGCCACGGTGGAGTTCAGAGAGGAGCGCGCGGCGTCCGTCGTCCTCGTCGTCGACACCCGGTCTGAGGCGCACGTCGCCCCCGACGACGAGGGGGAGACCGCGGTCGAGCGCTCCGTGGACGCCGCGAGCGTCGCCTTCTCGGCACTCCTCGACGGCGGCGACAGCGTCGGCGTCGCCGCGTTCGGCCCCGACGAGTGCTGGCTCGCCCCCTCGTCGGGCGTCGACCACCGCGCCCGCGCCCGCCGGCTGTTCGCGACCCACCCGGCGTTCGCGCCGACGCCGCCGGACGGGGCCTTTTTCCCCTCCGTGGCCGTGCGCCGACTCCGGCGTCGACTCGCCAGCGACGCGCAGGTCATCTTCTGCTCGCCGCTCGTGGACGACTACGGCGTCTCGGTCGCCCGTCGGTTGGAGGCCTACGGCCACGCCGTGACGGTCGTCTCGCCGGACCCGACGACGACATCGACCGTCGGCGCGCGCCTCGCACGCATCGAGCGCGACCTGCGGCTCCGCGAACTCCGGGGGAGCGGCCTCCGCGTCGTCGACTGGGGTGACGAGTCCCTCGGTGTCGCGCTCGCGCGGGCCGAAGCGGGGTGGTCGCGGTGAGCGAAATCACCCGCCAGCCGACCCGGACGGGGACCGCACTGGCGCTGTCGGCCGCCGGGTTCACCGTCCTCGCGCTCGGCTTCACCACGTCGACGGCGGCGGTCGGCGGCCTCGCCGCGACGGTCGCGCTCGCCGCCGGACTGTTCAGCGGCTCGCGGCGCGTCGTCGACGCCGCGGGCGGGCTGTTTTTCCTCTCGCTCCTCTTTGCGGGCGCGAGCGGGGCCGGGACGGAGGCGCTTCTGCTCGCCGCGGTCGGGTCGATACTCGCGTGGGACCTCGCGGACAACGCGCGCTCCGTCGGCGCACACCTCGGCCGCGAGACCGACACGCTCCAGCTCGAACTCGTCCACGCGGCGGCGACGCTCGTCGTGCTCGCGGTCGGCGCGGCCGTCGTCTACGGCGCTGACCGGGCGGCCGCCGGCGGCCAGCCCATCACGGCCGTCGTCTTACTCTTGGTCGGCGTCGTCGCGCTCGTGGCGGTCGTGGCGCGCTGAGCCGTGTCCGCCCCACGCCTCACGTCTCCCGCCTTACTCCAGCGTCGGCACGGCCACTCGACCGAGCACGTCGTCGACGACGTCCGATTTCCGCACGTCTTCGACCCGCGCGTCCGGCGTCAGGACGAGGCGGTGAGCGAGCACGGACTGCGCGACGCGCTTTACGTCGTCGGGCGTGACGAACTCGCGGCCCTCGATGACGGCGCGGGCGCGGGTCGCCTCGAACAGCCGTTGGGTCCCGCGGGGGGAGACGCCGATGCGGACCCGGCGGTCGGTTCGGGTCTCCCGCGCGAGCTTCGCCATGTATTCGAGCAGGTCGTCCTCGACGCGGACCGATTCGGGCGCGCGGCGGATGGCGGCGACGGCGTCGCGGTCGAGGACGCGCTCGACGCTCGGGCTCTGATCGCTCCGGCCCGCACGCCGGTGGAGGAGTTCGACCTCGCCGTCGAGGTCGGGGTAGCCGATGGCCGATTTCACGACGAACCGGTCGACCTGCGCCTCGGGGAGGGTGAACGTCCCCTCCTGTTCGACGGGATTCTGCGTCGCGATGACGAAGAAGGGGCTCGGGAGCTGGTGTGTCTCGCCGTCGACGGTCACCTGTCCTTCCTCCATCGCTTCGAGGAGGGCGGCCTGCGTCTTCGGCGGCGCGCGGTTGATTTCGTCGGCGAGGACGACGTTGGCGAAGATTGGCCCCGGCGAGAACTCGAAGGTCCGCTCGCGCTCGTCGTAGATGTTCGTCCCGGTCACGTCGGCGGGAAGCAGGTCCGGGGTGAACTGCACGCGGGAAAACGACAGCCCGAGCGCGGTGGCGACGCTCCGCGCGGTGAGCGTCTTTCCGGTTCCCGGAACGTCTTCGAGGAGGACGTGGCCGCGGGCGAGGACGCCCGTCAGGACGGTTTCGAGGAAGGCTCGGTCGGCGATGACGGCCTCCGAGATGGCGTCGAGCACCTCGGAGCACGTCTCGCTGGCCGTGTCGATGTCCATACACCACCCGGGTCTGCGTGCGACTTATTCCCATTGGTCGGTGGCGCTCTGGTCGGTCGCTCGTCGGTCGTCGACTCCGCCCGTCCCGCCCGGACGCAGTTGGGCCAGAGACCCGCCGACTGCATCCGTGTGACTCTCCGCCGCGGCCCTCGGAAATCGAAACGGATTAAACTATCCGCGAGAGAGACAACGATGGAAGCCGAGGTAGCCTAGCCCGGCCAAGGCGGTAGATTCGAAATCTACTGTCCATTCGGACACGTGAGTTCAAATCTCACCCTCGGCGCTTCTCGCGGCCACAACGTTCCGAGCGGCGCGTCTCGTCGCGCCGCGACTCCGTGGCCGCGTGTGCAACGTCCTGAGATTTGAATCAAGGAGCGACCGCATGGGAGCGACTGCGGTTCAAATCTCACCCTCGGCGCTTCTTCCGAACGTCACCCCGCGAGAGACGTTCATGTCTCTCGCCCCGCGTGACGAGGCTGTGCGACGACCCGAGATTTGAACCAGCGAGCGAACGCAGTGAGCGAGTGAGGTTCAAATCTCACCCTCGGCGCTTCTCGCGGCCACAACGTTCCGAGCGGCACGTCTCGTCGCGCCGCGACTCCGATTCTCTCAGTCCGACGTAGACTCCCATTCTCCCCAGTGAACGAGTTCGCTCGTGTCGATGCGCTCGCGCCAGCCCTCTCGTTGGAGGACCGGCTCCTCGGGAAAGCCGTCCTCGGGATAGCCGACGCAGAGATACGCAATCGGCTCGACGTGGTGCGGAATCCCGAGTACTTCGCGGACCTCGTGGGGGTAGAGAAACGACACCCAGCCGACGCCGACGCCTTCGGCCCGCGCGGCCAGCCAGAGGTTCTGCACGGCGAGACACGTCGAGTAGGCGTCCATCGCCTGCATCGTGTTGCGCCCGAGGACGTGCGGGGCGTCCCGCGTCGGGTCGCACGTGACGCAGACGTTCACCGGGGCGTCGGTGATTCCTTCCAGCTTCAACCGACCGAACTCCGACTTTCGAGGCTCTCGATAGCCCTCGCGGGCCGCCGCAATCGCACGCTCCGCGATGGACGCGACGGCCGCTTTCGTCTCGTCGTCCTCGACGACGACGAAGTCCCACGGCTGCGAGAAGCCGACGCTCGGGGCGTGATGCGCGGCATCGAGCAGTCGCGCCAGCGTCTCCTCGGACACCGTATCGTCGCTGAACCGCCTGATGTCCCGCCGTGCGTAAATCGACTTGTACACGCCCGACCGCTCGCGCTCCGTGAACCCAACCATCGTTTCGATAGTCCTGACTGGCTCGCAAATCGGTTCTGATACGCCCGACGGAGCGCGCTTCACGCCACCAAAACAGTTACTAATTAGACACGAATGCCGGTCCGTATGGACACCGCGCTCAAATACAGACTCGACGTCATCATCGCCCTCCTGTTTTTGCTCGTGCTCATCGAGAGTTACCGGGTTGCCGGCTACTTCGGCGCAGCGTTCGTCGTGGTCGTCACCATCGTTCTCGTCGCCTTCGCGCTGGAGTGAGCGCTTCGAGACGCTTGCTTCGAGTGTCGTCCTCGCGTAAGGTGTGCGACATCGTGGCACGGGGCCGTGCAGTCCCTCGATTTCACTTTCACTCTCCTAGGATTCGATACATATCCCCTGCCCGCGTCAGCGAGGGTATGAGTGCGAACGCAGTAAGCGCGGACACGAGCGAACGGGACGGGACGCGACGCATCGACGTGACGACGGTCCGGACCGGCCGCGTCGCCGACTTCGCGGAGACGGAGCTCGGCGACGACGCTATCGGGTTCGAGCGCCGCGGCGGCTGGACCTACCTCGTCGCCAAAGAGACGCGGTAGTCCGGGTTCGGATTCAGTCGTCCCGGGAGCGGGAGAAAAACGCGGCCGCGACGCGACAGGGTCGTCTTCTCAGTCGTCGGCCGACGCGGGCGTCGGCGACGTGTGGTTCGGCGCGAGCAGCCGGTCCAGCGCGTCCACCATCGCCTGGACGCTCGCCCGCGTGATGTCGGCGTGCGACGCCGCGACGGAGACGCTTCGGTCGCCGAGCGACATCGTCACCTCGACGGTCACGACGGCGTCGGTGCCGCCGGTGATGGCGTCGACGTGGTACTCGTCGAGTTGGGCGTCGGCGTCGGGGCCGAGCGCCTCGCGGACGGCCTTCACCGCGGCGTCGACCGGGCCGGACCCGGTGCCGGAGGCGACGCGTTCCTCGCCCTCGACGCGGAGGCGGACGCTCGCGGTCGGCGTGCCGCCGCCCGAGGCGGCCGTGAGGTCGAGCAGTTCGACCTGTCGGGCGCGCTCGCGGCCCTGAACGTCCTCTGCGAACGCGAGGAGGTCGGCGTCGGTGACGCGCTTGCCGCGGTCCCCGAGTTCCTTCACGCGCTCGACGACGGCCGCGACTTCCTCGTCGGTGGCGTCGACGCCGTGTTCGTCCAGCGCGGCCTTGACGCCGGCGCGCCCGGCGTGTTTCCCGAGGACGAGGCGGCGCTCGCGGCCGACCGTCTCCGGCGGGTACGGCTCGTACATCGCGTCGTCCTTGAGCGTCCCGTCGGTGTGGATGCCGCTCTCGTGGGTGAAGGCGTTCTGGCCGACGACCGCCTTGTTTGGCGGGAGCGAGACGCCCGTGGCCTGTGCGACCTTCTGGGCCAGCGCGTACAGTTCGTCGAGCTTCACCGACTCCACGTCGTAGCAGTGGTCGAGCGCGATGGCGACCTCTTCGAGCGCGACGTTGCCGGCGCGCTCGCCGATGCCGTTGACCGTGGTGTGGACGAGGTCCGCGCCCGCGGCGAGGCTGGCGTGGACGTTCGCCATCGCGAGGCCGAGGTCGTCGTGGGTGTGCGTCGAGGTCGGGCCAAGCTCGGAGAGTCGGGAGACGACCTCGTAGGTGTGTTCGGGGCTCGTGTGGCCGACCGTATCGGCGAAACAGAAGCGGTCGGCACCGGCGTCGTGGCTGGCGCGCGCGAGCGATTCGAGGAACTCCGGGGCGGCCCGCGAGCCGTCCTCGCCGATGACCTCGACCCAGAGGCCGTGGTCCTTGGCGTAGGCGACGAGTTCGTCGGTCGTCTCGACGACGTCCTCGCGGGTCGTCCCGACTTTCGACTCGACGTGGCGGTCGCTCGCCGGCACGACGAGCGTGACGCCGTCGACGTCGCAGTCGAGCGCGAGGTCGACGTCGTTCTTGACGCCGCGGGCGAAGCTCGTCACCGTCGCGTCGAGGCCGAGCGACGTGACGCGCTTTATCGTCTCGCGCTCGCCGGGGCCGGTGCAGGCGCTCCCGGCTTCGATGTAATCGACCTCCGCGCGGTCGAGCGCGCGGGCGATGTCGGCCTTCTGGGTCGGCGTCAGCGAGACCCCGGGGGCCTGCTCACCGTCGCGGAGCGTGGTGTCTAAGAGCTGTACTGAATCAGAAGTGCGTAGCTCGGGGGTCTTCCCGAATCGTTCGTTCACGGTAGAATCGTGTCCTTGTGGGTTAGAACCGTCGAATTTCACAGCCAGCCGTCTCGCGACGACTTACTCTATCCTCCGTCGGTGTGGTAGGTTCCGACATAGTAGTTGAACACATTTGTCGATGAAGGGATAAAAGAGATGGTTCCGACAGAAATTGGTGTCTCTCCGGGGACCGCGCTGGACGAGCGTTGCTTCGAGACCGTCGAGTCACTCCGCAATCTCGACCAGGTCGCCGGGTTCGACGCCGTCGGCCGCGCCCGCGGGGAGTTCGACGACGGTGTCGGCCATCCCGAAGCCGATACCCGTCCACGCCGACAGCCGCTTTTTCTTCGTCACCTCGTCGCCGACGAGCCAGAGCGCGTCGATGTCGAACGGGACGAACACCATGTGGAGGCTGTGGCGGTCGGCGTCGTCGAACCGGAAGACGAGGGCGTAGTCGTCCGGCACGGAGCCGCGGAACATCAGCCCGCGCGCCTGCGAGAGAAACGAGTCGGCAGTCTCGACGTTCGACGCGAGGGTCGATTGCGCTCCGTTCTGTCGGTGAACGAGTCTCACGGAGCCGGCTTCGACGGCGGACGTGATGAATCCACCGCCGGGCCGTCGGTTCGTCCGCCGTCGAGAGCAACGTTTAGGCCCGCCCCGCCCCGAACCCGGTCCATGGAGCGGACGCCGACAGGGACGCCCGTGGGGGTCGACGACCCCTACGACCACGCCGGCCGCTGCGACCACCTCACGAGCGACGGCGCGTGCCGCCTCGCCCGCGAGTACGCCGACCGCGACCCGGCGTTCGCCCGCGAGCGCCGCCGCGCGGACTACGACTGCGTCGCGGCCGCGGAGGGCTGTGACTTCCGCGACTGCCCGCACTACGCCTCGACGACGAGCGGCCGCGAGTGCGTCCGCTGCGGCCTCGAAGAGGTCCGCATGGCCCACGATTCGACCGCTCGCCCGCTCCTCGAAGCACACCACCTCTCGTACGGCGGCCGCGGCGGTGACGGCAGCGGCGACGGCGACGAACCATCCCACGAAATCACGGTCGCGCTGTGTCGGTGGTGTCACACGAAGGTTCACAAGTCGTTCGCCCGCATCGACGACGACGCCTCTCCCGACGTCGAAGCCATTGCCGAGCGAGAGGGCCGCCGGACGAAGGAACTCGACGAACTCGGGTTTCAGACGGCGCGGGACCGCGCCGGCGACGAGTGAGGCGCGACCCGACCGGCCCGACGCGCCAATCTGATGCACGGATACGCGCATCTCGACCGTTCTTCGATTGACTTTTAGGCACGGTAGTCCAATCCGGGACATGACCCGCATCGTCGTCATCGACAACCACGGGCAGTTCACCCACCTCGAACGGCGCGCGCTCCGCGACCTCGGCGTCGACACCGAACTCGTCGACAACGACACCGACCCCGCGGACATCGACGCGGACGGTATCGTCCTCTCCGGCGGCCCCGACATGGACCGCATCGGCCGCTGTCCCGACTACCTCGACCTCGACGTGCCCGTCTTGGGCATCTGTCTCGGCATGCAGATTCTCGCGGAAGAACTCGACGGCCGCGTCGGCTCCGGCGACTACGGCGGCTACGCCGACGTGGACGTGGAAATCCTCGACGAGGACGACCCGCTTATCGGCTCGCTCGCCCCCGAGACCCGCGTCTGGGCCAGTCACGCCGACGAGGTCAAGGAGGTCCCCGAGGGCTTCACCCACACCGCCACGAGCGACGTGTGTACCATCGAGGCCATGAGCGACGCCGACCGCGACCTCTACGGCGTCCAGTGGCACCCCGAGGTCGCCCACACCGCCGAGGGCGAGGAAGTGTTCGAGAACTTCATCGACATCTGCGAGCGGTAACCGGTAGCCGAGCGGTCGGTCGCCTTCGACCGCGACCGGGTGCTCCGCGACGACTGGCTTTTTGCTCCGTCGCCGAGGCGGGAAACCGCAATCCGGCGACACGATGAAGTCTCTCACGGTCGTTCCTCGGAAGCAAGCCGAGACATTTACCGGCCTCCGTTCTGTCTGTTCGGGAAATGACCTCCACCCAGAGCGACCTCGCCGGGCTCTCGCGGTTCATCTTCCGCGCGCCCAGCTGGTACACGAGTCTCGGGTTCGCCCTGCTCGTCGCCGCGATGGCGGGTATCGGCGCGTTCGACTCCGGGGACCTCGCCGGCTCGTGGCGGGGCATCTTCTTCCTCGGGAGAGACGCTTGGGAAGGCATCTTCTTCATCGGGATTCCGACCGTCGTCGCGGCGTTCGGAACCACCGGCGTCGACCGGTTCGTCGGCGGGAAGCTGACGCACAACCGCTCGTCGCTCCTCGCGCTCGCCGGCGAGGTGATTATCGTCACGTTCCTCACCGGGGCCGCCATCGTCTCCGTCTTCACGGGCCTCGGCCAGACGTTCATCTTCGACGCGCTCGTAATCGCTCTCGCGTCGGTGTTCGCCTTCCGCCTGCTCATCGTGATGGCCGTCTCGCGGTCGTCGCTGCTCATCGCGGCGGTCCCGGCGAGCATCCAGACGCTCACGTCAGCCGCGCTCCTGTTCGTTTACAGCGGCACGCTCCGGTTCTTCGAGGTCGGCGGTCCCATCCTCGACGCCTATCTGATGCCGTATCTCGCCCGCCCCGACCGGGCACCGCCGGAGCTGTCGGCCATCGCGCTGAGCCACTTCCAGCTCCTCGCGATTACCTGCGTGATGTACGCCCTCGGGGTCTACGTCTTCCTCCGCATCGTCGACCGCCCGTGGCGTCGCGGCCTCGGCGTGTCGGTCCTCGACTTCATCCGCGGCTTCATCGGCCACATCGCCGAGGGAACCCGCGAACTGGAGGACTTCTTCGAACAGCTCGGCCAAGAGGCAATCGTCCCCGTCACCGTGCTCTCGTTCGAACGCGACGACGGAACCGAGAAGGCCCGGTTCGTCCTGCCGATGATTCACCCCGGTCCGATGGGCGAAATCGGCGGCGGCAACTTCCCCGAGCGCGTCGCCCGCCGGGCGGAGGGGCTCGTGTTCCCGCCCCACGCGACCGCGGGCCACGACTTCAACCTCGTGACCGAACGCGAGGTCGACGTGGTCCTCGACGCGGCCGACGACGCCTACGAGCGCATCGAGTACAGCCCCGACGTGACCGAAAGCGTCCGCGTCCAGTCCGGCGACGCGAAGATGCTCGGCCAGCGCTTCGGTGACGACGCGCTGCTCGTCTCGACGTACGCCCCGCAGTTCGCCGACGACGTGGAGTACGCGGTCGGCCTCTCGGCGTCCGCCGAGGCTCGCACCACGGGCCTGCGGGACGTGCTTCTCGTCGACGCCCACAACTGCAACAACGGGCTTCAGGGACCCGACCTCGGCCACGTCACGCCGGGGAGCAAGCGCTCGTTCGACATGATTACCGCCGCCGGACTCGCGGGCGAAGAACTCTCCGCCTCGTCGCGCGGGTCGCTGTCGTTGGGAACGTCGTTCGACCCGACCGACTGGACGCCGCGGGAGGGTATCGGCCCGCTGGGCATCCGCGTGGCCGCGACGACCGTCGGCGACCAGACGACCGCGTACGTCCTCATCGACGGCAACAACATGGAACCGGGCCTGCGCGACCGCATCGTCGAGGGGCTGACGACCGGGCCGAACGCGAAAGCCGACGTGGCCGAGGTGATGACGACGGACACCCACATCGTCAACACCGTCGAGGCGGAAAATCAGGTCGGCGCGGCCATCGACCACGACGAACTCCGCGAGACCATCGACCGCCTCGTCGACGAGGCGCTCGCGGACACCGAACCGGTCGTCGCCGGCATGGCGACCGAGCGCGCCGAGGTGACCATCTTCGGCAACGACCGCACCGAGACGCTCGCCAGCCACGCTAACGTCGTCGTCTCGATGGGCGGGGCGCTCGCGCTCGCGCTCATCCTCGCGGCGATGGCCGTCAGCCTGCTCGTGTTCTTCCTCGCGTAGGCGACGCTGGCGGCGCGTCGCCGTCCGGCGCTCCCGCTCTCCTCTCGTTCTCTGCGGTTCCGGCGTCGCCACTCGCGAGTCGATTCCAGCGACGAGCAACTCCCCGCCGCACTACTTCAGCGAGAGCGTCCGCGTCTCGATAGCGCCGCAACTCGGACAGACCCGCCGGTAGAACACGCTCGACCCGGTCGTCTTGGCCGACCACTCGCCGTCGTCGTCGGTGAAGCCACATTTCGAACAGGTGAGGTCGGCGTCGCTGTATCGCTCCCGCAACCGGTCCAACGCGGTCGTTCCTCTCGGCGTCCTTCTAATTGACATACGGTACCATACACCACTATCATGTTTAATTGTGTCGGGCGGCTCCGCACCGAATCGTGGTGATACTTGCGGAATGCGAAACCGATGTCCGACTCTCTCGTTCGGTTCGCGCGCCGGCCGGCACAGCGCCGCCGCTCACCGGACAACATCGAGTGCGGGGGGTGCCCGCGAGAACGTCCCTTACTCCTCGTCGGCGGCCGCGAACAGTTCGTCGACGGCCTCTTGGGCCGTCAGCGCCGCTTCCTCGGCGACCGCCTCCGCGTCGTCGGCGTCGTCGGGCGCGTTGACGTACACGTCAACGTCGAGGACGCCGTCTTCGAACGTCACGGTGACGTCGAAGTCCTTGACGCGCGACTGCTTGAAGCGGGCGAAGATGAGGCCTTCAGCCGCTTCCGCGGCGGTTTCGACCACTTCTTCGTCCGTCGGCTGTGACATTTACGCGCCGCCGGGGCCCATCGGACCCGCGCCGCCCGCGCCGCCCTGAAGCATCTGCTGGAGCTCTTCTTGCAGGCTCTCGAACTTCTCCTGCACGCGCGTCTCCTGCTTCGTGAGCTGCTCGACGCGCACTTCGAGGCTCTCGACCTTCTCTTCGAGGTCGTCTTTGGCCGACTCGTAGTCGGTCTCGATGAGGAGTTCGCCGACTTCGCGGTACATCTGCGAGTCGCCGTCGATCTCTTCGAGCGTCGTGAGCGCCGTCTGCGCCTCGTTGAGCGCGCTCTCGGAGGACTGCTTCTGCTCGGAGACGTTCTGGGCGGTCTCCTGAAGGTTCTGCAGTTCTTCGAGCTTCTCTTGGGCTTCCGGCGGTAGGCTTCCCTGCATACCCGAACCGACGGGACGCCGGCCCTAAAACACCCGCGGTCTCCTACGCGGACTCCGACTGCGCCTCACCCGCCGAAGCGACGCGCTCTGCGGTCTCTACGAGGCGTATCCACGAGTTCACGCCCGCGCGGAGTGCGACGAGGTCGCCGGCCTCGACGGTGACGACGACGGTCCGTCCCTCGCGGGCGACGCGCGCACCGGACCGGGCGTCGTCTATCTCGCCTTCCTCGACGGCGACGCTGCGCTCGACGACGCGCGCGCGCCGCTCGTCGGGGTAGTCGAATTCGAGCGAAGCGCTGTGCGCGGGGCGCACGCTACTCGACGGCGACTTCTTTGACGTTAGGCGACCGCTCTTTCAGCAGGACGCGGTGGCCGCAGTACGGACAGCGGACGCCACCGAACTCGTCCAGTTCGACATCGCGCTTGCACCGGGAACACTTGTAGCTCATTGTGAAGATGTAAAGCGTCGAGGCTACTTGTGGGTTATTCGTCCTCGCCGGTGAGCGCGGCGCGGATGGAACGACGGACCTGCTTGCCGGCGGGGGTCTGCGGGCGGTAGGTGCCGCCGGTGAAAATCTCGCCGGTCTCCTCGTTCTTCCAGACGCCGGTTTCGACGCGAGTGACGTCGTCGCCGTCGACTTTGGAGTTGCGCATCTCTGCTTCGATTTCCTTGACGCGGCGTCGAGCGACGCGGCCGTACCGAGCGCCGAAGCGCCCGGAACTACCGACGGATCGTGCCTTCTTGTCGGCCATAGTACCGCGAACTACCTCGCCGGTATGGATAAACCCTACGAGTCGTCTCGGGACCTGACGGGCCTAGACACCGCTTTGTCGCCGGCGCGCGTACGGGGGACCATGACACAACACGTGGTGGTGGGTGCCGGTCCCGTCGGACTCGCGGTGATGGAACAGCTCCGAGAACGCGGGGCGGACGTGGCCGCGGTGACGCGTCACGACCCCGACTTCCTCCCCGAGGGCGTCGAGAGCCGCCTCGCGGACGTGCTCTACCCCGACCGCGCCGTCGCCGCGTTCGCGGACGCGGATGTCGTCTATCACTGCGCCAAACCGCCGTACGACCAGTGGCCCGAACTGTTCCCCGACCTCACCCGCGGCATCGTCGCGGGAGTCGAAGCCGCCGGCGCGCGCCTCGTCGTCGCCGAGAACCTCTACATGTACGGCCCGGTGCAGGCTCGTCTCTCCGAGGACCTCCCGTACGCCGCCACCGGCCCGAAGGGACAGGTCAGAGCCGAGTGCGCCGACATCGTCCTCGACGCCCACGAGGCGGGTCGCATCGAGGCGACCATCGGCCGCGCCAGCGACTTCTTCGGCCCGCGCGTCCGCGAGTCGGTCGTCGGCGAGCGGGTGTTCGGGGCCGCCGTCGCCGGCAAGCGCGCGAAGGTGTTCGGCGACCCGCGACTCGCCCACACCTACACCTACGTCCCCGACTTCGCGCGGGCGCTCGTCCTCCTCGGTGAGCGCGACGAGGCGCTCGGCGAGGTCTGGCACGTCCCGAACCCCGAGACGGTCTCGACGCGCCGCTTCGTCAACCTCGTCTACGAGGCCGCCGACGTCGACCCCGGCTTCCCGCACATCATCGCCGCGCCGGGGGTCGCGCTGACGCTCGGCGGCTACCTGGGCGCGCCGCTGAACTACCTGAGCGCGCCGCTGAAGGAACTCTCGGAGATGCGCTACGCCTTCGAGGAGCCGTACGTCGTCCGCGACGCGAAGTTCCGCGACACGTTCGGTGACGCGGTCGAACCGACGCCGCTGGAGGACGCCATCGCCGAGACGGTCGCGTGGTTCGAATCACAGCGCGAGGCCGACGAGACGGAGCCGATTCACATCGAGACGGCTCCCGAGGGCGCGACCGAGTCGGCCTGAGTCGCCCACTCGATTCCGGCCTCGGCGCGCTCACCCGCCTACTCGTCTTGGAGCCCGTCTTCGCGCAGCGCCTCGTTCAGGTCGTCGCGGACGCGCTCGCCCGTCTCGCGGTTCATCGCCGTCGTGACGATGCGGTTCTCTTGGACGCTCGACCCGTCGCGGAGCAGGAGCCTGACGTTCCCGTTGCCGTCGGCGCGGGTGACCTTCGCCCGGAGGCCCGTCCGCGACCCGGTGCCGCCGGCGTCGATGGGGCCGGGGATGACCTTCTTGACGTGCGGATGGCCGGCGACGACGCCGATTGCCCGGCGGCCCCGTCGTCCGCCGATGAGCGTGCTGTGGCTCCCGCCCAACTTTTCGGCGGGCGGGATATCGACGACCTCCAGCGCCCGCTCGCCGCGGGTGTCGAGGACGCGCTGGACGGGGTCGTCGTCGGAGACGCGGTAGAACTCGTGGTGGAGTTGCGCGCGCGTCTCGCGGAGCGGGGCGCGCTCGCCCGCGGCGTACACCGTCTCGGGGCGCTTGCGCCGAATCTCGTCGGCGACGAGGCCGGCGAAGTTCCGGAGTTGGACCACCTTCGTCTCGTCGTCCGACTCGGGTATCGTCGTGACCGTCGTCTCGCCGAGCACGTCTTCGTCGTCGAGGAACGTCAGCGTCGCGCGGTCGGCCGCGAAGACGGCCACGACGGCGTCGCAGTTGGCGGTGTTGCAGGTGAGACAGTAGTCTCCCGGCTTCTCTAACGGATTTCCACACCGCCGACAGTGCATATCGACGTGTCGGACGTGCGCGTACAAAAGGCCGTTTATGCGGGTCGAGATGGACGCGCCGCGATTCCCGCCGCGGACTCGCCCGGCGAAACATATTCGTTCCCGTGTCCGAGACTCCACTTCGTATGCGCCGCCGGGCCCTTCTCGCGTCGCTGTCGCCGCTCGCGCTCGCCGGTCTCGCCGGACTGGTCGCGCTCGCGCTCGACCCCGAGACGACCGTCCGTCTCGCCACGCAACTTGGCCAATCGGCGCTCGATACGGGCCGGGGTGTCGCCTCGTATCTCGGTCGGGCCGCGCCGCTTTCGACGGCGCTGTTCGCCGCCCTCGCGTGGGTCGCCGCCGGGGGCTTCCGCGCCTTCGTCGCCCACCGCGACCCCTCCGATACGCGGACGACCGCCGAACACGCGTTCGCGCTCGTCGCCTCGGCGACCGTCCCGCTCGTGGCCATCTTCGCCCGCGACCGGCCGGTCGTCGTCGCCGGCGCGGGCGTCGCGCTCCTCGCCGGCGCGGGAGCCGTCTTCGCCGGCCGCTCGAACGCCAGGGGCGTCGTCACCGGGTCGCTGTACGCGGTGGCTCCCGTCGCCGTCGGCGGTGTCATCGCGTCCCTCGTCGCCGGTCCCGCGGTCGCCCGAACCGCCACGCTGGCGCTCCCGCTGGCCGTCGGCTACGCGCTCGGCGTCGCCAGCGCCCGCGGCCGGCTCCGCCTCGGCGCGGCGGTCTCGGCGCTCGCCTTCGCCGTCCCCGCGTGGACGTACTTCCCGCCGGCCGCGGAGGCTGCCGGCTTCCAGCCGGGAATCGTCGGTCTCGCTCTCGGCTTCGCGGTCGCCGCGACGCTCCTCTCGCTTCCGTTCGCGGCCATCGGCTACGCGACCACGCGCACCGCGGACGCCGAGCGACAGGCGGGAGCCAGCCCCGCCGCGAGCGCCGTAGAACAGTAGATTCGCGTCTCGGTTCGATTGTACGTTCGGTCTCGATCCGTTTTCAGAGGTCCAGCGGGCCGGCCTTCAGATACTCGCGCATCACGGCCGTCGCGTACGAGCCGTGGGGAAGCGCGAAGTCGAAGACGAGGTCGTCAGCGCCGCCAGCGGCGTCGGTGTCGGCGTCGTCGTCGCCGCTCTCGCGCTCTACGTCGAGGTCGGTGCGGACGAGAATCGCCCGGCGCGTCCCGGTCGATCGGAAGTTGCCGGGGAGGTCGAAGTCGCCCGGTTCGAGGTCGAGGTCGTCGAGGACGGCCCGCTCGATGTCGCCCTGTTCGCCCTCCGCGAGTTCGGTGTCGGTGCCGACGAGCGGGGCCGTGACGAACGCGCGGCCGCGCTCGATGTGGCGGCTCATGACGTCGACGCGGCGGCCCGTCGCGGTCTGGAGTCGGCTCACGTCGGGGAGTTCCAGCCCCTCGGGCGCGTCGCGGTCGGCGAAGCAGACCACGTCGCTCTCGACGGGTTCGTCGAACGGGAGGCCGCGGTCGAGGCGCTCCGAGAGCATCCGGTTGAACGCGTAGGACTGCGCGGCGTTGACGAACAGTCGCTGGAGGTTCGACGGGACCGATTCGAGCGCGTTGCGCCAGTCTTCGTCGGTCTCCGCGCCGTCCTCCGCGAGGCGGTGGAGCATGCCGCGCTCGTAGCCGAGGTAGCCCGGAATCCGGTCGAGCGCGCGGTGCCAGTCCGGGTCGGCCGACGCGGCTTCCTCGTCGACGACGGCGCGACCCGCCTGTGTCTCCTCGGGTTCGTCCTCGGTCGGTCCGCCGCAGTACGCCAACACGGCCTCGCGCCACTCGCCGCGGACGACGTGGAGACCGACTGTGTGGGTGATGGGGCGGATGCTGCCGAACCGCTGGTGGCCGAAGAAGTTCGGAACGCCCACGCGACCCTCGCGGCCGCCGAACTCGGTGAGCGCGTCGGTGACGGCCGCGGCGTTGTCGGGGGTCTCGGGGTCGCGGACGCGGATGCGGAAGCCGTTGCCCGCGAGGTCACCGAAGTCAAGCGTGCGGCCGAGGCGACCGACGACCTCGATGTCGGCGTTCGGAATCTCCGGCACGTCGGCGGCGTCGCCGCCGTTGACGGTGAACAGCTGGGTCGTCACGGCGTGTTTGTCCTTCGTGCCGGCCCACGAGACGCGCTCTCTGCTCGCGTCGAGTTCGTCAGAGAGCCGGCCGGCGAAGTCGTTGGTGTCCCAGCCGCGGAGCGTGACGCGGAGGACGAGGTTCGGGAAGTCGCCGGTCGGCGCGTCCGGCGGGCGGACGTTCAGCGAGTCGAGTTCGAGTTCGCGCACGCGGAAGTCCTCGGGGGCGACGCGGAGGCGGCCGCCGACGCCGTCGGCGTCGCTCACGTAGCTGTCGATGCCGACCGCGCGCTCGAGCGGGTGTGCCTCGCGCATCAGTACAGCGAGAGGTCGCCGGTCACGCGGTCGATGTCGTCGTCCTCGGCGGGGCCGACGGCGAGCGCCGTCACCGTGCCGGGGTCGAGTTGCGTGTGTCCCGCGTCGCGGATGATGGCGTGGGGGATGCCCGCCCGCTCGGCCTCGTCCGCGAGTTTGAACAGTTCCGACTCGCCGTTGGCCTTGAGGACGACCTTCTTCTGTCCGCCGCCCTTCCAGCGCTTCCGGGTCTGCGAGTCGGTGTCCTCGTAGGCGGACAGCGAGGCGTGGGCGACCTGCGCGGCGAGCTTTCCCCGGCCCATACCGAGGTCGGCGCGTGCGACGATGGCCTGTTTCATGCCCGCTACTCCCCGCCGACGCGGTAAATGTCCTCCCATCGCGGGCGTCGCGCACGAGCAAAAGACATTTCAGCGACATCTCCGTGGTCCGACCGATGGCAGGTCCCCGAACCCCCCTCCGCAAGCCGCGCGAGTACTTCGCGTCGCGGCCGCGACCGCTCGACACCGGGCGGGCGCTCGCCGTCGTCGCGCTCGTGACGCTCGTCGTCGCGGCCGCCACCGGCGCTATCCTCGTCACGTTCACCCAACAGCTCGACCAGCGTGTCAGCGTCGACAACCCCGAACACGCCCCCGAGTTCATGTGCGAGAACTACGAGGAAGGCGGCCCGTTCGACGACATGGACGCGCCGGCGGGCTGTGACCCCTCGGTGCCCGAACAGCTCGACGAGCGCCTCGGCGACCTCGTCTGGGACGAAATCTCGTGGGTCCCGTGGGCGATGCTCCTCGGCGTGCCGCTGTTCTGGCTGTTCGAGGGGGCGATGCTCCACCTCGGCACGTCGCTCGTCGGCGGCGAGGGCGGCTTCGCGGAGTCGCTAACGGTCGCCGCGTGGGGGATGGTCCCGAGCGCGGCCCGCGCCCTCGCGCTCGCCGGCTACCTCGCCTACGTCCTCCCGCGAATCGACCTCCCGTCGACCCCGGACGCCGCGGTCGCCGCGATGCAGTCCGCGCTGTCCGGCTTCGGCCTCGTCAGCGGGGCCGTCGTGGTCGTCACGGTCGCGTGGGCGACGTACGTCCGCACCTACGGGATGGCTCGCGCTCGCGACCTCGACGTGGAGTCGGCCGCGGTCGTCACCGTCGGCCTGAGCCTCGTCGGTCTCCTGTTCGAACTCCTCTGAGTCGCGTCGGGTGGGTGCGTCGCTCCGGCGTCGCTCCGTTGCGTCGGGGGCGCTGCCGGCCCGCCGAGACGGGGTGTCGTCTCCGGTCGAAAGGTGGATTTACTTGTCCGCGTCGCGCTCCCTTCGAGTATGATACTCTCCGACTCGGACATCCTTTCGCGCCTCGCCGAGGGTGACCTCGTGGTCGACCCGATAGACGACGTGGACATGCAGGTCCAGCCCGCGAGCGTCGACCTCCGTCTCGGCACCGAATTCCTGGAGTTCCAGCGCACCAACATCTCCTGTATCCACCCGAACCGCGAAAGCGAGGTGTCGGAGTACGTCCGCGAGACGCACGTCCCGGAGGGCGACGACTTCATCCTCCACCCCGGCGATTTCGTCCTCGGAACGACCAAAGAGCGCGTGGAGATTCCCGTCGACCTGCTGGCGACCGTCGAGGGCCGGTCGTCGCTCGGCCGCCTCGCGGTCGTCATCCACGCCACCGCGGGCATCGTCGACCCCGGCTACGAGGGCCAAATCACGCTCGAACTGTCGAACCTCGGCACCGCCCCGGTCGCGCTCACCCCCGGCATGCGCATCTCGCAGCTCGTGTTCACGGAGATGAAGTCGCCCGCGGACCGCCCCTACGGGGTCGAACGCGGCTCGAAGTATCAGGGCCAGCGCGGGCCGCAGGCGTCGCGGCTCAGTTCCGACCCCGAGTTCGGTGGTGACGAATGAAGTTCATCGAAGAAATCGTCGTCGACGCGTTCCTGCCCACGTTCCGCGCGCTCCTCGCGGAGGACCTCCGCGACCGCGGGTTCACCCAGTCGGAGGTCGCCGACGCGCTCGGCATCAGCCAGAGCGCCGTCTCGAAGTACGCCCACGGCGAGGTCGCCACGAACGAGCGGGTCGCCACCGACCCCCGCGTGGTCGACCTCGTCTCCCGCGTCGGCGACGGTCTCGCCACCGGCGACATGACGCCCGTGCAGGCGCTCGTCGAGGCCGAGGTCCTCATCCGCCAACTGGAGGAAGGCGACCTGCTTTCGGACCTCCACGAGGAGGAGATGCCCGAACTCGCCTCCCACGACGGCTTCCGGAGCATCCACGACCCCGAGGGTCGCCTCCGAACCGTCGAGCAGGTCCGCTCGTCGGTCCGCCGCGGCCTCCGCATGCTCACGAACACCTCCGGCTTCGCGGGGCTCATCCCGAACGTCGGCTCCAACCTCGTGGAGTCGCTGCCGGACGCCGACAGCGTGGACGACGTGGCCGCCATCCCCGGCCGCATCTTCGACGTGAAGGGGCAGGCGACCGTCCCCGGCGAACCCGAGTTCGGCGTCAGCGGCCACGTCGCGGGCGTCCTGCTTTCGGCCCGCGCCGCCGGAGCCGACGTGAACGCCGCGCTCAACATCGTCTACGACGCGGGCGTCATCGAGGACCTCGAAGCCGCGGGCTACGAGTGCATCGAGTTCGACCCCGACGCGCCGACCGACCCGGTCCGCGAACTCCTCACCGCCCGCGACCTGCCGGAGACGTTCGTCGTCTACCAGAGCGGCGGCTACGGTATCGAACCCATCACGTACATCCTCGGCCCCGACGCGCCCGCCGTCGCCGACGTGGTCCGCGTCCTGCTCTGAGGCTCCCGTCCCATGACAGCCGAACAGTCCGGCTCTCGCTCTCGCGGTCGCTCTCGCTCCCGTTCCCGCTCACCCTCCGCTGTCGCCCAGTCGTTCTACACTCGGTGGGCGACGCTCTACGACGCGCTCGCCCGTCGCGCGCCCGGCGTCGGGAGCGTCCGAACCGAAGCCGCCGACGCGCTCGCGCTCGACCCGGGCGAGACGGTCGTCGAGATGGGCTGTGGTACGGGCGCGAACCTCCCGTATCTCGCGGAACGCGTCGGCCCCGAGGGGAGCGTCGTCGGCGTCGATTTCTCCCCCGGCGTCCTCGACGTGGCCCGCGAGCGAACCCGCGAGTTCCCGCAGGTCCATCTCGTCCGCGGCGACGCGACCCGGCCGCCGGTCGCGCGCGACCTCGATGCATCGCCGGCCGCCGTCCTCGCCACCTTCGTCTCGGGGATGTTCGACGACCCCGCGGCCGTGATTTCGTCGTGGGCCGACCTCGTCGGCCCCGACGGGCGACTCTGTCTCGTCGACCTCGCGGAGACGACCGACTCGCGCTGGCGGCCGCTCAATCCGGCGTTTCGGGCGCTCGTTCGCGTCACCGCGCCACCGGGGTCGCGCACGATGCGCGCGTCGCCGACGAAGCTGCTGAACCGGCGGCTCGTCGCGGCCCATCGAGCGCTCGAATCGCGGTGTCGGGTGACCCACGAGACGACCCACGCGCTCGGCTTCGCGCGGGTTCGTGCGGGCGTCGTGGAGTAACGACCGTCGCCGCGTGACTCGATTAGCCGACAGAAACGATATGTCGGCTCCGTGTCAACCGACGGTATGGCCTCGTTCCTCGCGGCGCTTCTCGGCGCGCCCTTCAACGCGTTTCACCTCTTGTTCTTGGCGCTCGTCGGCTACTGGGTGTCGCTCGACGCCGCCGAGCGGGGGAGCGACGCGAGTCTCCTGTGGGCGCTCGGATGTGTCGTCTTCCAGCCGCTCGTCGTCGGGTATCTGCTCTACCGGAGTCGAATCGGCGGGCGGCCCGACCCGGCGGGCGTTCAGGAGCGACTCGTCGGCACCTTCGTCATCGGTCACTTCGTCGCGGCACAGCTCTGGTTCGCGCTGCGACTCCTCGACGTACTCGCGTCGGTGACGTACCCGCCGGTCGTCGAGTTGCAGTACTATCTCGCGTTGCTCGCCGTCGGTGTCCTTCCCGGCACCCTGCTCGTGTGGAATCGCGGGTGGGCGCGAATCCGGCGAACGCTCGGCTGGGTTCACGAGCAGGAACGCGAGGCGGTCCAGCGGTAATGGAAGTCGAACCGGGTCGGATTGGGTCGGACTGGGTCGGGAGCGACCCAGAACAAGTGTCAGAGGCGTCGGGGGAACCGACAGTCGGACCGCCGGGAGGCGGTCAGTCGTCGGCGGGGGCGGGACCGGAGATGCTCACCTCGGGCGCGTCGCGGCCGAGTTCGTCGAGACAGGACTGCGCCGCCTGTCGGCCGGAGAGCAGCATGGCACCGAACGTCGGCCCCATGCGCGGCAGGTGGTGGGCCGTGGCGACGGCCATGCCGGAGGCGACGACGCCGGGGTGGACGACGCCCGTCGCGTCCACGATGCTGTCTTCGCTCTCCGAGACCCACATCGAGTCGTGGCCGGGCGAGTCGTGGCCGGGCGCGCCGTACTCGCCGTCGGCGGTCTTGTCCATACCCGTGTTGTGTTCCTTGGCGTGTTCGATGCCGTTCACGTCGAGGACGCCGCGCTCGGAGAGCTTCGAGAGGACCACCGCGTCGTGGCCGGTCGCGTCGAGGACGAGGTCGGACTCGACCGCGATGGGGTCGACGCAGGTGAGTTCGCGCGGGAGCGCGTGGACCGGCGTCCAGTTCATGACGATGCCGCCGACGCGGTCGTCCTCGCGGAGGACGACGTCGGTGAACTCGGTCATGTTCTGGATTTTCGCGCCGGCGTCGCAGGCGGCCTTGATGAGCGCGGAACAGGCGTGCGGGCCGTCGGCGACGTACAGCCCCTCGGCCTCGTCGCTCTCCTCGTAGGGCACGCCGAGTTCGTCGAGGACGCGCTGGGCCGGGTCGCGGACGGTCACCTTGTTCATGAGGAAGCCGCCCAGCCAGAAGCCGCCGCCGAGGTAGTTGTTCTTCTCGACGATTGTCACGTCGACGCCGCGCTCGGCGAGTTCCTTGGCCGCGACGAGCCCGGAGGGGCCGCCGCCGACGACGATGACCTCCGTGTCGGTGCGCTCGCGGAACTCCTCCATCCACGAGTCCGAAATCGCGCGCGTGACCTGTGCTTCCGTCGCGTCGGTGAAGCCGTCGAACGACATACTACCTAGTGATACCACCTAGTAGTAAAATCTGGTGGTCGCGCACGCGGCGACCTAGATATATCACGGACTATTGTGTATGTTACTGTCATGGCGTACGTAGTCAAAATGCCCAAACTGGGGTTGGAGATGAAGTCCGGCGAGCTTTCGGCGTGGCTCGTCTCGGAGGGCGACGAGGTCACCGAGGGCGATCCAATCGCCGAAATCGAGTCGGAGAAGACGACCGCGGAGATAGACGCCAAGGAAGACGGCGTTCTGCGGCGCGTCGTTCTCGCGGAAGGCGAGTCGACAGCGCCCGGCGGCGCACTGGCAATCGTCGCCGGCGCGGACGAGGACATCTCCGGGCTGGAAGCTGACGCGGGCGTCGGTGAGGGCGGGAGCGAACCCGCCGCGACCGACGACTCCGCGGTCGACCCGTCCCCGACCGAGGCGACCGAGACGACGGAGACGGCGGCGACCGGCGGCGGGGACGCTTCGTCGGTCGCGCAGTCGCGCTCGCGCGGGTCGGACGGGGCGTCGGAGAACGGCGAGGTGCGCGCGTCGCCGCGCGCGAAGCGACTCGCGGACGACCTCGGAGTCGACCTCACGACCGTCGAAGGCACCGGGCCGCAGGGCGCAATCACCGAGAGCGACGTGGAAACCGCGGCCGACTCCGCGACGCCTGCCGAGGCCGACGACGCCGGAACCGCGACCGCGACCGCGGCCGAAAAACGCGTGTTCGCCCCGCCGAGCGCCCGCCGCCTCGCCCGCGAACTCGGCGTCGACATCGAGGCCGTCGAGGGGACGGGACAGAACGGCCGCATCACCGAGTCCGACGTGCGGGCGGCGGGCGGCGCGACCGCGGCGGCGACCGACTCGTCGGCCGCCGGAGCCGCCACGACCGCTGCGACTGACGCGACTGCCGCGAGCGAACCGGCCGAAACGGAGCGGCCGCTATCCGGGATGCGCCGCACCATCGCCGACCGCCTCGGCGAGAGCTACCGCGAGGCGGTCCACGTCACGGTCGACCGCCGCGCCGACGCGGAGGAACTGTTGGCCGCGGCGAACGCCGCCGACGACGCTCTCGGCGTGGACGTGTCGATAACGGACGTCCTGCTCCTCGCGCTCTCGGCGTCGCTCGACGAGCACCCCGAGTTCAACGCGACCTTCGAGGACGGCGTCCACCGACTCCACGGGGAACACAACGTCTGCATCGCGGTCGACGTCGACGAGGGGCTCATCGCACCGGTCGTCCGCGACGTGGCCTCGCTGTCGCTTTCCGAACTCGCCGAGACCCGCGCCGAGGTCACCCAGCGGGCGCTGTCGGGCGACTTCACGATGGACGACCTCTCGGGGGGGACGTTCACCGTCTCGAACCTCGGCGTCCTCGGCGTCGAGTCGTTCGACCCGGTCATCAACCCGCCGCAGGTCGCCATCCTCGGCGTCAACACGATTCGCCGGGAGGCCGTGCCGACCGACGACGGCGACGTGGCCGTCCGGCGGGTCATCTCGTTTTCGCTGTCGTTCGACCACCGCATCGTCGACGGGGCGGACGCCGCCCGCATGCTCGGCACGCTCGTCGAACACGTCGAGAACCCGTGGCCGCTCGTCATCGCCGCCGGCGGACGGTGAAAAAACCGGGGGCCGAACTGGTCGGTCAGGCCGGTTCGAGTCGGGGCCGCCGGCTCACCCGAGTCTGAAGCGCCCGTCGTCGGCCGCCCGTTCGAGGACCGCCTCGACGTCGACCAGTCGCGGGCCGTCGCTTACCGGGCGGAGGCGGACGGTTCCGTTTCGCACCTCGCGTTCGCGCTCGCCGTCGACGCTTATCACCCCGCGGTCCACCTCGAACGCGTAGCCCTCGCCGTCGTCGAGGACGCGGTGTTCGGCCACGTCGACCGTCGAGAGGCGTCCGGGGACGGTAATCGCTCTGACCGTCGTTGCCGGGCTTGTCGCTCCGCTCTCGCCGCCACGGGCCAGTCGGAAGCCGACGCCGCCGGGTTCGTCCGGTCGGTGCGTGACGAGACCGCCGGCGATACCCGACAGGCCGATTTCCGCGGGCGACGAGCGCGAGACGACGCCGCCGACGATGTCGCTCGGGTCGAGAATCGCCCGCGTGCCCACGAAGGGGCGGTCGAGGACGCCGACGGTGGCGAGGCCGCGCATGACCGTCGTCTCCTCGGACCGGACGACATCGACCTCGATGGTTCCGTGGCGCGTGGTCGCCTCCGCGGCGGGGATTGCTCCGCTCCCGACGAGCGCGGCGGCCGCGCCCGCGACGGTGCCGTCGACGGGCGTCGGGACGACGTTGTTCGTCCCCGTCGAGATGCTCACGACCGGCACGTCGTCGATGGTCTGGGCCACGTCCCGCGTCGTGCCGTCGCCGCCGAGGACGACGACGGCGTCGGCATGCTCCGCGAAGTGGGCCGCGGCCGTTCGGCTGTCTTGACCCGACGCGGTGACCGTCATGTCCACGAACTCGACGCCGATTTCGTCGGGCGCGTCGTCGACGATACGGCCGGTGAGGCCCGCGTTGTCGGGCATGACGAGTACCTCCGCGTCGTCGACGAGCGTCAGCCCCGCGAGGACGCAGCCCGCGGTGCGGCGTTTCGCGTAGTTGTTACTGACGCTCGCGCCGCCGGTGAGTCGGCGGATGTCGCGGCCGGCGGCGGGGTTGACGACGAGCCCGATAGTGGTCGTCACTTACACGATGCGGTTGATTGCGGCTTCCACGTCGGAGCCGTGGGGGAGCACCTCTTCTTCGAGCGCGGGGCTGAAGGGGATGTGAACGTCTGCGACGCCGACCCGCTGGATGGGCGCGTCGAGGCTGTAAAACGCGTTTTCCATGACGCGCGTCGCCACCTCGGCGTGGGTCCCGTACGACAGCGGGCTCTCGTCGGCGATGACGAGGCGGCCGGTCTTTTTCACGCTCTCGACCAGCGTCTCGGTGTCCATCGGGTAGAGCGACCGGAGGTCGATGACCTCGACGCTCGTCTGTCCCGCGAGTTCCTCCGCGAGTTCGACCGACTCACCGACCATGCGCTGGGTGGCGACGACGGTCACGTCCTCGCCCTCGCGCTCGACGCTCGCGGTGCCGATTGGGATAGTGAACTCGTCGTCCAGCGGCACTTCGCCCTTCTGCTCGTATATCTGCTTGTTCTCGAAGACGATGACCGGGTCGTCCGACCGGATGGCCGACTTCAGGAGTCCTTTGGCGGACGCCGGCGTCGCGGGCGCGACGGCCATCACGCCGGGGAAGTGGGCGAACCACGTGTGAATCGTCCCGGAGTGCTGGCTGGCCGCGCCGCTCCCGCCGCCTTCCGTCGTTCTGACGGTGACGGGCATCTCCGTCTTGCCGCCGAACATGTAGCGGTTCTTCGCCATCTGGTTGATTATCTGCTCGGAGCAGACGCCGATGAAGTCCGAGAACATGATTTCGACGACCGGCCGCGTCCCGGTCGCCGCCGCGCCGACCGCCGCGCCCATGAAACCGGCCTCGCTGATGGGCGTGTCGCGGACGCGTTCCTCGCCGAACTGCTCGACGAGGTCGCCCGTGACCTCGTAGACGCCGCCGAACGCGCCGACGTCCTCACCCATGACGAACACGTCGTCGTCGCGTTCGAGTTCCTCGCGGAGGGCGAGCCGAATCGCCTCCCGGATGGTCATCTCCTCCGTCCGGTCCGGGCCGGTTCCACTG
The DNA here is from genome assembly GCF_003665865.1 of Haloferax sp. Atlit-109R. Lineage (NCBI taxonomy): Archaea > Methanobacteriati > Methanobacteriota > Halobacteria > Halobacteriales > Haloferacaceae > Haloferax > Haloferax sp. Atlit-109R. The sequence continues at coordinate 660,903 of NZ_QPLO01000001.1, forward strand.
CTGGTCTCGGTGCTCATCGGTCCTCACCCCCGTCGGCCCGCATCCCGGTCGAAAAGTCGCTAATCTCCGGGACGGCCGCGTTGAACATGTCTTCGTACGCCTCGCTCGGGTCCGGGTACGCCGCGTCTTTCGCCTTCCCGACGGCGTCCTCGATTTGCTGGTCGATTTCGGCTTTCATCTCGTTGAACTCGGCTTCGGTTATCGTCCCCGCGTCCACGAGCCGTCGCTTGAACGTCTCGATGGCGTCGCGGTCCTTCCAAATCGCCACGTCCTCTTCGGTCCGATACGGCTGTTGGTCGCCCTCGAAGTGGCCGTGGTATCGGTACGTCTCGGCCTCGATGAACGTCGGTCCCTCGCCGTCGGCGGCCCGCTTGCGCGCCTCCTTGACGGCCTCGTAGACCGCGGTGATGTCCATCCCGTCGACGGTGAAGCCGGGGATGTTGTACGCCTCCGCGGTCTCGCTGAGGTTCTGGACGTTGTGCTGTTTCTCGACGGGCGTCGCCTCGCCGTACTGGTTGTTCTCGACGAGGAACACCGCCGGGAGGCTCCACGTCGCCGCGAGGTTGATGGCCTCGTGGACCTGTCCCTGCGCGACCGCGCCGTCGCCGAAGAACGCCAGCGCGACGGTGTCTTCGCCCTTCAGGTGCGACGTGAGCGCGGCCCCCGTCGCCAGCGGCGGCCCCGCGCCGACGATGCCGTTCGCCCCGAGCATCCCCGCGTCGACGTCCGCGATGTGCATCGACCCGCCTTTGCCGTTACAGTAGCCGTCGGCCTTCCCGAACAGTTCGGCCATCATCAGGTCCGGGTCGAGTCCCTTCGCAATACAGTGGCCGTGTCCCCTGTGGGTGCTCGTGATGTAGTCGTCCGATTCGAGGGCCGAACACGCGCCGACCCCGACCGCTTCCTCACCGACGTAGAGGTGGACGAACCCGGGGAGTTCGCCGTCGCTGAAGAGGTCGGCCGCCTTCGTGTCGAACGCCCGAATCGTGAGCATCCGGCGAAGCGCCTCGCGCTGTCCATCCTCCGTCTCGATATCTAGTACCACCATGTGACGACCCAACAATTACCATGAACTATGATGACTTTTACTCAAACTGACAGCAACTGGGTTAGTCACGCGGAACAGATAGTATAATCAACTCACACCGAACTGAGCCGATTCTAACGAAATTCTGATATGTGGTGGCGACGCGCGTTGCCGCCCCCTGATAGCCGACCGGTTACACCGATGTCGCCTCTCCACTTTTGGTGGTCACGTCCCAACGGACGGCTATGCAAGCACTCCAGGTCGTGGTAGCATGAACATGCTCTACGAAGGCGAGTGGCGAACCGACAAGTTCGTCGCCAACAACGAAGACGGCGAGTTCGAGCGCCAGACGACCGACTTCCGCAACTGGGTCGGCGAGGACGAGCGGTTCCCGGTCGAGGCCGGGCGGTACCACCTCTACATCTGCCGCGCGTGTCCGTGGGCACACCGCACCGCGATGACGCGCGCGCTGAAGGGCCTCGAAGACGCGATTTCGCTGTCGCTCGTCGAACCAGTCCGCATCGACGACGGCTGGGAGTTCTCCGAGGACCTCCCGGACCCGCTGTACGGCGAGGAGTTCCTCCGCGACATCTACCTCCGCGCCGACGACGAGTTCACCGGGCGCGTCACCGTCCCCGTGCTGTGGGACAAACAGCGCGAGACCATCGTCAACAACGAGTCCCGCGAGATTATGCGGATGCTCGACGAGGCGTTCGACCCCCTCGCCGAGCGTGACGTGGACCTCAACCCCGACGGCTACGAGGAGGAGGTCGACCGCCTCATCGACGAGATTTACGAGCCGGTCAACAACGGCGTCTACCGCGCCGGGTTCGCAACCACCCAAGAGGCCTACGAGGAGGCCGTCGAGGAACTGTTCGACGCGCTCGACCACTGGGACGAGGTGCTCGACGACCAGCGGTTCCTCGCCGGCGACGTGCTCACCGAGGCGGACATCGCGATGTTCGCGACGCTGATTCGCTTCGACCACGTCTACCACACGCACTTCAAGTGCAACAAGAAGGCCGTCCACGAGTACGACAACCTCTGGAACTACACGAAGGAGCTCTACCAACTCCCCGGCGTCCGAAAGACGGTCAACATGGACCACATCGTCCGGCACTACTTCGTCAGCCACGGCGACATCAACCCCAAGCGCATCTACGGCGTCGGCCCCGACCTCGACTTCGAGGCGGCACACGACCGCGACCGCCTCCCGGCGGACCTCCCCGCGGCGCTGACGGCCGACGACTGAACCGCCGCTCGGTTTTCGCACTCGTCTCCGTCTCCGTTTCGTCTCCGTCTTCGTTTCGTCTCCGCCTCGTCGCCTCCCGCGACACCCTATTCCCGCTCGAAACGCTATTATCTCTCATGGCAAGCCGCGCGACCCGCGCGCTCCGGCGATTCGAACCGCCGCCGCGGGCGGTCGACTGGTCCATCTTCGCGCTCGTCGTCTTCGAGACCCTCTCGGGCGTGCTGAGCCTCGGGGCCGGTCACCCGGCCAACGGCCTCCTCTTCGTCGCCCACGGCGTCGCCGGTCTCTCGCTGGTCGCGCTCATCGGCTTCAAACTCTATCGGGTCCGCCACCGGGTGCTCGACTCGCGGCTCCGGGACCGCCACACTGCGTTCTCGGTGCTTCTCGCGGTCGTCGCGCTCGCGTCCCTCGGTACCGGCGTCGCGTGGGTGCTCGGTGTCGAGGTCCGAATCGGCTTCTGGACGCTGCTCAACGTCCACATCGGCTTCGGCCTGCTCGTGGTTCCGGTGCTGTTTTTCCACCTCCGGGCGCGCTTCCGGCCGCCCCGCCGGGTCGACTTCGCGGAGCGTCGCCGGGCGCTCCAGTACGGCGCGATACTCGTCTTCGGCGCGGCGACCTACCGGGCGACCGAGACGGTCGGGGCGCTCCGCGGCGTCGGCCGTCGGTTCACCGGGTCGCGGCCGCTCCCACCGGGCGAGGGTAACGACGCCTTTCCGGTGACGAGTTGGGTCGCCGACGACCCCGACCCCGTCGACCCCGCCGACTGGTCGCTTTCGGTCGCGGGGCTGGTCGACCGCCCGCTCGAACTCGACCGGACCGACCTCGCGCCCGACGAGACGCGGTCGGTCCTCTTGGACTGCACGAGCGGGTGGTACACCGAGCAGCACTGGACCGGCGTCAGACTCGGCGACGCGCTCGATGCCGCCGGTGTTCACTCGTCGGCGCGGTGGGTGACGGTCCGGTCGGTGACGGGCTTTCGGTGGTCGTTTCCCATCGCGGAGGCCCGCGAGATGCTGCTTGCGACGCACGTCGGCGGCGACCCGCTCTCGCACGGCCACGGCGCGCCGCTCCGACTGGTCGCGCAGAACCGCCGCGGGTTCCAGTGGGTCAAGTGGGTCGATGTGGTCGAGGTGCGGCGGCGACGCGACCCGGCGCAGTGGCTCGCGGTGCTTGTGAGCGGGTTCGGATAATGGCTCGCAGTGCTGGTGAGCGGGCTCGGATAGCGGCTCACCTCACCACGGGAGAATCCACAGCACGTCGACGAGGCGGTCCAGAATCGTCTTCTCGGCTTCGTCGGTCGTGTCGTCGGTCGAAGCGTTCGTCGCCTCGCCTTCGTCGGGCGCGCTCGAATCGGAGGAGGGCATACTGGCCGCTATTCTTGTCAACGTGAAAATACTTTCTGTGGCGGGGTCGCTGGTCATCACTCATCGCGGAATCCCGCGAGATGCTGTTTTCGTCCCGCGTCGGTGAACCCTCGTACAGTCGCGGCGCGTTCGCCGTGAGTTCGCCACGCGACGACGCCGGCACCGAGGAAGAGGAGGCCGCCGGCGACGAGCAAGAACGGCTCCGCCCCGAGGATAAGTCGCGTCGTCCCGTCGAACGTCTGGACCGTGGTGTAGAGTCCCGGCTCCCGGACGTAGTGGGACACGGCCACGAGCGAATAGCCGACTTCGACTCCACCGACTGCTACGGGGAGAACCGCGGCGTACTTCCACCGGAATGCGGCCAGCGTCCCGACGACACCGACGCCCCCGAGCCGCGCCAGCAGGTACTCCTCGTGGTTGAGTCGGCCGCCCCATCCCGTCGTTATCGTCCCGTCGTATCCGGGTGCGACGTGGAGCAGTTCCTGATGGATGCCGGCGACGACGGCTCCGAAACCGACGACCGCCATCACGACTGCGAGGGCTCGCTGACGGTCCATATCGACACATCTCGTGTCGCTCAGCAAATAGCCTTGCTCCCTGTCTTCACTCGTCGCCGGCGCGAATCGCCCGCTCGGCCGCGTCGAGGGCGGCGTCGGCGTCGAAGTCAGCGACGATAGCTTCCAGTTCCTCGCGTGTCGCGCCGGAGCCCCGCAGGTCGCGCGCGTGAGCCGCGATGTTCGGAACCGCGCGCATGATGTTGTCCACGATGGGGACCGTGGCGACCTGCGCCGACCGCGACATCGGGTTGAGGTCGACGACGATCTCGACTTTGTCCATCGCACCGAGCGCCTCGGCCCGGTCGCCGTCCTCCAGCGGAACGACCACCACGTCGGCGCTCCCGATGCCGTCGGCGTCGACCTTCGCGCGCTCGTGGTCGATACCCGGAATCCGCCCGTCGGCGGTGAGCCCCTTCACCTCGTCCGCGCCGTGCTCGCGCAGGTGGGCCGCGATGGCCCGCATGCGCTCGTCGGTGCGGTTGAACAGGTTCACCTCGATGTCGGCGTCGACGGCGGCGGCGAGGTCGACGACTTCGCCGGGGCAGAGCGCCGCGACGTTCCCGTTGACGGAGATGACCGGCTGGTCCGCGAGCAGAAGGTGCGCCGCAGCCGCCCGCGCCGCCTCGTCCGAGCTCGGAAGCGTCCGCTCGCCGAGGAGGTAGTCGAACGCCTCGCCGCGCCCCTGCGCGATGAGTCCCTGCCGGCTCGTGATACCCTTCTCGACGCCCTCCTCGATGCGGTGGCGGGTGAGAAGCGACTGGTATCTCGGGTGGCTCTCGGGAATCTCGATGTCGCTCATTGGTGGTGGGTCGTCGCCGCGGCAGTAACACGTTTTCTCATCTCCGACGCGGAACTCACGCGGAGTCGAGCGTCGACCCCGCGGGGTGGATGCGGCATCGCTCGGCGTCGTACCCGGCGTCCGAAAGGCCCGTTCCGACGGCGAACACCGTCTCGCCGAGCATCGCCATCGCCGCGTCACCACCGGCGTCTCGCACGTCTGCGATGGCCGTCTCGACACGGTCGGTGAGCAGGCCGGCGTCGCGTGCGAACTGCCGTGACTCGGCGAGGAATCGCTCCACCGTCGGCTCTTCCGCGAGTGCGTCGAGTGCCGCCTCGCCGGCGGCGGTGAGCGTGCTCGTGTCGCCACCGATGATGTCGGCCGTCGAGAGGCCACCGAAGGTGACGTACTCGATGTGTGGGCGTGCGGGAATCCCGTCCATGTATCCGTGTCGCGGTGCCCCGGGGTCGATGCGGAGAGGCATCCCACCACGGGCCTGCGCCACTACGTCGCCGAGGCCGGTCCCCGCTCGAACCTCTGCCTCGTGGGCCACCGTGACGAGTTCGTTCTCCGACCGGCCACACGAGAAGACGGCGTTGGTCGCGAGTGCCGTTCCGAGCGCCATCGCACCCGAGACACCGAACCCCGCGCCGAGCGGTAATTCGCTCTCCGCGTCGACTGCGGCGGTCACACCGAGCGCTCGAAGCACGCCTACGACCGGCGGCATCTCGACCGCTTCGCCGTCGAGAGTGATCGCCGTCACCGGTGCTGGTTCGACCGTCACGGAGACGCCGTGAGAGAGTGTCAGCCCCGCCCCGCGAGAGCCGGCGACCGCCGGGTCGTCGTCGGGGTGGGCGCTGAAAAACCCCGTCACGTGCCCGGGCACGAACGCCGTCGCGTCGTCGCTCATCGGTGTTTCTACGACGGGGGTCGGTTAACGGTGTTGCGTTTCGTCGCGTCCGCGTCAGTCGCGGTCGAACGCCGTCTCCCGCTCCGTCTCGCCCGCTTTGCCTTCGCGTCGCCGCGAGGCCACCGACTCCCGGGCGTCCGCGACCGTCTCCGTCTCCAACAGTCGCTCGACTTTCGCCTCGAACTCCTCCTCTGCGAGTTCGCCGGTCGCGTAGCGCCGCCGGAGCGTTTCGAGCGCGTCTTCGGTCTCGGTCGTCATCGACTCGGACGCGTCGTCGCCGCGGCGGGACTCGTAGATGCGGACGAGGGCGAGTGCGGCGGGGAGTACGCCCGCAAAGCCGACCGGGAAGACGATCCAGAACCACCACTCCCCGTGCGCGAGCAGGCCGAAGCCGACCAGAAAGATGAGCGCCATGACGACGCCGGCGACCAGTTCTTCGAGCGCCGAGTCCTCGTCGTCGGCCGCGTCGGTCATCGGTCTCCCCCGCGACGACGGTCGTACATAGTGCTCTAACGTGTCCGCGAGCTAACGACTGTTTCGCAAAAATGGGGTCGCGTCGGCGGGGTGCGCCGTCGCCTCGGGCGACAGGCGCTGGCGGTCCGACGAGACTCGCGTGCGCTCGTCTCGTTGGCTCGCCACGTCTTCGCCCTTACGGGCTCAGACGCTGGCGATCACGCGGGAACTCGGTCGCGGCAAAGCCGCTCCCGGCTCCCGCGCTCGTGTTGCGCCGTCGCCTAGGGCGACAGGCGCTGCCGGTCGCGCGGGAACACCGTCGGACTCACGTCGTTCGTCCGACGAGCACCCACTCGAAGAAACGCCTTCGTCTACGGACTCAGGCGTTGTCTGTCTCGCGGGAACAGCACAGCTTCTCGGATGTTCTCCAGTCCGAGCATCGTCATGATGAGCCGCTCGCCGCCGAGCCCGAAGCCGGCGTGCGGGGGCATGCCGTATTTGAACATCTTCGTGTAGTACTCGAACGCGTCGGGGTCGAGCCCCTGCTGCTCGAAGCCGGCGACGAGGTGGTCGAAGCGGTGTTCACGCTGGCCGCCCGAGACGAGCTCCATGTTCGGGTGCATCATGTCGAAGCCCGTCGAGAGCGTCTCGTCGTCGTCGTGGTCCTTGATGTAGAACGGCTTGATTTCGCTGGGCCAGTCGGTGATGAAGTAGTGCTCGCCGACGTCCTCGCCGAGCGCCTTCTCGCCCTCGGTGGGGAGGTCGTCGCCCCAGACGAGCTGTTCGTCGAGTTCGCCCGTCGCGTTGATGCGCTCGATGGCCTCCTCGTAGGTGAGCCGCGGGAACTCGCCGGACGGCGCTTCGAACTCGTCTTCGAGACCGAGCGCTTCGAGCTCGTCCTGACAGTTCTCCTCGACGGCCTCGTAGGCGGCCGTGACGACGGCCTCACACACGTCCATCGCTTCCGTGTGGTCGATGAACGCCGACTCGAAGTCGATGGAAGTCGCCTCGTTGAGGTGGCGGGGCGTGTTGTGCTCTTCGGCGCGGAAGATGGGGCCGACCTCGAAGACGCGTTCGAGTCCGGAGCCGACCATCAGCTGTTTGAACAGCTGCGGCGACTGGTTCATGAACGCTTCCTGGCCGAAGTAGGTGATGGGGAACAGTTCGGTGCCGCCCTCGGTCCCCGTGGCGACGATTTTCGGCGTGTTGATTTCGGTCGCGCGGAGGTCGCGGAACGTGTCGCGGACGGCGCGCTGGACCTCGGCGCGAATCTCGAAGATTGCCTTCACTTCGTCCTTGCGGAGGTCGAGCGTGCGGTTGTCGAGGCGCGTCGAGAGCTCGGCGTCGACCTTACCGGAGGGGTCGAGCGGGAGCTGCGCCTCGGCCTCGGCGATGACGTCGAGGCTCTCGGGCGTGACTTCGACGCCCGTCGGCGCGCGCGGCTCTTCGTCGACCTCGCCGGTCACGGAGATGACGCTCTCGCGGTGGACGCCCAGACCCGTCTCGACGAGGTCGTCGTCCATCTCGTCTTTCTCGAACTTGACCTGAATCTTGCCGGAGGTGTCCCGGAGAATCAGAAACGCGATGCCGCCGAGGTCACGGACTTCGTGGACCCAGCCGGCGACGGTGACCGTGTCACCGGGCTCGGCGTCGGCCGTGTACGTTCGGTTTCGCATACGACGTGGTTCCCGACCGTTCGTCTTAAACATCGTGTCTTCGCCTCGCTCGGAGGCGTTCGACCGTCCACTCTCACGCGCGTCGGGGCGAAACCGAGCCACGAGTTCGCGTGGTAGTCGGCACCGCGGTACTTAGTCCGAGGCGCACGTCGCTCCGGTATGGCTCCCGACCCACCCGACGCAGAATCGACGCCCGACCCGGCACCGACCGCCGCTCGCGCCGCCGACCTCGACTGGGCCGAACGCGGGCGCGGGGACCGCTTTGCGTTCCGCCGGAAGCGACTCGCGGACCGCGCCGGCGGCCGCGACCTCGGCTGTTCGCTCTACGAAGTGCCGCCCGACAAGCGGCCGTGGCCGACGCACTACCACGAGGGCAACGAGGAGGCGCTGTACGTCCTTTCGGGGTCGGGCACGCTCCGGACGCGCGAGGGCGCGGCCGACCTCGACCTCGAACCGGACACCTACGTCGCGCTCCCCGCGGGGGCCGACTACGCCAGGCAAATCGAGAACGACGGCGACGAACCGCTCCGATACCTCGCGCTCTCGACGATGAACCACCCCGACGTGACCGTCTATCCCGACTCCGACAAAGTCGGCGTGTTCTGCGGCGCGCCGCCCGGCGGCGACGGCGACGCCCGAACGCTCCACGGTTACTTCCCGCGGGACGCCGCCGTAGACTACTGGGACGGCGAACCGACGACCGGGGAGTGAACCGGCCGCGCGCGGTCGCGGCGACGGCTCCGGCGCTGAGATTTATATACGAACCCGCGACCATCTCGCCTCGGACATGGACGTTTCAGACCTCGAAGCCGCGTTCGCACTCCCGCTCGCCGAAGACACCTCGGTCGATACGACCCTCCTCGGCGTCGTCTCGACGCTCGCGTCGCTCGCCACGCCGCTTGCGGGCATCTTGCTTGCGGGCTACGTCGTCCGCCTCGTTCGCGCCGGCGACCGCGAGGCGGCCGCGCTCCCCTCGTTCGACGACCTCACCGGTATGGCCGTCGACGGCGCTCGTCTCTCGGCCGCGCTCGTCGCGCTCCAACTCCCCGCAGTCGGCCTCGCGACCGTCGCCCTTCCGGGTTCCAGGCCGTCGATTGCGATGCTCTCGTACGCGACCAACCCCGTGATGCTCGGGTCTTTCGGCGTCACCGCGCTCGACACCGCCGGCCTCGTCGCCGCCGGCCTCGCCTCGCTTTTGGGGTCGTATCTCTCGCTGGTGGCGACCGTCGCTCTCGCCCGCGAAGCGTCGCTCGCCGCGGCGATTCCGGCCACGCGCGACCTCGCGTCCGACCGCTCGTTCGTCCGCGTCGCCTCGGCCGTCGCGCTCGTCGTCTTCGTCGCTCGTCTGTTCGTCGCTCTCTGCGCCGCGGTTCCGGTCGCCGGAACCCTTCTCGCCGCGACCGCGTCGTTCCTCCTTTTGGTCGTGTCGGCGACGCTCCTCGGTCGCGGCGCACCGGATGCGTCGTCGCCCGGTGCCGACGCGACCCGCGAGTCGCACGCCGACGGCGTGAACGCGGAGTCGGTGGAGTCAGCGGAGTCGGTACCGTCGGCGTAGAAACAGAAACCGCGCCCGTGGGATTACTCTGCGACGAGTTCGGCCGTCGCGTCCTTCGCGCCCTCGACCGTCTCGCGCACCGCGTCGACGCCCTCGTCGTGCAGGAGGTTGCCGACGACGACCGCGTCCGCGTGCTGGCCCATCTCGTAGGCCGACTCGTAGTCGTGGATGCCACCGCCGTAGAACAGCGTCGCGTCGTCGAGCGCGTCGTGCGCCGCGCCGACCTTCTCGGGGTCGCCGTAGGTGCCGGAGTACTCGACGTAGATGATTTTCTGGCCGAACATCTTCTCGGCGACGCGGGCGAACGACGCCACGTCCTCGGCGGACTGGTCGGTGTCGGCGTCGGTGTACTCGGCGACCGACGACTCGGGGTTCAACACGATGTACGCCTCGGTGTGGGTGCGGTCCCAGTCGAGGCCGTCTTCGATGCGGACCCACTCCTTGTGCGCGCCGGTGATCCAAAACGAGTCGCTCGCGTTGAACACCGTCGGGATGAGGTAGCCGTCCAGCGCGTCGTCGTCGATGACGACGCCGGGGTTCGACGGCTCCTGATAGATGGGTACGTCGTACTTCGAGGTGGCCTCGATGACGCGCTCCATCTTCTCCTCTGTGATGTCGAGCGTGCCGCCGATTTCGAGGGCGTCGGTGCCCGTCTCACACACGTCTTCGAACGTCTCGCCGTCGACGAGGTCCTTGTCAGGGTCGATTTTGGTGATATGGTCCCAGTCTTCCCACGGATAGCTCATTGGTCGCTCTATGCTTGAGGGGGCGTAAAAAGCGTGCGGATGGAACGGGTCACACGCATAGCCGGGAGTGAATTTTAACCCACCTGTCACCAAACCCGGTGTACGATGGACGCTGCCGCCGCGACCGAGTATGTAGAAAGTCGAGCGATGACGCTGTCCCCGGAGGAGTTCGAATTACTCTGCGAGTCGGTACTCTCCGAGTCACTCCCCTCGGCGCGGTTCTCGGTGACGGCGTTTCGACAGGACGGCGGTATCGACATCGACGGACGCATCAGAAATTCGCTTTTGGACGTTTCGCTGGGCGTTCAGGCGAAGCAGTACGGCTCAAGCAACACGGTCGGTTCGCCCGAAATACAGCGATTTCAGGGGGCGCTGGCCGACACGGGATGCGACACCGGGACGGTCATCACGGCGAGTTCGTTCACCACACCAGCCGTCGAAAGCGCCGAACGAGCTGGGATTCACTTGGTGAATGGTTCCGAGCTGTTCGACTCGATGATCGACCTTCGCGTCGGCGTTCGCCGGCAGAGTACTCGGTTCGAACCCGACGAAGAGTTCTGGAGCCTGTTCGGAGAGCCCGGTGAGGCGGGCGTGATACCATCTAAGCGAGTCCCACTCGCCAATTCGTTCGAAACGCTGGATACCGTTCTCTCGGCTATCGGTGACTCCCGTGGCGAGAAAGACGATATCGTCGAGTCCGCGGGCGCGTCGCCCCGTCACGCGGACCTGTACGCGATTGCGGGCTGGGTTCTCGGGTTCGTTCACCAAGAGTGGCCGGACGAGGAATCCCACAGACAGCGCCGCTGGTCGCTCACCCGAAGCGGCGCTCGGTACGTCGCCTATCGAGCGGCGGGCCTCGACGACGAGGCCGAAATCCTCCTTCTCGACGGGATTCGAAACGCAGAGATAATCGAACGACTCGTAAACTCGCTCTCGAAGGAGAGGTCATTCGGACACGGCGTGCTCGTCGACTTCATCGCGTCCGAGTCGGAGCTATCGCGGAGTAGCGCGAAACGCCGGGGCAGTTCGGTCGGCGTTTGGCTCGCCCGACTCCCCGAAGTCTCGGTCGAAAACGGACGCGAAAAACGATACGTTTGGAACGGGAATTAATCCGCCGCCGTCTGCCACTTCCGAACCGTATCCGCACCAACGCCTTCGACTTTCGCCGCGATGTCGTCGGGTTCGGACGCCTTCAGCGTCTTCACGTCCTCGATACCGGCGTCTTTCAGTTTCTCGGCGGTCTTCGCGCCGATGCCGTTGATGCTCTCTAACTCGGAACCGCCCTCGCCGTTCTGCTGGGCTTGGTACTCGCGGTAGTTACAGATGGGACAGCCGAGTTCCCACGGCTCGCGGTCGCCCTCGTACGTAATCCGGAGTTCGGGCAGGTCGTGTTCCTCGCAGGACTCGTCCGTCACCTCGATGTCGCCGCGACGGGGTAGCGGCAGCGAGTAGTCGCAGTCGGGGTAGCGGGTACAGCCGACGAGCCGGGAGCCGGAGCGGAGGCGCTTGATGGCGAGTTCGCCGTCGTGTTCTTCGCCGCACTCGGGACACGTCCCGATGACGAGGTCGTCTTCCTCGTCGGCCTCCTCGGCCTTACAGAGCGGACAGCCGTGGACGAACGTCTTGCGCCCGGCGAGCATCTTGATGTGGTGGAGGTCGTGGTCCTCGCAGGACTCTTCCATGATAAGCGGCTTCCCTGTGGAGGGAAGCGGCAGCGTGTAAGTGCAGTCGGGATAAGAGTCACAGCCGATGAAGTACGAGCCGCGACGGCTCTTTCTGACGACGAGGTCGCCGCCGCAGTCCGGGCAGGTGCCGACCGTCTTGTCGGCCTTCAGCGAGTCTTGGAGCTGCTTGCCGAGTTCCTCGCGGGACTCCATCAGCCCCTCGAACACCTCTCCGAGCATCTCTTTGGACTCCTCGGTCACGTCTTCGAGGGTGGCTTCGCCGCGGGCGATAGCTAGCATATCGGATTCGAGTTGCGAGGTCATCTCCTCGCTGACGATGAGCTTCGCGAAGTCCTCGGAGGCCTCCACGACGGCCCGCGCGAGGCGGGTCGGTCGCGGCGGGTCGCTCTCGATGTAGCCGCGGTCGTAGAGCTTCTGAATCACGTCGTGGCGGGTCGCCTTCGTCCCGATGCCCATCTGTTCCATCGTTTCGATGAGCCGCGACTGGCCGTAGCGCCGCGGGGGCTGGGTCTGCTTGGCGTCGAGGTGCGTGTCGGACAGCACGAGCGACTCGCCTTCCTCGACGTCCGGCACGAACGACTCGCTGGAGTTGAAGTACGGATACACGTCGTGGTAGCCGGCTTCGAGCAGGCGCTTGCCGTTTGCCTTCAGCGAGAGCCCCTCGACCTCGGCGACGACGCGGAGGTGCTCCCAGACGGCGTCCTCGGCGACGGTGGCGAAGAAGCGCCGGACGACGAGTTCGTACACGTCCCACTCGTCGTCTGAGAGGTCGGACGCCGAGGGGAGTTCGCCGGTCGGGTGAATCGGCGGGTGGTCGGTCGTCTCGTTGTCGCCCTCGGTCGGCTCGATTTCCTCCTGTTCGAGGAGGGATTCGGCGTCCTCCTTGAACCGGCGGTCGCCCTCGAACGCGCCGAGCAGTTCGCGCGGGTCGAGGTCGTCGGGGTACACCGTGTTGTCGGTCCGCGGGTAGGTGATGTAACCGGCCGTGTAGAGGTCCTCGGCGATGCTCATCGCCCGCTGGGCGGAGTAGCCGATAGAGCCGGCGGCCCGGATGAACTGCGTGGTGTTGAACGGGGCGGGCGGCGTGTCGGTCCGCGTGCGGCGGTTGACCGACGAGACCTCGGCGGCCTTGACGCCGAGGAGCGTCTGGTAGGCTTCCTCCGCGTCGTCTTCGTCCCAGATGCGCTCGGCTTCGGTGCCGTCGTCGTCGAGATAGAAGTACTGCGCCTCGAACGACTCGGCGTCGCCGTCGGCGTCCTTCGTCAGTTTGGAGAACAGCTCCCAGTAGTCTTCGGGGTCGAACGCGTCGATTTCGCGCTCGCGGTCGACGATGAGTTTCAGCGTCGGCCCCTGCACGCGGCCGACCGATATGAAGTCGTTGCCGAGCTGGCGGGCCGAAAGCGAGAGGAAGCGCGTGAGCGCCGCCCCCCAGACGAGGTCGATAATCTGTCGGGCCTCGCCCGCGGCGGCGAGGTCGAAGTCGAGGTCGTCGGGGTTCTCGAACGCCTCCGTCACCTCGCGGTTCGTAATCGAGGAGAACCGAACGCGGTCGACGGGCACGTCCTCGTTGACGTCGCGGACGAGTTCGTACGCCTCCTTGCCGATGAGTTCGCCCTCGCGGTCGTAGTCGGTCGCAATAGTAACCTTTCCTGCGCGGCGGGCGAGCCGGCGGAGCGCGGCGACGATGTTCTCCTGCGTGGGGTGTTTCTCGACGGGCGCGCCGATGAGTTCGACCGGCTCCACGTCGCGCCAGTCGTTGTACTCCGGCGGGAAGTCCACGCCGACGACGTGGCCCGACAGCCCGATACAGCGCTTGCCGCCCCACTTGTAGACGTTCACGCCGTTCATTCGCTCCGCGGAGGCGGTCTCGCCGCTCAGGATGTCGGCGATGCGCCTCGCGGCGTTGTCCTTCTCCGTGATGATGAGTTCCGGACCCCTGCTCATTGAGCGGCGATATGTCGGGGGTTGTCCTAAACCTTTCGTGCCGAATTCGAAGCGTAGCGGCCTCAACGCGCGCGGATACGGGCGGGCGGGTGAGCGCCCTCGCGCGCGAAGGTGTGTGTCTGCCGACGCGTCCGCGACACGCCGCGTCTCCCGTCGGATTTCACCGACTCGCTCCGCCGACCCGACGCTAGGAGCGACGACGATACCCGAGACGACTGCGACACGGGAACCGATAACAGCCGCCCGCCGAACCTGACAGCAGAACGACTTTCTCCGACGGCTCGGAAGGGAGCGCCATGCGACAGCCCTCCACCGAACACCTCCGCCTCGGCCTCGCGGTCCTCCTGATATTCACGCCGCTTTGGGGGCCGGCGCTCGGGCTCACCGGCCCGACGTACACCTACGAGTCCGCCGAAATCGGGGTCGAGGATAACCGACTCGACGTCCCCGACCGCGACGCTCGCTCGGCGTTGTGGCACGGCATCGACGGCTTCGCCTGCTCGGTCGGCTCGTCGGTGACGCGCTACTGCGCGCTGGAGGCCGCGACCCTGAACGGGTCGCTCGCGGTCGACCACCCGGACATGCAATCAAGTTCGTCCGGGTATCTCGACGCCGACGAACGGTATCTCGCGTACTACGACGGCCGTGTCTTCGAGCGCGAATCGACGTGGGAGGACGGCCGGTACGTCCTCTCGACGGCGCGCGTCCCGGCCGCGGCGGCGCTGGACCATATCGCTCGGGCCCCGGACCGATACCCGACCGCGTGGACGGCTATCGAGAACGGGTCGGGGACCGCGGACCGCGAACTCTGGCCGACGGACGCGGGCGCGAGAGTGTTCGAAGTCGACGGCGACTACTACCTCGTCTACCGGACCGGCGTGGACCGCCCGCTTCCGTCGTCGCCTGCGGCAGAGGAGGCACTGACGTGGTTCGCGGTCGTTCTCGGGTCGGCGATGCTGTTCGGCCGCGACGATGACGGCGACTGGTCGTAGTCACGTTCTCCGGGGCTGACAGGAAACGGCCGTCGTCGCGGAGAAGCGAACCCGAAGTCGGTCGGTTATTCGTCCAGTCGCTCGCGGAGCAACCGGTTCACGGTGCCGGGGTCGGCGCTTCCCTGGGACTTCTGCATGACCTGCCCGACGAGGAAGTTCAGCGCGCCGCCCTCGCCGTTGTGGTAGTCCTCGACGGCGTCGGGGTTCTCGTCGATTGCCTCTTGGACGAAACCACCGATTTCGTCGTCGTCGGCCTTGCCCAGCCCCGCTTCGTCGACGATGGTGTCGGGGTCCTTGCCCTCGTCGAGCATCTCGCGGAGGACGATTTCCTCGGCGTTCTTCGTCGTCACCTCGTCGGCGGCGACGAGTTCGACGAGCCGCGTGAACTCGTCGAGGCGGTCCGACACGTCCGTGATGTGCATATCGCGGTAGTTGAGTTCGCCGAGGAGGTTGTCGGCGACCCACGTCGCGGCGAGGTCGGCGTCGAACTCGGCGGCTACGTCCTCGAAGAAGTCCGCGACCTCCTTGGTCGAGGTGAGCTTCGAGGCGGACTCCTCGTCGATGCCGTACTCGGTATGGAAGCGCTCGCGGCGGGCGTCGGGAAGCTCCGGAATCGGAATCTCCTCCTTCCAGTGGGCGACCTGGAGCGGCGGGAGGTCGGCCTCGCGGAAGTAGCGGTAGTCCTTTTCTTCTTCCTTCGAGCGCATCGAGACGGTGATGCCGCGGGACTCGTCCCAGTGGCGCGTCTCCTGTTCGACGGCGCGGCCGCGCTGGATGGCGTTCTTCTGGCGGGTGACCTCGTAGGCCAGCGCCTTCTCCGCGCCCTTGTGGCTGGAGATGTTCTTGACCTCGGTGCGGTTGGCCGCTTCGAGCGCGTCGTCGGAAATCGCGCCGTCGTCGTCGACCTCGTCGGCGGGGACGAGCGAGATGTTGGCGTCGATGCGGAGCGAGCCGTCGCGGGTGGCGTCGAACACGCCGAGGTATTCGAGCACCTCTTCGAGCTTGGCGAGGAACGCGCGGGTCTCCTGCGGGCTTCGGAAGTCGGGTTCGGTGACGATTTCGACCAGCGGCGTGCCGGCGCGGTTGTAGTTGACGAGCGTGTAGTCCGCCGTGTCGATGCTGCCGCCTTTGTGCTGGAGGCTCCCGGGGTCCTCTTCGAGGTGGGCGCGCGTGATGCCGATGTCGCGGCGGGTACCCTCGACGGACACTTCCAGCGTCCCGTCGGCGCAGATGGGCGCGTCGTACTGGGTAATCTGGAAGTTCTTGGGCAGGTCGGGGTAGTAGTAGTTCTTCCGGTGGAAGCGGGTGTCCTCGGCGATGTCGGCGTTCAGCGCCTTGCCGATTTTGACCGCCGACTCCACCGCCGCCTCGTTGAGCACCGGGAGCGCGCCCGGCAGTCCGAGACAGACGGGGCACACGCGGGTGTTCGGCTCCTCGTCCTCGGCAGGCTCGGTCGAACAGCTACAGAAAATCTTCGTGGCCGTCTCGAGTTGAACGTGGACCTCCAACCCGATGACGACCGCGAGTTCGCGCTGTTCGAGCGCTTGCGCAGTCATTGGCCGGGCTTCGACGGCGGTGGGCTAAAGACTAACGGGACTGGTCGCGGTGGACCCCGTTCGCGGGTCGGCGGCCCGACACCGAGCCCTGTGACACCCGACAGACAATCACTAACGAGGTTTTATATACTGGCGTTTCATCACCACGATTTACGGAATTCGTTCACATATGACAAACGATACCACCTCGGATAGATGGGCACCGATTCGGACCGCCGGCCGGCTCTCGGCGCATCTCCGGACGCATCTGACGGTCCTTCTCATCGTCGTCGTCGCGGAACTCATCGGGACGATAACGTTCCCGCTCGGACCGGGCCAGGTCGTGCTCCTGCCGCTTCTGTACGCGGTCGTTCTCGGCCTCGCCCTCAGTTACAGCGTCCTCGGGTCGGTCATCGAACCGCTCCGGTCGGTCGTCGACGAGGACGTGAGCCGCATCGCCTCGCCGCTTCTCGTCGTCGCGCTGATGCCGCTCGGCGTGAAATACGGGACGCTCGTCGCGCCCTCGTTCTACGACCTCGTGGCGGCCGGGCCGGCGTTCGTCCTCCAGGAGTTCGGGAACCTCGGCACGATTCTCATCGCGCTCCCGCTCGCCCTGCTGTTGGGCCTCAAACGCGAGTCCATCGGCGCGGCGGTCAGCATCGCCCGCGAACCGACCCTCGGCGTCATCACCGACAAGTACGGCATCGAGTCGCCCGAGGGCCGCGGCGTCCTCGGCACCTACATGACCGGCACGGTCCTCGGAACCGTCTTCTTCGGCCTGCTCGGCGGCTTCGCGCCCGCGACGGGGCTGCACCCGCTCGCGCTCTCGATGGCCTGTGGCATGGGGTCGGCGAGCATGATGACCGCCTGTTCCACGTCGCTGGCGGCCGCCGTCGGCGGTGCGGGCGTCGCCGAAGACCAGATTCTGAGCTTCGCCGCGACGAGCAACCTCCTGACCGGCATCACGGGGCTCTACATGGTCATCCTCGTCGGCCTCCCGGTCATCACGCGTCTGTACGCGGTCCTCGCGCCCGTGTTCGGCCGTGACACCGCCGCGACTGACGGAGGTGAGTGAGATGTCGATGTCGACCCCGGAGTTCTCCGTCGAGTCGCTGAAGATGCTGCTCGTGGTGGCGTTCCTGACGCTGACGGCCAACTTCATCGCCACCGGCACGGGCTTCGTCGCCGCGCTCCCCGGCATGGCGCTCATCGTCGTCCTCGGCCTCGTCGGCCTGCTCATGGGGCGGCTGATTCCGCTGGACCTGCCGGCGTTCGCCTACGCGATGGTGCTCGCGTTCGCGCTCGCACTGCCGTTTTCGCCGGTGCAAGCGCCGTTTCTCGCCGCGGTCGGAGAAATCGATTTCCTCGCCACGACGACGCCGATTCTCGCCTACGCGGGCCTCTCTATCGGCCTCCAGACCGGGAAGATGAAGGAGGTCAGCTGGAAGCTCGTCCTCGTGGCCGTGTTCGTCTTCTTCGGTACGTTCTTCGGCTCGGCGCTCATCTCGCAGGCCGTGCTGTCCGCACAGGGGATTATCTGATGTCGCGCCTCACGACCGCCCGCCGTCCTCGCCGGGGTGAGACGCGATGACCGACGACCGCGTCGCGGCCCTCAAAGCCCGCGTCTGCGACGCTATCGACGACCGCGCGGACGAGATTATCGACTTCGCGAAGGACGTGCAGGCCGAACCGGAACTCGGCTACAAGGAGGTGAAGACGACCGAGAAGATCGTCTCGCTGTTCGAAGACCTCGACCTCGACGTGGAGACGGAGCTGGCGATTACCGGCGCTCGCGCCCGCGCGGGGTCGGGCGACTTCGTCGCGGCCGTCCTCGGCGAACTCGACGCGCTCGTCAACCCGGACCACCCGATGGCGGACCCCGAGACCGGCGCGGTCCACGCCTGCGGCCACAACGCCCAACTCGCGAACCTCGTGGGGACCGCCTTCGGCCTCGTCGGCAGCGGCGTCGTGGACGACCTCGACGGCGCGGTCGAGTTCGTCGCCGTCCCGGCCGAAGAGTATCTCGACCTCGACTACCGGCGCGGCCTGCTCGACGCCGGCGATATCGAGTTCTTCGGCGGCAAACAGGAGCTCATCCGCCGCGGCTACGTCGACGACTGGGACGCCGCCGCGATGATGCACGCCGGCAGCGACACGCCCGAGCGGACGATTACGAGCGACTTCTCGACCAACGGCTTCGTCGGCAAGTTCGTCACCTACCGCGGGACCGAGGCGCACGCCGGCGCGGCCCCCGAGGAGGGCGTCAACGCGCTCAACGCCGCGATGCTCGGGATGAACGCGGTCCACGCCCAGCGCGAGCGCTTCCGCGACGAGGACCACGTCCGCGTCCACCCCATCATCACCCGCGGCGGCGACGGCGTCAACGTCGTCCCCGCCGAGGTGACGATGGAGTCGTACGTCCGCGCGGCCTCGGTCGAAGCGGTCGCGGACGCCAACGAGTCGGTCAATCGGGCGCTCGCCTCGGGCGCGATGGGCCTCGGCGGCGACGTGGAAATCGAGGACTACCCCGGCTACATGCCGCTTCGGACCGACGAGACGATAGTCGCGTTCTACGACGAGAACGCCCGCGACATCGTCGGTCCCGACGCGGTCACGCCGGGGACGCCGCACCTCTCGGGGTCGACCGACATGGGCGACATCACGCAACTCGTCCCCGGCATCCACCCGTGGACCGGCGGCTTCGAGGGCGCGGTTCACGCCCGCGACTTCCGCGTCGTCGACGAGGAGATGGCCTACGTCATCCCCGCGAAGCTCACCGCCTGCACGCTGGTCGACCTGCTCACCAGCCCCGAGGCGATGGCGGCGGTCCGCGAAGCGAAAGCCGAAAAGCGCAGTCGCGAAGAGTACCTCGACGCGGTCCGGTCGCTCCGGGCGACGACGACCGAGTCGTACCGGGACTGAGATGTCAGCGATGGGGGTTCCGCCCCGGGACCCCCTTCACACGTATCACATTTTCGGTGATTGTCTGACGCACATTTATGTCTCACGCGCGGGGCTATGTTACCCATGAGTAACCGGGTAGAGGAACTCGAATCCAAAGTCGCAGAACTTCAGGCCGCCGTCAACGGGCTCACCGAGGAGCTCGTCGAGACCAAAGAACGGCTCCGCCAGCTCGAAGACGCCAACGACGTGCAGGTCCCCTCGCGGGCCGCGACCCGTCGCGGCGACTGGGAGACCGAAGACGAGGCCGACGCGGAGGCCGCCGCCGCGGAGCCCGCCGACGCCGACGAGACCTCGCCGGCCGACGCCGACGAGACTAAACCGGACGAGGCCGACGAGACTGACGAAGGGGACGGCGAGACGCCCGACGACGATATCATCGTCGCGTAATCGGGCGCGCCGTCCGAGCGAGCGCGCCCCGTGTTCATGCGGCGCGTTCCACCTGCGGGCGTCGCCCGCGTGAACACCAACCCATGCACATCAAAGAGCTCGTCCTTGACGGTTTCAAGAGCTTCGGGCGGCCGACTCGCATCCCGTTCTACGAGGATTTCACGGTCGTTACGGGCCCGAACGGTTCCGGCAAATCGAACATCATCGACGGCGTCCTCTTCGCGCTCGGCCTCGCCCGCACTCGCGGGATTCGCGCCGAGAAGCTGACGGACCTCATCTACAACCCCGGCCACGCCGACGGCAGCGACGAGGCCCCCGACAAGCCCAAGGAGGCCAGCGTCACGGTCGTCCTCGACAACTCCGAGGGGACGCTCGACCGCTCGCAGGTCGTCAACGCCGCCGGCACCGACAAAGTCGGCGGCGTCGAGGAGATAACTATCAAGCGCCGCGTCAAGGAGACGCCGGACAACTACTACTCGTACTACTACCTCAACGAGCGCTCGGTCAACCTCTCGGACATCAAGGACCTGCTCGCGCAGGCGGGCATCACCCCCGAGGGCTACAACGTCGTCATGCAGGGCGACGTGACCGAAATCATCAACATGACGCCCTACCAGCGGCGGGGCATCATCGACGAAATCGCGGGCGTCGCCGAGTTCGACGAGAAGAAAGACGCCGCCTTCGAGGAGTTGGAGGCGGTCGAAGAGCGCGTCGACGAGGCGGACCTCCGCATCGAGGAAAAGGAGACGCGACTCAACCAGCTCGCAGACGAGCGCGAGACGGCGCTCACCTACAAGGGACTCCGCGAGGAGAAAGAAGAGTACGAGGGCTACCTGAAGGCCGCGGAACTCGAAGACAAGCGCGAGGACCTCTCGCGGACCGAATCGCGCATCGAGTCCACCGAAGCCGACCTCGAAGCGTTACAGGCCGAACTCGACGAGCGACAGGGGAAAGTCACTCGCCTCGAAGAGGACCTCGAAGACCTCACCCGCGAAATCGAGCGCAAGGGCGAGGACGAACAGCTCCGCATCAAGTCGGAGATGGAGGAGATAAAGGGCGACATCTCCCGGCTGGAGAACGCCATCGAGGCCGCCGAGGAGAAGCGCGACGACGCCGAGGCCGAGCGCCGCAAGGCGTTCGTCGACATCGACCGCAAGCAAGAACAGATTGACGACCTCGAAGACGACATCCGCGAGGTCAAAGTCGAGAAGGCGTCGGTCAAAAGCGACATCCAGTCCAAGCGGGTCGAACTCTCCGAGGTGCAGGCCGAAATCGACTCGGTGGACACCGAGTTCGACGAGCTGAAGTCCGAACTCGCGGAGCGAAAGGAGACGCTCGACGAGCTCAAAGACGAGAAGAACGACCGCCAGCGCGCCAAGGACCGCCTGCTCGACGACGCGCGCCGCCGCTCGAACCAGATTTCGGAGACCCGGGACGAACTCGAACGCGCCCGCGAGCGCATCCCCGAACTGAAGGCGACCGTCTCCGACCTGCACAGCGAACTCGACACCGCCGAGAAGAACGAGGCGAAGATAGACGGCGTCATCGAGGACTTGCAGGCCGAGAAGGCCGACCTGAACGACGAACTGTCCGAGGTCACGGACGAACTCCAGACCAAGCAGTCCGAGTACGCCCGCCTCGAAGCCCGAGCCGGCAAGGACGGTGATAACTCGTGGCCCCGCGCCGTCACGACCATCCTCAACGCCGGCATCTCCGGCGTCCACGGCGCGGTCGGCCAACTCGGCTCCGTCGACGGCGAGTACGCGAAAGCCTGTGAGACGGCCGCCGGCGGTCGCCTCGCCAACGTCGTCGTCGACGACGACGGCGTGGGGTCGTCCTGTATCGACCACCTGAAGTCCCGCAACGCGGGCCGCGCGACGTTCCTGCCCATCACGAAGATGGACAACCGGAGCCTGCCGCGCGAGCCCGACAACCCCGGCGTCGTGGACTTCGCGCGCAACCTCGTCGACTACGATTCGCAGTACGAGTCGATTTTCTCGTACGTCCTCGGGTCGACGCTCGTCGTCGAGGACATGGAGACCGCCCGCGACCTGATGGGCGACTACCGCATGGTCACCCTCGACGGCGACCTCGTGGAGCGCTCCGGCGCGATGACCGGCGGCTCCGGCGGCGGCTCTCGCTACTCGTTTTCGAAGTCCGGCGAGGGCAAACTCGACCGCCTCGCGAAGGAGATTACGAAGCTCGAAGACCGCCGCCGCTCGCTCAACGAGGAGATTCGCGACATCGATGACGACCTCGACGACGCTCGCGGGCGGGCTTCCGACGCCGCCGACCGCGTTCGGACCATCGAGCGCGAAATCGAGGACGCCGAGGAGGATATCGAGGAGGCCGAAGCCGAAATCGACCGGCTCGAAGACCGCCTCGACGAACTCCAGTCCGAACGCGAGTCGGTGGACGAACAGATGTCCGACCTCGACGACGAAATCGCCGACCTCGACGACGAAATCGAGACGGTCGAGGCCGAAATCGAGGACATCGAAGCCGAACTCGCGGACTCCGAGATTCCGGAACTCACCGCCCGCGCCGACGAGATTCGGGCGGACATCGACGACCTCGAAGACCGGATGTCCACGCTCGACGGCCGGCTCAACGAGATTCAACTCGAAAAGCAGTACGCCGAGGACGCGGTCGACGACCTCCACGACACGGTCGAGGCCGCCCAGAACCGCAAGGCCGAGGCTCGGGAGTCCATCTCCGAGGCGGAGTCGAAAATCGAGGAGCGCGAGGACGACCTCGAAGCCAAGCGCGAGGCGGTCGCCGAACTCGAGGAGGAACTGGTCGACCTCAAGGAGGACCGCACGGAGCTCCAAGACGACCTCCGCGAAGCTCGGAGCGCCCGCGACGAGAAGAAAGACCGGGTGAATGCGGTCGAATCCAAGCTCGAAAGCATGCGCTCGGCCGCCGAACGGCTCGAATGGGAAATCGACGAACTCCAGTCGCAGGTCGGAGACTACGACCCCGACGAGATTCCCGACCACGACACGGTCGAGTCGGAAATCGAGCGACTCACCGAGGAGATGGAGGAACTCGAACCGGTCAACATGCTCGCTATCGACGAGTACGACGACGTGAAAGCCGACCTCGAAGCCCTCCAGGAGCGCCGCGACGTGCTGGTCGAAGAGCGCGACGCCATCGCCGACCGCATCGACCAGTACGAGTCCCAGAAGAAGGCGACGTTCATGGAGTCGTTCGACGCCATCGCCGAGAACTTCACGGACATCTTCGAGCGCCTGTCGAACGGGACGGGGCACCTCCAGTTAGAGAACCCCGACGACCCCTTCGAGGAGGGCCTGACGATGAAGGCCCAGCCGGGCGACAAGCCCATCCAGCGCCTCGACGCCATGTCCGGCGGCGAGAAGTCGCTGACGGCGCTCGCGTTTATCTTCGCCATCCAGCGGCACAACCCCGCGCCGTTCTACGCGCTCGACGAGGTGGACGCCTTCCTCGACGCCGCGAACGCCGAGCGCGTCGGCCAGATGGTCGACGACCTCGCGGGCGACGCCCAGTTCGTCGTCGTCTCGCACCGCTCTGCGCTCCTCGAACGCGCCGAGCGCGCTATCGGCGTGACGATGCAGGGCGACAACGTCAGCGCGGTCACGGGTATCCAGTTCGGCGGCGACGGCGGGGCTGGAAGCGACGGCGGTGACGGCCGCGACGCGGACGGCTCGGGCGGCGACGACTCCGGCGACTCCGACGGCGGCGACCGCCCCGACGACGACGCGGACGGTGGTGACGGCGGCGAGGCCGACGCGGACGTGGAAGCGGAGGTTCCGGCGGATGACTGACGACATCCCCGAACTGAACCTCTCTCGCGGGCGCGGCGAGCGAGACGGAAGCGACGGCGACGACGATGACGACGGGGTCTTCTCGTTCGCCGGCGACGACGCCGCGCCCGACTCCGAGGCAGACGCCGCCCCCGCCGAACCCGACGCGATGGACGAGGTACTCCCGGAGGACGTCTCCGAGTCGGACGACGACGAGGTCGAACCGGTCGAACTCCTCGTCCAACTCGCCAAGGAGGGAACCATCGACCCGTGGGACATCGACATCGTGGAGGTCACGGACGCGTTCCTGAACCGCCTCGACGCGATGGACCTCCGGACGACCGGCCGGGCGCTGTTCTACGCGAGCGTCCTCCTGCGCATGAAGTCGGACGAACTCCTCGCCCCGGACGAACCCGACGAGGAGGAACTCGAACCGTGGGAACTCGCCTTGGAGAGCGGCGGCGACGAGGGCCACCCCGGCGACAACGGCGAGGGGCCTCCCGGGTTCGACCCAATCGACGCGCTGGAAGACGAGATGGACCGTCGGCTCGAACGCAAGCACGCCCGCGGGTCGCCCGAAACGCTGGACGAACTCGTCCGCGAACTCCGGGAGGTCGAACGCGGGTCGTGGTGGAAGCGCCGCCGCGAGTACGACACCTCCGAGTCGCCGCGCGGCTTCTCTCGCGGGACGCAGACGCTCGACTACCACACGCCCGGCGAGATGCGCGGCGCGGGCGAACCCACCGAAGACGACGTGACCGGGACCGCCCACAACGAGGACATCGAAGCGGTCGTCGAAGCCGTCGGCGACGTGCTCGCCACCCACTACGAGAAGGGCCGCGACGAGGTGCTGTTCGCCGAGATACGCGACGTGGGCGACACCGTGATGACGACCTATCTCGCGCTCCTGTTTCTGTCCCACCGGAGCACGGTCTACCTCAAGCAGGACGACCTGTTCGGCGACCTCTGGATTCGGAACCCCGAGGTGTTCGACGCCGACCCCGGCGCGGGGTCGGAAGTGGACGCGGACGCGGCGGGTGCCGACAGAGTGGACGCCGAGGCGGCCGATGGCGGTTCCGACACCGTCGCTGACGACGTCGACGACGCCGACGACGCTGACAACGCTGACGACGACCCCGAACTCGAAGCCGAGGCCATCGCCGACGACTAGCTATTTTATCGAACCCGCCGTCAGTCTCGGACGTGCCCCATCCGACTCTGCTCTCCAGCACGCTCCGACGACTGACGGTCGCGGTCTCGCTCGTCACGTCGGTGACGTTCGCAGTGATTTCGTCGGCTATCTTGTTCCCTCAGTCGGTCATCTGGCCGTTGGCGGTGCTGTGTTTCTTTCCCATTTTCTGGCTGCACTGCTACGTCCCCGGCTACGTCTCGTACAGTCCGACCTCGTTCGGTCGCGTCCGCGAGGTGGTCACGTCGCCGGGGTCGGTCCGCGAGTGCGTCGTCTGCGGCGAGGCCGACGACCGAGGCGTCGTCCGGGAGTTCAGCACGCAGTTCGTCGTCGCGGGCATCCCGCTCGCGACGACCGACCGCGGGGAAAACGAGTACTGCACGCGCTGTCACGGGGTCGAGTTCTCACCGACCGATGAAGCGGCGCGTGGCGAACGCGAGGTCGGGGAGTCGGAAGGCGACTCGGGCAAATCCGCAGAACTGAACGACTGAGACCGGCTCAGTCGACGTACTCGTCGATGAGTGGCGCGAGCTTTGCTTTCGTCTCGGCGGGGATGGCCTCGTCGGGCGTGTTGATGGTCCCTTCGAGCGCGGAGTGACTGTCGGTCTCGTGGCCGTCGGGAATCTTGCGGATGGCGGCCTCGACGGTCTCCTTGATGGCCTCCTCGTTGGCGGCGGCGTTCTTCAGCACCTCGTCGAGGGTGACTTCGCTGTCGTCCTTCCAGACGTCGTAGTCGGTGACGCCGGTGATGGTCGCGTAGGCCATCTCGGCCTCGCGGGCGAGTTTGGCCTCGGGGATGGTCGTCATGCCGATGACGTCCCAGCCCTGCGCGCGGTAGTGTTCGCTTTCGGCCTTCGTGGAGTACGACGGCCCCTCGATGCAGACGTAGGTGCCACCTTCTTGGACCTGCGCGTCGGTCGCCTCTTCGGCGGCCTCGGCGAGGATGGAGACGAGTTCCTCGTCGTACGGCATCGCGAAGGGCTGGTGGACGACGATGCCCTCGTCGAAGAACGTCAGGGGGCGGTGTTTCGTGCGGTCGTAAATCTGGTCGGGGACGACGAGCGTCTGCGGCGGCAGGTCCTCTTTGAGGCTGCCGACGGCGTTGCTGGCGAGGACGTGGGTGACGCCGAGCTGCTTCAGCGCGAAGATGTTCGCGCGGTAGGGGAGCGTCGTCGGCGAGTGCTGGTGGTCCGGGCCGTGTCGCGGGAGGAAGACGACCTCGCGGCCGGTGTCACCGAACTCGCCGACGACGGGCGTCGTCGAGGGTTCGCCGAACGGCGTCTCGACGGGTTCCTCGCGGGTGTTCTCCAGCGGGAGCGCCTCGTAGATACCGCTGCCACCGATGAATCCGATTTTCATACTCGAAGGTCGGGGAGGGCGCACAAAATCGTGGCGAAACGGGCGCTACACCACGAAGCCGTGGTTCAAGAGGTAGATGAGCACCGAGAGCGCGGGCACGCTGAGGAGCGTCGTCGCGAAGACGGCCGCGGAGACGAACTCGGCGAGCGAGGTGGCAGAGCCGGTTCCCGAGGCGTCGCCGAACTCCGCGACGAGGATGAGCGGCGTGACCGCGGCGGGCATCGCGGATTCGAGGACGAACGTCCGCGCGACCGTCGGGTCGCCGAAGCCGGCGACGAGCGCGACGCCGACCGCGACCGCGGGCGCGACGACCATCTTGAGCGCGGCGACGACGCCGACCTCCGAGAGCGTCGAGCCGAGGTCGGCCCCCGCGAGTTGGATGCCGAGGATGAGGAGCATCATCGGAATCGACGAGTCGCCGACGAGCCTGAGCGTCTCCATCGCGGGGACGCCCGTCGGCGGGACGACGCCGAGCCAGCGAGCGGCGAGCGCGGCGACGACGGCGTAGACGAGCGGGATTCGGACGATGCGTTCGAGGCCGACGCGCCACCCCGGCGGGGCGTCGTCGCGGTCGGCTCCGCGTCCGGCGATATACACGCCCAGCGTGTAGATGAGGACGCTCTGGACGGCGAGGTAGACGACGGCCGTCGAGCGGCCGGTATCGCCGAAGGCAAAGGAGCTGACGGGGATGCCGTAGTTCCCCGAGTTCGGGAAGGCGGCGACGAGGACGAGCGCGCCGAGGAGGGGGTCGGAAATCCCCGCGAGTCGGGCGACGCCGCCCGCGACGAGGAGCATGGCGACGTGGTAGGCGACGACGCCGGCGGTGAGGGCGGCCAGCGTCTCGCCGGCGAGTTCGGTCGTCGCGAGGCTGTAAAACACGAGGACCGGCGCGAGGACGTACACCGTGACCGTGTTGAGCGGTTCGGGGTCCACGTCGCGGACGCGACCGAGGAGAAAGCCCACCGCGCCGATGGCGAGAATCGGCAGGAGCGCGCCGGCGAAGATAGAAAACAGCGACATGCGCGTGCCGAAGCGCGTCACGCAAACGAACGTTTCGCTTCGAGCGAGTCCCGACGGAACTCGGACGCAGGCGGCCGGAGAGACAGCCGAAACTGGGTGTCGAAGCGGACCCGAGAAGGAGCGCGAGGTCGAACGAAGCCGGGCGGACTGAACGAGCCGGTTTCAGGCCCCGACGCCGTCGTTTTCGAGGAGACGCCACGCGCCGTCGCCGGTGGACTCGACGTAGCCGCGGCGCTCCATCTCGGACATGACTTCCGGCATCCGGTCGGGTTGGGCGATTTCCATCTCGATGCGGTCCACGTCGTGGAACTCCGCGAGGTAGTGGCGGATGTCTTCGAGTTCGAACGTGTCGTCGTCGGCTTTCGCCATGACGCCCGAGGTGAGGTCTATCATGTCCTCGATGAAGTTCCACGGGTAGACGACCCACGCCCACTCTTCGAGGCGCTCGCCGACGTAGTCGGGTTCGAACTCGCTGGTCTGGAGGAGTTGGAGCGTCGCGGTCCGGACCTCGCCCGCGTTGCGCTCGTTGACGTACTCGTGTGCGCGCTTGATGGAGCCGCCGGTGTCGGCGATGTCGTCGATGATGAGCACGTCCTTGCCCTCGACGCTGCCTTCCGGCATCGGGTAGCGGACCTCCGGCTCGTTCGACTTCTGGGCCGTCCCGACGTAGTGTTCCATCTTCAGGCTCGTCAGGTCGTCCAGCCCGAGGAAATCGCAGATACACCGGCCCGCGAACCAGCCGCCGCGGGCCAACGCGACGATGACGTCGGGTTCGAACTCGGACGTTTTGACCTCGTCGGAAACGTCGCGGCAGAGGCCGTAGATGTACTCCCAGTTCGTGATAGTACAGTTAAACTCGTCGGGGAGGTCGCCCATATCTTCCGTTCACCGTGCGTACTGCCGCGCCTGACGCCCTTTAATCTGTACGACTCGGCCCGCCCGTGTGTCGGCGTGCCAAAACCCCCCGAACCGACGTTATTCGGTGACTAACCGGAGAACCAGACGTTCAGGCGGATACTAACGCATGTTAACAAGGGACATAGTTATATCGAGTGCCGGAGTATGCGGATTTGTAGGTGAAATAGAATGCACACGTGTGGTAACTGTGGTGAGTTCGTCTCCCGCGATTTCGTCCGCGTCTTCGGCAACGACATGGACGAGGTCGTCGGGTGTCCAGCCTGTATGAACATGCGCGAAGTGATGCAGGGCGACGGCGCAGCTCAAACGAGCGGCCGCGTCCGGTGGACCCGCGCGTGAATCGGTCGCGGTCGACCAACTCGCGCCCGGACCGCGCCCGCTCGTATCGCCCTCCTCCCTTCTCATACGACCCGACCGCCGACCCGCTGGTTTGATACATCGCCGTGTAGTGCGCCTTTCCATGGATAGCCGACGCGCCCTCCTCGTCGACGCCTTCACGACCGAACCGCTGTCCGGTAACGCGGCCGGAGTCGTCCCCGACGCCGACGGACTCGACGCGGAACAGATGCGCGCCATCGCCGCCGAACTCGGCGCGAGCGAGACGGCGTTCGTCTGCTCGTCGGCCGCCGCGGACCGCCGCATCCGCTATTTCACGCCCCAACAGGAAGTCGACCTCTGCGGCCACGCGACTATCGCGGCCCACGCCCACCTCGCGGCCGAACGCGACCTCGAACCGGGCACGCACACCTTGGAGACGAACGTCGGCACCCTCGACATCGAACTCGGTGACCTCGGCGAGGTGTGGATGACGCAGGACGCCCCGACGGTCCGGCCCTTGGAGGTCGACTACGACCGCCTCGCGGCGGCGCTCGGCGTCGACGACGCCGCCCTCCGCGACGTGGGCGCTGACCTCCCCGTCGCGGTCGCCTCCACCGGGCTTCCCTTCCTCGTCGTCCCGGTCAACTTCCTCGAACACCTCTCGGCTGCGGACCCGGACGACGCCGCCATCGCAGACCTCGCGGCCGAACACGACGCGGCGGGCGTCTACGCCTACACCTTCGACGCCATCGACGGCGACTCCACGCTTCACGCGCGGTGTTTCGCTCCCGGCATCGGCATCTCCGAGGACCCCGCGACCGGAACCGCCGCCGGCGCGTGCGGCGCGTACCTCCGGCAGGTCGGCGCGTTCGACTCGATGCCCGACGAACTCCGATTCGAACAGGGCCACTTCGTGGACCGACCGGGAACCGTCCGCGTGCAGGTCGGCGCTGAGATACGCGTCGGCGGCCGCGCGGTGCAGTCGCTCGACGGCGAAATCGTCGTCCCGGAGTTCGCGGACGACGACATCATCGAAGCCTGACTCTCCGGGCTGAAAACGAGACGGGCCGCGAGGGCCGAGGCGGCCTCAGCCGATGTACCGGAGGTCGTCGTCGCTGGCGATGCTCCCTTGCTGTTGCTGTTGCATCTCCTGAATCTTCGCGGCGACTTCCTTCATCTCCTCTGCGCGCTCTTCGAGCGACTCGAAGTCGACGCTGAACTGGAGGAGGTCCTGTAAGACTTCGATGACGACTTGCGCGCTCTGGGGGTCGACGAGGTAGCCGCTCGTCTCGCCCATCAGGCAGGTCGCGTCGAGGCCGCGGCGGCCGCCGAGGCCGAGAAGGAGGCCGGAGACGCCGACGACGCCGCCGGCGGGTTCGCCCTCGCGGAACTCGATGCCCGCCTCGTCGAGTTCGTCGAGGCGGGACTCGTCGGCGACGGCTCCGAGGACCGACGGCTCGTCGACGAGTTCGCCGGTCGGGACGCCGCCCAGCGCGAACAGGCGCTCGACGCCGAACTCCTCGGCGATGTCGAGGAAGGTGTCGGTGAGGTGGTAGTGGCCCTCGTTCGACTGCGCCTGGTGGTCGCCCGTGAGAAGCAGCAGGTCCGGTCCCTCGCCGGGCGTCTCGACGGCGTGAATCGCGACGTGGGTCAGCTCGGCGACGCCCTCGTCGATGCTCACCTGCGGCGGGAACGCGTCGGCGTAGACGCGGCGGACCAGCGTGGCCTCCTCGAACTCCTCCAGCAGGTGCTCGACGGCGAGTTTGCCGACGTTGCCGACGCCCGGCAGCCCCTCGATGAGGACCGGGTCGGTGAGGTCGACCTCCTCGACAGCCTCGATTTCGATGTCGTCCATGCACGTAGTGGCGGCCGCGCCGGTTAAGAGAGCGTCGGTAGCCGAAGACGGAGGCTACTCCGACTCCTCGGCGAGGCGGCGCTTCCGCGCGCGGCGGTACTCGCCGTGGGGGTCCTCGGGATTGTAGGGTGCGGGCGCGCTGTTCTCGGTGGCGGCGCCGCACTCCGGACAGGTCTCAGAAAGCGAGTACACCGGGCGGTCGTGGCGGTCGCGCCACGCGCTGCACACCCGGATGTCTGATTTCATTCGATTACTCTTCGTCGCCGCTGCGTTCGCGGTGGTACTCCGCGGTGCCGCCCGCGGCCTCGATGGCTTCGCGGGCCCGCGCGACGCTCGATTCGAGCTCCGTCTCGGCGGTCTTGTAGTCGGGCGCTTTGACCTTGACGCGGTACTCGGGCGCGCCGACGTACGTGACCGACAGTTCGATTTCGTCGCCGATTTCGCCGTCGCCCTCGGCGGCCTTGAGGGCCTCCTTCACGTCGTCGACGCCGTCGCCAGCGGGCGAGCGCAGGTCGACGTAGCCGGTGACGTTGACGTAGGGGACCGACACGTTCTGACGCGCGGTCTCGACGATGGTTTCGAGTTCGTCGTCGTCGAGTTCGACGCCGTCGAGCGCCTCGATACCGTGAATCGCGGCCTGCTCGAAGCCGTCGTACAGCGACTCGAACTCCGCGAGCAGGGCGTTGGCGATGGACTGGTAGCGGTCGTCGGCGATGTCCTCGCCGAACGCCAGCGCCATCCACTTGTCGGCCTTCTGCTCGTTTTTCCACTCCTGAATCTTCTCTTTGCGCTGGTGCTCGTTGACGTCCTTAATCGAGAGGTCTATCTGCTGGGAACTCTCGTTGACTTCGAGCACTTTAGCGACGACTGTCTGTCCCTCGCGGACGTGGTCGCGAACGTTCTTGATCCATCCGCTGGCGACCTCGCTGATGTGGCAGAGGCCGCGTTTGTCTTCGTACTCTTCGAGGTCGACGAAGACGCCGAAGTCCGCGATGTCGTCTACCTTTCCGACGACGAGTTCGCCGGGGTCAGGCCATCCGCTGTACTTCATACGAGGTCCTCCAGGGAGTTACGCCTCAAGTTCGTCGCTGTCGCGACGCTCGACCGTCTCGACGACCTCGCCGTGGAACTCGGCGTTGCCGCCGGTCGGCGTGGCGAGGGTCGTCCCGCAGACGGCGCAGTTGACGACCGAGGAGGCTTTTCCGAAGACGACCTGTTCGTTCTCGCAGTCGCTGCACGCGACCTTGTAGAAGTTTCCTGCCATGATTTACTCCTGGAACTCCAGGCGACCGGCGCGCCAGCCCTCGCGCATGTGGGCCTTGCCGCAGTCGGAGCAGATGTACTTCAGGTGGGTCTTCTTCGTCGGCTTGTCGCCACCGGGCACCTTGGAGAACTTACCGGCGTTACCGATAGTGGCTTTGCCGCGTCGCGTCTGACGGGCGTTCCACTTCATTCCGGTCGGGCGTCCCGTCCGGACCTTCTCCACTTCGTGTTCGTGGTGACCCTTGCAGTTCGGGCAGTACGTGTTGAAACGGCGTGGCATCTGCATAGATATCGACCTTGTGGTGGGTTTTGGTGTGGCCCGTTAAAACCCGTTTGGTTCGACGCGGCCCCTGAACCCGCCGTGACCGGGCGTTCGCCGTGTTACGTGTGGGCAGCCCACGGTGACTGCACCGTCCGCGGTCTCCCCCGTCGCACACCGCACGCCGGAAGCCGAAGCGATTAAGCGGTGACTGTGCCAATCCCGGCACATGAAGAAGCTCATCATCCACGGCGACCCCGGCGTCCGGCGCGACGGCGTCATCGAGTACGACGGCGAGGAGTACGTCCTGTTTTCGGTCGACCGACAGGGCGACTGGCACGGTCCCGACCGCGTCCAGCTGTGGTGTACCGCCGGCACGGAAGACGAGCGCGAGACGTTCGAAAAGCGCGAGTTCGTCCCGCACTGGCTCGAAACCGAGGGCGTCGACGCCGAGGCCGTCGAGGTCGTCCGCGAGCGCGGCGCGGCCTAAGGTAGTCTCGCTTCTTCTACCTCGTAGACCGCGACCGACCCCGACCGGTGGACCGGCGTCAGCCACGCCACGTCCGTCTCTATCTCCCCGTAGCGGGCGCGCTCGCCCGGCCCGACCCACACGTACTGTACGTCGTAGCGCTCGACGAGCCGCGCCCGCGTCGACTCGTTGCCGACGTACATCGCGTCCACGTCGCGCACGCGGTCGTAGTACGCGTCGGGGCCGCGGTAGCCGACTTCGTGCGCCCAGCCGGCGACCGTCGGGACGCCCGTCAGGCTCGATTCGGGATTCCCGCGCCAGTCGTACATGACGTCCTCGCGTTTGTCTGTCACCGCCTCGGACCACTTCGTCCCCGGCGCGGTGAGCATCGTCGGGTTGCCCTCGACGGTCTCGTCGAGCCACGCGATGGCCGTCGACTCGTTTTCGTGCCGCCAGTCTGCGAAGGCCGTCGCGTCCAGCGTCGCCTCTTCTCTGGCCGAGCCGGTGTGTTCGGTGACGGCCAGCCCGCCGTACACCGACGTGGAGGCCACGAGGAGAACGACGAAGCCAACGCCGACGGCGCTGACCGCGCCTCCGCGGACGCCGAGGTCGACCCTCGGGAGCGACACGTCGCTCGCGGCGACCGCGTCGCCGACGAAGCCGGCCAACACGGCCCCCATTACGCTCCCCCAGAGCACCCACACCTGCATGTACGTCTTGAACACCGTGTTCATCCGCCCGGGCCCGGCCTGCTCGTTCACGTAGACGAGTTCGACGAGCATCACGAGGCCCGCGCCGGCGACGACGAGCACCGTTTCGAACCGCGGGTCGTCGGCGAACCGGAGGAGCACCCAGCCGACGGCGACGAGGGGCGCGACGAGCGCGAGCGCGGCGAACGACTGGGCGGCCGCGACGACGGTCAGCGCCGCGAAGCTCCCGACGAGGACGGCCCACTCGCGCCCGCCGAGTCCGTCCTGCGCGCCGAGGCGGCGGACGTAGTAGCCCGCGAACGCCGCGAGGAACGCCCCGTGGACGAGCGCCAGCGCGCCGAACCCGCTTCGCTGGTCGGGCGACAGAAGCTCGACCGTCCGGGCGCTTCCCCCGCCCGCGACCGCGCCGAGGAGGAACGGACTGG
The DNA here is from genome assembly GCF_003665865.1 of Haloferax sp. Atlit-109R. Lineage (NCBI taxonomy): Archaea > Methanobacteriati > Methanobacteriota > Halobacteria > Halobacteriales > Haloferacaceae > Haloferax > Haloferax sp. Atlit-109R. Next base: position 694,298 of record NZ_QPLO01000001.1, read on the forward strand.
CGAGGACGGTGGCGGCGACGCCCGCGAGTCCGACCGCCGCGACCGTGCCGCCGAGGCGGGCGAGTTCGCCCGCGACCGCCGAGCCGCCGACGGCCGAGCGAACGCGCTCTCGCCCCGGAAATAACGTCCACGGGCGTGCGGGCGCGAAGACTATCCCGAGAAACAGCACGCCGAACACCGACGGGAAACTCCACGTGTCGACGACGACTTGGAACGCGCCGACGAGCGTCGTCGCGGCGACGAGGCGTCGGCGCTCACCGACCGCCTCTTCAGGCGTCCGGAAGTACGCGAAGGCGAGGCCGGCCGCGAGGAGCAGAAACGGCGTGCCCATCATGTGGGCGTGGAGGTCGCCGTTGAGCCACGCGAAGAGCGGGAACTCGTTGATGGTGCCCGGAATCACGCGGCTCGCGCTCCAGTACGAGAAGTTCGAGGCCCCGGCGAGCACCTGCTCGACGGTGTATTGCGACCGCTCGGCGACGGCCCGCGCGACGGGCCGGCGCAACCCCTCGGGGAGCGCGGCGAGGAGAAACCGCCCCGCGGTGACGAGGTTGCTGGCGAAGCCGACGAAGAACGCCGACAGCAGGCCGCCGAGCCGACCGTTCGCGCCCGCGGCAGTTGCGACGCCGCGCCCGAGTTCGAACGCCGCAGTGACGAGGACCCCGAAGAAGCCGGCGAGCGCGAGGTTGTAGGCGAACGACGGGTCGGTGGCGGTGAGCCGCGCGAGGAGAATCGACGCGAGGTGACCGCCGTAGTAGTAGCGGACCGGCTCGCCGGCGAACCACATATCCTCCGGCGGGAGGACCGACGCGCGGGCGAGCGACTGGAGGAGGCCGAAGTCGAGGAACTTCTCGCCGCCGCCGGCGTGGACCGCCGGGTCGAGCGCGCGGAGCGCCACGGCGAACAGGAAGGCGACGAGGAACACCGCGGCCGCGTCGGCGACGGCGCGTCGGTCGATGTCGAGGCCGGGTGCGAGTCGGCGGTCGCCGCGGCGAAGCGCGCCGAAGTCGAGGCCGGCGACCGCCGACGCGACGAGGAGCGTCCCGACGCCGGCGACGAGGGCGACGGGGCCGAACGAGAGGTGGCCGACGTAGTAGGCTGGGAGGGTCAACGCGACGAGCGAGACGGGGAGGGCGAGTCCGGCGCCGCGGCCGGGGAGGCGGCGAAACAGGCGGGCCGAGAGGGGAAGGCCGACCGCCCAGAGGGCTGCGAACAGCAGTAACCACCGGACAACGAGGGCGTACTCCATCTATCCGTTGACTGCGCCGCGGATGCAATACGTTTTGTGATGGCCGGTGCGGCCAGAGCGGTTCGCTTTTTACCCCATTGAGTGAATGGTCGTGCATGTCGCAGTCTGTCGGGGTGGTGGTCCCCGCCTATCGACCAGACCCCGAGCGTCTGGTCCCCTACGTCCACGCCCTCGTCGAGTCGCTGGACCCCGATGCGGTCCGCGTCGAACTCGACGCGCCGCGGCCCGATACGCTCGACACCCTCGACGCCCTCCCCGCCGTCGCCCGCGTGAACGACGTCGACGCCCGCCGCGGCAAGGGCGCGGCCATCACCGCCGGGTTCGAATCGCTTCGCACGGATATCCTCGCGTTCGCCGACGCCGACGGGAGCACGCCGGCCGCGTCGATGGCCGATGTCGTCGCCGCCGTCCGCGACGGTGCTGACCTCGCGGTAGGGTCGCGCCGCCACCCGAACGCGACCGTCGCCTCCCATCAGACGGTCGCGCGGCGCTACCTCGGCGACGGCTTCGCGTGGCTGGCCCGCCACCTGACCGAGGTCCCGTTGTACGACTACCAGTGCGGCGCGAAGGCCGTCACCGCCGCGGCGTGGAACGACGTTCGGACCCACCTGTACGAGCCGGGGTTCGCGTGGGACATCGAACTCATCGCCGTCTCGGGGGCGTTCGGCCACCGCGTGGCCGAGGTGCCGGTCGTCTGGGAGGACCAGCCGAACTCGACGGTCTCGCCGGTCGACACGACGGTCAAGATGGCCCGCGGGTTGCTCCGGTCGCGCCACCGCGCCCGGACGATTCGCGAGGACCGCCTCCACGAACTCATCGACGCGCGGAGCGACGAACGGACCCTCGTCGAGCAGTTCTCGACGGAGGTCGCGGATGACTGACCGGCTCTCGGCGCTCGTCTCCGGCACTCGCTTCGGCAAATTCGCCTCCGTGGGTGCGGTCGGCGCGGTGTTCGACCTCTCTCTGAGCAGTCTCCTCATCGTCTTTTTCGGCGTCGCCAACGAACTCGCGAAGCTCGCCGGCGCGGAGTTGGCAATCGTCGTCATGTTCGTCATCAACGACCGCTGGACGTTCGCGGGCGCGGGCTCGGACCTGCTCACCGCGAAGGTCCGGCGCTTCGTGAAGTCGAACCTCGTGCGGAGCGGCGGCCTCCTCGTGCAGGTGCTCGTCGTCCGGGCGCTCGGGGAGGTACCGCTGTCGATTCAGGTCGCCGGTATCGACCTCTGGGAACTCATCCCGCTGCCCCTCGCTATCGGCGCGTCGATGCTCCTGAACTACGTCGCAGAAAGCCTGTTCACGTGGCGCATCGCGACCCGTTCGAGTCATCGCGACTCACGGTGAAAATTGACACACGGCTCCCGAAACAGAAGTCTTAACAATAGCAGACTCGTTTGTTGATTCAGCGGGATGGGATAGCCAGGAGATTCCGCCGGGCTCATAACCCGGAGATCGGTAGTTCAAATCTACCTCCCGCTATGGTTTTGCCGACCTCAACTCCTGAGCGCCGAGTCTCGGCTCGGCGCGGCCCACGAGGTCGGCCACATAGCTCAGTAGATCTGAACCGGGGAGCGTCAGCGACCGGGGTTCAAATCTACCTCCCGCTATTCTCCTGAAAACGACGCCCCAAGCGGGGCGGTTTATCGCGCTGCGGCGGCCCGTTTTCCGTGGTACTCGCAACAGGTAGTTTGAACCAGAGAATCGAGCGAAGCGAGAGTCGCGTCGTTCAAATCCCCCCTTCCTTTCTCACAACAAGAGCGACTGCCCACCAGTTGACCGCTTTCGAAGGAGATTTTCGACCCCGACCCAACGAGAGCACAATGAGCGACCTCGAACGAATCTGCGCGGTGGGCGACGTGCCCGACGACACGACCTTTCTCTTTCGGGTCCGCGCGGCCGACGACGCCGACGCCGAGGAACGCGAGGCCATCCTCGTGCGCACCGACGACGGCATCCAAGGCTGGCTGAACTACTGCATGCACTTGACGCACATCAAACTCGACAAGGGGTCGGGCGCGCCGATGCGCAACGGCGAGGTCATCTGCCAGAATCACGGCGCGTACTTCGAGGCCGACACGGGCTACTGCAACTACGGCCCCTGCGAGGGCGCGGTGCTCGACGACCTCGATATCACGGTCGACGGCGACCACGTCTTCCTCTCGGACGACGAGTTCGACTACGTCGGGCAGGGCGAAATCGAGACCGACCCGGCCGACCGGAGTTCGAGTTCGAACGTCGAGTTCTGAGGGCGAGCGCGGCGGGCGCGACAGCAGTTCTCAGTTCTCGTCGCCGCCGACGCTGTCGGCGTCGCCACCGTTGTCGGCGTCATCGCTGCCCCCGTCGCCGCCGTAGTGGCGTCGCTCCACGTAGTCGTCGTAGAGCCGCGAGAGCAGTTTCGTCACCGGGCCGTCACCGACTTCGATGCCGTCGACCGTCTCTACGGGTCGGAGTTCCCACGTCGAGTTCGTGAGGAACGCCTCGTTCGCGTCGCGCACGTCGTCCGGCGTGAAGCGCCGTTCCCGAATCGGGATGCCCTCCTGCCGGGCGAGGTCGAGGACGACGCGCCGGGTGATGCCGGGGAGGACCGGCCCGTCGAGACTCGGCGTGCAGAGCGCGTTATCGTCGACGAAAAAGAGGTTGCTCGTCGCGCCCTCGGTGACGTAGCCGTCGGCGTCGAGCATGAGCGCCTCGTCCGCGCCGGTGACGCGGAGTTCGACGCGGGCGAGGATGCCGTTGAGGTAGTTGTGCGTCTTCGCCCGCGCGGGGAGTGACCGGTCGGGGATGCGCCGGGTCTTGACCGTCTGGACCGTCGCGGGGCCGTCCCACACCGGGTCGGAGCCGCGGCCGCCGCGGGAGAGCGGTTCCACGATGACGACCACGCGGGGGTCGACCGCCTCGGCCGGCGTGAGGCGGCCACCCTGACTGCCGCGGGTGACCGAGAGCCTGACGTACGCCTCGTCGAGGTCGTTCGCCGCCAGCGTCTCGTCGATTCGCGCGCGAAGGTCGTCGTCGGACAGGCCGTGGTCCATCCCGAGCGCGTCGCACGTCTCGGCCAGTCGGTCGGCGTGGGCGTCCCAGTGGAACACCTCGCCGCCGTAGGCGCGGAGCGTCTCGAAGGCCGCGTCACCGTAGAGGAAGCCGCGGTCCGTGACCGGAATCGACGCCGACTCGGCGGGGACGAGGTCGCCGTCGACGTGGTAGCGAAGCGACCGCCCACCGGTGTCGGCGTCGGCGTCGCCATCGCCGTCTCCAACTCCGTCGTCGCTCATCGCTCTCCCTCCCACGCCTCCGCCGCCGGGCCGTCGCCCGCGGCGAGCGCGACGAAGTTGCGGACGATGTCCTTCCCCGAATCGGTGAGGATGCTCTCGGGGTGGAACTGCACGCCGACGTGGGGCTTCTCGCGGTGACGAACGCCCATCACGACCGCGGGTTCGTCGCCCTCGGTTCCCGTGTCGCCGTCCGAACCCCCGGCCTCGGACCCTTCTGCGACCGTGTAGGCGGTCACCGCCAACTCGGGTGGGACGTCCTCGTGTTCGACCGCGAGCGAGTGGTAGCGGCCGACCTCGATTCGGTCGGGGAGCCCCGAAAAGACCCCTGCGCCGTCGTGTTCGACGAGCGAGGGCTTCCCGTGGACGACGTGGGGCGCGTGGCCGACGCGACTCCCGAGGGCGGCACACAGCGACTGGTGGCCGAGACAGACGCCGAGCGTCGGGTAGTCGAGGTCGCGGAAGACCGACACCGAGACGCCGGCCTCCGCGGGGGTGCCGGGTCCGGGCGAGACGACGATGCCGTCCGGGTCGATGTCGCGCACGTCGTCGGTCGAGAGCGCGTCGTTGCGATAGACGAGCACGTCGTCTGAGCCGTCCGAACTGCTCCCATCCGCGCTCTCGTCACCACCCCGCGCCTCGGAGACCGCCTCGCCGACGTACTGCACGAGGTTGTAGGCGAACGAGTCGTAGTTGTCGACGACGAGGATGCGCGTCATCGCTCCGTCCCCACGGTCATGTTCGCGCGCTCGCCCAGCGCCTCGTCGATGGCGGTGATGAGCGCCCGCGCCTTCGCCAGCGTCTCGTCGTACTCGCGTTGGGGGTCCGAATCGTGGACGATGCCCGCGCCGACGCGGAGGTGGTACTCGTCCTCGAAGCGGACGAGCGTCCGGATGACGATGTTCAGCACCGCGCGGTCGTCGAAGCCGACGGCGAACATGCTCCCGGTGTAAGGGCCGCGCCGGGTGGCTTCGAGCTCGTCGATTATGTCCATCGTCCGGGGCTTCGGCGCGCCCGTGATGGTCCCACCGGGGAACACCGCGGCGATGGCGTCGGCCAGACTGGTCCCCTCGCGGCGGGTCCCCTCGACCAGCGAGACGAGATGCATCACCTCCGAGTAGCGGTCTACCCGGCGGTACTCCGTCACCTCGACCGACCCGTACTCCGAGACTTTCCCGAGGTCGTTGCGTTCGAGGTCGACGAGCATCGCGTGTTCGGCGCGCTCCTTCTCGTCGGCCGTCAGGTCGGCCTCAAGCGCCTCGTCTTCCTCGGGCGTCGCCCCCCGCGGGCGGGTGCCGGCGATGGGTTCGGTGACGAGGCGGTCGCCCTCGACGCGCAAGAGGAGCTCGGGGCTGGCGCTCACGAGGTCGACGCCGGGGAGTTCGAGCAGGCCGGAGTACGGCGCGGGGTTGACCTTCCGGAGCGCCGCGTAGGCGTCCACCGGATGGACCGCGGCGGGCGCGACGAGTCGCTGCGAGAGGTTCGCCTGAAACGTGTCGCCGTCGCGGACGTACCCCTTCGCGGCGCGGACGCGGTCAGCGAACGCCTCCCGGCCGCAGGCGCTCTCGAACGTCGCCTCGTCGGCCTCGACGGGCGCGGAGACGGGCGCGGGGTCGCCTTCGACCGCTTCGACGGCGAGGTCGGTCGCTCGCGCTCGGGCTTCGTCGTAGACGGCGTCGAGGTTCTCGTCGGCCTCGACGGCCGGACAGCAGGTGACGCGAAGCGTCGTCTCGCCGTCGTCGGGCCGGGGTTCCGCCCACGACGCCACGAGGTCGTACAGGCCGAGTTGCAGGTGCGGGAGTCCCCGGTCGTCGGTCGTCTGCTCGGGGAGCGATTCGAGTTCGCGGGCCGCGTCGTACGAGAGCCAGCCGAACAGGCCGCAGGGGTACGGCGCGTCGCAGTCGCCGCGGACGAGCGTCTCCGAATCGACGAACGATTCGAGCGCGGCGAGGCTCGGTGCGGTGTCGACGCCGGGGTCTCCCCAGTCGTCGTCGGTCGGGGCGTCAGCGGTCAGGCGCTCCGCGGGGTCGACGCCGAAGGCCCCCCAGCCGGGTTGCCCGCCGGTCGTCTCGTAGAAGAAGCCGCCGGCATCCCGGCGGGCGCGTCGATAGGCGTCGAAGGGGTCCGAGACGGCGACGCGGACCTCGACGGGGACGCGCGCGCCGGGTGACGCGACCGCGGCGGTCGCGCGAAAGTCGTCGCGGTCGGTGACGACGGTCGGTGCGGTCATTACCCACACCAGTCCGTCCGCCGGGTAAACGGTTTCGCGACGTATCGACGAGCTGTCGAAAGCGGTCGTCAGTCGGGAGAACAGCCGCGTCGGTTACGCCTCGCCGGCGCGGTCGATCCAGCGCTGGACCCGCTTCGGTGACACGTCGATTTCGTCGCCGACCTCGTCGGCGTCGGCCGCCGCGAGGTCCGCGATGGTCTCGATGCCGATCTCCGAGAGGCGTTCGGCGTACGCCGGGCCGATGCCGCGAATCGTGTCGACGGTGGGCGCGTCGGCGTCGTCGGCCGTCTCGTCGTCGGACTCTTCGTCTTCGACCTCCGCGCCGTCGGATTCCTCGTCCTCGGTCGCGTCTTCCGCTTCGGTCCCTTCTTCGTCCGATTCCTCGGGTTCGTCCTCGTCCTCGTCCTCGTCCTCGTCGGCGTCGGTGGATTCAGACTCGTCCTCGTCTTCGAGTTCCGGTTCGCCCTCGACCTCAGGTTCGCCGTCGACTTCGACTTCGACCTCGGACTTGGACTCGGACTCAGGCTCCGGTTCGACTGCTTCGTCCTCCGGTTCGGCTTCCTCGATGGCGTCGGCCGCCACCTCGGCGTCGTCGCGGGTGTCCTCGTCGTCCGCGTGGGGCTCCGCGTCGGCCTCGGGTTCGACCGCGTCGTCGGCCTCTTCGTCCGCCGTCTCGTCCGCCGATTCTGTCTCCTCGACCGACTCTTTCACCGCGGCCTCGGTTTCGGTGTCCGGCTCCTCGCGCTCGGTTCTGGTGTCGCGTTCGACCGTAACGGTCGCCGTGTCGTCACGTCCGTCCGACGAGGAGGACGACGAGTCGCCACCAACGAGGGATTTCAAGAACGACGAAATAGTGTCAAGCAAGCCCATGTTACCTTCTCCTATGCAATCCCGTTATTTAAAAACCGGCGGCCTCAGTCGCTTTCGAGGTGGTTCCGGAGCGCGGCGTTCATCGACTCGACGGGGGCGTCGCGGCCGGTCCACAGTTCGAACGCTTCGACGCCCTGCAAGAGGAGCATCCACGCGCCGTCGATGGTGACCGCGCCGGCCGCGGCCGCCTCGCGGAGGAGTCGCGTTTCAAGCGGCGTGTAGACCGCGTCGAGCACGGCGAGGTCGCCGTGGAGGTACTCCGCGGAGACGGGCGTCTCGTCGGGCGACTCCATCCCGACGCTGGTCGCGTTGACGAGGGCGTCCGCCTCCCGAATCCGGTCGAGCGTGTCCAGTCCGCCGCCGGTCGCACCGGGGACGGCCGCGGCGAGTTCGACCGCGGTTTCGGCGGTCCGGTTGGCGACGTGGACCGACGCGCCGGCGTCGGCGAGGGCGAACGCGGCGGCGCGACCCGCCCCGCCGGCACCGACGACCACGGCGTCCGTCCCGTCGAGGTCGACGCCGTGGCGCTCGAACGACCGGGTGACGCCCGCCGCGTCGGTGTTGTAGCCCGTCGGCGTCTCCCCGCCGAAATCGACCGTGTTGACCGCGCCGATGCGTTCGGCCAGCGGGTCGGGGTCGACCAGTTCGAGCACGTCCTGTTTGAACGGGATGGTGACGTTCAGCCCCGAGACGCCGAGGGCGTCCGCGCCGCCGACGGCGGCCGCGATGTCGTCGCGGGCGGGTTCGAACGTGACGTACCGCGCGTCGAGGCCGGTTTCCTCGTAGGCCGCCTCGTGCATCGGCGGCGACAGCGAGTGGCCGACCGGGTTGCCGACGAGACCGTAGACTTGCATGGGCGGGAGGTGACCTGCCGACGATATAACTCGCCCGCCCGCGTCGGATTCCGCCGGGACTCGGACCGCGCTTGCGAGACCGGTAGGCGGCCGGTTTCGCGCTCCCGTGAGAGTTCGTCGCGGGCGTACCGTGTACCGGCGCGCTTTTGGTCTCCCGTGGGTCTACTCCCGCGTATGTCGGCACTCGCAACCTTGCTTTCCTTCGATACCGCGCTCCTCGTGGCGGGTATCGTCGGGCTTTATCTCGGGGCCGAAGCGCTCGTCGAGGGCGCTTCCCGACTCGCAATCGGTCTCGGTCTCCGGGCGGCTATCGTCGGTGTGACTATCGTCGCGTTCGCGACGACGACGCCAGAACTGTTCGTCGCGGTCCTGAGCGGGTTGGGATACAGCGCCGACCTCGGACTCGGTGCCATCGTCGGCTCCAACATCGCCAACATCGGTCTCGTGCTCGGCATCTCGGCGCTCATCCAGCCGATGGGCGTCTCGACGACGACGCTCCGCCGACACGTCCCGTTTATGATCGCCGCGGCGGTCGCGCTCGTCGCGCTCGGCATGGACGGAAACCTCAGCGCCGCCGACGGGGTCGTCCTCCTGCTCATCCTCGTCGCGTTCACGGGCTATCTGCTCTACCGCGCGCGGTCCGCGAAGGCCGACGCCCTCGGCACGGACGAAATCGACATCGAAGACGAAGACGAGGTGTCCGCGCAGTTCAAGGACGTGCTCTATCTCGGTCTCGGGTTGCTCCTCCTGTTCGTCGGCTCGAACTGGCTCATTCAGGGCGGGCAGGGACTGCTCGAAGCCTTCGGGTTCGGTCCGCGATTCATCGGGCTGACCGTCCTCGCGTTCGGCACGTCGCTGCCCGAACTCGCGGCGTCGGTCATCAGCGCGGTCCGCGGCGAGTCGGAGTTCAGCATCGGCAACGTCGTCGGCTCGAACATCTACAACGTCGTCGCCGTCCTCGGCATCCTCGCCATCATGGTCCCCGTGAACGTCCCCGCGAGCACTATCTCGCTGGACTTCCCGGCGCTCCTCGCGTTCACTTTCGGGGTCATCGCGCTGATGCTCCGCAACCACAACGTGTCCCGATTCGACGGCGGCATCCTCGTCGGCGGCTATCTCGTCTTCTTCTGGCTCATCCTCCCGTAATCGGTGTCTGTCGCGGTGACATTCGTCACTCGCGCCCGTCTCGGGAGAGTTCGGGGCCACGACCTCCGCGGTCGCCAATGACCGGCGCGTCCGCGGCGACGACGGCGCGACCGAGGTCCCGGCCGCGACGAGGACCGACCGGCCGCCCTCGCCGCTTCCGACGCCCTTTTCGCCGCCCTCGGCGACCCTCGTACCGTGATTGGAATCGTCGTCAGCCGCGCCGACAGCGCATCGGTTCACATCGGCGAGCACCTGCTCGAACTCGCCGACTGGGACGAACGAACCGACGGGGACCGACCCGACGCCGACGGCGGCGGCACCGTCTTCGCCCGGGACGGCTTCGAACTCCGCGAGTTCGACGACCTGCACATCGACCTCGACGACCCCGCCGCGGCGTTCGACGCCGACCTCGACCTCCTCGTCGTCGTCTCCCGGCACGCCGGCGAGACCGGCCCGCTTCTGACCGCGCACTTCACCGGGAACTTCGGCCCCGCCGACTACGGCGGCGACCCCGGTCGATTCGCCCGCGCGTGCCCTAACGCCCAGCGCGCCGTCATCGAGGCGCTCCGCGACCGTGCCCCCGACGGCTACGAAGTCGGCATCGAGGCGACCCACCACGGTCCGACCGAGCCGACGGTTCCCTCGATGTTCGTCGAACTCGGCAGCGACGAGGCGCAGTGGGGCGACCCCGAGGGAGCCCGCGCGGTCGCGGCGGCCGTCCTCGACATCGAGGGCGTCGCGCCCGACGCGGACCGCCAACTCGTCGGCTTCGGCGGCGGCCACTACGCCCCGCGGTTCGAGCGCGTCCTCAACGAGACCGACTGGCGCGTCGGCCACATCGCCGCCGACTGGCAACTCAAGGCGATGGGCGCGCCCGAGGACAACCGCGACGTGCTCCGCCGGGCGTTCGAGGCGTCGGCGGCCGACCTCGCGCTGGTCGACGGCGACCGCGACGACCTCGCGGCCGCCCTCGAAGCCGAGGGGTTCCGGGTCGTCTCCGAGACGTGGGTCCGCGAGACCGCGGGCGTCCCCCTCGACCGCGTCGCCGCCCTCGAAGCCGACGTGACGACCGTCGAGGAGGGCCTCCGCTTCGGCGCGCGCGTCGACGCCGACGACTACGAGGTCGTCTCGCTGCCCGACGGCCTGCTCGGCGAGGCGCAGGGCATCGACCTCGACGCCGCGCTCTCCGCCGTCCGCGAGACCACCGTCGCCTTCCACACGACCGAGGGCGGCACGCGCGCGGTGGGCCGCGCCGCGGTCGCGGGCGACGGCTACGACGAACTCGTGTCGCGGCTCTGCGACGTGCTGCGCGAGAAATACGACAGCGTCGTCCGCGACGACGGGGCGGTCACGGCGACCACGCGCGCCTTCGACCCCGCCGCCGCACGCGAGTTCGGCGTCCCCGAGGGGCCGGCGTTCGGCAAGCTCTCGGCCGGGCAGTCCGTCGAGGTCGACGGCGAGACCGTCGCGCCCGAGGACGTGTCGAAAGAGCGGCTCGTCGAGTTCTCGGTGTAGTCGCCATCGGGAGGCGGCCGACCGATTTCGGCCGGAGAGACGGTCTGTGCCGCGGGCTCACATGTCACGTTTCGGCACGAATCGACGGCGCGTCGGACAGATGTCTGACGCAAGGGGGAAAGATAATTAGTCGTCCTCCGTAAACCGTCTCCATAAATATGGACTCTATCGTCGGCGACGCAATTGACGAGGCCGAGGCCGAGGACATGGGGGATGAGTCGGCTCAGGTCGACGGCGCGGCCAACATCAACCGGTCCGGGACGATGACTGACGACGAACTGAAAGCGGTTCTCAAAGACCTCCAGACCAACATCACGGTGGTCGGGTGCGGCGGTGCCGGCGGTAACACCGTCAACCGGATGCACGAGGAGGGAATCAAGGGGGCGAAGCTCGTCGCCGCCAACACCGACGTGCAGCACCTCGTGGAAATCGGGGCCGATACGAAGATTCTCATGGGCGAGCAGAAGACCCAGGGCCGCGGCGCGGGCTCGCTCCCGCAGGTCGGTGAGGAGGCCGCCCTCGAATCCCAAGAGGAGATTTACGACGCCATTGAGGGCTCCGACATGGTGTTCGTCACCGCCGGACTCGGCGGCGGCACCGGCACCGGTTCGGCTCCCGTCGTCGCCAAGGCGGCCCGCGAGTCGGGCGCGCTCACCATCGCCATCGTCACGACGCCCTTTACGGCCGAAGGCGAGGTGCGACGGACGAACGCCGAGGCCGGTCTCGAACGGCTCCGCGACGTGTCGGACACGGTCATCGTCGTCCCGAACGACCGCCTGCTCGACGCCGTGGGCAAACTCCCCGTCCGGCAGGCGTTCAAGGTCTCCGACGAGGTGCTGATGCGCTCGGTCAAGGGCATCACCGAACTCATCACCAAGCCCGGTCTCGTCAACCTCGACTTCGCCGACGTGAAGACCGTCATGGAGCGCGGCGGCGTCGCCATGATCGGTCTCGGCGAGTCCGACTCCGAGTCCAAGGCTCAGGAGTCCGTCAAGTCCGCCCTCCGCTCGCCGCTTCTCGACGTGGACATCTCCGGCGCGAACTCCGCGCTCGTCAACGTCACCGGCGGTTCGGACATGAGCATCGAGGAGGCCGAGGGCGTCGTCGAGGAGATTTACGACCGCATCGACCCCGACGCGCGCATCATCTGGGGGACCTCCGTCGACGACGAACTCGAAGGCATGATGCGGACGATGATCGTCGTCACCGGCGTCGAGTCGCCCCAAATCTACGGCCGCAACGGCGAGGCACAGGCGCAGGCCGAAGAGCGTCTCGAAGACATCGACTACGTCGAGTAGTCGAGTCGTCCCGCACGCACCGCGCTCGCGGTCTCGACGCGCTTCCTTTTCGCTCCGCTCAGGTTCCGCACAGCGGCGTCACGCCGTCGAATCCGGCGTTTTCGCCCGCGTTCGGCTCCGAATCCCACCCGCCGGTGCATCAATAGATAGAAAAAGCCCGACGCCGTAGGCCCCAGCAACATGGACGTCAAGTACGATCTGAACAGCTACGTTCGCGTGTTGAAACTCGCGAGCACCCCGTCCTGGCAGGAGTTCTCCCAAATCTCCAAAATCGCCGGCGCGGGTATCTTCCTCGTCGGACTGCTCGGCTTCATCATCTTCGCGGTCATGAGCTTCCTCCCCGGAGGGGTCTGAGATGCCCATCTTCGCCGTGAAGACCACTGCTCGCCAGGAGCAGACGGTTGCGGACATGATCGCGACGAAGGAGTTCGAACAGATTCACGCCGTCCTCGCGCCCGACTCGCTCACGAGCTACGTGATGGTCGAGGCCGACGACGACGGCATCGTCACGCGTGTCCTCGAAGAGATTCCCCACGCTCGCGGCCTCGTCGAGAGCGGCGGCGCGGTCGGCACCTCCAGCATGGCCGAAGTCGAGCACTTCCTCTCGCCGACGCCGGACGTGGAGGGTATCGCGGAGGGCGACATCGTCGAGCTCATCGCCGGCCCGTTCAAAGGCGAGAAGGCGCGCGTCCAGCGCATCGACGAGACGAAAGACCAGGTCACCGTCGAACTGTACGAGGCGACGGTTCCGATTCCGGTCACCGTCCGCGGCGACCAGATTCGCGTCCTCGACTCCGAAGAGCGGTAAGCGTCCGCCCCGACGAAGGGTTCTTCTCTCTCAGTTTTCGGCTCGACGCAGCGCGTGACGAGCGGTGTAGCGGCGCGTCCCCGGCGACTCCCATGTCCCCCGACAGTCCCCGACGAGCGCCGTCTCGGGCGAGCAGCGTCGCGTCCCACCGCGACCGCGACCCGCCGGTCTCGCGTGGTCTTACAGCGCGCCCCGCTCGCGGAGCGTCTCGACGACGCTGTTGAGGTCCGCGTCCGCCTCGACGGCGTCTTTCACGTCCTCGCGGATGCGGACGGCCGAGGAATCGGCGTCGTACGCGCGGACGAACTCGGCGCGGGTGTGCTCGTCGAAGGCGTGGCGAATCGCGAAGTAGCCCTCGGGAACGACCGTCCCACACACCTTGCACTCGTGGCGCTCGTGGTCCACCGTCTGGTGGATGACCGCGCTTTCCACGTCTTCGAACCGACCGTCACACCCTTCGATGCCGCACTTCCACCGGGACATGTTCCCCCCGACGGCCGTGAGCCACAAAACCGTTTCTTCGACCGGCCGCCGTTCGACAAATAGCAACCACTAACTGGTGGCTGACCCGACCGTATCGTGTGAGCGCGACCACGACGACGCGGGTCGATATGCACGTGAAGATTCTCGACGAGCGGGTGGTCTCTCGCGCGAAAGCCCGCGGCATCGACGTGCTCGTCTACGCGCCGCACTTCGTCCGCCTGCCCGACGCTCGCGCCCGCGCGGCGCGATTCTCCGACGACGACCTGCTCGTCGTCCCCGCCCGCGAGGTGTTCACGGGGTCGTGGCGCGACCGCAAACACGTCCTCGCGGTCGGGCTCTCGGACCCCGTTCCCGACTTCATCACTCTCGACGGAGCCTTCGCGGAGTTCGACCGGCAGGGCGCGGCGACGCTCGTCCCCCACCCGACGTTCCTGACGGTGAGTCTCACCGCCGAGGACGTGGCCGCCCGCCGCGACGACATCGACGCCGTCGAGACGTACAACACGAAGGCCCTGCCGCGGGACAACCGCCGCGGGCGCGACATCGCCCGCGAGACGGGGCTGCCCGGCTTCGCGTCGTCGTACGCGCACCTCCGTGGCACCGTCGGTGAGGCGTGGACCGAGTTCGACCGCGACATCGACTCCGAGGCCGACCTCGTCGCCGCGCTCCGCGAGGGGGCCGAACGTCGGGTCGTCCGCCGCACCGGCGTCTCCCACGGGTTCCGCGGCGCGGCCGAGTTCGCCCACCTCGGCTACGAGAACTCGTGGGGGAAAATCGACCGACTCCTGCTCTCGGGGATGGAGCCGACACACCCGAATCACATCGCCTACGACGGCCGGTTCGACGACGTGAGCGTCTACTGATTCGCAACATATCTTCGAGCGCGCCCGACCGCGCCAGCGTTGCGGCCGCCCCGCCCTCAGACCACCGCGGTGAACGACGCCGCGGCGTCCGCGAGGGACACGTCGAGCGAAAAGAGGAAGTAGTGGACGCCCGCGAGAACGCCGAGTTCGGCGACCGTGACGACGACGGTCACCGCGTCGGCGTGTTTCGAACTGGTCGCCACGCCGGTCGGCAGGTCGTACTCCTGCGGCGACAGCGGGTAGAACAGCGCGATGCCGCGCTTCGAGCCGACCATGTCGAGGACGTAATGGGTGGCGACGCCAATCCAGACGAACTGGAGGTTGTCGAAGACGAGCGGGAACGCGAGGAATATCACCAGCACCGGGAGGTTGTGGAGCGTCTTGCGGTGCTTGCCGAAGGCGGTGTCCACGTCGGGAAACAGCGCGCCGAGGACGACCGGAAGCGACAGTTGGCCGATTTTCTGAGCGAGGAGGAACGCCGAATCCATCGTCGGTTCGAACGACCGCGGGTCCACGGTGAGGATGACGCCGAGCCCGAGCGCCAACAGGATGGCGTTGAGCACGTGTCCCTTCTTGTTCATGGATGCAGACTGGTCCGGCGGGATACAAAGCTTTCCCACGGAACCGACCGACGGCGGCCGTGCGGCCGGCTCAGCCGGTCGTGACGGACTCGGATTCGATTTCCTCGCGGAGGAGCGCCAGCGCCCCGCGCGCAATCCGTTCTTTCACCTGCGTCCGCGACCCGTCGTACTCGAAGCGCTCGACGCGGGCGTAGGAGTCGCCGGACCCCCACGGCGCGGCGAAGGCGACGCCGACGAAGACGGTGCCGACCGGCTTGCCGGGGAGGCCGCCCTCCGGCCCGGCGATGCCCGTCGTCGCCAGCCCCCACGTCGCGTCGGCCACGTCGCGGACGCCGGCGGCCATCTCGCGGGCGACGGCCTCGGAGACGGCCCCGTGTTCGTCCAGCGACTCCCGCGAGACCGCCAGTTCGTGGCGCTTGGCGTCGTAGGAGTAGGTGACGAGCGAGCGGTCGAAGTAGTCGCTGGAGCCGGGCACGTCGGTCAGGAGCGACCCGATGAGGCCGCCGGTACAGGACTCCGCGACGGCGACGGTGTGGCCCGCCTCGCGGAGGGCGTCGCCGGCGCGGACCTCCTCGGGCGGGTCGGATGCGAACTCGCGCATACGACCGACCACGGGCGGTCGGGACAAAAGCGGACGGGGAGGCCATCTGCGGGGGTAGTGCCGCGGTCGGGACCGGCGCGACCGGGCAAAAGTCCTCCGGCGGTTCCGAGACCGAGAAGTACACAAAGCCCCGCGGTGTCGGGTCCGACATGGACATCGACGTTGAGCCGACGGAGCGACCCGACGCCGACGAAGACGACGACGCCGGCGACGACGGGCCGGCCGAAATCGAGGTGGAAGTCACCGACCCAGACGAGGTCGCCTCGACCGACACCGAGGGCCTCCCCGATGGTATCGACGCGCCCGACTACGTCCTCTACGGCGGCAAGGGCGGCGTCGGAAAGACCACGATGGCCGCGGCGACGGCGCTCGCCAGCGCGGCCGACGGCACCGCGACGCTCGTCGTCTCCACGGACCCCGCGCACTCTCTGTCCGACACGCTCGGCGTGCCGGTCCCGGACAAGCCGAGTCGCATCCGCGAGGAGATTCCCCTCTACGCGGCCGAAATCGACCCCGACGCGGTCATGGAAGGACCGTTCGCCGGCGGCGACGGCGCGGACGAGGGCTTCGACGACGAGACCGACTACGACGCCGGCGAGTACGACGACGACAACCCCTTCGCCGGCGGCGGCTCGGGTGACGCTGACTCCCCGTTCGGCGGGATGGGCGGCGGCATGGGCGGTCTCGAAGACCTCCTCGGCGGCGACGGGCCGATGGGGATGGGCGGACCGATGCCCGGCGCGGACGAGGCCGCGGCGATGCAGCAGCTTCTCGAATACATGGACGACCCGCGGTTCGACCGCGTCGTCGTCGACACCGCGCCCACGGGCCACACGCTCCGATTGCTCGAACTCCCCGAACTGATGGACTCCATGCTCGGCCGCATCGCCCGCATGCGCCAGCGCTTTTCCGGCATGATGGACAACCTCAAGGGGATGTTCGGCGGCGGTCCCGACGACCCGCAAGCGAGGATGGCGGACCTCGACGACCTCCGCGAGCGCATCGAGCGCCTGCGCGCGGTCCTCCGGGACCCGACGCGGACCGACTTCCGCGTCGTCATGATTCCCGAGGAGATGAGCGTCGTGGAGTCCAAGCGACTCGTCTCGCGGCTCGACGAGTTCGACATCCCCGTCCAGACGCTCGTCGTCAACCGCGTCATGGAGTCCGTCGAGGACGTGGCAAACGTTGACCCCGAGTGGATAGAGTCGCCGGACTTGGAGAACTGCGGCTTCTGTCAGCGTCGGTGGCAGGTCCAGCAGGACGCGCTGCGCTCGGCGACGAACCTCTTCCGCGGCCGCGACGTGAAGCGGGTGCCGCTGCTCGCGGAACAGGTACAGGGCGAAGACGCCCTTCGGGTCGTCGCGACCTGTCTCGACTGACGCCGAGACGAAACAAAACGAAACGAGACGAACGATTTCGAAGGCCGACCGCGACGGCGCGTTTCAGGGCAGTTTACGAGCGAAACCGTAGAGCGCGTCGCGCCACGCGTCGGGGAGGAAGCGCGCGAGGACGCCGACGCGGGCGACCGTGCCGGGCTGGTAGCGCGCCCGCGGCTTGGTCGAACTCGCGGCGTTGACGATATCCTCCGCGACCCGTTCGGGTGGAATCGCGCCGGGGCCGCTACCGCCGAGCGCCTGCGAGTCGTCGAACAGTTTGTAGAGTTTCTCGTACGCGCCCGAGCGGTCGAGGCCGTCGGCCTCGTCGCCGTTTCCGTTGACCTCGGCTTCGACGCGATTCGAGAACTGCGTCTCGACCGGGCCGGGTTCGATGAGGACGGCGTCGATGCCGTACTCCTCGACTTCGGTTCGGAGCGCGTCGGTCATCGCTTCGAGGGCGAACTTCGAGCCGGCGTAGACGCCGGTGCCGGGGAAGGCGACGCGGCCGACGACGCTGGAGACGTTGACGATGGTGCCGTCGCCCTGCGAGCGCATGTGGGGCAACACGGCGCGGACGAGTCGGTGCGGGCCGTAGACGTTCACGTCGAACTGGTCGTGGACCTTCTCGGTCGGCACGTCCTCGACGGGGCCCATCTGGCCGTAGCCGGCGTTGTTGACGAGGCAGTCGATGCGGCCCTGCTCGTCGACGATGCGGTCGACGACGCGGTCGACGTCCCCCTGGTCGGTCACGTCGAGCGTCGCGATGTTCGCGCCGCGTTCCCCCAGCGTCTCGATGTCGGCCGGGTTCCGGGCGGTGGCGTAGACCTCCCACTCCTCGTCGAGGAAGTCGAGCGCCGTCGCGCGCCCGATTCCCGAGGAGCATCCGGTGATGAGGACCGTCTTTTGATGCACGTCGGTAGGTCGAACCGCGCGCTGTTAAGTGTACGCGGTTCGCCACGATTGGGGTTGTCGCCCGCCGCGACACCTCCCGGAATCGTCTCAGTCTTCGTACTGGGCCTTCGCCTCGTCGGCGTACGCGTCGGCCAGTCGGGTCGGCTCGGGGAGCTTGTACGACCCCGACAGCTGGGAAACGAGGTCGACTGTCGTCGCCGCGGAGAGGCGGTGGCCGGGGCTGACGTACAGCGGGTTCACGACGGGCCGCGAGTCGTACTGCCGCGACTGGAAGGCGTAGCCGATGGTCGTCTCCGAGTCGGCGGGGTGGCCGCCGACGGCGTCGACCGAGTCGTCGGCGCGAATCGGCGTTCGCCAGCCCTCCGGCCGACCGTTCACGTCCTCGTCCGGCGTCCCGCAGAGGAGGGACTTGGCGACGCCGATGCTCGGCGCGTCGCAGACGACGCCGAGGTGGGTGGCGAGCCCGGCCTGCCGGAAGTGGATGCGCCCGGAGCCGTCGAAGACGAGCAGGTCGGGGTCGCAGTCGAGTTCGGCGAGCGCGTCGAGGATGGGGCCGCCCTCGCGGAACGAGAGCAGGCCGGGGATGTACGGCAACTCGAGGTCGGAGACGGCGTGGGCGCGCTCGACAACCTCGCCGCCGCGGAGGACGACGACGGCGCTCAGCGCGCGGTCGTCCAGAAACGACTGGTCGATACCGGCGACGAGCGGCGGCGAGTCGGCGGCGGCGTCGGCGTCGGCGTCAAGCGCCGTCGCCTCCGCGAGCGTCTGGTGCTCCGTCTCGGGGGACGCGAGCGAGACGGCCGCCGGGTCGAACGGGAGGTCGTCCGCGAAGACGGCCGTCTCGGCGACGCGGCGCTGGAGCGACTCCATCTCGTCGCGCGAGAGGCCGGGGCGGGGCGCGAGGTCGGGACGGGCCGGCCGCATCTCAGAACCGACCGCGGCCGGGGCCGCCGGGACCGCCGGGGCCGCGCCCGCCGAGCGACATCTGCGAGGGGACGCTCCGGCGACCCTTCACGCGCTGGCCGTAGGCGAGGCCGATGACGAGCCCGATGAGGTGCGCGAAGTGGGCGATGCCGTCGGCGCTCTGGCTGACGAAGAAGAACACCGAGATGCCGGCGAACCCGAGCGTGAACAGCCACAGCGGCACGGGGATGATGAAGTACAGGTAGATACGGAGCCCCGGATTGAGCACCGTCAAGACGCCGAGGACGGCCATGATGGCTCCGCTCGCGCCGACGACGGCGCTCAGGCTCCCCGGCGACAGGAGCATCGACGAGCCGACCTGCGCGAGTCCGGCGAGCATCCCGCTGACGAGGAACAGCGCCGCGAACTTCCGCGAGCCGACGTAGCGCTCCACCAGCGGGCCGAAGAAGAACAGCACGATG
Source organism: Haloferax sp. Atlit-109R (assembly GCF_003665865.1). Taxonomy (NCBI): domain Archaea; kingdom Methanobacteriati; phylum Methanobacteriota; class Halobacteria; order Halobacteriales; family Haloferacaceae; genus Haloferax; species Haloferax sp. Atlit-109R. Next base: position 713,729 of record NZ_QPLO01000001.1, read on the forward strand.
GAGTTGCCGACGATGTGGTAGAAGCCGCCGTGGGCGAATATCGAGGTGACCCACGTCCAGACGTACTCGGGGTGGATGCTCGTGAGGTAAAAGGCGCTAATCGAGAGGTCGGACAGTCCGAGGAACTGCTCTAAGACGAGCTGTGAGAAGAACGTGAGCCACATCAGCGCGAGGAACAGGTAGGTGACGTTCCCGCGGAAGTAGCCGAACACGCCGCCAGCGCCCGTGAGCGAACTCAAGAGGCCGCCGCCGCGGCCGCCCTCATTGTTCACGGAATCGTCGAAAGAGCTATCGAAGACGCCGGCGGGGTCGTCCCAGTCGGAGAGCCCCGTGCAGTCGTGGTTCTCGGGGAGGCGGTGTTCGGAACAGAACGTCCCGCCACACCGCGAGCAGCGGTACGGCAGACTCTCGTCTTTGCCGCACACGTCGCAGATAGGCATTACCAACGCCTTACGGCGGCGAGATAAAAAGGGGTTCCCTCATAGATGGGGCGTGTTGACGCACCTCTTGATTAGGAGACGAATTCGAACCGCAGACGCCTCACGCGGCCGGAATAGCCGGTTTTCTGGCCGACTGTTGTCTCTCGTCGGCGCGGGCGACGCTGTCGCTCTCGGCAGTCGTCGCGCGAGAAATGCGAGATTACGCGTCTTTGTCGGACGCTTCGTCGGCGTCTTCGGCCGCCTCGTCGGCGGGCGTGAAGTTCGTGGGAACGACGGTCGGGTGCTGAAGCCCGAGGCGGGGTTGCTTGGCTGCCATACTCGTCCCAACGTAGCCGACACAGGGACTAAAGATTACCCATGCGCATAATTCATCGGTCGGTGCGCCGGCCATAACTGTCGGGTATCTGTGGCGACGACGGCGGTCGGTCTCCTGCCCGGACGGTTCTCGGGGGCCGCGGACGGGCGCGGCGGCTCTCGGTCGAAGGCGGCGTCGAAAAAAGCGCGTGGTTGAAGTCGCTTACGCGAAGTTCTCTTCGTAGAGGTCCATCGCGTGTTCGATGGCGTCCTTGGCGGCCTGTTTGTCCTCCCAGCCCAGCGTCTCGACTTCCTTACCGGCTTCGAGGTTCTTGTAGGTCGCGAAGAACTCGTCAATCTCGTCGAGCGTCTGCTGCGGGATGTCGTCGAGGTCCTCGATGTGGTCGTAGCGGGGGTCCTCGACGGGGACGGCGATGACCTTGTCGTCCTGCTCGCCGTCGTCGTCCATCTTCATGAGCGCGACCGGGCGCGCCTCGATGACGCAGCCGGGGAACGTCTGGTCCTCGACGAGGACGAGCACGTCGAAGGGGTCCTCGTCGTCGTAGTACGTCTGCGGGATGAAGCCGTAGTCCGACGGGTAGTGGACGTTGGAGTGGAGCACGCGGTCGAGGACGACGCCGGGGATGTCCTTGTCGTACTCGTACTTGTTGCGCTCGCCTTTGAGGCACTCGACGACTGCGTAGATTTCGTCCGGCGCGTTCGGGCCGGTCTCCATATCTTCCCAGAGGTTCACCATACCGAATCCATCCTCGATACGGGCAAAAGTCCTTTCGGGATTAGTCTCGTATCGCCGTCGTCCGGATTTCGTCGGCGGCTTTGAACCCCTCTATATGTAGAGGTATTATCGACAGAACCCCGCGACGTTACCGCTATGCGTGTGAGATATTCCCCGGGTATGACCGCTCGACTCCCGCGCGCTGTCTCTCGGTTCTCACCCGTGGCTCGTCTGTGTGCAATACTCGCCACTCGTGTCCGCTCCGCCCCGATTTCTTCGTATAATGGTACCTCGATTGGTAGTGAAACAGACTGCGCGTTGACAAAGTTTAAATAGGCCGATGACATTTCCATATGCATGTCAGAGGCACAAACAATTGGCAACGAATCCGGTGCGGCTCGGGACCTCACCGCGTTCCAACAGAACATCCTCGTCATTCTCGCCGAGGAGCCGATGTACGGTCTGGCTATCAAGCGTCACCTCGAATCGTACTACGACACCGAGGTCAACCACGGGCGTCTGTACCCCAACCTCGACGACCTCGTCGAGATGGGTCTCGTCGAGAAAAGCGAACTCGACAAGCGGACGAACCAGTACGAACTGACCGACGACGGCCTCCAGGCGGTCCTCGACCGCTTCGACTGGATGCTCGCGAAGTTCGTCACCGACGACGAGCGCGCCGAGATGGTCTCGGAACTCGTCGAAAACAAGCTGTAATCGGCTGCGTCCACCGCACGAACCGCGGGGTTCGCTCAGTTGTATTCGGGCACTTCGGCGTCTGCGGCGTCGAAGAGCAACTCGAGCGACTCCGGTAACAACGACCGCTGTTCAGCGGTCGGCCACGCGTTGCGTGGATAATATTCTTCGACGAACTCGCGCACCTCTGGAGCGCCGGCTGTCTCGATTCGCCGGACGTAGTGGTTGCCGAGGAAGTCCGCGAACGCCCGGGCGTTCGCCGCGTGGGCCGCGCCGTGTTCCTCGGCGACGGCCGCGACGCACGCCGCGTTGTGTTCTTCGACCGCGCTCCACTCGTGGTCCTCGCCGGTCCCCGACAGCGGGCGTTCGATTCCGCGGTCAACGTCGTCTATCTCCGCCGGGTCGACGATTCCGTCGTCGTCGACCCACTCGTCGGGGTGGAGCACCAACACGTCGTCTTCCTCGCGGTGTCGCGCGCGGAACTCGTACTCGCCCACGACGTCGTCGCGGGCGGACCGATACGCCGCGGCCTCGTCGGGGTCGACGGCGTCGCGGGCCAGTCGCGTCAGCCGCTCGGCTTCGGAAACCACGTCTTCGGGGAGTTCTGACTCAGGCATCGTCGAGGGCCTCGTTGGCTAGGGAGTCGGCGCGGTCGTTTATCTCTCGCGGTACGTGCTCCAGCGACCAGCGGTCGAACGCCGACAGCAGCTCTCGGGCCTTCACGCGGCGCTCTTTGAGCCCGGGGTCGTTCGTGTTCCACTCGCCGCGGACCTGCTTGACGATTAACTGCGAGTCGCCGCGCACGTCCACCTCGTCGTAGCCGTACTCTTCTGCGACCGATAGCGCCTCCACGAGCGCCTCGTACTCCGCGCGGTTGTTGGTGGTCTCGCCGATTCGCTTCGAACCCTCGGCGACGATGCCGTCGCTCGTTACGATGGCCCAGCCGATGGCGGCGGGTCCGGGGTTCCCCCGGCTCGCGCCGTCGAAGTAGACGTGCGCGCGACCGCCTTTCGGCCGGATGAGCGCGAGCAGGTCGGTGGGCCGCGACCCCTGTACGACGACTTTCCCGTCGTAGGCGACCGCGCTGGCGTCGCCGCGCTCGGCGCGCCAGCGCTCGTGGTCGGTGTTTCCGGGCGAGACGGACACGCCCGCGGCTTCGAGTCGTCGTCGGGCTTCGTCGGGGTCGCACTCGACGGTCGGCATACCGTCACCTCGCCGGGGACTCGGTAAAGGCGCTCCGTTCGTCGTTGCGGCCGCGGTGACACACCGACGAACGCCGCCAAAGGTTGAAGTGCAAGGAAATAGACAATATATAAATGCGATGAAACGGCCTACCCGCCAGCGGGAGCGTGAGCACGACCGGACTCGATGGGGAGACGAGTCACAGGACGACGAGACATCCGAAGAAGAGTTGGACCTCGACAACCTCGACCCCGAGGAAGTCGTTCGGACCGGCGACGGCGAGTTGATTCACGAGGAGACCGGCATCATCATCGAAGAAGAGCGCATCGACCCCGGCCCGGAGTGGCGGGCGTTCAATCACTCCGAGCGGCAGTCGAAGTCGCGCGTGGGCGCGCCGACCACGCAGACGATGCACGACAAGGGGCTGACGACGACCATCGACTGGAAGGACAAAGACGCCTACGGCCGCTCTATCTCCTCGAAGAAGCGGTCGCAGATGCACCGCCTGCGCAAGTGGCAAGAGCGCATCCGGACCAAGGACGCCGGCGAGCGCAACCTCCAGTTCGCCCTCAGCGAAATCGACCGCATGGCCTCGGCGCTCGGCGTCCCCCGGTCGGTCCGGGAAGTCGCCTCGGTCATCTACCGCCGGGCGCTCAGCGAGGACCTGATTCGCGGCCGCTCCATCGAGGGCGTCGCCACCTCGGCGCTGTACGCCGCCTGTCGGAAAGAGGGAATTCCCCGTTCCCTCGAAGAGATTTCCGAGGTGTCGCGCGTCGAGCGCAAGGAAATCGGGCGCACGTACCGCTACATCTCCCAAGAACTCGGCTTGGAGATGCGGCCGGTCGACCCCAAGAAGTACGTGCCGCGATTCTCCTCCGAACTCGACCTCTCGAAGGAGGTCCAGTCGAAGGCCAACGAGATTATCGAGACGACCGCGGAACAGGGGCTTCTCTCCGGGAAGTCGCCGACCGGCTTCGCCGCCGCCGCCATCTACGCCGCGTCGCTTCTCTGCAACGAAAAGAAGACCCAGCGCGAGGTCGCGGAGGTCGCGCAGGTGACGGAGGTCACCATCCGCAACCGCTACCAAGAACAGATCGAAGCGATGGGCATCCACACCTGACGGTCGCCCGCGCGAGTCGCATCCCTTTCTGACCCCGGACCCGTCGCCGAAGGTTCATATCCGCGGGCGACCCACGTCCGGTGAATGCGGCTCGACGAGTACATGGACATCGAGCGGGACGAGCGCGCCGAGCGGCGGCGACTCGCCGAGGAGAAGTCCTACGGCATCCTCGACCACCTCGAAACGTTCCAAGACCGGTTCGAGGAGACGGTGCAGGGAGACTCGCTGTACGGCGGCGTCTCCCCGTCGATTTTCGTCGGTCGGTCGAACTACCCGAACGTCTCGACGGGCATCCTCTCGCCGGTCGGCCACGACGAGGACGCCGCCTCGTTCGAGACGAGCGCCGCGTGGTACGACGAGGGCGTGAGCATCGACGACGTGTTCCAGCGGCGCACCTCGCTTCTGAACTCGAATCGCGGGACGAAGGTGACGAACGTCGCCGACTCGTGGGACGGCTTCCTCGGGACGCAACGCGAGGTCGCCATCGCCGACCGCCCCGTGACGGTCGAAATCGGCCTCGACGGGAAGCCGTCGCTCGACCTCGACGCCAGCGCCGACGACGTGGCGACCCCCGTCGGCCCGCGGGCCCGTGCCCGGTCGGCCGACCTCGCGGAGAACCCGCACGTCCCCAAACTGGTGCAAAAGACGCTCGAAGACGACGACTGGAACGCCGAGGGCGCGATGACGTATCTCTACCGCCGCGGCTTCGACGTGTACGACATCAACACCATCCTCTCTGCGGGCGCGCTCGGCCAGACCGAACAGCGCCGGCTCGTCCCGACGCGGTGGTCCATCACCGCCGTCGACGACACGCTCGGACAGTACCTCCGCGGGCAGGTCAAACACGCAGAGAGCGTCGACGGCGTCGAAATCTACCGCAACGAGTTCATCGGCAACGCCTTCTGGGTCATCCTCGCGCCGGGGCGCTGGGAGTTCGAACTCATCGAGCTGAAAGCGCCGGGGAGCGTCTGGAACCCCGACCCCGAGGCGGGGATGTACCTCGCGGCCGACCGCGAGGGCTACGAGGGCCGGACCGGCTACGTGAACGAGACGGCCGGCGCGTACCACGCCTCCCGCCTCGGCGTCCTCGAACACCTCCAAGAGCGCGGCCGACAGGCGAAGGCGCTCGTCATCAGACACGTCTCCGACGACTACTGGGGGCCGGTCGGCGTCTGGCAGATACGCGAGTCCATCCGCCACGCCTTCGAGGGCGAGATGGCCGACGCCGAGACGTTCGGTGACGCCGTCCGCGACGTGACGGAGTACCTCCCGGTGTCGCTCGCGGACCTCCGCCGGAAGTCCACGATGGCCGCCGGTCTCCAGACCGACATCTTCGACTTCGCCTGAGCAACTATTTTGACAGTCGGGCGATACGTTCTCGCATGGTTCCGTTACAGGTACCCGGCGGTCCCGAACTGCTCATCATCTTCCTCGTCTACGGCATTTTCGCGCTCCTCCCCGTAATCGCGGCGCTCGTCGCGCTGTATCTGCTGTACAAGATTCGCGGCGACGTGAAGCGCATCGCGGACGCGCTCGACGCACGAGACGGAGTGTAAGTCGAGCCACCCGAGGGCGCTCGGTATCTCGCCTACGCGTCGGCTGCGTCGAGGTTGGCGAGCGCCTGCTCGACGAGTTCGCCCGTGTCCGCGATGATGTCGGCCATCTCGTCGTCGTCGGGTGCGATGCCGATGAGCCGGGCGACGCGCATGATGCTCAGGTGGTAGACGACCTGCTTACCCGGCTTTTCCTCCCAGATGACCACGTTGCACGGGAACAGCCCGCCCATCTTCTTGTCGGTGGCGTCGAGCGCGCGGTCCGCCATGTTCGGGTTACACGCGCCGAGGACGTAGTAGGGGTCGCGGCCGGCGTCGACCTTCTCGTTGAGCATCTCGGAGGGCGAAAATTCGGTGGCGACACCGAACCCGGCGTCGGTGAACGCCTCGCGGACGCGCTCGATTGCCGCCTCGTGTTCCATCTCGAGAACGACGCGTTCCTCGCCGATGTCTTCCGGTTTGATGGCGCTGGGGTCGATTGGGAGTGCCATGACTCCCCGTTGACGCCCCGGCGGGGAAAAGCTATGGTAGTGTATCGACTCCACACGAACGCCTCGTCGCGTCCGCCGCTCACAGCGGAATCGGGAGCCACTGGAGCGCCGTGGCGACTCGCTCGGGCGGGAACAGCGGCGGGTGGAGCACGAGCCAGTCCAAGAGGATGAGGCCGCCGCCGTGGGCGACGATGGAGGGGAGAATCGAGTCGCTCTCGTAGTCGACGAGGCCGAACAGCACGTCCGTCGGGGCCGACAGGAGAATCTCTATCGGGGGTTTGCCGACGTGGTGAAACGCGTAGAGAATCGGACTGATGAGGGCGCTCTTCCGACCGATTTCTCGGACGCCGACGCAGAGCAGGCCGCGGTAGTACGTCTCGGCGGCGACGACGACGAGCAGCTGCTGGGCGGCGTGCGGGAGGAAGTCAGCGAGCGCGGTCGAGGTGTGCCACATCGGGTAGTACGCCCGAATCGACGGCAGGCTCGACCCGACGAGGTAGAAGGGGAGGACGAACAGCGCGAGCAAAAGCGTGTTTCGGAGCGCCGCGCGGTCGACGTTCCAGCCGAGGTTTCGGCCGTGGGCGAGCGCGAGCGCTCCGGGTACGAGGATGAACAGGAGGGCGTCGTGGACCGCGCGGTAGGTGAGGTCGCCGGCGGGAAGCGGCCAGAGGCTCCACGCGGCCCCGACGACGCCCCCGACGATGAGGGCGCGGTAGAGCCACGGGAGGCGGGCGAGCCGGCGGCGTAACACCGCTATTCCGTCTGGACCGGGTCGCGGCCGACGATGTCGAACACGTCGTCGAGGAAGGCCTGTCGCGTGTCGAAGTAGGTCTCGTCGGCCTCGGCGAGCACGTCTTCGAGGCTCTGGGGGCCGTCGGGCGTGCGGATGACCGCGTCGCCTTCTTTGTTCAGGATGCTGCTCTTTTCTTGGGGCCACGTCAGTCGGGAGGCGACGCGCGCGAGCGGCGCACCTTCGACGGACGCGCCCGTGCCGAGTTCGACGGCGGGTTCCTCGTCTGCTTCCTCGTCAGCCATGCGCGAGGGTTAGCCACCGCGCATGATAATCCCTTCGAGATTCGCATGCGACCGCGACGCACCGCCGGCGCGCCGACGGGACGACGCGCCGATATCGATAGCCCGCGACGTGTCGAGAAGCAGACAATCGTCTGACGCATCGTTTTAGGGGCTGGTTTCGTAGTCGGGGCCATGACCAGTCTTTCGGAGGCGTACCACGGTGGCCGGGGCGGGCCGAGTCTCCGACGGCTGTCCCTGGGATTCGGGGGGTTCCTCCTCGGCGTGCTGCTCGTCGTCGCGGGCATCGTCGTCGCGACCACCGACGTGTACACGTCCGGCGGGGCGACCCTCGGCGAAGCGCGCGAACTCGGGGGCATCCTCGGAGGCATCGGCGTTCCCGCCGTCTTCCTCGGCGTCCTCGCGGTCCTTCCCGCGAGCCGTCGAACCCGCGCCGCGTCGCTCATCGGCGCGAGCATCGCCGTCCTCGGCGTCGCGCTCTTCTCGCACGCGTACCCGTGCCAGTGGACCGGCGCGACCTGCGGGGCCGGCCTCCCCGACCTCACGCTCGAAACCGTCGCCGTCTACTTCTTCGGCACGGTCACGACGTTCTGGTGTCTGTTCGTCGGCGTCGCCAACTTCAAGACGCGGAACGACCCGGGCGGCACGGCCACGGTGCAGGTGACGAAGAAGGGCGAGACCCGCGTCGTCGAAGTCGAGAACTCCGGCGGCGGCGGACTCGGCGGCATCGGCTTCCTCGGCGGCACGCCCGACGGCGACGTCCAGACGCAGACGAACCAGTCGACCTCGACCGCGAGCGCCGGCGCGACCGACGGCGGCGCGTCGACGCAGGACATCACCCCGCTCGACGTCGAGCCCTCGGCGTCGCCCTCGTCCGACGGGGCGGACGCGACTCAGTCGGCGGGCTCGGCGGGCGCGGCGACGAACCGCTCCGGCGTCGACACCGTCCAGTCCACCGAGTCCGCGCGCTCGCCGGCCGGCGCGGCCGACCACCCCGACGCCGACCGCCCGGCGAACGCCACCGTCGGCGACCGCTACTGCGGCAACTGCACGTACTTCGAGTACGTCCGCACCTCCGACGGGCTCAAGCCCTACTGCGCGGCCCACGACGAGATGATGCAGGACATGGAAGCCTGCGACGAGTGGTTCCCGCGCCGCCGCGAGTAGTCTGTCGACGACTCGGACGGCCCGTCTGACCCGACCGCCCCGACCGTTTCCGCTTACTGTTCTCCGCCGTTCAATCTCGTTTCCACGTCGCGCCAGTGGCTCCCGCGCCAGAATACCTGCCCGCAGTCCCGACACCGCCACAGCGCCGTCTCCCCCGGGTCGGGCGCGTAGTCGGGAACCGGCTCGTCGCGGCCGACCGCCTCCACGCGGCCGTTACAGACGCCACACCCCGACGGCTCCTCGTCCAGCGACACCGCGAAGCCGACCGCTTCGAGTTCGCGGAGTTGCGCGAGTGGTTCCCGCTCGGCGAGGAGGACGTTCCGCGGGGCTCGCTCGGCAAGTCGCACGTCGCGGGTGAGGAGGACGCGCCCCTCGGCGTCCGCCCGCGCGAGGAGGTTGTCGTCGCCGGGGTCGGTTCGGGGGTCGCGCGCTCCGTCCGCTCCGTCTTCTGTTTCGTCCCCGCCGTCGAGCGCGTATTCGGCGTCGTAGCCGCACATCCGCAGGTACGTGGCGAGTTTGCCGAGCATCACGTCCAGAAGGAGCGCCGTGTCGCCGGGCGCGGCTCGCTCGACGCCCGAGGCGACCGTGCCGGGGTGGCCGGCTCCAACGTCGTCGGTCACGCGAGGAAGTCGGACAGTTCCTCGACCGACCGCGCGTTCAGCACGTCAGCGGTCTCGACCCAGCCGCGACGGGCCGTGTGGACCCCGTAGCGGGCGTGGTCGAGTTCACCCGGTCGGTGGGCGTCGGTGTCGATGGCGACGGTCGCGCCCGCCTCGACGGCGATTTTGAGCGCCTCGCCGTTCAGGTCGAGGCGATAGGGGCTGGCGTTGAGTTCGAGCGCGACGCCGTGTTCGACGGCGGCCTCCGCGAGTCGCTCGTAGTCGAGGGGCAGGCCGGGGCGTTGGTTGATGAGTCGGCCGGTCGGGTGGCCGAGGACGTTCACCGCGGGGTGTTCCATCGCGGTGACGAGTCGCTCGGTGGCCGTCTCGCGGTCCTGGTCGAGCGCGCTGTGGGGCGAGGCGACGACCACGTCGAGTTGGTCGAGCACGTCGTCGGCGACGGAGATGCCGCCCTCGGCGTCGATGTTGGCCTCGACGCCGGTGAACACCGCGATGTCGGCGTCGTCGGCGACGGCGCGGACCTCGGCAATCTGGTCGAGCAGGTCGTCGTCCTCGACGCCGACGCCGCCGACCATGCCGGGGCCGGTGGCGTGGTCGGTGACGGCGTGGTAGTCGTAGCCGCGCTCCGCGGCGGCCGCGACCATCTCGGCGATAGTGTTGTCGCCGTCGGACCAGTCGGTGTGGGTGTGGAGGTCGCCCCTGAGGTCGCCCTCCGCGAGGAGGTCCGGCAGGTCGCCCTCGGCGGCACGCTCGATTTCGCCGGTGTCCTCGCGCATCTCCGGCGGGACGAGCGGGAGGTCGAGCGCGGCGTACATCGACTCCTCGGTGTCGCCGGCGACGCGCGTGCCGGCCCGCGGGCCGTCGTCGGGGTCGTCCACGTCGGAGATGTCGAACATCCCGTACTCGTTCATCTTGAGGCCGCGGTCGATGGCGATGTTGCGGAGGTGGACGTTGTGGTCCTTGCTCCCGGTGAAGTACTGGAGCGCCGCGCCGTACTCCGCGGGGGCGACGACGCGGAGGTCGACCCGCATCCCGTTCACCCGGACGCTCGCCTTCTGCTCGCCCGCCTCGATGGTGTCGCCGACGAGGTCCCACGCGAGGAAGCGGTCGATGACGGCTTCGGCGTCGGCGCTCTCGGCGAGCACGTCGATGTCGCCGACCGTCTCGCGCCACCGCCGCATCGACCCCGCGGGTTCGACCCGCCCGACGGCGTCGTGGTCGCCGAGATACGCCAGCAGGTCGTCGGCGACGGGGCGCGCCTTCCCGAGCAGTTCGCGGCCGGTCGCCTCGCGGGCGAACTCGATGCCGTCGAGGATGTTCGCCTCCGTCTTCGCGCCGAACCCCTTGACCTCCTGAATCTTCCCCTCGCGGGCGGCCGCTTCGAGGTCGTCGAGGTCGGCGACGCCGAGCGCCTCGTACAGTTTGCCGACCGTCTTCGGACCGACGCCCTCGACGCTCGTCAGGCCGGCCATATCCACCGGCAACTCCTCGCGGAGTTCCTCCAACTCCTCGATGCGACCGGTCTCGACGTACTCGACGATTTTCGAGGCGATGGCGTCGCCGACGCGGTCGATTTCCTGGACCGCGTCCTCGCCCGCCTCGGCGAGTTCCTCGACGGGTTTCGGGTGCTCGCGGACGTTCTCGGCGGCGCGGCGGTAGCTCGACGGCTTGTAGGCCACGTCTTTCGCCTCCAGCAGGTCGGCGAACTCCTCCAGCAGGGTCGCTATCTCGTCGTTTCGGCTCATCGGCCGCCCCGTTTGCCCTTGCCGCCGTCGCGGCCCAGCGCCTTCTTCAGGAAGTTCATCCAGCGCTTCTGGTCCGCGGCGTTCTGGCGGTGTTCCTCCTGTTCGAGGTCGACCGGCCGAAGCTGTTCGAGGGCGTTCAGCGCCCGGTCGATGCCGACGATGTCCTCGGCCAGTCGCCGCCCCTCGTCGTAGCTCACCTCGTTGTCCTCGATTCGTTGGAGCCGTTCGAGGCGCTCGCGGCGGAGGTTCCGCTTCGCCCGGTCGACGCGCTCTTTCTCCCCCGACGGGATGGTGTCGCGACGCTTTATCTCGAAGACGAACTGCCTGAGGTCTATCTCCTCGCCTTGGACCTCGATGCGGTCGGGAATCTGCGTGCCGACGGTCGCACCCTCCCGATTGACGCGCTCCAAGAGCTGTTTACGCTCGAACTCCTTCACGTCCTGTCGTTGTCCCGCGCGGCACTTCGCTCCTTCGCCCGGTTCGGTGTGTGCCTCGACTGGGCCACGCGTCCGGCGTCGTCGTTCCTGCGGGCCTGCTTCGACGTTGACAGGTCCTCGACGGGCCAGCGCCCCGCGGTCGCCCGGAGAGATTCGCCGCTTTCTCCGACAGCGGCCGCGTCTCCGTCGTCTCTCGTCGCAAGCCCCGGCGGAGAGACGAACCTTCTTATGGTTCGTCTTGGATACCGTGAGGTATGGGTTTGTTCGACCGTCTCCGCGGCAAAGACCACCCCCGCGTCGCCTTCATCGGTATCGACGGGGTTCCGTTCACTCTCCTCTCTGAGCATCCCGACGAGTTCCCCAACTTCGCGGCGCTGGCCGACGAGGGCTCTGCGGGCGACATCGACAGCATCGTCCCGCCGGAGTCCTCGGCGTGTTGGCCGGCGCTCACGACCGGCGTCAACCCCGGCGAGACCGGCGTCTACGGCTTCCAAGACCGCGAGGTCGGCTCCTACGACACGTACGTCCCGATGGGACGCGACGTGCAGGCCACCCGCGTCTGGGACCGCGTCACCGACGCCGGCCGCAAGGCCACCGTCATGAACGTCCCCGTGACGTTCCCGCCCCAGCGCAACGTCCAGCGCATGGTCTCGGGCTTCCTCTCGCCCGGCGTCGACAAGGCCGCCTACCCCGACGACTTCCGCGACACGCTCTCCGAGATGAACTACAAAATCGACGTGAACGCGAAGCTCGGTCACGACGAGGACAAGACCGCGTTCATGGAGGACGCCCGGAAGACGCTCGACCGGCGCTACGAGGCGTTCGAGCACTACATCGACCAGGACGACTGGGACCTCTTTTTCGGCGTCTTCATGACGACCGACCGCGTCAACCACTTCCTGTTCAAGGACTACGAGCGCGACGGGAAGAACAAAGACGCCTTCATGGAGTTCTACCGCACCGTCGACGACTACCTCGGCCGCATCCGCGACGCCCTCCCCGAGGACGTGACGCTCATCGTCGCGTCCGACCACGGCTTTACCTCCCTCGACTACGAGGTCCACTGCAACACGTGGCTCGAAGAGAACGGCTGGCTCTCCTACGAGGACGACGACCACGACGCGCTGTCGGACATCGACGAGGACTCGAAGGCGTACTCGCTCATTCCCGGCCGGTTCTTCGTCAATCTCGAAGGCCGCGAGCCACGGGGGTCGGTCCCGCAGTCCGAGTACGAGGCGGTCCGCGACGAACTCAAGGCGGAACTCGAAGCGCTCGAAGGCCCCGACGGCAACAAGGTCGCAGACCGCGTCGTCGTCAAGGAAGACGCCTTCCGCGGCGACCACGACGACATCGCCCCCGACCTCGTCGTCATCCCGAACCACGGCTTCGACCTGAAGTCCGGCTTCAAGGGCCACGACGACGTGTTCGGCGTCGGCCCCCGTAACGGGATGCACTCGTTCGACAACGCGACGCTGTACGTCGACGACCCCGGCGCGGTCATCGAGGACGCCGACCTCTACGACATCGCCCCGACCATCCTCGACCTCATGGACGTCGAGTACAGCCGCACCGAACTCGACGGCGCGAGCCTCATCCAGCAGTAAGCGGTCGGCGGTTTCTCACTCTCGTTGCCGGACCGCGTTCCGAACGTCCCGTTCGAGCCGGTCGGCGTGGGTCAGTCGCAACTCCCGCGCCTCCGCGGCCGTGACCGTCTCGCGGCCGTCGATTTCGTGCGACACCGGGCTGTACGCACCCACGTCGAACCCCATCCGGTCGAGATACGACCGCACCGTCTCGGAGTCGAGGCCGTCCTCGATGGCGGCGTTGACGTACCGGAGCACCGCGTCGAACTCGGGGAGCACGACCCGGTCGTCCGTCACGCGCCCCGTCTCGCCCTCGATTCTGAGCGTCGCGTCGTCGAGACGGTGTACCACGTCGGCCACGCTGTTCGCCAGCCTGAGCGCGTCGCTCGGGAGCGAACAGTCCGGCGAGCGCCACTCGACCGTGCCGAACTCGGCCCTGAGTTGCACCGGCGTCCAAATCGCGCTCTCGGGGTCGAAGTTCGCCTCGATGGTCGCCCGGTCGACGCCCTCCTCCTCGGCGCGCACGAGGAACTCCTCGAACCGGCGTTCGAGGCGGCGCGACCACTCCCGCGTGTCGTCGGCGTAGCGCCACAGCCGACCCTGATGCGGCACGTCGTCGTAGGTCATCCGGCGGTACAGCTTCGACCGCGCGCCCGCCGCCAACCGCTTCCCGTCGTAGTACGGCGAGGAGTTCACGAGCGCCAGCGCGGGGTCCAGCGCCACGAGCGCGTTGTACTGGTCGATTTCGCGGCCGGGGCGCTGTTCGACGTGGACGTGCGTCCCCACGCAGTGCCGCGCGTACTGGAAGTCCGACCCGACGACGCGGTTCTGGATGCGCGTCCGGTCGCTCTCCAGTTCCGTCACCGTCTCGTCGCTGACCGGCGTGGCGAGCGGGACGAGTCGCTTGCCGACTTCCTCGGCCCGCGAGAGCACGTCGCCGAGCCGTTCGTACAGCTCTTTGCGCAACTCGGCCGCCGAGTCGCACGGCGTCGTCTTCACCTCCAACACCGGCTCGACGAACTCCCGTTCGGCCCCGGGTGAGGCGTCGACGAGCCCACCCGGGTCGGTGAACGACCCGTCTTCCTCGACGACCCAGTACTCGACTTCGATACTTCGCCGGAGCGGGTCCGAGGCCGACTCAGACATGGCGACTCCGGCGTTGTGCCGAGTCAGTTCTCACGTGCATCGTTTCGCGCCCCCGAGAGAAGATATTGTTAACACATACCACGGATGGGAAGGGAGACGGAAAAAGTATTCGCAGACTGGGCAGTCGTCGCGGAATCGATGGACAACCGTCTTTAAAATGACTCGTTTGTTGGTCGTTCGTGTCGCAAACGACAGGGGTCGGTTGTCACAGCAGGTCGTCGAGGTCGTCGCTGTGCCACATCCCTTTGGGGTCTTCTCGGGGTTCGGTCTCCGCCTTGTCGATGGCCTCGCGGGCGCGCTCCATGAACGACTCGACCCGCTCGGAGCGCTCGACGCCGCCGAGGAGGACGAGCGACGCGAGTCGGCCGCTCTCCAGCGGGAAGTCGCCGCCGCGGACCTGCATACTGCCGGTCTCGTCTTCGACCCAGCGACGCGCTCGCTCGACGCCCTTCCGCGGGATGGTGTCGGGCTCGCCGGCGATGACGACCAGCGCGGCGTCCGCGTCGCTCGCGTCGGGCAGGCTCGTCCCCGTCAGGACGGCCCGGCGGGTCGTGCTCATGACCGCGTTGATGTTGTCCTCGGCGTTCGGGGAGGCCTCGGCGCTCGCGTAGCCGAGCGCGGCGATACCGCCCGAACGGAGGGTGTTGATGACCTCGGAGGTGTCGACGACGCTCTCGCCGACGCCCTCGGTGGCTTCGCCGGCCGCGAGAAGCAAGCCGACGCGGCGAGCGATGGCCTCGTTGATGGCGTCGTAGCCCTCGCTCATCGATTCGCCGGCCGAGCGGAACGCGTCGTTGTCGACGAGGAGGACGGCGTCGGCCTCGCGGGCGACGGTCTTGAGCGACCGGCCGGCGTTCACCTGATACAGCGCCCCTTCGTCCGCCCCGGGCAGGATGCCGAGGACGTACACCGGCACGTCGTAGACGCCGGCGAGCGCCTTCGCGAGGACGGGCGCGCCGCCGGACCCGGAGCCGCCGCCGAGGCCGGCGACGACGAAAATCGACTCCGCCTCGGCCGTCACGCGGCCGTCGAGGGCGGACATGACCTCGGTCTGGTCCGACTCCATGACCGCGGCTCCGAGTTCGTTGTCGCCGCCGACGCCGTGGCCGTTGACGCGGTCTTGGCCGATGAGTACGGTTTCGACGGGAAGCGACTGGAGGTCCGCTTTCGCGGTGTTCACCGCGACCGCGTCGAGCACCGCGCCGAAGCCCATCTGCCGGTCGAACGACTGGAGCGCCGACGCGAGCTTCCCACCCGCCTGCCCCACACCAATCAGGACGGTTTTCATACATGATTCACTCCGGCGACTCCCTTGAACATTCCTCACATGGGGACTGTTATCTCATCTGGCTGTTCGACTCGGGTGCTGGCCCGGAGCTTTATGACGGATGGCGGGACCACGCCGGTCTATGACGACCGACCCAACTCGCTCCGACGCCGCTGTCGACACCGAACTCGGTTCGCCCGCTTCCAGCGCCCCGCCCGCGGCGGACCGTACGGCCGACCGCACCGCCGACCTCGCCGCGCGACTCGACGCGGTCGAGCGCACCATCACCGACGGCGACGCCGACTTCTCGTCGCTCGAAGACCTCGCGGCCATCGAACGCCGGGTCACCGAACTCGAATCGGCGGTCGAGTCGCTCACCGACCGCCTCGACGAGATGGACGCCGCGACGCAGGCGATGCGCGGCTACCTCGGCGGCGTCCGCGCGGTCAACGAAGACGTCGAACGCCGGGCGAACGCCGCGCTCGCCAAGGCCGAGTCGCTCGAATCGGAACTCGTCGACGAGACGGCGTCGCCCGCGCCCTCGCGGTCGACCGACGCGCTCGCCTCGGAAGCGGCGTCGCACGCCGGACGGACTACCGACGGTGGTGACGGTAGTGGCTCCCAGCGCGCCGCGGAGACCGGTCTCGGAACCGGCACCGCCACCCCCTCACCCGAGTCTCGCGCCGCTCCCGATTCCGGCGCACCCACCGATTCCCGCGGCGACTCCGCCGACCGTGGACTGGCCGCCCGCCTCCGCGACGCGCTGTGATTCGCGTCGTTCTGACGTGTCTGCTCGCGGTCGCCATCGCGGGCGTCGTTTTCCCGGCGGCCGACGCGGCGAGAGCGGACGCGACCACGGTCAAAATCGGCTCGCTGGCCGACGATATCGCGCACGCCGCCACGACGCTTTCGGCCGCGGAAGACCCGACGCCGGCCGGCGTCGCGGGCGCGCAGCGGCACGTCGTCCTCGACGTTCCGTCCGGGTCGTGGCGGGCCGCCGGTGTCTCCAACCTCACGGTTCGCGGCGGCGACGGCGTCGAACTGTCGGCGAGTGTCACCACCGGCTCGACTGTCGTCCGTCGCGTCGGCGGTCCTCGGACTCGCGTCGCCGGCGACCGACTCGCCCTCGGACCGGGCGAGCATCGACTCAGACTGACGCTCGAAGCCGCTGCGGGCGGTTCTGTCGTCGTCATCGCCCCCGCGACGGCCAACCAGTCGGCGGCGTAGGTTCAAATACCCGGACGGGACCACGACCCCGTATGCCCCTCGGCTCACCTTCCATCGACTCCCTCTCCGAAACCGTCGCCGCGGCGCTCCCGGACGCGCTCGGCGACCGGCTCGCCGACGCGACCGGCAGCCAGCGCGACTCCCGTGACTCCGCCGGCGACTGCGGCTGTGAACCCGCCTTCTCGACGCCCACCGACCGCCCCGACGACAACACCGTGACGCTCGCGGTCGACGCCGGCGACTGCCCGCACCGCGGGTCGCTCTCGACTTCGGCCCCCTGCCGCGCGGCGGTCGTCGAGGCGCTCGAAACCCGCGACGCCGACCGACTCGTCGTCCGCGCCGACGGACTCGAACGCCGGTACGACGCCGACGCGACCGGCTTGCTCGTCGCCGCCGGCCGGTTCGCAGAGCGCGTCCGCTTCCGCGACGACCGCCTCGCAGACCGCGCCCGCGAGGACCCGCTCGGAGCCGCCCACGAGGCGACGGGTCGCGCCGGGCCGGTCCGCCGCGCCGCCGTCGAGACCGGGCTCGCGGAGGGCGCGTCCCGAAGCGCCGACTACGGCGACGCACTCCGGGCGGTGGTCGGACCGACGCTCGCACGCTCTCGCGTCGACCCCCGTCCACCGGCCGACGGGCGACTCGTCGAGGCGACCGACCTCGACACCGGCGCAGTCGCCCGCCGCTACGAGTGCCCGCGCGGCCCCGTCTACCATCTCACGCCGCCCGAATCGACGCTCGACCAGCGCGCCGCGCGGACGCTCGAAGCCGCCCACGACCGACTCGCCCGCGGCATCGTCGACGCCGGCCCCCGCGCGCCGGGTCGCGCCGTCCGACTCGCCGCGGACGCGGACGCCCCGGTCGAGACGCTCGCGGCGATTCTGGCGAAGCACACCACGGGTAACGGCGTTCTCGACGACCTGTTTTCGGACCCCGCGGTCTCGGACGTGTACGTCTCGACGCCCGCCGACGAGAACCCGATTCGCGTCGTCGCCGACGGCGTCTCGATGCCGACGAACGTCCGCCTCGCGCCCGGCGGCGCGGAGTCGCTCGCCTCCCGCCTGCGACGCGTGAGCGGCGCGTCGTTCTCCCGCGCCGACCCGACGCTCGACACCGTCGTCGAGGCCGGCGGCGCGAACGTCCGGGTCGCGGGCGTGACCGCGCCCGCCAGCGACGGACTGGGCTTCGCGTTCCGCCGCCACGACGAGACGCCGCTGACGCTCCCCGCGCTCGTCGCCAACGGGACGCTGTCGGCCGACGCCGCGGCGCTCTGCTCGCTCGCGGTCGAACGCGGGGCCTCGCTCCTCGTCGCCGGCTCCCGCGGGGCCGGCAAGACGACGTTCCTCGGCTCGCTCCTGTGGGAACTCCCGCGCGACGTTCGCACGGTGCTCATCGAGGACACGCCGGAGCTGCCGGCGTCGAGCCTGCTTGACGCCGACCGCGACGTACAGTCGCTCCGAACCGACACGACCGGCGGCCCGGAGCCGACGCCGCAGGAGGCGCTCCACGCGGCGCTCCGACTGGGCGACGGCGCGCTCGCGCTCGGCGAAGTCCGGGGCGAGGAGGCCGCCGTCCTCTACGAGGCGATGCGCGTGGGCGCGAACGCCAACGCGGTCCTCGGAACCATTCACGGCGACGGGGCCGCCGACGTGCGCGAGCGCGTCGTCTCCGACCTCGGCGTCCCGGCGTCGTCGTTCGCCGCCACCGACCTCGTGGTTACCTGCGAACACGCTGACGAACACCGCGTCGCCCGCGTGGAAGAGGTCCGCCCCGTCGGCGACGACGCGGCGTTCGAGACGCTGTTCGAACACGACGGGCGCGCCCTCGAACCCACGGGGTCGGTCGCGCGCGGCGACAGCCTCGCGGTCGAATCCCTGGCCCGCCCCGGCGAGTCGTACGCGGACGTGCTCGACGCGCTCGACGCCCGCGCCACTCACCTCGCCTCGCTCGCCGAGACGGAGCGGACGGCTCCAGACGACCTCGCCGCGGCCCGCGCGGAGCGTGGTTCGAGATGCTGAACCCGGACACGGATGCGCCCGCGGACCCCGACTCGAATCCGGCGGTCCGCACGGCCGCGACGACGCTCGCGCGGCTCTCGCCCGACTCCATCGACGCCGAGCCGAGCGACGAACTCCGCCGCTCGCTCGCGTTTCTCGATTCGGACCTCGCTCCCGAGACGGTCGTCGCCGCGGGCTACGGCGCGGCGCTCCCCGCCGGACTGCTCGGCGGACTCGTCGCGCTCGTCGCTCGACTTCCGACCGTCACCGTCGTCTTCGTCGCGCTCGCGGCCGCGCTCGGCGCGACCCACGCGGTTCACACGCTCCCCGTCTGGCTGGCGACGCTCCGCCGGACGCGGGCGCTCGGGAACGCGCCGGAACTCGTCGGCCGCATCGCGCTTCGGATGCGCATCGAGCCCTCCGTCGAGCGGGCCAGCGCGTTCGCCGCGCGCGGCGGCGACGACCCGCTTTCGACCTCGCTCGCCGCGCACACCGACCGCGCCCGCGGAACGCCGACCGCGGGACTCTCCGCGTTCGCCGACGCGTGGCGCGCGTGGTTCCCGGCGCTCGACCGTTCGACCGCGCTCTTGCAGACCGCCGCGGACGTTCCCGCCGGCGAGCGCGACCGCGCCCTCGACCGCGCCCACGAGGTCGTTCGCGAGGGAACCCGCGACCGCCTCGCCGACTTCGTCGGCTCCGTCCGCGGGCCGGTGACGGCGGTCTACGCCTTCGGCGTCCTGCTCCCGCTCGCGCTCGTCGGCGCGCTCCCCGCCGCCCGCGTCGCCGGCGTCGGCGTCACCGCCGCGCACGTCGCATTCGTCTACGACGTGGCGCTTCCCGCGTGCCTCCTCGCCGCCGTCGGGTGGGTGCTCGTCCGCCGGCCGGTCGCGTTCGCGCCGCTCTCGGTCGATGCGTCCCACCCCGCGGTCGATGACCACCGACTCCTCGGCGTCGCCGGTGGCGCGGTCGCTGGCATCGTCGGGTTCGTCGCCGCCGACGCGCTCGTCGCACCGTGGCTCGCGCCGCTCGCCGCCGCCGGCCTCGGGACCGGAACCGCGCTGTTCGTCGCGGCCCGCCCGGTCGTGGCGCTCAGAGCCCGCGTCCGCGCGGTCGAAGACGGCCTCCCCGACGCGCTCTACCTCGTCGGACGCGCCGTCAGCGAGGGCGAAGCCGTCGAATCCGCGCTCGCCCGCGCGGCGACCTCGGTCCCGGGCGAAACCGGCGACCTGCTCGACGAAGCCGTCGGCGTCCAGCGTCGCCTCCGCGTGGGCGTCGTCGAGTCGTTCCGCGGCGAGTACGGCGTCCTCGAATCGACGCCGAGCCCCCGGGTCGCGGGCGTGGCGACGCTCCTCGGCCTCGCCGCCAGCGAGGGCCGCCCCGCCGGCCGCGCCATCGTCTCGATGGCCGACCAGCTCTCCGCGCTGTCTCGACTCGACGCCGAGGCCCGCCGCGAACTCGCCTCGGTCACGGAGACGCTGTCGAACACGGCCGCCGTCTTCGGGCCGCTCGTCGCCGGCGCGACCGTCGCGCTCGCCGACGGGATGGCCCCCGCGAAGACGCTCGACCAGACCGCCGTCGCAACGCCGCTTTCGACCGCCGACCTCGGACTCGCCGTCGGCGCGTACGTCCTCCTCTCGGCGGTCATTCTGACGACGCTCTCGGTCGGCGTCGAACACGGCCTCGACCGCCACCTCGTGGCCTCCCGCGTCGGCCGCGCGCTCGTGTCGGCGACGGCGACGTTCGCCGTCGCGTTCGCCGCCGCGGGGACGCTCGTCTGAGCCGCCGCGAGTTCGTGCTGAGGTTTATATACCCGGACGGGACCACCCCGGTCTATGCTCGACGCACCGCTCGATACGCTTTACACGTGGACCGCGCTCTCGGTGGCCGCGACCGTCCTCATCGGGACGGTCGCCGGCCTCCCGGTGACGCCCGCACCCGACGCCTCGGGGGTCGCGGACGCCGTCGATACCGTGGCCGTCGCCGACTACGACGCGACCGCCGAACACGACCTCGACGCCGACGCCGTCCGCATCGGCCCGCACCGCATCGGGCTCCGAAACGACGGCGGCGCGGCGCACGCCACGTTCGGATTCGGCCCGGTCACGCCGGCAACCCCCGACTCTCGACTCGGCTCGGTCGCCCGCGGCGCACCCCCGAGCGCCGTCTTCGACACGGCCGCCGAGTTCGACGCCGCGGCCGAGACCGCACGCGACCGGGACGCCTCGTGGCGGCCCGCCAGCGAACTGCTCGTCGTCCGCCACGTCAGTTGGGAGGGAACGGATGTCACCGTCGTCTCGGCGTAGAGCACAGGCCTCGCCCGTCGCCGCGCTCACCGCGTTGCTCGTCGTCTGCGCGGCGATTTCGGGCTACGCGACGGTGCTCGACGAGTCGATGCCGACCGCCGACCGCGACCTCGCGTCCGCGACCCTGTCGAACGTCGAGTCCGCGCTCGAAGACGACTCGGGCGTCGTCGTCCTCTCGCGGCTCTCCGACGCCCGTGACGCCTGTCCGGACGGCTTTTCCTGCCGCGTCGTCGTCGCCGTCGACGACGACCGCCGCGCCGTCGGCCCCGACGCGCCCGCCGACGCCGACACCGATTCGACTCGGGTCACCGTCCGCGCCGAGCCCGGACGCGTCGGCTTCGGCACGCTCCGCGTCGAGGTGTGGCGATGACCGACCTCGTCTTCGACGTGACGGTGTGTCTACTCCTCGTGAGCGCGAGCATCGGCCTCGTCGTCACCGCGGACGCCGGCGCGGACACCGGCCTCAACGGCGATGCCGCCGTCGACGCCGACGGGGTCGCCTCGTCGCTGGCCACGAGCACCGCGACGGTCAACTACTCGCTTTCACCCGGCGTCGACGCGGCCGACCCGTCGTTGCTCGATGCCGACGACATCGACGCCCGCGAACTCGAACGGACCGCCCACGGCAGCCTCGCCGGACTCCTCGCCCGCTCGACGCTCGGCGCAGTCACCGTCGACGGCGTTCGCCTGACCCGCGCCCGCGACGACTTCCGGAAGCGGGCCGCCGCCCGCGTCGCCTCCGAACTCCCGACGCGCGGCGTCTCCGTCGCCGTCTCGTGGACGCCGTTCCCCGGTTCGTCCGTCCGCGCGAACGACACGCTCGGTCCCGAGCCGCCGTCCTCGGCGACGGTTCACTCCGCGACGCTCGACGTGCCGAGCGGGTTCCCCGCAGCGCGCGAAGACGCCATCGCCGCCAGCGACGACGGCTTCGACGCCGTCGCTCGGCTCGTCGCGGACCGGACCGTCGCCGGGCTGTTCCCGCCGACGCTCGCCCGGCTCGCGCTCCGCGGCGACGAGCCGGTATCGACGCTGATGGCTCACCGCTACGAGCGGGCCGGCGCGCTGGCGGGGGCCTCCGTCGCGCCCGAGGTCGCCCGCGAGGAGACTCGCGCCGCCAACGCCGACCTCGCCGCGGCGCTGAATCCGCGGTTCGCAAAGACGATGCGCGCCCGGTACGACACCCCGCGCGCCGCCGCCGAGGCCGTCTCCGTGGGACGCGTCACCGTCGTCGTCAGGACGTGGTCGCTGTGAGACTCGCCGCCGACGACCGGGGGCGGGTTCCGTTCGCCCTGCTCGGCGTGTTACTGCTCGTCGGGAGCGCGACGTTCTCCGGCGCGCTCTCGGCCCACGACCCCGTGGCCGACCGCCGCGTCGACGACGCGATGGACCGCGCGACCGCGCAGGCCGACGCCGCCGTCCGCGCGGCCGTCGGCGACGCGGCGCGCGAGGCCGCGGCGAACCCCGTCACCTCGCCCGCGAATACGACCGCCGGGCGACTGCTCTCGGACGAGCACACCTTCCGCGACTATCTTCGGCTCCGCATCGCGCTGGCCGCGACGGAGCGGCTCCGCGCCGTCTCGGTCGGCCGCGGCGACGTGAACGCGACCGCGACCCTGCCGCGACCGACGAACGAGTCGAGCCTGCGAGACGCGATGGACCGCGTCTCCATATCGAGTCGCGAGAACGGAACCGTCCTCGTCGCGACCGTCGAGAACGTCTCCGTCGAAGTCGCCCGCGGCGGCCGCACCGTCGCCGCCGACTCAGTCACTACGACGGTCGGCGTCCGGACGCCGGTCCTCGCGCTCCACGACCGGACCGAATCCTTCGAGCGCCGCCTCGACGCGAACGCGCTGGACGGCGGGACGCTCGACGCGACGGTGACGACCGCGCTGTGGGCCTCGGCGTGGACCCGCGGCTGGAGCCAGTACGCCGGCGCGCCCGTGGACAACGTCGTCTCGAACGACCACGCCGCGCTGGCGACGAACGCCGGCGTCCTCCTCGCCGAACAGCAGGCGTTCGGGGCGACGGACGCCGACGCCCGCGGCGCGACCGGCCGCGACGCCGTCCGCGTCGGTGCCCAGAGCCTGCTCTCGCAGACCGGCGCCCCCGCCGCGCCCGAACTGGCGAACGCGCTCCCCGCACCGAACCCGGACGCGGAGTCGCCCGCGAGCGAGGTCCCGACGAACCGGACCATCAACGCCTCCGTCGGCTCCGCCGCCGACCACGCGCTTGTCGGCCTCCTCGACGGCCGCGGCGACGCGCCGGCCTACGACGACGTGGTCGCGGACGCCCACCGCGCCGGGGTGGAAATCGACGCCGAAACGGACGTTCTCTCTCGGACCGAAGACCCGCCGGAGAACTCCGGACGCGGATGGACACTCGTCAGCATCTCGACCGACACGTCGTCGTCGGCCGAGACGGTGCCGACGCGAACTCCGGCGGTCGACGCCGACACCGTCGTCGTCGACGCCGGCTCCCGCATCGTGACGACGGTCGAGACGACCACTCGAACGTTCCGCCGGGGCAACGAAACGCTCCAGACCGAAGCGCGAACGGAGACGAGGACGCGCGTCGACCTCGCGGCCGTCGTCGACCCGGCCGCCGTCTCAGCCCCCGTTCGACCCATCGACCCCGCGGCCACCTCCGGCGGCGCGCTCGACGGCGAAAACTTCGCCGCGGCCGCCGACGCGGCCGCCGACATGGTCGTGACGCGCGGCGGCTTCGACGACATCGCCTGCGATGTTGTGACCGGCACCCCGCCCGAACCGCGACAGACGACCGCACCGATGGCAGCCGGCCTCGACCGCTGGGTTCGCTCGGACCTCATCGCGCTCGCAGACCGGGTCAGAGACCGGCGCGTGACGGTGTCTGCGCGGCGAGTCGCCGCGGGCGAGGTGAACCCCGCCGCAGAGCTCGCGTCCGACCTCCGCGCCGACCGCAGCGACCTCGT
Source organism: Haloferax sp. Atlit-109R (assembly GCF_003665865.1). Classification (NCBI taxonomy): domain Archaea; kingdom Methanobacteriati; phylum Methanobacteriota; class Halobacteria; order Halobacteriales; family Haloferacaceae; genus Haloferax; species Haloferax sp. Atlit-109R. Next base: position 737,712 of record NZ_QPLO01000001.1, read on the forward strand.
GGACGCGCCGGCCGCCTACGACGGCGTCGCGGACCGGGCTCGCGTCGCGGTTCGCGCGACCTACCTCGACCGCGTGCTGGCGACGCTCGACCGCCGGGCGAACCAGACCGCGGCAGCGAGCGACGCGGCCAACAACGAGAGCAAGGACGCGGAGTTCGGCTCGCTCTCGGAGGCGGTCCGCGCCGAGGAGGTCGCCCGCGCGGCGCTCGGTGACTCGCGAGCCGACGGCGCGAACGGAACTGCCAACGAAAGCGGCGTCAGATTCGTCCCCGACGCGGACCCGATGTACCTCTCGCTCGGCGGCCTCGATGGCGCTGCGGTCCCCACGGTCGCCCGGGGCGGCACGTATCACCCGCTCGTCGCCCGCAACACGAACCTGTTTACGCTCCCCTACGGCGACGCCGCCGACACGGTTCTCGAACCGCTGTTCGGCGCGAACCGCCGCGTTCCCCTCCGCGTCGCGGCCCGCACGCTCCTCGCGGCCGACTCGACGCTCGAAAACACGAACGCAACGAACGAGACGCTTGCCGACCGCCGCGACAGGCTCGAAACCGCGGTCGACCGGTCGGTCGTTCCCGCGGAGGAGGCCGCCCGCCACACGCTTCGCGACCACACCAACCACTCCGTGACGGAGCGCCAGCGAATCTTGGAGCGCTCGCTCGGCGCGTGGGACGACCCGGCTCATCGGGCGCTGGCGATTACGAACGGCTCCGCGGCGCGCGCAATCGCCGTCGAGGCCGCCGCTCCGGGAACCGTCGAGGCCGACCTCCTCGAACTCCGCCTCGACGATGCGTTCCGAGCCGTTCGCAGCGACCGCTCGACGACGGTCCCACAGCGGCTGACGAACCGGACCGTCGAGACGACGCGGACCGCCCGCCAGCAGGCCGTCTCCGACACCGCGACCGATGCGGCGATGAGCGCGACCGAGGACGCGGTCGCAGACCGCCTGAACGACACGCTCGACTCGCGGTTCGACACGTCGTTCAAGCGCATCCCCGCCGGAATGCCGGTCGCGCCCGTCCCCGGCTCCTGGTACGCCACGGTCAACGTCTGGGACGTGGCGGTCGCCGGCGAGTTCGCGCAGTTCCGCGTCCACGCCCGCGGCGACGCCGAGTCGCTGACGTACGCCCGCGACGGCTCGACGGTCGCCCTCGACTGGGACGACGACGGCACCGCCGAGACGGTCGGTCGCGGCGACCGCGTCTCGTTCGACGTGGAGACGACGATCGTCGTCGCGGTGCCGCCGTCGGGCGTCGGCGTCGGTGACATCGACGGCGACGCGGACGAGCGCTCCGAGGGGTGGCAGGGCGGCCCCGGCTGTACCGTCGCGGCCGACTGCCCGCTCGACGAGTAGCCGCCAATACGACCCGAGTGGCAACCGTTTTGCCGCCGGAACGCCGAACCCGCGGTGTATGTTGCACGACGCCGCCGCGGAGCCCGGAACCCTCTCGGCCGACGAGTTGCGGGCCGCCTACGAGGACGAGATTCGCCGCGCAGTCGACGCCGCCGGACCGGAGACGGCCGCCGAGGCCGCGGGCGTCTCGGAAGCCGCGCTCTCGAACGGCGTGTTGGACCTCACGCTCGAACAGGCCGCCGCCGTCCTCGAACTCGCCGACGACAACCCCGACGCCGACGCCATCGTCTGGGAGTTCCGCGACCACCTCCTCATGGGCATGACGAGCGGCATCCTCGACGTGGACACGCTCGCGTCCGAGGTCGACCTCGACCTCTCCGGACAGGAGATTCAGCAGGCCATCGAGGGCCGCACCGCCGCCACGCTGAACGAACTGGCCGCCATCCACCACGTCATCGCCGTCCGAAACGAGCGATGAGAGTCGCCGTCCTCGGCTGCGGCTACGTCGGCCTCGAACTCGCCCGCACGCTCGTCGCCGACGGCCACGACGTGTGGGGCGTCCGCCGCTCCGACGACGGCCTCGACGCCGTCGAAGCGACCGGCGCGGAAGCGGTCCGCGCCGACGTGACGGACGCCGACTCCCTCGGGGCGGTCCCCGACGTGGACCACGTCGTCTTCGCCGCGAGTTCCGGCGGCCGCGGGGCCGACGCCGCCCGGACCGTCTTCGTCGAGGGCCTCCGGACGGCAATCGACCAGTTCGCCGCCCGCGACTCGCCGCCCGAGCGCCTCGTCTACACGTCGAGTACGGGCGTCTACGGCGACCACGGCGGCGACTTCGTCGACGAATCGACGCCGCTGAACCCGACGACCGACAAGACCCGCGTCCTCGCGGAGGCCGAGCGCGTCGCCCGCGAGCACGCCGCCGAACGGGGAATCGAGGGGACCGTCACCCGGTTCGCCGGCCTCTACGGCCCCGGCCGCTACCGACTCGACCGCTATCTGACCGGCCCGGTCACGGCGGGCTACCTCAACATGGTCCACCGGGACGACGCCGCGGGCGCCGTCGCGTCCCTCCTCGAAACCGCCCGCGCCCGCGACGACACCGTCCTCGTCGTCGACGACGAACCCGTCTCGAAACACGAGTTCGCGGATTGGCTGGCCGACGAGTGCGGCGTCCCGCGCCCCGAAAAGCGCACGAAGGAAGAACGCCTCGACGCGGGCGACCTCTCGGAGGCCGCCCGTCGCCGCATCCTGACGAGCAAGCGCTGCTCGAACGACTACCTCCACGAACTCGGCTATTCGTTCGCGTATCCGACGTATCGGGAGGGTTACCGGGCGGCAATCGACGCCTACCGAGCCGACGGCGACTGACCGTATTCGGGGGACGACAGGTTCGAACCGCCGAAATTCTGTCACTCGGGACAGCTCGATTAGGGGGAATATTCATACGGTAGGCCCCGGTCGTGTTGTGTATGTTCGGTCCGGTGGGGCAGTTCGACACGGGTGCTATCTTCGAGTCTCTCGACTCGTTCGTGCGAACCCACCCCGAAATCGCGGCGGCGCTCGTCGTCGCGCTCGGAGCCCTCGCGCTCGTCGTCTACGCCGCGATTCGGTTCAAGCGGCCGATGGGCACGCGCTTCGCTGAGGCGCTGGAGGGCGTCGACGAAATCGCCGTCCTCATGCACCCGAACCCGGACCCCGACGCCATGGCCGCGGCAATCGGCGTGGCCTGTCTCGCAGAACAGGTCGGCACCACACCGACCATCCAGTTCGCCGGCCAGATTCGACACCAAGAAAATCGCGCGTTCCGAACCGTTCTCGACCTCGACTTAGACCCAATCGACCACGTGAGCGACCTCGCCGCCGAAGCGGTCGTCCTCGTCGACCACAACGAACCGCGCGGCTTCGCGGGCGCGGAGGGCATCCTCCCCTACGCCGTCGTCGACCACCATCCCGGCGACGGGACCGGCGAGGCCTTCACGGACGTGCGGACCGACTACGGCGCGTGTTCGAGCATCGTCGCCGAGTACTTTCGCGACGTGGGCGCGAAACCCGTCCCGCCGGACATGCACGCAAGCGAGGTGAACGCCTCGTACACCGTCCCCTCGCAGGTCGCGACGGGCCTCGTTTACGGGATTCTCACGGACACCAAACACCTCACTGCGGGCTGTTCGGCCGCCGACTTCGACGCCGCCGGCTTCCTCTTTCCCGGCGTCAACGAGGACCACCTCGACCGCATCGCCAACCCCGAGGTCTCCCGCGAGGTGTTGGAGGCGAAAGCCCGCGCCATCGCCGGCCGCGACGTGCGCGGCCCCTTCGCCGTCGCCGACATCGGCACCATCTCGAACGTCGACGCCATCCCGCAGGCGGCCGACGAACTCATCCAACTAGAGGGCGTCACCGCCGCCGTCGTCTGCGGCGAACGCGAGAGCAACGTCTACCTCTCGGGGCGCTCCCGCGACGACCGGGTCCACATGGGCCGGACGCTGGAATCCGCGCTCGACCACTACCGCGGGGCGAGCGCCGGCGGTCACGCCCGGATGGGCGGCGGCCAGATAATCCGGCCTGACGCCGTCACCGACGGCGGCAACGGCGAGTCCGTCCCCCGCGACGAACTCGTCGAACACATCTTCGAGGCGCTGTCGGGCGATATCTGACTCTCGGACCGGACCGAATCGGACCGGACCGGGACCACTATCGCGGACCCGGACCGGTGGCCCTTAACAGCCGGCCGCCGTAGCCCCGCCCATGGCAACAGGACGGGCGACGTGGGCCTACCGCGACCGGTTCGGCGACAGTTTCGGCCGCACCTTCTACCGCCGGTTCGGCCCCGGCGTCGTCTCCAGTATCGGCATCGGAACCTACCTCGGCGAGCCGACCGACGCGGTCGACGACCGCTACCGCGAGTCGCTCGTCTCCGCGCTCGAACACGGCGTCAACCTCGTCGATACCGCGTCGAACTACCGTCACGGGCGCGCAGAGCGGGTCGTCGGCGACGCGGTCCGCGGGGCCGACGTCGACCGCGACGCCGTCGTCGTCGCCTCGAAGGCCGGGTTCGTCCCCTTCGACCGCGAGCGCCCCGACGACCCCGGCGCGTACGTCCGCGAGACGGTCCTCGACGCCGGCCTCGCCGACCCCGACGAACTCGCACACGGCAGTCACACCATCGCGCCCGCCTTCGTCGACGAGATGGTCGACCGCTCGCTCGACCTGACGGGACTGGACCACGTCGACTGCTACTACCTCCACAACCCCGAGACGCAGTTGGCCGTCACCGACCGCGAGACGGTGTACGACCGCGTCGAGGCCGCCTTCGAGGTGCTCGAACGCCGGGTCGCCGCCGCCGACATCGGTCGGTACGGCGTCGCAACGTGGGAGGCGCTCCGGGTCGCACCCGACCACGACGCCTACCTGTCGCTGCCCGAACTCGTCCGTCGGGCGGAGCGCGCGGCCGAGACCGTCGGCAACGACGACCACTCGCTCGAAGCGATTCAGCTCCCGTTCAACGTCGTGATGGCCGACGCGTTCACCGTCGAGGCCCACGACACCGACGCGGGCGAGGCGATGAGCGCGCTCTGGTACGCCCACGAACACGGCCTGCACGCCTTCACGAGCGCCAGCCTCGCGCAGGGCGACCTCGCCGCCGAGATTCCGGCGTCGGTGAACTCGGTGCTCGCGGGCGACACGGCGGCTCAGCGGGCGCTCAACTTCTCGCGGAGCGCGCCCGGCGTGACCGCGGCGCTCGTCGGCGCATCGTCGGTAGAACACGTCGCGGAGAACGTCGCGGCCGGCACGTTCGACCCCCTCGGGGCGCGGACGTTCGATTCGGTCTTCGAGTGAGCAGTCGCCCCCGTTCTCGGACGGCCGCTTTCGGTCGACTCGCGGTTATCTGAGTTCCTTCCACTCGCGCCCGCAGTCGGCGCAGATACGGACCGAGAACACCTCGTCGGGGTCGTTTTTCTTCTTCAGCGACTCGCCGCACTCGGAGCAGGTCAGCCGTCCGTAGGTGTCTTTTTCCAACTCCCCGTCTCGAAGCCCCTTCCGCGTTGTCTTCATACGCTCCCGTTTGTGCAACGAACATAAAAACCCGACGACAATCCCCGTTTTCGACCCGCACAACACCCCCGTTTTCGACCCGCACGACGCCCCGCGGTCTCGTTCAGCCGAAACTGTTGTCACCTCGCGGCGCGCGGTTCCGTCCGTGTCACGTGGCCGCCTCTTCGGAACGCTCTGCGGGATGGTGTTACTCGTCAATCTCGCTCGGGTCGTCTTCGCACCGCTTCTCGGGGAGTTCATTCTCTTTTTCGAGGTCGACCGGGCTACCGTCGGCATCGTCGCCACCCTCGTCTGGCTCGGGAGCGCCGCCCTCCGCGTCCCGACCGGTTGGCTGCTCACCCGCGTGCCGAGACATCGCGTGGTGCTCGGGACCGGCGTCGTCCTCGTCGTCGCCTCGGGCGTGACCGCCAGCGCGACCACCATCGAGGCGCTGATGGTCGGCGCGGTCTCGATGGGGCTCGCCTCGGGCGCGTACTTCGTCGCCGCCAACCCGCTCGTGAGCGAGCTGTTTCCCGACCGCGTCGGCCGCGCGATGGGCATCCACGGCACCGCCAGCCAGCTCGCGGCCGTCGGCGTCGCCCCCTTCGTCACGCTCGTCCTCGCGGTCGGCCCCGACCTCGTCGACCGCCTCCCGTTCGTCTCCGCGGCGTGGCAGCTCGTCTTCGTCTGCGTCGGTCTCGCGGCCGCCGTCGTGACGCTGGCGCTGTTCGTCACGGCGCGCTCGACGGACCTCCCGGACGCGGGCGCGGCCGACCGCGACCTCCTCGGCGCGGCCCGCACGGAGTGGCGCGTCATCCTCACCGGCATCGTCATCCTCGGCTTCACCGGCTTCGTCTGGCAGGGCCTGTTCAACTTCTACGAGCTGTACATGGTGTCGAAGGGCCTGCCGGCGACGACGGCGCGAAACATGCTGACGGTCGTCTTCGGCGCGGGCGTGCCGGCGTTTTTCCTCTCGGGGCGACTCGCGGACAAGCTTCCGCGCATCCCCTACATCCTCGGCGTGCTCGTCTCCTTCGTCGTCTCGGTGTTCGTCCTCACGATGACGACGAGCCTCGTCGGTCTCATCGTCGTCACCGCGGTCGTCGGCTACGTCATCCACAGCCTCTTTCCGGCGCTCGACGCCTACCTGCTCGACACGCTCCCCGACGAGAGCCGCGGGAGCGCCTACTCGGTGTACTCGTTCGGCATGATGATATTCCAGGCCAGCGGGTCGGGCGCGGTCGGCACCCTGACCGACGTCGGCTACGCGTTCGACGAGGTGTTCTTCTGGTTCTCGGTCGGGCTGGCGGTCGTCGTCGCGGGCCTCATCGCGCTCCAACACGCCGGGCGCATCCCGAACTGAGGGGCGACCGGGGGTGACCGGGGGGCGACCGGGGACGCCCGGAGCGAAGTCGGCAGCCGACTCGGCTCTCGCCGCACTTTTGCTCGCCCGGTCCCACGGCCGACACGATGGAGTACGTACAAGAGCGGGTCACGACGCTCCACGACCTCTCCGGCTCGGTCCCCGACGCCCCGACCGACCGCGCGGCCGTGGTCGTGCCGATGACGGAGCGGGAGTACGCCGGCCTCGCGGCCGACCGGGTGCTGTCGACGCTGGAGTCGCTCTCGCCGGCGCGGGTCGTCGTCCCCCTCCGCGCGCCCGCCGACCGGGTCGCCCCCTTTACCGACTGGCTCGACGAGTACGACCTGCCGCTCGACGTGCTGTGGTGCGACGGCCCCCGCGTTGCCGACTTGCTGGACTCCCACGGCCTCGACGGCGAGCGCGGCAAGGGCCGCGACGTGTGGCTCGCGCTCGGCTGCGCCGCCAGCGAGGAGTACGTCGTCGTCCACGACGCGGACACGAAGACCTACGACGAGCGCTACGTCCCGCGGCTTCTGTTCCCGCTCGCGCACGGCCACGACTTCTCGAAAGGCTACTACGCCCGCGTCGAGGAGGAGCGGCTCTACGGCCGGCTGTTCAGGCTGTTTTACGCCCCGCTCGTCCGCGCGCTCGAAGCCGAGACCGACGCCCCCATCGTCCGGTATCTCGACTCGTTTCGGTACGCGCTGGCCGGGGAGTTCGCCGCCACCTCGGACCTCGCGGTGCGGATGCGGTCGCCGCGGAAGTGGGGCCTCGAAGTCGGCACCCTCGGCGACGCCTTCGCCCACGCCGGCTTCGACCGGAGCGCACAGGTCGACCTCGGCGAGTACGAACACGACCACCGCTCCGTGAGCGGCCCGACCGGCCTCTCGGACATGAGCGAGTCGGTCGGGCGGACGCTCCTCAGAGCGGTCGTCGAACACGGCGGGAGCGTCGAGTTCGACACGCTCGCGGAGCGCTACCGCGAGGCCGGACACCGGCTGGTCGAGCAGTACGCGGCCGACGCGGCGTTCAACGGCTTCGACTACGACCGCGGCGACGAGCGCGAGCAGGTCGCCACCTACGCCGATGCCATCTCGAAACCCGGCGAGGACACGCGGCTCCCGGCGTGGAACGACACGTCGCTGTCGCCCGACGAGGTGCTCGCCGCCGCGGGCGACGACCTCGACGACGTTCGGGAGGGCGCGGGCCGATGAGCGAGGCGACCTACGACGACCTCGCGGGCGTCGTCGACCTCTTCGGCGCGCTCACCCGCGAGGAACTTGCGACCGCGCTGGACGAACTCGCGTTCAAGCAGGGCCGCGAGACCGACGGCGACGCGCTGTCGGGCGCGATTTCCGACGCGGTCGACGCCTACTACCTCGTCCCCTACGAGGACGACAAGACGGACGCGGAGCTTCTGACGGTCGGCCCGATGGCGTTTCCGACGCTCCCCGACCGGGCGGAGGACCTGCCGCACATCCTCGATTACCCGACCCGCGAGGTGCCGCGGGACGAACTCGCGACGCAGGTCGAGTCGCGTCTCCGGGCGGCGGCCGCGAGTGCAGTTCAGACGGGCGACGACGACGAAATCGAGCGTCTGCTGGACGTGACGTACGACCTCGAAGCGTGGGCCGACACCGACGTGGGGTCGATTCGCGAGCGCCTCGACGCCGCGCTGGACTCGGAGGGGCAGGCCTAAGTCGCGGCATCGCTTTACGAACCGTGACGATGGACCTCGCGGGCGTCACTCGACACGAACCGGTGACCGTCGACGCGGGCCGGCGGGCGGCCGTCATCGCCCCCGTCGTGTTCCGCGACGAGCGGCCGCACATCCTGTTTACCAAGCGCGCCGACCACCTCGGCGAGCACCCGGGCCAGATGAGTTTTCCCGGCGGCGGCCGCGAACCGAGCGACGCCGACCTGCGGGCGACCGCGCTCCGCGAGTCCAACGAGGAAATCGGACTTCGACCCGAGGAGGCGGCGTTTCACGGCCGCCTCGACGACATCCGAACCGTGACCGACTACGCCGTCTCGCCGTTCGTCGCCACGGTTCCCGACCGCGCGTACGAACCCGACCAGCGCGAGGTGGCCGAAATCGCGGTGCTCGCGGTTGGCGACCTCATCGACCGCGCGAACTACGAGTCGGAACGCCGCGACCACCCGCAGTACGGCGAGATTCGGCTCCACTTCTTCCACGTCGACGGCTACACCGTCTGGGGCGCGACCGGGCGGATGCTCGTGCAACTGCTCGAACTCACGACCGACTGGCGCGTCCCCGAGGAGGTCGACCGCGTGGTCGACCCCGACGCCGACTACCCGGTGTAGCGTCCCCACTCGACGTCTCGTTCTCCTCGGCGTACTGCCCCCAGCGCGCCCGCTCACGGTGTCTGAGTCAGTTCCGAAAAACAAAACCGCGTCAGCGTGTCGTCGTCCCCACGACAACTCCCTTTCTGCCCCCCGAGTACCCCCTCAGCCGAGGAGGTACTTGAGCGCGGGGCGCTGGCGGACGAACTCCATCTTCTCGATGATGGCGTCGAGGCCGAGGATGCGGCCCGCCGCGAGCGTGCCGACGATGACGAACATCATCAGCCCGAACAGGTCGCCGTTGACCACGCCGTGGCCCCACTCGGCGTTCCCCAGGTAGAAGAACACCATCAGGACGCCGCCGAAGAAGGCGGCGAGCCGGACGAGTGCACCCACGATGAGCCCGAGACCGATGAGGAACTCGCCCCACGGAACCATGACGTTCGTGAGGTCGAGGAGCCACGGGGTCGCGGCGGCCCACGCGAAGAAGCCCTGGAGCGGCGAGGCTGCGGGGGCGTTCGCGAGGTAGCCCGCGGCGCTGAACGGCTCACCGGTTATCTTCCCCAGTCCCGCGTGGAGGAACCAGTAACCGGTGATGAGGCGGGTCAACACGAGCACGTAGCCCGTGACGCCCCGCGAGTAGTCGAAGTCGATTCTGTTCCCCAGCATCTCGATTTGTGCGTTAGCGGGCATCTCGGTTCACCTTACATCTGAATCGTCGGCCGCGAACCCCATATAACGGCGACGCGACTTCCGAATCCATAGAACTGGGAATGACCGAAAACGGGCGTCTGAGACTGTCACGATTCGTTTTCGACTACTAATCGAGACATAGAATTGTGTCCCAAATACAATCGTGTCGAGACGCGGGTGAACACGGCGGTCTCTCGCAGTGCGACCGGCTGACACGCGCTGCGGAACCGGTCGCTGCCGGGCGATGCAGGGTATATAAACACCGCCGGGAGAGCCAGCATCGCCGTCATCGACAGGGTTTTGCCCTCCTCCGCGCTACTCGTTCTCACATGGTCGCACAGACGATGGATCGCGTTCCGCGACGGTACTGAAACTTCTGTGGTGATAGCATGCTGACCGCCGAGCGTGCGGTCTCGAAAGCCGGTCTGGACGCAGTCGCGCTCAAACCCGCCGAGTGCGACGTGCGCGAGGCGCTTTCGGTCCCGCTGGATGTCGTTGCCATCGACTACGAGGGCCGCGAGCGGCTCCCCGACGAGGACGTACTGCGCGACCTCGCGGCCGAAAAGGAGGTCCGACTGACCACGCCGGTCCGCACCGACGGCTTCGACCCGCTCGGCGACGACTCGCTGTACGAGTGGCTCCCCGACGGGGTTCGGCAGGTGCTCGTGGCCGGCCACGGCGCGTATCTGACGGACGACGAGGCGCGCCGGGCGGTCGCCCCCCGGCTCCGCGCCGCGAGGGAGCGCGCGCCCGACGCGTGGGTCGGCACCGAGGGCATCGAGCGAATCGCCCTCGCCGCCGGCGGCACGCAGTACGAACTCCTCTCGCGGTCGACCCGCAGAGACGTTCGGGCGCTCCGGGCGGCCGGCTTCGGCGGCGAGGTCGCGCTCTACGCCCCGACCGCCCTCACCGACGACGACGACGAGATTCTCGACGCCGTCGGCGCGTACGTCTCCCGTCGCCGTCCCGTCGCTCGCGCGCTCCCCGACGACGCCGCGACCGACGCCTCGGCCGAGGGCCGCGCCCGCGAGGTGCTCCTGAAAGCCGCCCGCGACTACGCGCTCATCGGCTCGGTCGACGACATCCGCCGGCGAATCGACGACCTCCGCGACGCCGGTATCGACCTCGTGGTCGGCTACCCCGCCCGCGGCGTCGACGAGTTCGCAGAGTAGTCCGGCGCGCCGGGCGGTCGCCCGCTCTCCGCCTCCTGCGGTTCGCCCCGCCTGTGCCGCGCCGAGCACCGGAGGCCTTTTACGCGGTCGCCGGAGAGGACAGGTGACGGCACGGTCGGGTGGCTCCTTTCGGACCCACGTGGTTTCCACGCGGGCCACGGCCGGCCGACCTACCCCGTCTCTCTACAATCCTGAGCGACCGCGCCGCGCAGTTCTCGACCACTCTCGCCCCACGACCGGCGAGCAACTGCCATTCAAGTCGGTCGCCGACGCAGACGGGGTATGAACGAATCAGCGCGCGTCGCGGTCGTCGGCGCGGGCGCGGTCGGCCTGACGACCGCCTTCGACCTCGCCGAGCGCGGGGCGCGAGTCACGCTGTTCGAGCGCGACGCCCCCGGCGGCGGGTCGACTGGCCGCGCCGCCGGCATCTGTTACGACGCCTACGCGGAGGACATCGACGCGGCCGTCGCCGGGAGCGCGATGGACCGCTTTCGGAGCCTGTCGGGCGAGGGCGGGTTCGCCTTCCACGAGACGCCCTACGTCTTTCTCGCGCGCGAGGGCGACGACGCGGCGGCCGCGGCCCTCGAAGAGTCGGTCGAGCGAATGCGCGTCCACGACCGCGCGGTGTCGCTCGTCGGAGCCGACGAACTGGGCGACCGGTTCCCGATTCGGACCGACGACGTGCTCCTCGCGGGCGTCGCTGAGAACGCCGGCTGGGCAGACCCCGCGGCCTACGTGGACCTGTTCGTCGAGCAGTGCGAGTCGGCCGGCGTCGCGTTCCGCGTCGGCGACGCGGTGACGCTTCGAACCGACCCGCCGGCCGTCGCCGTCGACGACGTGGTGACCGCCCGCTTCGACGCCGTCGTCGTCGCCGCGGGCGTCCACTCGCGCCGCCTGCTCGCCGACGCGGGCCACCCAATCGCGCTCAAGCCCTACCGGGCGCAGGCGCTCGTCGCTGACTGCGACTACCGCGGGCCGACCGTCTACGACGCGACCGACGAGTCGTACCTGCGGCCGCATCCCGGCGGCGTCCTCGCGGGCGACGGCGTCGAACCGGTCGAACCCGACCCCGACGACTGGGACCCGACCGCGGACGACTGGTTCGTCGCCGACGCCCTCGACGGGGTTCGCCACCGGACCGGCATCGACGGCTTCGACGAGGCCGGCGAGGCGGCGGCCGAGGCCGACCAGCCGGACAGCGCGTGGGCCGGCCTCTGCGGGGCGACCCCGGACCGGAACCCGCTCGTCGGCGCGGTCGCTGAAGGCGTCTACGTCGCCGCCGGCTGGCACGGCCACGGCTTCATGTGGGCCCCGGCAATCGGGGAACGACTCGCGGAGGCGGTGCTCGGAGACGGTCAAGAACGGATTCCGGCCGCGTTCGACCCTCGCCGCTTCGACGGCGACGAGGAGTTCGCGGTGGTCGAAGGGATGACGCTTGACGGCGACTAGCGCGAAACGGAGGTTCGGAGGGGTCGTCGCGCCCGAAACTGAGACTCAGGCGTCTTGGTCGTCCACGTCGCCGAAGTCGACTTCGTCGTCGGACTCGGTGTCGGCCTCGCCGTCGGCTTCGTCTTCCTCCTCGGTCACGGCGATGTCGCTCGCGCGTTCGTCCTTGGGAATCCGAATCTGGAGCGTGCCGTGCTTGCCGACCGTGGCGGTTCCCTCGGCGGCTTCGACCGAGGCGTCGGAGGGGATGGTCGCCGTTCCCGAGAGCGTGAGGCCGCGGCCGGGGAAGCGCATCTCGTAGCCCTCGTGGAAGTCGCGGAAGCGGTCGATGCGAATCTCGACCTCGCCGTCGAGGAAGCGGACCTGCACGTCCTCGGCGCGCGCGCCGGGTGCGTCGAAGACGACGAGGTAGGCGTCCTCGGATTCGAGCAGGTCGTGGGCGAGCGGCTTGCGCTCCTGCATCTGGCTGACGCCGCGGCCGACCCGTTCGAGGACGGCGTTCGCCGCCGACTCGCCGTACTTCCGCAGGTCGCTCATAGCTGAATCTCCTCCAGGGCGCGGGACTCGCCGCAGTACGGACAGGAGAAGTCCGCCACCGTCACGTCGTCGGGCATGTCGTAGGTGTAGTGCAGCTCGAACATGTCGAGTTCGCAGTCCTCGTTGGCGCACTTGACTTCGAGGGTCGCGGGCATGGCCGTCAGTTACGCTCCCACGCTCATAAACGCGCGGGAGGCGGAAGCGCCCCCACGACGCGGTTCGGGGCCGCGACCGCCGACCGGTTGCGTTTTCCGCGTCGAACCCGAACCGCGACCGATGACCGACCCCGCCGACCTCACCGTGACTATCGTCGACGGATACGTCGACGAGCCGGCGCATTTCGGCGTGCCGCCGTACATCTCGACGTATCCGAGGTTCACCGCGGGTGCGGTGGTCGACGCGGGCGTCCCCGAGTCCAACGTCGTCTACCACACCATCGACGAACTCCGCGAGGACAAACAGAAGTGGCGCGACGTGGCCGACGCCGACCTCATGATTTACATCGGCGGCATGACCGTCCCCGGCAAGTACGTCGGCGGGACGCCCGCCGAACCCGACGAGGTGCGCGAACTCGCGTGGGTCGCTGAAGGCACCGCCCTGATGGGCGGGCCGATTCGCTTCGGCGTCGGCGACGAGAACGCCGGCGGCCAGGACATGGAGCGCAAGAACCTCGACTACGACTTCGTCGCCAAGGGCGACATCGAGGCGGCCGCCTACGACCTCGTCGACTCCGGCCTCGAAGGCTTCGGCAACCGCATGCGCGACAACGAGGAACTCGACCGCTGGGCCGCCATGGGCGCGTTCGTGGTCGAACAGCACCCGAACCACCCCGACCACCTCATCTGCGAGATGGAGACCTCGCGGGGCTGTGCCTACCGCTGTTCGTTCTGTACCGAACCGCTGTACGGCAACCCCGCGTTCCGCACCGCCGACTCCGTCGTCAAGGAGGTCGAGAACCTCTACGACCGCGGCGCGCGACACTTCCGGCTCGGCCGGCAGGCCGACATCCTCGCGTTCGGCGGCGACGGCGAGGCTCCGAACCCCGACGCGCTCCGCCGGCTCTACGGCGGCATCCGCGAGGTCGCGCCGGACCTCGGCACGCTCCACCTCGACAACGTCAACCCCATCACCATCGTCGGTTGGCCCGAGAAGTCCCGCGAGGCGCTCCGCATCATCGCCGAGCACAACACGGCCGGCGACACCGCGGCGTTCGGCCTCGAATCCGCCGACCCCGTGGTGCAGGAGGAGAACAACCTCAACGTCACCGCCGACGAGTGTTTCGAGGCGGTCAAAATCGTCAACGAGGTCGCCGGCTGGCGACCCGGCGACGACCCCGCGGACGCGCCGACCCACGGCTCGGACGCCGCGAACCGCCTGCCGAAGCTCCTCCCCGGCATCAACCTCCTCCACGGGCTGAAAGGCGAGCGCGAGGAGACGTTCGAGCACAACAAGCGGTTCCTCCAGCGCGTCTACGACGAGGGCCTCATGGTCCGCCGCATCAACATCCGGCAGGTGATGGCGTTCGACGGCACCGACATGTCAGACACGGGTGCCGACATCGCCCGCGACCACAAACAGCTGTTCAAGACGTACAAAACGGAGGTCCGCGAGGAAATCGACCGGCCGATGCTTCGCCGGGTCGCCCCCGCGGGGACGGTCCTCCCGAACGTCCACCTCGAGTACCACCAGGACGGCCGCACGTTCGGCCGCCAACTCGGCACCTACCCGCTTTTGGTCGGGATTCCGGGCGAGCGCGAACTCGGGAAGACAATCGACGTGGCCGTCGTCGACCACGGCTACCGCTCCGTCACCGGCGTCCCCTACCCGCTTGACTTCAACGAGGCGTCGATGGACGAACTCACCGCCATCCCCGGCATCGGGCGGTCGACCGCCGGCGACATCGTGGTGAACCGTCCCTACGCCGACGCGGCCGACGTGGGCGTCGATGCCGACGTGACGAAGTACGTTCAGTAGCGCGTTCAGTCCTCGAAACGCCGTTCTTCACCTGCAACCGCGCTCTCTCTGCGCGCCCGACGCGACCGCCGCGTTCACTCGCAAGCGTGGTGCGTCGTTCACTTGCAGCCGTGGTCTGTCGGTGGGGTGAGCACTGTCGGTGCGGCGGACGGCGTCGAACCGCGAAAAGAGCGCCGTCAGAAGTCGTCTTCGACGACCTCGCCGACGGCGAAGTTAGACTTGACTTCGGTGATTTCGACTTTCACGCGCTCGCCGACTTCCGTGCCGGGAACGATGATGACGTAGCCGCGTTCGACGCGGGCGATACCGTCGCCCTGCTTGCCGATGTCCTCGATTTCGACGTAGCGGAGTTCGCCGGCTTCGACGGGCGGTTGCGGTTCGTTCGTGGGCGTCGGTCCGGCGTTCGGTTCGGACTCGGCGGGTTCGTTCGACTCGCGGGAGATGAGCGCGACGCGGTACGTCTCGCCGGGTTCGACGGTCCCGGTCTCGACTTCGCGGCGCGGAATTTCGACGACGTAACGGTCGTCCTCGGTGCGAACGTCAGCATTGAACAGACACAGGAGTTTATCTGAGATTTCCACCGTAAGACCTCCAATATGTGGTCAGGCCGGAGTGTTAAAGATGTACCGCAGTCAGCGGATTCGACTACTGAACCCGCGTCCCGTCGGGCCGTTTCGCGCCCTCCGAGTCGTGGACGACGACCTCGCCCGGCCCGGTCTCGACCGGTTCGTAGGCGTCGGTGACGCCCCGCGCCTCGCGGAGCTCTCGAACCGCCCGCTCTTTCAGCGCCCGCGCCAGTTCCTCCGCGTCCCCCCGGGAGATGTCCCGGCCGAGGCCCTCGCACTCGTGGGCGCGGACGACGCCCTCCTCGTCGACGGCCTCGCCCATCGGCTGGCTCGTGCCGCCGAGGGCGACGCTGAACGGGTAGGTCTCGCAGATGAGCGGGCGGTCCTCGTGGACCTGACAAGCGCCCCGCCCGGAGTCGTCTTCCTCGTAGAATCGGCAGTCGCCGCAGGCGGTCGTCTGGAGCGCCCACTCGAACGTCTCGCCCTCGGGGCCGTCGTCGCCCTCGACGAGGCCGTAGGGCATCGGTCGGGCCACGTCCCGCCACTCCATCGGGGTTCCCGACTCGCCTTCCGAGTCGTCTCCGCCGGCCTCCTGCAAGGCGCGCACCTCGTCGGGGAAGACGGTCGCCGTGTGCGGTTCGGGGCCGTCGTCGCCCTCGTAGCCCTTACAGCAGGCCCCGCAGCGCGTGCACTCGAAGCCGATGGACTCGATGGCGTCGGCGAGTTCCGACACGTCGAGGTCGCGGGCGCGGGCCAGTTCGGCGTCGAGGTCCATACCCGCGATGCGGGCGCGAGCCCAAAGAGGGGCGCGGTTTTTCGCGGGGGCGCGACCCCCGGCCACCCGCGGTCTCGGACACCGACGACGCGCGCCCTATCGCGGTTCGACCCGCTCGGCCTCGGGGTCCCAGCGGACCCGCCGCTCGGCGGCCAGTTTCTCGATGTGCGCGACGACCGTCGCGCGGGCGAGGTCGCGCACGGCGGACACGTCCTTGTCGTAGGCGGCGTCGGTCACGGCGTCCGGCGTCGCGTTCCCGGCGCGCACCGCGTCGAGGACGGCCCGCTCGCGGTCGTTTCGGTGCGCGACGAGTCGCGCGAGCGTCGCCCGCGGGTCCGTGATTTCGGGGCCGTGACCTGGACGCAGTCGCTCGGGACCGCGCGCGTGGAGTCGCCTGAGCGCGACGAGGTAGGCCCGAACGTCGCCCTCGGGCGCGCCCACGACGACGCTGCCCTCGGCCACCGCGAGGTCGCCGCAGAGCACGTCGTCGCCGGCGACGAAGCTCACGTGGTCGCGGGCGTGCCCCGGCGTGTCGAGCACCTCGACGCCCGCGCCGACGGGGACGGTCGTCCCCTCCGCGAACGTCCGGTCGGGGTCGACTCCGGTCGCGGCCGAGAAGGCGCGCTCGCGGCCGCGACGACACCAGACCGTCGCGCCGGTCTCGCGGGCGTAGGCGGCGACCGCGCCGACGTGGTCCGCGTGGGTGTGGGTGACCGCGAGGTGGTCGACGCCCTCGCGCGCGACGAGGTCGTCGAGGCGGTCGGTGCGGGCCGCGGGGTCGACGAGCAGCGTGTCGCCGCCGCCGGCGACGAGGTAGGCGTTCGTCGCGCCGGTCGGCGCGCGGGTTGCGACGGGGACGGAGACGCGCGTGGCGTGCATGGCGGCGGCTACGCTCGCCGGCGGGTTAGGTCGTTCGAGAGAAGTGGTGGCTTGGTCTGCGGGAGTGCGCCCCCGCGGGCGGTGGTCTGTCGCGCTATCGGTGGGACCGCGCGCTTACGTGTTGAGGAAGTAGACCTGCTTTCGCGCGTCCTTGAAGGAGTAGCGCGAGCCGACGAGGTCGGACTCTTCGAGACGGTTGAGCGCGTAGCGGACGGTACGGTCCGGCAGCAGCGACTCCTCCGCGAGCTGGCCCTGCGAGAGGGGCGCGTCGCTTTCGAGGACTTTTGCGACGAGCTTCGCGCTCGGGGGAAGCTCGCGGAGGCGCTCTCGGAACTCGGCTTCCGAGAGCAGGTCTTCAGTATCTGGCTCTGCGGTGGTGGTGCTCATACCCGTCACAGTCGGTTGCTCCGTGTTAAGGGTTAGCTACAAGTGTGTGAAAAGAATCCAGACACATAATACACATATTAATATCGTGCGTTTGTTGGGAAATCGACCGCGAGTAGGCGTCTCACTCCACGTTTCGCATCGTATCGACCGCTGGAGTGCCGAGTCGATAGCTCCCGAGCGGCGCGTGACAGTCCGGGCAGTGGACGACGAGCCACCCTTCGCTGACGTGTCGTGTTAACGCGTCCGCCTCGCAGGTCGCGCCGCAGTTTCTACACGTTGGCATATACCATGGTGCGCGCTCGGCGGACGAAAACCCCTCCCCTCCGCCCGTCGAACCCCGCTTCCGCACCGCGTATCCAGTACCGTTTTACGGTCCCCCCCGCGAGTATGCGTAGCGTGAAAGGAAAGGAGTGGTACCAGGCCGACGAGGTCGCCCAGGAGTACGACTCGAAGCGGTTCTCCAAGGGCGGTCGCCTCATCGACCGGCGAGAGAAGGAGGCGGTCCTCGCGGCGCTCGGCCCCGTCGAGGACAAGAACATCCTCGAAATCGCCTGCGGGACCGGCCGGTTCACCGTGATGCTCGCCCAGGAGGGGGCGAACGTCGTCGGACTGGACATCTCGCGGGCGATGATGGTACAGGGGCGGGAGAAGGCCCGCAGAGCGGGCGTCGCCGACCGCATCGAGTTCCTCCGCGGCGACGCGGCGCGGCTGCCGTTCCCGGACGACCACTTCGACGCGGTGTTCGCGATGCGGTTTTTCCACCTCGCGGACACCCCGGCGAAGTTCTTAGCCGAGATGGCCCGCGTCTCGAAAGGGCAGGTGTTTTTCGACACCTTCAACGACGGGAGCCTCCGTGTGGCCTACAACTGGCTGCTCCCGATGGGGTCGCGGCTCTACTCGGAACGCGACGTGCGGCGGCTGCTCGGCGACGCCGGACTCGACCTCGCGGGTGCGAATCACGACTTCGTCATCCCGTTCGGCTTCTACCGGAAGGTCCCCAACGGCATCGCACAGCCCTTCCGCTCGCTCGACCTCGCCGTCGGCGACTCACCGCTCGGCGACGACCTCGCGTCCGTGTCGTACTGGAACGCGCGGGTCGAATCCGCCGACGAGTCGTCCCGCGCGGCGACGCGGGCGAGCGACGCCGAGTGAGGCGTTCTCACGGCAGATTTTAACACAGTTCTCGATTCACATTTAAGTACGTCCACCGCAACTGTCGGGTATGGACCTCTCGGTTGTGCTCCCGACGCTCAACGGTCGGGACCGGCTCGCCACCAGCCTCGACGCGCTGGCCGAGCACGCCCCCGACGCGGAAGTCGTCGTCGTCAACGGTCCCTCCGCCGACGGCACGACCGGGATGGTGAGGGAGCGCGACGACGTGGACGTGCTGGTCGAAATCTCCGACCGCAACCTCAACGTCGCCCGTAACGCCGGCCTCGAAGTCGCCGGCGGCGACGTGGTCGCACTCCTTCGATACGACCTCTCCGTCGAGTCGTCGTGGCTGTCGGCGCTCGAAGCCGGCATCGCCGACGCCGACGTGGTTACCGGGCCGATGCACCAGACGCTCCGCAACGGCATGACGACCGAGTCGCTCGAACGGAACGCCATCGGCGGCCGCACGGTGACGTACTTCAACGGCGGCAACGTCGCGTTCCGCCGCGGGGCCATCGACGCCCTCGACGGCTTCGACGAGTACCTCCAGACGGGCGGCGCGCGCGACGCGGCCCACCGCCTCGCCGGGTTCGACCGCTCCGTCGCGTGGGCTCCCGAGATGTGCGTCCGCCGCGAGTTCGAGGCCGACGGCGGCGTCTCGGAGCGCGACTGGGGCTGGAAGTACCGCTCTCTGACCTATCGACTCGTGAAGAACTACGGCATCAGACCGGGGACCGTCAAGCGGACGGTGACACACGCGGTTTCGGACGGCGTCGACGCCGCCCTCGGCGTCCTGCGAGGCGACGTGACGCCGTCGGGCTGGCTCGGAACCGGCCGCGACGTGGTCGGCGGCATCGCCACGGGCGTCTCCGACGGGTTGGTCGCCCGCGCCCGCGACCGAACTCGCACGCGGAACCCCCACGGCCGGTCGAAGCGCGCCGACCGCGCCGTCGCCCGATACGACCGGCGCTGACTCGCCTCCTTACTGTTCTCCGGGGCCGAGCGCCGCGATGACCCGCGCCGCGTTCTTCGAGAACGCCTTCGCCAGCGCGTCTTCCGACACGTCGAGCGTCAGTATCTCCATGACGCCCACGTTCGGGTGGGTCTCGGGCGCGCCGCTGCCGAACAGCACCCGGTCCGGGTGTTCGAGCAGCGCGCGTTCGAGCACGCTCCGGTAGCGGACGAAACTCGTGTCGAGATAGAGGTCTTCGTGGTCGTCGAGGAGGTCGATAGCCTCGTCCATCAGCCCGCGGTCGAGCGGGAAGCCGCCGAATCCCGACAGGATGACCGGGAACCGCCCGAGCAGCGACTGGGCGACGGCGCTCGGCTCGAAGGCCTGCCCGCCCTCGACGAAGACCGGCAGCCCCACGTCCTCCAGCATCGCCAGCGTCTCGTCGTCCGGGAGCCCGTCGACCGCCGGCGCGAGCGAAAAGCCGTGGAAGCGGTCGTCGTAGGCGTACTGTTCGATGTCGTCGGGGTCGGCGTGGTGGTCCGCCCGCGACGACCTGAAGTTCCGGAGCCGCGCCGAGGCCCGGCCGCTCGGGTCGCGCGGGCCGTTGATGCGGGCGAACGCCAGAAACGGGCGGTCGACGCTCATCCGCGCGACAGCGTTGTTCGGGCGGAGGTAGCTCCCCGCGACCCGCTGTGCGCCCGGCGAGACGACGGCGCGAACGACGCCCGCCTGATGCAGTTCGCGCTCTAGGCGCTCGGGGCTTATCTCCCGCCCGCGTACCGCGACCGACCGCTCGTCGGGGTCGAGGCGGGCGTTCACGTCCACGACCCTGAACCCGTGTTCCAACTCCAGCATTGTGGTGTCACTCTCCGGTGGCCGTCAAATAGGTTGTAGAATCCGCCGTCGTCGTTTCACCGCGCTCACAGTATCGGCCGCTCGCCCGCCGGGGTTCGTTCATCGACGCGTGACGTTCATTCCTCCACGACGGTACGGAGAGAGCCTGAAACGCAACTTTTTGGCTTGATACTCCTATCGTTCACGCGTGTGCCTCATCGCCGAGGTCGTCGCGCCGCTGTCCGCGGTCCCGTTCGGGTCCGCGGTCGTGGAACACGACGTGGAACTCGAACTGGAACGCTCCGTTCCGACCGCCTCGCGGTCGGTGTCGTTCGTCTGGGTCCGCGGTCCCGACGCGGCGTCGTTCGGGGAGGCGGTGCGGTCGCTTCCGAGCGTCGACGACCTCACGCTCGTCGAATCCGTCTCGGGGCGGGTGCTCTACGGCGTCAGCTGGAACGTCTCACAGGTCCCGATTTTCGACGCGCTGGCCGAACGCGACGCGGTCCTCTTGGAGTGCCGCTCGACCGTCGACTCGTGGTGGCTCAAGCTTCGGGTGTCGTCGTACCGGGTGCTGACCGACCTCAGACGCGAGTGGGCGGCCCACGGCATCGACGCCGAGTTCGACCGCATCACCACGGTCGCGGCCGAGGAAGCGCCGCCGGGCGAGGAGCTGACCGACGCGCAGCTCGAAACCCTGCTGCTCGCGCTCGAACGCGGCTACTTCGACGAACACCGGGCCACGTCGCTGGCCGAACTCGGCGCGGAACTCGGCATCTCGCGGCAGGCGGTCGCCGCCCGTCTCAAACGCGCGTACCGGACGCTCGCAGAGCGAATTCGAGACGAGCGACCCCCACAATAGCGGGTTACATAATCAACCCACACCAATAGGTACTCCACTACCCATTCGGATTGTATGGACGACCCGTTCGAAGATGGAGTTGGGTCCGTGGTAACCACCTCCGTCGACCGGTACGACGAGGTGGCCGTCGCCATCGCCTCGGCGGTCGCGACGGCCACGGAACTCAGCCCACTCGAACTCCCGCCGCTCTCGGACATCGGCGTCGACCCCGAAGCCCTCGACGTTCTCTTTCACCCCTCTCACGACCCGTCTCGGCGGTTCTCGTTCCAGTACGCGGGCCACCTCGTCTCGCTGTTCGGTGACGGGACGCTCACCGTCCACCCGCTCGACGAGTAGCCCTGCGCCCGTTTCGACGGAACCTCGCCCGGTCGCTGATTCGGGCCGTTGACACCTCGGACGAGATTCGAAAACCGTCGCCCTGTCGTGCGATTTCGTAGCTCACTCCCGGCGAAACGTATTTATAGAACTGCAATCGTTGATAGCGGTTGAGGTTTCAACATGGCTTCACGAATGCAGCAACCGTTATACATTCTCGCAGAGGGGACGAACCGAACGCACGGCCGCTCAGCGCAGGACTCCAACATCCGCGCCGGAAAGGCGGTCGCCGAAGCCGTACGGACCACACTCGGGCCACGCGGCATGGACAAGATGCTCGTCGACTCCTCGGGCGAGGTCGTCATCACGAACGACGGCGCGACCATTCTGGAGAAGATGGACATCGAGCACCCCGCCGCGCAGATGCTCGTCGAAGTCTCCCAGACCCAAGAGGAGGAAGTCGGCGACGGCACGACCACCGCGGCCGTCCTCACCGGCGAACTCCTCGCGCACGCCGAGGACCTCCTCGACGACGACCTCCACCCGACGGTCATCGTCGAGGGCTACACCGAGGCCGCCCGCATCGCCCAGGACGCCATCGACGACATGGTTCTCGACGTGACGCTCGACGACGACCTGCTCCGGAAGGTCGCTGAGTCCTCCATGACCGGCAAGGGCACCGGCGACGTGACCGCCGACGTGCTCGCCAAACACGTCGTCAAGGCGGTCCAGATGGTCCACGAAGACGACAACGGTGTGTTCCACCGCGACGATGTTCGCGTGCTCACCCGCACGGGCGCGTCCTCCTCGGCGACCGAACTCGTCGAGGGCGTCGTCCTCGACAAGGAGCCCGTCAACGAGAATATGCCGCGGTCCGTCTCCGACGCGACCGTCGCGGTCCTCGACATGAAACTCGACGTGCGCAAGAGCGAGGTCGACACCGAGTACAACATCACCTCTGTCGACCAGCTTACCGCCGCTATCGACGCCGAGGACAGCGAACTCCGCGGCTACGCGAAGGCGCTCGCGGACGCCGGCGTCGACGTGGTGTTCTGCACCAAGTCCATCGACGACCGCGTCGCGGGCTTCCTCGCTGACGCGGGCATCCTCGCGTTCAAGAGCGTGAAGAAGTCCGACGCCCGGGCCCTCGCCCGCGCGACCGGCGCGAAGCGCCTCGGCTCGCTTTCGGACCTCGACGAGTCTGACCTCGGCCGCGTCGACGCCGTCAGCATCCGCAGCTTCGGTGACGACGACCTCGCGTTCGTCGAGGGCGGCGCGGCGGCCAAGGCCGTCACGCTGTTCCTCCGCGGCGGCACCGAACACGTCGTCGACGAACTCGAACGCGCCATCGAAGACGCCGTCGACGTGGTCGTCGCCGCCATCGACAAGGGCGGCGTCGTCCCCGGCGCGGGCGCGACCGAAATCGCCATCGCCGACCGCATCCGCTCGGAGGCCGCCGGCATCGAGGGCCGCAAGCAGCTGGCCGTCGAAGCCTACGCCGACGCCGTCGAGGCGCTCCCGCGCACCCTCGCGGAGAACACCGGCATGGACCCCATCGACGCGCTCGTCGACCTCCGCGCCCGCTACGAGAACGAGGGCCTCGCCGGCATCATCTCCTCGGGCCGCTCCGGCGAAATCGGTGACCCCGTCGAACTCGGCGTCATCGACCCCGTCGCGGTCAAGCGCGAAGCCATCGAGTCCGCGACCGAGGCCGCGACGATGATCGTGCGCATCGACGACGTCATCGCCGCCAAGTAATCGCTCCGCTCGCAGAACGCACTCCCCCCATCAAACCCATCTCCGGCGGCGCTCCCGCCGCCGGGCCACTTCGTGTCGCTTTTCGCGGTCGTGCCGCCCACAGCCACTCTCTCCGGAGCCGCGCCGCCGAATAATACCTCTCAACTGGCCGCTACGTTCTTCCGTCACGAGCGTCGAACTGCACGCCATGTCCGACGAAGTCGGGCTTCCGGAAGCCGTGTCGATGGCGATCGGGGGCATGGTCGGCGGCGGCATCTTCGCCGTGCTCGGCGTCGTCGCCGGCGCGGCCGGGACGCTCGCCTGGGCGGCGTTCGTCGTCGCCGGCGTGCTCGCGGCCTGTGCCGGCTACTCGCTGCTCCGACTGAACGGGCTGTGCGAGTCGCCGCGGTCGCCCGTCGGCTACGTCGAGCGCTTCACCGACGACAACACCACGCTCGCGGGCGTCGTGGGCTGGACGTTCGTCTTCGGCTACGTCGGGACGATGGCGATGTACGCCTACGCCTTCGGCGGCTACTTCGTCGAACTCACCGGCGTTTCGACGGTCGCATCGGTCTCGATACAGCCGTTCGTCTCCGCGCTCACCGTCGCCGCGTTCGTGAGCCTCAACGTCTTCGGGGCGCACGCCTCGGGGCGGGCCGAAGACGTTCTGGTCGGCCTCAAGGTCGCCATCCTGCTCGTGTTCGGCGTCGGCGGCGTCGCCTACGGCGCGACCCACGGCGGCCTCTCCTTTGGCCTGTCGAACCTCGGTATCGGCCCGCTCGTCGCCGCCGCCGTCTCCTTCGTCGCCTTCGAGGGCTGGGAGCTCCTGCTGTTCGACCAGGAGAACATCGCCGACCCCCGCGAGACCGTCAGAAAGGCGATTTACATCTCCATCGCGGGCGCGACGGGGCTGTACATCATGGTCGCGCTCGTCACGACCAACCTCGCCGGCATCGACGCCATCCAACAGCACGCCGAGACCGCCCTCGCGGTCGCCGCCCGGCCGTTCCTCGGGCAGGCCGGGTTCGTCCTCATCTCCGTCGCGGCGCTGTTTTCGACGGGGAGCGCCATCAACGCCACGCTGTTCAGCTCCGCGCGGCTCTCGAAGCGCCTCGTCGCCGACGACCTGCTCCCGAGTCGCCTCCGCGACGCGTCCGCCGACGAGCCGGTTCGCCCGCTCGCGACGCTCGGCGTGCTCGCCGCCGGGTTCGCCTTTCTCGGGAGCCTCGACGCCATCAGTTCGTTCGCGTCGCTCGCGTTCATCAGCATCTTCGGCGGCCTCTCGTTTCTCGCGTTTCGGGAGCGCGAGGACCTCGCGACGGCCGTGATTCCCGCCGTCGGGACCATCGGCGGAGTTAGCTCGGCGGCCGCGCTCCTGTGGCACCTGTTCGACGCCGAGCGCGGGACGTTCTGGACCGTCCTCGCGCTCGCCGTGGTCGTCGTCGGCGTCGAGGTGCTCTACTTCGAGCGCGAGAGCATCGCAAGCGAGGTTCGGTCGGCGGAACGACGCGTCGAAAACGAGTTGTAGGGATTCCGTTCCCGGTGGTCTCCCAGCCCCGCCTCAGACCCGCGGGAGCCGCCAGTCGTAGCGGAGCGCGAGCACCCGAACCGAGAAGACGACCGCGGCGCACAGCCCCGAGGGAACGCCGGTCGGCGCGCCGACCGCGCGGGCCGCGAGGAAGGCGAGGCCGCCGACGACGGCGGGCGTCGCGTAGAAGTCGTCGCGGAGGACGACCGGCACGCGCCCGATGAGGATGTCGGCGATGGAGCCGCCGCCGACGGCCGTGATGGTGGCGAGGATGACGACGCCGAACGACGTGACGCCGGCGTCGACGCCGACGAGCGCGCCGGTCGCCGCGAACGCCGACAGCCCGACCGCGTCGGTGGTCAGAAACGCCGGGTGGTCGCGCACGCGCCCCTCCATCGAGTGGATGAGGACGATTGCGAGGGCGACGCCGACGAGCGCGACGCTCATGTCCCACGTCCCCGCGAGCGAGGCCGGCAGCCGGTCGACGAGCACGTCGCGGGTCGTCCCGCCGCCGAGGGCGGTCACGATGCCGAGCACGGAGACGCCGAACACGTCGAGGCCGGCCTCGGCGGCCTTGAGCGCGCCGGCGACCGCGAACGCGAGCAGGCCGACGACGTTCATCACCGCGAACGGGTCGATTTCGGGGACCGCGACGGCGGCGGGGGCCGAAACGAAAAGCAGCGTCGCCATCAGTCGACCCGGAGTTCGACGCGGTCGCCGGGCGCGAGGCCGAACGCCTCGTCGCCGCGGCCGTGGTTCACGTCGCACTCGACGTTGCCGTGGCTGCCGACCGTGACCAGTTTCTCGCCGCGCGCGACGGCCTCGAACGTGCGACCGACGGAGACCGACTCGCCGTTCACCGAGACGGTCTCGCCCGCCGCGTCGCGGACGAACGCGCCCGGCACGTTCGTGATGCAGTTGCCGAAGTCGTCGACGACCAGCACCTCGCCGGTCGCCTCGCGGCCGTCGTCGGAGACGGTCGCCTCGGGGAGGCGGCACTCGGAGAGCGAGTCGACGGGTATCGGTTCGAAGCGGTCGACCGACCCGAGCGCCGACGCGCCGGCGACGTGGGCGTCGGCGGCCGCGGGCGCGAACACGTCCCGCCCGTGGAAGGTCGTCGACTCGGGGTTCGGAACGTCGATTTCGTAGGCTTCGACGGGCGCGTCGTCGTCGAGTTCGGCGGCCACGCGCCTCGCCGGCGGACGAAGGACGCCGTTGTCGGGGCCGACGAAGACGTGGCCACCGACCCGGAGGACCACCGCGCGGCGGTCGGTGCCGACGCCGGGGTCGACGACGACGAGGTGGACCGCGGGCGGGAAGTACGGAAGCGTCTCGCGGAGCCAGAAGGCGGCCGCGCGAACGTCCTGTCGCTGGAGGTCGTGGGCCACGTCCACGAGTCGCGCGTCGGTCCGCGAGAGGACGACGCCCTTCATCGCGGCGGGGTACGCGAGCCCGAAGTCGGACGCGAGCGTAATCATCTCAACAGGGGTTGGGGTCCTCGTCGTCGTCGACGCGCTCGGCCCCGTCGGTGGCCGTGACGCGCTGGAGACGCTCGATGCCGTCGATTTCGCGGACCACGTCGGCCACCTCGTCGGGGACGAGCGACTCCCAGTCGCGGTCTTCTATCATGCGCTGGCGGACCTCCGTGCCCTCTAGCACCTCGCGGTTGAACATGGGCGATTGGTGGACTTCGACGCCCGCCTCCGTGAACAGTTGGATGACGAGCGGGTTGTTGGAGTACGCCACCTCGAACGCGGGGGACATCGACTGGACGTGGCTGACCCACACCGAGTTGCGGTCGAGGTCCTCGATGGGGACCGCGTAGGTCGTGATGTCGAAATCCGAGACGGCCTTGTTGACCATCATGATTCGTTCGCCCGCGGTGAACGGGTTCCGCGGCGAGTGGGAGTCGCCCGCGGACCCGATACCGAGGACGAGCTCGTCGACCTCGGCGGCAATCTCTTCGACCATTCGGTGGTGGCCGTTGTGGTACGGCTGAAACCGGCCGATGTAGAACCCCCGCATGCGTCGGGCGTTAGTCCGGATTACTTATAAATACGCCGAGTTCGGAGAACTCCGGTATTCTGGTGGTAGGAAGGTCGAAACGCGAGATTACGGCAAGAGCCACCGGATGGTGACGGGGAGAAAGTATATCAGTCGCAGGGCCTACGTTAGAAGTAGCGACGACAGTTCTATGAGTAACGATACGAACACCGACGACAGCCTCCACGAGCGGGAGGATTCACCCGACGACGCGCCCTCGGAAGAGGGTATCGACGACGGGGGGTCGCTCCAGCACGACGAGGCCGAAGAGGTCGACAAGAAGACGATCGACGACCTCGGGAGCGATGTCGAAATCGACGCCGACGTGGCCGAGAACGTGGACGAGAACGACCTCCTCGGTGGTCTCCAGATAGAGACGACCGACGAGATTCCCGTCCCGGACCGCCTCGTCGACCAGGTTATCGGGCAGGAACACGCCCGCGACGTCATCATGAAGGCGGCCAAGCAGCGCCGCCACGTCATGATGATCGGCTCCCCGGGGACGGGGAAGTCGATGCTCGCCAAGGCGATGTCCGAGCTTCTCCCCCGCGAGGAGCTCCAGGACGTGCTCGTCTACCACAAC
Source organism: Haloferax sp. Atlit-109R (assembly GCF_003665865.1). Lineage (NCBI taxonomy): Archaea > Methanobacteriati > Methanobacteriota > Halobacteria > Halobacteriales > Haloferacaceae > Haloferax > Haloferax sp. Atlit-109R. The sequence continues at coordinate 765,200 of NZ_QPLO01000001.1, forward strand.
CCCGACGACGGCAATCGCCCCAAGGTCCGCACGGTCCCCGCGGGCAAAGGTGACCAGATCGTCGAGGCGCACAAAGAGGAGGCACGCAAGCGCAATCAGATGCGCTCGTTCCTCATGTGGATTATTATCGCGGTCGTGCTGGGCTACTCGCTCATCATCGCCCAGCAGGTCCTGCTCGGCATCCTCGCCGCGGGTATCATCTATCTCGCGTTCCGCTACGGCTCGCGCGGCAGCGACGCGATGATTCCGAACCTCATCGTGAACAACGCCGACCAGAAGTCCGCGCCGTTCCAGGACGCGACGGGCGCTCACGCGGGTGCGCTCCTCGGCGACGTCCGCCACGACCCGTTCCAGTCCGGCGGCATGGAGACGCCCAGCCACGACCGCGTCGAACCCGGCGCGATTCACAAGTCGAACAAGGGCGTCCTGTTCGTCGACGAGATCAACACGCTCGACGTGCGCAGCCAGCAGCACCTGATGACGGCCATCCAGGAGGGCGAGTTCTCCATCACGGGCCAGTCCGAGCGCTCCTCGGGCGCGATGGTCCAGACCGAGCCCGTCCCGACGGACTTCATCATGATTGCTGCCGGGAACCTCGACGCGATGGAGAACATGCACCCCGCGCTCCGCTCCCGTATCAAGGGCTACGGCTACGAGGTGTACATGGACGACACCATCGAGGACACCCCCGAGATGCGCCGCAAGTACGCGCGCTTCGTGGCCCAGGAGGTCACCAACGACGGCCGGCTCCCGCACTTCACCGAGGAGGCGGTCGAGGAGCTCATCCTCGAAGCCCGCCGCCGCGCCGGCCGCAAGGGCCACCTCACCCTCGAATTCCGTAACCTCGGCGGCCTCGTCCGCGTCGCCGGCGACATCGCCCGCGGCGAGAACGCCGAGCTGACCACCCGCGACCACGTGCTCCAGGCCAAGCGCCGCGCGCGCTCCATCGAGCAGCAGATTGCGGACCAGTACATCGAGCGGCGCAAGGACTACGAGCTGTCGGTCAACGACGGCTTCGTCACCGGCCGCGTCAACGGTCTCGCCGTCATGGGCGAAGACTCCGGTATCATGCTCCCCGTGATGGCCGAAGTCACGCCCTCGCAGGGCCCCGGTCAGGTCATCGCGACCGGCCAGCTCAAGGAGATGGCCGAAGAGTCCGTCCAGAACGTCTCGGCCATCATCAAGAAGTTCTCCAACCAAGACCTCTCGGAGATGGACGTGCACGTGCAGTTCGTCCAGACCGGCCAGCAGGGCGTCGACGGCGACTCCGCGTCCATCACGGTCGCGACCGCCGTCATCTCCGCGCTGGAGGACATCCCCATCGACCAGTCGGTCGCCATGACCGGCTCGCTGTCGGTGCGCGGCGACGTGCTCCCAGTCGGCGGCGTCACCCACAAGATCGAGGCCGCCGCGAAGGCCGGCTGTTCGACGGTCATCATCCCCGCCGCCAACGAGCAGGACGTGATGATCGAAGACGAGTACAAGGAGATGGTCGACATCATCCCCGTCTCGCACATCAGCGAAGTCCTCGACGTCGCCCTCGAAGGCGAACCCGAGAAGGACTCGCTTGTGGACCGCCTCAAGAGCATCACCGGCTCCGCCCTCAACAAGGGGCAGGGCGTCAAAGGGCCGTCCAGCCCCAGCCCGCAGTAACGCCGGATGACCGACTGGGCGGCGTTCGCGGGCTTCACCGGCCTCGTCCTCGCCGTCTTACTCTCTCTCGCGTACTTTTCTCGCGGCGTCCCGCACGCTGAGGGAACCGGCTCCGCCGCGCCCGCCGCGCCCGACGACGCTATCCGCGGCGACGCCTCCGACCCCGACGCTTCCGACACTGACTCCCGAGTCGGTACGCCGGACGACCCGGTTTCGACCCCCGCCGACCCGGCCGATTCCGACGAGTCGGCCGACCCCGACGCCCTCCCGCTGGCCTCTTTTTCGGTCGATTCGACCGACGCGTCGCCGCGACCCGAGCCGCCGACGCTCGCGGCGGGCGACGTTGCGGACGACGCCGACCGCGACGCGGACCCCGACGCTGCGGCCGGTTGTGAGACCGAGACCGACCGGACGATACCCGGCGTCACCGCACGCCCCGCCTCGGCCGTCTCGGAGCGCTCCGCGTCCGCCGACGACCTCCCGCCGCACCTCCTGCTCGCCAACGTCGCGCTCTCGCAGGCGTTCCTCGGCGGCTTCCTCGGCCTCGGCGCGTGGTACGCCGGCGTGCCGGCCGCGGCGCTCGGCCTCTCCGTCACCGGCCTCCCGACGAAGCTCGCTATCGGCGTCGGACTCGGGCTCGCGCTCTACGGGGCGAACCGGGTCGGCTCGTCGGTCAGCGAGCGGTTCGGCATCGCGCCCGACGAGGCGGTCCGCGAGTCGCTGACGCCGCGGACGACCGCGGGCTGGGTGTTCCTGTTCGCGGTCGCGCTCCCCCTCATCGCCGGCTTCGAGGAACTGCTGTTCCGGGGGGCGCTCGTCGGCGCGGTCGCCGCCGGCTTCGACGTGTCGCCGTGGCTCATGGCGGCCGTGTCGTCGGCCGCCTTCGGCGCGGGGCACGGCGCGCAGGGTCGACTCGGCATCATCGTCACCGGCCTCCTCGGGTTCGTCCTCGCGGCGGCGTTCGTCCTCACCGAGAGCCTGCTGGTCGTGGTCGTCGCCCACTACCTCGTGAACGCGCTGGAGTTCGCGGGCCACGAACTGTTCGGCTGGTAGCGGGGTCTCCCTGCGTCGGCGTCGGTGACGACCGCCGAACCACCCGCCGTCGCGGCCGCGGCGCGGGGATGCGTTCAAGTGTCCGCACCACGCGTAGCCGGTATGGACATCGACACGCGGCAGTTGACGCAGGCGGGGCTCATCGGTTATCTGGCGCTCGTCGTCGCGGCGTTCGCCACCGGGAACCCGACGCTCCGGCTCGCCGCCGACGCCGCCTTCGGGCTGACGGCGGTTCTCCTCGGCGTCGTCACGCTCCGGATTCCGGTCGACAGTCAACTCAAATACGTCGCCGGCGGCGGCTTCCTCCTCGCCGGCGTCTCGCAGTTCGCCGAGCTCGCGACCGGTGTCCAGTCGGTCGGACTCGCGAGCACGCTGTTCCTCCTCGCCGGCCTGCTCGGCTACCTCGCGCTCCGCCGCGAGACCGACGCGATGCCGTTCTGAGGGGCGGTCCGCAGAATTAGATTCCTTCGGACTTCCGGAGCGCCTCGACCACGTCGTCTGGCGCGGCGCTCGGGCCGTCTTTCACGCGGTGGTCGGGGACGACGACCGGGACCGGGTTCGCCGCGAGCGCCTTGCGGACGACGCGCTCCGAGTCGTCGTCCTCGGGGTCGAGGCCGGCCATGCGGACGAGGAGCGCCACGTCGACCGAGTCACCCCGCGGGACGTTCCGAAGCGACTCCAGCACGCTTCGCTGGTCGGTCGGGACGGTCAGTCCGATGGGGACCGACGAGAGGTCCGTCTGGCCCCGGTCGATGGCGGCCAACACGGCGTCGAGGTGGTCGTGGTCCGGCTCGGCGTCCGCCGGCAGCGAGTCCGGAAACGAGACGTCGATGACCTTCCCGCTGACCACGCCGACCTGCACGGGGCGGCCGAGCGTGGACGATTCGCGCGCGTAGATTCCCGAGACGGGCATACGTTCGGCTCCCGTCGCCGGACGCTTGACCCTTCCGGCGACCGCGTGCGGTTGGGGTGACTGCGCTCGGTTCGGGTGGCCGATACCTCGCCGTGCGCTCTCGCCCGCGCGCACGTGAGAGACGGTGAGTGTCCCCGCCGACGCAAGTCTTATGTACAGATACGTGCGTTAGTGTACATCAATGAACGCTAGTGGAGACGAATTAGCTCCCGACGTGCGCGCCATCTTGGAGGCCGCGCGGGAGCGACCCGGCGGGGAGACGCGCGTGTCGGTCGACGCGCGGTCGTTCCCCGAGGCCGTGGCCGAGACGGAGGCCGCGGGTCGGGTCCCCGTCATCGCCGAGGTGAAGCCCACGAGTCCGACGACCGAGGGCGTCCGCGAGGACGACCCGGTCGAACTGGCCCGCGAGATGGTCGCCGGCGGCGCGACGGCGCTGTCGGTCCTCACCGAACCCGAGCACTTCGGCGGCTCCGCCGAGTCGCTGCGGCGCATCCGCGAGGCCGTCGACGTGCCCGTCCTCCGCAAGGACTTCGTCATGAACGAGGCCCAACTGGACGTCGTCGAGTCCGACCTCGTGCTCCTCATCGCGCGGTTCGTCGGCGAGGACCTCCCGGCCCTCGTCGAGGCGGCCCGCGACCGCGGCTTCCAGCCGCTCGTGGAGGTCCACACGCGCGAGGAGTTCACGGCGGCGCTCGCGGCCGGTGCCGACATCGTCGGCATCAACAACCGCGACCTCGGGAAGCTGGAAGTCGACCTCGGCACGTTCGAGGAACTCGCGCCCGAAGCGCCCGAGGACGTGCTTCTCGTGGCCGAAAGCGGCGTGCAGACGGTCGACGACGCGCGGCGGATGCGCGAGGCCGGTGCCGACGCCCTCCTCGTCGGGACCGCCATCATGGACGGCGACGTGCGACAGAACACGGAGACACTCACACAATGAGCGCAGACGGCAAATTCGGCGACTACGGCGGACAGTACGTTCCCGAGGCACTCATGCCGGCCATCGAGGAACTGACCGACGCGTACGAGCGGTACGTCCTCGACAACGAAGACGGCTTCATGGACGACTTCCGCGCGCGACTGCGGGACTTCGGCGGGCGACCGACGCCCCTCCAGCGCGCGGACCGACTCTCGGAGCGCTACGACCGCGAGGTCTACCTCAAGCGCGAGGACCTGCTGCACGGCGGCGCGCACAAGCTCAACAACGCCCTCGGGCAGGTCTTACTGGCGAAGTACATGGGCAAAGAGCGCATCATCGCCGAGACCGGCGCGGGCCAGCACGGCACCGCCACGGCGATGGCCTGCGCGCACCTCGATATGCCCTGCGAGATTTACATGGGCGAGCGCGACATCAACCGCCAGCGCCCCAACGTCTTCCGGATGAAGCTCAACGGCTCCGAGGTGAACCCCGTCACCGTTGGCCGCGGCACGCTCAAGGAGGCCATCTCCGAGACGATGCGCGACTGGGCGACCAACGTCGAGGACACCCACTACGTCATCGGCTCCGTCGTCGGCCCGCACCCGTTCCCGAGCATGGTTCGGGACTTCCAGTCGGTCATCTCCGAGGAGGCCCGCACGCAGGCCAGAGAGAAACTCGGCCGGCTCCCCGACGCCGTCGTCGCCTGCGCGGGCGGCGGCTCGAACACGATGGGCGCGTTCGCCGAGTTCGTCGACGACGAGGAGACCGCGCTCTACGCCGTCGAGGCCGGCGGCTCGACGCTCGAAGTGGACGAGGAAGCCGGCGTCGCGCCCAACTCGGCGTCGCTCACGACCGGGTCGGAGGGCATTCTCCACGGCGCGCGCACCCGGCTCTTGCAGGACCGCGACGGCCAGATTATGGAGTCGCACTCGGTGTCGTCCGGCCTCGACTACGCCGGCGTCGGCCCCGAACTCGCACACCTCGTGGACACCGGCCGCGTCACCGCCGTCAACGTCGACGACGACGCGGCGCTGACCGCATTCCACCGGCTCTCGCAGATGGAGGGCATCATCCCCGCGCTGGAGTCGGCCCACGCGTTCGGCTACCTCGAATCGGTCGTCGGTCCCGACGCGCCCGACGCCGAGAACGCGGACGACCTCGGCGAGTACGTCGTGGTCAACGTCTCCGGTCGCGGCGACAAAGACCTCGAATCGGCCATCGAGGAGACCTACGAGCGCGACATCGATATCGCGCCGAACATGGACGAGTTCACGGGGGGCCTGTGATGTCGCTCGAAGACGCCTTCTCCGACGGCCCGGCGTTCGTCCCCTATCTCGCCGCCGGCGACCCCGACTACGAGTCCTCGCTCGAATACGTCGAGGCGCTCGAACGCGGCGGCGCGGACGTCATCGAACTCGGGCTTCCGTTCTCGGAGCCCATCGCCGAGGGGCCGACCATCCAGAACGCGGTGGTTCGGTCGCTCGAAGGCGGCATGACGCCGACGCGCTTCTTCGAGTTCGTCGAGGACCTCGACGTGTCGGTGCCGCTGGTCTGTATGACCTACTACAACCTCATCTATCGCTACGGCGATGAACCCGGACCGCGGCCGTTCGTCGAGAAGGCCGCCGAAGTCGGCATCGAGGGCTTCGTCGTGCCCGACCTGCCGGCCGAGGAGGCCGGCCCGCTCCGCGAGGCCTGCGACGAGTTCGGCCTCGACCTCGTGTTCATCGTCGCGCCGACGACCCGCGGCGAGCGCCTCGACCGCATCATGGAACAGGTCTCGGGCTACGTCTACGTGCAGGCGCGCCTCGGCACGACGGGCGCGCAGTCGAGCGTCTCCGACCAGACCGGCTCGTCGCTCGAACGACTCACCGACTACGACGTGCCCAAGGCGGTCGGCTTCGGAATCAGCAGCGGCGACCACGCCGAGCGCATCGTCGCCAGCGGTGCCGACGGCATCATCGTCGGCAGCGCGCTCGTCGACATCGTCGCCGAGGGCCACGAGAACGGCGACGACGCCGAAACGGTCGCGGACCGACTCGAAACGCTCGCCCGCGAACTCAAAGACGGTGCGGTAGCGGGCGCGTCGCAACGCCCACCGCATCCGGAACGCACATAACTGCTCTGCCACCCTTTCTCATACATGAACACAGACGTCGGACTCTCCGCACGACTCGACCGCATCTCCACAGACGGGCGATACCTCATCGTCCCGATGGACCACGGCATCACCCTCGGCCCGGTCACGGGCCTCGTCGATATCGAATCCACTATCGACGGCATCACGCGCGGCGGCGCTGACGCCGTCCTCACGCACAAGGGGACCGCGCCGCGCGTCCACCCGAACAAAAACGGCAAAGGCTACATCGTCCACGTAAACGGCTCGACGGACATCGGCCCGGACGAAAACGACAAGCGACTCACCGGAACCGTCGAAGACGCCCTCCGCGTCGGTGCCGACGCCGTCTCCTTCCATATCAACGTCGGCTCGGACTACGAGCCCGACCAGATGACGCAGCTCGCTGACCTCTGTTCTCGCGCCGCCGACTTCGGCGTGCCCGTTCTCGCGATGTCCTACGCCCGCGGCCCCGGCATCGACGAACAGGACCCCGAGGCGCTCGCCCACGCCGTCCGCCTCGCCGAGGAGGTCGGTGCCGACGTGGTGAAGACGGCATACAGCGGCGACGCGGAGTCCTTCGGTCGCGTCGTCGAGGCCACGCGCCTGCCGGTCGTCATCGCCGGCGGCAGTCGCGGCACCGACCGCGAGACGGTGGAGATGGTCCGCGGCACGATGGACGCCGGCGCGGCCGGCGTCTCCATGGGTCGGTCCATCTTCCAGCACGAGAACCCCGAGGCCATCACCCGCGCCGTCAGCGCCGTCATCCACGACGACGCAGATGTGGACACCGCGCTCGAACGCGCCGGGCTCGGCATCGAGGCGTAACGCGACTCGCGATTCGCGGCGTTCCACGGGGTTCTGTTTTCCCGACACCGCTGGCCTACAACTAGATACCCGCTGAGCGCGAACGCTACCCATGCGCGTCACCATGTGGGGGTTCGCGGTCGAGGTAGACGACCGACGTATCGACTGTGCTGCCGACTCGCTCCGAAACCAACTCGTCGAGTACGAACGCGGGGAGCGCCGCGAGTTCGACGTGGACGTGCGATTTCCCGACTCCTTTACCGGCGACGTGATGCGCGTGATGGCGTCGATTCCGTACGGCGAGACCCGAACGTACGGCGAGGTTGCGGCCGAACTCGACAGCCACGCGGTCGCCGTCGGACAGGCCTGCGGACGGAACCCGGTCCCGCTCGTCGTCCCGTGCCACCGCGTCGTCGGCGCGGACTCCCTCGGCGGCTTCTCCGCGGCCGGCGGCGTCGACCTGAAGCGCGCGCTTCTCGACCGCGAGCGCGGCGCGGTCCAGACGGGGCTGGACCGATTTGACTGATTTCATATCGCCGTAATCGGTTTATTGACTGTCGAACCGGCCGGGCGCTGTCGTGGTCGGTGTGGTGCGAGCGCCGTGCGCGCACCCAAGAATCGGTTTCTCCAGGTTCTGACGCGTCGTTCGCGGAACCGCGTTCGTGACGCGGTTCAGTTGTCTGGCCGGTCGTTGTCGGATTCCGCGGATAGAGTGAGAGAACGACGTTCGACCGGCCGCGACCCCCGTCTTCTAGCCTCGAACCCCGGAGTTCTACACCCGAGACGGGGTCCCACGCGGTCGATTTCAGCGACCTTCTCGGTACGGGTGTGCGGTGCTGACGAATCGCCTCCGTCGTCGCTCTCGTGGTGTCGGCGGTTGATTCGGTGTGGCCGCTGTGTTCTATTTCCGTGGATTGGCGAGCTCGATGACAGAAACACCGATGACGACGCATTCACGAGTCACGCGCGACCTGCTGTCTTTCGAGGTTGCAGGCACACTGACCCGAGTCGGGACGACCAAACCGCCGACTCGGTGGGAGTTGAGAGTAACTGAGTGAGGCGAGTCGCCGCTCTCGCTCGACTCGCGTCGGCGGTTGGAATCGTCGTCCGACCGTCGATTCTGCCCTGAATCCACTCTAATAAATCGTATAGCGCGATATGGAATTCTGGTGGGGCGCTCAAGCGTCCCGGCCCGTCGCTGTCCGTTCGCTATCCGCTCGCCGTCCGTTGGTTCATTCGCCACGTTCAAGCCCGCCCACCGAGTGAAGTCGATAATGACACGAAGCGTCTGGCTCAAAGCCGACGACGCGGTCGGCGACTGGGAGACGCGGAAGCGACGCATCACGGCCGGACTGGAAGCCGGCGTCGACTGGGTCCTCGTCGACGAGGCCGACGTCGAGCGGGTGCGCGAACTCGGCGACGTCAACGTCGCTGCGTTCCGGACCGACGCGGACGTCCACGTGATGGAAGCAGAGGAAGACGACGCCGAGCCCCCGGCGCTCGCCGACGCCTACATCGTCGGCAAGGACGGCGAGGGCGACGCGACCGTCGAACTCCCCTCGGACTTCTCCGGGTCTGCCGACCTGACGACGCTCCGCCGCGGCGACGACCTCGCAAACGGCTCGTACGTCCGCATCCTGAGCAAGGACTACGAGGCGTTCGCCGAGGAGGCCGCCCGCGACGGCGATTACACCATCGTCATCGGCGAGGACTGGACCATCATCCCGCTGGAGAACCTCATCGCCCGCATCGGCGAGGAGACCGACCTCATCGCGGGCGTCACGACCGCCGAGGAGGCCAAGACCGCCTTCGAGACGCTCGAACTCGGCTCCGACGGCGTCCTCCTCGACAGCGACGACCCCGACGAGATTCGAAAGACCGTCGAGGTCCGCGACGAGGCCGAACGCGAGTCGCTCGACCTCGTCTGGGCCGAGGTCACGGAGGTCGAACGCACGGGCATGGCCGACCGCGTCTGCGTCGATACGGGCACGATTATGGACCACGACGAGGGGATGCTCGTCGGCTCGATGGCCCGCGGCCTGTTCTTCGTCCACGCCGAGACGGCGAAGTCTCCGTACGTCGCGTCTCGGCCGTTTAGAGTCAACGCCGGCGCGGTCCACGCCTACGCGCGGACCCCCGACGGCGGCACGGTCTACCTCTCCGAACTCGAAAGCGGCGACGAGGTACAGCTCATCGACACGAACGGCAACACCCGCGAGGCCATCGTCGGGCGCGTGAAAATCGAAAAGCGGCCGATGTTCCGCATCTCCGCGGACTACGAGGGCGACCGCGTCACGACGCTCCTCCAGAACGCCGAGACAATCAAGGTCCACACCCGAGAGGGTCGGACCGCGGTCACCGACCTCGAACCCGGCGACGAGATGCTCATCTACTACGAAGACACGGCGCGCCACTTCGGTGAGGCTGTCGAAGAGAGCATCATCGAGAAGTAACGGACGGAACGCGTTTTTTCGGACTCGAACGCAGCGTCGCGCGCAGCGGCGGGCGTTCGTCGACGTTCTCTATCCTTCGACCGTGTACCATTCGAGCTCCGTCGCACACCACGGACAGAAGTCGAGGTTCCGGTCGAGTTCGCCGCCGCAGACCGGGCAGGTCGGCTCGCCGTTCGCGTTGCGGCCGCGCGGGCGGCTTCCGACGCGGTAGGCGTCGAGCGCGCTCAGAAACAGCAGTCCGAGGACGGGGAACAGCACCTCTCTGGGAAGCGAGTCCACCGTCACGGTCGCCGGGTCGGTGAACGTCGAGAGCAACACCAGTCCCGCGCCGACGACGAAGGTGAACCACGCGATTGCGCGTCGCCACTCGCGGAGGTAGACGTGGCCCGCCCCGGCGATTCCGAGCGAGGCACCAACCACGCCGACGAGGGCGGCGACGAACGCGCGACGACGAGCATCGGGCATCGTTCGTTGGCGTCGTCGTCCGCGCTCTTAAACGTCTGGATTGTCGGACAGTCAGCAACTCACTACCGAATCCCGCCGATGGCGTCTGAAACTCTCGAATTCGAGTTGTTCGACCTCAGTCGGTCGTCGTCGCGTCTTCCGAGGGTTCGGAGCGCTCCGACGCCGCGGCCGCCTCGGTCCCGTCGAACGGCTCGTGTTCGACGGCGAACTCGCGGTTCGCGCCGTCGGCCGACGCCTCGACCGACGACACTCGGTACAGACGGATGCGGCGCTCCTGTTTCGTCACGACCGGGAAGTCGTAGTGTTCGGCGTCGTGACCGGGTGGCTCGTCGCGGCCGGCGACGAACTCGCGGTGGGCGTCGAGTCGGCGTTCGACCTCCGCGCGCGAGCGTTCCGGGAGGTCGTCGAGTCGGCGTTCGAACCCCGAGACGAGGTCGGCGTCGAGGTCGTAGCCGACGGAGTCCCGGCCGGCGAGCATGGCCGCGAGCGTCGTGGTCCCGGTGCCGACGAAGGGGTCGAAGACGGTGTCGCCGTAGACCGAGTACATCCGAATCAGGCGCAGCGGCAGTTCGACGGGAAACGCCGCCGAGCGCTCTCTGGCCCCCGAATCGAGGCGCTGGTCGGTCCCGCCGAACTCCCAGAGGTCGGAGAACCAGCGGTTGCGCTCCTCCCAGAAGAAGGCGCTCTCGTAGCGCCGGTCGTCGCCCGGCGGGAACGACCGCGGGTCGCCCTTCCGAACCACCAGCACGTACTCGTGTTCGAGGGTGACGTAGGCGTTCGTCGGGAGCGTCCCCGACCCCATGAACTTCGTCAGGCGGTTCGTCGGCTTCCGCCAGACGGCGTCCGGAAGCGGCGTCAGTCCGCGCTCGCTGAGCGCCGTGAGCACGCGGGCGTGGTTGGGGTACTGGCGAAACGACCCGTCGAGGCTCCGGGTCGCGTCACCGACGTTCACGCAGGCGACCCCGCCGGGCGCGAGCACGCGGGCCACCTCGTCCCAGACGGCGTCGAGCTGTTCGTGCATCGCCTCGAACGCGGCGTCGCCGTCGCCCGCGTCGAGCGCCGCGTCGACGGCGTCGTCGCGCGCCGAAAAGAGGTCGTCCCACATCTCTATCATGGGGTAGGGCGGCGACGTGACGACGAGGTTCACGCTCTCGTCGGCGAGTCCGGTGTCGGCGGCGTCGCCCACCGTGAGGGCGTGCGTCGTGCGCATCGTACGGACGTATTTCCCCCGAAACAAAACCCTTCGCCTCGGCGCGGGGACGGCCGCCGCGGTGCCGTCGGCTCGTGCGGTTCGATTCTACCGTGACCCGTCGCGTCGAGCGCCGCCGCTGGCGGGCGAATAAGCGGAAATCGAGACGCTCGTCCGGGTCGAACCGCGGTTCGGCGCGGGGGTCCGACTCGGTCCTCAGACGAGGCCGAGGTTCTCCTCGGCTTCGAGGAGTTCGTGGTAGCGGTTGCGGATGGTGACCTCGGAGATGTCGGCCACGTCGCTGACGGCGGCCTGCGTCGTCTTCTCGTTGGTGAGGAGGGCGGCGGCGTAGACGGCGGCGGCGGCGAGGCCGACCGGCGACTTACCCGAGTGGACGCCCTTCTCCTTGGCGTTCTTCAGGAGTTGGCGCGCGCGCATCTTCGACTCGTCGGAGAGGCCGAGCTCGCTGGCGAACCGCGGGACGTACTGCTCGGGGTCGGCGGGCTTGACTTCGAGCGAGAGTTCGCGGGCGATGTAGCGGTAGGTGCGGGCGACCTCGCTCTTCTCGACGCGCGAGACCTCCGCGATTTCGTCGAGCGAGCGCGGGACGCCGGCCATGCGGGCGGCGGCGTAGGTACACGACGTGGCGACGCCCTCGATGGAGCGACCGGGCAGCAGGTCGTCGTCGAGCGCGCGGCGGTAGATGACCGAGGCGGTCTCGCGGACGTTCTCGGGGAGGCCGAGCGCCGAGGCCATGCGGTCGATTTCACCGAGCGCCTGCTTGAGGTTGCGCTCCTTGGAGTCGCGGGTGCGGAACCGCTCGTTCCACTTGCGGAGCCGCTGCATCTTCTGGCGCTGGCGCGCGCCCAGCGAGTTCCCGTACGCGTCGCGGTCGCGCCAGTCGATGTTGGTCGACAGGCCCTTGTCGTGCATCGTGTTGGTCGTCGGCGCGCCGACGCGGGACTTCTCGTCTTTCTCGCGGGCGTCGAACGCGCGCCACTCGGGGCCGCGGTCGACGGAGTCGGCGGTCACGACGAGGCCGCAGTCGTTACAGACGGTCTCGCCGTGTTCGTCGTCGGTGACGACGTGACCGCCGCACTCGGGGCACTGAAGCGTGTCGCCCTTCGTCTCTTCCTGTTCGGTCTCGGCCTCCTGTCGGCCGTTCTGCGTGTTTCGTTCCTGCTCCTGTGCGCCGGGGTTTCGGGTCCAGATTCGTTCACTCATGGATACGACGGCGGGTGCTCCGGGAATGGGTGGTTAGAGGCGGCTAGAACCCGGATGCTGTCCGTAACACCAGCAACCGCAGACGACCGCATAAATGGTTTGGTATCGCTTTCGGCAAGCGGCGGCGTTCACCCGTGCGAGGCCATCACACGAGTGATTGAGGTTCGTGAGGGATTCGAGACCTCGCCGGCGACTCATCGGTGACGCCCCGCCGGCGTCCCGGCGGCCGACGACGCGACACATACTTTTCACGAAGGTGCGTTGCTACGACTACACATGGCCGCGACCCCCCGCGTCGTCTCGCTCGCGCCGAGCGCGACAGCGATTCTCACCGCCGCCGGTCTCGACGCCCACGTCGTCGGGGCGACCGTTCACTCGTCGACCGACAAGCCGGTCGTCGGCGGCTGGCTGAACCCCGATTTCGACCGGGTCGACGACCTCGACGCCGACGCCGTCTGCACCTGCGACGACCTCCAGTCGGACGTCGCGACGGCGGCCCGCGACCGCGGCTACGACGTGGTTCACGTCGCGCCCGCGACGCTCGACGAGGTGCTCGACTCGTTTCCCGTCGTCTGCGACGCCGCGGGCGACGCCGGCGCGGGGGCGGCGCTCGCCGACGACTGCCGCGACCACCTCGCCCGCGTCGCCGACGCGGTCGCCGGCCGCGACCGCCCGGCCGTCTACTGCGAGGAGTGGGCGGACCCGCCGATGGCCGCGGGCAACTGGGTTCCCGACCTCGTCCGCGTCGCCGGCGGTACCGCTCCGCTCGTCGCGCCCGGCGAGCGGTCCGCCGAAGTCGACCCCGAGACCGTCGCGGCCGCCGACCCCGACCACGTGGTTCTCCATCCCTGCGGAAAAGGCGAGCGCGGCGACCCCGAGGCGTTCGACGCTCGCGGGTGGAATCTCGACGCCGCGGTCCACGCCGTCGACGACTCGCTTCTCAATCAGCCGAGTCCCGCCGTCGTCTCGGGCGTCGACCGCCTCGCGCGGCTGTTGCACCCCGACGCCGACCTCCCCGAGCCGTGGGCGGCCGCGTCCGAGACTGCGACCGCGACCCCGACCGAATCCGACGAAGGGAAATAACCGGGCGACGCGCTTCCGACATGGACATCGCGGTCGGAAGCGGCAACCCGGTGAAGCGGCGCGCGGTCGAACGAACCTGTCCCGACGCCTCCGTGGCGGCGGTCGCCGTCGACTCGGGCGTCTCCGAACAGCCGACGGGCCACGACGAGACCATCGCGGGCGCGGTCACCCGCGCGGAACGAGCCCTCGACGCGGGCGACTACGACTTCGGCGTCGGCATCGAGGGCGGCGTGGCGGCCTTCTCGGCCGGCGACGGCACAGACGAGACCGACCTGTACCTCGTGATGTGGGCGGCCGTGACCGACGGCGAGCGCGTCGGTCGCGCGGCGGGACCGAGCCTCGCGCTCCCCGCCCGCATCGCGGACCGCATCGACGCGGGCGAGGAACTCGGCCCGGTGATGGACGACGTGCTCGGCACCGACGATATCGCGAAAAACGAGGGCGCGGCGGGCGTGTTCACCGGCGGCCGCCTCACTCGAACCGACGCGCTCGAATCGGCCGTCACGGGCGCGTTCGCGCCGTTCCGGTGTGAACTGTACTGAGTCGGACTGAGCCGACTGCGCACGTCACTTCGAGTCGGCGAGTTCGTGTTCGCGGTCGCGCACCTCGGCGCTCTCTTCGACCGCGGTCGTCAGCGAGACGTTGAGCGACAGCATCGAGCCGACGCCGCCGACGATGGTGACGGCGTTTTTCACCGCGTGGTCGAGGACCGCGGCGGCGAGCGCGGCGGCGGGCGTGACCGGCGCGAGCGCGGCCATGAACACCGTGAAGGCGATTTCGTAGAGGCCGACGCCGCCGGGCGAGAGCGGAAGCACCTTCGCGAGGTTGCCAACGCTCACGGCGAAAAACGAGACGCCGACGAGCACGACGGGGTCGATGTCGACGCCGAGCGCGAGCAGGACGACGACCGCGGTCACCACGTCGACGGTCCAGATGGCGAGGCTCGTCAGACCGACGCGGCCGAAGGCGGCGCGGTTGCCGGCGACCGCCTGCAAGTCGGAGACGAACTGCTCGATGACGCCCGCGACGAGTTCGACGTAGGAGTCAGACGAGAACCGGCCGACGAACGCCCGGACGACGTTCCGGTCCGCGCGGGCCGACAGCGCGATGCCGAGGACGCCGAGGATGGCGACGACGCCGACGCCGGTGGCGACGTAGGCGACGGTGCGCACGTCGTCGGCCGACACGTCGACCGAGCCGCCGCTCACGCCGGTCGCGAGCACGGTGGCGATGTCGTCGAGGCCGCCGGTCGCCGCGAGGCCGACGAGGACGACGCCCGCGAGCCCCGCGATGGTGAGCAGGTCGAAGACGCGCTCGACCGCCAGCGACGCGAAGCCCGAGGGGTACGGGATGTTCCGGCGCGCCTTCACGACGTAGGCGCGCACGGCGTCGCCCGCGCGGGCGGGGAACACGAGGTTCCCGGTCTGACTGATGAATATCGCCCCCGTGAGGAAGCCCGCCTTCTCGCGGTAGCCGAGTTCGCGGAGGATGTCGCGGTAGCGAATCCCCCGGAGCGGCCACGAGACGACGTAGATAATCGCGGCGGCCGCGACGAGCGCGGGGTCGGCGTCGCCGAGCACCGAGATGACCTCCGAGGGGTCGATGTACAGCGTCATCAGCGCGAGCGCGAAGACGGTCAAAAGCAGGCCGGCGACGATGGTCACCCGGCGGGTGATGCGCGGCCGGACCGTGAGCTGCCACCACGTCCGGAGAATCTGGCTTCCCATCCCGAGGACGTCGCGGACGAGGTCGACTTTCGTGTCGCCTTTCGGCTCCCAATCGACGGGGAACTCGGCGACTCGGAAGCCCGCGCGCTGCGCCCGGACGAGCATCTCCGTGTCCCAAAACCAGTGGTCGTCTTCCACGTCGTCTCGGAGCGCCTCGAACGTCTCGCGGCTGAACGCCTTGAAGCCGCACTGGTGGTCTCGGAGGTCGGAGCGGAGGAACAGGCGGACGAGGCCGTTGTAGACGCGGCTCGGCACGCCGCGTTTCGGCGGGCGGTCGGCGACGCGGTCGGGCATCCAGCGCGACCCGGTCGCGGCGTCGTACTCGCCGGAGCGGACGCGCTCGACCAGCTCTTCGAGGTGGCGCATGTCCGTGGCGAGGTCCGTGTCGAAGTAGACGAGCGTGCCGCCGTGGGCGGCCTCGAAGGCGCGTTCGAGCGCACCGCCGCGGCCGAGGCGGTCGTCGCTGTGGTAGTGGCGAATCCGGTCGTCCTCGGCGGCCAGCCGGTCGGCTATCGCCGGCGTCTCGTCGTCGCAGCCGTCTTCGGCCACGATGACCTCGAAGGCGTCGGCGGGGAGGAACGATTCGAGCGTCTCGACGGTGACGCGGACCGTGTTCTCGATGGTCCGCGCCTCGTTGTAGGCGGGGAGGACAACGCTCACTTCGACGCCGGCCGCGGTTGCGGCGGTCGGGCGTCGTTCTGTCGGGCGACCCATTGTCGTCGTATGGCCGCTATCCGCGTATGAATTTTCTGTCTTGGAGTCGGTACGCTCCGCTTAGACGGAAGTTCGGAGCGCTCGCGCGTTCGACGGCGTGCCGGTCTCCCCCGACTGTCTCCCCGTTGATGTGTCCGCGTTGCGTGGCTGTTAGGCGACTGTACCTGCGACGGCGCGGTGGGGCCTCCCCGAGGGCTCGTTTTTGGGGAAAATCGCAAGACGGCGACGTGTTAAGCTCCCGTACCAAACCCCTGATAGGCGTCTCGTCTCTCTGTGTAGGTATGAGCACGACCGCCTCCGCCGCCGCGGTCGAGGGCGAAGCCCCCGACACCAAACCCAGCCTCTCGGAGAAACAGCGCCGCATCCTCGACTACCTCCGCTCGAACGCCGGCGCGAAGACGTACTTCAAATCCCGCCTCATCGCCGACGACCTCGACCTCTCCGCGAAGGAGGTCGGCGCGAACATGCGTCCCATCCTCGACGGCGACTTCGACGTGACCGTCGAGAAGTGGGGCTACTCCTCCGGCACGACGTGGAAGGTGACCGTCTGAGCCCCCGCTGACGCTTCACTCTGCCCCGCCGCACGCCGTCTCCGGCGTGCACCCCGGCGCGTCCTCCCTCGCGCCACCACGCACGGAACGCCGTCGTCTCCCACCCCACGTCGTTCCATCCCTGTTTTTTCGGGTTTTTTCGCGTCCCAGCGCCGCCGCTGAATGTTCTGGTTCCGAATCGACGGAGCAGCGCCGGCACCGACTCCCGGCCCGGTCAGGGGTCGAAGCGGATGAGTTCGGCCGCGTCGTCAGCGAACGCCGCGGCGTCGGAGCCGAAGGAGTCGGCGTAGCGAATCAGCAGCGTGATAACCGTCTCAGGGTTGCGGACCGCGTAGCCGTCCTCGCGCGAGAGGAGGCCCACGGCGTCGAGTTCCTTCGCGTAGGTGCTCACCGTCGCCCGCGAGACGCCCAGTCGGGCGGCGAGTTCGCTCCCCGTCGCCGCGGGGTCGCGAAGCAGGTGGACGAGCATCCCGCGCGGCGTGTCGCGGCGCAGGTAGCCGAGGGTGACCTGCTCGAACTCCGAGAACCGGCCCGCGGGGAAAAACCGCTTGTAGTCGCCGTCGCGGCTGACTTCGAGGGTGTCGTCGTCGACGAGGTTCCGAAGGTGGTACTGCGTCTCGCCGGTTCCCAACTGGAGGTCGTCGCGGACCTTCGAGAAGTGCGCGCCGGGCGTCGACGCGACGTAGCCGACGATGGCGTCCCGCGCGTCGCTCGACCCCGACGAGTCGTCCTCGCCGTCGTCGCCGCCCCCGAGGCCCACGAGCGGCGTGGCGGCCCCGAGCGCGGCGAATCGACGGAGGGTCGCGCGCTTGTCTTCGTCTACCCGGCGGTTCGACATCTACCTCCACATACGAGACGGCGCGAAGAAAAGGGCTTCGGCGTGTACACCCGTCTGAATCCGGGACGGTCCGTCGATGCGACTATTCGAGGTCCTTCTCGAAGGACATCTCGCTTTCGTCGTCGTCGTCGGCCTCGTCGGCGGCCGGTTGGCCGTTGCCCGCGGAGTTCGCGTCCGCCGAGCCGTCGGTCGCGGCCGCGTCCCCTGCGCCCTCGCTTTCCGCGACGACCTCGTCGGACGACTTGATGGGCTGTTCGTCCTCGTCGGCCTCGGCGATGACCTCGTCGGGCGACTTGATGTCGTTGACCTCCGCGCCGGCCTTGATGGCCTCGGCCTCCTGTTCGAGCTGTTCGACGTTCATCTCCGCGGCTTGGTCTATCTGGCCGAGGATCTCCTCGATGTCGTCGAGGCCGATGAGCTCGCGGGTCTCCTCGTCGAACTGCTTGCTCGACAGCCCCTCCATGTCCTGTACGTCGGAGCCGGTGAGCTGTTTGCCGTAGCGGCCCACGAGCGAGGTGAGCTCCTGCGGGAGGACGAACGTCGTCGACTCGCCCTGTCCGATGCGTTCGAGCGTCTCCATCCCCTTGTCGATGATGGCGCGCTCGCCCATCGACTCGGCGGACTTCGCGCGGAGCACCGTCGAGATGGCGTCACCCTGCGCTTCGAGAATCTGCGACTGCTTTTCACCCTGCGCGCGGATGATGTTCGACTGCTTTTCACCCTCGGCCTGCTCGACGGCGGAGCGGCGCTCACCCTGCGCTTCGAGAATCATGGCGCGGCGGCGGCGCTCGGCGGAGGTCTGCTGCTCCATCGCCTGCTGCACGTCGGCGCTGGGGTTGACCTCGCGGACCTCGACGGACTCCACGCGGACGCCCCACTCGTCGGTCGGCTCGTCGAGCTCCTTGCGGATGCGGGCGTTGATTTCCTGGCGCTTGTTGAGCGTGTCGTCGAGTTCCATGTCCCCGAGGACCGCCCGGAGTGTCGTCTGGGCGAGGTTGGAGACGGCGCGCTTGTAGTCGTCGACTTCGAGGAACGCCTTCTTCGCGTCCATCACCTTGATGTAGACGACCGCGTCGGCCGTGACCGGCGAGTTGTCGCGCGTGATGGCTTCCTGCCGGGGCACGTCGAGCGTCTGGGTCCGCATGTCGAACGCGTAGGTCCGAGAGACGAACGGCGGGATGAAGTTGATACCCGGTTCAAGGAGCCGTCGGAACTCACCGAACACCGTGAGCGCCTTCTTCTCGTAGGCGTCCACGATTTCGACCATCTGGTACACCGTCACGATGGCGAGGACGAGCACGAGGAGGCCGACGACGACGCCTCCGATACCCAGCCCCGCTTGGAGGGCAAGTAGGTCCATACGCCCGCCTTGGGTTGGCAGAATGATAAGTATTCGTGTGATACGGGCGTCACGTCGGACGGTTTCGGGGCTGACGGGGCGTCAGATGGCGGTTCGGGTCGGTGGGGGTTCGGGCCGACCGCGGCGTCGTGGCCGGCGGTCAGACGCCTCCCGTGCCCTCGCGTTCGAGTTCTTCTTCGTCTCGCTCCGCGGACTCCTCGTGCCGCCGCGCCCGTTCGCGGGCGAGTTCGCGGTCGATTTCGTCCTCGCCGGGACCGACTCCCTCGACGGTCACGACGTTGCCGCCGCCGGGGTCGACGACGATGACCTCGGTTCCCGCCTCCAGTTCGCCGTGGACCGACCGGGCGGCGTAGTAGGGGTTGAAGCCGCCCTCGTCGAGTTTGACCTCGCCGCTGGTCGGCGTGACGCGCTCCGTGACGCGCCCCATCTTGCCCGTCAGCGCGTCCGAGTCGCTCGTCTTCCCTTCTCCCTTCCCACCGTAGATATCGAGCTCTCGGTAGCCGTAGAGCGCGAGCGCGCCGAAGACGAAGACGAGCAGCCCGAGAATAATCGGGCTTGCCAGCGGTGCGATGAGGAGACCGGCCAGCCCCGCCGCGAGGAGGGCCACGCCGAGGACGACGAAGTGCGCGCCGGGGGCGATGGCCTCCGCGAGCGACAGGCCGAGCCCCGCGAGCACGAGCAACAGCGGGAGCGTCTCGGGACTGACGAGACCGGTCTGTAACGGGAGCGGCGGGTATGCCATACCGGGTCTAGGGCCGTCGCCCGATTAAGGATTGAGGGTCGAACGCGGCGCGCGTTCGACGCGCCGGATTCGGCCGCGCTCAGTCGTCGCCGTTCGGGTCGGTCGAGACGGCGTCGTCGTGGACGAACGCCACGGTGTCCTCGTTGGTCGGCTGGACGAGGACGGTCCCCGTGGTCGCGTTCGTCGGCACGGTGAAGACGGTCCAGACGTGCGCGTCATCGCCCGGGGCGAACAGCCCGCCGTTGTCGAAGCCGGTCGCGTTCGACAGCGGTTGGTGCCCGTATCTGACGCCGTCCGATTCGAACACGAGCGCCGACTGCGACAGGGTTCCGGGCGAGTCGCCGGTGGCCGTCGCGTTGAAGCCGACGACGACGAACCGCTCTCCCTCCGGCGGGGCGTACGTCTGATTGCCGACCCGAAGCGTGTCGGTCGTTCGGGCGTTCCACCGGGCGACCACGTCGGCCGAGTCGGCGCTCGCACTCGACAGGGCGGAGACGGAGACGCCGTGGTCGCCCCCGGAACCGCCGCCGCTCGACCCGCCGAGTCCGTCCAGCATCGGCCCGAGCACGGCGACGGAGCCGAGCGCGAGGACGAGCAAGAGGACGGCGACGACGACGACGCGAACGCTCGGCGGCGACCCGGATTTCAGGTCGTCGACCGACGACGGAAGCCTGTCGCGGAGCGACCCCGCCGAGGAATCGCCGCCACCGCCGTCACCGCTATTGCCGCCGTTATCGCCGTCACCACCACCGGCGTCGCCACGGCCGTCGATGAGCCCGGCGAGTCGCTCGCGGACGGCGGCTATCGGGAGCGACGCCAACGCGTCTTCCACGGGTTCGGGCAGGTCGAACGGCAGGCCGAACTCGACCTCGGCGGTCTCGAACACGTCGCCGTCGGTGTACTGCTTGACGGTCTGTTCGAGGCTCTCGTCGGCGACGGTCTCGCCGAGTTCGTCGCGGTCGAACAGCGTCACGTCGTGGTTCGTGGCGAACCCGCGGACCGCGTCAGCGAACTCGCCCTGCGTGGCGACGACGACGGTGTCGACGCCGCGCTTTTTCGCGTGCGCGACGAAGCCCTTGATGTGCTCGGTTTCGACGGTCGTCTCGACGGTCGGGAGCACGAGCATGAGTCCCTTCGTGCCGTCGCCGCGCTGGCCCTGCACGAGGTATCTCCCCTCGCCGCGGGGCTGAGCGTTCGTCTGCCAGTTTCGCTGCGTCCAGAGGTCCGAGAGAAAGCGGACGAACTTCGTCGGTTCGAGTTCGACGAGTCTCGTCACTGTTCGCGTCCCTCCGGGCCGTCGGGGGCGGGTCGTCGGTCGTGTCCGCGTCGTCGGTCGTGTGTCATCTTGTCGTCTGGGTGTTCGTCGGCGTCGCGGCCGCCGTGCGGCCGGTTCGGTGCGAAGCACGCGACGGCCGGGAGGGATATCGTCGCCACCGTGGGGTCGCCACCGCGGGTGGGTCCGTCGCGGGCGCGGGCGGCGCGACCACCGGCGTCGGAACCCGGCGTGCCGCGGAGCGCACCGACGCGGCGACCACCACGGGAGGTGTGCGGACTGCGCGACTCAACTCGGCTGGGCCGGGGAGTTGGCGGTGGTTCCCCTCGGGGTCACATAAATCAACAGTCCCGATTATCAAAACGGAAAGTCGGACGGCGGAAGCCGGCTCTCACAGTGGGTCGCGGTCTGCGTCCGGCGGGTCGCTCAGAACGCGCCCGGGTACACGGTGACGACGATGAGTCCGACCGCGAGAAGGACGCCGAGCAGGACGAACACGATGTTCTCCGCCCGCGGCGACTCGGGTTCGATGGGAAGCTGTTCGAACTCGGGCTCGTCGTCGATGATGCCGTCGGGGCCGACGTCGTCGACGCCGAAGCGCCACTCGCCGTCGCCGTCGCCATCGCCGTCACCGTCGCGGTCGTCGTCGGCCTCGGGAGAGGGTGCGCGGGACATCGACTCGTGCGTAGGCGTCGCGGCGGGAAAGGGCTACCGCACTCCTACCGGCTGTCGCGGTCGTGGTTGATGACGTCGCCCTCGTAGACGATGCCGCGCTCGGCGTGGAGCGTGACGGTCGCGCCCTGCGCGATGGTCTTCGGCAGCGGCGCGCCCGAGACCATCGGGATGTCGAGTTCGCGCGCGACGAGCGCCGGGTAGCCGGTCATGCCCGCGCGGGCGTCGACGATGCCGGCGAGCTTGTCGGCGTCGCCGTCGAACTCGCCGTCGAACTCGGACGACAGCGCGAGAACCGCGCCCTCGGGGACGTCCGTGAGGTCGCCGTCCTCGGTGCGGTAGAGGGGGCCGGCGACGCGGCCGCCGACGATTTTCCGGCCCGTGGCGACGGGCTCGGCGGCGACGTGGACCTTGAGCATGTTCGTCGTGTTCGTCCCTTCGAGCTCCGTCATCATGCCGGAGAGGACGACGATGGTGTCGCCGGACTCCGCGACGCCGGCGTCGAGCGCGGCGGTGACGGCGTCGTCCATGACGCCCTCGACGCTCGGGCTGTAATCGGCGTACTGCGCCGAGACGCCCCACGAGACGGCGAGCTGGCGGCGCGTCCGGTCGTTCGGCGTGACGGCGACGACGGGCACGCCGGGGCGGAACTTCGCGGTCTTCCGGGCGGTGTAGCCGGACTCGGAGACGGCGACGACGGCCGCGGCGTTCACGTCGCGGGCGAGGTAGCGCGCCGAGCGGGCGAGCGCCTCGGTGCGGGAGCCCTCGTCGGCGGTCGGGACGCGCTGTTCTTGGCTCTCGTCGTACTCGGGGCTGGCTTCGACTTCCTTGACGATGCGGGACATCGTCTCGACGACGCGGACGGGGTGGTCACCGACTGCGGTCTCGCCGGAGAGCATCACGGCGTCGGTGCCGTCGAGGACGGCGTTGGCCACGTCGGACGCCTCCGCGCGGGTCGGGCGGCGCGAGCGGACCATCGAGTCGAGCATCTCGGTCGCGGTGATGACCGGCACGCCCGCGGCCTGCGCTTTGCGGATAGTGCGCTTCTGGATGATGGGCACCTCTTCGAGGGGGCACTCGACGCCGAGGTCGCCGCGGGCGACCATCACGCCGTGGGCCGCCTGGATGATTTCGTCGAGGTTGTCGACCGCGCCGGCGCGCTCGATTTTGGCGATGATGGGAATCTCCGCGCCGAGGTTCTCGAGGGTGTCGCTGATGGTGTAGACGTCCTCCGCGTCGCGGATGAACGAGGCGGCGACGTAGTCGACTTCCTTCTCGGCGGCGAGCTTCAGGTTCTCGTAGTCGGAGTCGGTGATGAGGTCGATGTCGAGGTCGACGCCGGGGACGTTCACGCCCTTGCGCGAGCTGAGCTCCCCGCCGGAGACGATGGTCGCGTGGACCGAATCGTCCTCGACGTACTCGACGGTGGCCTCGATGCGGCCGTCGTCGAGGAGGATGGTGTCGCCGGCCTCCGCGGCGGTGATGGAGTACGACAGGCCGACGGCCTCGGGCGTGGCCTCGTCGCCCTCGTAGAAGCGGACCTCGCTTCCGGTTTCGAGGTAGATGTCCTCGTCGATGTCGGCGGTTCGGACTTCGGGGCCTTGCAGGTCGAGCATGGCCGCGAGCGGTTCGTCGGTCGCGTCGTCGACGGCGCGGATGCTGTCGATGACGTCGGACCGGTGTTCGACGTTGCCGTGGCTCGCGTTCATCCGGGCGACGCTCATGCCGGCGTCGGCGAGCCCGCGAATCGTCTCTCGGTCGAACGACGCGGGACCGAGGGTGCAGACGATTTTTGCGTTTCTCATGGCGTCGCCTACGAGTGACTGATAAAAAAGCCCGATGATGAACTCGGTGCCGAGTAACGGGTTCGCATACGTACTCTCTATAGTTCGCCCGTCGAACTGACCGCTCGGGCGGCCTCACGGAACTATAATGGTCGTTTGATAGATTCCTCCGTCGTATCTGACGTATCCCGGGTCGCGGAACTCGTTTCTGTCCGTTCCTTTCCGGAGCGTCACGGGCTCGCCCCCGAGCGCCTGCCGGAACGCAGACTGTTGGTCCGGGGCGAGGTTCTGGTACGAGACGGCCCCCTCGCCCTGCGGGAGGTCGTCGACTCGGGTGACGCTCAGCCTCGCCGTCCCGCTTCCGCCGCCGAGACAGCCCGTCGAGAGGACGAGCGCCGCGGCGAGCAACACGCTGACTCGCATGGACGGCGCTCCAGCGTCGCCGCTCAAATCGGCTCCGGTCTCGGGGCGGGATTCGAGCGCCGAACGCCGGCTCAGTCGGAGACGGTCGTCCGGTAGATGTCGCCGTCGTACCGAACGTAGCCGGGGTCGACGAACTCGTTTCGCGCCGATTCGTTCGGTAGCGCCACCGGCTCGCCGGTCGAGACGGCCTCCGCGAACGTCTCGCGCTGGTCGGGGTCGAGGTTGCCGAAGGCGACCGCGCCCTGTCCCTGCGGGAGTTCGTCCACGCGCTCGACGGTCAGGGTGCCCGCGCCGCCGCCGGTGACCGCGGCGACGACGCCCGCGAACACCGCGAGCGCGACGACGACTCCGACCGCTTCCCGTCTTCCGATTCGCATGGCCGACGCTCGGGGGTCGGCGCAGTTAGGCGCTGTGGTCCGCGTCTGCCACGAGGACGGTATCGGCAGCGACACGGCGCGTCGAAAATATCGGGTCGCGGTCAGTCGCGTATCGGGTCGGAACGGCCGTCTACTGCACCTTCGTGCCGGGGACGGCGTCGCCGTGGGTCGTCAGGATGTCGGCCTCGTCGCCCGCGGCCAACAGCATCCCGTTGGACTCGACGCCGAACAGTTCGGCCTTTTCGAGGTTGGCGACGATGATGACCTTCGAGCCGGAAAGCGAATCGAGGTCGTGAAGCTGCTTGATGCCGGCGACGATTTGGCGCTCTTCGACGCCGATGTCGACGGTGAGCTTGGCGAGTTTGTCCGCGCCGTCGATGCCCTCGGCGGCGACGATTTCGCCCACGCGGATGTCGAGTTCTTGGAACTCCTCGAAGCTGATTCGGTCGTCCGCGATGGGTTCGAAGTCGATGTCGGCGTCGGTGTCGGTGTCAGCGTCCATATCCTCCTCGGCGTCCCCGTCGGACTCGTCGCTTTCGGATTCCGTCTCGGCCACGCGCGCTTCGAGCTTCTCGTTGAGCTCCTCGACGCGCTCGTCTTCGATTTTCTCGAACAGCGCCTCGGGCTCACCGAAGGACGCCGGCGGGGCCTCGAAGGCGTCGTCGACGCCGGTGTCGGCCACCGAGCCGTCTTCACCGAGCTGTTCCCAGAGCGCCTGCATCTTTTCCGGCGCGACGGGGAAGAACAGCACGGCGATGGCCTTCGCGATTTGGACGCAGTCGCGGATGACCTGCGCCGCGGCCTCGGGGTCCTCGTCGGTGAGCTTCCACGGCTCGTTGCGCTGGATGTACTCGTTGCCGAACTGCGCGAGGCGAACGGCGGCGTTGCCGGACTTCCGGACCGAGTAGTCGTTGATGCCGGCTTCGAACTCGTCGATGGCCTCCTCGATGCGGGCTTCGACTTCCTCGGACACCTCCGCGTCCGGCGTCCCCTCGAAGTTGCGGTACGCGAACAGCATCGACCGGTAGAGGAAGTTGCCGACCGTGCCGACGAGTTCGCTGTTCACGCGGTCTTTGAACTTCGACCACGAGAAGTCCACGTCCTGCTGGAAGCCGCCGTTGGTGGCGAGGTAGTACCGAAGCAGGTCGGGGTGGAAGCCCTCGTCGAGGTACTCGTCGGCCCAGACGGCGCGGTTGCGCGAGGTGGAAAAGCCCTTGCCGTTGAGCGTGATGAAGCCGGAGGCCATGACCGCACGCGGTTCGACGTAGCCCGCGCCGCGGAGCATCGCCGGCCAGAACACGGTGTGGTGCTGGATGATGTCGCGGCCGATAATGTGGACGATGTCTCCCGCG
Source organism: Haloferax sp. Atlit-109R (assembly GCF_003665865.1). Taxonomy (NCBI): domain Archaea; kingdom Methanobacteriati; phylum Methanobacteriota; class Halobacteria; order Halobacteriales; family Haloferacaceae; genus Haloferax; species Haloferax sp. Atlit-109R. The sequence continues at coordinate 790,885 of NZ_QPLO01000001.1, forward strand.
TCCTTCCACGCGGCCTCCCAGTCGAAGGTGTCGGCGCCGACGCGCTCCGTGTACTGCTTGGTCGAGGAGACGTACTCGACGGGGGCGTCGACCCAGACGTACAGGACGAGGTCGGAGGTGTCGGACGGCGACGAACTGCCGTCCGACTCGTCGCCCTCGTCACGCCCAGACTCCGTCTGGTCTGCCTCCGAATCCTCGGCGGGTTCGGAGACGCCCGGGTAGTCGATGCCCCAGTCCATGTCGCGGGTGATACACCAGTCTTGCAGTTCGCCCTCGATCCACTCGCGGGGCTGGTTCCGGGCGTTCGAGGTGCCTTCGAGGCGGTCGATGAACTCTTGCAGGTAGTCTTGGAGGTCGGAGACGGCGAAGAACTTGTGCTCGCGCTCGCGGTACTCCGCGGGGTTGCCGGTGAGCGTCGAGGTCGGGTCTTCGATTTCGCCGGGTTCGAGGTGGCGGCCGCAGCCCTCGTCGCACTCGTCGCCGCGGGCGTGCGCGCCGCAGTACGGACACGCGCCCTCGACGAAGCGGTCGGGGAGCCACTGGTCCGCGTCGGGGTCGTAGGCGACCGGAATCTCCTTTTCGTAGACGTAGCCCTCGGCTTCGAGCGTGCGGACGATTTCCTGCGTCAGTTCGGTGTTCGTCTCGTCGTGGGTGTGGCCGTAGTTGTCGAACTCGATGTTGAAGCGGGGGAACGTCGCCTCGTACTTCTCGTGGTGGCGGAGCGCGAACTCCTCGGGCGTGACGCCCTCCTTCTCGGCGTTGACGGCGACGGGGGTACCGTGCATGTCCGACCCGCTGACGAAGGCCGTCTGCTGGCCGAGTGTTCGCAGCGAGCGACTGTATATGTCGCCGCCGACGTACGTTCTGAGGTGGCCGATGTGGAGGTCGCCGTTCGCGTACGGCAGTCCACACGTCACCACCGCTGGGTTCTCCGTGGGGAAGTCCTCGTGACTCATATATGTCGTGTATCTCGGAAGCGGGCCTAAAGCCCGCCGCTTCGGATGCGTCTGTCTGGCGGTGCGATTCTGCCCCGAGGTTCGCCGGGTCCGACCGTCGTCTCACGTTACCGAGGCGACGATTGGAGGCGGGTCCACCCGCGGCTAAAAGGGAGCGCGCATACGCATGTTGTCGGGGAGACCCGTCGCGGTCACACCGGTACTGAAGCCGAGCGGGCGTATAAATTGTTGGGACGCTCCGGCAACGCTCGGTGTGCTCGGGACGCTTGGGGGCTCGCCCCTCGCCCCAATCAGAGGAACGCCAGCGCGGCCTCGATGCCGATGACGGTCACGACGAGTCGGCCGCAGGAGCCGACGAACGTCGCGGCGGCGAACTTGAGGTAGTCGTCTTCGAGGACTGAAAACGCGTAAATCGAGAGCGTGTCGGGAAAGCCCGGCACGCAGAGCGCGGCCGCGAGCCCGGCGAAGCCCCAGTTCTGTGCGATTTGGACGGCCTTGCGCTCGGTCCAGCCCATCACGTCGACGGGCAACCGTTCGAGCGCCCGCTCGACGTAGCCCGACTCCTTCGTCTGGCGGCCGATGTGGAACGCGAAGACGCTCCCGGCGGCCTTGCCCGCGCCGCTGACGAGGATGATGACCGCCAGCTTCGCGCCGTGGGAGAGGCCGAGGTCGAGCGGCGCGGCGAGGACGATTTCGCTCACGCCCGGGAGGGCGAAGGCGATGAGAAACGAGTAGGCGAAGATGATGACTAGCCCGACCCAGCCGGTGGCCGTCTCGACGAGCGACGAGAGCCACGAGAAGTCGGGGTACAGACTGAGCGTCAGGTCTGCGAGCGATGCGAACGCGGTGAGGGACACACGAGAGGGTCGAAGCCAGTCGGTTGTAAGTTTTCAGGTTCGGACCGGTCAGTTACGCGTCGGTCCCGACCGGAGGTCGTCGAGGTCCGAGAGGAACGCCCGGAGCGACTCGCGGGAGACGTGCGGCATACAGACGATGCGGAGTTCGCCGCTCGCGGTCCGCGAGATGCGCCAGCCGAGGTCGCGGAGCGACTCGAACTGCTCGTCGGGGACGCTCGCGGCGACGAGCGGGAGTTCGGGTTCGACGGCGTCGTAGCCGCGGGCGCGGAGTTCGTCGTAGAGCCAGTCGGCGTTCGCCTGCTGGCGCTCGTAGGCGTCGCGGTAGCCGTCGGGCCAGAGTTCGCGCATCGCGGCGGCCGCGGAGGCGACGCCCGCGCCGCTTCGGGTCCCGGTGAGACTCGCCTGCGAGGCGGATTCGAGGTACGGCGTATCCACCGCCAGCGAGTCCACGACCGACTTGTCGCGGAACAGCAGGCCGCCGGCGGGGACGACCGCCTGCCCGTACTTGTGGGGGTCGATGGTCATCGAGTCGACGGGGGCGTGGGCGAACGACCACTCGTGGTCGGTGAAGGGGAGGACGAAGCCGCCCCACGCGGCGTCGACGTGCATCAGCGCGCCGGCGTCGTGGGCGACCGCCGTCAACTCGGGAATCGGGTCGACGCGGCCGAACTCGGTCGTGCCGGCGACGCCGGCGACGAGGACGGTGTGGTCGTCGACCGCCTCGCGGACGGCCGCGACGTTCGCGCGGTAGTCGTCGTCGACGGGGGCGATTCGGAGCTCCACGTCGAGCACGTCGGCGGCCTTCTGGAAGCTGAAGTGGATGCTCTCGGGGGCGACGACGTTCGGGTCGTCGTCGCGGGCGTGGTTTCGCGCGGCTCGGATGGCCTGGATGTTGGCTTCGGTCCCGCCGCTCGTCACGTAGCCGTGGGGGGCCGAGAGGCCGGTAATCTCGCCGAGGTACGAGAGTGCGTCTTCTTCGAGGGCGGCGACGGCCTGATAGGTCGCCGGGTCGCCGGGGTTGGTGGCAAAGAACCGCTCTGCGGCCTTTCGGGCGGCCGGGTGCGGTCGGGTGCACATCGAAGAGAGGACGCGGTCGAACTCCTGCGGTGCCGCGCGCTGCATGCATCCCACTATACCCACGCCCAGTATATCGGTTCCGCTCCGGTGCGCCGCGTCGCCCAGCCGACGGCCACCGCTACTGGGTCGAGAAAAGGCGGAACGCGGGTGGTCGGCCCTCGACTTCGACGGACCTCAGCGGACCGAGTCGAGGAGGAGTCGCTGTTCGACGCGCTTGACCTCGTGTTGCACGTCGCGGACGGCGTCGATGTTGGCCGAGATGGAGCTGACGCCCTTGTCGACGAGGAACTGGACCATCTTGGGCTTCGAGCCGGCCTGCCCGCAGATGCTCGTCTTCACGCCGACCTCGCGACACGTCTCGATGGTGTCGCCGATGAGTTTGAGCACCGCCGGGTGCAGTTCGTCGTAGATGTCGGCGACGTGCTCGTTGTTGCGGTCCACCGCGAGGGTGTACTGCGTCAGGTCGTTCGTGCCGAAGGAGGCGAAGTCGATGCCGGCGTCGGCGAGTTCCTCGATGCAGAGCGCCGCCGCGGGCGTCTCTATCATGACGCCCCACTCGCGCTTTTCGGGGTCGATGCCGGCCTCGCGCATGTGCTCTTTCGCCCGCAGCACGTCCTCCGCGTCGTTGACGAGCGGGAACATGACTTCGAGGTTGTCGTAGCCCATGTCGAACAGGCGGCGGAACGCTTGCAGTTCGAGGCGGAACACGCTCGGGTTGTCGAGGCCGCGGCGGATGCCGCGGTAACCGAGCATCGGGTTGTGCTCGCGCGGCTCGTTTTCGCCGCCCTCCAGCTGTCGGAACTCGTCGGTCGGCGCGTCGAGAGTGCGGACGCGCACCGGCCGCGGGTAGAACTCCTCTGCGGCCTCGCGGACGCCCGAGACGATTTCGTCCACGTAGGCGCGCTCGCCGTTCTGCTCGATGAACCGCTCGGGGGTCTTGCCGAGCGTGAGTACCATGTGCTCGATACGGAGCAGGCCGACGCCGTCAGCGCCCGTTGCGGCGGCGCGCTCGGCCGCTTCGGGGATGGAGACGTTGACCTTGACCTCGGTCGCGGTCATCGGCTTGACGGGCGTCTTGGGGCGGGCTTCCTCGACGGGCTGGCGCTGTTTCTCCTCGGGCTCTTCGCCCTCGCGGACGGTTCCCTTGTCGCCGTCGATGGTGACGACCTCGCCGTCTTCGAGGGTCTTCGTCCCGTCGCCGGTGCCGACCACCGCGGGCACGCCGAGTTCGCGGGAGACGATAGCCGCGTGGGAGGTCATCCCGCCCTCGTCGGTGACGATGCCGGCGGCGCGCTTCATCGCGGGCACCATGTCCGGCATGGTCATCTCGGTGACGATGATGTCGCCCTCGGCCACTTGGTCGAGGTGGTCGAGTTTGGTGACGATGCGGGCGCGGCCGGAGGCGATGCCGGGGCTCGCGCCGAGGCCGCGGATGAGCACGTCGTCGCCGGTCGCGGTCGCCCGCGAACTCCCGCCGCTGTCGCCTTCGCTTTCGGTTTCCTCGCCGTCGTCGCCCTCCGCGATGGTCGTAATCGGGCGCGACTGGAGCATGTACACCTCGCCGTCGTAGACGGCCCACTCCACGTCCTGCGGCTTCTCGTAGTGGTCTTCGACCAACTCGCCGAGTTCGAGCAGGCGGGACACCTCGTCGTCGGTCAGGACGCGCTCGTGCCGGCGACCGTTCGGCACGTCGCGCATGACGGTCTCGCCGCTTTCCTCGTCGCGGACGCACATCGTCTTCTTGTCCGCGATGGTCGCCGTTTCGACCTCACCGCTCTCGCGGCTGACGACGTAGTTGTCGGGCGAGACGGTGCCGGAGACGACGGCCTCGCCGAGCCCCCACGCGGCCTCGATGATAATCTCCTTCTTGCCGGTCGAGGGGTGACGGGTGAACATCACGCCGGACTTCTCGGCGTCGACCATCTGCTGGACGACTACCGCGATATCGACCTTGTCGTGGGGGAATCCCTTCCGGTTGCGGTAGTAGATGGCGCGCTCGGAGAACAGCGAGGCCCAACACTCCTTGACGCGGTCGAGGAGGTCCTCCTCGGTGACGTTCAGGAACGTCTCCTGTTGGCCCGCGAAGGAGGCGTCCGGCAGGTCCTCGGCCGTCGCGGACGACCGGACGGCGACGAAGGCGTCGCCCTCGCCGACGCTCCGGTAGGCGTCGAGAATCTCTTCCCGCACGTCGTCCGGCATCGGCGTCTCCATGATGAGGTCGTGCGCCGCCTCGTGGGCCGCCTGGAGCGCCGCGGAGTCCTCGTGGTCGACCTCGACCGCGGCGAACAGCTCGTCGTCGATGCCCGCGTCCTCGATGAACGCGCGGTACGTGCTCGCCGTCACGACGAATCCCGGCGGCACGGGAAGCCCCGCACCCGTGAGTTCACCCAGCGACGCGCCTTTCCCGCCGACCAGGTCGAGGTCGTCGGCCCGTACGTCGTCCAGCCAGACTACAGCCATGTGATGTTCGTATGGTCCCGCACCCCGATAAAGAAGTTTGCGAACGAAACAAGTATGAATGAAAACTCACTCGAAGCCGAGTATGAAATTGCGGCGACGGCGCGGAGACGCCCGGTTTTAGGACTCTCTGCGCTCCCGCCCGTGTTCCTCGCAGAGCACCTCGCCGGCGTCGGGGTCGAGGTAGAACGGCGACCCGGCTTCGACCGGCGTCCCGCAGACGGCACAGCCGTCGTCGTGGCGGAGGAAGTACTTCCCCTCGTCGCGGCCCGTCTCCAGTCGTCCGGCGGCGACGGCCGGCCGGGTCAGTCCCTCGCCGATTTGGGTGCGCTCGGCGCTGTCGGCCTCCTCGAATCGGATCGGTCGCATACCGTCGCTTGTGCCGCCGGCGGCAAATCCCTACGGGCAGCGAGGGGTTCATAACCGCTCGTCACTTGGGTGCTAGCGTGCTTCCGGAGTGGGTCTTTCTGCTCCCGCCGTGGCTCGTCGTCGGCCTCGCGGCGGGCGCGGTCGCCTCCGTCGTCGTCGCCGGCGTGTTCGTCGTCGGCGGCCGTGTGTTCCCGGAGCAGCAGGTCTCTCGCGGCCCCCGCGTCGACGGAACGGGTCGCCGTCGCGTCGAAATCCGCGACTACCTCAGCTCCATCGACGAGCGGTTCGTCGAGGACCGCCCGGTCCGCGGCGAGACGGTGGCGTTTTTCCTCCCCGACCGCGGCGTCGCCATCACCTTCGACGCGCAGGCGTTCTTCCGCCTCGAACGCGCCGGCGTCTACGCCGTCCTCTGCGAACACGAGATGCCCGGCGGTCAGCTCGGTCGCCGCCTCCCCTTCGACGTGCCGGACGTCGAGCCCGAACTGGCCGACCTCGACGACCCGGTGTCGGCCGCGTTCGACCGCCTCGACCTCCCCGCGACCGCCTCCTCCGAGGCCGTTCAGGACGCCTACCGCGCACGGGTAAAAGACGTGCATCCCGACCACGGCGGCGACCGAGAGCGGTTCCGCGAGCTACGGGAGGCGTACACGATGGCGCGAGAACACGCCGAGGGCTGAGAATTCGACTGCGAGAAAAACCGAACCCGGCGCGGAGCTACGGCTCCGTCACTTCGAACAGCACGCCCGCGTCGCGGAGCGCGTCGGTCACGCGCCCGGCGGTGTCGGTGCTGGCGACGACCGCGGCGTCGAGGCCGCGGGCCGCGGCGTCGGCGGCGACCTCGCCCGGCGCGAACCACGTCCGCACGTCGACCGACGCGTGGCGGCAGGCGACGACGGCCTCGACGCCCGCGGCGACGACGATGTCGGCGTCGTCGCACGCCGCCGCGAGCGCGTCCGAATCGACCGCGTCGGACTCGGCAAGTCGCGCCGGCGGCACTTGCAGCACGCGGACCGAACCGGGTTCCATCTCGATGACGCCCTCGAAGCCGGTGACGCTGGCCGCGCCGCCCGCCTCGGCGTCGGTGGTGGCGACGCCGATGGCCGGGCCGTCGTCGCCGGGCGTGGCGTGGAGCAGTCCCTCGCGGAGCGACAGCGTCACGGTGTCGCCGGCCGCCACGTCCTCGGTGACGATTGCGGCGTCCTCGTTGACGCTCTCCAGCACGTCGTCGGTGACGTGTTCAGCGAACCGCTGGAGGGCGCGAGCCTCCTGAAACAGCCAGTCGACCCCCTCTTTCGTCACGCGGTAGCGCGACCGGCCCTGCTTTTCGACGAGCCCGTCTTCGACGAGGTCGCGGATGTACTCGGAGACCGCCTGACTCGTCACCCCGACCGCCTCGGCGATTTCGCCTTGGCTCACCGCCGGCTGTCGGTCGGCTATCTCGGCGAGGATGCGAAACCGGGTCGCGGTGCGCTTGTCCTCCAGTGCGCCGCTCATGTGCCGAAGGTGGGACGCACCGACTAAAAAGGCCCCTGCTCCACCACGCGGTTCGACCGCCCGCTCGCAGGCCCTCGGCGCGGCGCGCGCCTCCGGTGGTGATTTGTCTCCGCCGACCCTCCACTCGGCCGTGACCAGCGTCTCCGTCCGCGAGCGCGCCATCTCTCTCCCCGACGCCGACGCGCTCGTCCTCGCGGACCTCCACGTCGGCCGAGCCGACGCCTCGGCGGTCGATTTCCCGCTCGGCGAGGGGACCGACCTCGCGGCGCGCCTGCGAGCCTACTGCGCCGAGTTCGACCCCCGCGAAGTCGTCTTCGCCGGCGACGTGCTCCACCGGTTCGACCGCGTCTCGGAGCGCCACGTCGCGGCCCTCGAAACCCTCGCGGAGACCTGCGACGACGCCGGTGCCGACCCGGTGTTCGTCGCCGGCAACCACGACACGATGCTCGCGGCGGTCCGGTCGGGCGAGGTTCACGACGAGTACCGCCTCGCTGACGGGACGCTCGTCTGCCACGGCCACCGCGACCCCGACGGCGACGCCGAGCGCTACGTCGTCGGCCACGACCACCCGACGCTCGCCGTCGAGGGCTGCCGGCGGCCCTGTGTCCTCTACGGCCCCGACGCCTACCGCGGCGGCGACGTGCTGATGTTGCCGGCGTTCACCCGTCTCGCCGCGGGCGTCGAAGTAAACGGGATGCGAGGGGCCGATTTCCAGTCGCCGCTCGTCACCGACGCGAGCGTCTTCCGGCCGCTCGTCCGCGACGAAGACGCCGGGGAGACACTCACGTTCCCGCCGCTGGGGAAGCTTCGGCGGTTGCTCTGAGGAGTCGAGGTGGGCGGGAGAGGGGCGGAAAACGGCGGCGAAGCGCGCGAGAACCTACGACGAGAGGTCGTCGCGGACGGCGTCGGCCGCTTCCTTGCCGCTCCGCATCGCGCCCTGAATCGACGACCACGCGGTGTAGTCGCCGGCGAGGTACGCGCGACCGGGTGCGTCGCGGGCGTCGGGCAGGGACTCGTGGACGCCCGGCGGCTGGGCGAACTGCGCGAAGGAGATGTAGTCGGTGTGGAGCAGTTCGAGGTCGTCGAAGTAGCGCTCGGGGTACCACGCTTCGAGCGTCCGGCGGGTCTTTTCGAACAGCGCTTCCTCGGAGTCGTCCTGCGCGGCCGCGCCGAGGAACGTCGCGTTCAGGAGTTCTCTGCCCGGCGGGGCGTACTCCGGCGCGACCGTCGACAGCGGGACGACCGTGTTGGGGTCGGGACTCGGCGCGTTGAGCATGATGCGCTTGCCCGCGTCGAGTCCGCTCCCGCTCGGGAGCGTGTAGTACTGGGTGACACAGCCGTGGGCCTCGGTCGGAATCGACCCGACGCTGGTCAGCCGGCGCGCCTCCTTGGGGTCGGTGGCGACGACGACCGCGTCGGCTTCGAGCGACTCGCGGCCCGTGGTGACGACCGCGCCGTCGCCGCGGGATTCGACCGATTCCACGCGCTCGCCGAGGCGGAACGTCGCGCCCTCGTCGCGGGCGGCGTCGGCAAGCTGTTCGGGAACCGCCCCCATCCCCGCCGCGGGGACCGCGGTGCTTCCCGTCGAGAGCATCTTGAAGGTGTACTCGAACACCCGCTTCGACGACGAGAGCGAGCGGTCGAGCGTGATGCCGCCGTAGAACGGCGCGACGAAGTGCTCGATGTAGTCCTCGGAGAAGCCCCAGTCGCGGAGGTACGACCGGATGCTCCGGTCGGCGGCGGCGAAGATTTCGTCCTCGTCGCGGGTGCTCACGTCCTGTCTGAGCGCCAGCGTCCGGAGCTTGTCGCTCGTCGTCACCTCGGGGTTGCGGACGGACTCGAACAGGCTCCCGATGTCGCGAAGGGGGTCGGAGAGCACCGCGCGCCTGCTCGGTCGGCAGATGGTCGCGCCGGGCGTGAACCGCCGGAGGTCCAGCGCGTCGAGGTCGAGTTCCCGCCGGACCGCGGGGTAGTCGGTGAAGAGGACCTGAAACCCGCGGTCGAGCGTGAAGCCGTCTTTCGTCCGGGTGCGGACCCGCCCGCCGACGTCGTCGCGCCGCTCCACGACGGTCACGTCGGCCCCGTCGGCGGCGAGGTGTCGCGCGGCGACGAGGCCCGCGAGGCCCGCGCCGACGACCGCGATGTGGCTATCGTCCATACCACGTCTCTCGGACGGGCGACACAAAGCCGCTACGGGTGGCGGCCATCGACCGACGGGAAGGGCTTAGTCCCTCCCCCCGTAAGCCCCGGCCATGCAGACGTCCGACAGCTTCTCCGGGCTGGTGTGCACGGAGACCGGCGACGAGTACGACGCGGCCGCGACCGGCCCGAGCGACGCCGACGCGCCGCTCGACCCCGCCTACGACCTCGATGCGGTCGAGTGGGACGCCGAGACGCTCGCCGAGCGCCCCTTCGACACGATGTGGCGCTACCGCGAACTGCTCCCCTTCGCGGAGCCGGTGACGGCAAACGAGGGCGCGACGCCCCTCGTCGCGGCCGACGCGCTCGCCGAGGAGGCCGAGGTCGGTTCGCTCCTCATCAAGGACGAGGGCCGCAACCCGACCGGAACGTTCCTCGACCGCGGCTTCTCGCTCGCCGTCACCGCCGCGCGCGAGGCCGACGCCGAGGTCGTCGCGCACGCCTCGCCCGGCAACGGCGCGCAGTCGGCGGCCTCCTACGCGGGCCTCGTGGACGCTCGCTCCTACGGCTTCGTCCCCTCGCGGACGCCGTTCCCGAACAAAGCCATGGTGAACGTCCACGGCGGCCAGATGAAGGTCGTCGGCGGGCGCTACCCCGACGCCCTCTCGGCGCTCCACGAACAGCTCAAAAGCGACTGGTACACCCTACAGGAGTTCGACAACCCCTACCGCCACGACGGCGCGAAGACCATCGCCTACGAGGTCGCAGAGCGCCTCGACTGGTCGGTCCCCGACTGGGTCGTCGTCCCCGTCTCGACCGGCGAACTCGCCTACGGCGTCTACAAGGGCTTTTCCGACCTCGTCGAACTCGGATTGGTCGAGTCGATGCCCAAGCTCGTCGCGGCGCAGTCGGTCGGTTGCTCGCCCGTCGCCACCGCGTGGGAGGCCGACAGCGACACTCACGAGGCGTGGAACCAGCCGGACACCATCGTCGGTGAACTGGAGATTCCCGACCCCACGGGCGGGTCGCTCGCGCTCCGCGCCGTCCGCGAGTCCGGCGGCGCGGCCGTCGCCGTCAGCGACGACGACGCGCTCGAATCCGCCGTCACCGCGGCCCAGACCGCGGGCGTCGAAGTCGGTCCCGCGGGCGGCGTCGCGCTCGCCGGCGCGTGGGAACTCGCGGACGAGTTCGACGAAGACGACACGGTCGTCGTCGTCAACACCGAATCCGGGACGAAGAACGCCGACATCCTCCGCAGCCACCTGATGGGACAGGGCGTCTGAGCGCCCGATTCGGTCGACTGGTCTCCCGCTCGAACCCTCTCGTTACCTCCATCAGACTTTTACTTTAGACGCATCTAATCCGTGGTATGTTGAGCGACGTGATGGAGGACTATCTGAAGGCTATCTACACGCTCCAGATGGAGCAGGGACCGCCGGTTTCGACCTCCGACATCGCGGAGTATCTCGGGAAAACGCCGCCGACCGTGACGAGCATGGTCGGCAAGCTCGAAGAGCGCGGGCTGGTCGACCGCGAGAAGTACAAGGGCGTCGAACTGACCGCGGAGGGCGAGACGGTCGCGCTCGAAGTGCTCCGACACCACCGCCTCTTGGAGGCGTACCTCACCGAACACCTCGACTACTCGTGGAGCGAGGTCCACGACGAGGCCGACGCGCTCGAACACCACATCAGCGAGGAGTTCGAAAAGCGGGTCGCGGCCGCCCTCGGTGAACCCGAGGTCGACCCCCACGGCGACCCCATCCCGAGCGCCGACCTCACGCCCCCGGACTCCTCGGGGCTGTCGGCGCTCTCCGACTGCGAGGTGGGCGACCGCCTCGTCGTCGCCCGCGTCAGCGACCGCGACCCCGCGGAGCTGGAGTATCTCTCCGAGGCGGGCGTCACGCCCGGCACGACCATCGAAGTGACCGATATCGCCCCCTTCGGGATGGTGACGGTCCTCGTCGGCGACGGCGGCCGCGAGCAGAGCCTCCCGGAGTCGGTGGCCCGAACGATTCGCGTCCGACCGCCCGACGAGCCGAGTAACGAGGAGGTGTCGCCCGCGTGACCGGCTGGTGGGAGATTCTCGTCGTCGCGCTCGTCACCCAGCTTGCGGTGCTGCCGGGCGAGAAGGTCCAGTTCATCATCGCGGGGCTGTCGACCCGCTTCGACCCGAAGGTCGTCGTCGCGGCCGCGGGCTCGGCGTTCGCCATCTGGACGGCGCTCGAAATCCTGCTCGGACAGGCGCTCAAGAACGCGCTCCCGCCGGCCGCGCTCGACGCCATCACCGCCGTCCTGTTCGCCACGTTCGCGGTGTTGCTCTACCGCTCCGCGCCCGACGCGTCCGCGGAGAGCGAGGCCGCGACCACCGACGGCGGGGTCTCCGGCCTCGACGACGCGCCGACCGTGTTCGGCCGCGAGCTGTCGACGCAGGGATTCGGCGGTTTCCTCCCCATCTTCGCCATGATGGCCGCCGGCGAGTTCGGTGACAAGACCCAGCTCGTCACCATCGGGCTGGCCGTGCAGTACGGCGCGACCTCGGCCATCTGGGCGGGCGAGATGCTCGCTATCATCCCGGTGAGCATCGCCAACGCGTACTTCTTCCACCGGTTTTCCCACCGGTTCGACACGCGCAAGGCGTACCTCGGCGCGGCCGGCCTGTTCGCCTTCTTCGCCGCCGACACTCTCCTCTCCCTTGCCACCGGATTCTCCGTCTGGGAGACGCTCGTCGGCACCGCCAGCGACGCCGTCCTCGCGCTGTTCTGACCGGCCGCGCGCGCCCCTCGCCGGCCACGACCTCCGCACCGTCGCTTCCGCGCCATTTTTCACGGTATCGCGCCCAAAGGAGAGCCATGTCTACCCTTCTCCCGTCTCTGGGTGCCGGGCTGGTGTTCGGGCTGGCGCTCGCCGCGCCGCCCGGCCCGATGAACGCCGTCATCGCCGAGGAGAGCGTCGTCCGCGGGTGGACCGCGGGCGCTCGCGCCGGCCTCGGCGCGATGAGCGCCGACGCGCTGTTTTTCGTTCTCGCGGCGCTCGGCCTCGTCGCGTTCGTCGAGCAGTTCCCGACGGCGCAGGCCGTCATGGTCGGTGTCGGCGGCGTCCTCATGCTCTACTTCGCCTACGGCGCGGTACAGGAGATGGACACCACGTTCCGCGAGGCCGCCGACCCCGACGAGGACAGCGCGGGCTTCACGAAGGCGTTCGTGCTCGCGCTGACGAACCCCTACCAGATTCTGTTCTGGCTCACCATCGGCGTCGGTCTCTTGGAGACCGGCACCGTCGACGTGCTCGCCCACACGCCGTATCTCGGGGCGTCGCTGGCGAACCTCCTCATCGTGGAGACGGGAAGCCCGGCGCTCATCCTCGGCTTCTTCGGCGGCATCGCGGTCTGGGTGACCGGCTTCCCCGCGGCGCTCGTCGCGGCCGAACAGCGCGTCGACTCCTTCGCGCCGGCCGTCGCCGCCGTCAGCGCCGTCGTCCTCGGCGGCTTCGGCGTCGTCTTCATCTGGGACGCGGTGCGGTCGCTCGTGCTCTGACGCGCGGAAAAATGGGGCCTCGGGTCGCTACATATCGTCGACGATGTCGTCGGCAATCGTGTTCAGGTAGTTGCTGTGGTCGTCGCCGACCTGTTCCTCCACGTCGTGGTCGGTGTAGTTCGCGGGCGGCGTGTCGCCGTCTTCGAGACCCGTCTCGCCGAGGGCCTGGTCGAACTCGATGGCGTTGTACACCCACTGGAGCACGTCGTCGGCCTGGTTGTAGTAGTTGTGAACGTGACCGGTCCGGTCGCGGATGGCCTCGTAGGTAGCCCGTCCCTCTTCCTCGCCGGGGACCTCGTTGTCGGTCGCGGCCCCGAACGGGTGGACGGTCGCCACTTCGTGGCTCGGGTCGGTCCAGTCGCTTCGGCCGTCGAGGGTGCGGAGGGCGCTGAAGACCACCTGTGCGCCGAGCGAATGGCTGGCGAACCGGAGGGTCGCGTCCGGACAGGTCGTCTTGAGGTCGACGGCGAACTGTGCGAGCTTGCGGCCGTTCGCTTGGGCGATGTCCTGCGATTCGCCCCAGCCGTAATCCAGGCCACCGCCCTTGTCGTTGTCCCACGTGTAGCCGACGACCGTGCCGCCGTAGCCGGCGGCGTCGAGTTCGGCGTCGGCCGTCGCTATCTTGTCGAGGGCGGCCGCTTCGGGGTCGTCGCCGTCTTTGTCCCAGCCGTGGACGAACACGGTCAGGTCTGCGGCGCACCCGGCGTCGACGCCGGGCACGTCGCCGGAGGTGTCGTAGCCGCGGGCGGTGTGACCGGACGCGAGCGAGCCGTCGTCGTCGAAGTGGTCGCGCGTCGAGACGTAGGGGACCGACGCGGCGGCCGCGGGGCCGCTTCCGAGGGCCGTGAGTCCGGAGAGCGCTGCTGCTGTCGTCGCGAGAAACTGCCGTCTACGTGCCATGAGTTATCTACCCACTCGTCTGTGGGCACCTTTTCTGCGAGTCGAAATATATTAAATCAAACTACGGTATGCTACGTTGAGATATTGTCCCAACGGTCACCCGAAACCGGACGACTGTCCCGCGGTCGAGATGACGGAACCGACGGCGTTCCGGCCGGCGAGACGAGAAACACTATGAACCGTGGTGGTCGATTCCCGCGTATGTTCGATAAATCGACGTGGATTAAGCTGCCCCGGAACGTGCTTCAGGGCCACGGCGTGCTCGACGACCTCTCGGCCGCGGTCGACGAGCTGTACCTCTCCGGCGACCCGTTTCTCGTCACGAGCCCGTCGCCCGACCGCATCGCCGGCGACCGGGTCCGCGACCAGTTCGACGGCATCACGTCTATCTCGCTCGACCGCGCGAGCTTCGAGTCGGTCGAGCGCGTCGTCGACGCGGCCCGCGAGGCCGACGCGGGCTACCTCATCGCCCTCGGCGGCGGCAAGCCAATCGACGTGGCGAAGATGGCCTCCGACCGCCTCGACTGCGGTTTCATCTCGGTCCCGACGGCGGCGAGCCACGACGGCATCGTCTCGGGTCGGTCGTCGATTCCAGAGGGCGACACCCGCCACTCGGTCGCCGCCGACCCGCCGCTCGCGGTCGTCGCCGACACGGAACTGCTCGCAGAGGCCCCGTGGGAGCTCACGACCGCCGGCTGCGCCGACATCATCTCGAACTACACCGCGGTCAAAGACTGGGAACTCGCCCACCGCCTGAAGAACGTCGAGTACTCCGAGTACGCGGGCGCGCTCTCGCAGATGACCGCCGAGATGCTCGTCGGCAGCGCCGACTCCATCAAACCGGGGCTCGAAGAGTCCGCGTGGATCGTGACGAAGGCGCTCGTCTCCTCGGGCGTCGCCATGTCCATCGCCGGCTCCTCGCGGCCCGCGTCGGGCGCGGAACACCTCTTTTCGCACCAACTCGACCGCATCGCGCCCGGAAGCGCCCTCCACGGCCACCAGGTCGGCGTCGGCTCCATCATGACCGAGTACTTCCACAGCGGCGCGCGCGGCGAGTGGACCGACATCCGCGACGCCCTGTCGACGATGGGCGCGCCGACGACCGCGGACGAACTCGGCATCGACGACGAGACGATTATCGAGGCGCTCACGACCGCCCACGAGATTCGCGACCGCTACACGATTCTCGGCAACGGCGTCAGCGAGGAGGCGGCCATCGAGGCCGCGACCATCACGGGCGTCATCTAAGCCCACCTTTTTAGCCTCGGGTCGCGGAGCGACCGCTCGGCGCAAAAAGTTCGTGTCGCGACGTGGTGGTCTCGGGACCGGGTGAACTCTGAAGGGCGAGCGCCCCGGGCGCACAGTATGGAACTCGTCGAAGCCACCGCAGCGGACCTCGACGCGCTCGTCGAGCGTTGGTATTCACTCGCGAAAGCGATGGAAGCACACGACGAACTGAACGCTCTCGCCGCGGATGTCACCGAAACCGCCGTCGGTGGCTTCCGCGCCCATCTCGATGACGAGGCGGTCACCGACTATCTCGTCGTCCACGAGGGCGAGACAATCGGCTTCGTCACGCTCCACGAGGACCACCACCCGTCCCGGCAGTACGCACAGTCCCTTCGAATCGTGAACCTCGCTGTCGATGACGCGTCCCGGAACCAGGGTTACGGCACGGACATCCTTGCACGAGTGAAAGACATCGCCCGCGACCGAGGGTGCGACCACCTCACGGTCTCCTGTGAATGGCAAAACGAGGATGCACGCCGATTCTACCGTGACGCGGGGTTCCGACCGAAGCAAGTCGACTTCGCACAGCCGCTGGAGTGAGTCGACTCTTGGTGGTACCGCTCTCAAACGCCGTCCGGAACCCGAAGACGGAATACGTCGTCTTCCCAATCCCCGGCCATGGCAACTGCGAGCGCAGACAACCCCCTGAAGGAACACCCCGCGGCCGCGACCGCCGTCCTCTCGGTGGTCGGGTACGCCCTCGTCATCGGGACGTTCCTCGGCGTCGTCCCCGGGAGGGTCTTTCCCGACCTGTCGCTCCCACAGGTGAATCTCCTCTCGGACGCCATCGCCGTCGTGAACACGGTGAACGTCCTCGTCATCGCGGCGGGCTGGCGCTGGATTCGTCGCGACGAGGTCCGGAAGCACGCGGCCGCGATGGTCACGTCGTTCGGCCTCATCCTCGTCTTCCTCGTGATGTATCTCGCGAAAATCGGCGGCGGCGGCACCAAGGAGTTCGTCGGCCCCGCGTTCGCGTACTACCCGTATCTTGCGATGCTGGCGATTCACATCATCCTCTCTATCGTCTCGGTGCCGGTCGTCCTCTACGCGCTCATCCTCGGGATAACCCACTCCGAGCGCGAACTCCGGACCGAGACGCCCCACCGGAAGGTCGGCCGTATCGCGGCCGGCGCGTGGCTCGTCTCGCTCGCCCTCGGCGTCGTGACGTACCTGCTTCTCAACCACGTGTACAGTTGGGAGTACACGGTCACCGCCGTCGAGTCCGCGGGCGCGCTCCTCGCGCCCGTCGTCGGGGTCTGAGGCGCGTCGCCCCGGCGAACCGTTCCCCCGCGGCGCTCCGGTTCCCGGTCGCGTCGCGTCCTCGAAAACTGTGGATTTTTATTGCGCGACGTAGTGGCGGCGAATATGCGAGTCGCGCTCGTCTCGATGTACACGACGCACCACGAGGAGACGGGAGCGACCAGACGGCTCCGACGAACGGCCGAACTCCTCGCCGAGCGCGACCACGAGGTGACGGTGCTCTGTGCGAAGTGGTGGGACGGCGAGGTTGCCGAGTTCAAACAGGACGGGGTGACCTATCACCGCGTGACTGACACGCCCGCCGTCGGCGGCTTCGCCTCCCGCGTCCCCTTCGCCCTCCGCGAGGTCTCACCCGACGTGATTCAGGTCGCGAGCTACCCGCCGTCGCACGTCACGGCGGTCAGGACCGCGGCGCGGTTCCTCCGGACGCCGGTCGTCGCCGACTGGTGGACCCGCGACGACCGCGGCGGCTCGCGGGCCTACCGGCGGGCGGCGAAGTCCCCGAACGCCGTCTTGGTCCCCTCGGAGATGGTCCGCACGCAGGTTCGCGAACTCGGCGCTGCGGTCGATTCGACCCATCTCGTCCCCGAGCCCATCAACATGGACCTCGTCCGGAGCGCAGACGCCGATGAGCGCGCGGACGTGGTGTACGCCCGCGACCTCGACGAGCACGCGAACGTCGAGAGCTTCCTCCTCGCGCTCGCGGAACTCCGCGACAAGGAC
Organism: Haloferax sp. Atlit-109R; assembly: GCF_003665865.1. NCBI lineage: Archaea > Methanobacteriati > Methanobacteriota > Halobacteria > Halobacteriales > Haloferacaceae > Haloferax > Haloferax sp. Atlit-109R. The sequence goes on from NZ_QPLO01000001.1 coordinate 807,940, forward strand.
TGGTCCGCGGTCGTCATCGGCGACGGCCCCGAGCGCTCGACGGCCGAACAGACCGCCCGCGACCTCCGCATCGACGACCGCGTGGAGTTCCTCGGCGAACTCTCCGCGAACGAGGCGGTGCCAATCATGAAGGGCGCGCACGTCTTCGCGCAGACCGCGACGGTCGAGCCCTTCGCGACGAACCTGCTGTGGGCGCTCGCCTGCGGCTGTGTGTCCATCGTCGAGTATCAGGCGCGGTCGTCGGCCCACGAACTCGTCGAGGGGCGCGAGCGCGGGTCGCTCGTCACGAGTCCCCAAGAGCTGGCGGACGAAATCGTCGCCGCCCGCCGGTACGACCACGAGACGGTCGACGACGACTTCGCGCGCTACGACTTCCGACGGGTCATCGAGCAGTACGAATCGGTCTACGAGACCGAGCGCGACGACTACGGCTTCTTCTGAGTCGACCGCCGTGGCGGCTGTCGCGGTGGCGGCCGTCGTGACGGCGACCGAAGTCGGGCGAGCGCGGCCGCTCGCGACTGGCAAAAATCGAGAGGAGTGACGACCGCGTCAGTCCTGGACGTCGTAGTCGCCGCCGTACTTCATGAAGAAGTACGCGAGGCCGAGCGTCGCGATCATCGCGAACGTCGTCGCAACGCCGAGGGACTTCGCGCTGTCGGGGACCTGCGGGCGGCTCGGGCCGCCGCCACCGCCGGTGCTGACGGTCGGCACGTCGCCGCCGACGGCGACCGCGCCGAGCATCCCGAGCGCCTCGTGGGGCACGCAGTGGTACTTCGTGATGCCCGCGTCGCCCTCTTCGAAGGTGTACTCGTAGGTGCTTCCGGCCTCGGAGACGGCCGCGCCGGAGTCGAGCGACGCGCCCTCGCTCGCGACGACGTTGTGGCCGCCGCCCTCGCCGGTCCACTCCCACGTCACGGTCGTGCCGGTGTCTATCCAGACGCCCGCGGGGGAGAACGCGAGTGCGCCGCCGTTACCTTCTGCGCCCACTTCGATGGTGACCTCGCTTTGGCCGCGGAGGTCTTCGTACCCTCCGTCGATGCCGTCGAGGTGGCCGCCGAAGTCCGGTTCTTCCGTCTGCGCCGCGGCCGTGCCGGAAGTGGCGGCGACCGCCGCGCCGCCAGCGGCCGCCCCGAGGAACGCCCGCCGAGACATATCCACGTTGCCGTCGGTCATGTCCGCCGCTTGGTGTGGGCTTGTAGTGAATACTTTGGTTCTCGTCCGCCGGTCGGGGGTGTCGCGCCTCGATATAGGGGGGTGACCCCGCGATGTCGGCCGCGCCGACGAGGGTCGCTTCCGGGCTCGTCTTCCGAGGGTCGCTTACAGCGTGTAGTCGAACTCGCCCGTCTCGCTCTCCAGGAAGGCCGTCAGGAGGTCGATGTAGGCGACCACGTCGTCCTCGTGGACGCTCTCGGTGACGGTGTGGAGGTAGCGCGTCGGCATCGAAATCGCGCCGACGGGCTTCGCGCCGTAGCTGTTCTGGAAGCCGCCGGTGTCGGTGCCGCCCGCGGGGAGCAGTTCCATCTGGTAGGGGATGTCGTCGTCCTCGGCCACGGCGCGGAGGCGGCGGTGGACCTTCGGGTTGGCGATGGCGCTCGAATCCTTGAGCTTGATGCCCGCGCCCGCACCGAGTTTCGTGACGTGGTCGGCGGGGTCGAAGCCGGGCACGTCGTTGGCGACGGTGGTGTCGAGGCCGAGCGCGAGGTCGGGGTCGAGGTCGACGCCGAGCGCCTGCGCGCCGCGGAGGCCGACTTCCTCTTGGACCGTCGCGGCGAAGTGAATCGTCACCTCGGGGTTCTCGATGCGTTTGGCGGCCTCCAGCATGGCGAACAGGCAGACGCGGTCGTCGATGGCCTTCCCCGTCACGTGGTTCCCCATGCGGACGGTCGTCTGTTCCATCGTCACGAGGTCGCCGACGGAGACGGTCTCCTCGACGGTCTCGGCGGGCAGGCCGAGGTCGACGTACACGTCCTCGACCTTCGGCTCCTTCTGCTTCTGTTCTTCCGTCAGCGTGTGCGGGGGAACCGAGCCGATGACGCCCGTGAGGTCTTCGTCTTCCGCGTGGACGGTCACGCGCTGGGCCTTCAGGACGCGAGGGTCCCAGCCGCCGAGGGCGTCGAGTTGCAGGAAGCCCTCGTCGTTGACGTGGCGGACCATGAAGCCGATTTCGTCCATGTGGGCCGCGACGGCGACCTCGTAGTCGCTCTCGCCTTCGATGGTGCCGACGACGTTGCCCATCCCGTCGACCCGGACGGAATCGGTCGTCGCTTCGAGGTCCTCGCGGACGAGCGCGCGGATGCGGTCTTCATAGCCGGGGACGCCGCTGGTCTCGGTAAGCTGCTTCAGGCGGTCGAAGTCGAACTCCATGCGAGTGCATGAATTGCCGGTGTAGATAAGTCCATCAGTCCCGGGCGACCGTGCCGGCACTCGATGGTCCGCCGCGCCGTCTCGGAAGAACTCTAAATATAGTCATTGTTTTTCCGGAACGCTTTTCCAGTTCTCTCCGAAGGTACACCGTATGTCCGATACCGAATCTCAGCTCCGCGAGCAGTTCATGGACGCGTTCGAAAACGCGGATTTCCCCGTGGAAAATCAGATGTCGCTCGTCCCCGCGCTCCCGAACGGTCCGGGCACGAAGTTCAAGACGGACGACGTGACCGTCACGGCGATGGAGCTGGCCGCCAAGCTCGGCAAGCATCAGGATTTCCCGTACGAGGACGCCGAGAGCCTCGTCGACGACATCATCGCCGGCCTCAAGGCCGAAGGCATGATCTGAGTTCGGTCGTCGCGTGACCGAGACGAAACGCGCGCTCTGGGACCGCTTCGTCGACCGCTTCGTCGACGCCGCGGACCCGATTTCACTGTTCGAGACGACCGCCGACGGGACCGTCGACACCATCGCGTACGGTCGCTCCGGTCGGCGGACGCTCCGCCGCGGCGAACGCATGGAGCGGCGGCTCCGCGAGGCCGGCGGCCGCGTCGTCACCGACTACGACCGCCGCGAGGGCCGCTACGAGGGGCTCGTCTACATGATGTACACCCTCGCCGGCGACGAGGTCGTCCCCCGATACCTCGGTAAGTGCGGGAAGTTCGGCGCGTCCGGCACCGACCTCAACAGCAATCTGCGGAACGTCGACACCAACGACGGCAAACTCGCGCGCTGGGGCTACGGGAACTACTACCACTTCGGAGACCTCTCGTCGGCCGCCTTCCGCGACGACGGGCCGGGGAAGTACGACCGCTGGCTGGACGCGCTGTTCGCTTCGACCGACCCGCCGCGGCTCCGCGAGCCGGTGTACTTCTGGGTCGAACCGTGGGCGGTCGGCACGGAGGGGCCGTACCCCGACACGCGGCCGTACCTCGAAGAACTGGAGTACCAACTCATCGGCATCGCCTTCGAACTGTACCCCGAGCGCCTGCTCAACACCGAGGGCGTGCCGACGAACCCCGAGGCGTACGCGAAGATGCGCGGCTGGACCGACCGCGAGGACGCCCGACTCTCTGACTTCTGACACCCAAACCGATTTCTCGCCGCCGGGGCAATTCGAGGTATGCGAACGTACGACATCGAGCGCTACCTGAACATCAGGAGCGCCTACGGCGCGTCCTTTTCGGCCGACGGCGAGCGCCTGTCGTTCCTCATGGACACGACGGGCGTCCCGCAGGTCTGGACGGTCGATTCGCCCGGCGCGTGGCCCGAACAGCGGACCTTCTACGAGGAGCGCGTCACCTTCGCCTCGTGGTCGCCCGAGCGACCCGAACTGGCTTTCGGCATGGACAACGGCGGCAACGAGCGCGCCCAGCTGTTCCGGCTCGAACCCGACACCGGCGTCATCGAGAACCTGACCGAACACCCGGACGCCAAGCACCGCTGGGGCGGCTGGAGCCACGACGGCGAGCGGTTCGCGTTCACCTCGAACCGCCGCGACAACGCCGTCTTCGACGTGTACGTGCAGGCCCGAGACGGGACCGGCACCGACGCCGAACTCGTCCACGAGGGCGACGGCTGGCTCACCGTCGGCGGCTTCTCGCCCGACGACTCGAAGCTCATCGTCCAAGAAGCGTACTCGAACTTCGACCAGGACGTGTCGGTGCTCGACCTCGCCACGGGCGAGTTGACCCACCTCACGCCGCATCAGGGGACGGTCCGCTTCCAGAGCCCCGAGTGGGGTCCCGACGGCGAGAACGTCTACATGGTGACCGACCGCGGGAGCGACACGCTCGAACTCGTCCGCTACGAACTCGCCTCCGGGGAGTTCACCACCGTCGAGACCGGCGGTGACCACGAACTGGACGGTCTCAGCATCGACCGCGACTCGCGCCGACTCGTCTACTCGCGGAACGTCGAGGGCTACACCGAACTCACCTTCGGTGAACTCACCGCGCCCGACCGCATCGACGCGCTCCCCCAACCCGACCTGCCGAACGGCGTCGCCGGCGGCGTCTCGTTCTCCCCGGACGGCGAGCGCGCCGCGGTCACCGTCACCGCCAGCGCCGACACCGCCAACGTCTACGTGGTCGAGTTGGCCACGGGCGACGCCGAAAGGTGGACGCTCGCGGCGACGGCGGGCATCCCCCGCGATACGTTCGTCCCGCCCGAACTCGTCCGGTATCCGACGTTCGACGGCCGCGACATCCCGGCGTTCTTCACGCTCCCCGAGGAGTCGCCGGAAGGGGAGACGCCCGTCATCGTGGACATCCACGGCGGGCCGGAGTCCCAGCGCCGGCCGTCGTTCTCGGCGGTCAAGCAGTACTTCCTCTCGCGGGGGTACGCCTACTTCGAGCCGAACGTCCGCGGGTCGGCGGGCTACGGGAAGGCCTACGGCCACCTCGACGACGTGGAAAAGCGGATGGACTCCGTCGCCGACATCGAGGCCGCCGTCGAGTGGCTCCACGACCACCCGGCGGTCGACCCGGACAAAATCGTCGCCATGGGCGGCTCGTACGGCGGGTTCATGGTGCTCGCGGCGATGACCGAGTACCCCGACCTCTGGGCCGCCGGCGTCGACATCGTCGGCATCGCGAACTTCGTGACGTTCCTCGAAAACACGGGCGACTGGCGGCGCGAACTCCGCGAGGCCGAGTACGGCTCGCTCGAAGACGACCGCGAGTTCCTCGAATCCATCTCGCCCATCAACAACGTCGAGACGATTCGCGCGCCGCTTTTCGTCCTCCACGGCGAAAACGACCCGCGGGTGCCGGTCAGCGAGGCCCACCAACTCGTCGAGGAGGCGAGGGAACACGCCCACGTCCGCGAACTCATCTTCGACGACGAGGGTCACGGCTTTACCAAACTGGAGAACCGCATCGAGGCGTACTCTCAGATAGCAGACTTCCTCGACGAGTACGTCCGGAGCGCGCCCGCCGCGGACGACTGAGGCGGACCTACCTTATTTTCCGTTAGAGTCAAAGCGCGGGACATCGAATCCCCGTCTATGAGCGCGGACTCCGAACAGCGAACGATCCGGTGTCTCATCGCCAAGGTGGGACTGGACGGCCACGACCGCGGCGCACACGTCATCTCTCGCGCCTTCCGCGACGCGGGATTCGAAGTCATCTACTCGGGGTTGCATCGCGCCCCGGACGAAATCATCCAGGCGACGGTCCAAGAGGACGTTGACGTGCTGGGTATCTCCATTCTCTCCGGCGCGCACAACACGCTCGTCCCGAAGGTGATGGCCGGTCTCGAAGAGTACGGCGCGCTCGACGACACGCTCGTCATCGTCGGCGGCATCATCCCCGAAGAGGACCGACCCGGTCTCCTCGAAGAGGGCGTCGACGCCATCTTCGGCCCCGGCACGCCGATGCAGGAGACCATCGACTTCGTGAAGGAACACGCGCCCGAGCGACCGTGACGATGAGTCGGGCGGTCGAATCCGACCTCGTCGAGCGACTCCTCGACGGCGAGCACCGGGCGCTCGCGCGCGCCATCACGAAAATCGAGTCGCAGTCGCCGGGCTACCGGGACATCGTCTCGGAACTCCACGCGCACACGGGCGACGCGTCCGTCGTCGGCATCACGGGCAGTCCGGGGGCCGGCAAATCGACGCTCGTGGACAAACTGGCGAAGTACTACCGCGACCAGGGCGAGACGGTCGGCGTCATCGCCGTGGACCCCTCCTCGCCGTACACCGGCGGGGCCGTCCTCGGCGACCGCATCCGCATGGCCTCGAACGTCGGTGACATGGACGTGTTCTTCCGGTCGATGAGCGCTCGCGGCCAGCTCGGCGGCCTCTCGACCGCCACCGCGGACGCCGTGAAGGCGCTCGACGCCTTCGGGAAAGACCGTATCATCATCGAGACGGTCGGCGCGGGGCAAAACGAGGTGGACGTGGTGAAGACCGCCGACACGGTCGTCGTCCTCGTCCAACCCGGCAGCGGCGACGACGTGCAGATGCTCAAGGCGGGCATCCTCGAAATCGGCGACGTGTTCGTCGTCAACAAGGCCGACATGGAGGGCGCATCGCGTACCGTCGCAGAGTTACAGGAGATGATTCACCTCCGCGACGACCCGCGGGCGAACCTCGATACGGGCCACCACGGGGCCGCGGCGTTCGACGACGGCCACGGCGGCGGTCACGGCGGGCACGCGGACGCGAGCGACGCCGAAAGCGACGCCGAGGGTGACCCATCCAACGCCGACGAACCCCTCGTCTGGACGCCGCAGGTCCTCGAAACCGTCGCCACGACCGGCGAGGGAATCGACGAGTTGGTCGAGACGCTGGACGACCACCGCGACTACCTCGACGCCTCCGGCGAACTGGCCGAGAAGGCCCGAAAACGCGCGGGCGAGGAGATTCGACAGCTCCTCCGAAGCGACGTGAACCGGCTCCTCGAAGCCGAACTCGACCGACGCGGCGGAGTCGAGGAGTTCGCTCAGGCCGTCGTCGAAAAGGAGACCGACCCCTACGCGGTCGCTGAAGACGTGCTCGAACCGCTCCGGGAGTGTCTGGACGACCGAGCCGACTGAGCCGACCGAGGCCAAGACGACGTTTGCCCCGCCCACCATCCCGCCACGGGCGGGCGAATTAAGGCCACCGCGCGCCATCTACGTGACATGAAACTCCGACGAGCCATCGGACTGGCCGCCGCCGGCGTCGGCCTCACCGCCGCGGCCAACGCGGCCCTCTCGAAGCGCGTTGAACCCCTCGAACCGCCGCTGTCCGGGTCGCACGGGACGTATCGCTGGCGCGGCATGGACGTGTCGTACGTCGAGGCCGGGAGCGAAGACGACCCGACGCTCGTCTGCCTCCACGGTATCAACGCCGCGGGGTCGTCCGGCGAGTTCCGCGAGGTGTTTTCGACGCTCGCCGAGGACTACCACGTCGTCGCGCCCGATCTCCCCGGGTTCGGCCTGTCGGACCGCCCGGCGCTGTACTACTCGCCCGCGCTCTACGAGGACTTCGCCGGCGACTTCCTCGCGGAGTACGACGACCCCGCGGTCCTCGCCTCGTCGCTCACCGCGGCCTATGCCGTCGCCGCCGCGGAGCGGGACGACGTGTCCGTCTCGCGGTTCGTCCTCGTCTGCCCCACGTCGCGCGGCGGCCCCGACCCGAAGGAGTGGCTCCGCGAACTCGTCCGCGCGCCGGTCGTCGGCGAGGCGCTGTTCAACGTCGTCGCCTCCCGGCCGTCGATTCGCTACTTCAACGCCGACCACGGCTACTACGACCCCGAGAAGGCCGGCGAGGAGTGGCAGGAGTACGAGTGGCGCACGGCTCATCAGGAGGGCGCGCGCTTCGCGCCGGCGTCGTTCATCTCCGGCTACCTCAACACCGACATCGACCTCGGCGGGGCGCTGGCGGCGCTCGACGTGCCGACGACGCTCGTCTGGGGCCGCGAGAGCGACATCACGCCGCTGAAGCGGGGCCGCGACCTCGCGGACGCCGCGGACTGCACGCTCGTCGTCTTCGACGACGCGATGCTGCTCCCGCACGTCGAGTTCCCGAACGCCTTCGTCGACACCGTCCGCGACGCCCTCGACTGAGCGTCGCGTCCCGACCGCAACACAATCCGTGATTTGAACCGATGCTCGACTCCCTCTCGCTGTTCTCGCTGTTTCTGTACGGAGCCATCGCGCTCCTCGCGGCCGGCTTCTGGGCGTGGCTCCTCGGGTCGTACATCTTCGGCTGGCGCTCGCCGCTGGAGGCCGTGGAGGCGCGCGACGAGTAAGTGGCCGCGGCGCTACTCGCTCGCGGGCCGGAACACGACCAACCGCTCGTCGGTCGTCGCGTTCTCGCCCACGCCGACCGAGACGGTCGTGCCGAGGTCGACCTCGTCGGCGGGGAGGTCGCGGACGACGCCCGTGAGCTTGACCGGGCCGAACGACGCGACGGCCGTCACGTAGGGCGCTTCGTCTGCGAAGTTCGGCGCAGGGACGTGCACCTCGGTAAAGGTGAGAACCTCGCCCGTCGCCGGGAGCGGTTCCTCGGTCAACTCGGCCGCGCCGCAGTGCGGACAGGAGCGCCGCGGCGGCAGCGACCCGTGGCCGTCGGGACACGCGAGATAGTACCCCTCGCCGTCCGCGATTGCGGCCAGCCACTCGTCGTAGCCGGTGTCGGTCATCGGTCCACCTCCAGCACGTGGACGACCGCGCTGGCGACGGTCCCGCCCGCGTTGTGGGTGACGCCGACCCGAGCGTCGGGGACGGCGTCGCTGTTGCCGTGGTCGCCGCGGAGGAGCTTCGTCATCTCGACGACTTGGGCGGTTCCCGTCGCGCCGACGGGGTGACCCTTCGCCTTGAGGCCGCCCGAGAGATTCACCGGGAGGTCGCCGTCGCGGGTCGTCTCGCCGCGGGCGGCCGCGCCGACGCCCTCGCCGTGGTCGTAGAGGCCGAGCGATTCGAGCGCGAGCACCTCGGCGATGGTGAAGCAGTCGTGGACCTCGGCCACGTCCACGTCGTCGGGGCCGATACCGGCGTCCGCGTAGGCGGCGTCGGCGGCCTTCGTCGCGGCGGGCGTCCGCGCGAGGTGGGGTCTGTCTTGGAGCGCGGCCTTGTCGCCGCCCTGTCCCGACCCGGTGACGGAGACGGGCGCGTCGAGCCCGTGTCGCTCGGCGTAGTCGTCGCTGACGAGGACGACCGCGCTCGCGCCGTCGGTGATGGGACAGGCGTCGTAGAGGGAAAGCGGGTCTGCGACGACGGGGCTTTCGAGCGCGTCGTCGACCGTGATTTCGCGGTGGAACTGCGCGTAGTCGTTCTGCATCGCGTTGGCGTGGTTCTTCACCGCGATGTGCGCGAGGTCTTCGCTGTCGCCGCCGAAGGCGTCGAAGTACGCGCGGGCCATGAGCGCGTACGCGCCGGGGAACGTGACGCCCGCGCGGACCTCGAACAGTTCGTCCGCGGCGATGGCGAGCGACTGCGTCACCTCGGCGGTCCCGAGGTTGTTCATGCGCTCCATGCCGCCGGCGAGGACCACGTCGGCCGCGCCGCTCCGAATCGTCGCGACGGCCTGCCGGAAGGCGACGCCCGCGGAGGCGCAGGCCTGTTCGTAGCGGGTCGCGGGGCAGTCGAGGCCGGCGGCCTCGGCCATGACCGGCCCCTGATGGCCCTGCTTCTCGGCGAGTTCACCCATGAAGTTGCCGTAGAAGATTTCCTCGTAGTCGTCGCGGGAGACGCCGGCGTCCTCGCGGGCGGCGAGGGCGGCCTCCGCGAACAGGTCGCGGCCGGTTCGCTCGGGGTGACTGCCGAACTTCGTCAGTCCGACCCCGGCGATTCGCACGTCAGTCATGGATGAACGTACGTGATAGATGGTCCTTGAACCTGCCGCTCGCCCGCGGGCGGAGTCGCGGTTCGGCTCTCGCTCCCCCGCGCTCGCGGCCGCGACGCGACGAAGCGAGCGTCCCGCCGGTGTCGGCCGATTTCTCCGTCGCATCACCGCCGCGTTTTCGACCCATCGCAACCGTTACCACGGTCCCGCGAGACGGTCCACTATGAGTGACTGGATAGGCGACACGTTCACCAGCGAGGTCGGCTGGAACCACTTAGAGCGGCTCGTCGACATCGGCAACCGGATGACCGGCTCGCCCGGCGAGCGCGAGGCGATGGAGGCGACGCGAGACGCCCTCGAACGCGTCGGCGCGCGGAACGTCCGCATCGACCCCTTCGAGATTCAGGGCTGGGAGCGCGGCGACAGCGCCGTCTACGCCGCCGACACCACGCAGGACTGCATCGCGCTCCCGCGCAGTCCCGCCGGGACCGCGAGCGGCGAACTGGTCGACCTCGGTTACGGCCTGCCCGAGGACTTCGACCGCGACCTCTCGGGGAAGGTCGTCGTCGTCTCCACGACGGTGCCCGACCACTACGACCGCTTCATCCACCGCCGCGAGAAGTACTACTACGCCGTCGAGGCCGGCGCGGCCGCGTTCGTCTTCGCCAACCACGTTCCCGGTCAACTCCCGCCCACGGGGAGCGTCGGCACCGCCGACGCGCCCATCGGTGACATCCCCGCGGTCGGCGTGAGCAAAGAGGTCGGCGCGCGCCTCCGCCGTCGGTTCGACGGCGACGAAGTGACCGTCGACGTGACCTGCGAAGCGCCCGCGGCCGAAAGCGGGAACGTCCACGCCGAACTCGGCCCCGACACCGACGAGGAGGTGCTCGTCACGAGCCACCTCGACGCCCACGACATCGCCGAGGGCGCGATGGACAACGGCGCGGGCACCGCGATGGTGGTCGAAGTCGCCCGCGCGCTCGCCGCCCGCGAGGACGAACTCGACACGCGCGTCCGCTTCGTCTGCTTCGGCGCGGAGGAAGTCGGCCTCGTCGGCTCCGAGTACGAGGCCGAGCGCCTCGGCGACGACCGGGCGAACGTGAAAGCCATCGTCAACAACGACGGCGTCGTCGCCGGGCGGACGCTCAAGCTCACCACCCACGGCTTCGACGAACTCGAAGCCGCCGCCGAGACCGTCGCCGAGCGGTTCGACCACGACGTTTCGACGCTGCCCGAACAGCTCCCGCACAGCGACCACTGGCCGTTCGTCGCCCACGGCGTCCCGGCGTACATGGTCGGCAGCGAAAAGGAGGGCCGCGGCCGCGGCTGGGGCCACACGCACGCCGACACCATCGAGAAACTGGAGTCGCGGACGCTCCGCGAGCAGGCGATTCTCCTGACCGAACTGACCGTCGAACTCGCCGACGCCGACCGCGAGATACCCCACGCAGACCCCGCCGACATCGCGGCCGCGCTCGAAGCCGAAGACCAAGCGGAAGGCATGAAAGTCACCGGCGACTGGCCGTTCTGAGGCGCCGGCGACGCACAGCACCCGTCCGGCCCGCCCGACCGCCCGGCTCGCCCGACCGCCCGGCTCGCCCGACCGCCCGGCCCGCGCCGCCCACCACCGGACCGAACCACGAGGGCTTTTATTCGCCGCGGCGTAGCACGGGACGATGCTACGGGGGCTCGCCGCGGGTGGACGACGATGAAATTCGGTATCGTCGGTGACGACTCGGTCGCCACCGCCGTCAGAGCGACCGGTGCGTCGGTCGAATCGGAGCCGGCCGGCGCGGACGCCGTCGTCGCGGTCGGCGAGTCGGCGCTCTCGACGGTCGCGCTCGGCTCCGAGTGGACGTGTCCGGTCGTCCCCGTCGACTGCGGTGCGCCGTGGGCCACGCCGCGGCGCGACCTCGAAGCGCGGCTGTCCGCGTTCGCCGCGGGCGACGGCCGGGTCGTCGACCATCCGACGCTCTCGCTCCGCGTCGGCGGCGACGCGGTGGGCCGCGCGCTCCTCGATGCGATGCTCGTCACGAGTGAGCCGGCGCATATCTCCGAGTACGGCGTCGCCCACGCGGAGGCGGCGGTTCCCTTTTCGTCGGAATCGCCCAACGAGTCGCGCGCGGCGGCGCGCTGGACCTCGGTCGACGAGTTCCGAGCCGACGGCGTCGTCGTCGCCACACCGCTCGGAAGCTCCGGCTACGCGCGCGCCGCTGGCGGCGCGGTCGTCGGCCCGGCCGCCGGGCTCGCGGTCGTTCCCGTCTCGCCGTACGCGACCCAGACGAACTCGTGGGTTCTCCAACCCCCGGTCAGACTGTCGGTCGAACGCGACGACGCGCCCGTCTCGCTCGTCGCCGACGACGAGGTCATCCGGGAAGTCTCTCCGTCGGAGTCTGTGGTCGTCGACCGCGACGGGAGCATTCCGCTTCTCGTCGAGTGAACGCCTCGCCCGCCCGTGATTCCGGACTCCAAGCGGCGGCACTCGGCGCGATAAAAATACGTGTTCCTCGTGAGCGGTGCGAAGCGGCGACGCGGAAAAGCGAGCGTCGCGGGCTTAGACGATGAGGCTCCAGTAGTCCGAGACGAGGAAGAAGAGGCTCTGGAACCCGGCGTACAGGAGCACGAGCCCCGCGGCGACGAGCGAGCCGTTCGGGCGTTCGAGCGGCTTGTCGGTGCGGGCTTCGACCTTGCGCGCTTCGAACTCGAAGAAGTCGGTGACGAACATCCCGACGACCAGCACGGACAGCACCATGCCGCCGTGCGGCTCGACGACCAAGAAGAGGAACGAGGTCACCACGAGCGCGCCCGAAGTGATCGTGTGCGGGAGATACCGGGAGATGGCCTCCTCACCACCCTCCTCGGCCTGCCGGACGTGCGACCGATGGCCGAGAAAACGCGTCGCGAAGTTCGCAAGCACGAGCACGAGCGCCACGTGCGGGACGACCGGTTCGACCGCCGCCAACTGGTCGAGCGGGACGAGGAACTGTAATGGGTGCATACAGGACCGTCGGGGCGAGACTCATTAGAGTTTTTCCAATCCGACGCGGGAGACCGCGCCGAGCGCAACCGCTATTCTGAGGGACTTTTCCGCGACGCGAATCGAAATGAGAGGAGCAGAGACGGCGTCGTGTCGGCTTACTGCGCGTTGCGGCGCTCTTGGAGCGCGTCCATGATCTGGTGTCCCGCCGGGATGAGCACCCAGAAGGTGAGCGCGCCGAGGAGTGCGAACCAGAGGAACACGTCCATCAGGGTGACGCCGATGATGTTGAACAGTCCCTCGGTCGCACCGGACTCCAGCGGTGCGATGAGCTGTTGGGTGCTCTCGAAGCTGGTCGTCCGGTACCACGACGCCAGCACCAGCCACGCGAGTCCGGAGCCGGTCAGGATACCCAGACCCTTGATGAATTCGTCAGCCATTGTTCGAGTCTTCGCCGGAGTCCTCTTGAGACTTTCCCATTCCTTGGGCGCGAAAGCGAGTGCCGAGCGTGTAGACGACCGCGCCGAACGCGATGATGCTCAGCCCGACGACCGCGAGCGCCGTGCTGAGTAGCCCGTCTGCGACGCCGATGCCGAGCGCGCCGAGCGCGCCGGCGACGACCGCGCGGAGGGCGCTCACTTGTAGCGTCGCAGCGTCGAGGAAGACGAAGCCGAGAACCACGCCCACGACGGCGATGAGCGTCGAAAAGACGGTAATCGTCTTGTAGAGCCGCATGGGAACGACGATGTCGCGCCGGCCGCGGCGTCCGCGCTCCGTCCCGTCGCTGTCGCCGGTCCGACCGGTTGCGTCGCTATCTGTCATCAGTGACGCTAAGAAGGGACGGTTGGTAGTGGTTCCGCTCTATTTCGGCGGGCGAAGCCGGTAGTAGCGGCGGTTGAGGTTGTACATATACCCCTCACGCATCGTCTTCAACACCGCGTAGGTGATGGTCCCGAAGACGAACGGCAGCAGGAACGTCAGGTCGAACAGCAGGTCGACGTTCATGGGCATGAGGTTCTTGATGGCCAGCAGCGAGATGGTGAATGCGAACACCACGCCGAAGACGCCGACTGCGGACCAAAACGGCTGTTCGACGGGTCGCCGGGCCGAGCCCTTGTTGAGGAAGGGCACGATGGCGATGAAGCCGACGACGACGCCGTTGGCCAGCACGCCGTACGTGCGGTCGGCCATCAGCATCTGATCGCCCAGAATGGCGATTTCGGGGTTGAGCGGACCGAGTTTGAGCAGTCCGAACGACCAGTAGAGATACCAGTCGGGCAGGATGACCGCCGGCGTGCTCGACGGGTTCGCGGGGCCGCCGATGTGCGGCGGCATCGTCGCCGAGAGGAACAGAATCATCCCGACGAAGAACGACGCGATAGAGAGGTTGCGGACGGTCTCGTGAGGCCACGTGGGGAACGCGAGCACGTCGCGTTCGACGTAGTCGGACTCCGTGCGGAGGTCCTGGTCTTCGCGACGTGCGCGCTCGAAGTACTCGTAGGTGAGCCGAGAGAGGCCGGTCTTGCGAGCCTTGCGCTCGCTCCATGTCGGCGTCTCGTCGTCCGGGGCCACGATGCCCGCGCCGTCGGATCGAATCTCCTCGTTTTCGGGTTCGTTGTCGCTCATAGTTGTCACCTCAGTGCGGCTCCGCGATGCCCTGCACCCACACGATACCGATGTGGATCGCGATGAGCGTCGTCACGACGAACGGGAGCAGGAACACGTGAATGATGTACATACGCTGTAACGTCGACTGGCCCAGCGAGAAGCCACCGAACAGGAGCTGTGCGACCCACTCGCCGGCGAGCGGGACCGACAGCGCCATCTCGACGCCGATCTGCCCGGCCCAGAACGCGAGCTGGTCCCACGGCAGGAGGTATCCGGTGTACCCGAACACCATCGTCAGACTGATGAGGACGATGCCGAGGAGCCAGTTCAGCTCGCGGGGTTCCTTGTACGACCCCGTGAAGTAGACACGGAGCATGTGCAGGAACACGGCCGCGACCATGACCTGCGCCGCCCAGCGGTGGACGGAGCGGAGCATGAAGCCGAACTGCAAGTCGCGCATGATGAACTCGATACTGTTGTAGGCCGTGGTCGGGTCGCCGGTCGTCGCGGGGGAGTAGTAGAACCCGAGAAGGGCCCCGCTTATCGCCGCGACGACGTACGCGAGCGTCGAGAACAAGCCCAGTGTGTACAGGGGGTACCAGTACCAGAACTTGTTGTCGAGGTTGTACTGCTCGGTGTGGCTCTTCGGCATCTGGAGGTTGACTCGGTAGTAGAGTGTCTCCAGAAGCTCTAGATAATCGACGATGCGGAGTCGCTTATCCAGCCAGATGAGCGTGGTGAGGAAGGTGGCCTCGACCGGAGTGAGGTCCTTCTTTTTCATCCAGGCCTTGTGGTCGTAGTCGTCTTTGCGTTCGAGACTCATTGTTTATCGCTTGTAGTAGGGGTACACCGCGCGCTTGACCTGTTCCCACGCGTCATCGCTGCTGACGGTAACACCGTCGACGTCCTCCTCGCGGACGTAGAGGTCCTCCCACTTGCGACGCCGCTTTTTGACGATCATCACGTCGGGGAGGAACTCCTTGCGGTACAGCGCGAGGATGAACGCGAGGTCCACGAAGATGACGGCGAGGATGCCGCCGAGGAACATGTTCCCCGTGTCGGTCAGTCCCCAGCCCGAGACGAAGCCGTACGTGAAGAGGAACACGAACACGACCTCGATGACCGTCAGGAGGACGATTGCGATGGCCGCGGCGGTGCTCTCTCGCGCCGGTTCGTATCGGTGAATGTCACCGTATGTGCTGCCGGTCGAAGACATTATTCGCCACCTCCGGTGTTACCCGTATTTGGGGACTCGCCGTACTTCAAGATGAAGAACGTGTAGATGATGGTGACGAGGATGCCGAGAATCGTCGCCGACCCGACCCAGTGGGCCTGAATCGGGACGCCGAGTTCGTGCAGTTCCTTCTCGCCGCCACCGCCGGTGCTGATAGTCGCCACGTCGTCGCCGACGGCGACCGCCCCGAGCATGCCGAGCGCCTCGTGGGGCACGCAGTGGTACTTCGTGATGCCACCGTTCTCGAACGTGAACTCGTAGGTGCTTCCGGCCTCGGAGACGGACGCGCCGGAGTCGAGCGACGCACCCTCGCTCGCGACGACGTTGTGTCCGCCGCCTTCGCCGGTCCACTCCCACGTCACGGTCGTGCCGGGGTCGATCCAGATGCCAGCCGGTGCGAACGCCAGGTTCCCGCCGTTGCCGGACGCGCCGACCTCGATAGTGACCTCGCTTTGGCCGCGGAGGTCTTCGTACCCTCCGTCGATGCCGTCGAGGTAGCCACCGAAGTCGGGCTGAACCTGCGCTCCACCGCCGCCTTCCTGCGCAGCAGCGGTCCCGGCGGCAGCGGTCGCGGCGGCTGTCGCACCGCCAGCCGTTCGGAGAAACTCCCGCCTTTTCATACGGTCGTTCGTCAGGATGGGACGCGCTTAAACCCACCGACTATGCCGTCACGGAGGTGGTTTACGAGGTGGGTTCGGGCCGGGTTCAGCCCTCAGAACTGTGGGCGTCTCCCTCGGGGGCCTCGATCAACGGCGCGGCGGTTTCGTCCCCGTCGAACGCGGGCACGAACTCGGGACGCGACCCGCCTTCGAGACCCATGACGCGGAGCCTATCCCGGTACTCCTCGGCGCGGAAGCGGTCCGAGAGCCGGGCGTTGGCCACGACGACGAAGAGGAAACAGCCGATGACGAGAAAGCCCAGGCCGGCCAGGGGCGCGATAATCGACTCGAGGTCGGGGAGGACGAGCCACGCCCCGATGAGCGCGAATCCGCCGAGCAACTGGCCGAACGCGACGATTTGGAGCATCCGATTGCCGAAGTCGCCGGTCCCCTGTGCGACCTCGTCGGGCTCGGGGAGCCTGACGGTCTCGGGCGCGTCGTTCACCTCGAAGTCCTCCATCGAACAGAGCGCGACGGTCGGTTTCACGTCGCGGAGGACGGTCCCTTCGCCTTCGACGCTCCCGTCGGGGTAGACGACGGCGTAGCCCTCGTCGGAGTACGCGAGAATCCGCGGCTCGCCGTCTTCGGTCACGCGTTCGAGGACGGCGAACACCTCGCGAATCGCGACGCGGTAGCGGAGTTCCTGTTCGACCCGGTCGAGCAGCTCCTCGCCGACGATCCACGAGTCGGGGTCGAACGCGGCGTCCCACTCCTCGGGCGTCATCTTCGCCATGTCGGCCGGGCCGAAGTTCTCGAAGTCGTACTTGGCTTCGACCTCCTCGCGGAGGGCCGCGAGCTCCGCGTCGGACATCGCGGCGTCGGCGTCCGCGTCCGGTGACGAGCCGTCGTCGGCCGGGGCGGAAGACGAGTCTGACATCGGCCCGGAGTAGGGTCCACGCCGGTAAACGTGTTCCGACCCCGAGCGCGTTCGTCGCGGGCGACTCGCCGCGCGACGCTCCGAAGCACGCCGCCGGGGTTGGTCCGGCGCTCGAAAGCGTGGTTCGGGACTCGAATCTGGGGCGTCGCGGCCGACGTTCGGGGGCCGCCGCGTGGTCTAGCGCTCGAACGGGACGCCGCGCATCGGTCCCTTTAGGCCGACCGGGTCCTAACGCCGTGCGATGGCAGACGAGACGACCTTTGCCACGCTCGCCGCGATTACCGTCACGGCCAGCTTTCCGTTTTACCTCTACGGCGCGTGGATAATGATAGACGCCGAGACGGTGTCGTGGGACGTGCTCGTCTACCACCTCAAAATCATCTTCCCCGGCCTCGTGTTGAACACGGTCCCGGTCGTCACGTGGATGCTCCCGCGGCTCTTTCAGCAACTCAACGGCCTCAGCGCCCTGCACGCGATTCTCGGCCTGCAAGCGTACGCGATGCTCGTCTTCGCGCTCACGGGCATCGTCCGAATCTTCCAGGCCAAGTGGGAGGCCGACCTCTACCGCGACCCCGACCAAGACGTGTCGCTCGACGACCTCCACGAGAACATGGGCGCGTGGCGCGGCCGCCTCCGCGTCGGCGTCTTCGGCTACGTCGTCTTCTGGATTCTCGCGTGGGTGCTCGGCATCTACCGCTACCTGAGCGGCTACGTGTTCGGCTGATTACCACGCCTCGCCGCTGGCGAGGTCGACGTCGTGGTCGCGCTTCGACGAGGGACAGAGGTATTCGAGCACGCACGCGTCGCAGTCCGGGTTGCGCGCGTCGCAGACGGCCCGCCCGTGGCTGATGAACAGGTGCGTGAACTGCTGCCAGTCTCGCTCGGGGACGACCGGCATCAGGTCCTCCTCGATTCGCTCGGGGTACTCCTCCTCTGTCAGGCCGAGGCGGCGCGAGAGCCGCTGGACGTGGGTGTCGACGACGATGCCCTCGACTATGTCGTGGCCGTGCTGGAGGACGACGTTCGCGGTCTTCCGGCCGACGCCGGCGAGGTCGGTCAGCGCGGACATGGTGTCCGGAACCTCGCCGTCGTGTTTCTCGATGATGTCCGCGCAGGCGGAGCGGATGTACTTCGCCTTGTTGTTGTAGTAGGTGATAGAGCTGATGTCGTCGGCCAGCTCCTCTTGGTCGGCGGCGGCGTAGTCCGCGGCGTCGTCGTACTTCTCGAACAGCTCCGCGGTGACCTTGTTGACGCGCTCGTCGGTACACTGCGCCGAGAGCATGACGGCGATGAGCAGTTCGAGGCGGTTCGAGTAGGAAAGCGAGATGGTGGTGTCGGGGTACTCCTCGTACAGTCGGTCGAGGACCTCCTCGGCCTGCGCCTCGCGGCTTTCGAGTGGCGTGCCCATACCTGTGGGTGCGACCCGGTCGGTTTCAGTCGTTCGGGTTCCGGTGGTCGCCGCGGCGGTCGTCGGAGCCGAACCCAGACGATTTATGATTCACGACCGCGACCGACCGAGTATGTCCGCGCTCGAACTCCCCGGCCGACGCGAATCGTGGCTGACCGCGGCCGCGACGCTCGGCGGCTACGGGCTCATCCTCACGGCGATGTTCCTCGCGCTGTTCGTCCTGCCGTACGTCGCGTTCGCGGCGTAGTCACTCGGCGGTCGGCGTCGCGCGAAAAACGAAATCGAAGGACACGGTCCGAAACGGAGCGAACCGCGGCTCGCGTCGGTTACGCGAACGCGCGGGAGACTTCGGTCTCGTCCGAGGCTTCCTGCTGAATCTTCTCCCAGGCGTCGACGAAGTCCTGCATGAATATCTCCGTGCGGTCGTCGCGGATGGCGAACATCCCGGCTTCCGTACAGACGGCCTTGATGTCGGCACCGGAGGCGTTGTCGGCCATCTCGGCGAGTTCGACGAAGTCCACGTCGTCGGAGACGTTCATCTTCCGGGTGTGAATCTGGAAGATTATCTCGCGGCCGTCCTCGTTCGGCTTGGGCACCTCGATGAGGCGGTCGAACCGACCGGGGCGGAGAATCGCGGGGTCGAGCATGTCGAAGCGGTTGGTCGCCGCAATGATGCGGATGTTGCCGCGCTCGTCGAAGCCGTCCATCTCGGCGAGTAACTGCATCATCGTGCGCTGGACCTCCGCGTCGCCGGAGGTCTTCGAGTCCGTGCGCTTCGAGGCGATGGCGTCTATCTCGTCGATGAAGATGACGGCGGGTTCGTTCTCGCGGGCGACTTCGAACAGGTCGCGGACGAGCTTCGCGCCCTCGCCGATGAACTTGTGCACCAGCTCGGAGCCGGCCATCTTGATGAACGAGGCGTTCGTCTGGTTGGCGACGGCCTTCGCGAGCATCGTCTTCCCGGTGCCCGGCGGGCCGTAGAGGAGCACGCCCGACGGGGGGTCGATGCCGACCTCAGCGAACATCTCGGGGCGGTCGAGCGGCATCTCGACCGTCTCGCGGACCTCCTGCATCTGCTCTTTGAGGCCGCCGATGTCCTCGTAGGTCACGTCGGGGCTGTGTTCGACCTGCATCACGCGCGCCCGGACGTCCGTCTCCTTGTCGAGTCGCTTGACGATGGAGAGAGAGTTGTTCACGGCGACGCGCGCGTCGGGTTCGAGCTCTTCGCGCATCTCGTCGGTCACTTCGGTGAGGGCCTCTTGGTTGTTACCGTGCTGCTTGATGATGACCCCCTCGTCGGTGATTTCCTGAACCGTCGCAACGAAGAGCGGCGACTGCTTGAGCTTCTTGTTCTCGTGGGTAAGGCGCTCGAGCTTCTGTTGATACTTGTTGTTCTCGGCGTTCGTGTCGAGGAGCTTGTCGCGCATCTCCTCGTTCTGCGTTTCGAGAACTTCGAGCCGCTCTTGAAGGGCGGTGATCTTCTCCTGCTGCGACGCCGAGTCCTTATCGTAGGGGAGATCGACGTCGTCCACAGTATCGGTCATCATCCGGCATAGGGTGCAGGTTCATAAGAGGCTTCGGGTGTGTGAGGGATTCGCCGCCTAGGGGGCGTCTGCCGCCCGGATGACGAGTCTGACGCGTGTCACACAAATTCCTATCAGTAATAAATCTGGATAGCAAATATTATCTAATAGCATTGCTTGGTGTATCGTACGATGAGCACTACGGAAGCAGTCGAACGCGAGTCCGAACCCGACGCAGACGACCGCTGGGCGTCGGTTCGGGACATGCCCCCGAGCGCCAAGTTGGTCGCGAAGATTCTCGACTACGAGGACACGCTCACCCAGAGCCAAATCGCCGAGGAGTCGCTTCTGCCCCCGCGAACCGTCCGCTACGCGCTCTCCCGGCTGGAAGACGAGGGCGCGGTCGACTCCCGGTTTTCGTTCTCCGACGCGCGCAAGCGGCTCTACACGCTCAACATTTAAATCCGAACGCGCGGCCACGTCGTCGTATGTCTTCGCCCGCTCCCGACGACGTCGGCCGCGCTCTCTCCGCGCTCGCCGACGCTGACGCCGATACCGGCGACCGACCCGAGTCGCGCCCGCCCGCCGCAGTCGTCGCCGAGGCGCGTGACGCCTTCCAATCGCTTTCTTCTGCCGCCCGCTTTCTCTCCGACGGCGGTGAACTGACGCTCCGCCGAGCGGTCGGTGAGGCCGCCCGACGCGGACACCACGACTGCGCGCGTCGCGGGCGGTCGCTCCTCGCGGACCTCGACCGACTCCACGTCGCGCTCGCGGACGCCGGCGCAGCCGAGGCTCCGAACCGGAGTTCTCGCGCCGCCGAGGGGCGACCGCGGGACGCCGACCACTTCCGCTCCGGTCGCACAACCGTTTTCAGCGGCGGTGGCGAACCGAGTGATAGATGACACGGGTGATACACACCGGCGACACCCACATCGGGTATCAGCAGTACCACTCGCCGGAGCGCCGCCAGGACTTCCTCGACGCCTTCGAACGGGTCGTCGCGGACGCGCTCGACGGGGACGTGGACGCCGTCGTCCACGCGGGCGACCTCTACCACGACCGCCGTCCCGAACTCCCGGACCTCCTCGGGACGCTCGCCGCGCTCCGCCGCCTCGACGACGCCGGGATTCCCTTCCTCGCCATCGTCGGCAACCACGAGTCGACCCGCGGCGGGCAGTGGCTCGACCTCTTCGAGCGCCTCGGACTGGCGACGAGACTGGGGCGCGACCCTCACGTCGTCGGCGACGTGGCGTTCTACGGCCTCGACCACGTGCCGCGCTCCCGACGCGACGAACTCGACTACCAGTTCGACCCCGTCGACGCCGACCGCGCGGTGCTCGTCGCCCACGGGCTGTTCACGCCCTTCGCGCACGCCGACTGGGAGACCGAAACCGTTCTCGCCGAGTCCAACGTCGACTTCGACGCGGTCCTCCTCGGCGACAACCACGTCCCCGACACCGCCGACCTCGACGGGACGTGGGTGACCTACTGCGGCTCGACCGAGCGCGCGAGCGCGAGCGAGCGCGACCCCCGAGGGTACAACCTCGTCGAGTTCACGCCCGACGCGGTCGACATCCGCCGGCGAACCCTCGAAACGCGCCCGTTCGCGTTCGTCGAGGTCGACCTCGCCGGCGACGAGGGTATCGAGCGCGTCCGCCAGCGCGTCCGCGAGTTCGACCTCGAAGACGCGGTCGCCATCGTCGAACTGCGGGGCGAGGGCGAAACCGTCACGCCCGCGGCGGTCGAGTCGTTCGCCGTCGAGGAGGGCGCGCTCGTCGCCCGCGTCAACGACAAGCGCGACATCGACGACGACGGCGACTTGGCGACCGACGTGACCTTCGCCGACCCCGACGACGCGGTGCGCGAGCGGGTCCGCGAGATGGGCCTGTCGAGCGCCGCCCTCGACGTGGACGAGACGGTCCGCGCGAGCAAGGTCGCCGACTCGAACGTCCGCGACGAGGTGCGCGAGCGCGTCGAATCGCTCCTCTCGGACGACCCGGACGCCTTCGTCGCCGCCGAGCGCGAGAGCGACGCCGAAGCCGAGGAGTCGGAGAGCGTCGAGGACGCGGCGGACGGCGAAGACGCGGCGGCCGTCGAAGACACGGCCGAGACGGCCGCTGAAGCGGCGACCGACACCGACACCGAGACGACGGCCGACACCGACTCGGAGACCGCCGCGGACCCCGCGGCGAGCCGCGACAGTTCGCTGGGTGATTTCGCGTGAGATTCACCCGAATCGCCATCCGGAACTTCAAACCCTACGAGGACGCCGAACTCGACCTTCGAGACGGCGTCACGGTCATCCACGGCGTCAACGGCAGCGGCAAGTCGTCGCTCCTCGAAGCGTGTTTCTTCGCGCTCTACGGCTCGAAGGCGCTCGCGGGGACGCTCGAAGACGTGGTGACGACGGGCGCGGACGACGCCGAAATCACGCTCGAATTCGTCCACGACGGCGGCGAGTACCGCATCGACCGCCGGGTTCGCGTCTCCGGCGACCGCGCGACCACCGCCAAGTGCGTCCTCGACGGCCCCGAGGGAACCGTCGAAGGCGCGCGCGACGTTCGCCGGCACGTCGCGTCGCTCCTGCGGATGGACGCCGAAGCGTTCGTGAACTGCGCGTACGTCCAGCAGGGCGAGGTCAACAAGCTCATCAACGCGACGCCGAGCCAGCGCCAGGACATGATTGACGACCTCCTGCAACTCGGAAAGCTCGAAACGTACCGCGAGCGCGCCGGCAACGCCCGGCTCGGGGTCGAAGACGTGCTGACGAAAAAGCGGAGCGTCCTCGAAGACGTCGAGTCCCAAATCGAGGCCAAGGAGGACGCGGACCTCCACGCGACGCTCAACGCGCTCGAATCCGAGCTCGACTCCCTCGACGAGGAGATTTCGAACTACGAGAGCCAGCGCGACAAGGCGAAGTCGGCGCTCGACGCCGCCGAGGCGACGCTCGACGAACACGCCGAAAAGCGGGAGCGACTCGACGAAATCGAGTCGGCCATCGAAGACCTGACCGCGAAAATCTCCGCCGACGAGACGAAGCGCGACGACCTCTCGGAGCGCGTCCGGGAATTCGACGCCGCCGCCGACGAACTCGAATCCGACATCGACGACGCCCTCGCCCGGGCGGACCTCGACGACGCGAGCGACGAGGCGATAGCCGACGCGCGAGAGGCGCTGTCGGCGCGCGAATCCGAACTGCGCGACGACCTCTCCGAGGCGCGGACGCGGGCGCAGGCCTTCGAGACGCAGGCCGAGCGCCTCCGCGAGCGCGCCGACGACCTCGAATCGCGCGCCGAGGAGAAACGCGAGGCCGCCGAGGCCGACGCGGAGACCGCCGCCGAGGCCGAACGGGAACTCGAATCGTTCCGCGAGACGCGCGCGGAGCTTCGGTCGGCGCTCGACGACGCCGAAGCGCGGTTCGAGGACGCCCCCGTCGAACTCGGCGAGGCCGCCGACCTGCTCGAAGAACGACGCGAGGCGCGCTCCGAGGCTCGCGAGTCGCTCGCGGAGACGGAGACCGAACTGAAGAACGCGCGCGAGCGCCTCGCCGAGGCCGAGCGCCTCCGCGACGCGGGCAAGTGCCCCGAGTGCGGACAGTCGGTCGAGGGGTCGCCCCACGTCGACGCCATCAGCGAGCGCGAGGCCGCGGTCGAGTCGCTGGAGGCCGACCGCGAATCGCTCGAATCGGCAGTCGAGTCGCGCTCGGCGGCCGTCGAGGCGGCCGAGGCGCTCGTCGAGGTCGAGACCCGCGCGAGTTCCCGGCGCGACAGACTCGACCTCGTGGACGAACGCATCGCCGACCGCGAGGAGACCGTCGAGAGTCGCCGCGAGGCCGCCGAAGAAAAGCGCGAGGCCGCCGCGGAACTCGACTCGGAGGCCGAGGAGAAACGCGAGGCCGCGACGACGCAGGCCGAGCGGGCCGAGGAGGTCGCGGAGACGGTCGATTCGCTCGAATCGGACCTCGACACCCTCGACGACCGGCGCGACCGGCTCGACCGCGTCGAATCGCTGGTCGATACGCGGGCCGAGAAAATCGACGCGCGGGACCGGCTCCGCGAGAAGCGCGAGACGCTCGCAGAGGTGAACCGCGAGCGTCGCGAACACCTCCGCGAGCGTCGCGAGCGCCGAGACGAACTCCGCGAGACGGTCGACGAGGAGGCGGTCGAGGGGGCGAAACAGCGCAAGAAAAACGCCGCGGCGTACCTCGAACGGGTCGAAGACGAGGTGCTTCCCGAGTTGCGTGAGAAGCGCGATGACCTCCAGAGTCGCGTCGGCGGCGTCGAGGCCGAACTCGAACAGTTGGACGACCTCCGAGAGCGCCGCGACCACCTCGCCGAGCGCGTGGACGCCCTCGAATCGGTCCACGACGAGGTCTCGACGCTCGAATCGACCTACGGCGACCTCCGGGCAGAGCTTCGACAGCGCAACGTCGAGGTGCTCGAACGGATGCTCAACGAGACGTTCGATCTCGTCTACGCCAACGACGCCTACTCGCGCATCCGACTCGACGGCGAGTACGGCTTGACGGTGTTCCAGAAGGACGGCACCGCGCTCGAACCCGAACAGCTCTCGGGCGGCGAGCGCGCCCTGTTCAACCTCAGCCTCAGGTGTGCAATCTACCGACTCCTCGCCGAGGGCATCGACGGCGCGGCCCCGCTCCCGCCGCTCATCCTCGACGAGCCGACGGTGTTCCTCGACAGCGGCCACGTCTCGCGGCTGGTCGACCTCGTCGAGGACATGCAGAGCCGCGGCGTCAAGCAGATTCTCATCGTCAGCCACGACGAAGACCTGGTCGGCGCGGCCGACGACCTCGTCCGCGTGGAGAAGAACCCGACGACGAACCGCTCGACGGTCGAGCGGACCGACGCGCCGATAGTCGAAGGCGCGCTCGCGGACGACTGAGGGCGGTCGGCTCCGCCGCGATAGCCTACTCGCGTGCGCCGTTCGCCCGCAGTAATTCGACTCCCTCTTTCGCGGCATCGGTCGCCTCGTAGCCGCGCTCCCCGTAGACCGTGGCCTCGACGACGAGGCCGGCGGCCCGGAACTCGGTTAAGAGACCGTGGAGGTCGCTCTCGCAGAGGTCGTAGGCTCCGAGGAGGTCGACCACGGGGAGCGGCCCGCGGTCGACGAGGTCGACGAGCAGGCCCAGTCCGCGCTCGGTCGGGACCGCGACGAGGATTCGGCGGACCGGTTCGGGGACGGCGCGCGCGGCGGTTTCGAGCGGGGACTCGCCGCTCACGGCTTCGAGGTCGTCGTTCGGCAGGTGCCGCTCCTCGCCGGTCTCCGGGTCGCGGACGCGGCTGGCGTCGCTCGACTGCTTGACGAGGAGATACGTCCGGCCGTCGGGTCCGCGGACGGTTCGCATACGTCCCGGCGAAGGGCGCGGCGACTGTTAGCGGTTGCGCTCGGGGGCGTCTTCGCGTTCGTCATCAGTTCCCGACGCGTCGTCGCTCTCGGCTGAGTCGCCGTCGTCCGCGTCATCGCCGTCGCTGTCGTCGCCGTCGTCGTCCCGCCACTCCCCTCGCTTGAACTCTCGGTAGATGGAGTGGACGCGGACGAGCACGACCGCGCCGAACAGAAACAGGCCGCCGCCGAGGAGCGTATCGCCGCGGAAGTAGACGAGCATCGGCCCCACCGTGAGTCCCGCGAGGCCGACGTTCGCGAGCACGACGCTCGCCCAGAACAGCCGGGCGGCCTCGGGATTCACGTCGGGCGAGAACTCCGGCGCGTCGTCGCCGCCGTCGCCGTTGGAGTCGCCGTCGTCGCCGGCGTCCTCACCGGGGATGCCGACGCGGGGAATCGTCGGGAGGTCCTTTTCGGGGTTCCCCCAGCGGGTTTCCGGGTCCCAGCGGGCCTCGGGGTCGCCCCACCGCTTTTCGGGGTCGATCTCCGAGGCCATGTCCGCCGACGGACGCTCCGCGTCGTCGTCTTCGTCGGCCGCGTCCGTGGCTGTTCCCTCGCGTCGCTCGTCGTCCGTCACGCTCGCGTCGAGACGCCGTGCCGAGAAAAAGTGTCCGTTTCGGCCGAGTCAGGCGCAGTCGTCGAGGCGCATCGAACTCGAGGCCTCGACCCACGCGAGTGGGTTCTCCGCGTCGTAGAACACCACGCCACCGTCGATATCGTAGGATTCGACCGTCTCGGCTCCCGTCGGACCAGTCGGTCCGTCGCCGTCGATCGTGCCATCCCACCGCTCCGGAGTTGCGTGGTCGGTCATATCGTGTGACAAGGAATGTCATACATGGATAAATGTCTTTCCGTGGTTCCGGGTGCGGTTCGCGGAAACGCCGGGGTTTTTAGCCGCGCCGCCGAAGCGATTGCCATGACGCAGACGGGTCTGACCGACTTCGGGGGGAACGACGCCGACGGCGCGGGCGACGCGCGGCCTGACGAGGAGGCCGCCATCGTCGCCGGCGACGCCGGCCAGCACGTCTCCGACGTCGTCGACACGGACGAGGTGCGGTTTCCCGACCCGGACGGGACGGTCGAACTGGCCGTCACGCAGGTCGATTACACCATCGAGGGCGCGGGCCGCGACGAGTACCCGGTGATTCACATCTTCGGCCGGACGGCCGACGACGAGACCGAACACGTCCGCGTACTCGGGTTTCGGCCGTACTTCTACGCCCCCACCGACAGCCTCGACGACGGCGACCTCGACAAGGACGTTATCACCGGCACCGAGGACGGCTACGAGAGCATCCGCGGCGAGGAGCTGACGAAGATTTTCGGCCGCACCCCCCGCGACGTCGGGCAGATTCGCGACGAGTTCGACCACTACGAGGCGGACATCCTCTTTCCGAACCGCCTGCTCATCGACAAGGACATCAAAGGCGGCGTCAGCGTCCCCGAGCGCCGCCTCGACGACGGGACGATTCAGATTCCTCACCAGGAAGTCGCGCCCGCGGAGGTCGACGCGAACCTCCGGGTGAACACCTTCGACATCGAGGTCAACGACCGGAACGGCTTCCCCGAGGACGGCGAAGAGCCGATTATCTGTCTTACCAGCCACGACTCCTACCGCGACGAGTACGTCGTCTGGCACGCCGTGGCCGACGAGGGCCTCGGTAAGCGCCCCGACGCGTTGCCGAACTACGACTTCCTCGGGGAGGACGGAGACGTGGAGGTCCGGACGTTCGACGAGGAGGCCGAGATGCTCGACGCCTTCCTCACGTACATCGAGGAGACCGACCCCGACATCCTCACCGGGTGGAACTTCGAGGACTTCGACGCGCCGTACTTCCTCGACCGCTTGGAGGAAGTCGACAAGCGGACCGACCTGAACCTCGACTACAACCGCATCTCGCGGCTCGGCGAGGTGTGGCGCGGCGGCTGGGGCGGCCCGGACATCAAGGGTCGCGTCGTCTTCGACCTGCTGTACGCCTACAAGCGCACCCAGTTCACCGAACTCGAATCCTACCGCCTCGACGCGGTGGGCGAACTCGAACTCGACGCGGGCAAGGAGCGCTACTCGGGCGACATCGGTGACCTCTGGGAGGAAGACCCCGAACGCCTGCTCGAATACAACCTCCGCGACGTGGAGCTGTGCGTCGAAATCGACCGGAAACAGGACATCATCGCCTTCTGGGACGAGGTGCGGACGTTCGTCGGCTGTAAGCTCGAAGACGCGCCGACGCCCGGCGACACCGTCGACATCTACGTCCTCCACAAGGTCCACGGCGAGTTCGCGCTCCCCTCGAAGGGGAAACAGGAGTCGGAGGACTACGAGGGCGGGGCCGTCTTCGACCCCATCACCGGCGTCAAGGAGAACGTCACGGTGCTCGACCTGAAGTCGCTGTACCCGATGTGTATGGTGACTATCAACGCCTCGCCGGAGACGAAAGTCGACCCCGAGCGCTACGACGGCGAGGTGTTCCGCGCACCCAACGGGACGCACTTCCAGCAGGAGCCGGACGGCATGATTCGGGAGATGGTCGACGAACTCCTCACCGAGCGGGAGGAAAAGAAGTCGCTTCGGAACTCCCACGACCCCGGCTCGTCGGAGTACGAGCAGTTCGACCGCCAGCAGGCCGCGGTGAAGGTCATCATGAACTCGCTGTACGGCGTGCTGGGCTGGGACCGCTTCCGCCTCTACGACAAGGAGATGGGCGCGGCGGTGACGGCGACCGGCCGGAAGGTCATCGAGTTCACGGAGCAGGCGGCGAACCAAATCGGCTACGACGTGGCCTACGGCGATACCGACAGCGTGATGCTCGAACTCGGCCCGGACGTGTCGAAAGAAGAAGCCATCGAGCAGTCGTTCGACATCGAGGAGCACATCAACGCCGCCTACGACGACTTCGCGCGCGACGAGTTGGGCGCGGACGAACATCGCTTCCAAATCGAGTTCGAGAAGCTCTACCGGCGGTTCTTCCAGGCGGGCAAGAAAAAGCGCTACGCGGGCCACATCGTCTGGAAGGAGGGTAAGGACGTCGACGACATCGACATCACGGGCTTCGAGTACAAACGGTCGGATATCGCACAGATAACCAAAGAGGTCCAGAAGAACGTCATCGACATGATCGTCCACGGCGAGGACACCGAGGTCATCAAAGACTACCTCCACGACATCATCACGGACTTCGAGGCGGGGAACCTCCCGCTCGAACAGGTCGGCATCCCCGGCGGCATCGGCAAACGCCTCTCGGCGTACGAGACGCCGACCGCGCACGTCCGCGGCGCGCAGTACGCCAACGCCTTCCTCGGGACGAACTTCGGCCGCGGGTCGAAGCCGAAGCGGGTCTACCTCAAGAAAGTCCACCCGTCGTGGTTCCGCGAGATGGAGTCCAGCGAGTTCGACCCGCAGGTCGACGACCGCTACCGCGAGTTCAAGCGCGACCCCGACGTCATCTGCTTCGAGTACGCGGACCAGATTCCCGAGGAATTCGAAGTCGACTGGGAGACGATGCTCACCAAGACGCTCGAAGGGCCCATCTCCCGCGTTATCGAGGCGCTCGGGATGTCGTGGGACGAGGTGAAAAGCGGACAGGAACAGACCGGCCTTGGGAGCTTCATGTGACCGCTCCCGTCACCGACTAACGAAACCATATTCGGTTACATAGTCGCCGGAACCGTAACTTCGTTCGGCTGTCCGAAACCCGGACGCGTGTCGCGAATCGGTGTGATTCTTTGCGGATTTGAAAACAAATTTTCTTTCTACAAAAGGTGGCGGGGGTGAATGCGCAAGCATTATGGGCGATACTCCCCACCTTTCGAGTACGAGGCAACGAACCAACGATGGCAACTCTCGAGATTAAGAACCTCCACGCACGAGTCGCGGAGGAAGACGGTGAGCAGATTCTGCGAGGTGTCGACCTGGAAGTCAAATCCGGCGAGATCCACGCGCTGATGGGTCCCAACGGGTCCGGCAAGTCTACGACTTCTAAAATCATCGCCGGGCACCCCGCCTACGAAGTAACCGAAGGCGAAATCCTCCTCCACCTGGAGGACGACGACTTCGGCGACCTCGAAATTCCGGACGACGCCCGCACGTGGAACCTTCTGGAACTGGAGCCGAACGAGCGCGCCGCGCTCGGCATCTTCCTCGGCTTCCAGTACCCCGCGGAAATCGAGGGCGTCACCATGACGAACTTCCTCCGCACCGCGCTCAACGCGAAGATCGACGAGCGCGAGGAGCTCCTCTTCGGCGAGGACGACGACGAGGAAGCAGAAGAGGAAGCCGGCTACGACACCTCCCCGATGGAGGGTAACGTCGACGACGGCGAAGTCGGCGTCGCCGAGTTCCAGCAGCTCCTCAAAGAGAAGATGGAGCTTCTCGACATGGACGAGAAGTTCATGCAGCGCTACCTCAACGCCGGTTTCTCCGGCGGCGAGAAGAAACAAAACGAGGTCCTTCAGGCCGCGATTCTCGAACCGTCGATTGCGGTGCTCGACGAGATCGACTCCGGTCTCGACATCGACCGCCTGCAGGACGTCTCGAAGGGTATCAACGCGCTGCGCGACGAGCAGGGCACGGGTATCCTCCAGATCACTCACTACCAGCGTATCCTCGAATACGTCGAGCCGGACCACGTCCACATCATGCTGGACGGTAAGGTCGTCAAGAGCGGCGACGCGTCGCTCGCGTCCGAGCTCGAAGACAAGGGCTACGACTGGGTCCGTGAGGAAGTGTACGAAGCCGCGTAATCCCCCAACATCATGAGTTCCGACCAAGACCACCTCAAAGAGACAGACACGGAAGCTCGCTTCGAGTTCAAGAAGGAGCAGAAGGCCGCGTTCGTGGCCGAGAAGGGTCTCAACGAAGAGACCATCCGCGTCATCTCGGAGGACAAAGACGAGCCCGAATGGATGCTCGAGCGCCGCCTTCGCGCGCTCAAGCAGTACCAGAACATGCCGATGCCGACCGACTGGCCCGGCCAGCCTGACCTCACCGAGGTCGACGTGGACGAAATCGTCCCGTACATCCGACCCGACGTGGAAGTCCGCGGCGGCGTCGACGACTGGCGCGACCTGCCGGACGACATCAAGGACACCTTCGACAAACTGGGTATCCCGGAAGCCGAGAAGAACGCCCTCTCGGGCGTCGGCGCCCAGTACGAGTCCGAGGTCGTCTACCAGAACATGCAGGAGCGCTGGGAGGAGAAAGGCGTCGTCTTCATGAACATGGACCAGGCGGTCCAGGAGCACGAAGACATCGTCAAGGAGTACTTCATGACGAAGTGCGTCCCCCCGAGCGACAACAAGTTCGCCGCGCTTCACGGCGCCATCTGGTCCGGCGGCTCGTTCGTCTACGTCCCCGAGGACGTGACGGTCGAGATGCCGGTGCAGGCGTACTTCCGCATGAACTCCGAGGGCATGGGCCAGTTCGAGCACACGCTCATCGTCGCGGAGAAGGGCTCCGAAGTCCACTACATCGAGGGCTGTTCGGCCCCGAAGTACTCCGCGTTCAACCTCCACTCCGGCGGCGTCGAAGTGTTCGTCGGCGAGGACGCCCACGTCCAGTACTCGACCGTCCAGAACTGGTCGAAGAACACCTACAACCTCAACACCAAGCGCGCCATCGTCGAGAAGGGCGGCCGCATGGAGTGGATTTCGGGCTCGATGGGCTCGAAGGCCACCATGCTCTACCCGGCGTCGATTCTGAAGGGCCGCGGCGCGTCGGACAACCACATCACCATCGCCTTCGCGGGCGAGGGCCAGAACATCGACACCGGCGCGAAGGTGTACCACAACGCCCCCGAGACGAAGTCGACCATCGAGTCGAAGTCCATCTCGAAGGACGGCGGCCGCACGAACTACCGCGGTCTCGTCCACATCGCCAACGGCGCGAAGAACTCCTCGACCGCGGTCGAGTGTGACGCGCTCATGTTCGACAACGAGTCCACCTCGGACACGATGCCGTACATGGAAATCAACGAGTCCACGGTGGACGTCGCCCACGAGGCGACCGTCGGCAAGATCGGCGACGAGGACATCTTCTACCTCCAGTCGCGCGGTCTCGACGACGACGACGCGAAGCAGATGATCGTCTCCGGGTTCATCGAACCCATCACGGAGGAACTGCCCATCGAGTACGCGGTCGAACTCAACCGACTCGTCGAACTCGAGATGGAGGGTAGCCTCGGATAACCAATGAGTGCGCAACTTCCCGCGAACCTGTCCGCAGAGACGGTACGAGAGATTTCGGACGCACGGGACGAGCCGGAGTGGCTCCTCGAGGCCCGCCTCGAAGCCCTCGAAGCACTCGACGCGCTCGAACTGCCGGACGTCATCCAGACGCCCGGTCGCCGCTGGACCAACCTCGAAGCGCTCGACTTCGAGTCGCTCGTCGACCCGCTGAACCAGGCCGACGAGACGACCCGCGAGTCGCCCGAGGGCGTCGTCGTCCTCCCGTTCACGGAGGCCCTCTCCGAGTACGGCGACCTCATCGAGGAGCGCTTCGGGTCGGTCGTCGCTCCCGACACGAACTACCTCACCGCCCTCTCGGCGGCGCTGTTCACGACGGGCACGTTCATCTACGTCCCCGAGGGCGTCGACGCCGAGGACGTGAAGATTCGCGCCGAGATGAACTCTCGGTCGCTGTTCAGCCACACGCTCGTCGTCACCGAGGAGTCCTCGTCGGTCACCATCCTCGAAGCCATCGAGTCCGGCGACAGCGTCGACGACGCGCGGTACTTCTCGAACCTCGTCGAAATCGACGCGGGCGAGAACTCGTACGTCCAGTACGGCTCCCTGCAAAACCTCGACGAGGAGACGTACACGTACTCGCTCAAGCGCGCCGACGCCGACACCTACTCCACGGTCAACTGGATCGAGGGGAACCTCGGCTCGCGGCTCACCCGCAGCGACGTCGAGACCGAACTCAACGGCGAGGCGTCGGAGACGAAAATCGTCGGCGCGTTCTTCGGTCACGACGACCAGCACCTCGACGTGAACGCCCGCGTCTGGCACAAAGCCGAGAACACGACGGCCGACCTCGTGACCCGCGGCGTCCTCGACGACGAGGCGCGCTCGGTGTACGAGGGCGTCCAGGACGTCGGCCGCGACGCGTGGAGTACGAACTCCTATCAGCGCGAGAACACGCTGATGCTCTCGGACCAGTCCGAGGCCGACGCGTCGCCGAAGCTCATCATCAACAACCACGACACCGAGGCGTCCCACGCGGCCTCCGTCGGGCAGGTCGACGCCGAGGACCTCTTCTACATGGTCTCTCGGTCCGTCCCCGAAGAACAGGCCCGTAACATGCTCGTGGAGGGCTTCTTCGTGCCCGTCCTCGAAGAGATCGAAGTCGACGAATTCCGCGACGACCTCGAAGAGCTCATCGCGGCGCGCCTGCGGTAGTCCGGCCTCCGCGGCGCGACTTCGCCGGGCGTTTTTTTTCTCCGATCCCGTCGACCCGCGAGGGAACCGCTTAAGTCGGTTACTCCCGGAGAGGTGTGTATGTACGTCGCGGGACCGTGTCTTCGAACGTTGAGGGGGACGAGTCCATGAGCGTCGGCTATCAGGTCAGCTCGGACCACCAGCTCGCCCGACTCCTCCAGATCGGTATCGTCCTCGAAGAGGTCGTGGAGGCGCGCGCCTACCACCACCACGAGGAACTCGACGAAGACGCGCTCGACGAGGAGATTCGAGCCCTGCTTTCGCACGCCGCCGAGGAGTCCGCGGACCACCGCGAGCGCCTCGAAGCCGTCATCGACCGGCTGGAAGTCGACAGCGTCCCCTTCGAGGAGATAGAGGCGCTGGTCGAGGCCCAGTACGGCCAGACGAAGCCCGAGGACTTCGACGGCGTCCTCTACGACCAACTCTGCAACGAGGAGACCGCATACAAGTTCTACGACGACGTCATCGAGGCCATCGAGGCGAGCGAGGCACAGTTCTCTATCGACCGCGAGGAACTCGTCGCCACCCTGTCGGCGATTCGCGACGAGGAGGCCGAGGGCGTAGAAGAAGTGACGCGAATCATGGAAGACCGCGAGTGAAACGATGAACACGGCAGACCAATACGTCAAGGCGATTTACCTGCTGCAGGAGATGGAGAACGGCCCGGCGGCCACCGGCGCGCTCGCGGACATGATGGAGGTGAGCCCCGCGAGTGCGAACGAGATGATCGGCAAACTCGAATCCCGCGGCCTCGCCGAACACGAGAAGTACAAGGGCGTCACGCTCACGGACGACGGCATCGTCCGCGCCCGCGACGCGCTCCAGACCTACTGCATCATCGAGCGCTTCCTCTCGAACGTCCTCGACGTCGAGGAGTTCCGCGCGGAGGCCCGCGAACTCGAACCCGTCATCGACGGGATGATCGCGGAGCGACTCGACACCATCATCGACCGTAACTCCGAGTGTCCCGACTGTTTCGACCCCGAGACGGACGCCTGCGAGTATCTCGACGTGTGCGGCGCGGAACCCGAGACGGAGACGGAAGCCGCCGATTAATCGTCGACGCCGCCCGACCGGAACCGAAGCGTTTTCATTTACCAGCGGACAACCGACGAGTGCGCAGTCCCGTGGTGTAGTGGCCAATCATAGCGGCCTTTGGATTGGTACGGTTCATTGCGTGCCGAGAAGACAGCCGCTGACGGCGGTTCGAATCCGCCCGGGACTACTCGAACTTCTCCTGCGAATCCATATCACGCCGAGTCGCGTCGCCGCCGAGCGATTTTTATCGCCGCACAATGACAATACACTAACGTGTCTCTGCTGCATCCGGTGTCGGCCGCTCGCCACCTCGCGTACTCCCTCCACTACGCGCTCGTTCGGGCGAACTACGAGCGACGGCTCGTCGCCACGAAGAAACACGTCGGGCGGACGAGCTTCCGGAGCTACGAACTGTACAACCGTCACGGTAACGACGTGCTCCTGCAAGCGCTGTTGCTCGACCTCGACGGCGGCGACGTGGTCGTCGACGTGGGCGCGAACACGGGGACCTACACGCTCGCGGTCGCGGCCAGCGAACCCTCCGCGCAGGTCGTCGCCGTCGAGCCGCATCCCGAGGTCGTCGACCAGTTGCGGGCGAACGTCGAGGTCAACGACTTCGACGACCGGGTGGACCTCCTCGACTGCGGCCTCGGCGAAACCGACGAATCCCGAGCGTTCCACCTGTCGAGCTACGACGAACTGGGGTCGTTCTCGCGAGACCACGCGAGCGCGTGGGGGGCGCGGGTCGTCGACACGGCGTCGGTATCGATGCGACGGCTGGACTCGCTCGTCGAGTCCGGGACGGTCCCGCCGCCGGACCACCTGAAGGTTGACGTCGAAGGGTTCGGCCTGAACGTGCTCCGGGGGGCGGAGGCGGTCCTTCGGGAGCACCGGCCGACGGTGTATTTCGAACTGCACGACGCCCGCGGGAGCCACGACGAAGCGGCGGCGAAGGCCCTGCTCCGGGAGTCGGGCTACGAGCTGGTTCCGGTCCGCGAGGGCTGGGTATGCGAGCCTCGGGCGCGGGCAGAAGCGTCCCGGTCCACGTAGTCGCGTCCGAGGAGTCGATTCGACCGGCGACCGGCTATTCGAGGGCGAAGTTCACGCGCTCGTGTGCCGAGCCTTGGGTCGTCCGGCCGGCGACGGAGACCGTGCCGATGTCGCCCGTCGATTCGACGTGAGTTCCCGCGCAGGCGGTCCGGTCGAAGGGGTCGTCCGCGTCGCCGATTTCGACGATTCGGACCTCCCGAATCGACTCCGGAAGCAGGTAGAGTCTGGTGCGGTCGGGGTCGAGCGTCGCTTCGGCCTCCTCGCGGTCGAGGCTGTACCACCGGACGGGGAGGTCGGACGCGACGAGGTCGTTCAGGCGCGTCTCGATGGTCCGGAGGTCGTCGCCGTCGAAGCGGTCGTAGGCGCAGTCGAGGTGTGCGTGGTCGGCGTACAGTTGGTTACCGGTCGTCTCGGCGTCGAACTCGTCGAGGAGGACCGCAGAGAGGAGATGCTGGGCCGTGTGGTAGCGGCTGTGGGCGCGCCGCCGCGCCGGGTCGACGCGTCCGGTGACGGTCGCCCCCAGGTCGGGCGCGTCGCCCGCGACGACGTGTTCGATTCGGTCGCGTTTCTGGACGTCCGTCACGTCCCACGTCTCGCCGTCGCAATCCTCGCCGTCTACCGATAGGGTGCCCGTGTCGTGCGGTTGGCCGCCGCCGGTCGGGTAGAAGTACGTCCGGTCGAGGACGACGCGGTCGGTTCCGCGGACCGTCTCGACGGTCGCCTCGAACTCGTGTGTCGTCGCGTCGTCGAGGTATCGTGCTTCGGTCACGTCGGGGTCGACGCGGGCGGGTGAGTTAACTCTCATCGATGTGCCAGCGGTTCACATTGGCGGCCACGAGACCCGGTCTGTTCGCCCGAGAGCCCGGTTCACGCGACTCAGGGTGGTCGTAACGCCTAAGAGTGGAACGACCCTCATTCCGTGTAATGAGAATACGCACGTGCCAACACCGACGGAGGTTCTGCCGTGGGCGTTGAAATCAAAGAGTCGGCGGTCTCCGACGCCGAGTTCGAGGATATGAAGCGTTTCGTCTCGGACTATCTCTCTGCGAGCGTCGAAAACGAAGACGACGGCGGGCGGATGCGCTGGTATCCGTGGCACTCCGCGGAGTACCGGTTCAACCACATCCTCAACGTCGTCGACCTCGCGACGCGCATCGCCGACCGCGAGGGCGCGGACGTGAACGTCGTTCGCGTCGCCGCCCTCTTTCACGACATCTCGAAGCTCGAAGCCGACCAGGAGGTCCACGCGGAGGAGGGCGCTCGCGTCGCCCGCGAGTTCCTCAGCAGCCACGGCGACTACCCCGACTCCTTCGTCGACCAGGTGTGTCAGGTCGTCTCCGACCACTCGTATCAGGGGTCGCTGACCGACGTGTCGCTTGAGACGCGCTGTCTCATCGAGGCCGACATCCTCGACAAAATCGGCGCGAACGGCACCGCGCTGATGCTCCTGCGGATGGGCTACGAGGCCCGGACCCACATGGACGCCGCCGAGATGGTCGAACGCGTCTTCGAGCGCGGCCGCGACGCCTCCGACCGGCTCGAAACCGACACCGCCCAGAGCTTCGCTCACCAGCGGCTCAAGCGCGTCAAGTGGTTCCGAGAGTGGCTCGAAGAGGAGGTCCCCGAGATGGACCACGACGGCCAGTTCAGCGGCTGAACTCGTCGGAGACGCCGCCTCGCCGCCTCGTTTTTTCGAGCGAACGATCCCGTCTCAGAGCGTATCGAGAATCGAGAGCACGCGTTCTTCGGCGTCGCGGCCGGGGTCGTGTTCCGCGCCGTCGCGGTCGCTGTCGCGGTGGTCGGCGACCGACCGGCGCATCGCCTCCTCGACGGGGGTGGACTCCCAGCCGAGACGGGCGAGTTTGTCCGTCGAGAGGACGTGCGGGTAGTCGCGGTAGAGGATGAAGTCGTCCATCGAGAGGCCGGCCGCGGCGAGTTCACGCTCGCCCGCGTGGACGACCTCGACGCCGGTGCCGGCGGCGTCAGCGATGACTTCGACCATCTCTTCGAGCGTCACGAGCCGTCTGTCACCGACGTTGTAGGCCTCGCCCGCCTCGCCCTCCTCGGCGACGACGCGCATCGCGCTCGCCACGTCCTCGACGTAGGCGCGGTGCCAGACGTTCGTCCCGTCGCCGGGGACGACGACGCGGTCGTAGTTCAGCACGCGGTCGATCCAGTAGTCGAGGCGCTCGGTGTAGTCGTCGGGGCCGTAGACGATGCAGGGCCGGACGGACATCGCGTTGATGCCCCGCGAGGCCGCCTCGAAGACGACGCGGT
The DNA here is from genome assembly GCF_003665865.1 of Haloferax sp. Atlit-109R. NCBI lineage: Archaea > Methanobacteriati > Methanobacteriota > Halobacteria > Halobacteriales > Haloferacaceae > Haloferax > Haloferax sp. Atlit-109R. The sequence continues at coordinate 845,129 of NZ_QPLO01000001.1, forward strand.
CGCCCTCGGCTTTCCGCGGGCCGTAGCTCGCACCCGAGTCGTCCGCCGCCTGCTCGTCGGTGCAGTCGCACAGCGGCGTCTCGCCCTCGCGCTTCGGGATGACCTCGCTTCCGTAGGCCGCGCCGCTGGAGATGTAGACGTAGGCGTCCACGTCGGCGAAGACGTCGACCGCAGAGGCGACCTCCGCGGGCTTGTACGCCACGCAGTCGAACACCGCGTCGGGGTCGACGGTCAGCTTCGCGGTTCGAAGCGCCTCGTCGTCGGTTCGGTCGCCCTGCACGTGTTGGACGCGCGGGTCGTCCTCGAAGGGGTTGTCGTGGTTCCCGCGGTTGAAGATGGTCACGGCGTAGCCGCTGTCGAGGAGTTCCGAGACGAGGTGGCGGCCGATGAATCGCGTGCCGCCGATGACGAGTGCGTTGTCCATGTCTCGGTCGAAGGCGCGCGCGGTGAAAAACGTGAGAGAATCGGTTGCGGGTGCCGGAACCCGCTCGCCGTTAGCGGCGGTTCGAGACGGCCGGGGTCCGTCTCCGTCTCAGTCGTCGCTCGTCGTCGCCGCGCCGACTCTGTCGGCTCCGGCGTCGACGATTGCGCCCGCCTTCGCGGGGAGTTCGTTGCGAACGTCCTCGCGGCCGTCTTCGGCGATGACCTCGGCGTACGCGTCGGGCATCACCTTCACGAAGTCACCGAGCACGGACTGCCAGTCGTCGAGCAGTTCGGCCGCGCGGTCGGAGTCGGTGTACGTGCGGTGGTTCTCGACGAGGCGGGTGAGCATCGCCTCGTCCTTGTCGTCGAGGTGGTCTTCGAGTGTCACCATCTCGGTGTTCGCCTTCGCGGCGAACTCGTCGTCGGGGTCGTAGACGTAGGCTACGCCGCCGGACATGCCCGCGGCGAAGTTGCGGCCCGTCTCCCCGAGGACGGCGACGACGCCGCCGGTCATGTACTCACAGCCGTGGTCGCCGACGCCCTCGACGACCGCCTTCACGCCGGAGTTGCGGACGCCGAAGCGCTCGCCGGCGAGGCCGTTGACGTAACATTCGCCCTGCGTCGCGCCGTAGAGGGCGACGTTGCCGATGAGGATGTTTTCGGCGGCCTCGTAGTTGGCCTCGGCGGGCGTGTCGACGATGACGCGGCCGCCGGAGAGGCCCTTGCCGACGTAGTCGTTGGCGGCCCCGGTGAGCCGCATCGTGACGCCGCGGGCGAGGAAGCCGCCGAACGTCTGGCCGGCGATGCCGTCGAACTCACAGCGGATGGTGTCGTCCGGGAGTCCCTCGCCGCCGTGGGCGTTCGAGATGCGGTTCGAGAGCATCGCGCCGACCGCGCGGTCGACGTTCGAGAGGTCGCGGCGGATGACGACCGGCTCGCGGTTCTCGATGGCGTCTGCGGCCTCGTCGATGAGTTTGTGGTCGACGTGCGTCTCGATGTCGGCGTGGACCTGGTCTTCGGTCTTGCGGCGCGCGCCCGTCTCGGGCTCGGCCAGCACCGACGAGAGGTCGAGGTGCTTCGCCTTCTCGTGGTCCGTCTCGACCTGCCGGAGCAGGGAGGGACGACCGATCATCTCGTCGAGCGAGGTGAAGCCGAGGTCGGCCATAATCTCGCGGAGTTCCTGCGCGATGAACGTCATGTAGTTGATGACGTGGTCGGGCTCGCCGGGGAAGCGGCGGCGCAGGTTCTCGTCCTGCGTGGCGACGCCGACCGGGCAGGTGTTCTCGTGGCACTGACGGGCCATCACGCAGCCCGAGGTGACGAGCGACGCGGTCCCGAAGACGTACTCCTCGCCGCCGAGGAGGGCGGCGACGGCCACGTCGCGGCCGGTCTTCATGCCGCCGTCGACGGAGACGCGGATGCGGGAGCGAAGCCCCGTCGCGCGGAGCATCTGGTTGGCCTCGGCGAGGCCGAGTTCCCACGGGAGACCGGCGTTCTTGATGGAAGTCTTGGGCGACGCGCCGGTGCCGCCGTCGTAGCCGGAGATGTGGACCACGTCGGCTTTCGCCTTCGAGACGCCGGCGGCGATGGTGCCGATGCCGGCCTCGGAGACGAGCTTGACGTTGATGTCGGCGTCGGGGTTGGCCGACTTCAGGTCGAAGATGAGCTGCTTGAGGTCCTCGATGGAGTAGATGTCGTGCAGCGGCGGCGGCGAGATGAGGCCGACGCCCGGCGTCGCATAGCGGACGTGCGCAATCATCTCGTTTACCTTCTTGCCGGGGAGGTGGCCGCCCTCGCCGGGCTTCGAGCCCTGCGCCATCTTAATCTGAATCTCGTCGGCCGACGAGAGGTAATGAGAGGTGACGCCGAAGCGGCCGGAGGCGACCTGCTTGACGTTACACTCCTTTTCGGTACCGAAGCGCTCCGGCGGCTCGCCGCCCTCGCCGGAGTTGGACTTGCCGCCGATGCGGTTCATGGCGATGGAGTTGTTCTCGTGGGCCTCCGGCGAGAGGCTGCCGAGCGACATCGCGGCCGTCGAAAAGCGCTTGACGATATCCTCGACGGGTTCGACCTCGTCGATGTCCACCGGCTCGCGGTCGGAATCGAATTCGAGGAGGCCGCGGAGCGCCTTCAGCTGCTTCGACTGGTCGTTGACCAGCTCCGCGAACTCCTTGTACTTCTCGTAGTCGCCGGCGCGGACGGACTGCTGGAGCGTGCCGACGGTCTGGGGGTTCCAGCCGTGGTGGATGCCGGCCGAGCGGTTCTCGTACTCGCCCTGTCGTTCGAGCTTCGGGTCCGTGCCGAACGCGGCGGCGTGACGGGTCAGCAGGTCTTCCTCGATGACGTCGAGGCCGATACCCTCGGTGCGGATTTCGGTGCCCTCGAAGTACTCGGCGACGAAGTCGGATTCGAGGCCGACGGCTTCGAAAATCTGCGCGCCGCGGTAGCTCTCGACCGTCGAGATGCCCATCTTTGCCATCGTCTTGAGCAGGCCGTCTTCGAGCGCGTGGACGTACGCGTCGATGGCCTCGCCCTCGTCGGCCCCGTCGGGGCCGGCGACGACGTCCTCGATGGTCTGGTAGGCGAGGTAGGGGTTCACCGCGCCCGCGCCGTAGCCGACGAGCGTGGCGAGGTGGTGGACCTCGCGTGGGTCGCCGGACTCGACGACGAGGCCGGCGTGGTTCCGGAGGCCGTTGCGGACGAGGCTGTGGTGGACCGCGCCCGTCGCGAGCAGGCTCGGGATGGCGACGCGGTCGGGGCCGACCGCGCGGTCGGAGAGGACGACGATGTCCGCGCCGTCTTCGATGACCGCCTTGGCCTCGTCGCGGACGGCCTCGATGGCCTCGCGGATGTCGCCGCCTTTCTCGTAGGTGATGTCGACGACTTCGCTCCGCATGTCGTCGTCGAGGTCCTTGATGGCCGCAGTCTCGGCGTCCGTGAGGACCGGCGAGTCGAGGACGAGCTGACGCGCGTGCTCGGGTGATTCGTCGAGGAGGTTACGCTGGCAGCCGAGCCGCGACTCCAGGCTCGTCACGAGCTTCTCGCGGATGTAGTCGATAGGCGGGTTCGACACCTGCGCGAACAGCTGCTTGAAGTAGGTAAACAGCGGGCGGTTGAGGTCCGACAGCACCGAAAGCGGCGTGTCGTCGCCCATCGAGCCGACGGGGTCCTTGCCGTCGCGGGCCATCGGCTCTATCATGTGGTTGAGCTGGTCGTGCGTGTAGCCGAACGCCGCCTGTGTCGCGCGGAGCGACTCGACCTGTCCGCGCGAGGTGGAGTCGGTGTCGCCGGCGATGTCGTCGAGATGGCGCTGCTGTTGGTCGACCCACTCGCCGTACTTCTCGTCGGTGAGGGAGTCGAACACTTCGGCGTCGGGGATGACGCGGCCCTCCTCGGGGTCGGCCATGAAGATCTCGCCGGGCTGGAGGCGACCGCGGGATTCGAGTTCCGCGGGGTCGGTGTCGAGCGCGCCGACCTCGCTGGCGACGATGAGGCGGCCGTCGGTCGTCACCTCGTAGCGACACGGACGGAGGCCGTTGCGGTCGAGGACGGCGGCGATGCGGTCGCCGTCGGTCGCCGCGACGAGCGCGGGACCGTCCCACGGCTCGACGAGCGAGGCGTGGAAGTCGTACCAGTCGCGGCGCGCCTGGTCCATCGCGTCGTCGTTGCGGTACGCCTCAGGGATGAGCATCCGCAGGACGTGCGGGAGTTCGCGGCCGCTCTTGAGGAGCAGTTCGACCACGTTGTCCACGCTCGCGGTGTCGGACTGGTCGGCCTTCGTGATGGGCATGAGCGTCTCGATGTCGTCGCCGAAGGCCTCGTGCTGGAGGTCCGTCTCGCGGGCGCGCATCCAGTTGACGTTGCCGCGGATGGTGTTTATCTCGCCGTTGTGGATGACCTGGCGGTACGGGTGGGCGAGATGCCACGCGCCGAGCGTGTTGGTGGAGAATCGCGCGTGAACGAGCGCGAGTTCGGTCACCATCCGCTCGTCGCTGAGGTCGGGGTAGTAGTTCGGGAGCTGTTCGGCCGTGAGCAGTCCCTTGTAGACGATGGTCTTGCGGTCGAGCGAGCAGACGTAGAACCGTCCCGCGCCCTCGATAGCGAGGTCGTCGACCGCCTTCTCTGCGGCTCGGCGGGCGAGGTACAGCGCCCGGTCGAACTCGTCTGCGGTCATCCCGTCGGCCGGCTCGACGAACAGTTGCCAGACGTCGGGCTCCGATTCGAGCGCGGTCGCGCCGAGGTCGGCGTTGTCGGTCGGCACGTCGCGCCAGTCGAACACGGAGAGCCCGTGGTCGGCCAGCGAGTCCTCGACAACCGCCGAAACGCGCTCGCGAACCTCGTCGTCGGTCGGCATGAACACCGAACCTGCCGCGTAGAGGTCCGGAAGCTCGGATTCGAGGACGGCTTCGAAGAACTCGTCGGGTCGTTGCAGCAGGATACCCGCCCCGTCTCCGGTGTTTTCCTCAGCGCCCGTGGTGCCGCGGTGCTCGAGGTTCTCCAGGAGTTCGAGGCTGTCTGCGACGACTCGGTGCGAGGCGCCGTTTTCGAGGTCTACGACGGCCCCAACGCCGCAGTTCGACCGCTCGTCGGTCGGGTCGGCTAACCCGTCCTGAGCGAAGGGTGCGTCTATGTGTGGCTTGGTCATACGCCAATAGTACGGCTACCCGCATAAGCAACTTTTCCTGAAACCATAAGGGTGTTACAATGTCATATAAGGATGTATCCATACATAGTATGGAGACTAATGATGATTCGACGGACGACGAAAAATATGAATAATCGTGTAAAACCCGGCGGCCGGTTCAGTAGGACTTCGCGAAGTACGCCGTCTCCTCGGCGTCGCCGCCGCAGACCGCGCAGTCCTCGCCGTCGTGAATCTCCGCGTCCTCGTCGTTCAGGGGCACCATGACGATTTCGGCGGCGATTTGCTCCTTAATCTCGTCCTCGCAGGCCTCGTCTCCGCACCACGGCGCTTTCACGTAGCCGCCGTGCTGGCCGATGGTGCCGAGAATCTCGTTGCGCTCGGACGCCTCGCGGACGTTTTCTTCGAGGTTCTCCTCCGCGGCGGCGTAGAGCTTCGCGTACACTTCGTCGAACTGCGCTTGGACGGCTTCGGCGATGTTCTCGCGGTCGAGTTCGACCGACTCGCCGTCGGGGCGGTGGACGGCCGTGACGACGTCGTCGTCGACCTCGTTCGGGCCGATTTCGAAGCGGACGGGGACGCCCTTGAGCTCCCACTCGTTGAACTTGAAGCCGGGGTTGCGCTCGTCGCGGGCGTCGAGTTCGACGCGGACGCCCGCGTCTTCGAGGTCTTCGGCGATGTCCTCGGCGTAGTCGAGGACCTTCTCCTGCGTGTCAGCCTGCCAGATGGGGACGATGACGACCTGCTCGGGCGCGATGGTCGGCGGCAGGACGAGGCCCTGGTCGTCGGAGTGCGTCATGATGAGCGCGCCGAGCGAGCGCCACGACAGCCCCCACGAGGTCGTGTGGGCGGGCTCTTCGTCCTCGTCTTCGGTCGTGTAGGTGAGGTCGAACGCCTCTGCGAAGGAGGTGCCGAGGTAGTGGGAGGTGCCGGCCTGCACGGACTTGCCGTCGGGCATGAGCGCCTCGACGGTCGTCGTCGTGTCCGCGCCGGGGAACTTGTCGTGTTCCGGCTTCGCGCCGCGGAGCACGGGGATGGCGAGCACGTCCTCGTAGAGCGACTGGTACTGCGAGAGGCGGGTCATCGTCTCGTCCCACGCGCCGTCGCGGGTCTCGTGGGCCGTGTGACCTTCCTGCCAGAGGAACTCCTTGGTGCGGAAGAACGGCTTCGTCTCGGTCGCTTCCCAGCGCACGACCGAGGCCCACTGGTTCACGCGGAGCGGGAGGTCGCGGTGGCTACGGACCCACTGGGCCATGTAGGGCGCGATGATGGACTCGGAGGTCGGGCGGACGGCGAGGCGCTCTTCGAGTTCCTCGTGGCCGCCGTGGGTGACCCACGCCACCTCGGGGTCGAACCCCTCGACGATGTCCTTCTCGCGTTCGAGGTAGCTCTCGGGGATAAACAGCGGGAAGTACGCGTTCTGGACGCCCGTCTTCTTGAACTCGCCGTCGAGGTAGTTCTGGATGGACTCCCACAGCGCGTAGCCGCGCGGGCGAGTCACGATGAAACCGCTCATGCCCTCCGGGCCGTAGTTCGCGAGACCCGACTTCTGGACGACCTCGGCGTACCACTCGCCGGTGTTGTACTGCTTCGACTCGGTGATACCGAGTTCCTGCTCGTCGCTCATTGCCCATCGGTAGCCGCAGCGAACCCTTAAACGCCCCGAAGGTGCCGGCGCGCCGCCCCGCCGCGCAGACCACCTCTCGTCGACGACGGTCGGCGGTTCCGGCGGACGCATAGATACATATCGCCGGCTATCCTACCAGTACGTGGTGGTTGGCGTGCTAACAATGGACACAATTGTAAGCGGCGAACGGCCGACTCCTCGGGAGGGGACGGTCCGAATCGAACTGTGGGTTCCGAGCGGGCGGCGCGCGGAGTTCACACCGGTTATCGACCGACTGGACGACGCCGTCGGGCGCGGCCTTATCGAGGAGTACACCGTCGAGACGTGGGACCGGTTCGTGGACCTTTCGGGGAGCCTGAGTCCGCGCGAGCGACGCGTCCGCGACCGGCTCGCGTCGTACGCCCAGTGGGCGGCGACACACGGCGAGCGGCTGACGGGATTAGGCGACCTCGGCGTGCGCGGCGTCGGACGGATGGGCCCCGAGCGGCTGACGCGGCGGACCCCGCGAGCGGTCATGGCAGAGTACGAAAACGGCGTGCTCGCGCACGTGACAGCGTGCGAGGAGTGCGTCGGCGCGTTCCGTGGACGGCTCCGCGACCTCGACTCGGAACACGAACGCGAGTCCGAAACCTCGTCGGAGCCGGTTCGTATCGAGTGGTAAGACGCGACTCGAACCTCTTTTTCGCGCGACGCCGTCCGGTGGTCAGCGCCGACTGTCGAACGGCGAGTCACCCTCGCGCCACGACCACCCCGGCAGGCGCGTCTGAAAGCCCGCGGCGAGCGCGGCGTCGAGGTCGTCGCGGCCGGCGGGACCGTCGGTGTGGACGGCCACGTCCGCGAAGTGGAACGTCGCCTGCGCGAGGAGTCGGAGCGGCTCGCCGCCGGCGATGGTCGCCGCGAGCTCGCGCCCGAGCACCTCGTCGACGACGAACCCCGGGTAGTCGTCCTGTACGTCCAGCCGCTTGAGGATGCGGACGTAGGCCGCGACGTTGACGCCGACCTCGCCGTCGGCGAACACCGCGTCGACCGCCTCGCGGTAGGCCGCCTCGTCGACCGCGCCGACGCGCGTGTCGAACTGCTCGCCGAGTCGCCGTCGCGTCTCGTTGATGAGCGGGACGACCACGTCCGCGCGCGCTCGAACCCAGTCGTGTTCCGCCGAGACGGCCGCCGGTGTGAGTTCCATGGTCGTCGGTCGGCCCCGAGACGCTTCGGCTTTGCGAAGGGTTTTATACTGGCGACATGGTACTGTCGGGTAAGCGGGTTTTCCCTGCCTCTTCCCGCAGTCGAGATACAACCGTATTCAGTTCACTATGCTCTCTCCGCAGTCGGCCGAGACTGGCACTCGTACACGTGGACCGGCTCGCGTCGACGCTCCTGAGGTAGGGGTTCCCGAGACCTGCCGGCGCAGGACCGGACGGGTCGCTCGTAACTATGAGCTCCGTAGATAAACAACTCGAGAATCTGAAGGCAGAGATTACGAACGAACTCCCCCGCGACATCTCGGTTTCCGACGTCAAGTACGAGGGTCCCGAACTCGTCGTCTACACGCGCGACCCGAAGAAGTTCGCTCAGAACGGCGACCTCATCCGGAAACTCGCGAGTAAGCTCCGAAAGCGAATCACGGTTCGCCCGGACCCGGACGTGCTGTCCGACCCCCGCGAGGCCGAACCCAAAATTCTGAGCGTCATCCCCGAGGAGGCCGGCGTCACCGACCTCGACTTCCACATCGACACCGGCGAAGTCGTCATCGAGGCCGAGAAACCGGGCATGGTCATCGGCCGCCACGGCTCGACGCTCCGCGAAATCACGCAGAAAGTCGGCTGGACGCCCGAAGTCGTCCGCACTCCCCCCATCGAATCCTCGACGGTTTCGAACGTCCGCAACTTCCTGAAGCAGGAACGCGAGGACCGCCGCCGCATCCTCGAACGCACCGGCCGGCAGATTCACCGCGAGCAGCTCTCGGACGACGAGTGGGTCCGCATCACGACCCTCGGCTGCTGCCGCGAGGTCGGCCGCGCGTCTTTCATCGTCTCGACGCCAGAGACCCGAATCCTCGTCGACTGCGGCGACAAGCCCGGCTCCGACGACGTGCCGTATCTGCAGGTCCCCGAGGCGCTCGGGTCGGGCGCGAACTCGCTCGACGCGGTCGTCCTCACCCACGCTCACCTCGACCACTCGGCGCTCATCCCGCTTCTGTTCAAGTACGGCTACGACGGCCCCATCTACACGACCGAGCCGACCCGCGACCTCATGGGCCTACTCACGCTCGACTACCTCGACGTCGCCTCGAAGGAGGGACGCACCCCGCCGTACGAGTCCGAGATGGTTCGCGAGGCCATCAAGCACACCATCCCGCTTGAGTACGGCGACGTGACCGACATCGCGCCCGACGTGAAGCTGACGTTCCACAACGCGGGTCACATCCTCGGCTCCGCCGTCTCGCACTTCCACATCGGTGACGGCCTCTACAACGTCGCGTTCTCCGGCGACATCCACTACGAGGACACCCGCCTGTTCAACGGCGCGGTCAACGACTTCCCGCGCGTGGAGACGCTCGTCCTCGAATCGACCTACGGCGGCCGCAACGACTACCAGACCGACCAGCAGGACTCCGAGGAGCGCCTCATCGAGGTCATCAACGAGACGTACGACCGCGGCGGCAAGGTCGTCATCCCGGCGTTCGCCGTCGGTCGCTCACAGGAGATTATGCTCGTCCTCGAAGAGGCGATGCGCTCGGGCAAGATTCCGGAGATGCCCGTCCACCTCGACGGGATGATCTGGGAGGCGACGGCCATCCACACGACCTACCCCGAGTACCTCCGCGACGACCTCCGCGACCGCATCTTCCACGAGGACGAAAACCCGTTCCTCGCCGAGGAGTTCAACCACATCGACGGCGGCGAAGAGGAGCGACAGGACGTCGCCGACGGCGAGCAGGCCATCATCCTCTCGACCTCCGGGATGGTCACCGGCGGCCCCATCATGTCGTGGCTCCGCCACGTCGGCCCCGACCCGAAGTCCCGACTGGTCTTCGTCGGCTACCAGGCGCAGGGGACGCTCGGCCGCCGCATCCAGAACGGCTGGGACGAGATTCCGGTCAACGGCCGCGACGGCATGGGCCGGTCGGACACGCTGAAGCTCAAGATGGACGTGGAGACGGTCGACGGCTTCTCCGGTCACGCCGACCGGCAGGGCCTCGAAAACTTCGTCAAGACGATGAACCCCCGTCCGGAGAAAGTGCTGTGCGTTCACGGTGACGAACGCTCCGTGCAGGACCTCTCGTCGGCGCTCTACCACGACTACAACATGCGGACGTTCGCGCCGAAGAACCTCGAGACGTTCCGCTTCAAGTAACGACTCGCAGTCACGGCGACCCTCACCGGCGCGTCAACCGCCGCCGCACAACGATTTCTCACGGACGGCATCCGGGCGAACATTAATCAGGACTCTCGAACGAGTGTTTGCTATGCGTCTCGCACTTATTGCGCACGACGAGAAGAAGCCGGACCTCATCGCCTTCGCCGAGGAGCGGCAGGACGACCTCGAACGCTTCGAACTCATGGCGACGGGCACGACCGGCCAGCGACTCATCGACGCCACGGGCCTCGACATCGAGCGCAAGCAGTCCGGGCCGCTCGGCGGCGACATGCAAATCGGCGCGGAGATCGCGAGCGAGACCTGCGACGGCGTCATCTTCCTCCGCGACCCGCTGACCGCCCAGCCCCACGAGCCGGACATCACCGCCCTGCTCCGCATCTGCGACGTCCACCAGACGCCGCTTGCGACCAACCTCGCCAGCGCCGACGCCGTCCTCGACGAACTCATCCGACAGCTCGACGGCGAGGTGTAGTCTCCGGAACTGAGCCGCGCCGCGACCGAACCGCGCCGCGACCCCCGCGTCCATCGCCTCGTTTCGCTTCGAGAGACGGTATCACGCCTGAGAATCGCGGCGTATCCTTAATTAGCAGCGCGCCGGAGGCGACGGTATGCACGCCGCGACTCGCACGTCTCTGATGCTCGCCGTGATTCTCACTGTCGCGACCGCCCCGGTCGCCGCCGCGACCGGGCCGACCTCGCCGTGTTTCCCCGGCGAGGGCCACCAGTTCGACATCGGTGGCGAGGGTGCGGGCATCGACCTCGTGGTCTTCCTCTCGATGTTCGAGAACCTCGGCGGCGAGGGCGGCTTCGGGATGGAAGCCAGCGGCTCCGTCGGCAACGACTCCATCGTCCAACTCCGGGCGGGGGTTGCCTTCGACGGCGTCGGTCCCGCCGCGGCGTTCCTTTCTGACCCCTTCTCGCGGTTCAGCGTCGTCTACGACTACTCGATGACTCTCCCGATGTTCGCCGACTCGGGCATCGAATCGAGCTACGAGGACGACGGTTCGCCGGTGAGCGGACTCGACGCGACGGCCTGTTAGTCAGTCGTCCGCGGCCGCGGGGTCGGTGACGGACTGCGCCGCCGCGTCGACGCCGACCATGTCGCACACGTCGGCCATCGGGCACGCGTCGGGGCCGTCGAGACACGCGGGTTTGCGGGCCGTGCAGAACTCGCGGCCGAACTGAATCATCGCGGTGTGGCCGAAGCCGCACTTCTCGTCGGGGATGTCGCGTTCGAGCGCCGCCCGAACGCCTTCGTGGTCGGCGTCGGCGGGCGCGAGCCCAATCCTGCGGGCGATGCGGTGGACGTGGGTGTCGACGGGGAAGACGCCGCCGCGCCCGCCCGCAAAGAGGAGGACGCAGTCGGCGGTCTTCGGGCCGACGCCTTTCATCTCCAAGAGGCGGTCGCGGACCGTCGCGGGCGCTTCCTCGCGGACGTAGCGGTCGAAGTCGGCCTCGCTCCCGAAGTCGGCCAGCACCTCCTCCGCGACGCCCCGGATGAGCTTCGATTTCTGGTTGTAGAGGCCGCCGGAGCGGATGGCCTCGACGATGCCCTCGCGGTCGGCCGCCGCCAGCGACTCGGCGAGGTCGCCGCCGCCGTACTGCGCCATGAGTTCGTCGTGGGCGGGCTGGCTCGCCTTGTCGCTCGTGTTCTGGCTCAGGATGGTTCGGACGAGACACTCGAAGCCGCCCTGCCCGCCGTAGGCCTTCCGCCAGTAGCGCTCGCCGAGGCGGTCGACGACGACCTCGGCGCGCGTCGCGGTCTCGGGGTCGGCGGGGTCGAACGCCGTCTCTCGGCCGCCGCCGCTCGCGCCGCCGCTGATGTTCTCTGCGGGTTCGTCGGGCATGGCCGGAGGTTACGACCGCGCGGTGAAAAACGCATCCCGTCGGCCGACTCCTCGGCCGATTGCGCCGAGTTACTCGACTTCGATAGTGACGGTCAGTTCCGCCCCGTCGGCGAGCGCCGAGACGAGGTCGCGGTCGAAGCCCGCCGCGGCGTGAGCCGCGTCGACCGCGCCGGTTCGGTCGTCCACGTAGTCGCTCGTGCGGAAGACGATGCTGCGGTCGCCCTCGAACGTGAGGTCCGGGTGTCCGCGGGCGTGGACGGCCTGCTCGTGGGTTTCGTCGCCTGCGTCCACGCGGACGTGCACGTCGATAGCCGCGTCGCGGGACTGGCAGGCCTCGACGAACGCCGGGTCGAAGTCGGCGGGCGTGCGGTCGGCCTCGACGCCGATGATACAGTCGCCCGCGGGGGTGAGCCAGTCGTCCGTCGTCACCTCGAAGGTGCTCGCGTGTTCGGCGCGTACGTGTTCGTGGCCGCGTGCGCGAATGACCTCTCTCATGACGTGGCATCCGACCCGACTCGGTTTAGCCCCCACGATTCACATCCCATTTATATACGCCTTTGGCAACGACTAACATGGTGAATACGGTCGATATGAGCGGTGTGGTAACTGTTTTCACCCGAATTCCCACCGAAGTATTTATTAACTGGTCGCTTGTATGTGTATGTACCTGAGCGCCTCCGGCGTTCCGGCGGCATCGCACGCAGAATGATCGGGAATTCTTATCCACGGTCGGTCGCACTCCCACGAGCAGCCGCCACGCACGGAGTGGTGATGGTATCGAGGATTGATTACGCATGGTAACGAAGCAGGAAGTACTTAGCGAGTTCGACGTGCAGGAACTCGACGAGGCACGAAACATCGATCTCCCAGACGAAAAGCTCGAGAGCGGCTCGAAAGGCGAACTCATCAAACTCGCCGGTCAACTCCGTGACCGCCGCAATGAACTAAACCAGATGGCTTCCGAGCGCGCGTCCAAGCGCGACGACCTCAACGCGAAGACTCGCGAGAAGGTCGACGAAGCCCAGAAGCACCGCGAGAAGCGCGACGAGATGAACTCGCAGGTGCAGGAACACAAGCAGAGCCGCAACGAGCTCAACGCGAAGGCCAACGAGCTCTTCGACGAGGTCGACGAGATGAAAAGCGACCTCGAGCTCGACGACGGCAAGGACATCGACGAGCTCAAAGAGGAGATCGAGCAACTCGAGTTCCGCCAGCAGACCGAAGTCCTCTCGACCGAAGACGAGCGCGAGCTCATCGAGAAAATCGAGAACAAGCGCGAAGAGCTTCGCCAGAAAAAGGACAAGGTCGAAGAGAGCGGTGACCTCGAAGAACTCATCGAAGAGGCAGAAGAGGTCCGCTCCGAGGCGTCCCAGCACCACCAGAAGGTGACCGAGCTGGCCGACGACGCCCAGGAACACCACAACCAGATGATCGAGGCCTACCGCGAGGCCGACGACATCCGCGACAAGGCCGACGAGATGCACGAGCTCTTCGTCGAAGCCCAGGAAGCGGCCGACCGTCACCACGAGGACTTCGTCCGCGTCCAGAAGCGCCTCCGCGAGCTGGACAAGAAGGAAGAGCGCCAGCGCAAGGACTCCCGCGCCGAGGAGCGCGAGGCCGCCAAGGCCGAGGCCGAGGAAATCTACCAGAAGTTCAAGGAAGGCGAGACCCTCGAGACCGAGGACCTGATGAAGCTCCAGAAGTCCGGGCTGCTCTAAACTTCGGTCACTTTCTCTCTCTTCGTCGCGCTTGCGACGTGTCATTTTTATGCCGTTCGAAGCCCGAGCGACAGCCATGAGTGATTCACCGTGACCGACAGTTTCACGCGCGTCTACCGGCTGGCTATCGTGGTCGTTCTCGCCGTCGTCGGGGCGGCGGTCGGCTGGATTCTGTTCTACCGCGTCCCCGACACGCTCGCGGACCTCGCGGGACTCCTCCTGTTCATCGGGACGGTCGTCGCCGCGCTCCGCGTCGGCGGCAGGCTCGCCGCCTCGGCGTTCCCCGACTACGACGTGGCCGAAGTCGCCGTCGAAGGACCGATTTCCCGCGACGGCGGCGGCGGTCCGGTTCCGGGTCGCGGCGGCGGGACGCCCGCCGACGACATCGTCAAGCAGGTCGACGCCGCGGCCGACGACGACAGCGTCGACGCGCTGCTGGTCAAACTGAACACGCCCGGCGGCGAGGTGTTGCCGAGCGACGATATCCGCCGGGCCGTTGCCGACTTCGACGGGCCGACGGTCGCCTACGCCACGGACACCTGCGCCTCGGGCGGCTACTGGATTGCCAGCGGCTGCGACGAACTGTGGTCCCACGACGTGAGCGTCGTCGGCTCCATCGGCGTCATCGGCTCGTCGGTCAACGCCTCGGAGCTGGCCGACAAGGTCGGGCTCTCCTACGAGCGGTTCGCCGCGGGGAAGTACAAGGACGCCGGGATGGCCCTGAAAGAGCCGACCGAGGACGAACGCGAGTACCTCCAGGGGCTCATCGACGACTACTACGACGACTTCGTCGAGCGCGTGGCCGAGGGCCGCGACATGGACCCGCAGGTCGTCCGCGACACCGAAGCCCGCGTCTACCTCGGTGAGGAGGCCCACGAACTCGGCTTGGTCGACTCGCTGGGGAGCCGCGACGACGTGGAAGACCGACTCGCCGAACGCCTCGGCCGCGACGAGGTGTCGGTGCGGGAGTTCACCCCCGAGGTCGGCCTCACCGACCGGCTCCGCGGCGGCGTCGAAGGGGCGGCGTACGCCTTCGGCGCGGGACTCGCCTCGTCGGTCGACCCCGACGACGGCTTCTCGTTTCGGTTCTGACGACTGGGAGGCTTTTTAGCCCGCGCCCCCGTTCGTCTTCCACGTGACAACGCTCGTCCTCTGTGTCGACCGGGCGAACGACATCGGCCGCAAGACCGGGCTCTCGACGCCCGTCGTCGGCTGGGAAGCGGTCCGGTCGCTCGTCACCGACGTGGGGCTCTCGGACCCCGAGGATTCGAGCGTCAACTGCCTTCTCGCGGCGCTGCGGACGACCCGCGAGCTCAGAGACGAGCGCGAGGACGCCGAAATCGCGGTCATCTCGGGGACGAGCGACAGCGCCGTCGGAGCCGACCGCGCCGTCGCGCGACAGCTCGACGACCTCGCCGAGCAGTTCGACGTCGAGTCCGCCGTCGTCGTCGTCGACAGCGCGGAAGACGAGCGGCTCGTCCCGGTCGTCGAAAGCAGGTTCCGGGTCGACGCGGTCGACCGCGTGGTCGTCCGGCAGGCCCACGACATCGAGTCGACGTACTACCTGCTCAAGCAGTTCCTCGGCGACGAGGAGCTTCGCTCGACGGTACTCGTCCCGCTCGGCGTCGGCCTGCTTCTCGTCCCGTTGCTGCTCGTCCAGTTCAGCCCCGAGGTCGCCATGGCCGGGCTCGCCGCCCTGATGGGCGCGGTGCTGCTCTACAAGGGACTGGCCATCGACGAGGTCCTCTCGGACGCCCCGGACCAGATTCGCGACGCCCTCTACTCCGGGCAGGTGTCGGTCGTCACCTACGCGGTCGCGGCCGGGCTGGCCATCGTCGGGCTGTTCCTCGGCGCGCTCGCCATTCGGTCCCCCGGCGTCGGCGGGGGAGAGGAGGTGCTCGTCCCGTCGCTCCTGTTCGTCTACCACAGCGCGCCGTGGCTGGCGCTCGCCGCGCTGACCGCGAGTGCGGGCCGCCTCTTGGACGAACTCATCGGGAGCGAGCGCGTCTCCACGTCGTACATGAACCTCCCGTTCGGCGTCGTCGCCATCGGGCTCGTCGTCCGCGGGTTCGCCGGGTTCCTCCTCGAACGACAGGGCGAGCTAGCGAACCTCGAACTGCTCGGGCGACTCGCGCTCACGCCGGTCCAGCGGCTGGCGATGTTCATCGTCGCCGGCGTCGTCGTGAGCGTCGTGGGCGTCCGCGTCTCCGCGAGCGTCTCGGACGAGACCCTGGAGGACGTCGTCGACACGCCCAGAGAAAACGAGAGCTGAGGATTTCTGTCCCGTGTTTTCGTGTCGTCCCCTCGTTAGTTCGACGCCCGGTACTCGCCGTGTTTGACGCCGATGGCGAGACAGAGTGCCCCGAAGACGAGCATCGACGGCGTCACCATCATCAGGACCGTACTCGTCGCCATCGCGCCCATCCCGACGAGGGCCGCGGTTCCGACGACGACGAGCGCGACGAGCAACGCGACTGTCTTGGGGAGGTCGAACTCCATGGGATTCTGTCGGGACTCGTTCGACAAATCCGTTGCGGCTCCGGGCGACGAATCGAGAGTCGAACCGGGAACAGGCGGGTTCGGTCGCTTACCAGGGCGCGAAGTCGGGGTCGACGCGGCGGTCTTCGACGTCGATGGCGTCGATGGCGGCCACGTCCTCGTCGTCGAGTTGGAGCGCGAGCGACTCCCAGTTGTCGCGGATGTGGACCTCGCCCGTCGCTTTCGGAATCGCGGTGACGCCCTTCTCGCGGAGCCACGCCAGAGACACCTGCGCCTCGCTCGCGTCGTGTTTCTCCGCGATGTCGGACAGCACGTCGACGTCGAAGACCTCCCCGCGGGCGAGCGGCGAGTACGCGACGATTTCGATGTCCTCCTCGGCGCAGACCTCGCGGAGTTCCTCCTGCTGGAAGAGCGGATGCATCTCGATTTGGTTGGCGAAGACGCCGGACTCGGACAGTTCGACGGCCTCGCGGACCTGTTCGGGCTCGAAGTTGGAGATGCCGACGCGCTCGGTCAGCCCTCGCTCGACGAGTTCGTCGAAGGCCGCGAGCGTCTCTTCGGCGTCGTACTCGCGGGACGGCCAGTGGACGTACAGGAGGTCGACGTAGTCGACGGCGAGCTTTTCGAGGCTCGCTTCGGTGCTCTCGATGACGTCGTCGTGGGACAGTTCGTCGGCCCACACCTTCGTCGCGAGGAACACCTCGTCGCGGTCGACGTCGGCGGCGGCGATGCCCTCACCGACCTCCGCCTCGTTCCCGTACGCTTGGGCGGTGTCGATGTGCCGGTAGCCCATCTCCAGCGCCGTCTGCACCGCGTTGCGACACTCGTCGGCGTTCGTGTTCTGCCACGTCCCGAGCCCGAGCATCGGCATCCCGTTCGCTCGCGGTGCGTCGTCTGCTGAAGCGAGGTTCTCCGTCATGGCTGATTCAAGGGCCGCGAGTTGAAAAGACGTTCCGGAAGGGCGGGCGAATTTCCGGCTTTCACGGCCTGAGGGTGTGTCACACGGGGTCTCAGACGCTCGTCACCCGATGCCGCTCGACGCCACCCGACGCTCGGCGGCGGATAGTTTATGTGTCATGTGATAGCATATCTGACTGGTGGTCAGGAATGTCGTCCGCATCAGAGCCGTTGACAGAAGAGAACACGAACGCGTTCGCACACCGTATCGCGGGTGACTCGCTCGTCTACGAGTGTCCCAACTGCGAGTTCGGTGAGGTGTTGGTGACGGAGCTCATCGAATCCGACGACGCGCGGTGTCTCGACTGCGGGACGCGCTACCGGCTCAACATCGAGACGGTGGCGTAAGAGCGGGTCGTCGGGAGACTCGGTGGCGGGTCGGTCGCCCGGACCTCCGTGGTCCCGCTCGGACCGACTCGGTCAGTCGACTCTTTTCGGCGGTGAAGCGTTCGCGGCGCTCGCGGGCCTATCGAGCAGTCGGAGACGGTCGAAAGAACGGTCGAAGTTCGGTGAGCGGTCGGCGCGGCGTCAACCGCGAGTTCGGCGGTCGTCGTTAGTAGAACTCGCGGACGAGGTCCATCGCGTCGTCGGGCGCGCCCGACGGGATGTCCGACATATCCTGGTCGACGCCGAACTTCTCCTCGTAGGAGACGGAGCTTTCGTCCTTGTAGATGATGCCCTCGTACTCCTTCGACGAGTCGAGAATCTTCTCTTTGGCCGCGTCGTAGTCGGTCGGGTCGTGGTCGGTGTCCGCGAGGTCGACGAGGTTGTCGCGGAAGTAGTCGTAGGTGTCCACGTCGTTGAACGTGACACAGGGACTGAACACGTTCACGAAGCCGAAGCCGTCGTGTTCGATGGCCTCCTGGACGATTTCCGCGTGGCGCTTGTGGTCCGTCGCGAACGACTGCGCGATGAACGTGCCGCCGGCGGCCAGCGACAGCGCGAGCGGGTTGACCGGGGGCTGCTGGGGCCCTTCGGGGGTCGTCGAAGTCTCGAAGTCCTCGCGCGAGGTCGGCGAGGCCTGCCCCTTGGTGAGACCGTAGATGCGGTTGTCCATGACGGTGTAGGCCATGTCCACGTTGCGGCGGACGGCGTGGATGAAGTGGCCCGCGCCGATGGAGTAGCCGTCACCGTCGCCGCCGGCGGCGACGACGGTCAGGTCGGGGTTCGCCAGCTTGACGCCGGCGGCGACCGGGAGCGAGCGCCCGTGGACGCCGTGGATGGCGTACGAGTGCATGTACGTCCCGATTTTCCCGGAACAGCCGATACCGGCGACCATGAACGTGTTGTCGGGGTCGGTGCCGGAGTTGGCGAGGGCTTTCATGATGCCGTTCATCGTCCCGAAGTCCCCACAGCCGGGACACCAGGTCGGTTGTTTGTCTGACTTGAAGTCGGTGAAGCGGACGTTTGAGCTCATGCTGAAACCTCCTCTGCGTCGAGGGTGGCTTTGATTTCGTCTGCGAGTTCGTCCGCCTTGAAGCGGACGCCGTCGTATTTGTTAATGCGCTTGACACGGGTCAATGTGTCGTGCTCGACGACGTTGGCGAACTGCCCCGTCGCGTTACACTCGACGACGATGACCTCGTCGGCCGCCTCGATTTCCTCGGTGAGGTCCGGCCGCGGGAACATGTACGGGACCGACAGGAAGCGCACGTCGATGCCGTCCTCTTCGAGGAAGTCGAGCGCCTCGACGAGCGCGCCCTCGTTGGAGCCCCACGAGAGGATGAGCGTGTCCGAATCGGCGTCACCGAACTCGCGCGGCGAGAAGTCCTCGGTCTGCTTTGCGGTCTCGACCTTCCGGTCGCGCTTGTCGACCTGCTCGACGCGCATCGACCGGTCTTCGGTCCGTCGACCGAGTTCGTCGTGTTCGAGGCCGGTCGACATGTGCGCGCCCTGCTCCGTGCCGGGGAACGCGCGCGGGCTGACGCCGTCGTCGGTGAGCGCGTGCGGCTGGAAGCGACCTTCCTCGTCGAGCCACTCGTCGATGGAGTCGTCGTCGACGACCTTGCCGCGGTCGATTTCGACTTCGTCCATGTCGAACGTCTCGGGGGAGAACGTCTGTTCCGTGACCGCCATCGCCAGGTCGGCGGCGACGTACACCGGGACCTGGTACTTCTCGGCGAAGTTGAACGCTTCGACGGTCTTCCAGAAGCACTCGTCGATGCTCGTCGGCGCGACGACGAAGCGCGGAATCTCGCCGTGGCCGCCGTACAGCATCATGTTGAGGTCGCCCTGTTCCTGCTTGGTCGGCATCCCCGTCGAGGGGCCCGAGCGCATCACGTCGACGATGACGAGCGGCGTCTCGGAGGTGGCGACGAGACCGAACGTCTCGGTCATCAGGTCGATACCCGGACCGGACGTGGCGGTCATCGACCGCGCGCCGGCGCGCGCCGCACCGAGCGCGAGGTTGATGGCCGCGAGCTCGTCTTCCGCCTGCACGACGTGGCCGCCGTAGCGTTCGATGCGGCCGGTGAGGTACTCCATCACGTCGGTCGCGGGCGTGATGGGGTAGCCGGCGTAGAAGCGACAGCCGGCGGCGATGGCGCCCATGCCGATGGCCTGGTCGCCGTTGATGAGCACGTAGTCCTCGTCGGTCGTCTCGAGGTCGTAGTCGAACTCGTGGTCGTACTCGTCGTGGACGTATTCGAGGCCCGCGCGGGCCGCCTTCTTGTTGTTCTCGACGATGGCCTCGCCCTTCCCGCCGAAGCGCTTCTGGAGCGCGCTGTCGAGGTTCTCGATGGGGAAGTCAGCGACGGCGCACGCCGCGCCGAGCGCGACGACGTTGCGCATGATAGCGCCGCCCGCCTCCTCGGCGAGCGCCTTGAGGGGGATGTCCAGCCCGATCATTCCCTCGGGGATTTCGACGTCCGCCATGGTGGAGCGGTCGCCGTCGTAGATGATGACGGAGCCCTCGTGCAACTCGTCGAGGTTCTCGTCGATTGTTCGTTGTGTGAGCGCGATGAGCACGTCGAGTCTGTCGACGACGCTCTGCACGGGGTCGATGGCAGTCCGAACCTTGTACGCGGTGTATCCGCCCCGGATTCGCGAAGCGAAATCCTTAGACGTGAACACGTGGCGTCCGGCCCGGGAGAGTGCCTGAGCGAAAATCTTCCCCGTGGAGTCTATGCCATCGCCAGCCTCGCCGCCGATGGCCCAGTTGAAGTCCGCAGGCATGCTGGGTGAAATCTACCCATAGCCGGGTCAAAAGCCTTCTGAAAATTGGTGTTAAACGATGGTACTGATAATAAATGAAAATTTGACGAGTGAGTTCTGTGAGTGCCTAAAATAGGCCGACCTGCGGACTAATATGCGAATTGTGGGAATAGAACCGACCAAATGTCTAATTGAGGTGTGTTTCACCATCTCGTGGCAATTATCTCCGGTTCACACTATGTGCACGGTCGGCACGGTTCGAGCCTGACTCCGGCGCGCACGTCCGGGAAGGCAAGGCCCTTGTGAGCCTGCGACCAACCCGGTCGCATGGACGCAATCGTCACCGTCGCCGCGGCCCGCGACGTCGGTCCCGGAACGGTCGCCATCGAGTTCGAGACGCCCGGCGGCTTCGAGGCCGAGCCGGGCCAGTTCGTCAAGCTCTCCGCCGAGGTCGACGGCGAGTCGTACGCGCGGTTCTACACGCTCTCGTCGCCCGGCGTCGGCGACACGTTCGAAGTGACCGTCGGCATCGACCCCGAGGAGGCAGGGCCGTTCAGCCAGCACCTCGACTCGCTCGCCGCCGGCGACGACGTCGAGATTTCCGGGCCGTTCGGCCGGAGCTACTACGACGGCGAGTCGCGCGTGGTCGTCCTCGCGGGCGGCCCCGGCGTCGGCCCCGCGGTCGGCATCGCCGAGGCCGCGGTCGCCGACGGCAACGAGGCCGCCGTGGTCTATCTCGACGACGCGCCCGCCCACGAGGAACGGCTCTCCGCGCTCCGCGACGACGGTGCGAGCGTCGTCGTCACCGGCGACGAGTCCGACCTCGCAGACGCCGTCGCCGACGCGCTCACCGGCGACGAGGGCGAACAGCTGTTCGTCTACGGCTTCGCCGACTTCGTCTCGCGCGCGACCGACGCCGTCGAGGCCGCCGGCGGCGACGCCGACGCCGCGAAGGTCGAGAACTTCGGGTAACCGCTTCGCGCGCGCTGCCTGCGCCGTCCGCGGGCTCGCGCCGCCCGGAACACTATTCTACCGGCCGCCACGCCGTCAGCACCGCGACCGCGAGCGCGACGACGACCCAGCCGACGAGCCCCGCGAGCGCCGCGGCCGGCGACCCGCCCCCGCCGGTCTCGATGGCGACGCCGAGGACGAGCGACCGAAACGCGCCGTTCGGGCTCACCGCGAGCGCGAGCGGCACCGCGTCGATGCCGAGGGTCCCCGAGGCAAGCCCGGCGACGGCGGCGGCGTCGACGCCGACGACGAAGGCGACGACCAGGCCGACGGCGAGCGCGATCGCCTGTCGGGCGGTCCGCGCGGCGGCCGAGACGGCCAGCGCGACGGCCGCGACCGCGAGGGCGAACAGCACCGCGAGGACGGCAAACCGGAAGAACGCGACCGGCGAGTCGGCGGCCTCGTTCAGCGCGAGAAACGTCGGGTCCGGCGGCGAGAGCACCGGGACGGTCGCCCCCGCGGCGAGGAGCGACCCGAAGACGACGACCACGAGCGCGAGTCCGCGGCCGAGGTAGACGCCGCCGACGTAGGCCGGGCGAGACACGTCGAACGTCCTTAGCACGTCGAGTTCGCCCGACTCGCGGTCCGAGAGCACCGCCCGGTAACAGAGCGCGACGGCGAGAAGCGGAACGAGCGCCTCCACGAACGGGACCAAATCCAGCACCAGCGGGACGTAGCCGCCGCGCGCGCCCGACCCCGCGGCCGCGACCGCGACGACCGTCAGCCCGAAGACGACCGACAGCGCGACGACAGCCGGAGTCCTGACGACCGTGCGGAGCTCCCGGGCCGCGATGGCGAACAGGTCGCTGACGCCGCCGGAGCCGGCGTCGCTCATCTCCCCGTCACCCCCTCGGTCGCCACGAGGTCACCGAAGGCGGTCTGGAGGTCGGCCGCGCCGACGGATTCGACCACCGCCTGCGGGTCGCCGTCGGCGACGAACCGCCCGCCGTCGAGGACGACCACGCGGTCGGCGGTCCGCTCGACGGGACCGAGGTTGTGCGACGAGAGGACGACCGCGACGCCCGCGTCGGCGAGGTCGGAGACGATGTCGAACAGTCGCTCGACCATGCCGGGGTCGAGGCCGCTTGCCGGCTCGTCGAGGACGACCACGGCCGGGCCCCCGACGAGCGCCCGCCCGAGACCGAGGAGGCGCGTCATCCCGCCGGAGAGCGCTCCCACTCGGCGGTCCGCGGCGTCCACGAGGCCGACGCGCTCCAGCACGCCGGCCACGTCCACGTCCTCGTCCACGAACTGCGCGTAGAAGTCGAGCGTGTCGGCCGCGGAGAAGCCGGCGCGGAAGCCGGGCTGTTGCGGGAGGTAGCCCACGCGGGCGCGTCCGCCGTCGGCATCGGCCGAAGCCACGGCGACGGTCCCCTCGTCGGGCGCGCGAACGCGCGCGAGAAACCGCAGGAGCGTGGACTTCCCCGAGCCGTTGGGGCCGACGAGCGCGACGATTTCGCCGGGCGCGACCGACAGCGAGACGCCGTCGAGGACGCCCACGTCTCCGAAGGCGTGACTGAGGTCGGTCGCGGCGATAGCCGGCCCGTTCGAGGCCGAGACGGCTGCTTCGCCCGTCGATTCGTCGGAGTCTGTCTCGGCAGTCTCGGCGGTCGCCGCGGGGTCGGGACTCGGCATCGTGGTGGGGTCGTCAGTCGTCGGGGGTGTCTGGTCGCGGTCAGTCATCGGTCTCCTCCGTCGCGTTCAGGGCGGCGAGCGTCTCCGGTCGAACCGGCTCGGTTCGGGGCGCGGCGTCGACCACGCCGGACCCGCGGAGGCCGGACACCGCGTCGCGGGCGCGGCGGAGCGCGCGCATCGCGGGGGACTCCGAGAGCGCGAGCGCGCCGGGTTCGCGGCCGAGTTCGGCGTCGACCGGCCCGGAGGGCTGGTACGCCCGGTCGTAGACCCCGTCGGCGTCGGCGTCTTCGAGCGGGAGGTCGCCCCAGTAGTTGCCCTCGCCGCCGGCGGTCCACGTCCGCATCGGGCCGAGCGACGACTCGACGCGCACGTCGTTGTCGACGATGTCGTTTCGGACGACGACGTTCGTCGGGAACGTCGAACTCCCGCGGACGCCGACGCCGTTGCCGGCGACGACGTTTCCGACGTACACCTGCCGGTCGCCGCTCACGTCCATGCCGTAGTCGTTGCCGGCGAAGACGTTGTCCGCGACGTAGGTGTCGCTGCCGGCGGGCATGAACCCGAACTCCGACTCGCGCACGTCGTTTCCGACCACGAGGTTGCCGACGGGCCGGGTCATGAGGACGACGCCGATGCGGTCCCCGCGGACGACGTTGCCGGCGACGAGCGCCTCGGAGGTGTACATCTGGTGGACGCCGTAGCGACCGTCTTCCATGCGGTTGTCGCGGACGACGCTCCCGTCGGCGCGGTGGGTGTAGACGCCGTCGCGGCCGTCGATGAACGTCGAGTCCTGCACGACCGCCCGCTCGCCGATGAGGACGACGCCCATGAAGCCGTCGGAGGGTTCGTCGGCCCCGCGGACGGTCACGCCGTCGACGACGCTGTCGGCGCTCTCGCGGGCGATGATGCCGCTCGCGGGCGTGTCGATTTCGACGCCGTGGACCGCCGACTCGTTCGCGCCGTCGAGGACGACGCCGGCGTCGCCGCGGCCGTAGGCGAGTTCGACGCGCGTGTCCCAGTCGACGGATTCGTTGCTGGCGCGGACTCGTCGCGTCCCCACCCCGCCGACGCCGGCGATTGCGAGGTTCCCGACCGCGCTCCGGTCGGCGCGGAGGTGGACGACGCTGCCGTTGCCGTCGCCGACGAGTCGGGTGTCGCGTCCGGCACCGCGGAGCGTCACCGAGCGGTTCAGGTCGACCGCGTCGACCGAGTAGGTGCCCGCGGGGACGTAGACGGTCGTGTTCGCGGGGGCCGCCGTGACCGCCGCCTCGACGGTCGGCGCGTCCTCGCCGACGACGGTCGAGACGGGTCTGTCGAACAGCGCATCACTCGCAGCGGTGGTCCCGTTCGCCCACTCGTGGTGGGCGGCGACCGACGACTCGAAGGCGGCGAGGCGGGACGAAAGCGGGTCGCCGGCGCGGTCGCGGAGCGTCGCCCAATCGACGACCTCGCCGCCGTGGGCGTCCGCGAACGAGCGGGCCGCGTCGGCGTCGGAAAACGGGACCGCAATCGGGCCGGAGGGGACCCGCGCGCCCGAGTCGACGACGAACGACGCCTCGGACGCCTTCGTCCAGTCGGGGTTGCGGTTGTGTTCGGTTCGGAGGTAGCCGTCGCCGTCGAGGTCGGGCGAGACGGTCGCGTAGTCGGTGACGAACACCGCGAGCGGGTCACCGAACTGACGGGCGCTCTCGGGCGTGGACACGTCGGCGGCGGCCGTCCGTACGTCGTAGTAGCCGATGACGTAGCGGTACCGCGAGAAGTGGACCTGCGCGAGCGGGACCTCGAACCCCTCGACCTCGGCCGTGCGAACGTCGACCGACGTGCCGCCGGTCTTGACCGTGTCGTCGAAGGCGACCGGCGAGACGGACCCGGAGGCGGGGACGACAAAGGAGACGCTCGCGAGGACGAAGACGAGCGCCGTCGCGGCGGCGACCCAGCGGGTCGTCTCGGGCGTGAGAAGCGCCATCGGTCAGCGCCCGACTCCGACGGGCTCGGGGACTGCGGCGGGCCGAGCCGCCGCGTCGGGGAATCCCGCATCTGTCGCGCAGCCGTGCATAGCCGGTGCTAAGCGGTCCGGGGGTGATATGTGCGATGGTCTGTGCGTCGAAGCCCCGGGGCCGAGGGCGAACCGCTTTCGGGGCCGACTTCGACCCGAATCCTTAATCATCATCCATACGGATTGGTGGACATGTACGACGAGGACGATTTAGCGTCCATCCGCGAGGCGCGCGACGAGTGGGAATCGGAGACCCGCGACCCCTTCGTGGAGAAGGGCGGCGAGCGCAAAGACCGATTCGCCACCGTCTCGAACCACGAGGTAGACGACCTCTACACGCCCGCCGACGTGGCCGACCTCGACTACGAGTCGGACCTCGGCTTCCCCGGCGAGTCCCCGTACACGCGCGGGGTGTACCCCACGATGTACCGCGGGCGGACGTGGACGATGCGGCAGTTCGCCGGCTTCGGCACGGCCACGGAGACCAACGAGCGCTTCCACTACCTCATCGAGAACGGCCAGACCGGCCTCTCGACGGCGTTCGACATGCCCTCGCTCATGGGCAAGGACTCCGACGACCCGCTTTCGGACGGCGAGGTCGGCAAGGAGGGCGTCGCGGTCGACACCCTCCGCGACATGGAGGTGCTGTTCGACGGCATCGACATCGGCGAGGTGACGACCTCCTTCACCATCAACCCCTCCGCGCCGGTCGTCTTCGCCATGTACGTCGCGCTCGCGGACAACCGCGGCGTCCCCCGCGACCGAATCGGCGGCACCTTCCAGAACGACATGCTCAAGGAGTTCATCGCGCAGAAAGAGTGGGTAATTCCGCCGGAACCGTCGCTCAAACTCGTCACCGACACCGTCGAGTTCGCCGCCGAGGAGACCCCGCGCATCCGGCCCATCTCGGTGTCGGGCTACCACATCCGCGAGGCCGGGTCGACGGCGGTACAGGAACTCGCCTTCACCCTCGCTGACGGCTTCGCCTACGTCGAAGACGCGGTCGACCGCGGCCTCGACGTGGACGAGTTCGCCCCTCAGCTATCGTTTTTCTTCAACTCCCACAACTCCATCTTCGAGGAGGTGGCGAAGTTCCGCGCCGCCCGCCGCATCTACCACGACGTGATGTCGGAGTGGTACGACGCCGAGGACGAGCGCTCGACGCAGTTGAAGTTCCACACCCAGACCGCGGGGCAGTCGCTGACGGCCCAACAGCCGCTCAACAACGTCGTGCGCGTGACGATACAGGCGCTCGCGGGCGTCCTCGGCGGCACGCAGTCGCTCCACACCAACAGCTTCGACGAGGCGCTGGCGCTCCCTTCGGAGGAGGCCGTCACCGTCGCGCTCCGCACCCAGCAGATAATCGCCGAGGAGTCCGGCGCGGCCGACGTCATCGACCCCCTCGGCGGGAGCTTCTTCGTGGAGTCGCTGACCGACGAAATCGAGGCCGAGGCGATGGCCTACATCGAGGAGATTCGGGAGATGGGCGACGGCTCCGTCCGCGACGGCGTCCTCGCCGGCATCGACGAGGGCTACTACCACCGCGAGATTAGCGAGGCGTCCTACGAGTACCAGTCGCGGGTCGAAGACGGCGAGGAAATCGTCGTCGGCGTCAACAAGTACGACACCGAGGAGGACACCCGTCCCGACCTGCTCCACGTCGAAGACGAGGTACAGGACCGACAGCTCGCGCGCCTCGAATCCGTGAAGGACGACCGCGACGACGAGGCGGTCGATGCCGCGCTCTCAGAGCTCCGCGAGACGGTCCGCGACGGCGGCAACGTCATGCCGGTGCTCGTCGACGCCGTCAAGGAGTACGTCACGATGGGCGAAATCATGGACGTGTTCGCCGAGGAGTACGGAACGTACCGCGAGTCCATCGGCGTGATGTGAGGGTCGTCGACGCGGCCACCTCCCCCCGAAACGTCGGGGATGACATGAACGTTCGCTGACTGGAACGCGCGCCGGAGACGCGCGTAACCGACCGACAGCCCGGCGACCGCCCGTGCCGAAGTTCCCCACGCGGACGACTGGACTACATAGATTTATCATGGAGGATTGGTGTAGTTAGCACGTACTATGGCAGACGGTGACACCGAACTGGAGGCACGGCTGGTCGAGCAGGAGGAGTTCGAACCCTCCGAGGAGTTCGTCGCGCAGGCGAACGTCTCCGACCCGGCCGTCTACGACGAGTTCGAGGAGAACTGGCCCGACTGTTGGGAGCGGGCCGCCGAGATGCTCGACTGGGACGAGGAGTACGACGAGGTGCTGGACGATTCGAACCCGCCGTTCTACGAGTGGTTCACCGGCGGCAAGCTCAACGTCTCGTACAACTGCGTGGACCGTCACGTCGAAAACGGGGACAAGAACCGCGTCGCCATCAAGTGGGAGGGCGAACACGGCGAGACGCGGACCTATACCTATCAGGACCTCTACCGCGAGGTGAACGAGTTCGCGGCGGCCCTGCGCGACCTCGGCGTCGAGGAAGACGACGTGGTCACGCTCTACATGCCGATGATTCCGGAACTGCCAATCGCCATGCTGGCCTGCGCCCGCATCGGTGCGCCGCACTCGGTCGTCTTCGGCGGCTTCTCGGCCGACGCGCTGGCGACGCGGATGAACTCCGCGGACTCCCGCTTCCTCGTCACCTGCGACGGCTACTACCGCCGCGGCGACCCGCTCGACCACCTCGACAAGGCCAACGAGGGCCTCGACGGCGTCGACCACGGCGTCGACGCGACGGTCGTCGTCGACCGCCTCGGCGACGACGGCTTCGGCCACGACCTGAAGGGCAACCAGCACGACTGGGACGACCTCCTCGACGAGCACGCCGGCGAGCGCATCGACCCCGTCGAACGCGACGCCGAGGACATGCTGTTCCTCATGTACACCTCGGGGACGACGGGCCAGCCGAAGGGGGTCAAACACACCACCGGCGGCTACCTCGCGTACGCCGCGTGGACCTCCCACGCGGTCCTCGACATCGAGAAGGAAGACACCTACTGGTGTTCGGCCGACATCGGCTGGATTACGGGCCACTCGTACATCGTCTACGGGCCGCTCGCGCTCGGCACGACGACGGTGATGTACGAGGGGACGCCCGACTTCCCCAACCGCGACCGCCTGTGGGACATCATCGAGAAGTACGCGGTCGACATCTTCTACACCGCGCCGACGGCGATTCGCGCGTTCATGAAGTGGGGCAGCCGGTTCCCCGAACAGCACGACCTGTCGAGCCTCCGCCTGCTCGGGACGGTCGGGGAACCCATCAACCCGCGCGCGTGGAAGTGGTACTACAAGCACATCGGTGACGAGGACTGCCCGGTGGTAGACACGTGGTGGCAGACCGAGACCGGCGGGATGATGATTACGACGCTCCCGGGAATCAAGAAGATGAAACCCGGCTCCGCCGGGCCGCCGCTGCCGGGCATCGACGCCCAAATCGTGGACACGAGCGGGAAACAGGTCGACGCCGGCCGGGCGGGCTATCTCACGGTGAACAAGCCGTGGCCCGGCATGCTCCGGACGCTCTACAAGAACGACGAGCGCTTCATTCAGGAGTACTGGCAGGAGTACTCCGACACCGACAGCGACGACCCCGACGACTGGGTCTACTTCCCCGAGGACGGCGCGAAAATCGACGGCGACGACTATATCACCATCCTCGGGCGCGTGGACGACGTCATCAACGTCTCGGGCCATCGCCTCGGGACGATGGAAATCGAGTCGGCCATCGTCGGCGTCGAGGGCGTCGCGGAGGCGGCGGTCGTCGGCGGCAACCACGAGGTGAAAGGCGAGGCCGTATACGCCTACGTCATCACCGAGGAGGGCCAGGACGAAGACGACGAGATGCGGGGGCGCATCATCGAGGGCGTCGAGGACGCCATCGGCCCCATCGCTCGCCCCGAGATGGTCGTGTTCACGCCGGAACTGCCGAAGACGCGGTCTGGCAAGATTATGCGTCGGCTCCTCGAAGAGATTGCGAACGGCGAGGAACTCGGTGACACGACGACGCTTCGGAACCCCGAAGTCGTCGAGTCGATTCAGCGGCAGGTCGAAAGCGAGTAACCGCCGGTTCCGCCGCCGTCGGCCCTGCTCTATCGCGGATTTTCTTCCAACCACGCCGACAGCGACGACTCGTCGCGGAAGTAGCGCCGCTCGCGGACGCCGTCGCGTTCGACCACGGCGAGGAGATGCTTCTCGGAGAGCCGAATCTGCTCGCCGCTGTACGTACACGGTTCGATTCGCTCGTCGCCCGGCCGCCACAGCCGATGGGGGACGACGCGGACGATGGTCTCGTCCCGGCCCGTCGGCGAGCGTCCGGTGTAGTCCGAAAGTGCCATACGCGCGCTACGAACTCCACGAATAAGGTATTTTCCTGCATAGTTTGTGTAGTAATATAGTCTCCCGCGGCCCGAGTCGTGGGCTATTGTCACTCGGTGTGCGAATTGTTCTCAACGATGCGCACCGCGGTAGCAGCCCGCACATTTATTTTGAACGTTAGTGAAGGATACCGCGTATGAAGAAACCACTCCTGGTGACGGAGTTCCTCGACCGCGCGCGGCGGTACTACGGGGACGAGGAGGCGGTCGTGGCGACGACCGGCGAGCGCTTTACCTACGACGAACTCGGGGAGCGCGCCGACGGCTTCTCGGCGGCGCTCCAGTCCCGCGGCGTCGAGAAGGGCGACCGTGTCGCGGTGCTCGACCCCAACACGCACTACCACCTCGAAGCCGCCTACGGGTCGATGCAGTTGGGTGCGGTCCACATGCCGCTGAACTACCGGCTCGTCCCCGCGGACTTCGAGTACGTGCTGAACGACGCGGGCGTGACGGCCGTCTACGCCGACTACGCCTTCGCCGAGAAGATAGACGCGGTCCGCGACGAGATTCCCGCTGAGATTTTCGTCACGAACGACCCCGAGAAGGCCGCCGAATCGACCGACGGGGAGTGGCTCGACTTCGACGAACTGGTCGCGGAGTCGACCGACTACGAGCGCCCAGAGATGGACGAAGACGACATCATCACCATCAACTACACGTCGGGGACGACCGGCGACCCGAAAGGCGTCTGCCGCACTCATCGCGCCGAGACGATTCACGCCTACCTCATCTCGATGCATCAGGACATCGCGGACGACGACGTGTATCTCTGGACGCTCCCGATGTTCCACGTCAACGGCTGGGGCCACATCTACGCGATTACCGGCCACGGCGCGAAGCACGTCTGCACCCGCGGGGTGGAGGCTGAGGCCGTGTTGGACGCCATCCGCGACGAGGACGTGTCGTATCTCTGCGCCGCCCCGACGGTGCTGAACATCCTGATGAAACACTACCGCGAGGAGGGGGGCGTCGAGACGACCGGCGCGAGCCCCGTCCGGGCGGCGACCGCGGGCGCGGCCCCGCCGGAGGCGACGATTCGGACCGTCGAAGACGAGTTCGGCTGGCGGCTCATGCACGTCTACGGGGCCACCGAGACCGGCCCGCTCATCACGACCTCGGAGGCCGGGCGCTACCTGACGGACGGCGACGACCGCTTCGGCGTGAAGAAGAAACAGGGCATCGGCTACCTCGGCACCGACGTTCGCGTCGTCGACGAGGACGGAAACGACGTGCCGAGAGACGAGCAGTCCGTCGGCGAAATCGTCGTCGCGGGCAACCAGGTGATGGAGAAGTACTGGAACAAACCCGAGGAGACCGAGGAGGCCTTCTCGGCGCGGCTGGAGGGCTACTACCACATGGGCGACCTCGCGGTCGTCGACGAGAACGGCTTCATCAGCATTCAGGACCGCAAGAAGGACATCATCATCTCCGGCGGCGAGAACATCTCCAGCATCGAACTGGAGGACACGCTGTTCGACCACGACGAGGTCGCAGACGTGGCGGTCATCCCCGTCCCGTCCGACGAGTGGGGCGAGTCGCCGAAGGCGTTCGTC
This sequence comes from Haloferax sp. Atlit-109R, assembly GCF_003665865.1. NCBI lineage: Archaea > Methanobacteriati > Methanobacteriota > Halobacteria > Halobacteriales > Haloferacaceae > Haloferax > Haloferax sp. Atlit-109R. Next base: position 875,950 of record NZ_QPLO01000001.1, read on the forward strand.
GTGCCGACGAGCGGCGACCCCGACGCGCCGGGCGTCACCGCCGAGGCGCTCATCGCGTTCTGTCGGGAGCGCATCGCGACGTACAAAGTGCCGAAGGAAGTCGAGTTCGTCACCGAACTGCCGAAGACCGCGACCGGGAAGATTCAGAAGTACGAACTGCGCGAACGCGAGTGGGAAGACGAAGGGCGGATGGTGGGAGAAGGATAGCAACGACCGCGTTAAGCTCGCGTTTCGGCCGGTAGCAGGCTCCTAACCGCGGCCGCGGCGTCTCGTTTCGAGGAGGGGACGGTTCAGCGGTCGTTGCAGGGGCAGTCGAGGCCGAGCGACCCGGGGTCGTTGTTGAACGCGTCGAGGGTGTCTTTGAGCGGCTCGCCGTCGACCATGTCGCCGCCGACGGAGACGTACCAGCTCTTTTGCTTGCCGCCGTTCGACCACGCGGAGTTACCGAGCCAGTTTCCGGCCATGTTTTTGACCTCTTCGATGGTGTAGCCCGCGTAGTCGCCGTACTGGATGGTCGCGCCGTCGCTCGTGCAGCCCGGGTCGTCGCCCGGTCTGTTCCGGAGGTTGAGGACGATTGCGAGGTAGTGTTTCGCCATGATGTTCGCCTTGTCGCCCTTCGTGGGCGCGACGAGGAACTCGCGCCACTCGTCGTGGGTCATCGTGACGCCGCGGAGGGCGTAGTTCGTGTCACCGTTCGGACCGAGGACCGCCCAGTTGTCGGTGGGACTGCTGTAATCCGGGTTGTTCGCCCAGTAGCCGGGTGTCTTGGGACACATGGTCGCCGCCACCGAGCCGGAAACCGCGGGGATGCCGATACCGATGCCGAGCGCCGACATCGCGCCGAGTCGGAGCACGGAGCGCCGAGTCGGTCTGAATCCGTCGTTCGTGTCGTCTGTCATAGTGGTGCCACGGGCGTGGCTGCATCGGTGTTCGCGCGTTCCGGGGTTAGTTATAAATCGAACATTCACGACGGTACGAGATTAACTGGTCAACGAACGCGCGGAAACGGCGCTGAAACGGCGCTATCCGGGGATATATATCTAGTATTCTGATAGTTGTCGGCCGGCCGTTCGCGCCGCTCACGTCGGTGCCGACGCGGTGAGATTGGTGCGGCGTGCGTCGCGACGAGACGGACTGCACGGCGGACTCGTCGCTCTCGATGCCTGACGGGGCGAACGACTGTGCGGGGCGAGTCCGACACCGGCCCGTATTTTGCGCCAGTGACACGTCCCGCGACGCGGAGTGGGCACTGCGGGAGCCGACCGCCGGTCGGGACGACGGACACCTTATATCATGTTGTAGAGCCCACCAATCTATAATGATTGATTACACAGATATTAGGGAATCAATACATAACTATTATTAACGATGTATCCGCCGATGTGTCTATGGCACGGGATAGCAAGCCGCTCAATAGGCGAGATGTGTTGAAGGCGACTGGTGCTGTCGGAACCGCTGGCTTGGCAGGGCTGGCGGGGTGTACCGGCGGTGGCGACGGCGGCGGCGGTGATGGTGGCGGCGGTAGCGACGGCGGCGGCGGTGATGGTGGCGGCGGTGGCGACGACTACCCGGCGTTGGGCAACTTCCCCATCGAGGGCGACACGGCCACGTTCGGATTCAACGTCCCGCAGTCGGGACCGTACGCCTCGGAGGGTGAAGACGAGCTTCGAGCCTATCAGCTCGCGGTGAAGCACCTCAACGAGGGCGGCGGTTGGGTCGACTCGCAGTTCGACGACCTCTCCGGCGACGGCGTGCTCGGCTACACCATCGACCACGTGGACGGGGACACGGCCACGGACGCGGACCAGGCGCGACAGTCCGCCTCGGGGATGATTCAGCGCGACGACGCGATTATGATTTCGGGCGGCTCGTCCTCGGCGGTCGCCATCGCGGTCCAAGGGCTGTGTCAAAACGAGAAAGTCATGTTCATGTGCTGTCTGACGCACTCGAACGACACCACCGGAAAGGACTGCGTCCGCTACTCCTTCCGGGAGATGTTCAACGCCTACATGACCGGACAGGCGCTCGCGCCGGTCGTCCGCGACGCCTACGGCGAGGGTTTGCAGTTTTATCAGCTCTACGCCGATTACAGCTGGGGCCAGACCCAGCAGGCGTCGATGGAGCAGTTCATGACCGACGTGGCCGGCTGGGAGCAGGTGGAGTCGGTCGCGACCCCGCTCGGCACCTCCGACTACTCGACGTACCTCTCGGAGGCCCAGAGCTCGGGCGCGGACGTGCTCATCTTGAACCACTACGGGCTCGACGGCGCGAACTCCATGCAGCAGGCCATCGACGCCGGCATCGACGAGGACATGGAAATCATCGTTCCGCTGTACAACCGCCCGATGGCGGAGGCGGCCGGCGGCGCGATAGAGGGCATCTACGGCACCGTCGCGTGGGACTCGCAGATAGATAACACGCCGTCGCAGGAGTTCACGCAGGCGTTCCGTGACGAGTACGACCGGACGCCCTCGGGCCCCGCGCAGTTGGCGTACGCACAGACGCTCCAGTACGCCGCCGCCGTCGAGCGCGCGGGCACCTTCTACCCGCCGGAGGTCATCAGGCAGCTCGAAGACTACGAGTACGACAACATCGGCATGGGCGCGGAGACGATGCGCGGCTGCGACCACCAGGCACAGCGCGACGTGCCGGTCGTCCAGGGGCTTCCCGGCTCCGAACAGAGCGAGGGGACGTACTTCAACATCGTCAACATCACCAGCCGCGACGACCTCGGCTACGCGTGCGACGCCGGACCAGCGGCCGAGTGTGAACTCGGGTCCTACGAGTAGCCACTCTCCCCACCGTTATCTTAATGAAAGTTAATCGCAGACAACCACGCACACGTAAATGAGTAAGATTAGCATACCCATGGTAGTTCATGCCTCGAATAACCGGAGGGGTGGTGGTCGATGAGTCTTCTGTCGGACGTGCTCGTCATCCTGCTCAACGGACTTCAGCAGGGGGCCATCTACGTCCTCTTGGCGGTCGGTCTCTCCATCATCCTCGGGACGCTCAAGTTCGTCAACTTCGCGCACGGCGCGCTGTACCTCGTCGGCACCTACGCGGGGCTGTTCGTCGCGCTGAACGTGCCGCTTTCGAACGGAAAGCTAGCGGAGTGGGGCTTTTCGAGCTTCGGGCTCGATATCGGCTTTCTGGCCGCCCTGCTTTTCGTCCCGCTTTTCGTCTTCGGCGTCGGACTGCTGATGGAGCGGTACCTCGCGCGGGCGTTCTACGACCGCCCCGACACCGACCAGATTCTCGTCACGTTCGGCCTCGCAATCGTCGTTCAGGAGCTGTTTCGCGTCCTGTTCGGCAGCAACAGCCTGCCGTTCGAACAGCCCGAGCGAATCCTCTCTGTCGGCTCGTTCGCCGGCATTCCCGTCTCCGGCCCGATTGCGCTGCCCATCGTCGGTAACTTCCCGCAGTGGCGGCTCTGGGTCATCGGCATCACGGCCGTCCTCGTGGCGCTCGTGTACCTGCTCGTCGAGTACACCGACTTCGGTCTCGTCGTCCGCGCCGGGACCCGCGACGCCGAGATGGTCCGACTCCTCGGCATCAAAATCACCCGCCCGTACATCGTCGTCTTCGGCATCGGCGCGGCGCTCGCCGGGGTGGCGGGCGTCGTCGGCGGCCCGCTGAACGTCGTCAACCCGACTATCGGGACGAACATCCTCGTCCCGGCGTTCCTGACGGTCGTCATCGGCGGGGTCGGCAGCATCGCCGGCGCTGTCGTCGGCGGCATCGTCTTCGGTCTCACGACCGCCGCGCTCGTCTCCTTCGCGCCCGCGTGGTCGCAGGTCGGCCTGTACGCCATCGCGGCCATCGTCCTCCTGACGCGACCGCAGGGTCTGCTCGGCGACGAGGAGGTGGCCCCATGAGCGAGAAGGACGCCAACCCGAGCGCCAAAGACGCGCTCGTCGGCGGCAGTCTGTTCGGTCGTTGGGAGAAACTCCGCGGCCGCGAGGGGACGGTCGTCGGCATCACGGCCATCCTCGTCGCGGTGTTCCCGTACATCTTCGCCCGTGCCCCCGTCGTCTCGGGGGTTTTACAGGGCTACCAGAGCCTCGCGACGCTCATCCTCATCTGGGGCATCTTCGCCATCGGCTTCGACCTGCTTCTCGGCTACACCGGGCTGCTCTCGTTCGGCCACGCGGCCTTCTGGGGTGGCGCGGCGTACGCCGCCGGCATCGTCGCCAAGAACGTCAGCGGCGACCCCATCGTGATGGTCGTCTCGGGGACGCTGTTCGCCGTGTTGCTCGCGTGGGTGCTCGGCTTCCTGTCGCTCCGCCGCGGCGGCATCTACTTCTCCATCCTGACGCTGGCGTTCGCCCAGATGTTCTACTACATGGCCGCGTCGCCGCTGGCGTTTCTGACCAACGGCGAAAACGGCCTGACCGGCGTCGAGGTCGGCAGTTTCCTCGGCGTCATCCACCTCGAAGCCGACATCCCGTCCGTCGGCGGGATGCTCCTCGGGACGTGGCTGTACGCCTTCGTCGGCGCTTTCTTCGTCGGCGCGGTCGCGGTCGCCTACCGCATCCTCAACTCCCCGTACGGGATGGTGTTCCGCGCCATCCGCGAGAACGAACAGCGCGCCGAGTTCGTCGGCCTCAACGTCTGGCGCTACAAGCTCATGGCGTTCATCATCTCTGGCGCGTTCGCCGGCATCGCCGGGAGCCTCTTTACCATCCACGGGGCGTACGTCCCCCTCCAGTCGCTGTTCTGGACGGAGTCGGGCGACATCGTCGTCATGACCGTCCTCGGCGGCGCGGGCTCGATGTTCGGGCCGGTTCTCGGCGTGGGGCTGTACCTCTACATCGAGAACATCGTCAGCACCATCCAGGCGCTGACGATTCCCTTCACGGGCATCGTGCTCGTCCGGGACTTCGGGTTCTACTGGCACCTGCTCTTGGGCCTCGTCTTCGTCGTGGTCGTCTGGGTCGTCCCCGACGGCCTGTGGGGCATCCTGACCCGCCTCCGCGAACTCGCGGTCGACCTCGGTTCGAGGGCGGCGAACCGCGTCCGCTCGCGCGTCGGAAACGGGGGTGACGGTCGATGACGCTCCTCGAAACCGAGAACCTCGTCAAGGAGTTCGGCGGCCTCGTCGCCACCGACGACGTGAACCTCACCGTCGAGGAGGACGAGCGCGTCTCCATCATCGGACCCAACGGCGCGGGGAAGTCGACGCTCATCAACCTCATCACGCGACGGCTCGACCCCACCAGCGGCGACATCCGCTTCAAAGGCGAGTCAATCGTCGGCCTCGAACCGCACCAGGTGGTCCAACGCGGCGTCTCGAAGTCGTTCCAGACCGCTTCAATCTTCCCCGACCTCACCGTCAGGGAGAACGCCGAAATCGCGGCGCTGGCGGCCGAGCGCGGTGCGTTCGGCTTCGAGTTCCTGAGACATCGCGACAGCCTCACGGACGTACACGGCGTCGCCCGCGACACGCTCGACTCGGTCGGGCTGTTGGACCGCGCGGACACTATCGCGACCGACCTCCCCTACGGCGACAAGCGTCGCCTCGAAATCGGTATCGCACTCGCGAGCGAGCCCGATCTGCTCCTCATGGACGAACCGACCGCCGGCATGTCTCCCGAGGAGACGAAGTCGACGGTCGACCTCATCGAGCAGGTCAAACGCGACCACGGCCTCACGTTCGTCCTCGTCGAACACGACATGGAAATCGTCTTCAGCATCTCAGACCGCATCGTCGTCCTCAGCCGCGGCGGCATCATCGCCGAGGGGACCCCCGACGAGATTCGGGGTAACGAAGCCGTCCAAGAGGCCTACCTCGGGGGTGTCGAGCTATGAGTCTCCTCGAAATCGACGCCATCGACGCCTACTACGGCGAGAGCCACATCATCCGCGACCTCTCGATGAGCGTCGAGGAAGGCGAGATATGCGCGCTCCTCGGCCGCAACGGCGCGGGCAAGACCACCACGCTCCGGTGTATCGCCGGCGCGACGCCGCCCGAAGTACGAGAGGGCACTATCCGGTTCAAAGACGACGACATCACGGGCGTCCCCGCCGAAGACGTGTCGGTCCGGGGCATCTCGCTGGTGCCCGAGGAGCGGCGCATCTTCCCGAACCTCTCCGTCGCCGAGAACCTCCACCTCGCGGAGGTCGTCAACAACAAGTCGAACACCTTCGGCCGGTCGCTGTCGTTCGGCCACAAGGGGATGTCGACCGAGGAGGTCTACGACCAGTTCCCCCGACTGGACGAGCGGCGAGACCAGCGCGCGGGGACGCTTTCGGGCGGCGAACAGCAGATGCTCGCCATCGCGCGCGCCCTGAAGCAGAACACGGACCTGCTGCTCCTCGACGAGCCCTACGAGGGGCTCGCGCCGAAGATTATCGAGGACGTTGAGGACGCGGTCGAGCGCATCAGCGACGCGGGCACGACCATCCTGCTCGTCGAGCAGAACGCCGCGGCGGCCATCAAACTCGCGGACCGCGCGTACGTCATCGACCAAGGGGGCATCGTCTTCGACGGGACCGCCGAGGAACTCCGCGAGGACGACGAGACTCGCGAGCGGTATCTGGGGGTCTGACGATGGCTGCGACCGACATCGACGCCGACCCCGAGACCGCGCTCGAAACGCTCATCGCCGCCGGCGCGGTCGACGAAGCGCCCGACGGAACGCTCTCGACCACGGCGGAGTTCGAGAAGACGCTCGCCGTCTACCACGACATCTACGGGGCGGTCTCGACCGAGGAGTTCCACCGGACCGTCTCCGAGCTCTTCGGCGTCGCCCCCGAGAACGTCGAGGCGCGACTCGACGAGTTCGGCGTCACCAGAGCCGACGTGGTGGCCTATCTCGCGGCCAAGTCGTTCCTCGACGCGCCGGTCGGCCAGGACCTCCTTCTGGTCATGGCGGGCCTGCTCGTCGAGATAACCCCGTCGTCGCCGGTGCCGGACGCCCTCGACGAATTCGACGACGACTCCTTCGAATCGTACCTCGCGGCGCACCCGGACGCCGTCGTCCTCGTGTGGCGACGCTTCTGTGAGCCCTGCGACGCGATGAAAGCGGACCTCGACGCCATCCTCGACCGCGTCCCAGACGGGGTCGCGGCCGCGGGGGTCGACGGCGAGGCGGCCGACGAGTTCTGTCGGCGCTTCGACGTCGACTCTGCGCCGACGCTCCTGTGCGTTCGTGACGGCGAACTGCGAGAACGAGCGTCCGGCCGCCAGACCCCCGCTGAGGTCGCGGCCGTCCTCGACCGGGTGTACTAGCGTTTCCGCTTCGTCGACCCCGTCACCATGACGGGGCGGTCGGAGTTCAGAATCACCGTCTGCGTGACGCTCCCGAACAGCGCCTTGCCCGCGGGCGAGCGCTTCCGCCCGGCGGTGACGATGAGGTCCGCGTCCTCCTCGTCTGCGAACTCGATGATGACCTCCGCGGGGTCGCCCGACGACTCGTTGACGTCGTACTCGATACCGCGGTCTTCGAGGAACTCGCCGGCCTCCCGGACCGAGTGAATCTGCGTCGCCGACGCCCCGCTCGGGTTGTCGGTGAAACTGTGGACGAGCGTCACTTCCTTCTCGTCGGGTTCGCCGGGGAGTTTCGCGACCTCTTCGACGCACGCGAGCGCGTGTTCCGCGTCGTCATCGACACCGATTACCACGTGGTACATACTATCACGTCCCGGTCGTCGGGCTTAGTATTTGTGCTGAACGATAATGCTGAATTAGGCCGCGTCGTCGAGGCCGGCCGAGACGTAGACGACGAGCGCGAGCGGGACGCCGAGGACGAGTGCGATGGTCAGCGCGCCGTAGGCCGCGAAGCCGGCCGGCGTCGGTGGAAACGGCACCAAGAAGAGAAACCGGGGCGCGCTGAGATCCGAGACGAACGTCCCGGTGAGGTAGCCCGCGACTCCGGCGACGGCGACGAGGGCGGCGTACAACCCGAGGACGAAGCGATGACCGCCGACGTTCGAACTCACGGCCGACGTTCGGGAGCGGACGCTGTTAGGGTTTCCGTTCGGCACGTCGGGTCAGCGGCCCCGGCGTACCGATGCACCTTTTGCCGCACGCGCTAAGGTCGGAGTATGTCGGATACCGATATCCTCGGACTCGTGCTCGGGGCCATCGCGATACTGATGTTCGCGACGGGCATCCTCCTCGTCGTCTGAGCCCCCGCCGCTTTTCCGCGTCGCCGCCGCCGAGAGCGGCCGCTTCTCTCCAGTCGTGACTCCCGTCGCCCGCGAGCGGCGGCGCTGGCGAGCGCTCGAATACGGATTGCATCGAACGACACCCCGTCTGCGAGCACGGACAGTCGGCGTCGTCGCGCGCGCGTTCGCTCTCGCTCTCGAAAACAGCGTCCGAAAAATAACCCGAACCGCCGGCGAGCGGCGTCGATTACGCGTCGTCAGCGGAGTTCGCGTCCGCGTCCGCGTCGTCGACCGTCTGCCCGCCGTCGGTGGCGAGTTCGGTCTCGTCTTCGCCGCCGTCGGTGACGGCCGTCTCCAGTTTGCGCTCGAACCAGGTCCACTCGGCGGTGGTGAGGTCGTCGTCGGCGAGGTCCCACGGGTCGCCGTCTTCGACCTTGCGACCTTCGAGCCACGACTGGACGAAGTTCCAGACGAATATCATCTGGCCGACGAGCAGGATGAGCGCGCCGACCGTCGCGACCTGATGGAGCGTCGCGAACTGCGGCAGGTAGGTCGCGTAGCGACGCGGCATACCGCCGTAGCCGAGCAGAATCATCGCGAAGAACGTCAGGTTCGTCCCGACCATCGAGAGCCAGAAGTGCCACTTGCCGAGCGTGACCTGGTACATCCGGCCGGTGTAGATGGGGAACCAGTAGTAGAGCCCGGCGAAGCCGGCGAAGGCGATGGCCCCCATGACGATGTAGTGGAAGTGCCCGACGACGTAGTAGGTGTCGTGGAGCACGAGGTCAACCGGAATCGACGCGAGGAAGACGCCCGTCACGCCGCCGATGATGAAGTTCGAGACGAAGCCGATACAGAACAGCATCGGCGTCGTGAGGCGAATCTTCCCGTTCCACATCGTCGTGATCCAGTTGAACGTCTTCACGGCGCTCGGTATCGCGATGGCCAGCGAGACGGCCATAAACGAGGCGCGAAGCCGGGGGTCGATACCCGTCGCGAACATGTGGTGCGCCCAGACGCCGAACGAGAGGACGCCGATGGCGAGCGTGGAGTAGACGACGAACTTGAACCCGAAGAGCCGACGGCCCGCAAAGCGCGGGAGGACGAGGCTCACGATGCCCATCGGGGGCAACACGAGGATGTACACTTCGGGGTGGCCGAAGAACCAAAACAGGTGCTGCCAGAGAATCGCGCCGCCGTCGACCGAGAAGAACATCGTGCCGAAGTTCCGGTCGAGAAGCAGCATCGCGATGGCGCTGCCGAGAAGCGGGAACGCGAAGAGGATGAGTCCGGACTGGGTGAGAATCGTCCACGAGAAGATGTCGAGGTTCGCCCACGACACCTTCTCGTCGCGCTCCGTGAAGATGGTCGCGATGAAGTTAATCGCGCCCATCGTGGCCGAGACACCCGAGAGGTGCAGGCCGAGGAGCATCAGGTCGACGCCGGCGTTCATCTGGTTGCCGGAGCCGACACCGGCCGAAAGCGGCGTGTACATCGTCCACGCGGTCTGCGCCGGGATGACGTCCGGGATGGGGAAGAACCCGGCCCAGATGAGCAGCGCCGCCGGCGGCAGAAGCCAGAACGCGATGGCGTTGATACGCGGGAACGCCATGTCGTCCGCGCCGATGAGAAGCGGGATAAAGTAGTTCGAGAACGCGGCGATGATGGGCGTCCCGAACAGGAACAGCATCGTAATCCCGTGGCTTGTGAGCAACGAGTTGTAGAACGTGTTCGAGATAAGCGTCATCGACGGGTCCGCCAGTTCAATCCGCATCAGGACGACCATGAGACCCCCCACGGCGAACGCGACGAGCGCGTATGCGCCGTAGAGCATCCCGATGTCCTTGTGGTCGACCGTCGTCAACCAACGGATGACCCCGGATGGTTTCTCCTCCGAGACGTACTGCTCTGCGGTACCACCGACCGTCCCTCCGCCCGCGAGCGGAGTGTACGACCGCCAGTCTTCGACCCGCGCGAGCCACGCGGCGACGGCGATGAGGAAGACCCCCATGAGCACCGTCAGTGCTAACTGTCCGTTAACCTCCATGGAAGTGCCTGAGTAGTGCAGGGTAATGAAAGATTCGGGACCGCCCTGCGATTCGAGGTGCTTTAAGCCGTCTCGTCCGCGGCTTCGACGGCGTCGTCAGCCGGCGATTCTTCGAGTTCGGCCGCTCCCTCGCTCTCTTCTTCGTGAAGCGGCTTCGCACCGGGGACCGTCGCCCGACCCGGCGCGTAGACGGTGCCTTCCTTCTCGGAGCCGGCGATGGCCTTCCCCGAGAGGTAGGTGAGCGCCGCGAGGAGCACGAACGGCGCGATGAGGAGCGTGTACTGGAGCCCCGAGGTGAGCGATTCGAACCCAAACGGATTGACGAAGGTGAACGCCACCACGAAAAACAGGATGATGGCCAGCGGAACCATGTTGACCGTGAGGTCGAGGATGGTGTCCTTGTCGAACGTCTTGGTTGCCATATCGAGACACTCGGGGACGCCGTTCAAATAGATTGTTGGTTTCTCGTCCGACTGTGGGGAGCGGGAACGGCCGCGGGGTCACCCGTGGGTCGCCCGCGGCGGTCAGAACGTCTGTCGCTGTTCGCGGACGAACAGTTCGAAGACGACGCCGCCGACCGCCAGCAGAATCGCGGCCGCGATGACCGCGTAGCCCCGGGTCACGAGGGCGATGTCGGTGAACGCGAGCCCCGCGCCGAACGCGAGGAAGACGACCGCAAGCGCGGTGACTGCGCGAATCGTCGAGGTGACGTAGCCGGACTCCTTGAGGATGCCGACGACGCTCCCGCCGAACAGGAGCAGCCCGCCGACGGCGAGTGGAAACAGGCCAAACAGCAGACCCAACTCGGAGATGGGTATCCCGAGCGCGATGAACACGGGCCACGGACTGGCCGTGCGGTACTGGTCGGAGAGTCCCGGCGCTTCGTCCATACGCGTCCGTTGGACTGTGTGGTAACAAGCCCTTCGGAACCGAGACTAGCGGAGAGAGATACCCTGCCGGGCGAGGAAGTCGCTGACTGCGCGAATCTCGACGGGGCTTCCGATAATCCGGCACGTCTCTCCGTCCGCTCGGTGGACGGAGACGACGAACTCCGCTTCGAGGTCGTCGCGCACGCTCTCCAAGAGGTCGCAGGGGAGCACGATTTGCGTGCTGTCGCGAAGCGTCCGGGGGTCGGGCATCGGTGTTCATCGGGCGGTCGAAGGGGTCGTGTATAACCGTGCCGATACTTGTTTTCCCGCGTACGCGCGACCGCCACGATATCCGACGCGTCGGCCCGGCGGAATCCGCCGCGCGGAAGGAAAGGGTTTTTCGACGGACGCGGCGGAACTGTTGACGATGGGACTGGAGGAGGAGATCGAAGATATCCGCGAGGAGATATCTAACACGCCGTACAACAAGTCGACCGAGGCGCACATCGGTCGGCTGAAGGCGAAACTCGCGGAACTGAAAGAGAAACTCGAAAACCAGAGTTCGGCCGGCGGCGGCCAAGGGTACGCCGTCGAGAAGACCGGCGACGCGACGGTCGCGCTCGTCGGCTTCCCGAGCGTCGGCAAATCGACGCTCATCAACGCGCTCACCAACGCCGACAGCGAGACCGGCGAGTACGAGTTCACGACGCTCAACGTCAACCCGGGGATGCTGAAGTACAAGGGCGCGAACATCCAGATACTCGACGTGCCGGGCCTCATCGAAGGGGCCGCTGGCGGCCGCGGCGGCGGCAAGGAGGTCCTCTCTGTCGTCCGCACCGCCGACCTCGTCGTGTTCATGCTCTCGGTGTTCGAAATCGAGCGCTACGAGCGACTGCAACAGGAGCTTTACAACAACAAGATTCGGCTCGACACGTCGCCGCCGAACCTCTCTATCAACAAGAAGGGGAAAGGCGGCATCAACGTCACCAAAAGCGACAGCGTCGACCTCGAAAAGGAGACCATCAAGGGCATCCTCCGCGAGCACGGCTTCGTCAACGCCGAGGTGACGCTCCGCGGCGAGACGACCATCGACGAACTCGTCGACGGCATCATGAAAAACCGGGTGTACCTGCCGTCTATCGTCGCCGTCAACAAGGCCGACCTCATCGACAAGGACTACCTCCCGACGGTCGAGGAGAACCTCCGCGAAGTCGGGCTCGACCCCGACGAGGTGACGTTCATCAGCGCCGAGGCCGAGAAGGGCCTCGACGCGCTCAAAGAGGAGATTTGGGACACGCTCGGTCTCATCCGCATCTACATGGACAAACCCGGCCGCGGCGTCGACTACGACGAACCGCTCGTCCTCCGGGAGGGCGACACCATCGACGACGCCATCCACGAACTCGGTGCCAAACTCGACGAGCGGTTCCGGTTCGCCCGCGTCTCGGGGCCGAGCGCGAAACACGACGACCAGCAGGTCGGCCGCGACCACGTCCTCGCCGACGAGGACGTGCTCCGCATCATCGCCCAGCGGTGACGACCGACTCGGCGTCCCGGTCGGCGTCGCGGTCGCCCGCGCGTCGCCGCCTCCGGCTACTCCTCGTCTTCGTCCTCGGTCTCGTCCCGTGGTCCGTCCAGACGTTCACCACCGGGAGCGCCACGCTCCTGTTCCCGTGGGGGCTCGTCGGCTCCGCGACGGGGAGCGTGACGACCATCACCGACTTCTTCCTGCGCTTTACGATGGGACTTCCGGACTACATCCTCGTCTGGCCGGTCGGCGTCGCCTGTTACCTCGTCGCGCTCGGAAGCGCGCTCTCGGGCGTCCTGTTCGGCCGCGAGGACGTTCGGCTCACCGCGGCCGGGCTCGCCCTCGCCGGCGTGACCCAGTTGGAGGTCGCCCGCGGCTTTTCGGTCCAACCCGGTCGAACCGCGTGGCCGGTCGGGACCGTTCTCTTGTGGGCCGTGGCGGGGTTCTTGTACTGGTCACGCGCGAACGAGCGCGACGCCGACGGCTCCTCGCGCTGAGCGCAACACACAAAACCGAACGACGCGTCCGCTCTCCTCTCGCTTAGTCGTCTGCGGCCGTCTTCGGTCGGTAGCCCCGACTCACTACCTTCCACGTCCCGGTTTTGAACCGGTAGTAGTTCAGTACCGCCGGAATCGTCGTCTCGGCGAGGAACGCCAAGTAGAGCCCGGTGAGTCCGAGCGAGGTGATAGAGCCGATGTAGGTGAGCGGAATCGACCCGAGGAACATCCCGACGAACTGGCTGCCGAACGTCCAGCGGGTGTCGCCGCTGGCGTCGAGCGGGCCCGCGGAGCCGCCGGAGACGCCCTGTAAGATGACGGCGATACAGGCGACGTAGACGAGGTCGATGGCGATGGGGACCGCCGGGTCAGCCGGGTTATCGACGAACCCGAGGACGATGGGGCGGGCGAATATCGCCACGAGCGCCGCCGAGACGAGGTACGTGGCGACGGCGAACCGGATGACCTCGTTGCCGTAGGCCTCGGCGGTCTGTTCGTCGTCCTTGCCGAGCGCCTGCCCGACGAGGCTCGACGACGCCAGCCCGAAGCCCCAGCCGGGGGTGTTCATGAGCCCCCAGATGCGGCGGGCGATGACGAACGCCGCGACCACGTCGGGTCCGAAGCTGTCGAGGATGGCGAGCATCGGGAACTCCGCGACCGTCCAGACGAGGCTCCGACCCATGACGGGGACGCCGATTTTGACGAGGTCGCGTATCGTCTCGGTGTCGAGGAAGGGGCCGAACGGGTCGACGACGACGGGGAACGCGCCCACGCCGGGGAGCGACCCCCGTGACAGACCGACCGCGAACGCGCCGGTGACGACGACGTTCGAGAGGACGGTTCCGAGCGCCGCCCCCTCCACGCCGAGGTCGAGACCGAAGATGAGCACCGCGTTGAGAACGATGTTGATGACCGCACCGCTCGCACGGAGCGTCATCGCGGTGTAGGCGTCGTCGCTGCCGACGAGAACGCGGCTCCCGATGAGGTTCAGACCGGCGAAGGGGACGCCGAGGCCGACGATTCGGAGGTACGCCGCGCCGAGTTCGATGGCCCCTTGGTCGCTGCTCAGCACGGAGATGAGTTCGGTAGGGAACAGCCAGAAGACGGCCGTGACCGGGAGCGTGGCGACGACGGTCAAGAGCGCGCTCGACCGCACCGCGAGCCCCAGTTCGTCTATCGCGTCCGCGCCGAACCGCTGGGAGACGAGCGCGATGGTTCCGCCGGCGATACCGCCGCCGAGTGCGAAGGCGAGCCCCCAGTACGGCCCGGCGAACCCGACGCCGGTGATGGCGACGGTCCCCGAGGCGATACCCACCATCGCCACGTCGACGGCGTTCTTCGACATCCGGGCGAGACCGGTGACGACGCGGGGCCACGAGAGGTCGGCGATGCGGACGGCGCGCTCGCGGTCGAGGAGACCGAGACGGGCGAGCGCGAGCCCGATGCCGAGGATGAGGAGGCGAACGGGGTTGGGGACCGGGAACACTGCCGAATCGTAACTTCGGGTGGTACTTATGTATCTCGTAACGGGCCGAAAACTCCCGTAGACGGCGTGTGGCAACCATCGACGGTGGCTTCCGCGTTCGGTACGTTTTTCGCCGGCGCGACACATCACTCGGGTATGTCCGGAACCCTCGACCACGTGATGATTCGCGTCGAAGACCTCGAGGAGTCGCTCGACTGGTACACGACCCATCTCGGCTACGAGGAGAAGGGTCGCTGGGAGGCCGACACGTTCACCAACGTCTACCTCGGCCCCGAGGACCTCCACGAGGAGGGCGCGGTTCTCGAACTCACCTACAACCACGGCGACAACACCTACGAGATGGGCGACGCGTGGGGCCACATCGCGGTCCGCGTCCCCGAGGACGAACTCGAATCCTCCTACCAGCAGCTGATGGACGAGGGCGTCGAGGACTACCGCGACCCCGAGTCCTGCGGCGGTCGCTACGCGTTCGTCAAGGACCCCGACGGCCACGAGGTCGAAATCGTCAAGCGCGACCACGGCGCGAAGTGGAGCCTCGACCACACGATGATTCGCGTCGAGGACGCCGACGAGGCGCTCGGCTTCTGGACCCGCAAGTTCGGCTACGAACACACCGGTCGCTGGGAGTCCGACACCTTCGCGAACTACTTCATGAAGCCCGAGGGCGCGGCCGAGGAGGCGATGGCCGTCGAACTCACCTACAACTACGACGGCCGGAGCTACGAGATGGGCGACGCGTGGGGCCACCTCGCCGTCAGCGCCGACGACCTCCACGACTACTGGGAGACGCTCATGGAGCGCGAGGCCGAAGACTACCGCGACCCCGAGTCCTGCGACGACATGTTCGCGTTCACGAAGGACCCCGACGGCCACGAAATCGAGGTCATCCCGGCCGACTTCGAGTCGCCGGAGTAACCCGCGTCGAGTCTGACGCCCCGGGCGTCTCGTTTTCTCGTCGCTCTCGACTGTCGAGACAGCGGCGGCACTGCGGATTCGGACCGCCGGCTCGCACCGGCAGTCGGCGTCCGGAACGGCAAGGGATTTAATCGGTCCACCGCATCCAATACGTATGCCCGGTCTCCTCTCCGACATCCTCGCGTGGGTGGTCATCGGAACCTTCGTCGCCGGCGCGGTCGCAAACGGGCGAGACCGCGAACTCGGCCGGCGGGTGATGACTGCCGCGTGGGTGTTGTTCGCGCTCTTCTGGCTCCAACTCATCCCGCATTTCACGCTCGTCCACAAGAGCTACATCGAGGGGCTGTTGACCATCGCGGCCGTCCCGGCGTCGCTCTACGCCGGCTGGCTCCTCTACAACGGCCGTGACACGCTGTTCGTCCTCTCGCGCGCCGTCGCCGCCATGGGCGTCGTCTACCTCCCGTTCGAGACGATTCCGGCGTTTACCCTCCTCGGGGCGACCGTCCCCGCGCCCCGCGGCGTCCTCATGGAGACCGTCGCGGCGCAGACGCGCTTTCTCATCGAATCGCTCGGCTACACGCCGCAGATGATTGTCGGTGATCAGGGCTATCTGAACACGTTCCTGTGGATGCAGGGCTCGCACCGACTCGAAATCTCGGTCGTCCTCGCCTGCACCGGCCTCGGGAGCATCGCCATCTTCGCCGGCCTCATCGCCGCCGTCGACGCGCCGATGGGCCGGAAACTCCGCGGGCTCGCCATCGCCGTTCCCATCATCTACGCGCTGAACCTGCTTCGGACGACGTTCATCGCCATCTCGGTCGGCAAGCAGTACTTCCACCTGTTCGTCGACGAGATTCTGTTCCTCTTCGGCTCGTCGGACCCGTACATGGTGTCGTTTTTCATCTCCGACCGCATCATCAGTCAGGCGCTCGCGGTCGTCGCGCTCGTGGGAGTCACCTACCTCGTCGTCCACGAAGTGCCGGAACTCCTCACGGTCATCGAGGACGTGCTCTACATGGTGACCGGCGACGAGTACGACCTCAGAAACGAGTTAGGGCTCGACTGATTACGCCGTCGGAGTGACGTTCAGTTTTCGTCGTCGAACAGTTCTTCGGGCGCGCCGCCGAGCGCCGAGAGCGCGTCGGCTTCGACGTGGTGGACCTCGCCGGGGATGACGAGCATGTGGAGCGGGGCGCCGAAGTCGCGTTCCGCGAGCGCCGAGAGGCGGTCCGCGGCGACGACGGGGTCCGGACTTCCGGCCCGGCAGACGGCCACGCCGAGGGCGTCGGCGTCCCAGTGTTCGGCGAACAGCTCCGCCGCGTAGTCGGCGGTCATGTACTGGTCGCCGTCGACCTCGACGCCGCGGCGGCCCTCCCAGTCGACCTTGATGTCGAGGTAGACGAGCGTGTGCAAGCCGAGGTCGCGGTTCGCTTCGAGCGAGTCGACGACGCTCTTCGGCACGGGGTCGCCGCCGTGGACGTACGGGAACGGGAGCGTGACGGCCTTCCCGAAGCGGTAGTTCTGGAGTCCGGTCAGGCCGCTGGCCGCGGACTGGGCGGTCACGCCGTGGATGAGGCGCGTCTCGATGCCGCGGTCTTCGGCGCGGAGCCGCAGGTCGACGTGCGTGGTCGAAATCATCGTATCGCCGGCGGTGAGGAACACGACGTGTTCGTCTTCCGCGGCGTCGAGTATCGGCTCGGGGTCCTGTTCGACGCCGGCGCGGTCGCGGACCTCGATGTCGATGTCGTGGTAGGCTTCGAGTTCCTCGACGGTCGCGCCGACGAGGTGGCTCGTGTAGAACTCCGCGAACGCCCGGTCGGCGTCCGCGAGCGCCTCCCGCCCTTCGACGGTGACGGAGCGCTCGTCGTACAGGCCGAGTCCGATGAACGTGAGCATGTCCGTGTTCTGTCGCCGTCGGTGATAAGCGGCGTGACCCTCGGCGGAACGACGGATACCCATTGCGTGAGATTACCCAACACACTATTGTAGTTTGCCGGAAAATATTTCCTCCGTATGTCAACGGATAGTCGTACACTAGAGACGGAACTGTTCGGACAAGCGGTGCGGTTCGACTACTCGGAGCGCTGGGTGGGCTACTCGCTGTTCCTGCTCAGAGTGGTAATGGGGTGGACGCTGTTCCAAGGCGGTATCACGAAGCTCGTCACCTACCTGGATTCGGACCCCTCGAACAACTGGACTGCGGCGGGCTACCTCGCCAACGCGATTCCCGAGGGGAACCCCCTCATGGGACTGTGGAGTTCGATGGCCGGCAGCCCCCTCATCGACATGCTGAACATGTGGGGGTTGACGCTGGCCGGACTGGCGCTCATCCTCGGCGCGTTCGTCCGCTTCAGCGCCTTCTGGGGTGCGGTCATGATGCTGTTCTACTGGGCGGCGGCGCTCGAAGGCGGCATCCTCGCCGGACTGCCGCTGGCTCACGGCTGGGTCGTCGACGACCACATCGTCTACGCGGTGCTGTTGTTCGGTCTCGGCGCGTTCGGCGCGGGCCGCATCCTCGGCGTCGACGCCTACCTCGAAAACATGGAGTTCGTGCGGCGCAACCGGTGGATGAGCCTCGTCATGGGCTGACCGCCGTGCGCAAGCGACCGCTTTTTTCGCCGTCCTCCGCGGACTGACCCGACGGAACTATCTCGACTGGCGTGTTCCCTTCGAGTGATGTCGACCCCTCGTGCGACGGTCGCTTGTCCGACGTGCGGGCTCGAAGAGCGCTTTTCGAAGCTCGCTGACGCGCGCCTCCGAATCGAAGAACACCGCGCCGAGACCGGCCACGACCCCGCGTGGGAGTTGGGTCGGTTCGCTCCCGGCGTGGAGAAGATGGGCGACGAGGCGGGCGTCTGCGGCGTGAACCTCGACGAGAACGACTGAGCCGGTCGCTCGCCGGTTCGGGCTCTCGCTCCGAATCGCGCGAGCGTCGAGTCAGCGACTATGAGCTTCATAACAATACGACAGTCTCCCGAACGAGTGAGTATGTGGTGTGAACGGTGCGGACGAGACACGACGGTCCGGAAACACGCGGTAGACGAGTTCACGGGGTTCCTCTGTAACGACTGTCGGGCGGTGTGGGACCGCTTCGTCTCGGCGTAATCGGCATCGATGCGGCGTTCGTCCCCCGTGCGGGGCCAGCCGCGGCGTCGTCGATAGCTACTTTTCCGCTCGGTCGATAGCTGTGGCCGATGGTCGATGGAACCCGAGTCGCGGCCGTAGACGAGGTCCCCGAAAACGGGTCGTATCTGTTCACCGCGGAGGACGCGTACTCGCGGCCGACGGAACTCATTCTCGTTCGGTGCGACGACGAGCCGGGTATCGAAGCGTGGCCGAACACCTGCACCCACGAGAACCAGCGGTTCGACCGGGGGACCGGCGCGGCGGTGCGCGACGGCGAGATTATCTGCCCGAAACACGGGTCGATGTTCGACACCTGTTCCGGCGCGTGCGAAAACGGCGAGGCGGCGGGCACCAGCCTGCCGGACGTGGACATCGCGGTCACCGACGGCGGCGTCTTCCTGACCGACGACGAGTACACCTATCTCTCCGCTGGCGCGGCGGGCGAGGACGAGGACGGCGACGACGGCGACGACGACGACATCCCCAGTTCGACGTCGCACATCGGGTTCTGAGCGCTCCGGGCCCGCTCGCCGTCGCGTCGTCGCCAACCGCGAGATACTGGTCGCCTACTGGTCAGCGCCGTCCTCGTCGAGAAACCCGTGATACGGGCAGACGAACTCGTCGCGGATGAGCTGTTCGTCGACGATGTCGAGGCCGAGCCCGTCCAGTTCCTCGCTGATGCGATTGAGGTCGTCGTGGTCCGTCCCGATGGCGTTGACGTACACGTTCCGCTCGCCGGTCATTATCTCTCGAACCGCGGTCACGCCGTGGACGTCGCGCGCCCGATTCGCCAACGCGGAGCGCTCCGGGACGGGCGCGGTACAGATGATCTTCGTGTAGAGCGGGTAGCCCGCGAGGTCGTAGTCGATGTCGACGTGGTAGCCGCGGACGATGCCGGTGTCTTCGAGTCTGTTGAGTCGCGTTCTGACGGTGCTCGACGAGAGACCGAGTTTCTCCGCGATGTCGCTGGACGACGTTCCTCGGGCGTCCTGCTGGAGGTAGTAGAGGATGCGCCTGTCTATCGAGTCTAACTCGCCGTCTTTCATGCGTGGGCTACTCTGGACGCGGTGCGACTATGAGTCTGTTCCATGCGTCGTGTCCGTGTTCGACAGCCGACCCCCGACGAGTTGACCGACGACCCAGAATATAATGACGGATTATGTATTTTGGGAATTTCCTTTGACGACTCGTCAAAATAACACGCTAGTTTAAGCACTTCCGTCACCAACGGGGATGTACGCACGGTCGGAGCCAACTCCGGCCCACCACATTCAGCACACATGACGTCGAATCACTCCGTCGCAGACGAGCGACTCACGGACTGTGAACAGCGCACGTACTACGTCTTGGGTGGCGCGCACCTCGGCTCCGCCGTCGCCCGGCACTTGCGAGCGGACGGCCGCGCCGTCCGCGTGGTCGACGAGTTTCACGACCGTTCGGACACCGACGGGGTTCGCGGCGACCCGGCGGACGTCCGAACGCTGTCGGAAGCCGATGTCTCGTCCGCGTCGACGGTCGTCGTGGCCACGGCGTCGGACAGCCGGAACCTGCTCATCGCACAGCTCGTTCGCGCCCGCTTCGACGTCGAGCACGTCGTCGTGTTGGTCAACACGCCGGACCGCTTCGAGCTGTTCGCCGAGGCCGGCCACCAGCCGGTCTGTGCGACCTCCGTCCTGTCGGGCACGCTCGCGGGAGCCGTATGAAGGAGTTAGAGCGCGACCTCGGACTGCCGTCCGTCTTCGCCATCAGCATCGGTGCGATGATCGGCAGCGGTATCTTCATCCTGCCCGCGCTGGCGCTCGAAGTCGCCGGTCCGGCGGTGATAGTCGCCTACGCCCTCGCGGGCCTGCTCGTCGTGCCCGCCGCCCTGTCGAAGTCCGAGATGGCGACCGCCATGCCCAAAGCCGGCGGGACGTACATCTACATCGAGCGGGGGATGGGGCCGTTGCTCGGAACCGTCGCCGGCGTCGGCACGTGGTTCTCCCTGTCGTTCAAGGGCGCGCTCGCGCTCGTCGGCGGCGTCCCGTATCTGCTTCTCCTGTTCGACCTCCCGCTCCAGCCCGTCGCGTTGGGACTCGCGGCCGTGTTGATACTCGTCAACGTCGTCGGCGCGAAGCAGACGGGCCGTTTGCAGGTCGCCATCGTCGTCGTCATGCTGGCCGCGCTCGGCTGGTTCGCCGCCGGGAGCGCGCCCAGCGTCGAGCAGGCCAACTACGCCGGCTTCTTCGACGCCGGTATCGGCGGGCTCCTCGCCGCGACCGGCCTCGTGTTCGTCTCCTACGCCGGCGTGACGAAGGTCGCGAGCATCGCCGAGGAAGTCGAGAACCCCGGCCGGAACATCCCGCTCGGCATCCTCGGGTCGCTCGCGTTCACCACGGTGCTGTACGTCGCTATCGTGGCGGTGCTCGTCGGCGTGACGGACCCCGGAAGCGTCGCCGGGTCGCTCACGCCGATGGCGGTCGCCGCCGAGTCGACGCTCGGCCAGTTCGGCGTGGTCGTGGTCATCCTCGCGGCCATCCTCGCGCTCGTCTCGACGGCCAACGCGGGCGTACTCTCCTCGTCGCGGTACCCCTTCGCCATGAGCCGGGACAAGCTCGCGCCGCCGTCGTTCTCGGCCGTGAGCGAGCGGTTCGGGACGCCCGTCGCCTCGATTACCCTCACCGGCGCGGTGCTGTTGGTGCTCATCGCGTTCGTCCCGATTCTCGATATCGCAAAGCTCGCGAGCGCCTTCCAGATTCTGGTGTTCGGCCTCATCAACGTGGCCGTCGTCGCCTTCCGCGAGGGGAACGCGGAGTACGAGCCCGAGTTCACCTCGCCGCTGTACCCGTGGGTGCAGGTGTTCGGCGTCGTCACCGCGGCGCTCCTGTTGACGCAGATGGGCTCGACCGCCCTGCTCGGGGCCGTCGCCATCACGCTCGGGAGCGTCGTCTGGTACGTGCTGTACGCCCGGTCGCGGGTGAGCCGCGAAGGCGTCGTCACGGACGCCGTTCGCCGGCAAGTCGGACAGAGCGCGCTCACCCGAACGGCGTCGGCGATGCACGAGACCCCCCGTGAGGTCCTCGTCGCGCTCACGAAGGACCTCGACGACGAACGCGAACGGTCGCTCGTCGCCGTCGCCGCGGACCTCGTTCGCCCCGACGACGGCCGCGTCGTCGTCGTCCGCTTCGAGGAGGTTCCCGACCAAGTCCCGCTCACCGAAGACGCCGCGGCGCAGTCGTCGACCGACATCTCGTACGAGGCGCGAATCGAGGCGCTCTCGGCGGAGCTGGGGGTCGACATCGAGGCCGACGAAATCGTGAGCCACGACACGAAACGCGCGGTCGTCAACTTCGCGGACGGTCGCGGGGTCGACACCGTCGTGGCCGAACACGAGCCGCTCCGACTCCGCTCGCGGCTGTTCGGTGACCCCATCGACTGGGTCGTTCGCCACGCGCCCTGCGACGTCCTCTTGGTCGACAACCTCGGTTACGACAACCCCGAACGGGTCGTCCTCGCCGGCGACGGCGGGCCGTACCCGCCGCGAGCGGTCGGAGTCGCAGAAGCCGTCGCCGCCGCCAGCGGGGGCGACGTGCTGCTCCGACAGCCCGCCACTCCGAAGATGACCGACCAGCACAAACGGACGGTCGGGGAGTACCAGGCCGAGCTCTCGGAACTGCTCTCCGTGTCGGTTCGCTCGGAGCCGCTGCGGGCCGACGGCGGCTGGTCGCAGGACCCGGACGTAGTGGTCCGCCGCGGCCCCGAACGGGGTGTTCGGAGCGCCCTGTTCACCGACCGACCGGCCGGCACGCCCCCGCGGTGTACGACAATCACCGTCTACCCGCACGACTCCCGACAGCCGACGTTCGCACAGCGGCTGCTCGAACGGCTGACGTTCTAGCAGGCGTCGCTCCGGTTTGCGTGACCTCGTCTTCGGCTCGTCCAACTCCCTCAGTTGCTCACATTCGTTCGCTCGCGAGCGGTCGCGCACACGGGATGCTCGACGAGTTAGTTTGCTGAAAACGTAAGCCGGTGGAGGGGATTGTGAACCTCATTCGCAACGCGCCGCGTTGCTCCCTGCTTCAAATCCTCAACGCAGGGCTCTTCGTTTCACTTCGTTCGACAGAAAGAGCCGGTGGAGGGATTTGAACCCTCGGCCTATTCCTTACGAAGGAATCGCTCTGCCAGCTGAGCTACACCGGCGCGGTGGGCTTTCGAACGCATTCTTCCGTACCCCGGTTACGTAATTAAGACTTGCGAATCACCCCGGCGTCTGTCGGTCGGCACCAGCCCGCTCACGCCCGCTTCGTCAGGCGAACGTCGAGACAGACGTTGTACTCGTGGGGGGCGTACGACCGGACGACGTGCTCGTTCACGACGTCGACCTCGTAGGTCGGTTCGGCGGCGGCGCGAACGGCGGCGAGTCCCGGGCCGAACGGGTCGTCCTCGTGTTGGATGTCGTAGAGGTGAATCACGCAGTCGTCGCTCGCGAGGCGGACGGCGGTGTCGAGGAAGCCACTGGCGCTGTGCGGGAGGTTCATGATGAGCCGGTCGGCCCAGCCCTCGTAGTCGGCGGCGACTTCGCGCACGTCGCCGTGAATCGCGGTGAGTCGGTCGGCCACGTCGTTCCGCGCGGCGTTCTCCCGGAGGAACGCGACGGCCGCCTCGTTGAGGTCGCAGGCGACGACCTCCGCGCCCGCGGCGGCGGCCGGGACGGCGAACGGGCCGACGCCGGCGAACATATCGAAGACGTGTTCGCCCTCCTGAATCGCCTCGACGACGCGGTGGCGCTCGGTGGCCAGTCGGGGCGAGAAGTAGACGGTGTCGATGTCGAGGCGGAACTCGTGGCCGTACTCGCGGTGGACCGTCTCGGTCGAGTCGCCGACGAGCACGTCCCAGTCGCGGACGCGGAGTTCGCCTTTGACCTTCGAGGCGCGGTTGACGACCGTCTCGGCCTTGAGGTCGGAGGCGACGATAGCGTCGGCAATCTCGCGGGCGCGGTCGGGGTCGTCCTCGTCGAGGATGACGATATCGCCGAGGCGCTCGTAGGAGGGTTCGAAGCCGAGCAGGTCGGCGGGCGTGGTCTGCGTTTCGCGGGTCGGGGGTTCGAAGTCGACGACCGCCAAGTCGTCGGGGACGGCGTCGGCGTCGACGACGGGGATGTAGAGCGTCCCCTCGTCGACGGTAATCTCGTGGTCGTGGTCGAGCAACCCGGCGTCGGCGAGGCGTCGGCGCGCCGCCTCGCCCGACTCGCGGGGCACGCGGACGCAGGGGACGTTCATACCTCGACCACTACACGGTCCCGAGTAAGCGTGACGCTTCGCCGCTCTCGCTCGGGGGCTATCGTCCGGCGAGTCCGACGGGGAGCCGACGGGGAATCGACGGCCGGTCCCCGGTTACACCTCGGCGCGGTCGCGGTCGACGCCGAGGGACGACCTCGCGGTCTCGACCCAGTCGGAGAGCGTTCGGAGCCCCTCGTCTCGCTCGTGCGGGTAGACGACCTCGATTTCGTCGCTCCGGAAGACGATTCCCAGCGTCGGCGGGAGGACGACCGCGTCGTGTTCGGGCCCCATCCGCCCCGACCCGACCGTCGCCCGCTCGTCGAGCGTCGGGAGCGCGACCCCTTCCCTTCGCGCCCAGTGGCGACACTCGGCGAGTCGCTCGCGGACGACCGCGTCGCGCTTCGTCGGCGCGGTGTCGGACTCCACATCGACCTCTCGTCCCCACGTTCGGACGCACACGTCGTCGACGACCCCCTCGTCCGCGAGCCGTTCGAGTCGGACGACGAGCGCTTGGTGTTCCTCCCCGAGGCCGTCCCGAATCGGACGAATCCACAGTTCCACCCTCCGTTCACCGTCAGTCTGCATGCTCCTCACCACCCGGTGAAGGGTACGCGCGATTCGGGCATAAGGCGGACTCATCCTTCCCGGTGGCCGGGAATCGGGAACGCGAGCGAGAGCGACGGGTGTGGTCGGTTCGGGGTGCGACGCGGAAGGCTCGGCTCGGCCACCCCGGTCCCGGACGGGTTCGGTTTTATTCGCTCGGCGCGCGTCTGTGCGGGTATGTTCGACCACATTCTCGTCCCCACCGACGGCAGCGACCACGCGGTCCGCGCGGCCGAGTACGCGGTCGACCTCGCGGCGACCTACGGGGCCGCCCTGCACGTTCTCTACGTCGTCGACGTTCGGACCGGCCACGCGGACGCGCCCGTCGACGACGACGATTCGCAGACGCGCGGGGAGACGGCGGTCGGTGTCGTTGCCGACCGCGCGGCCGACCGCGACGTGCCCGTCGAGACGGAGATTCGGGTCGGCCTGCCCCACGAGACCATCATCGACTACGGCGACGAGCGCGACATCGACCTCGTGGTGATGGGGACCCACGGGACGAGCGGGCTGGAGCGCTACCTGCTCGGGAGCGTCGCGGAGCGGGTCGTCAGGCTCTCGGACGTGCCCGTCCTGTGCGTGCCGCCGGCTGACGACGACGAGTGACGTGACGTGACGTGACGTGACGTGAGGCGCGTCGCTCGGGCCGACAGCCGGCCGCGAGGCGACCGCGAACGAGCGCGAGTGCGCCCGTCAGCGGACGACCATCACGCTCATCGGCGCGCGGCCGGCGACCAACTCGGCGACGCTGCCGAAAAGCAGGTCCGTCTCGCCGGCGCGGCCGTGGCCGCCGAGGTAGACGGCGTCGACGCCCTCCCGACGAGCGAAGTCGACGATGGTCCGCGCGGGGTCGCCGCGGAGCGTCTCGGTCCTGAGTTCCACCTCGCTCCCGTCGGCAACCGCCGCGAGTTCCTCGAAGATTCCGTCCGCGAGTTCCTGCGCCCGCTCGTACCACTCCTCGGAGCCGTGGAGCGGTTCCGTGCTGATGTCCGCGTCCGACGGCGCGCTGTAACCCGGGTCCGTCGGGTCGATGACGTGCAGCGCGACGACCGTCGAGTCGGCGTGCGAGAGGGCCTGTTCGAACGCGCGCTTCGACAGCGGGGAGCCGTCGACGGCGACGAGAATCGTATTCATCACGATTATTACTACAACGTCTCGGGACAAAAGCGCTCCCGCGGTCGGTGGGGCGCTCGCGGAGTCGCCGGGAGGGGTCGCGCCGGGCTTTTCACCGCGGCGTGCGAGTGGGTATCCGTGGTATCAGTCCCCGACCTCTTCGAATCGCGGCGCGACCGATGGCGGACGCTCGCGCTCGCCGTCGTCGTCGTCGCCCTCCTCGCCCTCGTCGGCACGACGCTCGTCGACCGCTTTCCGTTTCTCGCCAATCCGACGGCGCTGCGGGCGTGGCTCCTCGAATTCGGGACGCTCGCCCCGCTCGCGTTCGTCGGCGTGCAAATCGCGCAGGTGCTCGTCGCGCCCATCCCCGGACAGGCGCTCGGCTTCGCCAGCGGCTACCTGTTCGGCGCGCTCTGGGGGACGGTTTACAGCATGGTCGGCATCGTCCTCGGCACGGCGCTCGCCGTCTCGCTCGCGCGATTTCTCGGCCGGCCGTACGTCGAGCGCGTCGTCACCGCCGACGCGCTTTCCGTCTTCGACGACGCGATGGAGACCCACGGGTTGGCCGTCCTCTTTCTCGTGTTTCTCGTCCCCGGCCTCCCCGACGACGCCATCTGCTTCGCCGCCGGCCTCACCGACATCCCGGTTCGCAGGGTCGTCGTCGTCGCGGCGGTGGGCCGGCTCCCCGGCTTCCTGCTCGTGAACCTCGCGGGCGCGGCCGCCGCCGACGGCAACGCCGAACTCACCGCGGTGTTCGTCGGCGCGTTGCTCGCCGCGTCGGTCCTCGGCTATCTCTACCGCGACCGACTCATGGGCGCGCTCGGGTCGCTCACGGAGCGAACAGCCGGTCGTTGAGCCACACCAGACACAGGTTCGCGACGAGGAACGGGACGAACGCGCCCGCGACCCAGCCCCACTCCGTGAGGCCGAGCGGGACGACGCCGAACAGGTCCGCGACCGGCGTGTAGAGGAGGACGAGGTGGAGCGCGAGCGACAGGCCGACCGCGCCGAGGAGCCACGGGTTCGAAAGCGGTGACAGCCGATAGCGGAGCCGAACCGACTGCGTGCGGACCAACTCGGCGGTGACGAGGAACGTAAACAGCACCGTCTGAGCGACGACGAGGTCGCCGGAGCGAGAGAGCGCGTAGAAGAACACGCCCAGTCCGGTCGCGGTGAGCGCGACGCCGATGCCGAGAATCGAGGCGACGGTCCGGCGGTCGAGGACGCCCTCGTCGCGGGGGCGCGGCGGCCTGTGCATCACGTCGTCCGACTTGGGGTCCGCGCCGAGCGCGAGCGCGGGGAAGCCGTCGGTGACGAGGTTGAGCCACAGGAGCGCGACGGGCGTGATGACGAGCGCCGACTCGGACGCGAACACCTCGGGGAACAGCGCCGCGCCGAGGAGCGTCCCGAGGAAGACGACGAACACCTCGCCGGCGTTGGCCGACAGCAGGTAGTTGACGAACTTGCGGATGTTGTCGAAGATGCCGCGGCCCTCCGCGATGGCGTCGCGGATGGTGACGAAGTTGTCGTCGCGGAGCACCACGTCCGACGCGCCCTGTGCGACCTGCGTCCCACGGTCGCCCATGGCGATGCCCACGTCGGCGTTGCCGAGCGCCGGCGCGTCGTTGACGCCGTCGCCGGTCATCGCCACCGTGTAGCCCGCGTCCTGAAGCGCCCGGAGGATGCGGACCTTGTGCTCGGGCGCGACGCGGGCGAACACGTTCGTCTCCTCGACGACTCGCCCGAGTTCCTCGTCGTCCATGGCGGCCACCTCGGTCCCGGTGACGACCGAGTCGGCGTCGATGCCGACCTCGCGGGCGATGGCGCGGGCGGTCCGCGGTGTGTCGCCGGTCGCCATCGTCACCTGCACGCCGGCGTCGCGGCAGTCGGTGACCGCCTCGGCGACGCCCTCGCGCGCCGGGTCGGTCATGCCCTGGAGTCCGAGGAGGACGAGCCCCGATTCGAGCGTCTCGTCGTCGGCGTCGGGGTCGACCGCGGGCGCGTAGGCGAACCCGAGCACGCGGAGCGCGTCGTCGGCGAAGGCGGCCACGGTCGCTTCGACGCGCTCGCGGCGCTCGTCGGTGAACGCCTCGATTTCCCCGTCGACGAGGACGCGGTCGCACCGCGCGACGATTTCCTCGGGCGCGCCCTTCACGAGCGCGACGGGGCCGTCGCCGGGGGCGTCGAAATCGTCCACGACGACCGACATGCGCTTTCGCTCGGAGGTGAAGGGGACCTCGCGAAGTCGGTCGTCGGGGTCGCGCGAGCCGTCGAGGCCCGCGTCGGCGGCGGCGGTCACGAGCGCGACTTCGGTGGGGTCGCCGCGGTGGTCGCCGCCGTCGAGTTCCTTGGTGTCGTTGCAGCGGGCACCGCAGGACAGCAGCGCCGCGAGCGCCGGGTCCGGGTCCGACACGGCCCCTGCGTCGGGGCTCGCGTCGCCGTCTCCCGACGCGGCGGCAGTCGAATCCGAACCACCGTCCAGTTCGACCGTCCGGTCGTCGGGGAGCCACGCGCGGGTGACGGTCATGCGGTTTTCGGTCAGCGTCCCCGTCTTGTCGGTGACGATGTAGTCGACCGCGCCGAGGCTCTCGACGACCGCGAGGTTGCGGACGAGCGCGTTGCGCTCCATGAGCGTCCGCGACCCGAGCGCGAGGGTGAGCGTGACGACCGCCGGGAGGCCCTCGGGGACGGCCGCGACGGCGAGCGTGACGGCGACGAGGAGGACGACCACCGGGTCGGTCGCGGTGAGGAACAGCTGGACCGCCGCGATGAGCAGGATGAGCGCGACGATGCCGACGCCGATGCGGCGGCCGAGGCGGTCGACCTCGATTTCGAACGGCGTCTCGCGCTGGCGGGCCTGCCCGAGTTGGTCTGCGATGCCCCCGAGTTCGGTGTCCATCGCGGTGGCGACGACGACGGCCTCGGCGCGACCCCTGACCACGGTGGTTCCGGCGTGGAGGACGCTTCTCCGGTCGGCCAGCGCCGCGTCGGATTCGACCGGGTCGACCGCCTTGTCCACCGGGACGCTCTCGCCGGTCAGCGTCGACTCGTCGGCGCGGCAGTCGGCCGCCGTGAGAATACGGGCGTCGGCGGGAACGGCGTCGCCCGCTTCGAGGACGACCACGTCGCCCGGGACGACCTCGGTCGCGGGGACCGCCCGAATCGACCCCCCGCGTCGGACCGTCGCGTCCGGCGTCGCCATCTCCCGGAGCGCCGCGAGCGCCTGTTCGGCGCGGTAGTCCTGCACGAAGCCGAACAGGCCGTTTCCGAAGAGGATGAGCAGGATGAGCGCCGCGTCGGTGTAGCCCGGGTCGCGGCCGGGCAGGAGGCCGACGGCCAGCGAGAGACCGGCGGCGACGAAAAGCAGGAGGATGAGCGGCCCGGTGAACTGCGAGACGAGGAGCGAAAGCGGCGAGACGCCCTCCTCGTCCGCGAGTTCGTTCGGCCCCTCCTCGTCGAGTCGGCGGGCCGCGTCGTCGGCGTCGAGACCCTCGCGGCTCGACCCGAGTCGCTCTAGCGCCGCCTCGCCTTCGAGCGCGTGCCACGGCACGTCCTCGCGTCCGCTCGCTTCCTCGGCCTCCCGATGCGCGGTTGCCTGCTCGTGCACAGTTCGACCGAACGACACGAGCGGACGTATGTCCACCGGCGATTTTCACCCCGTCGCAGTCGGCGGTACGATGAATACCGTTCGGGTCACACGTTCGACTATGTGTGTGGTGTGTCAGCGTGCCTGAGCGGGTGGCGGCATCGAGCGAGAGCGTCTGTCCGTACTGCGGCGTCGGCTGCGGCATCCGTTACGACGCCGACCGCGGGAGCGCCGTCGGGTGGAACGGCCCGGTCAACACGCGGGGCGAACTCTGTCCCAAGGGGGCCGCGGCGTGGGACGTGGTCGACCACGACGAGCGCCTGACCACCCCGCTGGTGCGAGTGAACGGCCGGCTCGTCGAGGCGACGTGGGACGAGGCGTTCGACCGCATCGAACGCGAGTTCTCCCGCGTCGTCGCGGACCACGGCCCCGACTCGACGTTCTTCTTCTCGTCGTCGAACTGCACGAACGAGGAGAACTACCTGCTCCAGAAGACGGCGCGGGCGCTCGGGACGAACAACGTCGACAACTGCGCGCGGCTCTGTCACGCCTCGACGGTGGCGGCGATGGGCGACCGCTTCGGCGCGGGGGCGATGACGAACTCGCTTTCTGACCTCGGCGAGGCCGACGTGTTCCTCGTGACCGGCGCGAACCCCGCCGAACAGCACCCGGTCATCTTCCGTTCGTACCTGCTGCCGGCGCTCAAGTCGGGGACGACGATGATTCACGTCGACCCCCGCGAGAACCAGACGACGAAGGCGGCGGACATCCACCTCCCGGTGAAGCCGGGGTTCGACATCCCGCTTCTCAACGCGATGGCCGCCGTCGTCGTCGAGGAGGGACTGGTCGACGAGGCGTTCGTCGCCGAGCGCACTACGGGGTTCGAGACGCTCCGCGAGTCTCTCTCGGGGCTCGATATCGACGCTGAGGCCGAGCGCGCCGGCGTCGACCCCACCGACCTCAGAGCCGCCGCGAGCGCCTACGGCGAGGCCGACCGCGCGGCCGTCTTCACCGGGATGGGGATGAGCCAACACCACTGCGGAACCGACAACGTGCAGGCGCTCATCAACCTCCCGCTTTTGACCGGCAACGTCGGGAAGGCGGGCACCGGCGTCAACCCCCTCCGCGGGCAGAACAACGTGCAGGGCGCGGGCGACGTGGGCGCGCTCCCGAACGTCCTGCCGGGGTATCGACCCGTCACCGACGACGACGCCCGCGCCGCCGTTGCCGACGTGTGGGGGTTCGAACCACCCGCCCTGCCGGGGCTCACGGAGGTCGAAGCGACCCACCGCTTCGGCGACGAGGTGCGGGCGGCCTACGTCTTCGGTGAGAACCCCGCCGTGACAGAGCCGAACGCGAACCGCGTCCGCGAGGCGTTCGAATCCCTCGACTTCTGCGTCGTCCACGACGTGTTCCCGACCGAGACGGTCGAATTCGCGGACGTGGTGCTTCCGGGGAGCGTCTGGGCCGAGAAGTCGGGGACGGTGACGAACACCGACCGACAGGTCATCCGGATGAACCGGAACGTCGCGCCGCCCGGCGACGCCCGCGCCGACCTCGACATCCTCCGGGAGTTCGCCGCCCGCGTGGCCGGCCTCGACGCGCCGGCGACCCCCGAGGGCGTCTTCGACGAACTCCGGCGGGTGACGCCCATCTACGCCGGGATGTCGTACGACGGCATCGGCGCGGGGAGCCAGCGCTGGCCGTTCCCCGAGGGTGCGACTGAGGGGACCGCAATCCTCCACGCCGACGCGTTCGAATCGGGGTCGAAGACCGCCCCGTTCCGGGTGGTCGAACACGTCGACCCGGCGGACCCCGTCGCCGACGACGAACTCGTCCTCGTGACGGGGCGCGTCCTCCAACAGTTCAACAGCGGCGCGCTCACCCGACGTTCGGGCGTGCTGATGCGGATGCGCGGCGAGGACAGCTTGCAGATTCACCCCGACGACGCCGCCGCCCGCGGCATCGACGACGGTGCGACCGTCCGCGTCGAAAACGACCGCGGCGAGGTCGCGGTCGCGGCCGAGGTGACGCCCGCCGTCCGCCGCGGGACCGTCTTCGCCACGTTCCACTACGTCGACCCGCTCGTGAACCGGCTGACCGGCGATGCGCTCGACCCGGTGGCGAAGATACCGGAGTACAAACACAGCGCCGTCCGCGTGACGGTCGAACCGGAGGTGGCGGCCGATGACTGACCCGTCGGCGTCGCCCGCGCCGAGTGCCTCGCCTCCGACGCTCGCCGACGCCCTCGGTATCGGCCCGGACGACCTCGTCTGCGCCGTCGGCGCGGGCGGCAAGAAATCGCTTCTCTACCGACTCGCCCGCGACCTCGACGGCGTGGTCACGAGCACCGTCCGCATCCCAATCTTCGACGACGAGGTGGCCGAGGTGGTCGTCACCGACGACCCGGAGACCGCCGTCGCGGAGACGCAACCCCGCCCGCTCGGCGTCGTGCCGGAGCGCGAGCGCTCCGACCGCTACCGCGGCTACGACCCGGCGACGGTCGACCGAATCGCGCGCGCCACCGACGACGTGGTGCTCGTCAAGGCCGACGGCGCGCGCTCGCGCTGGCTGAAAGCCCCCGGCGAGGACGAACCGCAACTCCCCGACACGGCCGACCTCGTCTGTCCGGTCGCCAGCGTCCGGGTCGTCGGCGAGTCGCTTTCCGACGAGCGCGTTCACCGACCCGAACTCGTCTCCGACGTGTCGGGGACGGCCGTCGGCGACGCGATATCCGAGTGGGACGTGGCCGCCGTGCTGTCGAACGACCGCGGCGGGATGAAAGGCGTGCCCGAGACGGCGCGGGTCGTCCCGGTCCTCAACATGGTCGACGACGAGCGACTGGCCGAGACGGCCGCGGAAATCGCCGGCTGGCTCGGTGAGCACCCCCGCGTCGACCGCGTGGTTGCGACCTCGCTCGCGGCCGATGAGCCGGTCGTCGGGTTCTACTGACCCGCCACGACGCCACGAGACGACACCCGCGAAGCGACTATCTGGCGGTTTCGCGGCCCGTCAGCTCGTCGAGTTCGAGTTCGACGAGGTGGAATTCGAGGTCGTCGACCTCCTCGTCGAACACGCGGACGCCGCCGAACAGGTCGTTTATCGTCGCCGCGTCGGGGCGCTCGTCGTCCGGGAGGACGCGAATCGACCCGCGGGCCATGATGCTCCACGAGTCTTTGCCGGCGTCCTCGTAGCAGACGAACGTCGCCTCCTCCGTCTCCTCGATGAACGCGAACTTCTCGCTTTCGCCGTCGTCGGTCAGTCGGAACAGGAGTCGACCGCCGTCGGCGTCGTAGGAGACGTGCGCGGGAATCGCATACGAGCGGCCGCCGTCGGCCAGCGACAGCACGCCCGACGAGGCGTTCGACAGGCGTTCAGCGACCGTTTCGGGGTCGGTGCCGACGGTGTAGACGAATCTGATATCTCGCATACGTGACGTTCGCGGCCGCGACACATGAAACGGTGGTGCGACGGCGGCGGGGTCCCGGGCGTCGGGGCGACGCTCAGGGAAGGTAGAAGTGCGATTTGGGAAACCGCCGGTGAATCTCCGGGGGCGCGTGGCGGACGATATGCACGTCGTGGTCGTCGTCGCTCGCGACGTTCCCGCCGACGCTGACGAGCGGGACGACGACGCGACCCGCGTTCTCGCTGCCGACGAAGATGACGCTCGCGTCCGTCTCGGACGCGACCGTCCTGAGCTCCGCGACGATGTTCCCGGGCGCGGGGTCCCGACTGACCGTGACCGCCTGAAACGACGCCGACGGCGCGATATCGACCGCGGTCTCGTGGAGCTCTCCAACGACCGTCTGCCGGTCGAACACCTCCCGCGACGGGACCCACCCCGCCTCGACGGCGTACGCCGAATCGTCGGGGACGACGGCGACCGCGAGCACGTCGTGGCCGGTGGCCGACGCGAACTGCGCGGCCCTGTCGAGCGCCGCGTTCGCCAGCCGAGAGCCGTCGTAGGCGACGAGGTACATGTATGCCGGTCGCGTAGCGACCGTGATAAATCAGTCGTCGGCTACCGATTCGATTCGCTCGCCCGACGACGCGAGCCGGTCGAGGGCGTCCTGTGCGGCGTCGCTCACGGCGTCCACGTCGCGGTAGGAGTCACCGAGGCCGACCTCGCGGCGGTGCCACTCCCCGTCAGCGAAGGCGAAGATGTCGACCCACCAGTAGAGCGTCAGCCCGCGCGCGAACTCGGTGATGGTGACGCGCCGGTCCGAGTCGGGCGACTCGTAGACGGTCTTAGCGCTCGCCTCGTCGGTGTCCACGTCGGTCTCGACGGTCCACCCCTCCGGAACGGCGAGCGAGAAGGGGTCGTCTGTCATTATCGTTCCCGACGAGACGGAGCGACTTGACTGGTCCGCTTTCGGTGACCGTCTCGGGAAGGCGACTCAGTCGAGCGACCGCGCCGAGTTGGCGACGACGAGCAGGCTCGACGTGCCCATGGCGACGGCGGCGAAAAGCGGGTTGAGCACGCCGAAGGCGGCCAACGGGATGGCGACCGCGTTGTAGCCGAACGCCCACGCGAGGTTGCCGCGGATGCGGCGGTTCACCCCGGTCGAAAGCGAGAACACCTCGGGTATCGCGTCGATGTCGCGGCCGACGAGCACCGCGTCGGCGGCGTCGCCCGCGATGTCCGTCCCCGTGCCGAGCGCGATGCCGATGTCGGCGGCGGCGAGCGCGGGCGCGTCGTTGCTCCCGTCACCGACCATCGCCACGGTCCCCCGGGCGCGGAGGCGTTCGACCGTCTCGGCTTTCGCCTCCGGCGGCACGCCCGCGAACACGTCCGTCACGTCCGGGTGGTCGCGGAACCGGCGCGCGGCGCGCTCGGAGTCGCCCGTGAGGACCACGACCTCGCGGCGGCCGTCGTCGGCGACGGCCGCGACCACGTCGTCCCACGCCTCGCGCGGTTCGTCGCCGACGACGAGCACCGCCCGAGAGCGCCCGCCCCAGCCGACGACGACCGGCACCGCGCCCTCGTCGCGGGCGGCCTCGACGGCGGCCTCGTGGGCCGGAGCGAGCGTTACGCCCTCGTCGCGGAGGAGCGAGGGATGACCGACGACGACGCGCCCGCGTCCTCTGTCGACCTCTCCGGAGACGCCGCGGTCGTGGACGGTCACGTCGTCGGCCGCAACGTCGGGAATCGACGCATCCGCCCCCGCCGCCTCGATTCGGTCTTCGGCCGCCTCCACGACGGCGGTCGCGAGCGGGTGCGCCGAGAACCGTTCGAGCGCGGCGGCCGCGGCGAGCGCGGCGTTCTCGCCGTCGCCCCCACTGTTCTCGCCGTCACCGACGACCCGGAGGACCGCCATGTCGCCGTCGGTGAGCGTCCCGGTCTTGTCGAAGACGACCACGTCAACGTCGGGGACGGCTTCGAAGACGGCTTCGGAGGCGACGACGATACCCCGGCCCGCGGCCTCCTTGATGCCCGAGGCGACCGCCAACGGCGTGGCGAGGCCGAGGGCGCACGGGCACGAGACGATGAGGACCGTGAGGCCGACGAGGAGCGCGTCGGTCGGCGTGCCGCCGCCGAGGAGGGTCCAGCCGAAGGCGACGGCGGCGAGGACGAGCACCGTCGGGACGAAGATGGTCGCCAGTTTGTCGGCGAGGCGCTGGACGCCCGTGCGGGCGCTCTGGATGTCCCAGAGCAGTTCGACCAGTCGGTCGAGGGTGCTCGTCGCGTCCTCGCCGACCGCGACGACGAGCGGGCGGTCGGTGACGACGGTGCCGCCGAGCACGTCGTCGCCGGGTCGCTTCGTCCGCGGCATCGACTCGCCGGTGACGAGCGCCTCGTCGACCGCGGCGGTCCCCTCTCGAACCGTGCCGTCGACCGGGACGCGCTCGCCCGGTCGGACCTCCACGAGGTCGCCCGATTCGAGCGCGTCGAGCGCGACCATCTCGACGGCGGTGTCGCCGGGGCCGTCGGCGTCGCCTTCGACTCGCCGGCGCGCTTCCGAGACGCGCGAGGCCGCGAGGTCCGAGAGCATCCCGGCGGCCTTCCGCTTGATGCGGTCCTCGTAGTAGTTGCCGAGCGTGACGACGAGGATGATGGCGACGGTCACGTCGAAGTAGACGTGCGTCTCGCCGGCGAGGACGGCCGCCGTCGAGTAGACGTAGGCGCTCGTCGCCGCCAGCGAGACGAGCAGGTCCATGTTCGGCTGGCCGGCGCGGAGGCTGACGAGCGCCCCCCGGAGGATGGGAAAGCCGGTGTAGAACAGGACGATGGAGGTCATCACCCAGATGTTGCCGAGGATGTAGACCCCGTCGAACACGCCGAGTTCGACCACCGGCTGGAAGCCGACGTAGGTCGGGTACAGAAACAGGACGTACCACAGCATCACCATCATGCCGAAGACGCCGCCGCCGATGACGAACCGGGCGACCTGATTGTCCGACCGCTCGGCCGCCTCGCGCTCCTCGGGGTCGCGCGTGCCGTAGCCGTAGCGCGCGAGCGTCCCCGACAGCCCGTCCAAGTCGGCGGTTTCGGGGTCGTAGGTGACGCGGACCATGTCGTTGGCGTAGCTGGCTTCCGCGGCGTAGACGCCCTCGCAGGTCCGCGCGGTTCCCGAGACGAACGCCTCGCAGGTGGCGCAGTGCATCCCGTCGACGGCCATGTAGGTCCGCTCGGCGTCGTCGGGCACTTCGTCTGTCTCGCCCGCGAGTTCGCGTTCGACCGTCTCGGGGTCGGCGCTCGCGGCGTCGCCGAGCGCGCGGGTGATTTCGAGACAGCCGCGACAGCAGAACTCGCCGTCCACCTCGTCGCCGGTGACGGGCGGCGTCGGCGTCGGCAGGCCGCAGAGGTCACAGCCCTCGCCGTCGTCGCCGTCGCTTCCGCCGCCGGCCGACCCGCGGGACCGCGTCGTGGTCGACATCGTCACAACGGTTGGTAGAAGGGCACGTGAAGGTGCGGGACCGACACGCCCAGAAGCATCAGCCCGTGGGACAGCGGGATGTAGCCGAGGACGAGGAACGCCGCCCCGAGCGCCCGGTGGAGCGTCGCCCGCCGGCGCGCCGAGACGCGACCGAGGAGCGTCCCGTAGAGGAACAGCGTCGGAATCGTCCCGAGGCCGAGCAGGCCGAGTAAGGCGGCGGCCCGGAGCGGGTCGCCCGTCGAGAAGGCGTACAGGTACGCCGGGTAGATGATGGGACACGGGAGCAGGCCGTGAATCGCCCCGAGCCCGAGGATTCGCGGGCCGCCGACGAGTCTGTCGACGCGGGCGGTCGCCCAGCCGCTGACGCGACCGAACAGGCGCGTGACCGCGGTCGGCGTGAATCGGTCGATGGCGGCCGACTGGCCGACAAGGTAGCCGACGCCGGTGAGGATGATGGCTGCCCCGACGAGCAGGCCGGTCGTCGCGCGGACGCCGCTCCCGACGGCGGCCACAGAGTCGAACGCGTCGAAAAACAGGCCCCCGACGAGGGCGAAGACGGCTCCGATGGCGGCGTAGCTCAGCGCTCGCCCGACGTTGAACAGGGCGTGTTGGCGGACCTGTCGGAGCGTGAGCGACCGACTGTCGACGCCTTCGCGGTCGGCGAGGCGGTCGGCGTACACGCTGACGAGCGGGCCGCACATCCCGAGGCAGTGCGCCCCGCCGAAGAGGCCGACGAGGAGGAACGCGACGGCCTCGGGCGTCGCGGCCGGCAGTCCGAGCGAGATGCCGCCGTCCATCTCAGGCGGCGTGTTCGGCGTCGGTCTCGGGGTCGGCGTCGCCGTCGTGTCCGTGTCCGCCCTCGGTCGGACTCATGAGGAGGTAGATGGTTGTCGAGATGAGAAGCACGTTGACGGCCGTGACGACCCCTGCGAGGGGGTTTTGCGTCACGCCGAAGATGACCGCGGGGAGGAGCGCGAGCAGTGCGACGGTTCCGGCGCGCCGTGGCGTGAGTTCCATATCGGTCCATTCGCGACCACGGTGTTTCTGATTTCGCCTATTCCCACCGCGTTGGAATGGGGTGTTGCGTTAAAGTCCCGTTATTCCTCATGACCGGGTATGGCCGTTGATTCGACAGCAGAGGGAGCCGCGTCCTCTGCCGCGCGCGCGTCCACCGATGGCGGCGTGCCAGCAAACGCGGATTCCCAAGGTGATTCCGGGCAGGCTGACCCCCCGGTGGATTCTATCGTCGGGACGGCCGACGACGGTATCGTTCGCGAACTCGAACACGACGATTTCGACCCGGTCGGGACGCTCGTGCTCGTGCTCATCTACATGGCGATTCTCATCGGCATGTGGGTGTTCATGTACTTCGTCGAGTTCCTCGGACGTGGTCTCACGGTGGTGGGATAGATGGAGATTCACGCCTACGAGAAGCTCTGGTTGGCGCTGGCGCTCGTCCTCATCGTCGGGTTCATCGGGACGATTACCTACGGGGCCGCCGGCGCGGGTATCGAGATGATAGACGACGAGGGCGGCACGGTCGACCCGGCGACGCTCGACCAGCACCCGAAGTTCGGTGACCCCGGCATCGAGCGGACCGGTGAGAACAGCTACGACGTGTACGTGGTCGCCCGCCAGTTCGTCTTCGAACCCGGGACGACCGAGCCGCTTCGCGTCCCCGCCGGCAGCACGGTCACCTTCCACGTGACCGCCGCCGACGTCATCCACGGCTTCGAGGTCGTCGGCACGAACGCGAACACGATGGCGATTCCCGGGCAGGTCTCGGAGTTCACCGTCCAGTTCGAAGAGGCCGGCGAGTACGGGATGCTGTGCAACGAGTACTGTGGCTCCGGGCACCACGTGATGGAAGGGAAGATTGTGGTTATGGAACAAGGAGAATTCGACAGTTGGTACGAACAGCAGCAGGCGCAAGGGGAGGCTGAGAACTGATGGCGACCGCGTCCGGCGGCGGCAGCGAGTTCGTCGATAAGTTCCCCGACGAGGCGGCAATCATCAAGGCGAGTTTCCTCATCGCGTTCGTCTCGCTCGGCATCGGGGCCTTCTTCGGTCTCATTCAGGCGCTTCACCGCACGAACGTCCTCCGCGTCATCGACTCGGCGGACTACTACACGGTGTTGACGGGCCACGGCGTGCTGCTCGCCATCGTCTTCACCATCTTCTTCCTCTGTGGGGTGTTCCACTGGGCGGTCGCCAGAAGCCTCGACCGGCCCGCCGAGAGCGCGCTGTTCTCGTGGGCGTGGGTCGGCCTGATGACGACGGGCACGGTTCTGGCCACCGTCGCCATCCTCGGCGGCCTCGTCCCGAACCTCGGCATGAGCGCGGACGTGCTGTTCACGTTCTACGCGCCGCTCCAAGCCCATCCGATATTCTACATCGGCCTCGCGATGTTCATCGTCGGGACGTGGCTCGCCGGCGCGGACTGGTTCCTCTCCTACCGCGCGTGGCGGCAGGAGCACCCCGACGAGCGCATCCCGCTGCAGACGTTCATGGTCCTCACGACCATGATTATGTGGTACATCTCCACCCTCGGCGTCGCCGTCTCGGTGGTGTTCTTCCTCATCCCGTGGTCGCTCGGCCTCATCGAGAGCGTCAACCCGCTTCTGACGCGGACGCTCTTTTGGTACTTCGGCCACCCAATCGTCTACTTCTGGTTGATGCCGGCGTACCTGCTTTGGTACACCGTGCTCCCCAAGCTCGCGGGCGGGCGACTGTTCAGCGACCCGCTCGCACGCGTGGTGTTCGTGTTGTTCCTCCTGCTTTCGACGCCGGTCGGGATTCACCACCAGTACCTCGACCCCGGCATCGCGGAGGGCTTCAAATTCATCGCCATGACGAACACGATGTTCCTGCTCCTCCCGTCGCTGCTGACTGCGTTCACCGTCGTCGCCAGCGTCGAACACGGCGCGCGCCAGCGCGGCGGTGAGGGCTACCTCCGCTGGCTCGGCGCGCTCCCGTGGCGCGACCCCGCCTTCACCGGCATGGCCCTCGCGGGCGCGATGTTCGCCGCCGGCGGCTTCTCCGGCATGATTAACGCCGGGATGAACATCAACTACCTCATCCACAACACGCTGTGGGTGCCGGGGCACTTCCACCTCACCGTCGGCACGGCCGTCGCGCTGACGATGATGGCCGGGTCGTACTGGCTCGTCCCGCAGGTCACGGGCAGGAAGCTTTACAGCCGCCCCATCGGCCTCCTGCAGGTCATCATGTGGTTCGTCGGCATGGTGTTCATGTCGAACGCGATGCACCGCGCCGGCCTCGCCGGCATCCCGCGGCGCACCGCCGAACCGCAGTACCAGAACTTCGAGTTCCTGACGCCCATCGGGAGTATCTTCGAGCTTCGGGTGCAGATTGCCCTCGGCGGGACGCTCCTGTTCCTGTCGGTGGTGCTGTTCCTGTTCAACATCCTCCTGACCTCGCTCGGCGAGGAGTCCGACCGCCCGGTCGACTCCTACCTCCCCGAGCCGCTTTCGGGGCCCGAGGGAAGCCCGCGCATCCTCGACAACCTGACGATGTGGACCGGTATCGCGGCGGTGCTCGTCGTGCTCGCGTACACGCTCCCGCTGGCCGGCATCATCCAGAACGGCGGCGGGCTGTTCGGCGGCGGCCTCCCCGTCCCGGCGACCGTCTCGGCCGGCGTCGACCTCGTGTTGACGACGGTCACGAGCGCCTTTAACACCCTCTGGGGGGTGGTCGCGTGAAGCTCACGAAGGCGCGGGCGCTCGTCCTCATCGCGATTAGCGTCCCCGTCGCTATCGAACTGCGCACGGTCGCAGGGTTCTTCAACGTCGAACTCCCGCTCATCGCCGTGGCGGTCATCGAGTTCCTGTTCCTCGCCCTGCTGTTCGTGCTGTACGGGCTCTACGGCGAGGGGTCTGAGTCGGCGGCGTAGCCGACGACCCGACTTGCAGTTTCGACACCTGATTTTCGCGCCGTCGCCGCAGTACCGTCAGCGCCGGCCGCCGACTCGACATAAAACCCCCGCGATAGCGTGGGAGACCCCCGGTCAGTTTCCCGGACGCTGGGAAGCAGTCTCCGTTTATATTCGGTCGTCTCGCCTACGTCTAAGCGACCATGAGCAACCTCGACTTGATGAAAGCTGGCATCGGCCTCGCGGTCGTCATCGGCATCGCCCTCACGGCGGTCGCCGGCTACGCGCTGTTTACGACGTTCGGCGGCATCGACGGCCTGACCGTCGCTCCGGAACTCCTCGTGTCCGTCCTCTTCGGCGGCCTGCTCGTCGCGGCCGCCGCGAGCGTCCGCCGGGTCGCCCCCAAACCGCGCACCCGCGTCTGAGGGCTCGACGCCGACCGCACCACGGCTCCGCTGACCTCCATGCTCCGTTTTCCGACCCGACGAGCGACGGCGTCGCCCCGAGCGTTCCGACGCCGGCACAAAAGACGATATCGTCGGGATGCCAATGAACTGATATGTACGATACCGTTCTCGTCCCCACCGACGGGAGCGCCCGCTCCCGCGCGGCGGCCCGCCGCGCCATCGACCTCGCGGGTACGTCCGGCGGGTCGATTCGCGCCCTCTCGGTCATCGAGGTCGACGACCTCGGGCTGTGGACCGCCGCCGACGCGCCGGTCGAACGAGTGCGCGCGAGCCTCCGCGACGCCGCTGAGATGGCCGTCGAGGAAATCGCATCGCTCGCCGGAGACGCGGGCGTCGACTGCGCGACTGAAATCCGAATCGGCGTGCCGTACCGGGAGATTCTGGACGCGACCGCCGAGGCCGACGCGGACCTCGTGGTGATGGCGACCCACGGGCGAACCGGGCTCGAACACGCGATTCTCGGAAGCACGACGGAGCGGGTCGTCAGGCTCTCGGACGTGCCCGTGTTGACCGTCAGGGAGTGAGGCGAGAGCGAAGCGAGGCCGACTCAGACCAGCGCCCTGAGCCCGTCGCGGAGCGCCCGCCGACCGTAGACCGCGAGGCCGACGGCCCCGGCCGCGCCCAACAGGAGCGGAATCACGTCGAAGCCGTCGACCGCCAACCGGAGCGCGCCCCAGACGAGGAACGCCGCGGCCTGCGCGACGTAGAACGCGAGGGTTCCGTTGAACGGGACGAACCCGCCGGCGAGGAAGACCACACAGAGGAGCGCGATGCCGACCACGTCGGCGCTCATCGGCGGGAGCCAGCCGAACGCGACCGCGGCGACGGCGAACGCGCAGAAGACGACGCCGACGGCCAGCCGGAACGGTGCGATTTCGGCGAACAGCGATTTATCCGGCGGAACGACGTTTGAACCGCCGTCCGTGGGCGTCGTCGATGTCGGTGACACGGTCGTAGTTCGCACAGAACTGTCAAAAAATTATTCTCTCTCGGGCTCACTCACGAGGATGCGACTGCCGCCGCAGCCCCCGTCGTGCGACCGAAGCGATGCCGCGAGGCCCCCAATTTAATACTATATGTAGTAAACGTCGAGACAACGATGGTCGCACTCGACGTACACGAGGACATGCAACGACTCGCCGACAGCGGCGTCGTCGCGGTGATGCGCGGCGCGGACGCGGACACCATCATCGACGTGGCCGACGCGCTCCACGAGGGCGGCGTCACCGCCTACGAAATCACGGCCGACAACCCCGACGCGATGGACCTCATCCGCGAGGTGTCGGCGTCCTTCTCGGACAACGAGGCAATCGTCGGCGCCGGGACCGTTCTCGACGCCCCGACCGCCAACGCGGTCATTCAGGCCGGCGCGGAGTTCGTCGTCGGACCGAACTTCGACGAGGGCGTCGTCGAGACCTGCAACCGCTACGGGACGCTCGTCGCACCGGGCATCATGACGCCGACCGAGGCGACCGACGCGTACTCCGCGGGCGCGGACCTCGTGAAGGTGTTCCCCGCCTCCTCGCTCGGCCCCGGTCACCTCAAGAGCATGAAGGGGCCGCTCCCGCAGATTCCGATGATGCCGACCGGCGGCGTCGGCCTCGACAACGCCGCGGACTACATCGAGGCCGGCGCGGTCGTCGTCGGCGCGGGCGGCGCGCTCATGGACGACGAGGCAATCGAAAACGGCGACTTCGAGGTCATCACCGAAACGGCCCGCGAGTTCTCGAATATCATCGACGACGCTCGGGACGACTAAATCCGAACCCGAACCGAACCCGAACCGAACCCGAACCGAACCGCCCGCCAACCTCTTTTATCGAATCGACCGTACGCGCTCTTCGAACCCCTCGGGAACCACGTCCACGAGCGCCTCGGGGTCAGACTCCCCGTTGGCCGCGACGAGGTAGGCCGCGCCGTCGTCGTCGCCGTAGACGCGCTGGAAGTCGTAGACGAACCCCCAGCAGTCGGTCGCCTCTGGTACCTCGTCGCTCTCGGTGAGGTACTCCACCTGCCGGACGACCGCGTACTCGACGAGTCGGTTGACCGCCTCGCCGCCCGGCGTGTCCGCGTCGAACACGCCGAGTTCGCGGGCCTCCTCGACGAGCGGGACGAGCCGCGAGACGGCGGCTTCGACCGACGCGGGCAGGTCCCCGACACTCTCGCCGGTGGCCGTCGCGTAGGCGGCCGTCACCGCGCCACAGCCCGTGTGGCCGAGGACGACCACGTCGGTCGACTTGAGCGCCGAGACGGCGTAGCCGACGGCGTCGTTGACGACGAGTCGCCCGTCGACATCGGTCCACACTTGGTTGCCGACGTTGACCGACGTGAACAGCTCGCCGGCCTCGTCGGCGCTCCAGACCGCGTCGGCGGGGACGCGGGAGTCCGAACAGCTCACCGAGACGACCGCCGGCGACTGCGCCTCGCGGACGCCCTCGAAGTGGTCGACGCCGAGGCTCTCGACGTGTCGCGCGTTCCCGGTCAAGAGCGACTCCAGCACTGTTCGCGTCATTGGATTACGTTTCGTCCCGACTCTATATAGCATCCCGCTCGTCGCTCGATTCATCGGGGTCGTCCGCGTCTTCGTCGTCCTCGCCCTCAGACTCGACCGACTCGCCCCAGATGAAGGGGTCGTCCGCTCTCGCCGGCTCGTCGTCTTCAGCGTCGTCGGCTTCGGTGGCCGCGGGTTCGGCTTCTTCGACGAACTCGGGCGTCTGGCTCACGTCGGCCTCGGCGTCGGTGACTGCCACCGAATCCGATGCGTCGGCGTCGCGGTCCGGCTCCGCGTCGCGGATGCCGAGTGCGGCTTGTCGGGACTGCTGTCGGGCCTCGCGGCGCGCCGAAAGCGCCTCGCGGAGGCGGTCGTTCAGCGTCTCTCGAAGCTCCGCCGCGTCGGTGACTTCGATGTCGACGGCGGTCGCGTCGCCACCGACGAGAGAGATGCTCCCCGCGGTGTCGGCCGTGACCGTCGAGACGCGCCAGCGACGCTGGAAAATCGTCCGGCGCTCGATGACCGTCTGCACCCGGTAGTAGGGGACGAAGCGCGTCTCGCGCTTCCAGAATCCGTTTCGGGTGACGATGTGGTCCTCGGTGAGCGCGTAGCCGCGGTGCCGCCACTGGAGCGCGCCGGCGACGACGGCCACCGGGACGAGCGCCAGCGGGACGAACCACGGGATCTCCTGCGGGAGGAGCCGGTCCGCGCCGTAGAGCGCGAGCGTCGCAACCCCGAGGACGAGCGAGTAGCGGACGGCGTAGCGCCGGCGGATGCGCGTCGGCGGCCCCTCGAACGTCGGCAG
The DNA here is from genome assembly GCF_003665865.1 of Haloferax sp. Atlit-109R. Taxonomy (NCBI): domain Archaea; kingdom Methanobacteriati; phylum Methanobacteriota; class Halobacteria; order Halobacteriales; family Haloferacaceae; genus Haloferax; species Haloferax sp. Atlit-109R. The sequence goes on from NZ_QPLO01000001.1 coordinate 919,623, forward strand.
CTCGACGCCTTCGAGGTCGGCAACGAGGCCGAGCACGCGGTCGCGGGTCGCGAGCGGGATGGCCGCCTCGGAGCCGCGACCGCCGCCGCCGGACCCGTTTGTCCCGTCGGAGCTGGGGGCGTAGCCCGCGGTCTCGACGAGGAGCGTCGCGTAGCCGAACCGGCGCTTCAGGGGGTTGTCCTCGACGGTGAGCGTCTGGAGTTTGTCGAGCGGAATCGACCCGTTGTAGCGCTGGAGGAGGCCGCGTTCGTACTGGAGTTCGTCACCGACGCGGCTCAGCCGGAAGCCGTAGTAGTTCACCACCGCGGAGGCGAAGCCGGCGGCCCACGAGACGAGCGCGACGAGGAGGACGAGCGCGACGATGCCGACCCCCGCGGCCGCGGCGCTCCCGGCGGGGACCGGCACGTCCACGTACGACGCGACGATGGGGAAGACGGTCGACCCGAACACGAAGACGAGTCCGGGCAGTCGGAGGTCGAACGACAGCGCGCCGACGATGGCCAACTCGCGGGGCGTCAGTTCGAACAGCAGTTCCTGTTCGGGTTCGGACGCGTCGCCGTCTGTACCGCCGCGTTTCAGGCGGGCGACCTCCGACTGGATGCGGCGGGCCTCCTCGTAGCTGACGAAGCGGAGACTGCCTTCGGTCTCGCCGCCGCCCGCGGTCTCGAGGTCCACGGCGGCGATACCGACCAGCCGCTGGGCGACGTTGCGGGAGATGTCGACGTTCTGGATGCGCCGGTAGGGGATTTCGCGGTTGCGCCGGGAGAACACGCCCGACCGGATGTCCAGCGTGTCCGGCGTGAGTTCGTACTCGAACCGGCGGAAGTAGGCGAGTTCGTAGCCGGCGATGGCGACCACGACGACGCCGACGAGCGCGACCGCGCCGAGACCGCCGAGGAACCCGCCGAACGTGGTCCCGCCGGTGAACGCGAGGAACGCGAGCGCGAAGGCGATGCTGGCGCTGCGCTGGACCGCCCGATAGGGAACCGAGAGCGGCGACAGCCGGGTCATACCGCGTCGTCGCCCTCGGACGCGATTGCGAGGCGCTTCAGTCGGTCCTGAAGGTCCTCTGCGCCCTCCGGAGTGAGCCCCGGAATCGCCACGTCGGCCCCGCGGGAGCCGGCGGTGTAGACGACGGTCGATGCGAGGCCGACGAGCCGTTCGAGCGGGCCGCGGGCCGAGTCGACGTGCTGGACCCGGACGAACGGGACCACGGTGTTGACCTTGGTGAGGACGCCGCGTTGGAGGTACAGCGAGTCGTCGCGGACCTCGTAGCCCCACGCCCGATACCGGAGGAGCGCGACGGCGACGCCGACGACGAGGAAGACGACGCCGACCGCGACGGGGACGAACGTCGGTATCGAGACGGGCGCGAACAGCGTCGCTGCGGTCGCTACGCCGCCGGCGACGAGCGCGAACACGACCGCTCGGGCGACCCAGAGAAGACGGATACGGGGGTGGAGGCGATTCACGGGAATCCCTCCGAGCGCGTGAACATCGTACACTCCGGCGTCTCCTCGAACGGATAAATAACTGTGGCCGCGCCCGAATCGGCTTACGGGGTGGCGGCGAGGTGGCGCTCGACCCGGCGGGTCGCGGTGGCGAGCGTCGCGCCGACCGCCGCGAGCGTCGCGAGCACCGGGTACCGGACCGACAGGTCGGCGTAGAAGAACTCCGTCACGTCCGGAACCAGCCCGGAGAGCGTCCGCCGATGGTGGGAAATCGTCGCCTGTCGCGCCGCGACGAGTGCTTCGAGTCGCTCGCGAAGCGCCGAAAGCTCCTCGTAAAGCGCCAACAGCGCGTCGAAGCCGCGGTCGGACAGCGGCGTTCTGTCGAGGTCATCGAGCCGCCCGAGGAGGGATGTGATATCGTCGCGCATCGACGCCACGGATTCGGCCTCCTCGTCGACGACGTCGATGAACTGCCCGCGTTCGTCCAGCGACGAGGCGGCGGCCGCTGCAATCGTGCGCCGGAGCGGGGCCGAGAGAACGCTCGCGGACCGGAACGCGGTCGCAACGTCCGGGCCGAACTCGGCGGCGAAGCTCTCCTCGAAGTCGTCGCCGTACTCCTCGTCGTAGTGCGGGACGGACATCACGGTCCGCTCGTAGCTCCGGCGCAGGCCGGAGAGCGCGGCGTCGGTTCGCCCCCGCCCGCCCCGCTGGCCCACGAGCGTCCCGGCCGCTGGGGCCTGATTCGGAGCCGACGCCGTCGCCTGCGACGCGGCGACCTCGCGGCGGAACGCCCGAAACGCCTCGCGTTCGTCCACGCAGCGGCGGCGCTCGGCGCGAAGTGCCTCGCGGGCGTCGTCGAGGCGGTCGAGACTCACCGCCATCGAACCGCCCCCGGAACGTCCGAGCCGACGACCCGTCGCGGCGGCGTCCGCTCGTCGACGAGGGGGAGCGCCGACAGCTGTCCGTGGTCGGCGTGCGCGGCGATGCCCTGTCCGTGAGCGGCCCCGCTGGCGGCGAGCGTGTACGCCTCGGCCATGCCCTTCGGCCCCGCGAGCGGGACGAGTCGGACCGTCGTCCCGCGGCGGTCGACATCGACCACGACGAACGACTGCGGGAACGAGCAGGTCGCCGGGGCGATGAGTTCGCGGACGCCGGCTCGCACGGCCGTCGCGGGCCAGTGGATGTGTCCGGAGAGCACGAGCGGCACGTCGTGGCGCGCGAGCACCGCGGCGAGTTCGTCGGCGTTGCGGAGTTGGTAGAAGTCGGCGTCGGGGAACTGGCCGGTGTGGCGGCGAGGGTGGAAGACGTTGTGGTGGAGGACGACGATTGGGGTCGTCGCGTCAGCGAGGACGGTGTCGAGCCAGCGGAGTTGGGCGTCGGGAACGGCCCCCTCGTGGGTGTCGGTGAGAGCGAGGTCCGGGCCGCCGCTGGCGGAGTCGAGGCCGACGACGTCGACGCCGCCGACCCGGCGGACGAACGGGAGGGAGCCGTCGGCGTAGCGCGCCGCGAACTCGGCCGGCGTCGGGGCGTCGTAGTCGTCCCAGCGCTTCGGCACGTCGTGGTTGCCGGGCACCGCGACCCGCGGCCCCGGCAGGTCGCGGAGGAGTTCGTCGACCACGTCGTACTCCTCGGGGCGACCGTCGCGGGTCAGGTCGCCGGGGAGGACCGTCGCGTCGACGTCGAGGTCGGAGATGGTCGAGACGGCGGTTCGAAGCCGCGTCTCGCTCCGGTGGCAGGCCTTCCACGTACCGGAGCCCGTCGGCGTGACGTGCGGGTCGGAAACGACCGCGAGCCGGGTCGGCGTCTCCGAGACCGGCCGGCCGAGGCGTGCGAGCACGGGACCGGGACCGCGCTCGTCGGGGCTTCCAACCGGCGTCTCCCCGATTGTCGGCGGGGCATCCGGACTCATCGGTCGATGGTCCGCGTGAACGTCCCCAGCGCGGTCTCCCGGTGGACGCGTATCCGCCCGGTGTCGGGACACAACTCGATTCGAAGCGGCGACTCGGTGGCGCGCGTCTCGTCCCCGTGCATACACGTGGACCCACCCGGAGCGAGATGATAAACATGTCGCATAGAATATATATTTTCGAACGTAGATATAGATACTCTACGGAGTCCTCGGGAGTCGGGGGCGGCGTTAGTTGAGGAGCAGGCCGGCGTCGACGAGGAGGAGAACGGCGACGAGCGCGGCACCGAGGTAGAACGGTGCGGCCTTCTCGGCGGGCGTGCGGACCTTCTTCTCCGCGAGGCCGTCCTTCGCGCGGGACCGGCCGACTTCGACGAGGCCGGTCAGGACGAACCAGAGCGCGAGCATCCCGAGGACGAGGTGGCCGCGGCCGGTGCCCAGCAGGCTGTCGACGGTGTAGCGCGTGCCGGCGAGGTGGCCGCCGGTGGCGAACATCACGAGCGAGGCCCCGCGGGACCACATCGTCAGGCGCGAGACGACCGATTCGAACGCGGCGGCGCGGATGTTTCCGGCGCGAGCGGTCGGTAACACGGCGAGCGCGAAAAAGAGGACGCTCCCCGTCCAGAGACCGCCGACGACGAGGTGGAGCGTTGCCATCACGGTGTCGATGAGTGCCATGTCCGTCGGGTTAGTTCAGCGATGCTTGAAGGTTTCACCTTCGGGCGGGCGAGGCGGGTGGCGCAGCCTCATGCGCACGCAGCGAGTGAGCGACAGCGGCGAGGCGACCAACCTCATCGAAGCACCGCGGGCGGCTTCGCCGTCACGTCGAGGTCGGCCGCGTAGTGGAGTATCGGGTCGCCGCCGGGGTGGTCGAAGCCGCAGGCCTCGAACATCGTGTTCGCGCGAATCTCCGCTTCCACGTCCCGTATCGGCCACGGGTCGTGGTCGATGTCGCCGATGACGACGGGCCAGTCGTCCGTGTAGAAGCGGTAGTTCTCGACGAGGAACGCGTCGAGCGACCCGGGGTCGAGGGTTCGGACCTCGCCGGTCGGCCGGTAGGTCGCCTCGAACCGCGCGGCCGGCGTCTCGGCCGTCGCGGGCCGGTAGCTCTCGTAGTCGACCGCGCCGTCTCGCTCCTCGACCGAGATGTTCGCGTAGTGATACGGCAGCCGGTAGCCCAGTCGGGCCATCGTCACGCCGAAGCGGTCGGCGGCGTCGAGGGTGAAGAAGTAGACGCCGCGGGGGCCGCCGTCGGCGGGTTCGACGTAGGTCCGGAGGTTCACCTCGGGGAACCCCAGTCCGATGGGCGACCCGCGCGGGCGGATGTCAGTCATGTCGAACGAGACGACGCCGAGCCACGCCCGCCCGTCGTAGGTGGCCACCGAGAGCCGGTCGGGGAGTCGGGGCTCCACGAGTTCGGGGTCGACCGGCCAGTGGGCGAACAGCGTGTGCCGCCAGCGCATCGACAGGAGGTCCATAGCGGCTGTTCGGCCCGCCGACGGGTGTGGGTTTCGGCGGTCGCGGGCATCGCTCCGTTCCCTGCGGCCGATTTCCCCCAACGAAACGCACAGGTGTCTGCCGACGAACTGTCACGCATGGGACTCGAAAACGCCAGCGGCACGTTCGACATCGGCGGCGACCTCACGGTGCATCGACTCGGCTTCGGCGCGATGCGCATCACCGGCGACGACATCATCGGCGAGCCGGACGACGTGGAGAACGCGAAGAAGGTCCTCCACGAGTCGCTCACTCACGGCGTCGACCTCATCGACACGGCGGACTCCTACGGTCCCGCCGTCTCCGAGCGCCTCATCGGCGAGGCGCTCGCGCCCTACCCGGACGACCTCGTGGTCGCCACGAAGGGCGGCCTGCTCCGCAACACCGACGGCGACTGGAAGCCCAACGGCGACCCCGACTACCTCAGGAACGCCGTCCTCGGGAGCCTCGACCGCCTCCGCGTGGACACCATCGACCTCTATCAGCTCCACCGCCCGGACCCGCACGTTCCCTTCGAGGACTCGGTCCACGCGCTCGCGGAGATGAAAGACGAGGGGCTGATTCGACACGTCGGCCTCTCGAACGTCTCGGTCGAGCAGCTCGACGAGGCGCGCGACATCGTCGACATCGCCACGGTCCAGAACCGGTTCAACATCGGTGACCGCGAGTTCGAGGCGAGCCTCGACGCCTGCGAGAAGTACGGTGTCGGCTTCATCCCGTGGTACCCGCTCGGCGCGGGCGACCTCGGTGACCGAGCCGACGCCGTCGCCGCGGTCGCGGAGAAACACGACGCGACGCCCCAGCAAATCGCCCTCGCGTGGCTGCTGCACCGGTCGGACGTGATGCTCCCCATCCCCGGCACGTCCAGCGTCTCGCACCTCCACGACAACGTGGCGGCCTCGCACATCGCCCTCGACGACGAGGACATGGACCGACTGGCCTGACGTGAACTTCACCGTCGTACAGGGCGATATCGCCGCCCAGTCGGCCGACGCGCTGGTGAACGCCGCGGGGACGAGCCTCCGGATGGGGTCGGGCGTCGCGGGCGCGCTCCGTCGCGGCGGCGGCCCCGAACTGAACGAGGCCGCGATGGCGAAGGGACCGATAGACCTCGGCGCGGTCGCCGTCACCGACGCCTTCGACCTCGACGCCGAGGTCGTGATTCACGCCGCGGCGATGCCCCACGACGGGGACGGGCAGGCGACCGCCGCGAGCATCCGCGACGCCACAAAAAACGCCCTTCGAGCCGCGGACGACCGCGGCTGTGAGTCGCTCGTGATTCCGGCGCTCGGCTGCGGCGTCGCCGGGTTCGACCTCGTCGACGGCGCGCGACTCATCTGCGAGGAGATTCGGGCGTTCGAGCCGAGTTCGCTCCGCGACGTTCGGTTCGTCGCCTACGCGGACGACGAGTTCGAGACGATTTCGCGGGTCGCTGACGCGGTCGGTTCGGGCACGGGCGAGTGAGCATGAGCGACGCGACCGACCCGGAACTGTGTCCCGTCTGTGCGACGCCCTACGACTCGGTCTCGCTCCACGACCGCGGCCTGCTCGTCAACCTCCTTGACAACGAGCGCTACCGGCGCGTCTGCTTCGAGCCGGTCGAACGCGACGGCCGGCCGCACGTCCGATTTTTCCACCACACCCACGAGCAGGTCGGCGCGGACGACTGACCGGGCGGCGTCGTCGGCGACGCGTTCACCGCGTCCGCCCTAACTCCACGGGCGCTCCGTGAACTCGCCGGCCTCGATTTCGCGCTCTATCTCGCGGAGCGTCGCGTCGTCGACGCTGACGAGGTGACACAACGGGTGGCCGGGGGCGGCGACCGGGTTCTGGAGGACGCCGGCGACGAGGCCGGTGAAGGGAGCCGAGACGCGCTTTTCTCTCGTCTTGAAGTGGTCCGAGATGGTGCAGATGGTGTCGCCCTCGTGGACCAGCGGCACGTCGCCGTACTGCATCTCGACGAGGCCGCCCACGTCGGCGCGGAGCCACGTCTTGTCCGTCGCGGAGTCGATGACGCGCGTCCAACCCGGCCAGCTGACCGCCTCGTCCGGGAGGACGCCGTACTCGGCGAGAACGCTCTCGACGCCGTCGAGCGCGCGGTCGACCATCGCCGGCTGGAAGCGGTGGGCGCGACCCATCTCGACGGTGATGGTCGGAATCCCGTCGTTGGTGGCGACGGTGCGGAGCGAACTCGCCTCGGCCTCGCCCGAGAGGATGAGGTTCGCGCCGAACGACCGCGCGAGGCGGGCGACCTCGGGTCGGCTCATGTCGGCGCGGACGTGGTACATGGTCGTCCGGTTGCGCGTCGAGGTGTGGAAGTCGATGCCGAGGTCGCAGGGCTCGACGAACCGGCGGTAGATTTGGTTCGCCATGCGCTCGGCCGTGTTCGCGCCGTCGCGGCCGGGGAACGACCGGTTCAGGTCGAGGTCGTAGATGGGGATGTAGCGCTGTTGGGCGAGGTAGCCCGGGACGTTCGCAACGTGGATGCAGACGATAGTGCCGTGGATGTCCGCGGGGTTGTACCGGCTCGCGACCTCCTGCATCACCTTCACGCCGTTGAGTTCGTCGCCGTGGAGCGCCGCGGTCATGAAGACCGACGGCCCGCCCTGTTCGCCGTTGATGACGGTGACGGGTATCTCGACGGGGTCGCCGAGGTACGTCTCGCTGATTTCGTATCTGAGGTGGCGCACCTCGCCCGGCGGCACCTCCGAGTCGTACCTGAACGGTTCGGGGTCCATGGGACGGTCATCGGAGCCGACGGGTAAGAAGGTTGACCGGCGGCGACCGACCGCCGCGTCGATTTACGTCGCTCGCGCGCCATGTCGTCCTCATGGCGACTCCCCGGCTCGACGACCCGCTCGACATCGGCGGGCTCACGCTCCGAAACCGGCTCTACCGCGCGCCGGTGCTCGAATGCGCGGGCACCGGTCCCGACGCGCCCGAACGCCTCGCGGCGGAACTCGAACCCGCGGCGCGGGCCGGCGCGGGGCTCGTCTGTCAGGGGGCGACCATCGTCCGCGAGACGGGGGGCTGTGCCGCGCCGGGGATGACGCGAATCGCCGACTCCGAGTTCGCGGCGTCGCTGTCGACGGTGACGGAGCGAATCCACGACCACGGCTCGGCCGTCGCGGTCCAGTTGGAGTACGGCGGCCTGCGGAGCATGGAGACGTGGCACGCCGCGTACCGACGCGACCACCCGGAGTTACAACAGCTCGCCGTCTCCCGGCCGCCGCGACTCCTCAGACTGCTCGACGCCCTCGGCTTCCTCGACTACGACGCGCACGTCATGACGACCGACGAGGTGTACGACCTCGCGGCCGACTTCGGTCGCTCCGCGGCGATGGCCGTCGACGCCGGCTACGACGTGGTCCACGTCGCCGGCGCGAACATGGGCATCGTCCACCAGTTCCTCTCGCCGTTCTACAACCGCCGGGACGACGAGTTCGGGGACGGCGTCCGATTTCTGGAGGTCGTCTCCGACGAGGTGCGCTCGCGGGCGGGCGACGTGCCGCTCACGACGAAAGTGCCGGCCGAGACGGCCGCGCCGCCCGGCATCCGCCGACGCCTGACCGAGGCCGACGCGGTCGGAATCTGTCGCCGCCTCGACGACGCGGGCTACGACGCGCTCGTCCCCGTCTCGGGGTCGGTGTTCTGGGACGCGAGCATCGTCCGCGGGTCGTTCCTGGCCCGCGCGTGGCGCGACGACCGCTACCGCGACGGCTACGCCGCGGCCTTCGGCGGCCCGCTCCGGGCGCGGCTCGTCGAACTCGGCAACCGAATCGAGGCCGCGTGGTACGACTTCGACCCGGCGTGGAACGCGGACCTGTGCCGCCGCGTCCGCGACGCCGTCTCGGCGCCCGTGCTCTGCGAGGGCGGCATCCGCGAGCGCGGCGAAATCGACCGACTGCTCGGAGACGCCTGCGACGCCGTCGGGATGGCCCGGCCGTTCTACGCCGAACCGGAACTCCCGGCGCGACTGCTCGGCCGCGACGTGTCGGCCGACACGCGGGTCGTCTGCGAGAACTGCAACAACTGCGCGGTGCCGCAGGCGACGGGCGCGCCGGGCGTCTGTCGAACCCCCGCGGTGTTGGCTCGCGCGGGGACCCTCAGAATGGAGGGCGCGTACGATACAGACGCCGAGACCGCGGACGCCGACGAGGCCGACCCGGAGGGTTAATAAGGCTCTCGCCGGAGTTCTGGATAATGGCGCGCGACCGGTCCGCGATGGAGTCGGCCGAACTGACGGCGGTGCTCGACGCGCTCGACGACGCGGACGCCCGAGCCATCATCAGAGGACTCGAAGAACCCATGACGGCAAGCGAAATCTCAGATACGTGTGACATCCCGCTTTCGACGACGTACAGGAAGCTGGACCTGCTCACGGACGCGGCGCTCCTCTCCGAGGGGACCCAGATTCGCGCGGACGGTCACCACGCGACGACCTACGAGGTCGCCTTCGACGAGGTGCGAATCGCCCTCAACGACGAGCGCGACTTCGACGTCGCGGTCGGCCGCCCGGAGCAGACGCCCGACGAACGCCTCGCGGACATCTGGTCGCGGGTCCGGAGGGAGACCTGATGGGGCACCTCAGCGCCTCGCCGACGATTACGACGATGATTATCGTCGTCAAGACGGGCATCCTCGTCCTCGGCGGGCTCATCACCTACTTCAGCTACAAGGCGTACCGGAACACGGGAGCGGCGTCGCTCCGCGCGCTCGCGCTCGGCTTCGGCGTCGTCACCCTCGGCGCGATGCTCGGCGGCGCGCTCGACGTGATTCTCAACGTCGACCTCGCCACCGGACTGCTCATCGACTCGGTGCTGACGCTCATCGGCTTCGCGGTCATCACCTACTCGCTGTACGTCGACTGAGCCGGACCGAAAGGCGGCTTTCGAACTTCCCGAGCCGCCCCCGAACCAACCCGTAACTCGCGGTCGCGTCGCCGCCGTCTCTGTCTCGTCTCTCGGTCGCAACCCACAGCGGCGTCTCCGGAGCGTGCCGTCTGTCACCACGAACCACTCTTTGGAGATATTATTGCTCGAATTGTGCAAAACCGTTATTACGTCGCGGCCGGTATCGGTAGGTATGTCCGACGACGAACTGACCGACATCCGGAAGCAGAAACGCGAACAACTCGAATCCAAGCTCCGCGGCGACGGCGGGAGTGCGGCGAAAGAAGCCGCGGCTGGCCCGGCAGAGCCCATCCATATCGACGGCGCGGACGAGCTGGACGACGCCGTCGCCTCGTACGACGTGGTGCTCGTGGACTTCTACGCGGATTGGTGTGGTCCGTGCAAGATGCTCGAACCCACCGTGAAGAAGCTCGCGGAGAACACCGACGCCGCGGTCGCCAAGGTCGACGTGGACGCGAACCAGGAGCTCGCCGCCCAGTACCAGGTCCGGGGCGTTCCGACGATGGTGTTGTTTGCCGACGGCGAGGCGGTCGAACAGCTCGTCGGCGTCCGCGGTTACGACGACCTGAAGAACCTCGTCGAAGCCCACCTCGCGTAAGCGTTCTCGGTCCCCGAGACTCGGGGTCGATTTATTGACTCTCTCGCCCGACCGTCGGGTATGCAACTCGTCGCCGAGCACATCGACATCGGAACTCGGTCGCCGACGGTCCTCCTGAACGAGAGCGACGCGGCCGAACTCGGGGTCCACGCGCTCGAACGCATCCAACTCCGGTGGGGCGAGCGGACGGCCATCGGCATCGTTGAGCTGACGGACGAGCTCGTCTCCGAGGGGACCCTCGGCGTGACGCGCCGCCTCGGCCACATCGAGGGCGACGTGGAGGTGTCGGTCGCGCCGCAGCCCGACTCGGTGTACTACATCCGCAAGAAGCTTGACGACATCGAGCTCGAAGCCGACGAACTGTCCCAAATCGTCCGCGACATCTACGATGAGCGCCTCGCCGACGTGGAACTCGGGGCGTACGTCTCCGCGACCTACACCAACGGGCTGTCCATGGAGGAGACGATGCACCTCACGGAGTCGATGGCGGACGTGGGCGAGACTATCGCGTGGGAGGAGCCGGTCATCGCCGACAAGCACTCCATCGGGGGCGTCGCGGGCAACCGCGTCACGCCGATTCTCGTCCCCATCGTCGCCGCGGCGGGGCTGAAGATTCCGAAGACTTCCTCGCGAGCCGTCACCTCGGCCGCGGGCACCGCCGACACGATGGAAGTCCTCTGCGACGTGGCGTTCTCCGTCGCGGAGATACGCGATATCGTCGGGAAGACCGGCGGCTGTCTCGTCTGGGGCGGCGCGGTGAACCTCTCGCCGGTCGACGACCGCATCATCCGCGCCGAGACGCCGCTTTCTATCGACCCCAAAGGACAGCTCATCGCCTCCGTCCTCTCGAAGAAGAAGAGCGCCGGCTCGACAAACGTCGTCGTCGACATCCCCTACGGCGAGGGCGCGAAAGTCGAGAGCCTCGCGGAGGCGCGCGAACTCGCGGAGGACTTCAACCGCGTCGGCGACCACCTCGGGATGGCCGTCGAGTGCGCCATCACGAACGGGGGCGCGCCGGTCGGCCGCGGCGTCGGCCCCGTGCTCGAAGCCCGCGAGGTCCTCGCCACGCTCGCCGGCGGCGGCCCGAACGACCTGCGGATAAAGGCGATTCGCCTCGCAGACCTGCTGTTCGAATCCACCGGCGTCGACGCCGACGCCGCCGAGATTCTGGACTCGGGGCAGGCCGAAGAAACCTTCCGCGAGATACTCGCCGCGCAGAACGGCGACCCCGACGTGGAGGCCGCGGACCTCTCGCCCGGCCGGCATACCATTTCGGTCCGCGCCGACCGGGACGGCGTGGTCACGCACGTCAACAACCGCCTCGTCAACGAGGTCGCCCGCCGGGCCGGCGCGCCGCGAGACCCCGGCGCGGGCCTCGAACTCCACCGCCGCGTCGGCGAGATGGCCGCCAGCGGCGAGACGCTGTTTACCGTCCACGCCGAGTCCGAGGACAAACTCGCCGACGCGAAGGCGCTCACCGAGCGCGTCGAGACCGTCCGGGTGCGACACCCCGACGAGGCGCTGGTCGAGCGGGTGTGAAATCCCTCGCCGCGGCGACCTTTTTCCATTCGACGCCCGTAGTTCTCGCATGGACGACCGCGTACACCCCGAGGTCCGGCGCACCGCGACGGAAATCGACACGATGGAGATTCGCGGCGCGGCGACCATCGCCGACGCGGCCGCGCGGGCGCTCCGCACGCAGGCCACGGAGAGCGACGCCACCGACGCCGAGGCGTTCCGAAGCGAACTCCGCGCGGCCGCGCGGGCGCTCTACGAGACGCGGCCGACCGCCGTGAGCCTCCCCAACGCCCTCCGGTACGTCCTCCGCGGCATGTCGAGTACGACCGTCGAGGGACTCCGACAGAACGTCGTCGAGTCGGCAGACGAGTTCTGCGCCCGCCTCGAACGCGCGCAGGCCGACCTCGGGGAGGTCGGCGCGAACCGCCTCCGCGACGGCGACACTGTCATGACCCACTGTCACTCGACGGACGCGCTGGCGTGCGTCGAGGCGGCGGTCGAGCAGGGAAAACACATCGAGGCCGTCGTCAAGGAGACGCGGCCGCGAAACCAGGGGCACATCACCGCGAAGCGACTCGACGAACTGGGCGTGCCCGTCACGCTCGTCGTCGACTCGGCGGCGCGGCGCTACCTCAACGACGTGGACCACGTGCTCGTCGGCGCGGACGCCGTCGCGGCCGACGGGAGCGTCATCAACAAAATCGGGACGAGCGGTCTCGCGGTCAACGCCCGCGACCGGGGGACGCCCATCATGGTCGCCGCGCAGACGCTCAAGCTCCACCCGGGGACGATGACCGGCCACACCGTCGATATCGAGATGCGCGACACCGCGGAGGTCGTCGACGACGAGACGCTCGCGGACCTCGGCAACCCGACCGTCGAGAACCCCGCGTTCGACGTGACGCCGCCGCGCTACGTGGACGCCATCGTCACCGAGCGCGGGCAGTTCCCGCCCGAGAGCGTCGTCATCCTGATGCGGGAACTGTTCGGCGAGGGCACCAGCGAACCGTGGGCCGAACCCTAGTCACGCCCTGCCGACGAGGTCGGCCATGACTTTCATCTCCGCTTTTCGCAGGTGCTCCGCCGCGGTGCTCGTCGAGCAGTCGAGCCGCGCGGCCACGTCGGCGACCGACCCGGTCCGCGGCTCGCGGTAGTAGCCGCAGTCGACGGCGACCTCGACGGCCTCGCGCTGGCGGGGCGACAGCGACCCGGCGGAGACGCTTCCCGGCCCCGTGTACTCCCGCACCCGCACGACTTCGAGGCCGCGGCCCTCGGGGAGCTGTTCGACCGCCGATTGGAGCGCCCCGTCGGTCCCGACGAGCGTCATCGAGACCGTCCCGTCGCCGTCGAAGACGACCGGCGGGACGACGATGAGCCCGCCCCGCGTGACGGCGGCCGTCTGCTTCGTCCCCGCCGCGTCGAGCCGCTCGTCGACCACGATGAAAAACGAGTCGCCGGGGAGCTGTGAGACCTCGTACGACCGGATGCGCTCCGTCTCCGCGAGCGCCGCCTCGTAGGCCTCGATGTCGGAGCCGACGACCTCGAAGACGATGGTGTTTCTGTCGGTCACCGTCGGGTTCCAGTGGTGGAGTTCGGTCCGCTCGAACGCCTCGTGTTCGACGACGAACTCGTGCATCGGATGCAGCTGCCCGTCGTCGGGCGTGAAGCGAAGCCTGACCGATTTCATGCCCGCGGGTTGATTCGACCGCGACATAAAAACTGGCCGCACTCGTGAGGCAGAACGCCGAACCGGCGTTCGGACGAACGAACGGGTGTCAGCCGCCATGTCACTCGAACGCCCGCGACAGACCCCCGACTCCGACGACGACCCCGCCGCGCCCGCCGACGACGCCTCCGGTCCCCTCGACGCCGACGCGCTCCGGCGGGCGTTGGGAGACGCCGTCCTCGCCACCGAGGAGCACGTTCACGCACCCGCGGTGCAGATTCGCCCCGACGCGGTGCAGTCGTCGCTTTCGGCCCTCCGCGAGGACCTCGGCCTCGACCACCTCTCGTGTGTGACCGCACAGGAGTACGAGGACCGCTACGAGTCCGTCTATCACCTGAAATCGTACGACGACCCGACCCGAGAGGCGAGCGTCGTCGTCCCGACGCCGCGCTCGGACCCGGTGAGCGAGTCCGCCGCGCCGGTGTTTCGGACGGCCGAGTGGCACGAGCGGGAGGCGTACGACCTCGTCGGCATCCAGTACGAAGACCACCCGGACCTGCGCCGCATCCTCCTGCCGGAGACGTGGCAGGGTCATCCCCTCGGGCTGGACTACGACCGGACGCGCCCGCAGGTCGTCCGGTACGACGAGAACGCGAACCCGCTTGCCGAAGACGGCCGCGCCGACACGAACACGATGCTCCTCAACATCGGGCCGCACCACCCGGCGACTCACGGCGTGATGCATCTGCAAGTCACGCTGGACGGCGAGCAGGTCGCGGACGTGGAGCCCGACATCGGCTACATCCACCGCTGCGAGGAGCAGATGTGCCAGCAGGGAACCTATCGACATCAGATTATGCCGTACCCCGACCGCTGGGACTGGGGCGGCGGCGGCCTCCTGAACGAGTGGGCGTACGCCCGCACCGCGGAGGCGCTGGCGGATATCGACGTGCCCGAGTACGCGCAGGTGCTCCGGACGCTGGCGGCCGAACTGAGCCGCATCCTCTCGCACATGCTCGCGGTCGGCGCGTACGCCCTCGACGTCGTCGGCGACTTCACCGCGACGTTCATGTACGCCATGCGGGACCGCGAACTCGTCCAGAACATCCTCGAAGACCTCACGGGCCAGCGGCTGATGTTCAACTACTTCCGGCTCGGCGGGGTCGTCTGGGACCTCCCCGAACCCCGCGAGGAGTTCTTCGAGAAGATTCGGACGTTCGTCGACGGCCTCCCCGAGAAACTGCGGGAGTACCACGACCTCCTGACGGCGAACGAGATTTTGCAGGCCCGCACGGTCGAGACCGGACTCCTCCCGCCGGAGGTGGCCAAGGACTACGGCGTGACGGGGCCGGTCGCCCGCGGCTCCGGCATCGACTACGACCTCCGCCGCGACGACCCCTACGGCTACTACGACGAACTCGACTGGTCGGTCGCCGTCGAGGACGGCTGCGACAACTTCGCGCGCCTGCTCGTCCGCCTCCGCGAGGTCGAGGAGTCGGCCACCATCGTCGCCCAATGTGTCGACCTGCTCGAAGACTGGCCCGACGACGAGCGGACCATCCAGGCGAACGTCCCGCGCACCCTCAAACCGGACGACGACACCGAGGTCTACCGCGCGGTCGAGGCCGCGAAAGGTGAGTTGGGTATCTACATCCGCGCCGACGGCACCGACACCCCGGCGCGGTTCAAGATTCGCGGCCCCTCGTTTTCGAATCTCCAGTCGCTCCCCGAGATGGCCGAAGGCGAGTACATCCCGGACCTCATCGCGGCGCTCGGGAGTCTCGACACGATAATGGGAGAAGTAGACCGGTAGTCGGCGGCGGGACGGCCGGCGTCGCGCGGTGTCGCGCGTCGCCGCCGGCTCAGTCGTCCGAGGGCGAGGCGGGGCCGGTCCCCGACCCGTCGGTGACCGCCCGACTCATCGACTGCGACGACGCGGCGGGACTCGTCTCGCCCGGTGCGGCGTCGCCACCGCGGTCGCTTCCGCCGGCGTCGCCGGCGTCGCCGACGTCGAACCGGCCGACGAGGTCCTTGAGCGACTGGGCGGACTCCGACACCTGTTGGATGTTCCGCGTGACCTCGTTTATCGCGGCCGTCTGTTCTTCGGTCGCCGCCGAGACCGTCGCCGTCTCCGAGGTGGTCTCCTCGCTCACGCTCGACACGTCGTCGACCATCGAGACGACCTCCTCGGTCGAGACGGCTTGGTTCTCGGTCGCCTGCGAAATCTCTTCGACGCCGTGTTCGGCCTCTCGAATCGCCCCCGAGATGTGGTCGAACATCTCGATGGCCTCGCCGATGGTCTCGGACCCGCTCTCGACGCTGTCCTGCATGGACTGCATGTCGTCGACCGTGTCGTCGGCGCTCTCGCGCACCTCGCCGATTCGGGACTCCACCTCGTCCGTGGCCTCGCTCGCCTCCTTGGCGAGCGCCTTGATTTCGTTGGCGACGACGGCGAAGCCCTCGCCGGCCTCGCCCGCACGGGCCGCCTCGATAGAGGCGTTGAGCGCGAGCAGGTCCGTCTGCTCCGCGATGTCGTTGATGAGCTGGACGATTTCGTTGATTTCGCCCACCTGCTCGCCGAGGGCTTCGACCCGCTCGACCGCCTCGTCGGCCTCGGTCTCGATGGTCGATATCTCGGCTGTCGCCTCCGCGGCGTGGTCGCGCCCCTCGTCGGCGAGCGACACGGCCTCGTTGGCGGACTGGACGACGCCGTCGGCGGAGGCGGCGACCTCCTCGATGGTCGCCGAGAGGTCGTTCATCTCGTCGGCGACCGTCTGGAGCCGCTCGGTCTGCTGTTCCGCGCCGTGGGCGATTTCCTCGACCGACCGCGCGGTCTCCTGACTCGCGGACTCTATCTCCTTCGCGCTCGACACCGTCTCGTTGCTCACCGCAGCGAACTCGTCGGCGACCGACTGCACCTCGACGAAGCCGTCTTGGAGCTTCTGAATCCCGGTGTCGAGGTCGGACATGATGGCTCCGAACTCGCCGGGGAGGTCGGTCCGGAGGTCCTGGTCGAGATTGCCGTCTCCGAGTTCCGTCCCGGCGGTCCGAAGCTCTGAGACCTGCCGTTGGAGGTTCTCCTGCATGTCGTCGAACGCCTCGACGAGTTCGCCGAGTTCGTCGTCGTTGGCGTCGATGTCCTCGCCGTCGTCGAACCGCCCGCGGGCGAGCGACTTGGCGCGGTCCCGGAGCGCCTCTATCGGCTCCGAGAAGTACCGCGCGGCGACGTAGCCGACGCCGACGACGACCGCGATGATGCCGACGATTAACAGGAGCATGATGTTTCGAGCGGTGTCCGCCCGGTCGTTCATCGCCTGCCCGAGCTGTTCGACCGGCCCCGTCACGTCGGACTCGGGGACGGTGGCGACGAGTTCGTACTGCCCGTTACCGAAGTGGAGCGGCGCGTAACCGACGAAGTAGCGAGCCGCCTCGCCGCCGTCGCCGGTCGTCTCGTGGGTGGTCAGACCAGTCTGGCCGACAATCGCGGTCACGTTCCCCGCGATTTCGGACTCGGCGGAGCCGAGCGATTCCCGGGAGTCGGTCAACAGCGTCCCGCGCTCGCTCACGATAGTCAGGTGGCCGGTCTCACCGACTTGGATGTCGTCGATGAGCGTGTTGAGGAGTTCGAAGTTGAACTGGAGCGTGATGGTTCCGGCGAGTTCTCCCCCGCGGTACACCGGCGCGGTGACGTACACGGCGGCGTCGCCGTCGACGGTCGTCACCTCGCTCACCTGGATTTCGCCCTTCTGAAGCTCTGTCGCGGTCTCGAACCACGCCTCGTCCGCGAACGAGGTGCCGGACACCGACTCGGTGGCGATGCCGTCGCCCGTGCGCGTCGCTTTGACGATGCCCTGCCCGTTCTCGTTGGTGAACAGAATCTCGTCGTAGGCGGGGTGTTCCTCGCCGTCGATGGTCACGGCGCGGGTTTCGAGGTAGCTCCGGAACGAGTCGTTAATCTGGTCGCGCGCGTCGGTGACGGCGGCCGTCTGGAGTTCGTAGTAGTAGACGCTCGGCGCGAGCACCCATTCGAAGTCCTCGTGGTAGGTGTACGCGACGAACTTCTCTTCGACGGGGTTGCCCTCTTGGGTGGTGTCTTCCCACTCGTACTCGACGATGCCCCAGTCCTCGCCGTTGCGGACGGCGGCGTTCGACTCGATTTCGGCGGGCACCTGATTGAACGCCGCTATCCCGGCGTCGTCGACCGTGTTAACCCCGTCTTCGAGGCCGTGGTGGACGACGAAATCGAGGTTCCCGTCGAGGATGAACGCGTAGCCGGTCGACCCGACGTAGCCCGGTCGGAACGCGTCGGAGAGCGTCCCGCTCTGTTGGACGCCGTCTCCGGCGGTTCCGGCGATTCGAGCCTCGACACGGTCTTTCACCTGCTGTTGTTGCGCCGGCGAGAGGTCCGCCCAGTCCTGCCCGCCGTACTGGTTCGCAAGGACGCTCTGTTTCGTGGTCTCGACGGTGGCGCGCATCTGGAGCGCCATGTAGCCCAACTGCGCTTGACTCTGTTCTTGGACGAGCTCCATCTCCCCGTCGCGGGCGGCCTCGTAGTTCTGCACCGGTGCCGAGTCAGCCAGCGCGAGCGCGTCGATTCGGCGGGCGTCGAGGAGGTTTTGTATCTCCTCTTGCCGGGCGGCGACGGTCTGATTCAGGTCGCCGGTAATCTGTGATTCGAGCGTCGCCTCGCTTTGGTCTTGGGCGTAGTTTCCAATGCTACTCATCCCTTGGACGCCTGCGACGCCGACGACTGACACGGGTATCAGCGAGATGGCGAGACAGAGCGCGATGAGTTTCGTTCGTATCTTCATGGTTTGATTGATATCGTCGGCCCCCGGAATTCCTCAGTATGCGCTGTTTGACCGAGAAATCGCCCGGTTCACTCTGAATATAGCTCTACAAAAACAACCGTATAAATCTCACTCGCCGGTTATTATCACCGATACTCGGACTCCGGATTTCCTCGTGATTCCCGCCAAATAGCGGGCCGAGCCACTCACTCGGTATTGCAGTAATCACTCAACACGTTTCGAACCATTGTCACAAAACAGCAACAATTGCGAACGCGAGGAGACCGCGCCGTTCCTCTCTGCCTACCGCGGCGTCTCCGTCCCCCACTTATCGAGGGCGACGGCGAGTTCGGGCGTCTCTTCGGCGGCCTCGGTGATAGCGCGCCCCTCGACGTAGGCGTCGATGGCCGACCGGAGCGCGACCGCGCCAGCGCGGGTACCGTCGGGGTGGCCGTGGATGCCGCCGCCGAGTTGGACGCAGACGTTCGTCCCCGTGGCGTCGAGCAGGTCAGGGAGTAGACCGGGGTGGAGTCCGCCGGAGGCGACCGGCAGCACGTCGGTCGTCCCGTACAGGTCGCCGGTGAGCCAGTCATTGATGCCGACGGTGTCCTCGTTGGCGAGTTTGCCGAGGCCGGCGGTTCCGGTGTGGAGCTGGTCGACGCCGCAGAGACGACTCACCTGCGCGAGCACCCGCATCGAGACGCCGTGGGCCGGAAGCCGGTCGAAGGCGGCGTGCATGGCGCGGTGGGCGTGGATGGCGAGGCCGTGTTTCTCGGTGCGCTCGCGGACGGTCTGGAGGCCCGCCCAGCCCGCGGTGATGATGTCCACCATGACGTACTCGCCGCCCTGCGCGGCCACCTCGTCCACCCGGTCGAGCATCGTCTGGGTGTCGGCGGTGACGTTGATGAGGTAGGATTTCTTCTCGCCCGTCTCGTCTTCGGCGTCGTCGCGGAGCGACAGCGACTCGGTCAGGCGGTCCGAAAAGGGGTTGAACGCCTGGTCGGTCAGGTTCTCGTCGTCCTTCAGGAGGTCGACGCCGCCGACCCACGCGTCGTAGCCGACCTGCGCGTGCGCCGCCGTCGAGAGGCCGACTTTCGGCTTGGGCACCGTCGCCGTGATGGGGCGGTCGGTGACGCCGAATATCTCCTCGCGGACCGACGACCCGTACAGCGGGCCGGGGTACGCCGAGACGACCGATTCGGGCCACTCGCAGTCGAGGAGGCGAATCGTGTCGACCGCCTTCATACCCATGATGTTGCCGGCGATGCACGACAGCACCTGCGGCATGTTTCCGGGTTCGAACAGGCCGGCGGGGTAGGCGACTCGAATCAGGTCGCCGTCGATGTCGAACGTCGTCGCGCCCATGTCGGTGAAGTCCGCGCCGGTCTGGAGGGCCGCCCACGTGCCGTTGGAGGACTCCGAGGCCACGCGACTCGCCGCCGCCTCCGTCGACATCCCCGTCGCGGGGTCGATGCGGAAGGTGCAGACGAGGTCCTCGTCGGTCGGTTCGTACTCGAGGTCGAGGAAGTCTTCGTACGTGATACCCATAGCTTCGCCTACGCCCCCGCGAAGCTTAAAACGGCATCCCGAAGCGCCTTTGGCCCCTCGATGCGAAGGAAGACGGTTCGACGCGTAGCGGAGTCATCACGGGTGTCTCACGTGGTCGGCCCCGCGTCAGGGCGACAGCAGCGCCCGGACCTCGCGGAACTCGGGCACGTCCGCGTCGAGGGCGGTACAGAGGGCGTCGGCCGCGCCCAGCAACCACTCGGCGCGCTCCACGCGGGACTCCACGTCGCCCGGCCCGATTCGGTAGCGCTCGACGAGTTCCTCGATGTCCGAGCCCTCGGTCCACTCGTGGAGGATGCGGGCGGTTTTGACCGCCGTCAGCCACTCCTCGAAGGGGTCGGCGTCGTGCATCGCGGTGGTGAACTCCGCGGCGTGGCTCCGGGCGTACTGGTACATGAGCGCCCGCTCTCGGTTGCCGAGGTAGGTGTCGTGCATATCCGGCGTGTCGCAGACGATTTCGAGGGCGGTCCGAGCGGTGACGTGTTCGTCGGCCATCTCCTCGATGGTGCGGATGCCCGAAACGATGCGCGCCCCGGTCGTCGGCGACACGTACTGTCTGGAGGTCTGTGCGCCCAGCGTCGTCGCCGACAGCGTCTCACCCGTCGCGTCGAGGAGCTCCATCGCTTCGAGGTCGGACACCACGTCGGCGACGAGGTCCGCGAGGTCCACGCTCGGGTGCTGGTGGGCGTAGTAGGTCGCCGAAAACACGTCGGCGACGCCGTCGAGGCTGGCGGCGAAGCCGGAGGCGACGACCGAGAGGACGTGCGTCCGGAGCGCCTCGGGGTCGTCGAACTGCGAGTCCACGGCCTCGGCGTCGGCGGTGACGTAGCGGTCGACCAGTTCGGCTTTCGTGTCCGCGTCGCCGACGAGCACCGCCTCGCCGAACGGGTCGAGGTGCGGGCGACCGGCGCGGCCGCACATCTGGTGCACGTCGAGGACGGGAATCCATTCCATCGCGTCGCCGGTGTAGCGCTTCTGGTCGCGGATGACGACCCGCCGGGCGGGGACGTTCACCCCGGCGGCGAGCGTCGGCGTCGCGCAGATGACTGCGAGCCGGCGGTCCCGAAACGCGTTCTCGACGGCGACGCGGTGGGCGCTCCGCAGCCCGGCGTGGTGGAAGCCGACGCCGGTGCGAGCGCACGCCGAGAGCTGGCGGCCGGTCGCGGTGCCGCCGAGTTCGTCCAGTTCGTCACCAAGGGCGGGCGCGGG
Source organism: Haloferax sp. Atlit-109R (assembly GCF_003665865.1). Taxonomy (NCBI): domain Archaea; kingdom Methanobacteriati; phylum Methanobacteriota; class Halobacteria; order Halobacteriales; family Haloferacaceae; genus Haloferax; species Haloferax sp. Atlit-109R. Next base: position 940,737 of record NZ_QPLO01000001.1, read on the forward strand.
CGACAGCTCCTCGTCGGCGAGGCGGTCGGCCAGCGCTTCGGCCTCGCGGCGCGACCGGACGAACGCGAGACACTGCCCGCCGGTCTCGACCGCGTCTTCGACGAGCGCGACGGTCGCCTCGGTCGCCTCGTCGTCGTTCGGGCCGGTCGGGGGGACGACCACGTCGAGGTCGGTTCCGTCGTCGAATTCGACGGTCTCGTCGGCGTAGACGCCGGTTCGGAGCGAGACGGGCCGCCACGCGCTCTCGACGAGTTCCGCGTCGAGCCAGTCGGCGATGGCTTCGGGATTGTCCACGGTCGCTGAGAGGGCGACGAGTTGGAGGTCCGGGACGCGACGCTGGAGGGTCGAAAGCGTCACTTCGAGCGTCGGCCCGCGCCCCGGCGCGCCGAGCAGGTGGACCTCGTCGACGACGACGCAGGCGAGGCGGTCGACCCACGGCGCGCCGTTTCGAATCGCGGAGTCGACTTTCTCGCTCGTGGCGACGACGATGTCGTGGTCGCCGAGTTCCTCTTCGGCGGCGTCGAAGTCGCCGGTGGAGATGCCGACGCTCACGCCGGGCAGTTGGTCGAACGTCTCGTACTTCTCGCGGGCGAGCGCGCGAAGCGGGACGATGTACAGCGCCGGCCCGTCGGCGGTGAGCATGGCGAGTTCCGCGATGAACGTCTTGCCGCTGGCGGTCGGAATGGCGGCGACGACGCGACCGCCCGCCGCGACGCCGGCGTCGACGGCGGCGGCCTGCGGCGGATAGAGTTCCTCGATACCGTTCGACTCGTAGTGGGAGACGAGGGCCGACGACAGCGGGAGGTCGCGCACGCGCATCTGTCACAGTGGTGGCGGCGGACTCACATAAGTATCTTCGCCGGCGGGGGTTCATCGGTCACCGTCTGTCCCGGCGTTCGGGCGGCGAGAAATCGGTGGGGACAGCAACCAATGCAGCCGGTGAGTGGTGCGAAAGTCGGGACTCTCGGGGCGATGCGCCAATAAAAAATCGAAGTCGTCGGCCGCGTGGTGGCCGATTATCGCGGATTTGGTACGAACTGCGTTACGCGTTAGGGCCGGACCATCGCTGGAGGGTCGCGGAACTCGACCCCGCTTCGTCGGTCCAGACGATGCGGACGGTCTGGTCGGCGAGTGTTTCGCTGCTGACGGGCCTGATAGTGACTGAGGTCCCCGCCGTCACGTCGGTCTGCGTATAACCGTTTAGTGAGGTCCAGGTTCGACTGTCCGAGGCATTCGTAGCGGCTTCATCAGGGTCGTAGATATCGACACCCGTCGAAATACTCAGCCGCTCCGAATTGATTGCTTGACCGCTCTCGTGGGTGATGTTGAGATGGTCTGGGGCACTCTGGTTGTAGTCGAAACTGAAGCTCGCCTGCGGGGCGGTCGCCGTCTGTTCACCCAGTCCCAGCACGAACGTCCCGATGACGGCCGCGAGGATGACGGTAATCGCGACCATCAGAATCACACCGATGACCGGCGACACCGCGTCGTCGTCTTCGAATAGTTGTTTGAGTTTCATGTGTTGGCTCTCGTATACATACGCGGTTTATCCGCGGAAGTCCCACCCGGAGTTCGGTATGTATAGATGCTACATGGGCACTCTCGAACATAAATCTAATCGAGTATTAGACAACAAAAATGACGTTCATTGCTAGCACACAGTTCAGCTGAAAATCACGAATCGGCTGGGAGATAGGTCCGCCACCCCGAAAAGAGACGGTCGCTGCGGGCGGCTCAGATGTAGTCGTGCTCGGCGAGGCGTTCGACGGCCTCGCGGAGACGCTCTTCGCTCGCGGCGTAGGAGATACGGGCATAGCCCGGCGCGTTGAACGCGCTTCCGGGGACGGTCGCGACCTTCGCGTCCTGAATCGCGCCCTCGCACCACGCCTGGTCGTCGTCGTCGACGGGGAGCATCATGTAGAACGCGCCCTTCGGGACGGCCACGTCGACGTCGTGTTCGGCGAGGAGGTCCACGAGCATGTCGCGGCGGTCCTCGAACGCCTGACGCATCTCCTCGACGTCGTCGTCGGTGCGCTCCGAGAGCGCCTCGACGCCGGCGTGCTGGACGAAGTTCACGGCGCAGGAGACCGAATGCGAGTGGAGCTTGCCGGCCTGCGCGATGAGGTCGGACGGGGCGTGGAGGTAGCCGAGCCGCCAGCCGGTCATCGAGAACGCCTTCGAGAAGCCGTTGATGGTGATGGTGCGGTCTTCCATCCCGTCGAGGGAGCCGAGCGAGGTGTGCTCGAAGCCGTCGTAGACGATGCGCTCGTAAATCTCGTCGGAGATGACGGCGAAGTCGTGTTCGACCGCGAGGTCGCGGACGCCTTCGAGCGCCGCGTCGGAGAACACGCCGCCGGTCGGGTTCGACGGCGAGTTGACGACGAGGAGTTTCGTCTCGTCGGAGACCGTCTCGGCGAGTTCGTCGAGCGCGGGTTCGAGCCTGAAGTCGTGCTGTGCGAGGTCGACGCGGCTGAGCGTGCCGCCGGCGAGCTTGACCATCGCCTCGTAGGAGACCCACGCGGGGTCGAGGAGAACGACCTCGTCGCCGTCGTCGACGAGCGTCTGGAACGTCTCGAACAGCGCCTGCTTGCCGCCGGGCGTGACGATGACCTCGTCGGCCTCGGCGTCGACGCCGTTCCCGCGGAGCTTCGCCGCGATTGCGTCCTTGAGTTCCGGAATCCCGTTCGACGAGGTGTAGCTCGTGTGTCCCGCGTCGAGGGCGTCCTTCGCCGCCTGCGTGATGTTGTCCGGGGTCGGGAAGTCCGGCGCGCCGACCGAGAGGTCGACGACGTCTTCGCCCTGCGCTTCCAGTTCGCTCGCGAGGTTCGAGATGGCGAGCGTCGCGCTCGGTTCGACGCGGCCGACTCGGTCGCTGAAATCGAAGTTCATGCCAACGCCTCCACCATATCGGTCGCGGCGTAAACCGCTTCCGCACCTTTGCTGACGCGCTCGCGCGCTTCAGCGCCGCTCATGCCGGGACCGGAGACGCCGAACGAGACGGGTTTGTCGCGGTCCAGCGAGACCTCCGTCAGCGACTTCGCGGTCGCGTCGGCGATGACGCGGTCGTGGTCGGTGTCGCCGGTGACGATTGCGCCGATGACGACGACGGCGTCGATGTCGTCGCGGCGGGCGAGTCGGTCGGCCGCGAGCGGCGAGTCGTACGCGCCGGGGACCTGAATCGTTTCGACGACCGCCGCGTCGCGCTCGGCGGCCGCGTCGCGGGCCGCTTCCTCCATCTGCTCCGTGACCGACGAGTTGAATCGGGCCACGACGAGTCCGAGAGAGACCATGGCCGACCCTTCCCGTCTCGGATAAAAGAACTACCGACACCGACCGAATTTGGCCCCGGCGACGGGCAAGCACAAAAGTTGTATTGTCGGCGTCGCGATGGGTGGGCATGAGTACTGACAGTGGGACCGAGGCGGTCGCTCGGTCCCGTGCCCTCCTGGCGATTCTCGGCGTGACGGCCCTCGCCCTCCTCGCCCGCCTCGCCGACCTCGGCGGCCGCATCTTCCACTGGGACGAAGGCCGTGTCGGCTACTGGATTCTGCGGTATCACGAGACCGGCGAGTTCTCCTACCGGCCCATCATCCACGGTCCGTTCCTCCCCGTGGTCAACGACTACCTCTTTGCGGTCCTCCCGGCGACCGACTTCACGGCGCGGCTCCCCGTGGCGCTCGTCGGCGGCCTGCTCCCGCTTTCGGTCTGGCTGTTCCGCGAGCACCTCCGCCGCGACGAGCTGGTCGCGCTCGCGTTCTTCCTCGCGGCGAACCCGCTTTTGGTCTACTACTCGCGGTTCATGCGCAACGACGTGCTCGTGGCCGCCTTCTCGTTCGCCGCGCTCGGCTTCGTCGTCCGCGCGTACGACACCGGCCGCCTCGCCTACCTCATCCCCGCCGGGGCCTCCTTCGCAACGGGAGCGGCGACGAAAGAGAACTACGTCGTCTACCTCGCTTGTTTCCTCGGAGCGGCGTTCCTGGTCTTCGACCACCGGCTGCTCGCCCGCACGTCGGCCGGCGAGTCCGCCCGCGACATCCTCTTTTCCGAACTGCCCGCGAGTATCCGCGAGCGACTTCGCGCACGCGGGGCGGGAAGTCTCGGTTACGGCGCGGTTCGCTACGCCGCGGGCGTCCTCGGCGGCCTGCTCGCGTTCCTCGCCGTCTTCGTCTTCTTCTACGCGCCGCGGCCCGACCTCTGGAACGCGCTCGGCGGCTCCGCCTCGATGCTCCCGGTTCTCGAAGCCGGAAGCGTCGGCGCGGTCTCCGAGATGGTCGGCAGTTGGCTCGGCGGCGGCCACCAGTCCCACGAGTACCTCCCGTATCTGAAGGACTTCCTCGAAACGTTCGTCTACGGCGCGCCGGTGCTCATCGTCTTCGCGCTCGTCGGCATCGTCGTCGACCGCTACGGCGTCGTCGCGGGCCGAATCCGGTGGCTCGTCGCCTTCGCCACCTACTGGGGCGTCGTGTGTATCTTCGGCTACCCGCTGGCGACCGACATCCAAGCGCCGTGGGTCGTCGTCCACGCGGTCGTCCCGCTGGCGATTCCCGCCGCGGTCGGCGCGGCGTTCGTCTTCCGCTCCGGCGTGCAGGCGCTCGACGCCAAAGACGCGGTCGGCGTCGGCCTCGCGGCGCTCGTGCTGGTCGCCTCCGTCGGCGGCGTCGCGGCCGCGAACGTCGACTACTGGAACGCCTCGACCGACGAGGACAGCGAGGTGCTCCAGTGGGCGCAACCCGCAAACGACTTACAGGCCACCCTCGACGACGTGGAGCGCGTGTCGGCCGCCAACTCCGGGACGGACGTGCTCCTGTACGGCACGCATCCGCCGGACAGCGACGAGACGCACTTCTACGTCGAAAACGAGTCTGCCCCCCTCGACGGGCCGTCGTGGCACAGTCGCCTCCCGCTCCCGTGGTACTTCGAGAGCGCGGGCGTCGAGCGCACCAGTAGCGCGCCCGACGCGAACGTCTCCGAGGTGACCGCCGACGCGCCGCCGGTCGTCATCGCCTACGAGTGGGACCGCGCCGAACTCGAATCCGAACTCGACGGCTACGTCGCGCGCCAACACGCCTTCAAGCTCTGGAGCGAGGACGTGGTCGTGTTCATCGACGAGGACGCCCTTGACGCCGCGAACGAGACGCGGGGCTGACGCTCGGTCGGGGCGTTCGACCACCTCGATTTTTCCTCGCGTTCGACAGGGTGAGCGCCGCGAGCGCCCGGCGCGTTCGGCGTCGGCTGTTGTCCAATTCTATCCACGTATGTGACTATCTCGGCACCGAATGTGGCAACGTTTATGCACCGACGTACTGAATCCGCGACTGTGACCGTCACCGTACCCGGACCCACGCTCGGCGTCGTCGGTGGGGGCCAGCTCGGGCGTATGCTCGGGGAGGCCGCCGCACCGCTCGGCGTCGACATCGTCGTGCTCGACCCGACACCCGACTGCCCGGCGTCGGCCGTCGACGACCAAATCGTCGGCGGCTTCGACGACCCCGAGGCGATGGCGGAACTCGCCGCCCGGGCCGACGCGCTGACGTTCGAAATCGAACTCGCCGACCCCGACCTGCTCGACGAACTGGCCGCCGAGGAGGGCATCGCGGTCCACCCGTCGCCCGACGCGCTCCGGACCATCGAGGACAAACTGGTCCAGAAGGACACCTTCGGCGAGGCGGGCATTCCGATTCCGCCGTTCCACCGCGTCGACGACGCGGCCGACCTCCGCGACGCGCTCGACGAGTTCGGCTCGGTCATGCTGAAAGCCCGAACCGGCGGCTACGACGGCCGCGGGAACGTCCCCGTGTCCGACCCCGACGACGCCGAGGCCGCCATCGAGGAGGTCGGCGGCCCGGCGATGGCCGAGGCGTTCGTCGACTTCGAGCGCGAACTCTCGGTCATCGGCGTCCGCGGCGATGACGAGGTTCGGACGTTCCCCGCGGGCGAGAACGTCCACGAGGAGGAGATTCTCCGCGAGACGGTCGTCCCGGCGCGGACGACGGACGAGGTGCGCGAGGAGGCCGACCGCGTCGCCCGAGAGGTGCTGTCGCACCTGCCCGGCCGCGGCGTCTTCGGCATCGAACTGTTCGAGACCGCCGCGGGCGACGTGCTCGTCAACGAGGTCGCCCCGCGCCCGCACAACTCCGGCCACTGGACCATCGAGGGCGCGCTCACCTCGCAGTTCGAACAGCACGTCCGCGCGGTCCTCGGGTGGCCCCTCGGCGCGACGACCCGCCGGTCGCCCACCGTGATGGCGAACGTCCTCGGCACGGTCGACGAGAGCCAGCCGGCGCGACTCGGCGGCCTCGACGACGCGCTCGCGGAATCGGGCGTCTCGCTGCACTGGTACGGCAAAGACGAGGTTCGTCCCCTCCGCAAGATGGGCCACCTCACCGCCGTCGGCGGCGACGACGCCGACCTCGAAACGCTTCTCGCACGCGCACGCGAGCTTCGCGACGGACTGCGCTTCGACTGATTCACCATGACGACAGAACGGGACCTCATCGACGAACTGCACGCACAGGCCGACGCCGACCGCGACCCCGAGACGACGCCCGACGTGGGTATCATCATGGGGTCCGACTCCGACCTCGACGTGATGTCCGGCGCGCACGAGGCGCTGGACACGCTCGGGTTCGGTGAACAGACGGACTTCGACGCGCCGCCCGAGGAGCGATTCACCTACGAGACGTACGTCGTCTCCGCGCACCGGACGCCGGACCTGATGTACGCCTACGGCGACACCGCGCGCGACCGCGGCGTCGAGGTCATCATCGCCGGCGCGGGCGGCAAGTCCGCGGACCTCCCGAACATGACTGCCTCCATCGCGTACCCGATTCCGGTCGTCGGCGTCCCCGTTCAGGAGAAGTCGGTCGACTCGGTCATCGGGATGCCGACCGGCGCACCCATCGTCGCGGTCGACGCCGGCAAGTCGTTCAACGCGGCGCTGTCGGCCGTACAGGCGCTCTCCCGCGGCTACCCCGAACTCGAAGACAGACTCGTCGACTACCACGAGGACCTCGTGTCCGACGTGGCCGAGACCTCGGCCGCGCTCCACGACCTCGGCGTCGCCGGCTTCCGCGAGTCGCGGTAGCGGGGCGCGTTTCGCGGTCGGTCACCGCCCGGTCGTTTCCGCGTCTGTGGGGGTCGATTCCGGCGGCGAAACCCCGCCCGTGCGGGGTTCCGGGCGTCTCTCGCGTATTTTCCAAATAGAAGCCCTCTCGCGCCCGAAACACACAAATCAATGTTTATAGGGGAGCGCTTCTAACCGCCGCACGTCAGGGAGACACGGCATGAGTGATTGGATTGCAATCGGTGCGATGGGGCTGGTCGGTGTCGGCATACCGCTCGCGATGATGGCGGTGTCGGCGCTGCTTCGCCCAAGCGTACCGGAACAAGGAAAGAGTGCCACGTACGAGAGTGGTGAGGTGCCGACAGGCACGGCGCGCGTCCAGTTTAACATTCAGTACTACATGGTCGCGCTGCTGTTCCTCGTATTCGACATCGAGACCGTCCTAATTTTCCCCTGGACGGTCATCTACCGCTCGGCCCTCGAACAGGGCGCGTCGCTGGCGACGATTCTGACGCCGATGCTCGTTTTCATCGGTGTCCTCGTCGTCGGCCTCGTCTGGGCGTGGCGCAACGGCGCAGTCAAGTGGGTCAAAAGCCCGCAGGCAAACCGTCGTAAGACAGAGAGGCAAGATGCATGAGTAGCGAACAGAAGCCATTCGTCACGGACGACACACAGGTACAGACCGAGACTCGCGACGCCCGCATGGCGGGGGCGGACGACCGGTTCAACTCGAAGCTTCGGGAGGCGTTCGGCTCGTCACCGTTCATCCTCACGAAGTTCGACAAGTTCATGAACTGGGTCCGCGGGTCCTCGATGTTCATGCTGCAGTTCGGTATCGCGTGCTGCAGCATCGAGATGATGCACACCTACTCGGTGAAACACGACCTCGACCGCTTTGCGGCCGGGGTCCCGCGTGCGTCGCCGCGGCAGGCCGACGTGATTATCGTGCCGGGGACCATCGTCTCGAAGTTCGCCCCGCGCATGAAGCGCGTCTACGACCAGATGCCCGAACCGAAGTTCGTCGTCGGCATGGGGTCGTGTACGATTTCCGGCGGCCCGTTCCAGGAGGGCTACAACGTCATCAAGGGCGCAGAAGAGGTCATTCCGGTGGACATTCACATCCCCGGCTGTCCGCCGCGCCCGGAGGCGCTCATCTACGGTATCGCGAAGTTGCAAGAGCGCATCGCCAACGGCGAGTCCAGCCCGGTGACGGTCAAGCCGTACGAGCTGGAGCAGTTCGGCGACCTCGAACGCGACGAAATCGTCGACAAGCTCGCCGAGGAGATCGACGAAGAGGACCTCGTCATGCGGTACAACTGGGCTGATTCGCCATGAGCCTCGAAGAACAGCAGTCCGACGACCCCGCGGAACTCGAATCGGGCGTCAGCCGCGGCGACGAACTCGCAGAGCTGCTCGGCGACCTCGTCGTCGGCCGCGAAGAGCACCTGAACGCGCCCGGCCTCGTCATCCGTCCCGACGAGGTCCAAGACGCGCTGTTCAAGCTCCGCGACGAAGCGGGCTTCGACCACCTCTCGTGTGTGACCGCACAGGAGTACGAGGACCGCTACGAGTCCATCTACCACCTGACGAAGTTCGACGACCGGACCGACGAGGTCTCGGTCGTCGTGCCCACGTCGAAGGACAACCCGGTCAGTCAGTCCGCCGAGCCGGTGTTCCGGACGGCCGACTGGCACGAGCGGGAGGCGTACGACCTCGTCGGTATCCAGTACGAGGACCATCCGGACCTGCGTCGCATCCTCCTGCCGGAGACGTGGCAGGGTCACCCGCTCGGGCTTGACTACGACCAGGACCGCCCGCAGATTGCGACGCTCCGCGAGCACGCCAACCCGCTCGAAGAGGACCACCGCGCCGGGGACAGCAACACGATGTACATCAACATCGGTCCCCACCACCCGGCGACCCACGGCGTGCTGCACGTCGAGACGGTCGTCGACGGCGAACAGGTCGTCGACCTCGAATCCGACATCGGCTACCTCCACCGCTGCGAGGAGCAGATGTGTCAACAGGGGACCTACCGGCACCAGATTATGCCGTACCCCGACCGCTGGGACTACATCTCGTCGGGTCTCCTGAACGAGTGGGCGTACGCCCGCGCCGCCGAGGACCTCGCGGACATCGAGGTGCCCGAGTACGCCCAGATTATCCGCACGATGGGTGCGGAACTGTGCCGCATCGCGTCGCACATGATCGCGCTCGGCACGTTCGCGCTGGACGTCTACGGCGACTTCACGGCCATCTTCATGTACGCCATGCGGGACCGCGAGATCGTCCAGAACATTCTGGAGGACCTCACGGGCCAGCGCATGATGTTCAACTACTTCCGGCTCGGCGGGGTCGTCTGGGACCTCCCCGAACCCCGCGAGGAGTTCTTCGAGAAGATTCGCGACTTCATGGACGGGCTCCCGCAGGCGCTCGAGGAGTACCACGACATGATTACCTCGAACGAAATCCTGCAGGCCCGGACGGTCGGCACGGGCGTCCTGCCGCCGGAAGTCGCAAAGAGCTACGGCGCGACCGGGCCGGTCGCCCGCGGCTCCGGTATCGACTACGACCTCCGTCGCGACGACTCCTACGGCTACTACGACGAACTCGACTGGGACGTCGTCGTCGAGGACGGCTGCGACAACTTCTCGCGCCTGCTCGTGCGCATGCGCGAAGTCGAGGAGTCGGCCAAGATCATCCAGCAGTGTGTCGACCTGCTCGAAGACTGGCCCGAAGACGAGCGGAACATCCAGGCGAACGTTCCGCGCACCCTCAAGCCCGACGAGGACACGGAGATCTACCGCGCCGTCGAGGGCGCGAAGGGCGAACTCGGCATCTACATCCGCGCGGACGGCACGGACAAGCCGGCTCGCTTCAAGATTCGGAGCCCGTGTTTCTCGAACCTCCAGACGCTCCCCGAGATGTCCGAGGGTGAGTACATTCCGGACATGATTGCCTCGCTCGGCAGCCTCGACATCGTGCTCGGAGAGGTGGACAGGTGATGCATCTGCAAGCGGTCCTTCCGGACACGGTCAGCGGCCTCCTCGGTCTCGAAGGCATCCTCGGGGACGTCGTCGGCGGCCTCGTCGGCGCGTTCCTCGTCGCCAACATCATGCTCATCATGACGGCGTTCGCCGGGCCGTGGGCGAAGCGGAAAATCACGGCCGCATTCGCCGACCGCATCGCGGTCAACCGAATCGGTCCGTTCGGTCTCCTGACCATCGTCACGGACGCGGTCCGTCTGCTGTCGAAGGAACTCGTCGTCCCCGAGGGCGTCGACCGTCCCGCCTGGGACCTCGCGCCGATGGTCATTCCCTTCTCCGCGCTGCTCGGATTCGCCGTCATCCCGATGGGCAACGGCATCCAGCTCGCGGACCCCGAAACCGGTCTCGCCTTTGCCTTCGCCGCGGCGTCTATCGCCTCGCTCGGCATCGTCATGACCGGCTACGCATCGAACAACAAGTTCTCGCTCATCGGCGCGCTCCGCGCCGTCGCGGCGAACATCGCTTACGAGATTCCGCTGGTCGTCACGGCGGCCTCGGTCGTTATCTTCGCCGGGTCGCTCCGCATGAGCGAAATCGTCGCCGTGCAGGCCGAACCGCTGCTTTCGGTCGCCGGCGTGACGATTCCGACGTGGTTCGCGTTCGTGAACCCCTTCGCGTTCGCGCTGTTCGTCATCGCGAACCTCGCGGAGGTCGGCCGCAACCCGTTCGACATCCCCGAAGCGCCGACCGAGATTGTCGCCGGGTACCAGACCGAGTACTCCTCGGTCTACTTCGTGCTCATCTACCTCGGTGAGTTCATCCACATCTTCCTCGGCGGCGCTATCGCGGCGACCCTGTTCCTCGGCGGTCCGGCGGGCCCGGTCCTGCCCGGATTCGTCTGGTTCACAATCAAAATCTGGGCGTTCTTCCTGTTCACCCAGTGGGCGCGCTCCGCAGTGCCGCGCCTTCGCGTCGATCAGTTCCTCGAAATCGGTTGGAAGGGGATGCTCGTGCTCTCCTTCGCCAACCTGGTTCTCACGGCCATCATCGTGGGGGTGATTGCATGATCGGAATCCTGAAAGGCATGGCAGTGACGCTGAAGCACGCGCTCGACGGGCAGACGTTCACGGTCGAGTACCCCGAGACCGCGCCCGAAGTGAGCCCGCGTTTCCGCGGCGTCCACAAGTTCAGCCAAGAGCGGTGTATCTGGTGTCGCCAGTGTGAGAACGTCTGTCCGAACGACACGATTCAGATCGTTCAGGACGACCAGCGCAACGGCGAGCAGTACAACCTCCACATCGGCCAGTGTATCTACTGCCGGCTGTGCGAGGAGGTCTGTCCCGTCGACGCCATCCTGCTCACGCAGAACTTCGAGTTCACGGCGGACACGAAAAACGACTTCGTCTACAACAAAGAACAGCTCAAGAACGTCCCGTGGTACAAGGATATCGACCCGCTCAACTCCCGCAACCCCGACCGCAACGCGTGGGTCGGCGAGGGCGAAGGAGAGGTCGACTACCAGTAACATGACCGCGAGTGAATCGTTCGAGTCCCGTCAGCCCGCGTCCGCTACCGGACGCTGAGGACGTTCTCGAAATGTTCAAAGGGATATCTCAAGGAGACACACACAATGGTTTATGAAACCATCGCGTTCGCGCTGTTCGCCCTCGTCACCGTGGGTTGCAGCCTGGGCGTCGTCCTCGTGCGGGACATCTGGCATTCCGCACTCCTGCTCGGGGGCGCGCTCTTGAGCGTCGCGGTGCATTACGTGATGTTGCAGGCGGAGTTCCTCGCCGCCATGCAGGTCCTCGTCTACGTCGGCGGGGTCCTGATTCTCATCACGTTCGCCGTGATGCTGACGCGTATCAATCCGGAGGTGAGTAGTACATGACAACCAAACCGCAGCTGAAACTCGGTTCGCACCTCGTGCCCGGACTCGCTGCCGTCGCGCTGTTCGTCGTGATGGCGGTCGTGTTCCTCGGCGCGTCGTTCCCGAACCCACAGGGGTTCCCGGAGGGAGCAAACATCACCGCGAGCATCGGCTATTCGATGTTCAACCTCGGGTTCGGAAGCGTCGACGGCGAGAGCATGCTGGTCGCGTTCGAAATCATCGACCTCGTGCTCGTCGCCGCGCTCGCCGGCGCGGTGCTCCTCGCTCGCCGCGAGGACACCACGGGGCAGATGCGGACCATCCTGACCGACGGCGGTCGGGAGCTCAAGCAGACGCTGTTCGACGACGAGGAGGGTGACAACTGATGGTGCCCGCGCAGTACTACCTCGTTCTGTCGGCCGCCGTGTTCTGCATCGGCATCTTCGGCCTCTTGACCCGTCGGAACGCGCTGTTGTTCCTGATGTCGGTCGAACTGATGCTGAACGCCGCGAACATCAACCTCGTCGCGTTCTCCTACTACTGGGGTAACGTGACGGGCCAGACGTTCGGGCTGTTCACGATGGCGCTCGCCGCCGCCGAGGTGGCGGTCGGTATCGGCATCATCCTCGTACTGTACCGCAACTTCGACGGCGTGGACGTGACCAACGCGACCACGATGAGGTGGTAATCTATGGCAGGTATCTTAGACTTCGCTCCGGCCATCGTCCTCCTCCCGTTCCTCTCGTTCCTGATCGCGCTCGGGGCGGGACGGTACATGCCGAAGGGAGGCGCGCTGGCGGGTATCGGCGCGACGGCGGGCTCGTTCGTCCTGTCCATCGCGACGTTCTTCGCCGTCAGCGGCGGACAGACCTACAACCAACACATCTACACGTGGGCGACCGGCGCCGGCGACGCGGTGACGCTCGACTTCGGCCTACTCATCGACCCGCTTTCGTCGATGATGCTCGTCATCGTGACGCTCGTCGCCGTCCTCGTCCACATCTTCAGCCTCGGCTACATGAACGACGAGGGCGAGACGGGCCTCCCGCGCTACTACGCCGGGCTCGGCCTATTCACCGCGTCGATGCTGGCGTTCGTCGTGTCCAGCAACCTCCTCATGGCGTTCATGTTCTTCGAGCTGGTGGGGCTGTGTTCCTACCTGCTCATCGGCTTCTGGTTCCGCCAGGAGGGCCCGCCGAGCGCCGCGAAGAAGGCGTTCCTCGTCACCCGCTTCGGTGACTACTTCTTCCTCATCGGCGTCGTCGCGGTGTTCGCGACGTTCGGCTCGGCCGCGTTCGCCGGTCCCGAGGCGTTCCCCGTCCTCGCCGAGGAGGCGCTCCACGGCGAGCACGCGGTCAACACGTTCCTCGGCATGGGCGAACAGGCGTGGTTCACCGTCGTCGGCCTCCTCGTTCTCGGGGGCGTCGTCGGTAAGTCCGCGCAGTTCCCCCTGCACACGTGGCTTCCGGACGCGATGGAAGGCCCGACCCCCGTCTCCGCGCTCATTCACGCGGCGACGATGGTCGCCGCGGGTGTCTACCTCGTCGCCCGGATGTACGGTTTCTACGCGCTGACCCCGACGACGCTCGGTATCATCGCGCTCGTGGGCGGCTTCACGGCCCTCTTCGCCGCGACGATGGGCGTCGTCAAGAAAGAAATCAAGCAGGTGCTCGCGTACTCGACCATCAGCCAGTACGGCTACATGATGCTCGGGCTCGGCGTCGGCGGCTACGTCGCCTCGACGTTCCACCTGCTCACGCACGCCTTCTTCAAGGCGCTTCTGTTCCTCGGTGCCGGTGCGGTCATCATCGCGATGCACCACAACGAGAACATGTGGGACATGGGCGGCCTCAAAGACAAGATGCCCGTGACGTACTACGCGTTCCTCTCGGGCTCGCTCGCCCTCGCCGGCATCGTTCCGTTCGCCGGCTTCTGGTCGAAAGACGAGATTCTCTACGAGGCGCTCAACCACGGGCTCGGGACCGACGGTGGTCTCGGAACCGTCTTCCTCATCGCGTACGCGATGGGGCTCATCGCCGTGTTCTTCACCGGGTTCTACACCTTCCGGATGGTGTTTCTCACCTTCCACGGCGAACCGCGTAGCGACACCGCGCGCGACCCGCACGGCTTCGGCTGGAACGTCAAGTTCCCGCTCGCCGTCCTCGGCGTGCTCGCGGCCGTCACCGGCCTCGTCAACATGGCTCCGGTGGAGGACCTCACGGGGATTCACCTCACGTTCCTCCACGACTGGCTCGACGGCGGCATCTCGTCGCTGACCGCGCACCACTACCTCGAAGTGCTCGAAAGCGGCGTCGGTGCGGGGCTCCACCCGGCCGGCATCGGCTCTATCGCGCCGGGGCTGGTCTCGCTGGCCCTCGCCCTCGCGGGTGCCGGACTCGCCTACCGCCTGTACAACGTCCCCGAGCCCGTCGAACACACGGACAAGCTCGGGAGCATCAAGACCGTACTGTACAACAACTACTACCAGGACGAGTACCAGGTCTGGATTGCGACCGGCGTCGTCCAGCCCATCTCGCGCGCCCTCGATAAGTTCGACCAGGGCATCGTCGACGGCGTCGTCAACGGTATCTCCAGCGTGAGCCTGTTCGCTGGCGGTCGCGTCAAGCGCGTCCAGACCGGTGTGGTGAGCAACTACGCGGCGCTCCTCACGCTCGGTCTGACCGCGCTGCTTCTCGGTCTCGGTCTGCTCGGAGGTTGGTTCGCATGATAATCGAAGCGCTCATCGCAGTCACGTTCCTCGCCGCGCTGGTCACCTTCGTCCTGCCGGACCGGTACGCCGGCAAGGCGGCCTTCGCGCTGAGTCTGGCTCCCGTCGTCGGGAGCCTCTACATGTGGCAACAGTACGACGCGAGCGGGAACGCCCTCCTGGGCGGGAACATCGCGTTCGAGACAGACATCGCCTGGCTGCAACTCGGCCAGTACGACATTCACTGGATGGTCGGCGTCGACGGCATCAGCATGCCGCTTGTCGTCCTCACGACCATCCTCACCACGCTCGCTATCGTCAGCGCGTGGACGCCCATCTCGGAGCGTCAGTCCCAGTTCTTCGGCCTGATGCTCCTGATGGAGGCGAACCTGCTCGGCGTCTTCACGGCGCTCGACTTCTTCGTCTGGTTCATCTTCTGGGAGGCCGTGCTCCTGCCGATGTACTTCCTCATCGGCGTCTGGGGCGGTCCACGCCGCAAGTACGCGGCGATCAAGTTCTTCGTCTACACGAACATCGCGTCGCTCGTGATGTTCATCGGCTTCATCTCGCTCGTGTTCGGTCTCGGCGACTCTATCTCGTCGTTCCGCCTGCCCGAAATCGCGCAGGCGTTGCAGGCCGGACAGCTCGGGAGCTTCGCGGGACTGTCGGCCGGCGCGCTCGCGTCTGTCGCGTTCGTCGCGATGTTCTTCGGGTTCGCGGTGAAGGTCCCGGTCGCCCCGCTTCACACGTGGCTGCCGGACGCACACGTCGAGGCCCCCACGCCGGTGTCGGTCATGCTGGCGGGGGTCCTCCTGAAGATGGGTACGTACGCCCTGCTCCGGTTCAACTTCACGATGCTGCCGGAGACGGCGCGCGCCTTCGCGCTGCCCATCGCCCTGCTCGCCGTCGCGAGCGTCATCTACGGCGCACTGCTCGCGCTGGCCCAGCAGGACCTCAAGCGCATCGTCGCGTACTCCTCCGTCTCGTCGATGGGGTACGTCATCCTCGGTCTCATCGCCTACACCACCTACGGCGTCGGCGGTGCGACCTTCCAGATGGTCGCCCACGGCCTCATCTCCGGACTGATGTTCATGGCCGTCGGCGTCATCTACAACACGACCCACACGCGCATGGTGTCGGACATGTCCGGCATCGCCGACCGGATGCCCGTCACGGCGGGCATCTTCGTCGCCGGCGCGTTCGGCTACATGGGCCTGCCGCTCATGGCCGGCTTCGCGGCCGAGTTCTTCATCTTCAAGGGCGCGTTCGAGTCCACGGTGATGGAGGCGATGCCGCTGTTCACCGGCGCCGCGATGTTCGGTATCGTCATCGTCGCCGGCTACCTGCTGTTCGCGATGCAGCGGACGCTGTTCGGACCGTTCCGGTTCGACGGCGACTACGACATCACGGAGGCACCGTTCCACGACGTTGCACCCCTCGCGGTGCTGTTGCTTCTGACCATCGTGCTCGGCGTCTCGCCCGACATCTTCTTCACGATGATTCAGGACGCGGTTAACCCGATTCTCGAACTGGGAGGTGCGTTCTAGATGACGCCCCTCCAGTCCGCTCCCCAGTGGTTCGCAACGGCTCCCGCCATCGTGCTCGCGTTGACGGGGCTCGCGCTGCTGCTCATCGACACCATCGACCCCGACTCCACGAACAACGGCCTCCTGGCCGGCACGGCGACGCTCGGCGCGCTCGCCGCCGGCGGCATCGCCGGTTGGTTCCTCATCGGCGGAACCGGCATGGAGTCCACCGGCGGCGCGATTTCGCTGTACGGCGACGCGCTCGTCGTCGACGGGATGAGCCTGTTCTTCACGCTCATCTTCACCAGCGTCGCCGCGATGGTCTCGGTCGCCTCGTACGACTACCTCGCGGACCAGCAGTACCAAGGCGAGTTCTACGCCCTCGTGCTGTTCGCCGCGACCGGCATGACCCTCATGGGGATGTCGAACTCGCTGGCGACCGTCTTCGTCAGCCTCGAACTGGCGTCCCTGCCCTCGTACGCGCTCGTCGCGTTCCTCAAGAAGGACCGCGGCAGCATCGAGGCCGGGCTGAAGTACTTCCTCATCGGCGCGCTGTCGTCGGCGGTGTTCGCGTTCGGTATCAGCCTCGTGTTCGCCGTCACCGGCTCGCTGGTGCTCCCGGAAATCGCCGCGACGCTCGCTGAGGGCACCGAACTGGTCGGAGTCCTCGGCCTCGGCGTGCTGATGATTGCCGGCGGCTTCGCGTTCAAGACCGCCTCCGTCCCGTTCCACTTCTGGGCGCCGGAGGCCTACGAGGGCGCGCCAGCGCCTGTGAGCGCGTTCCTCTCGTCGGCGTCGAAGGCGGCCGGCTTCGCCGTCGCCTTCCGCGTGTTCACCGTCGCGTTCCCCCTCGAAACCGTCACCGCAATCGGCGGCGGGAGCGTCGACTGGTCGCTGCTGTTCGCGGTGCTCGCCGTCGTCACCATGACGCTCGGTAACTTCGCGGCGGCGACGCAGAACAACGTCAAGCGGATGCTCGCGTACTCCTCTATCGGTCACGCGGGGTACGCGCTCATCGGTCTCGCGGCCATCACCACCGACGGCGGTGCCGCGAACGGTGACGTCCTCGGCGCGAGCATGGCTCACCTGTTCGTCTACGGCTTCATGAACACGGGCGCGTTCCTGTTCATCGCCATGGTCGAAAAGTGGGGCCTCGGCCGCACGTTCGAGGACTACAACGGCATCGCGTCGAAGGCACCCATCGCCGCCTCGGCGATGACCGTCTTCATGTTCTCGCTCGCGGGGCTTCCGCCGTTCGGCGGCTTCTTCTCGAAGTACGCCCTGTTCGAGTCGGCCATCGGCTCCGGCTTTTGGTGGCTCGCCGCGGTCGGCGCGGTCAACAGCGCACTGTCGCTGTTCTACTACAGCCGCGTCGTGAAGGCGATGTGGATCGAGGAGCCGTCGAAGCCCCTCGAAATCGGCAGTCAGCCGGTCGGTCTCTACGTGGCGATCGTCTTCGCCGCGGTGGGGACGGTCCTGCTCCTGCCCGGCTTCCAGCCCGTCATCGAGACGGCTCAGACCGTCGCCGCCGCGCTCTTCTGAGCGTTTCGGCGGTTCGGTTCAACTCCGTTCGATTTCTTTTATTCTCGCAGTAACTCGCCGAGCGCCGACGCCAACTCCTCGGAGCGCCTGAGCGTCAGGCCGTCGGTCGTGACGAACACGCCCTTGTCGTCTGCGGTCACCCGCGTCAGGTAGCCGTGGTCGAACGCGCGAACGGTGTAGCGGTAGTCTCCGAGTTCGGAGCCGCGATAGGCGGTTCGGGCCTGAAACCCGTCGGTCTCGTGTTCGACGAATCCGGTGAGGTCGGCGTCGGCTTCGAGGTCGTTCCGGAGGTATATCTGCTCGCAGCGGTCGTGCGTGAAGTACGTCACGCTCCTGAGGTCGTCGCCGACGACGGTTCGACAGGTTCGGACGAACGACTCGGCTCGCGATTCGGGGAGCAGTTGCGTCTCGAGTTCCATCGTATATGTGTCATGGTATGCCATGACATAATATCATCGCCGGATGGGAGGACGGTAGGGTTTTGCGGCCGGAGTTCGACCGTCCGTGTATGGTACGTCGCCTGGTTCTCGGCTGCGGGTCGCTCGGTGGGGGCCTCGTCGGGCAACTCGCCGGCCGCGGCGGGACGGTGACGGTCGTCACCGACCGACAGGGCCGCGCCGAGGACCTCCGCTCGGACGGCATCGCCGCGCGAGAGGGCGACCCCGCGGACCCGTCGACCTACCCCGACGAGGTGGACCTCGTCGTCGTCGGCGGACAGTCGCCGCAGGGAAATCTCGACGCGGCGCGCGCGGCCCGCGACCACTATCCGGACGCGCCGCTCGTCGTCTACCTCGGCGACGACGCCGCCCCGTCGGTGCGCGCCGACATCTACGACCTCGCCGACGAGGTCATCGACCCGCGCCGAGTGGTCACAGAGCGCATCCTCGACGCCGTCGGCACGTCGCACACGGAGCGGCTGAACCGGCTGATGCGGGTCCTTCGGAACGTCGACGGCAGGCTCGCGGTCGTGATGCACGACAACCCCGACCCCGACGCCATCGCCGCGGCGCTGGCGCTCCAAGCCATCGCCGAGCGGGCGGGCGTCGACGCCGACGTGTGTTACTTCGGAGATATCTCCCACCAAGAGAACCGCGCGCTCGTGAACCTCCTCGAACTGGACCTCCGCGTCCTCGACGAGGTGCCCGCGGACGACGAGTACGCCGGCTTCGCGCTCGTCGACCACTCCCGGCCGGGCGTCAACGACCGCCTGCCGCCGGAGACGACCATCGACGTCGTCATCGACCACCACCCGCCGCGCGCGCCGGTCGAGGCGGCGTACGTCGACCTCAGACGCGGCGTCGGCGCGACGAGCACGCTGCTGGCTGAGTATCTCGAACGGCTCGGTATCGTCCCCGATACGACGGTGGCGACCGCGCTGTTGTTCGGGATTCAGGTCGACACCAACGACTTCACGCGGGAGGTGTCGACCGCCGACTTCGAGGCCGCCGCCTTCCTCATCCCGCACGTCGACGTGGACCTGCTCGAACGGGTCGAGACGCCGAGTCTGACCTCC
This sequence comes from Haloferax sp. Atlit-109R, assembly GCF_003665865.1. Classification (NCBI taxonomy): domain Archaea; kingdom Methanobacteriati; phylum Methanobacteriota; class Halobacteria; order Halobacteriales; family Haloferacaceae; genus Haloferax; species Haloferax sp. Atlit-109R. The sequence goes on from NZ_QPLO01000001.1 coordinate 959,945, forward strand.
GAGACGATGGAGACGCTCGCGCGCGCCGTCTCGAACCGCGACGTTCGGGGGAACGTCCTCACGACGAACGTCGGTGACATCCGCGAGCGGGACGCGCTCGCGCAGGCGGCCGACCACCTCCTCGGGATGGAGGGCGTCGAGGTGACGGTCGTCTACGGCCTGATGGACGGGACGGTCTACGTCTCCGGTCGCGCCCGCGGAGCGCGGGTCGACCTCGGTGAGGCGTTCCGGGAGGCGCTCGGCTCCATCGGGAGCGCCGGCGGCCACGCCGACATGGCGGGCGCACAGATTCCGCTCGGCATCCTCGACGACGTGGGCGACGACTCTCGGGAGTCGCTCGCGACCATCGTCACCGACATCGTCGCCGGACGGGTGTTCGAGACGCTCGAACACGCGACGCCGACGCCGAGTCTGGACACCGACGTGGCCTTCGAGTACCCGTTAGATGAGTGAGCGCCCACACGTTTTTGCCGACGGTGGCCCTATCAGGTGGGAGATGACTACTAAAGCGACCGTCAAGGAGTACATGACGCGCGAGGTCCAGACCGTCTCTCCGACCGACACGGTCGCGGACGTCGCCCAACGCATCGCGGAGAGCGACGGACACAACGGGTTCCCCGTCTGCGACGGACGCAAGGCCGAGGGCTTCGTCACGGCCCGCGATATCCTCCTGTCGGCGGACGACGCGCCCATCGAGACGGTGATGGCGACGGACCTCGTCGTCGCTCATCCCGAGATGGACGTGAACGACGCCGCCCGCGTCATCCTCCGGTCGGGCATCCAGAAACTCCCGGTGGTCGACGACGCGGGTAACCTCGTCGGCATCATCTCGAACACCGATGTCATCCGGAGCCAAATCGAGCGCGCGACGCCCGAGAAGGTGGGCAAACTCATGCGAACGCTCGAACAGATTCACGGCATCACGGTCCACCAAGAGCGCCGCACGGTCTCGCTTTCGGCCCTCATCCCCACGCAGGCCCGCGTCTACGCCGACGAACTCGACGGTCGCCGGTACGAACTCGAACGCGGCCTCGCCGAACCGCTCGTCGTCATCGACAACAACGGGACGCTGCTCCTCGCGGACGGCCACCACCGCGTCCTCGCGGCCGACCGCATCGGCATCGAGGAGATGGACGCCTACGTCATCGTCGTCGACGACCCCGTCGAACTCGGGATGCAGCGGACCGCCGAAAAGGAGGGCCTCAGTTCCATCTCGGACATCGACATCGTCGACTACGCCCGACACCCGCTTGTCGAGACGACCCGCCGACTCCAGTAGCCCGGCGTCAGCCGTCCACGTCGTACTCGGCTTTCCACGCGTCGACGGTCTCGCGCGCCTCGGCTTCCGACTCGAACCGCTCGCCCTCGTAGCCGCGGCCCTCGGCGGACTGGTAGAGCCGGTCGACTCTGACGTGCCACGCGTTCGGCCCGCGTCGGAGCCGAATGGTCGCGTGACCGTCGCTCCGCTCCCACTCCACGATGCGGTCGTCCCGACGGACTTCCGTCCAGCTCATGCCGGTGAGTGGCGGCGAAGCCCGAAGTGTCTACCCATCCACCGGCGTCGAGGCGTCGGCCATCGCCGCGGCCGCCGGGCGCGTCTCCGCACCGCACCCCGGACAGACCGCGTACCCGAGTCGGTCGTAGGGCACCTCCGGCGACGGGCGCTCCAGCCCACACTCCTCGCACGTGAAGTACGAGACCCATTCGAAGGACATACTGACACGCAGGCGTGTCAACGTATTAATTAATCACCGCTTACTGTCCGAGACGGACGGTATCGGTGTGGTTATTCCACGCCGCGCCAACGGAGGAGACGATGACAGTCGAGAACCCGCGGCGGGCGCTCGGGGTGGTGTTTCTCATCGTCTTCGTCGACCTCCTCGGGTTCGGTATCCTCATCCCGGTGATTCCGCTGTACGCCCTCTCGTTCGGCGCGACGGAGTTCGTCGGGAGCCTGCTCATCGCCTCCTACTCGGCGATGCAGTTCCTCGCCGCGCCGCTTTTGGGTCGCCTCTCGGACTCCCGCGGTCGGCGGCCCGTGCTGCTCCTGTCGCTCACGGGGAGCGTTCTGGCGTGGCTCCTGTTCGGCGTCGCCGGGTCGCTCGCGGTGTTGTTCGCCGCGCGGATGCTCGCGGGCGCGATGGGCGGCAACATCGCCACGGCGCAGGCGTACATCGCCGACATCACCGCCGCGGACGACCGGGCGAAGGGGCTCGGCCTCCTCGGGGCCGCCTTCGGCCTCGGCTTCGTGTTCGGCCCCGCGCTCGGCGGCTTCTTCGCCAGCGAATCGGTCATCGCGGCCGCGCGGGGCGTGTTGCCCGCGTTCGTCCCCGTCTCGGAGTTCTCGCTGCCGAGTTTCGCCGCCGCGGTCATCACCGGGACGAACCTCGTCGTCGCCTTTTTCGTCCTGCCCGAGTCGCGGCCGCCGGATGCGCACGAGACGCCGGCCTCGGCCGAGCCCCGCGAGTCTCGCGTCCAACAGCTCCTTTCGGCGCTCCGGTCGCCCGGACTGGGCACGCTCGTCGCCTCCTTTTTCCTCGTCTCCTTCGCCTTCTCGGCGCTCGAAAGCCAGTTCATCTTCCTCACCAACGACCAGTACGGCTACGGCGCGACCGAGAACGCGGTGCTTCTCACCTACGTCGGCGTCGTCCTCGCGGTCGTCCAGGGCGGCCTCGTCGGCCCGCTCACCGACCGCTTCGGGGAGTACCGACTGGCGGTCGGCGGCGCGGCGATTCAGGTGCTCACGCTCGCGGCCGTCCCCTTCTCACCGCAACTGGGCGCGTTCGTCCCCGACCTCGGTGCGCTCTTGCCTGTCGGTCCCGTCCTCCCGGCGGGCGTGCTCGCGTTGCTCGTCGTGATGACGCCGCTGTCGTTCGGCAACGCGCTCACGAACGTCTCTTTGAACACGCTCGTCTCCCGCTCGGCGACGGACGACGAGCAGGGCGGCGCGTTCGGTCTCACTCAGAGCGCCGGAAGCCTCGCTCGGACGTTCGGGCCGGCGCTGGCCGGCGGGCTCTACACCGGTGTCGCGTTCTGGACACCGTTCGTCGTCGGCGGCGCGCTGATGGTTCCGATTCTCGTGCTCCTCGGACGGCTGGACCGCGAGGCGGTCACGTCGACGGCGGGGTGAAAAAAAGGAACCCGGGTCGGCGGGCGGGCCAAGTCGGTGAGCGAGTCTTCGATTCTCAGGCGGGCGTCGGGCCGTCCGGGGCCGACGAGTCGTCGTCGGACCGGAACTGCGAGACGAGGTCGAGCGAGTCGTCGGCGCTGCCGAGCAAGAACAGCGAGTAGTACCGGAAGTACGTCACGACGGGCATCTGGACGACCGCGCCGACCGCGATGGCCGCGAGGACGAACAGCACGCCGAGCGCGCCGAAGACGACCAGGCCGACCGTCGAGAACAGCGCGACGTTCGCGGCGTTGAGCGCGAGGAACGCCGCGCCGCCGACGATGGCGAAGGGGATGGCGACGACGAGCACGGCGAGGAGCGCCGCGATGCCGACAGCGATGCTCGCGAGGATGCCGAGGATGAACCGGACGATGACGTACAGGCCGAACTCGGAGAGTTCGGCGCGGAACACCGGCACGACCCGTCCCCACGACGACAGGAGCGCGCGGTCTTCGGCTATCATCGTCGGGACGACGAAGTCGGTCGTCAACTGCATGACGATGGCGACGACGAGCAGTAGCGCGATGGCGAGGAAGACGAGCGGGATGGCGAGGAGGCCCACCGCGGGCGTGACCGCGACGGAACCGAGAAGCACCGCCGCGACCGGGAGCAGGATGACCGCGAGGACGGCGACGAACAGTCCGGCCTGAAAGCCGAACAGCCTGACGCCGAGCCAGAAACGCTCGCGGAACGGCTTGCGGATGCGCACGTCTTTCGTGACGACGGCGTCCACGAGGACGAACTGCATCACGGAGCCGACGAACATCCACACGAGCCAGAGGACGATACCGACCGCCACGAGCGCGATGACCGCGGCGAAGACGTTTTCGGGCGTCACGAACCCGGGGAGCGAATCGGTCGGGATGTCGGTCGAGCCGCCTCCGGTGGGGGTGGTCGTGCCGGTGTTGCTTCCGGCACCGCCGCTCCCGCCGAGACCACCGACGAAGAGGGCGATGAATGCGAGGCGCGCCCATCGACCCGCGTCGAACGGGAGGAGGAGCGACGTCGTGGCGTCACGAGCGTCGTCGAGGGCGTCGATTGCTTTCCAACTCATGGCCGACAATGCGACGCCCCGCGAGATAAAGCTGTTCGAGCGCTAAGGTGTCTCTCGCACGCCGGTCGCGTCTACCGCCCGGAAGCGCCACCCATCGGCGTCGTCCGCGGGGCGTTCACACCGCGGGGCCGAGCCGACACCCTCAGGGGAGTCCGGTTCGAACGCTCGCGGTACATGGTAGGTGTCGAAACCGCGCTTCGCCTCGGCGGCGGTCTGGTGTTGTTGCTCGCGAACGCCTTCTTCGTCGTCTCCGAGTTCGCGATGACGCGCGTCCCGCAGTTCGACGAGTCCGCTTTCGAGGGCTCCCGCGGGCTCGAACTCGCGTGGGAGATGACGGAGCGGCTCGAAGTGTATCTCTCGGGCTGTCAGGTCGGGATTACCATCGCCAGCGTCGGCCTCGGCGTCGTCGCTGAACCCGCGGTCGCGGCCACGTTCGACGCGGTCCTCGGCGGCGGCGGGGCGGCGGGCTCCCACACGTCGCTTTCGGTCGGGCTGGCGCTCGTCGTCATCAACCTCTCGCACGTCGTCCTCGGCGAGCAGGTGCCGACGTACCTCGGCGTCGAGCGCTCCCGCACGGTGGCGAAGTACACCGCGCCCGTCCTCTACGGCTGGACGAAGCTGATGTACCCGGTCATCGTCGTCGCCGACTGGCTGGCGAAACGCCTGCTGTCGCTCGTCGGCGTCGAGATAACCCGCTCGTGGCAGGAAGCCGAACTCGACGACGAGGACGGCGACGGCTCCGCGGGTGAGGGCACCCGGCTCACGCGCGGCGAGGTCCGCAGCCAGATGGGGGACGTGCTCTCACAGGGTTCGCTCCCCGAGGACCGCCGCGAGGAAGTGCTCAACGCGCTCCGAATCGGTGAGTTGCCCGTCCGCGACGTGATGGTCCCCGCCGACCACGTCGTCGCGCTCTCGGCCGACGCGACCACCGACGAGAGCCTCGAACGCGTCCGGTCGAACCCCCAGCACTCGCGGTTCCCGCTCGTCGGGGACTCGCTGGACGACGTGCGGGGCGTCGTCTACGCGCCGACGGTGCTCTCGAACATCGACCGCCTCCAGTCGGGCGACCGCCGCCTCGACGACATCGCCGCGCCCCCGCTTTCGGTCCCCTCGGACCTCTCGGTCAGCGACCTCATCGACCGCTTTCAGGAGGAAAATCAGGAACTCGCCATGGTCCGCGACCCCGAAAGCGGCTCCGTGGTCGGCCTCGTGACCGCCTCCGACGCCTTCGAATCCATCACCGGCCAGCTCTACGACCCGCTGGACCTCGGGGCGTAGGACGCCCGCGGACCGGGGTGGGCCGGCCGGTGGTCCGCGACCCGCCGCGCTCGCGGACCGCCCACGCTTTTCCCCCGGCGCTCGTATCGACTCGCATGACGCCCTTCGAACGACGGACCCGCGCCTGTCAGGAGCGACTGACCGACGTGGACGCCGACGCGACCGTGCTGTTCCCCAGCCGAAACCTGCTGTACCTCTCGGGCTTCGACGAGGAACCCGCAGAGCGCCACCTGCTTCTGTTCGTCCCTCGCGAGGGCGCGCCGGCGTTCCTCGTCCCCGACCTCTACGAGACGCAGGTCCGCGCCGAGTCGTGGGTCGCTGACGTGCGAACGTGGAGCGACGACGACGACCCGCGGGACGCCCTCGCGGACATCGTCTCGGACCTCGGCCTCGCCGGCGGCCGCGTCCTCGTCGACGACACGATGTGGGCGCGCTTCTCGCAGGACCTCCGGGCGGCGCTCCCCGACGCCGACTTCGGCCTCGCGAGCGAGGTCGTCGCGCCGCTGCGCGCGCGGAAGGACGACGCCGAACTCGACGCGCTCCGCCGCGCCGGGGCGACCGTCGACCGCGCGGTCGAGCGCGTCCGCGACATGGGCGCGGACGCCGTCGGCATGACCGAGAACGAACTCGCCGCGGAAATCGAGCGCCTCCTCGCGGACGAGGGCGGCGAGGGGATTCCCTTCGGCCCACTCGTCGGGTCAGGTCCCAACGGCGCGATGCCCCACCACAGCCACGGCGACCGCGTCATCGAGTCGGGCGACCCGGTCGTCCTCGACTTCGGGACCGTCGTCGACCACTACCCGAGCGACCAGACCCGAACCGTCGTCTTCGCCGGCGAACCGCCCGCGGAGTTCGCTGAGGTCCACGGCGTCGTACAGGCCGCCCGGACCGCCGCCGTCGAGACCGTCGAACCGGGCGTCGCCGCCGGCGACGTCGACCGCGCGGCCCGCGAGGTCATCGAGGAGGCGGGCTACGGCGACCGATTCATCCACCGGACCGGCCACGGCGTCGGTCTCGACGTACACGAGGAGCCGTACATCGTCGCCGGGAGCGACCGCGAACTCGAAGTCGGGAACGTCTTCAGCGTCGAACCGGGCGTCTATCTCCCCGACGAGTTCGGCGTCCGAATCGAGGACCTCGTCGTCGTCACCGACGACGGCGCGGCACTCCTGAACGACACCGACCGCGGCTGGCGCTGCTGACCGGCCACCGGTAACGTGACCTGGAACTATTAACTTCCTGACCACCGTAGCGGGCGTATGGTCTCCCGACAGACGCTCGTCGTCACCGGGTTCGTCCTCGCCGCCCTCCCCGCCGCCTATCTCGTCGAGCTAGCCACCGGACAGTTCGTCCTCTCGTTTTTCGCGCTCCTCGGCGTCGGCGTCGGCGCGCCGTCGCTCGTCAACGACTACCTCGATAGTCGCGAGCGCGACGAAAACGGGGTCTGAGTCCGAATCCCGAAAAAATCAGTACCGTAGTCGATACCGACGCGTTGGCCGTTACTCGTCGTCTTCGTCGGCGGCCGCGTCGTCAGTCGCACCGTCGTCAGCCGCGCCGCCGTCGCCGGACGGCTCGACGTTGCCGATGATGGCGTCGATGTCGGCGTGTTCGTACAGCAGGTCGCGCATCCGGTTGACCGTGCGCTCGTCGCGGGTGCGGCCCGTGCTGACGATGTCCTCGGCGCGGTCGGTCACGGAGAGCGTGTCGCCGTTGACGAGGAGCACCGGGACGCCTTTCTCTTCGGCCTTGCCGATGACGGCCCCGACGGGTCGGTGGCCGCCGGTGAGGATGATGCATTTGACGCCGGGGGCTTCGAGCGCGGCGCGCTGGATGTTCGCGCGGTCGCCGCCGGTGATGACCGCGGCGTTCTTCGTGCGGCGGAAGTAGCGGAGCGCCGCGTCGCCGCCCATCGCGCCGACGAGGAAGCGCTCGACGAAGGCGTCGGTCGGCGCGTCGGTCGCGAGGTCCGCGCCGAGTTCGTTGGCGAGTTCCTCGACGGTGACGCCCGCGAGGTCCTTTTCGGTCGGGACGACGCCGAGGACGGGAACGCCGCGGGCTTCGAGGAACGGCGCGACCTCGGTTTCGAGTTCGTCGTAGGCGGAATCGCTCACGCGGTTGAAGACGACGCCCGCGAGGCGGTCGGGGCCGATGTCTTCGACCGCCGCGACCACGTCGTCGAGGTCGCTCGGGTGCTGGTAGTCGGCGACGAGGACGACTTCGGCGTCGAGGAGGTCCGCCACGTCGCCGTCGGTGAGGTCCACGATGCCGCCGGTGCGGTAGGAGCCGCCGCCCTCGACGAGCATCAGGTCCTTGCCGGCCGAGATGTCCTCGAAGTGGTGGGAGATGACCTCCGAAAGCTCCTCGGCGTTCTCCTTGCCGCGGACCGCGCCCTGGATGAACGTCGGGGAGTAGACGACGGGTTCGAGCTGGTGCATCTCCGCGTCGATGTCGAGCAGTTCGCGGGCGAGCATCGGGTCCTCGTCGAGCGTCTTGCCGGTGCTGGACTGGAGGCGGGTGCCCTTGGGCTTCATGTAGCCCACGTCCAGTCCGCGCTCCGTGGCGAGGACGCCGAGTGCGAGCGTGATTGCGGTCTTCCCGGTGCTTTCTCCGGTCGAGGTGACGAGTACCGTGTTCATTGTTGAGTGATAGGGTGGTGAAGTGTTTAAAGTTCGTCCGGGTCGACGGTGAGTCGAACGTCGACGGCCTTCACGCCGTCCGGCAGCGCGACGAGCGGGTTGATGTCGAGTTCGAGGATGGCCGGGAAGTCGGTGACGAGCTGGGAGAGTCGCTGGATGGTCTCCGTGATACCGCCGATGTCCACCGGGTCGTTCCCGCGGGCCCCGCGGAGCATCGGCGCGGCGTCGATTTCCTTCGTCATGTCTTCCGCTTCCGTCTCGGAGACGGGCGCGACGCGGAACGTCGTGTCCTCGAGGATTTCCACGAAGATGCCGCCGAGGCCGAACATCATGAGCGGGCCGAACTGCGGGTCGCGGTTCATGCCGACGATGGTCTCGACGCCGTCGTCGAGGTTCACCATCTCTTGGACCTGCACGCCGAGGATGTTGGCGTCGGGCTGGTAGTTCTTCGCGCGGGTGATGAGGTCCTCGTAGGCGTCGTAGACGTCCTCGTTTTCGACGCCGACCTTGACGCCGCCGATGTCGGACTTGTGGAGGATGTCCGGGCTGACGATTTTCATCACGACGTTGCCGTCGATGTCCTCCGCGACTTCGAGCGCGTCGGCGGGGTCGTCGACGATGTCGCCGGCCGGCGTCTCGATGCCGTAGGCGTCGAGCAGTTCCATCGCTTCGACGCCGAGGCGAGTCTCGTCGCGGTCCTCGACGGTTTCGAGGATTTCCCGGGCGCGCTCGCGGTCCACGTCGAACTCGGTGGGCGCGTCGTACTCGCGCTGGCGGATGTCGGCGTACTCCGAGAGCGCTTCGAGGCCGTCGACGGCGCGCGAGGGGTCGAAGTAGTTCGGGATGCCGGCGTCTTTCATCACGTCGGAGGCGGCATCGACGCGCTCGCCGCCCATGAAGCAGGCGGCGATGGGTTTGTCGTACTCTTCTTGGAGTTCGACGGTGTCGGCGGCGAGTTGGTTGTAGTCGAGGACGGCCGTCGGACAGGTCAGGACGAGCGCCATGCCGACGTTGTCGTCGGCGAGCGCCACGTCGAGGGCCTCCTTGAACCGGGCGTTGTCGGCGTCACCGACGATGTCGACCGGGTTGTAGATGTTCCCCTCGGCGGGGAGCGACTCGGAGAACGCTTCGAGCGTCTCGTCGGTGAAGTCGGCCATCTGGAGTTCCGACTCGCCGATGGCGTCGGTCGTCATGACGCCGGGGCCGCCGGCGTTCGTGATGACGGCCACGTCCTTGTTCTCGGGGAGCGGCTGGTCGCCCAGCACGCGGGCGGTGTCGAACAGGTGCTGGACGGAGTCCGCGCGGATGACGCCCGCCTGTTCGAGGCCGGCCTCGTAGGCGGCGTCGGAGCCGGCGATGGTGCCGGTGTGCGAGGAGGCTGCCTGCGCGCCGGCGTCGGTCTTGCCGGACTTGACGAGGACGATGGGCGTGTCCTTCGTCACGTCGCGGGCGGAGTCGATGAACTCGCGACCCGCCGAGATGCCTTCGAGGTAGCCGATGATGACCTCGGTGTCGGGGTCGTCGTTCCACGCCTCGATGAAGTCGGCCTCGTCGAGGACGGCCTTGTTACCCAAAGAGACGATGTCCTTGAAGCCGATGTCCTCGTCGTTGGCCCAGTCGATGACGGCCGTGATGAACGCGCCCGACTGGCTCATGAAGGACATGTTGCCGTCGAGGGCCATGTCGGGGCCGAACGTCGCGTTCATGCCCACGTCCGTGTTCATGATGCCCAGACTGTTCGGGCCGACGACGTTGAGGTCGTACTCCTCCGCGATGTCGCGGAGTTCCTGCTCGCGGGCGGCACCCTCGCTGCCCGTCTCGCCGAAGCCGGCGGTGATGACGACCACGTTCTGGATGCCCGCCTCCCCGGCGGACTTCATCGCCGGCAGGACGACCTTCGGAGGGACGACGATGACCGCGAGGTCGGCGTCCGTCTCGCCGACGTCGCCGTAGCACTGGAGGCCGAACAGTTCGTCGTACTTGGGGTTGACCGGAACGACCTCACCGTCGAACTCGTCGATGAGGTTGTCCATGATTGCCCGCCCGATTGCTCCTTCGCGCTCGGTCGCACCGACCACCGCGATTCGGTTCGGCGCGAACAATTCGGATAGCTCTCCCATTGGTTGTTGATTCCCGTCATTGACTGATAAACTCGGTGGTGTGGGCGCTCTCACGGCCTTTGGTGGCACGATACAGTAGCGCAATTAATCGGGAGGGTTCGTGATTTATACCACAGAATTGGGCCGAATACGCTCGTCAAGTGGGGGGTATCGACGCCGGCCCGTGGCGGCCAAACATATAACTCCGTTGCCTGAAAACGACGGGCCATGTCCCCACCACCGGACGACACGCCACTCCACCGGACCGCGGGCGCGAAAGTCGCCGTCGCGGTGTTCCTCGCGCTGACGCTCGCCTACGCGCTTCTCATCGCCCAGCAAGTCCTCGCGTGGGTGTTTCTCGTCGTCATCGTCGTCGTCATCTGGTACGCCGCCAGACTCGTCGTCGCCATGGAGGAAATCGCGACGCAGCTCGGCCGTCTCGCCGACGAACGCACCGGTTCTCGCGGCCGGGGCGACGAATCAAGCTGAGATTAAATCACGGCCGACGCGCTCGAACCAGAGACCGTCTCGCCCGCGAGTCGGCCGGTCGAGAAATCAAAGATCAACCGATAGAATCGCCAGTTCGTCCGTTTTCCCCGAGTATCGGAGAAACCGGAGGGTTCCGATTACGAGATGATTTTATTCACGGTTCTTGTATTCTTAACTAACTTCGGGGAGCGCGACGTTCCACCCGCAACAATGTACCCGTTACAAGTCACGCTGACCGAGTCCATCGCAGAGTTGACCAACGCCGTGCTCGCGTTCGTCCCGCGGCTCGTGGGCGCGCTGTTGATTCTCATCGTCGGCTGGTTCATCGGCAGCATCGCGGCCCGGCTCATCACGCGGGTCGCCGACCGCGTCGAAGTCGACAAGGCCGTGTTGGCGACGCCCGTCGGGAAGATTCTCGGCGGGACCGAAAAGGCCGTCTCGGGCGCGTTCGGGACGCTCGGCAAGTGGTTCGTCTACGCTATCGCCGTGCTCGCGGCCGCCGACGTGCTCGCGGTCGACCTGTTTTCCGAATGGGTCTCGACCGCGGCGTCGTACGCGCCGTCGTTCGTGGCCGGCCTGCTCGTCATCGTCCTCGGATTCGTCGTCGCCGACTTCATCGGTGACGCCATCACCCGGACCCGCGCGGCGACCGAGACGCCGTACACGAGCGTCTTCGCGGTCGGCACCCGGATGTTCCTCTACTTCACCGCCGTCGTCATCGGTCTGAGCACGATGGGCATCGACGTGGCCATCCTGTTCACCATCGCGCAGGCGTTCGCGTGGGGCATCGCCGCGGCCCTCGCCATCGGCGTCGGCGGCGCGGTCGCCTTCGGCGCGCGCGACTACGTCTCGGCCAACGTCGAGCGCTGGATGGGGTCGGCCCGCTCCGTCGCGGCCACCCCCGTCTCCCCGATGGGCGGCGACACCGACCCACCCGAGGGCGCGTCGCCGGCCGACGACTGACCGCAGAGTCCCGATATATCAGAATATCTATCTCATCTTCCTGTCGGAGTTTTTGGCCCGTCTAAACTGTTTGAGGCTTGCTACCCGCAACTCAAATATTTAGGCGAGCCAAAAATATCTGGTATATGATAATACTTATCGGCGCCGAGTGGCTACGTTCGGTATGGACCAGTTTGCCGCTCTCACGTTCGTCTTTCTCGCGGGGCTCGTCACGGCCATCGCGACCGGGGTCGGCGCGATTCCGTTCTTCTTCGTCTCGGACGTGAGCGACCGCTGGAACGTGGCGCTGTGGGGCGTCGCCTCGGGCATCATGGTGTCGGCGTCGCTGTTCGGCCTCGTCTTCGAGGGACTCGCGAACGGGACGCCGCTCCAACTCGGCATCGGAATGCTCGCCGGCGTCGCGCTCGTCCTCGTCGCCCACCACGTCATCGAGGGCGCGGAGGTCAACCCCAAGCAGTACGAGGAGGCCGACTTCCGCAAACTGCTGTTGATTCTCGGCATCCTCACCGTCCACAGCTTTCCCGAGGGCGTCGCCGTCGGCGTCTCGTTTGCCGACCTCGGCCTCGACGGCGGCTTCCAGCTGTTCGGCTTCGTCGTCCCGCTGCTCGCGGTGTTCATGACTATCGCCATCTCGATTCACAACGTCCCCGAGGGGCTGGCCATCTCCATCCCGCTGCGGTCGATGAACGTCTCGAACTGGAAGCTCGTCTGGTGGGCCATCTTCTCCAGTCTGCCCCAGCCCATCGGCGCGGTCATCGCGTTCTACTTCGTCCGCATCGCCCGGGAGTTCCTCCCGTTCGGCTTCGGCTTCGCGGCGGGCGCGATGGTGTTTCTCGTCCTCACGGAGTTCATCCCCGAGGCGCTCGAACTCGGAAAGCGCCTCCCGCGCGGCGGCCGGGTCGAACTGCTCGCCGGCCTCGTCGCCGGCTTCGCCGTCATGGTCCCGCTGGCGTTCATCTGAGCGCGGCGGACCCGCCACGACGGCCCAGACGCGTGGCTCTCGCTTTCGACTCGGAACGACAGAGAAAACTGTGAACCGCGAGCCGCGAACGCGGCTTAGTGCGAGTGGCCGAGCGCGTCCGACAGCGGGACGCCGAAGCGCTCCTCGAACAGCTCTTCCATCTGTTCGTTGATTTCAGCGATGTCGGCCGGCGCGCCGCCCTCGCTGTGGTGCGCGACGACGTGTGCCTGCTGTGCGAACGCCTGCACGACCACGTCGGCGACGACGTCGGTCGGGTCTTCGCCCTGCTCCGCGAAGATGTCGACGAGGCCCGCGGGGAGTTCCAGCGCTTCGGTGTCTCCGCCCGGTCCCTCGATGGTGTACGTCTCAGTTTCGACCATGCCACCACGTGGGGTCGGCCGCGGGTTAAGGCTTGAGTTTGCGGGCGCGCCGGACGCCCTCGGGGAGCGCTCCGAGCACACCCGTGAGCCACGGTTGCCGCGCTGCGCGTCGCGGCGCGGTCGCGCGTCTCCGCCTCAGTCGGTCCGCGGAATCGCAACCGTCCCCGCCGCGAAGAAGACGACCGCGAGGGCCGCGAGAACCGCGAGGTTGGTGAGCCAGTCGCCGCCGCCGTAGGTGAGCGCCCGGACGCCGCGGGCGAAGTACGTGAGCGGCGAGAGATTCAGCGCGGGGACGAACCACGCCGGGAGCAGGTCGGGCGTCACGAACGTCTCCGAGAGGAACAACAGGGGCAGCGCGATGGCGTTGCTCGCGGCGATGACGCCGTCCTGCGAGTCCGCGACGCTCCCGATGACGGCCCCGAGGCCGCAAAACAGCGTCACGCCGAGCGCGACGAAGGGGACGATTGCGAGCGTCGCGGGCGTCAGCGGAATCGACGCGCCCGTCACGAGCGCCGACAGCGCGAGGAGCAACAGCGCCGCGAGGCCGATGACGACGACGTTGACGAGCGAGTGCGCGAGGAGCCACTCGGCGCGCGACAGCGGCGTCGTCGCCAGCTTCTCGAAGCGGCTTCCGTCGCGGTGGCGGGCGATGGTGCTGCCGACCCGCGACAGCGGGGTGAACAGCACGACGACCGCGAGGTAGCCGGCGATGTAGTACTCCTTCGGCTCGGCGAACAGGCCGCCGCCGGTCGGCTGGGTCTGCACGAGCGCCCCGAAGATGACGACGATGATGGCGGGGAAGAAGAACGTGAAGAAGACCGCCGTCCGCCGCCGGAGGAACGAGTGCCACGAGGCGACGAACTCCGAGCGGACGCGGGCGGCGAGGCTCATCTGTCACCTCCGACCGCGGCGGCCGCGGCGGGACGGGCCGCCTCGAACTGCTCGCCGGTCAAAGAGAGGTAGACCTCTTCGAGGCCGGGCTGTTTCCAGACGAGCGACTCGTAGACGACGCCCGCGTCGTCGAAGGCGGCGACCACGTCGCCGATGTCGCGCGGGCCGACGCCGTGGACGGTGATGCCGTCGCCCGACACCGTCGCGTCGAGCGCGGCCGGGAGCGACACCGAGCCGAGGGCCGCGTCGGCATCGGCGTCGCCGTCGGTTCGGACGACGAGGCGGCTCTCGCCGCCGTACTCGGTGACGAGGGCGTCCGGCCGGCCGACCGTGACGAGTTCGCCCGCGTTGAGCAGGCCCACGCGGTCGGCGAGGCGCTCTATCTCCGCCATGGAGTGGCTGGTGAGAAACACCGTCGTCCCGCCGGCGGCGAGGTCCTCGACGAGTCCCCACAGCGACCGGCGGCCCGCCGGGTCGATGCCGGTGGTCGGCTCGTCCAAGAACAGCACGTCGGGGTCGTTGACGAGCGTCAGCGCGATGCAGGCGCGGCGCTGTTGGCCGCCCGAGAGGTTCTCGTACCACGTGTCGGCGGCGTCTGCGAGGCCGACCTCGTCGAGCACCGCGTCGGGGTCGCGGGCGTCGTCGTACAGCCCCGCGTAGTAGGCCACGAGTTCGCGGGCGGTGAGCCGACCCGCGGGCCGGAACTCCTGCGGGAGGACGCCGAGGCGCTGGCGGTCCACCTCGGTCGGGTCGCGTCCGAGGATGGCCGCCGACCCCGAGTCAACCGCGGTCGTGCCCGTGAGGGCGCGAACCAGCGTCGTCTTCCCCGCGCCGTTCGGACCGATGAGGCCGAAGACCTCCCCCGCGGCGACCGACAGGGAGACGCCCGAGAGCGCCTCCACGTCGCCGTAGGACTTCCTGAGGCCGTCGGCGGCGAGTACCTCGTCCATGTCGTACCCGTCGTCACTATCGGGTGGTAAGAGATTCGGAATCGCCGCTCGATTCGAGTCGCGGGGCCGGCGGACGAGCGCGGGGCCCTAACCGACCCGACCGCAGCAAGCCTTACTCCGCTCGCGCTGTACTACGTTGACATGAACGGGTCCCGACGCGAGTTCCTCGCCGCGACCGGCGCGGCTCTCTTGGGCGGCTTCGCGGGCTGTGCGAGCGCACCGACCGACGACGCCGGAGCGACGACCGACAGCGACGCGACGACCGGCGAGACCGACGGCTCGACCGCGACCGCAGATTCCGGGGGCGGCGGCTCGCTCGCGGGCCTCGAAGTCGCCTACGAGACGGTGGCGACCGGGTTCGCCTCGCCGGTCGACGTGGCCATCCCCGAGGCGTTCGGCGGGAGCCGACGGTTCGTCGTCGACCAGCCCGGTCGAATCTGGTTGCACGACGACTCTGGACTGCGAAGCGAATCGTACCTCGATATCACCGACCGCGTCGTCGACGTCGGCGGCTACGACGAGCGCGGCTTCCTCGGCGTCGCTTTCCACCCCGAGTTCTCCGACAACGGGCGGCTCTACCTCCGGTACAGCGCCCCGCGGCGACCGGGAACGCCCTCCGACGACAGCCACACGTTCGTCTTGAGCGAACTGACGGTCGACCCCGAAGCGACGACCGTCTCGGCCGACGCCGAGCGGACGCTGCTCGAACTCCCGCAACCCCAGTCGAACCACAACGCCGGAGCCGTCGCGTTCGGCCCGGACGGCTATCTCTACGTCGCCACGGGCGACGGCGGCGGCGCGAACGACGAGGGGCGCGGCCACGTCGACGACTGGTACGACGCCGTGCCGGGCGGCAACGGACAGGACGTGACCGAGAACCTCCTCGGGAGCGTCCTCCGCATCGACGTGGACTCGACCGGCGGCGTCTCGGGCGACGACGACCGGCCCTACGGAATCCCCGAGGATAACCCGCTCGTCGGCTCCGACGGCCGCGACGAGCAGTACGCGTGGGGGTTCAGAAACCCGTGGCGGCTCTCGTTCGACGGCGAGGACTGCTACGTCGCCGACGTGGGACAGGGCGCGTGGGAGGAGGTGAACCTCTTGGAGCGCGGCGGCAACTACGGCTGGAACGTCCGCGAGGGCGCACACTGCTTTCGCGCGGGCGACTGCCCGACCGAGACGCCCGACGGCGCGCCGCTCATCGACCCGGTGCTGGAGTACCCCCACAGCGGCGACGGGCCGTCCGGGGTGGCCGTCATCGGCGGCCACGTCTACCGCGGCGAGGCGATTCCGGACCTCTCGGGCGCGTACGTCTTCGCCGACTGGCAGTCCGAGGGCAGACTGTTCGCCGCCCGCCCGAGCGAGTCGCGCCCGTGGGACATCGCGGAGCTACCCGTGACGGACCGCGACGACGGCGGGACGAACGTCCTCGCGTTCGGCCGCGACCCCGACGGCGAACTGTACGTCTGCACCAGCGACCGAGGGGTCGTGACCGGGTCGTCGGGCGCGCTGAACCGGCTGGCCGGGGTGTGACGGCCCGAGTCGAGAACTCAAATCACACTCTGCTCAGGCGTCGCCGTCGACGTTGACCCGCCTGCCGGTCGTCGCTGACTCGTAGGCCGCCTCGGTCAGCGCGGTCACCCGCAGGGCGTCTTCGGCCGGGATGGCGAGGTCGGCTTCGTCGCGCGCGGCGTCCACGAAGTTCCGGAGCTTCTTCCGGGTCAGCTCCTCGAAGTCGGGCGTCGGCGGCGCGGCGGTGTAGGTCGTTCCGCTCTCCGTCACCTCGATGGTCTCGCCGTCGAAGGCGACCATCCCCTCGGTTCCGATGACGCGGAGCGACTCGCCCGGCTCGGGGACGCTCTGTCCGTCGCCGGAGACGCCCACGCTCGCGGTGAGGCGGTCGCCGTCGCGGTCGAGGACGACCGCGAGCGCCGAGTTCACGTCCACGTCGTGGCCGCGGTGGTCGACCGCCGCGGCGACCGTCACCGGCTTCGAGCGCGTCACCCAGAGCATCGCGTCGAGGAGGTGCGACCCCGAGTCGTACAGTTGGCCGCCGCCCGACAGCGACGGGTCGCCGCGCCACTCGTCTTTCGTCCAGCGAATCCACTCCTGTTCGAGGTGGCAGACCACCATGTGCGGGTCGCCGATGCGGCCGCTGTCGACGACGCGCCGGAGTTCGTGGAACCGCGGGTCGAAGTGGCGCTGGTAGCCGACCGCGAGGGTGAGGCCGCGGTCCTCGGCGCGGTCGATGAGCGCTCGCGCGCCGCCGAGGTCGGTCACCATCGGTTTTTCGAGGTGGACGTGGAGGTCGGCGTCGAGCGCGGCGAGCGCCTGGTCGAAGTGCTCGGTGTGCGGCGAGGCGATGGTCACCGCGTCGAGGAACTCGGCGTCCAGCAGTTCCGCGGCCGTCTCGTAGGTCGGCACGTCGAACTCGCCTCCGAACCGCTCGCGCACCTCGTCGTCGGGGTCGACGCCGGCGACGACGCGCACTCCCTCCAGTTCGTTGAGGAGGCGACACTCCAGCATCCCGAGGCTTCCGAGGCCGATACCTGCGACTCTGAACATGGCGTATCAGTCGTGCGGAAGCCGCAAAAGCGTGCGGGCGAGTCGCAAGGGGTTCCCGGGTGGCTCGTGTGGGTCGGCCGTGAACGACGCAGTCCGCCAGCGGTTCGCCGTCGTGCTCGCGTTGGTCGGTGTGGCGCTCCACGTGACTGCCCTCGCCGCGAATCCGTCGCAGGGATTCGTCACCGAGGGATTCGCGGTTCTGTTGCTCGCGCTCGCGGTCGGCGGCGCACCGGTCGCGCGCGACCTGCTCGCGGCGGACGTGGCCCCCGCCGAATCGCCCGACGCCGACGAACAACGCTGAACCGCTCGCCGCTACTCACACGCTTTAGTCGCCGGCCGTCGTGGCATCGACCATGAGCCTCGACTATCGACGACTCGGGTCGACCGGCACCCGCGTCTCGGAACTGTGCTTCGGCACGTGGCGATTCGGCCGCAAGAGCAGCGGCGTCCTGGAGACCGACGAGGAGGAGGCCCACGAACTCCTCGACGCGTTCGAGGAGCGCGGCGGGAACTTCATCGACACCGCCAACGTCTACGGGAATCCGAACGGGACCTCCGAAGAGTACATCGGCAACTGGCTGGCCGAGCGCGACCGCGAGGACTACGTGCTCGCCTCGAAGGTGTACTTCCCGTTCGACGAGGACAACCCCAACGGGCGCGGCCTCTCGCGGACCCACATCCGCAACCAAATCGAGGGCACGCTCGACCGACTCGACACCGACTACCTCGACCTCTACTACATCCACCGCTGGGACGAGGAGACGCCCATCGAGGAGACGCTCCGGACGCTCAACGGCCTCGTCGAGGAGGGGAAAGTCAACTACCTCGGCGCGTCCACGATGGCCTCGTGGCAACTCACGAAGGCGCTGTGGAAGTCCGACGTCAACGACTACGCCCGGTTCGACGTGACGCAGCCGCTGTTCCACGCCGGCTACTACGAGGACGTGAAAGACTACCTCGACGTGTGCGGCGACCAGGACATCGCGGTCTGTCCGTACTCGCCGCTCGCGGGCGGCTTCCTCACGGGCAAATACGAGCGCGCCGACCCCGACGACCCGACCGAGTACGTCGCGCCTGACGGCGCGCGCGGCTCGTTCGACGAGCGCTTCGACCGGTTCTACGTCTCCGAGCGCGGCTGGAAGGTGCTCGACGAGATTCGCGCCGTCGCCGACGAGGTCGACGCCAGCCCCGCGCAGGTCGCGCTCCGCTGGCTGATGGACTACCCCGAGGCGACGGTCGTCCCCATCGTCGGCGCGCGAACGACCGACCAGCTCGACGAGAACGTCGGCGCGGCCGACGTGGACATCTCGACCGACCAGTGGGAGCGCATCATGAACGCCCGCTACGACGAAGACGGCCGGCGCTGGGGCCACTGAGCGGCTGCGGGCGATTGCGGGCGATTACGGGCGACCGTCAGCGACCGACCGATTCCGGCTTTTTTCACGCGATGCCGAGGTCTCGGAGGAAGTCGCAGACGACGTGGACGTAGAGCACGACCGCGAGGAACGCCGCGAGCGAGTCGAGTCCCGAGAGCGCGAGCGCGCCGACCGCGACGCCGCCGACGAGGTGGTGGCTCAGGAGGCGTTTGCGGTCGAACTCGGTGTCGAACTCCTCGAACACTCGCTCTTGGTCGAGGAGGCCGACCCGCGGGTTCGTCACCGCGAGCCGCAGGTTCGCCCAGTCGCCGCGCTGGACGCGGGCGATGACGAAGTGGTCGAGGTCGACGAAGACGCTCGCGAACACCGCGCCGGCGACGAGAAGCGGCAGGCTCCCCGGCGGGTCCACGGCGACCGCGGCGACCGCCCCGGCGACCGCGCCGACGGCGGCGTGTTCGAGTGACTTCACGGGTCGCCCCGCTCAGCCGACGTGCGGGCGGACCCGCCGGAGCACGAGGTCCGGGTCGAACTCGTCTTCCGACTTGTCCCAGACGCGCTCGCCGTCGACGATGACGGTGAGGACGCCGTGGTCGCCCGTGACGAGCGCCACGCGGTCGAGTCGGTCGCCGAACTGTTCGAGCAGCGCGTGCTGGAGCGTCTCGGCGCGGTCGAGGAAGCCGCAGGGGACGCAGTATTCG
Source organism: Haloferax sp. Atlit-109R (assembly GCF_003665865.1). Lineage (NCBI taxonomy): Archaea > Methanobacteriati > Methanobacteriota > Halobacteria > Halobacteriales > Haloferacaceae > Haloferax > Haloferax sp. Atlit-109R. The sequence goes on from NZ_QPLO01000001.1 coordinate 979,454, forward strand.
ATTTCGACCTGGGTCATACGCGGACGTTCACGGCGCGCGGGTAAAAGCGAGGGGGCGGGTCGTGAGTGTGCCCGCGGGAGCGACCCCGCCTACTTCCCGAAGCCGGGGCGCCACCGGAGGAGCACCACGGTGACGAGGAAGACCAGCGTCGAGAGGTCGTACGAGAGCGTCGTCACGGTCGCCGCGACCGCGGTTCCGCTGCCGAAGACGCTCGTGGCGACCGACGCGAGGACGGGCCACGAACACGAGACGCAGGAGAACAGGCCGACGACGCCGGAGACGGCCGCGCCCGCCGCCTCGACGACCGTGTCGTAGACGAGGAACGCGAGCGCCGCGTAGCCGACCACCCGCGCCGGCATGAGTACGAGGTTGAACAGGTCGCCGCCGTAGACGAGCGCCGGGCCCCATCCCGGCGGGAGGAAGGCGACGCGGACGCCGCTCGCGCCGCCGGGCACGGGCGAGGTGACGAGGCCGCCGGCGACCGCGAGGAGCGCGAAGTAGCCGACAGCGACGGCGGCCGCCTTGCGCTTCGTCGCGGTCGAGGCGGGTGCCACGTCGGTGTCGAACAGGACCCAGAGGCCGACGATGACCCACGCGACGCCGTAGACGGCGTAGCGCGGCGCGCCGACGCTCGCCTCGGTGAAAAGCAGGTAGACGAACGCCAGAATCAGCGTCGTGTTCACGGCGAAGGCGGCGCGGAGCAGACTGGCCCGCGAGGGGCGGGGAAGTGCGGATGCGGTTGCCATGTGTGTGGGTGGTGTCGCAGGCGGTTCTCAGATGGCGAGCGTGTCGACGACGATGGCGAGCAGCAACATCCCGAGGTAGGCGTTCGAGGCGTGGAACGCCCGGAAGGCGGCGGTGTCGTCGCGCTCGTAGTGCAGGCGCACGACGAAGTAGAGGAACGCGCCGCCGAAGAGGATGCTCGTCACGAGGTAGACGACTCCGAGGGCGTCCATGACCGCGAGGCCGGCGGCGGCGACGAGCGTCGCGCCGAGCCACCAGAGGATGTGCTTTCGCGTCTCGGTCTCGCCGCGGACGACGGGCATCATCGGGAAGCCGCCGCGGGCGTAGTCGTCCTTGTAGGCCAGCGCGAGGTTGTAGAAGTGCGCGGGCGTCCACATGAAGATGACCACGGCGAGGACGACGCCGCCGAGGCCGACGTCGCCGGTGACGGCGACCCAGCCGATGAGCGCCGGAAGCGCGCCGGCCGCGCCGCCGATGACGGTGTTCTGGACCGTGTTGGGCTTCAGGATGAGCGTGTAGACGACGCTATAAAAGGCGATGGCGACGACGCCGAGGACGGCCGCGAGCCAGTTGACGGACGCGAACAGCGCCACCGACGCGACCGTCAGGAGCAGACCGAACGCGACCGCGTTGCGGACGGGCACGAGGTCGACCGCGAGCGGCCGGTCGCTGGTCCGTTGCATCCGGCGGTCCACGTCGCGTTCGAGGACGTGGTTGAACGTGCCGGACGCGCCGATAGAGAGGACGCCGCCGCCGAGGGTCGCCGCGATGACTTCGGGCGTGAGGCCGGGCGAGACGGTGCCGGCGAGCGCCATCGCCGCCGACGCGACGAGACAGAGGAGCCACATCAGCCGCGGCTTCATGAGCCGGAAGTACGCGTTGACCGTCGCCTTCGCGCGGGCGACCGGGTCGGTCGGGACGGGCGGCCGCTCGCCGTCGTCGGCCGGGGGGCTCATCGACGGGGTGCCGACCGGCGCGTCGTCGGGGTCGCCGGTGGCCGCTTCGAGCGTCCACGCGAGGGCGGCGACGAGGCCGCCGAAGATGACCATCCCGAGGACCAAGTGGAGCGTCGAGAGGGCGGGGCCGACGCCGACGGTGGCGACGACCGCGCCGAGGCCGGCCTGCGCGGGATAGAGCACGGCCGACGCAGTGACGGTCGCTCGCACCCGGCGAGACGTGTCGGCCCGCCACGCCGAGACGAGCGTGGCGACCGTGAGGAGGCCGACGAGGACGGCCGCGACGCGGTGGCCGAGGGCGACCCAGCCGTTGAGCGTCGCGGGGAGCGAAAAGCCGTCGCCGCACGCGGGCCACGCGCTGCACGCGGCGGTCGCGTCCGTGAGCGCGGTCGTCGCGCCGACGATGAGCAGGAGATAGACGCCCATCGCGGTCGCCGCGAGCAGGCCGTGGAACGTGTTCGAATCGCGATTCGTGGCCACGAAATTCACCTACGGACGTGTTGGACCGTCCCGTATTTAGGACCCGCGCTTTTCCGCCTCGCGTTCGGGCGTCGCTCCCCGTGATATGAGGGGGAGGGGTTGATAAACGGCGGGCCGAGAGTCGGTACGCATTTATGCGGTTGTTCCTAAGTCTCGCTCAGCATGAGAAAGACGCGTTTCGCGCTCGCGTCCCTGCTCGCGACGGCCGCGATGGCGCTCGTTGCCACCCCCGCCGCCGCGCAGGCGTCTGCCACGTCGGAACTCATCAACCAGCTGAACGGGGAGCTGCTGTACGTCGCTATCCCGATCACCGTGCTGGTGGAGGTCATCCTCCTCTACACCGTCATCAAGTTCCGCAACAGCGAGCGCGCACTGCCGACCAAGGAGAACCGCCGGCTCGAAATCACGTGGACCATCGCGACAGCGATTATCCTGCTTTTCGTCGGCGTCGCCTCCTACGGCGTGCTGGCCAACGAGAACGTCACGCACCAGGGCAACGACATCGCCATGGACGACGACCCGGTCGTCGTCACGGCGGAGGCCTACCAGTGGGGCTGGAACATGTACTACCCCGAGGAGGGTAACTTCTCGTCCGGCAACGAGATTGTCATCCCCAAGGACCGCCCGGTCTACTTCCAGGTCACCTCAACGGACGTGATACATGGATTCCACGTCCCCGAACTCGCGCTCAAGCAGGACGCGATGCCGGGTTCGACGAACACCATCAAGACCGTCGCCTACGAGGAAGGCACCTACCAGGGCTACTGTACCGAGTACTGCGGCGTCGCGCACTCCCAGATGTACTTCACCGTCGATGTCGTCTCGCAGGACGAGTACCAGAACTGGCTCGACGAACAGCAGTCGGCCAACAGCGAGTCGTCCGGCTCCTCGAACTCTACCGCGACGAACTCCACGCAGTAACGCTTCCTCCCTTCTGTTTCGACGCTCCACCCGAGTGACGACGCTCGCGCTCGTCGCGGTCGGTCGTCGGAGAACTCGTCGCGGGCCGCAGTGCAGTCGGCTATCGTCCGGACGAACGGCGACTCAACAGCGTCGCTCGACGATGCGGTCGATGATGCGACCCGTCGAGAGCAGTTCGTCGTCGTGGCGGAGCTCCCGGGGCGTCGCGCGCGTGACCTCGCAGTCGATGCCGCGGGCGTCGAGGGCGGCTTTGATTCCGTCCTCGTCGTGGTGTTGGTCGTAGCCGAGGACGATAACGTCGGGGTCGATTTCCTCGATGGGGACGAAGATGTCCTCGGCGTGGCCGAGATGCGCCTCGTCGACCACGTCGAGCGCGGCGACCATGTCGCGGCGCTGGCGGCCGTCGAGTATCGGTTTCGGCTTGTGCGTCACGTTCTCGCCGCGGGCGATGATGACGTGGAGTTCGTCGCCGAGCGACGCGGCGTCCGAGAGGTAGTGGACGTGGCCGGGGTGGAGGATGTCGAAGGTTCCCTGCGCGATGACCCGTCTCATCGGTCCAACTCCGCGTCGATGTCGTCCTGCGTGAAGTCGAAGAACGATTCGGGGTCGGGGAGGTCTGCGTCGAGCACGTCGAGGTCGCGGACCTCGCCGGACTGGTCGAACGCCTCCCAGTCGTCGGGACCGTACGGCGAGCCGATGATGATGTGGACCCGGCCGCTCCCGAAGGTGTCGAGGTCGGCGTCGCTCGGTCGGAGGACGCCGTTGGGGTGCGAGTGAATCGACCCGACGGCGCGGAAGTCGTTCGGCACGAGGTCGTTCCTGACGGTCGCGCTGTACGGGTCCGAGACCGTCCCCGGGATGATGAGCACGTCCGTCACGACGTAGCCGTCGCGGTCGACGCCGACCCGTCGGGCCTCCTCGCCGCGGAGGAGTCCCATGTACTCGTTCGGATGCGTCTCCGCAGAGGCTTCGAGCGCGAAGTCGAGGGCGTCGGCCGCGATGCCGACGACCTCCCGCGACCGGAAGAGTCGCATACCGAACCGTCCGCAGGCGCTCCATCTAAGGGTTCCGGAACGCCGAGTCGGTCGCCGGAACGGAACCGCCATACTGAGGTCGGCGCTCGCCCGACATCGGGTGTGACGCTCGATTCCGACCTCGTCGCCCGCGTGACGGACGCGCTCTCGGCGGACGCGCCGCCGACCGCGACGACCGAACTCGACGGCGGACACGTCGGCCGCGTCTACCGACTCGATTTCGACGGGCGCGACCCCGTCGTCGCGAAGGTGGGCGACACGCCGCTCGACGTGGAGGCCGCGATGCTCGACTCGCTCGCCGCGGCCGGCCTTCCGGTCCCCGCGGTCCACCACGCCGACCCCGACCTGCTCGTCCTCGACTACGTCGAGGGCACGTCCGAGTTGACCTCCGCCGCCGAGCGCGACCTCGCCACCCACCTCGCCGCGCTCCACGAGACGACCGCGCCGGCGTTCGGCTTCCCCTACGACACCCTCTCCGGGCCGTACCGACAGCCGAACCCGTGGACCGACTCGTGGGTCGCGTTCTTCCGCGACCAGCGCCTCCTGCCGTGGACCGAGGCGGCGCTCGGTTCGGGACTCCCAGACGCGACGGCCGAGCGAATCGAGTCGGTCGCCGCCGACCTCGACGCCCTCCTCGTCGAACCGGCGGCCCCGCGACTCGTCCACGGCGACGTGTGGGGCGCGAACCTCCGCGTCCGCGACGACCGCGTCGTCGCCTTCCTCGACCCGGCGTGTTACTACGGCCACCCCGAGGTCGAACTGGCCTACATCGACTGGTTCGACGCCGCGGGCGACGCCTTCTTCGACGCCTACGACGAGCGCCGACCCATCGCCGACGGCTTCTTCGAGCATCGCTCGCCCGTCTACGCGCTGTTTCCGCTCCTCGAACACGTCCGCGTCTTCGGGGCCGACTACGTCCCGTCGGTCGAAGACGCGCTGGACGAACTCGGCTACTGACGCCCCCGCGCAGGCGAGTTTCGAGCCGAATCGGGTCTGTGCGAACCGGCCGCGCACGCGAGATGCTTTTGTAAAGCTTAACACTACCCCCTGACCTAGCGGGACTATGAGCGACGAGCACGCCGGGGATTCCGGCGACGACTCGGGTCCGAATTCGGACGCACGACCTATCGTCTATGATCTCGCACCGAACTGTACCGCCGACGACGTCGAGACCGACGCGTACTACCACGCCGTCGTCAACGGCGTCGTGGAGTACGGCATCTTCGTCGACGTCTCCGACTCCGTCTCCGGACTCATCCACGAGTCCAACCTCTCGGCCGACTACGAGGTCGGGGACCGACTGGTCGTCCGCCTCGAATCCGTCCGCGACAACGGCGACATCGCGTTCGCCGAGGACACGCCCGACGACTACCGCACCCTGACCGTCGACCACGAGCCGACCATCACGCCTATCTCCAGTCTCTCGGTCGGCGAGTCGGTCACGGTCGAAGGCGTCGTCACGCAGATTAAGCAGACCGGCGGCCCGACCGTCTTCCGCATCGCCGACGACTCCGGCATCGTCGCCGCCGCCGCCTTCGAAGAGGCCGGCGTCCGCGCGTTCCCCGAAGTCGACCTCGACGACGTGGTCCGCATGGCCGGCACCGTCGAAGACCACGAGGGAACCCGTCAGCTCGAAGTCGACGGCCTCACCGTCCTCGACGACGAGGCCGCCGCCGACGCCCGCCAGCGCATCGACGCCGCGCTCGACGAGCGCGCCGAGCCGGAGCCGGTCGAGCCGCTCGTGGAGTGGTCGGCGTTCGAGAAGCTCCGCGACGACCTCGAAGACGTGGCGCGCCTGCTCCGACGGACGGTCCTCGAAGGCCGCCCGATTCGCGTCCGTCACCACGCCGACGGCGACGGCATGTGCGCGTCCGTCCCGGTCCAACTGGCCCTCGAACGGCTCATCACGGAGGTCCACGACGACCCCGACGCGCCCCGTCACCTGTTCAAGCGCCTGCCGAGCAAGGCTCCGTTCTACGAGATGGAGGACGTGACCCGCGACCTGAACTTCGCGCTCGAAGGTCGCGCCCGCCACGGCCAGCGGCTCCCCTTCCTGCTCATGCTCGACAACGGGTCGACCGAGGAGGACGTGCCCGCCTACGAGAACCTCGCGCACTACGACGTGCCCATCGCGGTCGTCGACCACCACCACCCCGACCCCGAGGCGGTCGACCCGCTCCTCGACGCGCACGTCAACCCGTACCTCCACGACGAGGACTACCGCATCACGACCGGCATGATGTGCGTCGAACTCGCGCGGATGATTCACCCCGACGTGACCGACGAACTGCGTCACGTCCCCGCCGTCGCCGGGCTGTCCGACCGCTCGAAGGCGGAGGTCATGGACAACTACATCGCGCTCGCCGAAGACGAGGGCTACGACCGCGAACAGCTCCTCGACGTGGGCGAGGCGCTCGACTACGCCGCCCACTGGCTGCGCTACAACGACGGCGCATCCATCGTCAACGACGTGCTCAACGTCGGCTGCGACGACGAGGAGCGCCACCGCGAACTCGTCGAGTTCCTCTCGACGCGCGCCGAGCGCGACGTGGACCGACAGCTCGAAGCCGCGGAGCCGCACCTCGAACACGAGCGCCTCGACAGCGGGGCCAACCTCTACCGCATCGACCTCGACAAGTGGGCCCACCGCTTTACCTACCCCGCGCCGGGCAAGACCACGGGCAAGCTCCACGACCGCAAGGTCCAGGAGACGGGCGAGCCGGTCATCACCATCGGCTACGGTCCCGACTTCGCCGTCCTCCGCTCCGACGGCGTCCGCCTCGACATCCCGCGGATGGTCGCCGAACTGAACGAGGAAGTCGTCGGTGGCGGCGTCTCCGGCGGCGGCCACCTCGTCGTCGGCTCCATCAAGTTCGTCAGCGGCATGCGCGAGGAGGTCATCGACAGCCTCGTCGAGAAGATGGCCGAAGCCGACATCGACGAAGAGCTGTCGACGACGGCGTAAGCCGGCGTTCGACTCTCAGACTGCGACCGCTCATTTTTCGAACTCCAGTCGTCTGAGCGCCGCGAGTCCGACGACGACCGCGAGGGCCGCCGCGGCGACGAGTCCGGGCTTCGGCTCCGCTCCGCGCCCGCTGGCTCGCCAGTCGGCCGCGAACGCCTCGCGGAAGTACGCCGCGGCGGCCGGGTCCGACAGCGCGAGGACGACTTCGCGGTTCTCGCGGGCCGAGTGCCGGTTCCAGTTGAGACTGCCGACGAGCGCGGTGTCGTCGGCGACGACGCCCTTCGCGTGAATCGCGCCGTACCGGTCGCCGGGGCGCGCGAGGCGGACCGAGAGCGGGCTGCCGGTGCGGTCGGCCCACTCGTTCAGGCGCTCGGCGAGCGCGCGGTTCTCCTCCTCGTCGTACCACGCGCTCCCGAGGAGGAGTCGGACGCGGACGCCGCGGTCGGCGGCACGCTTGAGCGCGCGGACGAACGGGCCGTCGGCCTCGACGGTCGGTTGTAGCACGTCGATTCGGCGCTCGGCGGCATCGAGTCGGGCGACGACCGCGGACTCGGCGTTGTCGGGCGCGCGGAGGACGGCGACGCGGTCGACTCGAAGCGCCTCGGGCGCGATGCGCGACGGATACGAGCCGTTCGCCGATTCGGTGCGGACGAACGACCGGCCGACGCGGTACGTCTCCCACGAAGCGGTCTCTGGGAGGCTCGCATCGGTTTCGAACGTGGCCGCGAGGTCGGCCGCGACGGCCGGCGAGCGCGCGACGACGCCCCAGCCGCGGCTCTTTTTCCCGCCCGTTCCGGCGGGTTTCCAGTTTTCGGTCATCACGAGCGCCGCGTCGTCGACGACGGCGTACTTCGGGTGGTGAAACGAGTGCGGGTCGCCGACGACGCGGACCGACACGCCGGCGTCGACGAGGCGGTCGAGGACCCGCGCCGACCGCCGCGGGAAGCCGCCGACCGGGCTGTCCTCGACCAGTACCTCGACCTGCACGCCGCGCTCGCGAGCGGCGACGAGTTCGTCGGCGACGCGCGCGGAGGAGACGACGTAGCCGGCGAGCAGAATCCGCTCGTCGGCCGCCCGGAGCGTCGCTATCGGACGCCCCGGCGAGTCGGGGAGCACGAACAGCGTCGCGTTCGCGGGGCCGTGGGTCGTGACGTTCCGCCGGGGGAGCGTCCGCGGCCACCACGACCACGCGCCGTCCCGCCGTTCGAGGAGCGCGCCCTCGCGGCTCCGGTCGTAGCTGAGGCGGTCCGCGACGACGCCGTTGCCGGCCGCGTCGCCGTCGCCACCGACGACGCGGAGCGTGACCGTCTCGCCGCCGTTTGCGAGGTCGAGACCGGGCGCGACCACTGGGAGGTCGGTCAGGTTCGACGCCGCGGACGGGTCGGTGACGACGGCAACCGCCCCGCCGGGCGCGACGAAGGAGACGGTCTCCTCGCCGTCGGCCAGCGAGAGTTCGGTTCCCGCGGGCGCGGCGACGGCGACGAACTCGCCGCGGTCGTCGGGCGTCGCCGGGTCGGGGAGCGCGGCGACGATGCGCGGGTCGCCCGATACCGGCGGGTCGGCGGCGGTCGCTGATTCTGTCGCGTTCGCCGTTCCCGGCGCGGCCGCTATCGGCGCGGGGACGACGGCCGCGGCCGCGAGCAGGACGGCGAGCGAGACGGCGAACGCGGTGGTGGGGGGCCGTCGAGACACACCCCGCGGTGGTCGCGTTTCCCTACAAAAACGTTCGCGACCGGGGACTCAGCGCGAGCGACTGCGAGAGAAAGAGAACGAAAGGGGACCGCAGAGCCGCCGGACTGCCGCGTCGGTTGTGCGGTCTCAGACGGTCGCTTCGGCTTCGACATCGTCGCCGAGGAACTCGGCGGCGAGTTCGGCTTCGCGCTGGACGAGGAACGAGCGGTCGTCGGCGTAGCCGGCGGCCACTTCGAGCGCGTCGTTCGTGCCAATCTGCCGGAGCGCCCACGCGGCGCTGGCGCGGACGGCGTCCTCGTCGTCGTCGGCGACGACGTCCGACAGCGGCTCGACGGCGCGGGTGTCGCCGATGAGACCGAGCGCGCGAGCGGCGGCCGAGCGGACGTTGTCGTTTTCGGTGACGAGCTTGTTCGCGATGGGTTGGGTCGCCTCCTCGGAGCCGATTTCGCCGAGCGCCTTGAACACGACCTTCTGGAGCGCGGGGTCGCTGTCGGTGTCGACGTAGTCGACGAGCATCTCGACGCCCTCCTCGGCGGCCATCTTCCCGATGGCCTTGATGACGCCCTTGTCGCGGCGCTTGGCCTGCCCCTCGATAGTCTCGTAGGCGCGGTCGTCGTTCATCCGCGTGAACGCCTCGATGCAGTACTCCTGCATGAAGTCGGACTGGAAGCTCTCGAACGCGAGCGCAATCATCTCGACGTTGCCGCGCTTTTCGTGTTCCTTCAGCGCCGACAGCTCCGGCGGGAAGTCCTTGTAGTGGCCGAGCACGTCGTAGAAGCCCTGCACTTGGAGCTTCTCGCGGGTCTCGAGGTCGTCCCACTCCTGGGCGTCGTCGAGACCGTCCGCGAGGCCGTCCGCGACTTCGATGAGGTCCGCGATGGTCTCTGCGTCCTCGTCGGCGTCGAGGGCGGCCGCTTCGACGGCCGAGACGGCGTCGTCGATGGCGGCGGTGAGCGCGTCTTCGTCGTCACCGTCGACCGAGACGCTCGCGTCGAGCACGCCGTTGAACTCGTCGGCGAACGTCTCGACCGCGGCGACGATTTCGCCGTCGCCCTGCTCGGTCCACCGAGTGTCCGTAATCGTGGACTTCGCTTCTTCGAGCGTCTCGACGGCGTCGTCGGCGTAGGGACCGCGCTGGGATTCGAGGTCGTCGCGCAGGTCGGACAGGCGCGATTCGAGCTCCTCGGCGGGGTCGTCTTCGTCTTCGTCGTCCGGTTCGGGCAGGTCCGCGGCCTCCACGTCGGCCTCGATGTCGTCGAGCGTGGCCTCGACCTCGTCGAGGTCGGCTTCGGTCTCGGCCGCGTCGAGAGCCTCCTCGGCCTCGGTCAGGCGCTCGTCGAAGCTCTCGGGCGAGAGTTCTGTCGTATCGTCGTCCCCGTCACTCATATGCCGGAAGTCCGTTCGACTGTAAAAAGAGCGTTTCCCTTCGCTCCGCGTCTCGGACCGGGACCGACCGCCGATTCCATTCGGGTCACTTTTTCGCGACCCGTCCGTTCCTCCGAGCGTGACCGGTCCCACTATCGCCGTCCCGCAGCGCGCCGCGTTCGACCTCGACCCGGCGCGAAACGAGGCGGACGTGCGCGCCCGCGCCGCCGACCTCCCCGAGTCGGTCGATATCGCGCTGTTCTCCGAGTACGCGCTCACGGGCTTCGTCGCGGACAGCCGCGCCTTCAGCGGCGCGATACCTCGGGAGCGCGCGACCGACTTCCTCGCCTCCGTCGCCGCGGAAAACGGCTTCGACGTACTGGCGGGCTATCTCGAACGCGACGGCGAGACGCTCCACAACGCGGCCGCCTACGTCCGACCCGACGGCTCGGCGACCGTCTACCGCAAGCGACACCTCTGGGGCGGCGAGGCCGATATCGTCACGCCGGGCGACGAACTCGTCGTCGCGGACACGCCCGCCGGCCGGACGGGAATCCTCACCTGTTACGACCTGAACTTCGTCGGCGACAGCGCCGCGCTGACCGACGAGCGAGTCGACGCCCTGTTCGTCGTCGGCGCGTGGCCCGACGCCCACTCGACGAACTGGCGACTGCTCTGTCGCGCCCGCGCCCTCGACGGGGTTCGCTGGCTCGTCGGCGCGAACCGGACGGGGAGCGGGTCGATTTCGGGAACCGCGGGTTCGGAGTACGCGGGTCGCTCGCTCGTCGTCAGGCCCGACGGCGTGGTCGCAGCCGCGCTGAACCGCGGCGAGCGCGACCTCGTGTGGACGCTCGACCGCGACCTCTTGGCCGAACAGCGCGCGTTCGTCGGCTCGGTCGAGTAGCCGAAACCGGACTGCATCACCGGAATCGAGGGGGGTTTTTCCGACCGCGCCCAATCGGGGGCGATGACGGACTCGCTCTTTACGCCGCTTTCGCTCCGCGAGACGGAGGTTCGAAACCGAATCATGGTCTCGCCGATGTGTCAGTACTCCTCGACCGACGGGTTCGCCGACGACTGGCATCTCGTCCACCTCGGCAGCCGCGCCGTCGGCGGCGCGGGCATCGTGATGTCCGAGGCGACGGCCGTCTCCCCCGAGGGGCGCATCACGCCGAACGACCTCGGCATCTGGTCGGACGACCACGTCGAGAAGCTCAGCCAGATAACCTCGTTCGTCTCGTCGATGGGGAGCACGCCGGCCATCCAACTCGCCCACGCGGGCCGGAAGGCGAGCAAGACCCGTCCGTGGGAGGGGAGCGAGCCGGTCGCGCCCGACGACGGCGGATGGACGACCGTCGCCCCGAGCGACGCGCCGTGGCCCTACGAGGGCGAGGCTCCGCCGACCCGAAAGCTCTCGGCCGACGGTATCGAAGGCGTCGTCGACGACTTCCGCGCGGCGGCCGAGCGCGCGCTCGACGCAGGCTTCGAAATCGCCGAGGTCCACGCGGCCCACGGCTACCTCCTCCACGAGTTCCTCTCGCCGGTGACGAACCACCGCGACGACGAGTACGGCGGCTCGTTCGAAAACCGGACGCGACTCCTCCGCGAGGTCACGGACGCGGTCCGCGGGGTCTGGCCCGACGACAAGCCCGTGTTCGTCCGCATCTCCGCGACCGACTGGCTGGACGACCGCGAGTCGTGGGACATCGAGCAGTCGATTCGCCTCGCGGCCGACCTCGACGACCTCGGCGTCGACCTCGTCGACGTGAGCGCCGGCGGCATCCACCCCGACCAGCGGATTCCGAACACCGGCCCCGGCTATCAGATTCCCTTCGCGGAGGTCATCCGCGAGGAGACCGACGCGATGGTCGGCGCGGTCGGCGGCATCCGAACCGCGCGCCACGCCGACGAGGTCGTCAGAAACGGGCGGGCCGACCTCGCCATCGTCGGCCGCGAGCATCTGTACGACCCGTACTTCGCGCTCCACGCCGCGGACGACCTCGACGCCGACGCGGAGTGGCCGCCGCAGTACCAGCGCGCCGTCCCGCGGCGGTAGCGACGGCGGTGCCCGAAACGCACCTCGCGTTCGCCCCCTCGAACGCTTATCCCCGCGGCGACCCAACCGTGGGCCATGAGCGACCGACGACGCGACGACGACATCCTCGACGTACTCGACGAACTCGGGGACACGCTCGACGAACTCGGCGCGGAACTCCGCGAGGAGCGCGACCGCAACCGCGGCCGTGGCCGCGACCGACGCGTCACCGGCGACGACCGATTTCGCCCCCCGCGCCCGCCGACGTTCGGTGAGGTCCTGCGGTTCACCGAGTCGTACACCATCCCGACGGTCATCGCCGTCCTCGAAGCGACCATCGCCTCCCTCGAACTGCTCCGCCGCCTCATGCGGCTTTCCGACCCCGGCCGCGCGATGGACGACGCCCGAACCGAGACGGAGGCACGGATGCGAAACGTCCCGAAGAGCGCCGTCTCCGGCGTCGACCGCGCCCTCGACGAACTCAGAAACGCGCTCTCGGAGGCCGACCTGCCCTCGAACCCCGAGGCGCGCGACGTGATGGACCGCGCCCGCTCGCTGGCCGACGAACTCGACGCGCGACTCAGCGAGGCCGAACGCGAGCGAACCGCCCGCGAGCGTCGCTGGCGCGAGGACGAACGCACGTTCGAATCCGAGTGGCAACGGCGCGACGACGCCCGGCGCTCCGGTGACGGGACCCGAGCCTCACGCGACGCCGAGCCGGTCGGGACCGGGCCGGTCCGCATCGACGTGACCGAGGAAGCCGGCCCGGACGGCGGCGACGACGGGAGCGGGAGCGACGAGCCGACTGTCGATGTCGACGCCGAACTGGAGTCGATTAAGCGCGAAGTGAACGGCGACGACGGGGACGACGGGGACGGCGGAACCGACGCCGGCGCGGGCGACGAGCCGAGCGACCGCTGAGCGGCGACTCCATGCTCCAGCGGCCCAGACGCGAGTAAAAAAGACTCTCGACGCGCCCGCTCAGACCGGCTCGAAGCGGTAGCCGTCCCACTCCTGACTCGCGGGCTCGCGGATGCCCGCGCCGGGTTCGCGGAGTTCCTCGCAGTAGACCGGGCGGACCTCGTCGCCGATGTCGACGTCGTCCTCGCCGGTGACCTGTCCGATGGCGCGGACGGGCTCGCCGTCCACGTCGAACTCGACGATGGCGAGCGTGTTGGGCTGGCGGACGCCCGGCGGCGTCGCCGTCGAGGTGGTCCACGTCAGCACCGTCGCCGTGTAGTCGCTGAGGTCGACCGTGCCGACCGGCTCCTCGCCGCCCGGACCGACCGGGTGGCCGGGGTAGGTGATGCTCCCGTCGGGGTAGCGGTACGCCTCCATCGCGGGTTCGTCGTCGGACATTATCGGGACTCCATGATGGTCGTGGTCACGCAGTTGCCGAAGCCGCCGACGTTACACGCGAGGCCCACGTCGGCGTCGACCTGCCGCTCGCCTGCGTCACCGATGAGCTGTTTGTAAATCTCGTACACCTGCGCGACGCCCGAAGCGCCGAGGGGGTGCCCCTTCGACTTCAGGCCGCCGGACGTGTTGATTGGGAGGTCGCCGTCGCGGTCGGTGACGCCCTCCTCGACGGCCTTCCAGCCCTCGCCCTTCTCGAAGAAGCCGAGGTCCTCCGACTGGAGGAATTCGAGGATGGTGAACATATCGTGGAGCTCCGCCACCTCGATGTCGTCGGGTTCGAGATCGGCCATCTCGTAGGCGATTTCCGAGGAGTTGACGACGCCGCCCATCGTGGTCGGGTCGGCGCGCTCGTGGACGACGTGGGTGTCAGTCGCGCCGCCGATGCCGGAGATGACGGCGTAATCGTCGGTGTACTCGCGGGCGACCGACTCGGGGCAGAAGACGAGCGCCGCCGAGCCGTCGGTGATGGGACAGAAGTCGTAGAGGCGAAGCGGGTCGGCGACGACCGGCGAGTCGAGGACGGTGTCGAGGTCGACTTCCTTGCGGAACTGGGCGTGGGGGTTGTCGACGCCGTTTTTGTGGTTCTTGACGGCGACCTTCCCGAGGGACTCCCGCGGGGCGTCGTAGGTGTCGAGGTAGAGCCGAGCGGTCAGCCCCGCGAAGGAGGGGAGCGTGACGCCGTGTTTGTACTCCACCGGGTGCGTCAGCGAGGCGATGACGTCCGTCGATTCGGCGGTCGAGCGGTGGGTCATCTTCTCGCCGCCGACGAGCATCGTCATGTCGGACGCGCCGGAGGCGACAGACTGCCACGCGGCGTAGACGCCCGCGCCGCCGGACGAGGAGGTCTGGTCGATTCGGGCGGTGTAGGCGGGCATCGCCGCGAGGTCGTGGGCGAGGGCGTTCGGGACGCCCGTCTGGCCCTCGAACTCGCCGCTCGCCATGTTCGAGACGTAGAGGTGCTCGATTTCGTCGGGCGAGACGTCGGCGTCCGCGAGCGCGGCCTGTCCCGCCTCCGCGAGCAGTTCGCGAATCCACGCGTCTCGCTGCCCGAACTGGGTCATCGATGCACCGATAATCGCTACGCGGTCCATACGCGCACGTCGTCGCAGCGCGATTTAAAACCGGGTAATCCCTCGCCGGCACGTCTCAAACCGTTTATCAGTCGGTCGCCCGAACGACCGGCCATGGACGCCGAACGCCTCGCGCCGACCGTCGGAATCGTCGGCGCGCTGCTCCTCGCAATCGCCGTCGCGATTCCCGCCGTCACCGTCGAGGGCGGGGACGGACAGGTGGCCGCCTACTACGCCGCGGGCCCGGTCGGCATCTCGTTCGTCGGAATGCTCGCGCTCCTCGAAACCGTCGTCTTCCTCTCGGGCAGACAGGAGCGGACCGACCCGGCGACGGCCGCCGGCCTCGCCTTCGTCCTCTCGCTTTCGATGCTCGGCATCGCCGCGCTGTGGTCGTTCTCTATCGACCAGACGCTCCTGTTCAGCTTCGACCAGCAGTACTCGTGGCTCACCTACCACCGCTGGTCCGTCGTGGCCGCCGCGTTCGTCACCTTCGTCGGCGGCGCGTGGTACGCCCGCGGCGTGTTGTGAGCCGGGAGCGACCGACCGGAACCGGCGACTCGCGGAGCCGACGCGTCGAACCACCCCGACGGTGTCCCTCGATTTTCCCGCACCCGAGTCGAAAGGCCCTTAACAGTCGGTGGATAATGAGGGAGTGGACTAGGTCGGGCAGTTAGGCCCTGCTCTTCACCCGCGAAATAGGTCTTTAGCGGGGACCGAACACGGGCGCGTCCGGTCAGACCGGCGCGGGCCCCGGAAGCCAACGTAGAAACCTCGTCCTTCGGGGACAGCGGTTCCGCGTACCCCTTCCGCAGGGAAGGGTTCGCGCGGTTCATCGGTGGTACCCCGCCAGGCGCGGAAGCGAGCAGCGGACCATCGGACGTGCGTCGCTCGAGGGATCGCGGGGTGGAGGAGGCAACCGGGATTCCCCACGTCGGAACGCCGGGCAACCTCGCTGTCCACCCATTCATACCTCATGCAGTTACTCCCCGACCGCCCGGTCTCTCGGTCGTAGACTCGCCGTCGGCCCTCGAAGCCGCGGTCTGGCGTCGTTACCGACCTCGTGAGCGACTGCAAACAGTAGACACTCGCGACCGTAAAAGACCGCACAAGGGGTCCGGTTCCCCGGGGGAGACGCGTACTATCTGCTCTCGGCTTCCGTCTCGGTCGCGTCGGCGTCGTCCGCCTCGGCCTCGTCTCCTTTCTCGTCTTCGTCGTCGCCCCCCTCCGCGCCCTTCTTCAGTTCCTCTTCGATTTCCTCGCGGCCGCGACGGAACTCGCCCATCGCCTGCCCCGACGACCGGGCCAGTTGGGGGAGTTTGTTCGCACCGAACAGGAGGACGACGATGAGTAGGACGATGAGCAGTTCTGGGCCGCCCGGCAGTCCGGGGAACAGCGGAATGGAATCCAGCATTACGTTCGGTTACGTTCGGAGGGAAGATAAGAGAGACGGTCCGTGTCGGCGTCTCGAAGTCGCCGTAGTCCGCGTGTTTCGGCACTCGTGGGCGTTCACACGACAGGACGCGGGCGGGCGGAGCCGACCGCGTCGGCAACCGAACCGGCCCCGCGTCGCTCCCGCGTCACCGCCAACTGGTCCAGCCGCCGTCGACGACGATGGACTCGCCGGTGACGTACTTCGAGAGGTCGCTGGCGAGGAACACCGCCACGCCGGCCACGTCGTCCGGTTCGCCCTGCCGGCCGAGCGGAATCATGGCGGTCAACTGTGCGGTCTGTTCCTCGCCCGTCTCCTCGGCCCCCTCGGGGCCGATTTTCGTCCTGATAGCGCCGGGGTGAATCGCGTTCACCCGGACGCCGTCGCCGCCGAGACCGTGGGCGAGCGAGTACGAGAGCGTCCGAACGGCCCCCTTCGACGCGCTGTACGACGGGTAGTTGCCGTTGCCGAAGATGCCGTTGACGCTGGAGACGTTGATGATGCTTCCGCCGCCGGACTCGACCATCCGTTTCGCGGCCGCCTGCGCCCCGAAGTACACGCCCTTCAGGTTGATGTCCAGCATCCCTTGGAACTCGGCTTCGGTGACTTCGAGGAACTCCTCTGGCCGCCAGATACCGGCGTTGTTCACCATGACGTCCACGCCGCCGAACGCCTCGGCGGCGTCCATCGCCGCCTTGAACGCGGCCGGGTCGGTCACGTCGAGTTCGACGTACGTCGCCGACGAGTCGGTGTCCGACTCGATTTGCTCGTGGGTGGGCGCACCGCCCTCCTTCGGCTCTTCGCGGATGTCGCAGACCACCACGTCCGCGCCCACCTCGGCGTAGGCCAGCGCGATTCCCCGTCCGATACCCGAACTACCGCCGGTGACGACCGCGACGCGGCCGTCGAGCAGACTCATCTGTAATACACCTCACACGAATATCGGCGGAATGATAGTTAAGAATAGCCGCCGATTCCGACGGTGTGAGAGCCGCTGAGTGCTCTCCGCGGCGAGCAGCGATTCGGAGAAGATGCACCGGCTGGGAATCGAACCCAGATAATTGGCTTGGAAGGCCAATGTCTTACCATTAGACCACCGGTGCTCGCTCGCTTCGCTCGCTCGCACCGAGCCTCGGCCTCGCTTCGCTCGGCCGAGACACCGGTGCGCGCGAACGCCGCGTCTATCTCTTCATTCTCGACGCCCCAATAAGGATGTTACCTTTTCGGTCAGGCGGCGAGGGAGGTCGATTCGCCGCCCTCGTCGGGGTTGTCGGGGGCGCTCCCGACGACTTCGAACTCGAACTCCGCCTCAGCCTCGGACTCGCCGTCCACGGCGACTACCGTCACGTCTCGCTCGTCGGGGATGGCGACACCTAGCTCGCCGTCGGCGTCCGTCGTACCGGCGGTCTCGCCGTTTACCGTCACCGTCGCGTTCTCCACGGGCGTCCCGTTCCGCGTGACGACGACCGTCGCGTTCTCGCCGGCGGAGACGTTCCCGTCGAAGCTCACGGAGAGGTCGCCTTCGGCGTCGGATTCGGCGTTCTCACCGGCCTCGTCGGTCTCGTTTTCGCCCGCGTCGACCTCAGCCCCGGCTTCGGTGTCGGCTTCCGCTCCCGCGCCGACCTTCGTAATCGGCACGTCCGTCCCCGACTCGCTCACGACGGGTTTGAGGATGTACTTCCCGCTGCCCCCCGCCTCGAACGCGGTGATGTCGAAGACGAAATCCACGGACTCGCCGTTGCCGACTTCGAAGTCCGTGTCGAGCTGGAGCTTGTTACTGGGGAGCTTCACGTTGACCCGTTCGCCGGTCTTCAGCGTCCCGTTCACCTCGCTCACGTGCACGAAGACCTTCGTGTAGTTCCCTTCGGGCACGCCGTACTCGCCGACGAGGCTCGCGTTTTCGCCTTGTAGTTCCGTCAGGTCGACGGTCGCGTTGTCGACCTCGTAGGCGACTCTCGACTCGCCTTCGGCCGCGTCGGTGTCGTTTACGTCGGCGGATTCGATGTCCGCATCGGCGTCGGCGTCGGCGTCAGCGTCGACCGACCCGTTGGTCGAGGCGGACGTGTTCGTCGTGTTCGCCGTCGCGTTAGCTTCGATTTCCACCTCGACGCTCGCGTTCGCCTCAGCGTCGGTGTCGTTCGCGGTGTCGGCCTCGGATTCAGTTTCGGTTCCGGTCTCATCGTCGGCCTCCGCGTCGTCGGTGTCGGCTTCGGTCTCCGATTCGACGTCACCGCTCGCGCGGACGAGCGTCACGCGCTCGATGGTGACGTTGAGGTGTTCGAAGTCCGCGATGGCGTTCTGCTCGTCGCTCACGTAGAAGTTCACGGTTCCCGTCCGGGCCGCGTCGTCGCCGTCGGACGACGCGGTCGTCGTCGCGTCGGCGGTCCCGTCGGTCTGCGTCTCGGTCATCGTGCCGGCCCCGCCCGCACAGCCGGCCAGTACGACCATGAGCGCGAGCAGGACAGTCGCAAGTCCAGTACGTTTCATCGTGGGAGACCGTACTGGCCGTGAGAACTTTAGAAGGGTGTTCGTAGACTTCGGTTTTCACCGAATTTCGCTGAATTACGGCCTCAATCGTCCGCGTGCGACTCGTTGAACTGCTTGGCCTTGTCGAGCAGGCCGGGCGAGATACCGGGCACGTCGTCGACGCTCACCGCGCCCTCGGCGCGAATCTCGTCGAGACTCTTGGGGAACTCGCGGAGCTCCATGTGGATGGCGATACCTGCCTTCGCGCCCTTGCCCATCGCCACCGGAATCTGGTTGTGGCCGGGGGTGATGTCACCGACCGCGAACACGCCGTCGACGCTGGTCCGACCGTGGTCGTCCACGGGGACCGTCCCGTCGTCGTCGAGGTCCACGTCGAGCGCCTCGAACAGCGTCGTGTTGTAGTTCGAGCCGTACATGGCGAAGCCACCCTTGTACTCGCGGACGGTGCCGTCTTCGAACTCGAAGCTCTCCAGCCAGCCGTCGTCGCGCTTCGTCATGCCCGAAAGCTCCTCCTCGACGATGTCGACGGGGTGCGCGCGGACGAGTTCGTCCGTCTCGTCGGACCACGTCGGCTCGTCGCCGCGGAGCAGCAGGTCCACCTCGTCGGTGAAGTTGAGCATTATCATGGCGACGTAGGCTGCCGAGTCCGAGTGACCCATCACGTACACCGACTCGTCGACGAACATGTAGGCGTCGCAGTGGAGGCAGTAATGCAGACCCTTGCCGGTGCGGGGCAGCGGCGGCTCGGGGCGCTCGTCGTTGAAGCCGACGCCGAGCACGACGCGCTCGGCGACGAACTCGCCCTCGTTGCCGACGAGGCGGAACCGGCCGTCGTCCAACCGCTCCGCGTCGGTCACGAAGTCGCGGTGGATGTCGGTCCCGTAGTCTTCGAGCTGGCCGCGCGCGGTTTCGAGGAACTCGTTGCCCGAGGTGTCCTCGGTGACGCCGATGACGTTGTGCGTGTCGAGCATCATGGCCGCGCGGCCGCCGCCGCGGTCCACGAGCGCGGTGTCGTGGCCCAGTCGCGTCGTGTAGAGCGCGGTCTGGAGGCCCGCGGGGCCGCCGCCCACGACGACAACCTCGTACTCCCGTGGTTCGTCGGTCTCGGTCATACACGGGAATTCGTCGCGGCGCTCTTAAGCCCACATCACCTGTGCGCGGCCGGCATCCACCCGAAACGCGTTAGCAACCAACACGATTCCGTCCGTGAGGCCCCAGTCCCGACCAACGCTCAGCAGCCGGCGACGACGGCGTAGCAGTTCCCGCTGGAGACCGTCGATTCGACCACCGCGAGGTCGCTCGCGTCGAGGTCGGCGTCGAACTCGTCGGGCGCGTAGATGTGGTAAAAGCGGGGGACCGTTTCGCCGCCGGGGAGCGTCCAGTCGACCGTCGTGTCGAAGCCGTCCTCGCGGTCGAACGTGTCGTGGGCGGTGCTCCACGCGCTGACGACCGCGCGGCCGTCGGCGTCGAGCACGCGCGCGAGTTCGTTCAGGCTGGCAACGCGCGCCGCCCGCGGCGCGAGGTGGTGAACCGTCGCCACGTACACCGCGAGGTCGAAGGCGTCGTCGGTGAAGGGAAGCCGCGAGGCGTCGCCCTGCACGAGTCCGGCGTCGAAGCCGCGTTCGGCCGCCCGCGCGACCGCCTCGTCGAGCAGGCCGCGGCTCACGTCGAGGCCGACGACCTCGTCGGCGTGCTCGGAGAGGAGGTCGACGTGCCGGCCGTTACCGCAGCCGAGGTCGAGCGCGCGGGCGGCCGGTCCCGACTCGGTCGCGTCGGCGACGAACGACTCGACTTCGGGCCACGGATACTCGCGGGTGGACGCGAAGTGCGACGCGATGCGGTCGTACGTCTCGCGGACCCCGTCTCGGGGTTCGTCTCCGTCCATGCCGGTCGGTCGGGGCGGCGGGACAAAGACCGCACGGGTCGCGGGCGTCGGTCGGGGTCGTTCCCCTGATGAGTCGCGCGCGCTCAGATGAACAGGAACGTCACGTAGGTGATGACGAGCAGGATGGCGGCGTGTTTGACGCCGTCGGCAATCTGCCCCTCGCCGAGCTGTCCGGCGATGACCCCCGAGCAGAGCCCCTGAATGGCCGTGACGTGGAAGAACAACAGCGTGTACGACTCGGTGTCCACGTCGCGCAGGCCCGAGAACGCGCCCGAGGAGACGCCGGCGACCTCGCCGGAGCCGACGCCTCCGGCGCTGGCCTGCTCGACCGCCGGGATGAACGACACCGTCAGCGCGGCGATGATACCGAGGAAGACGAGAAACGAGATGTAGATGACGAGGAGGTACGTGAGCATCTCCTGGTTCCGCTCGCGGGCGAGGCGGCGGCTGTCTTGGGCCTCGTTGGCCGCGATGCGGAGCACGGGCGCGAGGTCGCCGCTCGCGCTCATCGCGTTGGTGATGAGCGTCACCGACCGCGACACCATCGGGCTGGCCGTCCGGCGGTCCATCCGCCGGAGCGCGGTCTGTGCGTCGGCCCCCCAGTCGATGTCGCGGACGGCGCGCTCGACCTCGTCGCCGAGCGGCCCGAGGTCCGACGCCGACACCCGGCGGAGGCTCTGGACGACCGTCAGCCCGGCTTCGTTGACGCTCGCGAGGCGGTCGAGGAAGTCGGGCATGCTGCGCTCGATGGCGCGGATTCGGCGCTTTCGCAGCTCGTGGAACGCCGAGACGACGACGAGCGAACCGATTGCGGCCTCGACGACGTGTTCGTCCACCGCGTCGGCGACGCCGAGTATCGTGGGGTCCGCGGGAATCGTGGCCCGCAGCGCGACCCAGACGAGCCCCAGCGGGACGGTGAGCGCGAGCGCGACGAGCGGCTTGCGTCCGAGGGTGTCGAGCGGGCGCTCGAACCAGTTGCGGAGCGCGCGGAGCCGGTCGTAGGCGGCGAGCCGCTCGCGGTTCGCGCGCCACGGGTCGCCTCGGGCGTCGGTCTCGCCGCCGTCGGTCGCGGGGGCTGAGCCGACGCCGCCGGTCGCGTCGATGCGCCGGGCCGACTCGGCCGCGGTGTCAGCGCCGTCGTCGGCAACCGCCGCGCCCCGGAGCGACTCGGTGATACTGTCGATGTAGACGACGAAGCCGAAGCTCGCCAGCGGGATGCCGACGTAGCCGACGATGCGGATGAGCGTCAGCGTGTCCGCGAGGACGAGACCGATGACGACGAGCACGGTGATGAAAAACAGCGGGCCGGCGACGAGGACGGTGACGTACACCTCCGCGAACGTCGAAAGCAAGTCGAGGTACTGCTGTTGTTGGGCTTCGGCTTCCTCCTGAAACCGCTCGTACTGCTCTTGGAGGAACGACGAGAGGTTGCGACCGCTCCCGAGGACGCTGGCGAGGTTCTCTGCGAACTCCTCGAGGCTCGGACTCGGCGTCCGCGTCGCCATCGTCTGGAGCGACGAGAGCACGTCGGTGCCGAAGGCGTCCATGTCGCGGACGACGATGGAAACCTCGCGCGCCGCCTCGCCGTAGATGGCCTCGTTTCGCGCCAGCGTCTCCAGCACCTGTGGGAACGGCATCCCCGACCGCGACAGCGCGAAGACGAACGCGACCGTCCGCGGGAGCGTCGCCTCGATTTCCGACGAGCGGGTCCGCGCCCGCTCGGTGAGGACGTACCACCGACCCCAGTAGACGCCGAGCGCGAGGAGCGTCCCGAGCGTCGCGCTCGAAAGCAGCAGTGCGAGAAACAGGTCGCGGAGCGGGAGCGCCTGAATGCTCGTGAGGCCGCCGAGGAAGCCGAGCGCGCCGGGGAGGACCTCCCGAATCGTCTCGGATTGGACGGCGAGGGTGTCGAGCGTCACGGCGGCGAGGTAGACGCCGAAGACGCTCCCGGCGACGCCGAAGACGGTCGCCATGAGGAGCGTCCGCGAGGCGTACACGCGGTGGGTGACGCTCACGTGCGCCGCCCGCAGCTGCGTTCGCTGTTCCCTGCGCCGGGGGTTCTCGTTGGCGACGTAGAAGCCGAAGACGGAGAGCGCGACCCGCGAGACGAGGAGGTCGGCCGCGCGGCTCACCGGCGACAGGACGACGGGCAAGACGAGGAGGACGGCGAGCACGAGCGGGAGCAGATACAGGTACTGTGCGACCATCTCAGGCCTCCGAGCCGGCGTCGACGATGTCCTCGTCGGCCTCGACGCGCCGCATCACGTCTTCCGAGTCCGCGTAGTACTCGTTGATGAGCGCGGTAAAGCGCCGGTAGTCGGTGACGCCCTTGTCGAGGAGGTATCGGAGGAACCCCTCGCGCCGCCGGAGTTCGCGCCGGAGTTCGGTCCGCGACCAGCCGTTTTCGCGCTGGATTTCGGTGAGCAGCGAGCTGTCGTTTTGACTGAACGTGTCCGTCTCGGGCTCCCACGCGAACGCCGACGAGTAGTCGAGTTCGCCGGTCCGCTGGTCGATGTCGCCGATTTCACCGATGGTCTGCGAGCGGCGGACGCGCTCGCCGCCGTGACGGGTGAGCGTCTGGACGCACAGCAGGTCGAGCGACTGCACCATCGCGCGCGGGACGTTGATCGGCTCGTTTTCGAGGCGGTTGATGACCGTCTCGATGCTGTCGGCGTGCATCGTCGAGAACGTCGTGTGGCCGGTGTTCATCGCCTGGAACAAGGTCACGGCCTCGTCGCCGCGAACCTCGCCGACGATGATGTACTCGGGGCGGTGCCGGAGCGCCGAGCGAAGCAGGTCGTACATCGAGATGTCGGTCCCCTCGTGGAGTCGCTCGCGGGTGACAGACGACAGCCAGTTGTCGTGGTAGAGCGCGAGTTCGCGGGTGTCCTCGATGGACAGCACCTTCGACCGCGGCGGGACGAACATCGACACCGCGTTCATCGAGGTGGTCTTGCCCGAGGCCGTCCCGCCCGCGAAGATGAGGCTCTTGTTGTGTTCGATACAGAGCCACAGGTAGGCCATCTGCTCGATGGAGAACGTGCCGTAGCGCACGAGGTCGATTGGGGTGAACGGCTCTTCGGCGTAGAGGCGGATGGTAAACGCCGACCCGCGCGGCGTGACCTCCTCCCCGAGGGCTAACTCGGCGCGCGCGCCGTTCGGGAGCGTCGTCCCGAGGACGGGGTCACCGACGCTGATGTGCTGGCCGGAGCGCTGGGCGAGGCGGATGACGAAGTTGTCGAGTTCCTCGGCGGCGAACGAGACGTTCGTGGCGATGTCGGTGTACTCGTCGTGGTAGACGAAAAGCGGCAGGTCGTAGCCGTCACACGAGATGTCCTCGATGTGGGGGTCCTTCATCAGCGGGTCCAGCGGGCCGTAGCCGTGGAAGTCGCGCCGGAGGTAGTACAACAGCGTGTAGAAGGTGTTCATGTCGAGTTCCAGCCCGTACTGTTCGAGAATCGACTGAAGCTCCTCGACCAGCGCCGTCTCGGTCCGCGGGTCCGCCTCGCGGCGGTACAAAAGCGGGTCGCGGATGTCGGTGCGGACGCGTTCGAGCAGCGACGCCTCGAACTCGTCGAGGTCGGGTTCGACGGTGTGGTACTGGTGGGCGGTCGCGTCCGTGTCGTAGGTGACGACGACGTAGGCGAAGGGGGCGTTCACCCAGTAGCGCTCGACCTCCTCGTGGCCCTCGGGGACCTCGTAAGTTCCGAGCGGCGTGTCGTCGGGCGAAAGCGGGTGCACGTCGAGGTCCGACCCCCGAAGCATCTCGGCGGTTCGGCGCAAGAGCCGCTCCGCTTCGGCGGCCGCGGCGTCGAACTCCCCGCTGGCGAGGAGTCTCCACACCCCTCGTTCCACCGACGGGTCGCGCATTCCCCTCGTCTCGCTCGTCGTATCTCGTGCCATCGTCACCCGGTCAGTTGGTCGGGGATATGGTGGGTCGAGACTTAAAAGGTCCGCGCGGGAGACTGTCATTCGACGAGCAGGACCGGTCGCGACTCGCCGTCAGGTCCGGTCGACGGTCAGGAGGACGCCGGCGAGGACGAGCGAGATGACGACGCCGAGCGGGAGCGGAATCCCCGGAATCCCGCGCGTCACGAGGAGGTACGTCGCGGCGGCGAGGACGACGCCGACGACGCCGAGGAGGCCGCCGAGCACCCGAACGGGGTCGACCGGGCCGGCTTCGACCCGCTCGTCGCGCAGGTAGTACACGAGCGAAAACAGGACCGCGAGCGCGAGGATGGCCGCGCCGACGACCCACGCCTGATAGGCGACGGCGACGGTCTGCCCCGATTGGAGCGAGAGCGCGGACAGCGGGCTTCTGATTGCGACACGGCTGGACAGGCCCCACGAGAACTGCACCTCCGCGAAGGGGAACCGGACGAAAAGCAGGCTCACGCCCGAGAGGTTCGGCGTGTACGTGACGTTCCACGGGAGGAGCGCACAGAGCCACGTCGAGACGACGGCCAGCGCACCCGCGTGTTCGGAGCGGACCCAGACCATAGGACAATCGCACGGTCTGACAGGTAAAAACTACCGACAGTCCGGGGCGCGCCAGTGGGGCAGCAGGACGGGAGAGGACGCGCTCGGTCGACCCTCAGGAGAGCCGTTCGGGGTCGCCGTGCGTCAGGTCGCTCTCGTCGGCGTCGCCGGTGTTGAGCGTCTCGGTCGGCTCGACGAGCAGCGCTTCGGTCGGTTCGAGCGCCACGGGGCGGTGTTCGACGCCGCGGGGGACCACGAGGAGGTCGCCCGGGCCGAGGTCCGCGTCGTCGCGGTCGCGGAACTCGATTCGGAGCCGTCCGTCGCGGACGAGAAACAGTTCGTCGGTGTCGTCGTGGGCGTGCCAGACGAACTCGCCGTCGAGTTTCGCGACTTTCACCGCGTAGTCGTTCAGCTCCGCGGCGATTCGCGGGGCCCACGTCTCGTCGAACGACGCGAAGCTCTCGTCGAGGTTGACGGGTTCCATATGCGGTTCGCTCGCGGCGGCGGCCGATAACCGTTGTGCCGAGCGCGCGTCGAACCGGCGTAATCGGCCGGTTTCGACGCCGGAACCACGCTTCGGGCGGCGTCACGTTAATAGGCGGCGCAGTACAACCAACGGTACGGAATGCGGCGTGACTACTTCGAACTCGATGTCCGCGATGTCGATTGGTACGAGGACGACGGCGACCCCCGCCAACCGACGGTATCTATCGACTTCTACGGCCCGGCCGAGGAGCTTCGGTCGCGGTTCCTCTCGACCAGCGGCGACGTGCTCGCCGCGGAGGAACTGGACGTCTCCTTTCGGCTGCAAGACTCCGTCGACGCCGACGACGCCCGCGGCGTCGTGAGCGTGACGGACCGACTGACCGGCGACTACGTCCTCGAACTCAACGCCCGCGCCGACGACGTGCTCGACTTCATTCGGGCGGCCCGCGAGTACGGACGCGCCGCGGGCGACGACGAGGGGCGCTACCGCGTCGACGTGGCCATCGAGGGCGACCACTTCGAGACCTTCGAGAAATCGACGTTCCTCGTCTACGACGGCGACGGGACGCTCCTGCGGAGCCAGAGCCTCATCCCCTCGGGCGTCGAACTCTGAGCCGGAGCCCGTCGGTCGACGGTCGACAGCGCGGACGACGTTTTCTCTCGATGCGTTCCTCACGCTCGTTCGTGTACGATATCGGGCCGAACCACGTCTTCTTTACCGACCGCTCCCACAGAGAGTACCGTGAGAAACGTAACCGACCGCACGAGAAACCCGTTCGACATGCGACCGTCGTGTGACCGGTACGTCCCCGGCTACGGCGACGCCAACGCCGACTTCCACGTCATCGGCGACCACCCCGGCGTCCACGGGGGCATCGAGACCGGCGTCCCCTTCGCGGGGGGCGCAGGCGAGAAGCTGTTCCCGGCGCTCGAAGACGGCGAGTTGCTGGCCGAGGCCGGCGACGAACCGACCGTGAACAGCACGTTCTTCTCGTATTTGCACATGTGCGTGCCGGACGGCACGCCGTCGGCGGCCGACTACACCGACATGGAGCGCTTTTTCGACGCGGAGCTCCGCGCCATCGCCGCCCACGTCCTCCTGCCGGTCGGCGCGGTGGCGACGAAGCACGTCCTGAACAACTACACGTCGGTCGGCTGGAAGACGGACATCGACATGGAAGCACTCCACGGCGAGGAACTCCGCGGGAGCGGCTTCCTCGTGTTGCCCATCAAGGACCCCGCCGAGTGGGACGACGGCGACCACGACGAACTCGTCGCCGGCCTGCTGGAGCTTCAGTCGACCGACTTCCGCCGCGAATCCGACCTCGGCCGCTTCATGCCCGGAGCGGACCCGTATCTGGTCAGATAGCGTATTTTCGGCCGCGTTCGACTCTCGTCCGCGGATTCGATAGATTCTTCACCATTCTGGCGTCCGTTCGTCCAGTAACAACCATGAAGGTTACTAGGTGTCCAGTTAATACGGCTAAATGAATCACATAAGAGCATATTTATCCAGTCGTTCTGGAGGCCGTGGTTCTAATTGGCGATAACAAAGGACTTTTTACAACTAGTGTCCAACGTGGTGTTGACGCGCGTGGTTCGATTCACTTCCGCCGGGCGCGTCAGGCAGCTGTGAGACTGGTGCTCCTCACAGTGGCTTGGTCAGTCCGGGGACCTGCGCTCGGCCGCGGTCCCCGCTCTTAACTCAGACACGAGCGATAGCTCGACGTCTCGTCACGGAGAATCGCGCTCCGAAAGCGACCGCGCTCCGATTAGAGCTTGTCCGCGAGTCGCTTGAGCGCGCCGTATCCGTACTCAGTGACCGGCTCGCCGTGGCCCACCGCGACCACGTCGACCGGCGGGCAGCGCGCCGCGAACGCGCGGACGCTCCGTCTGTTCTCCGCGGCGTCGGTCGCGATGAATCCCGGCAGCAGCCCGAGGCTCCCGTTCGACTCGCGGACCATGTCGCCGACGAACGCGACGCCGTGGTCCTCGTGGACGAACGCGGTGTGGCCGGGGGTGTGTCCCGGCGTCCGGTACGCGACGAAGCCGCCGAGTTCGTCGCCGTCGCGGACGACCTCCACGGGGTTCGTCGGGCGCTCGACGAACGACGCGAGCGCGCGCTGTGCAGCGCCTTTCAGCGAGGTGAGCGACGGCTTCGACGCGCCGGTCAGGTGCGAGGCGTCCGGCTCGGCGAGGTGAATCGGCACGTCGTCGCGGAGGCTGAGCGAGGCGAGCGACCCGACGTGGTCGAGGTCGAAATGGGTCACGAGCACCCGGTCGATAGCGCCGGGGTCGAGGTCGGAGCGGGCGAGGCCGCGGAGGAGTCGGTCGCGGTCCCACGGCGTCCCGGCGTCGACGAGCACCGTCTCCGAGCCGTCGGAGACGAGGTACGCGTTCACGCCGCGGAGTCGGAACCGCCGGACCGAGTCGGTCGGGATGGCCATACCGGCCCGTCGGGCGCGGGCGACAAAAATCGTGGGCGAGGGCGGCCCGCACGCCGCGACTTCCGAGGCGGCCGCCTGCCGGGACGCCCCGCACCGCGCCAGCTACCGCGAGGCGAAGAGATACCACCCGGCGTCGACGACGAACCCGCCGGCCCCGAGAAGCGGGCAGACGACGAAGCCGAGGAGGTCGACCGCGACGGGGCGGCCGACGCCGACCGCGCCGGCCACCACGAGCGCCAGCGGGACGGCCGCCGCGAGCGCGTAGACCCACGTTGTCCACGCGTGGCCGAACCGGGCGATGACTCCGGCGACCGAAACCGCGAGGAGCGCCGCCGCGACCGGGAGGACGACCACCGTCGGCGTCGCCGCCGCGGTCTGCAAAGCGGCGAGGCTCGGCACCGACAGCGGCGACGACGCGAGAAGCGCCGCGGCGGGCGCGGCGGTGTCGAGCGACGCGAGCGCAGTCACGAACCCCGCGCCGTCGCCCGAGAGGTGCCACGCCAAGCCGCCGAGATACGCCAGCAGCGCGCCGAGCGAGACGCCCCAGCCGTACCAAAGCGGGTTCGTCTCCCCGGACGCTGACGCGGACGCCGACTCGGAGCCGTCGCGTTCGCGTTCGAACCGGCCGGTCGTCCCCGTTCGACTGGACTGCGTGTTTCGGGTGCGGCCGCGCGACGCCCCGCTCGCGGCCGACGACTGCGATGCGCCCGTAGTCCGCGACGACGACCCGGAGGCGCGCGACGAGGAAGCCGACCCCGAGCGGCGCGACCGACCCGACCGCGACGAACTCGCGGTCGAAGACGAAGACGACGCGCGCCCGGACGACGACCGGGACGACGAGGAGGACGACCGACCGGAAGAAGACGAGGAGGACGACGTGGACGAGGACGACCGGCCGGTCGAGGACCCCGACGAACCTGACCGCCCGCCGGCGTCGGCGCTTCCAGAGCCGCCGGCCCCGGCCTGCTCGTCGGCCTTGCCGGGGTATCTGAACTTCGTCAGGCCGTCGAGGCGCTTTTCGACGTACGTCCCGTGGCCCATCCGGTCGTAGTCGGCGCGCTCGGCGTCGTCGGTGAGGACTTCGTAGGCCTTCCGGACGACGGTGAACTGCGCCGTGGCTCGCTCGTCGTCGTTGACGTCGGGGTGGTACTCCCGAGCGCGCTGACGAAAGGCCTGCTTTATCTCCGCCGTCTCGGCGTCGCGTTCGACCCCGAGGAGTTCGTAGAAGTCCACCGGCATTCGACGTGCGATTCGATGCGACGCCGGCTTTTGAATGTACCGGGCGTTCGCCCGGCGAATCGAGCCGGTGACCGACCGCGTGCCGGCGAGCGCGCGACAAACCGCGGGACGCCGCGTCCCCGAGACCATTCGGAATAATCATGCACCTCGGCGGTTAGGTGGCCGCATGGAACGGATACGGCTCGGTAACACCGTCTTCGAGGGCCTCAACAACGCCTATCTCCTCCCCGGCGACCGACCGACGCTGGTCGACGCCGGCGTGGCGACCGACTCGGTCCGCCGCGACCTCCGCGAGGGACTCGACGCGGCCGGGTGCGGGGTTGCGGACCTCGACGCCATCGTCCTCACCCACTGGCACGCCGACCACGCCGGACTGGCGGGCGAACTCCAGGCCGAGAGCGGCGCCCCGGTCTACGTCCACGCCGACGACGCGGGCATCGTCGCGGGCGACCCCGACGCGGTCGCGGCCGAGCGCTCGATTCGCGAGCGCCGCTTCGACGAGTGGCGTATCCCCGACGAACCGCTCGCCGAAGTGACCGCGTTCCTCGACGGCCACGACGACCTCCGGGGCGACCGCGTCGACGTGACGCCCGTCGAGGACGGCGACCGCATCGCCGCCGGCGACGGCGAACTCGAAGTCGTCCACCTCCCCGGCCACGCCGCCGGCCTGAGCGCTTTCGCCTTCGACGGCGAGCCCGGCGCGGGTCGCCAGGCGTTCGTCGGCGACGCGATTCTCCCGAAGTACACCCCGAACGTCGGCGGCGCTGACCTGCGGGTCGACCGCCCCCTCGAAACCTATCTCGACAGCCTCGCGCGCCTCGCGGCCCTCGACTTCGAGCGGGCGTGGCCCGGCCACCGCGACCCCATCTCCGACCCCGCCGGCCGGGCGCGCGTCATCGCGGAGCACCACCGCGAGCGCACCGAGCGCGTCGTCTCCGTCCTCGACGATCACGGCCCGGCCGACGTGTGGACCGTGAGCGCGCGCCTGTTCGGCGACCTCGAAGCCATCCACATCCTCCACGGCCCCGGCGAGGCGTTCGCCCATCTGGACCACCTCGTCGCCGAGGGCGTCGTCGCGCCCCCGGACGACGGCGGGCGGTACGAACTCCTCGACGCGGACCCGGACTTCGACGAACTGGTCGCGGTTCCCGAGACGAAACGTTAAAACGCCGCTGGAGGGAACGGAGAGCCATGGAACTGCGGGTCATCGACAAGACCGACGAGGAACTCCGCATCGAAATCGGCGGCGAGGACCACACCTTCATGAACGTCCTGAAGGGCGAACTCCTCCAGACCGACACCGTCACGGCCGCGACCTACGACGTGAACCCCGAGCAGTCCGGCGGACAGACGGACCCCGTCCTCTCCATCAAGACGGAGTCCGGCGTCGACCCCCTCGACGCGCTCGCGGAGGCCGCCCGCGGCGTCCAGCGCACCGCCGACGACTTCACCGACGCCTACCGCGCCGGTATCGACGCGTAATCTGCGGGTTCTCTCTCGTTTCTTCCGGCCGCGAGCGGCGCGTCTCTCAGTTCTCGGCTTCGGTTACTCGCCGCCGCCGCCCGGCCCCTCGTAGTCCTTCTCGCCGGCCTCGATGCGGACTTCGAGCCAGTTTTCCATCGGAACCAGCGGGCACTCGTAGCGCGGCGAGTAGGCGCAAAACGGGTTGTACGCGTAGTTGAAGTCGACCACCCAGCGCCCGTCGTCGGTCCGGTCCGCGGCTTCGAGGTCGAGGTAGCGACCCGCTCCGTACGTCTCCTCGGCGTTCGTCTCGTCGCGGAACGGAACCCACAGGCGGTCCTCGTCGGCGTCGGCGCGGTAGGCGTCGAGCGCGTACGACTCGCCGTCGACCTCGAACTCGAAGCGCCCCCACGCGAGGTACGCGCGCTCGCCGTCGGTCGAGGTGCCGATGGTGATGCGCTCGGGGTCGTCGTATTCCCGGAGTTCGAGTTCGAACCGGAGGTCGGGGTCGGGGTCGAAGTAGTCGAGGCCGTCGAAAACCTCCCGCTGGTCCGGCGGAATCGGAGAGTTGCGGTCCCCAGCGAGATAGCGATCCTTCTGTTCGCGGTGCGTGCGGAGGGCGTCGAGCCACGCGTCGTCTGTCATCTCGGGTCGAGATACGACGCGGCGGCGGGTTAAGATTGGTTTCGACTGCGCGGGGGACGCACGACCGGCGGACGGGTCGGGACGGGACGCGAAAAGAGAGACGAAAAGAGGCGGAAAAGAACGGCTGTGGAGGCGGGGCTTACAGTCGAACCGGCACGTCGCGCTCGTCGAGGTACTCCTTGACGTCCCGAATCGTGTACTCGTCGAAGTGGAAGATGGAGGCGGCGAGCCCGGCGTCCGCGCCGGCCTCGGTGAACACCTCGTACATGTCCTCGGGGCCGCCGCAGCCGGAGGAGGCGATGACGGGCGTCGAGACGCTGTCGCAGACGGCCTTCGTCAGCGGGATGTCGTAGCCGTCTTTCGTGCCGTCGGCGTCGATGGAGTTGATGAACAGCTCGCCCGCGCCGCGGGACTCGGCCTCGTTGGCCCACTCGACCACGTCGACGCCGGTTCCCTCGCGGCCGCCCTTGACGGTGCACTCGAACCAGCAGGACTCGCCGTCGACCTCGGCGTAGTGCTCGCCCGCCTCGTCGAAGCGCCGGCGGGCGTCCACCGAGATGACGATACACTGGCTGCCGAAGGAGCGCGCGCCCTCCTCGATGAGGTCGGGGTTCTGGAGCGCCGCGGTGTTGATAGAGACCTTGTCCGCGCCGGCGCGGAGCGTCTCTTTGATGTCGTCGCGGGTGCGGATGCCGCCGCCGACCGTCAGCGGGATGAACACCTCGTCCGCGACCTTCGAGACGGTGTCGAGCATCGTCGCCCGCCCCTCGGCGGAGGCGGTGATGTCGAGGAAGACGAACTCGTCCGCGCCCGCCTCGTTGTACCGTTTGGCCATCTCGACCGGGTCGCCGGTGTACTTCAGGTCCTCGAAGTTGACGCCGGTGTAGACCGCGGGGTTCCCGTCCTCGTCGAGGTCGACGTCGATACAGGGGATGATGCGCTTCGTGAGCATTCGCTACCGGATTGTTTGCGAAAGAGCCGTTTCACCGTTTCGACTACGGCAGGTGGTGGCCGAACGCCGACCACTTGGCCGAGTCGTCCGATGACCGCGAGACCCTCTCGGACCGGTGTGGAGTCAGCTTGATGACCCGTCCGCGAAAAGCCCGACACGGGTTCCGACTCGAACGATGACGGATTCAGCCGAACTCCTCAGCCTGCTCGTGGTCGTCGAGTTCGTGGTGATGGCCGCGATAGTGGCGCTGTTGGTCCCGCTCGACGCCGCGATTCCGTTCCTCCCGCTCGCGCTCGTGTTCCTGGTCGTGCTGTATCTATATCGGTCCTGAACCGCCCGGGGTGACGCCCGCCCGCGAGACCGGTCGCAAGCGATGCAGTGGTTGGGCTCGCGGACGACGGTTAGGTGCGTTTTTGTACCGCGAACCCGTCGCCCCGCGTATGAGCGACGACCACGACCACGGACACGACGACCACCACGAAGGCGAACAAGACGGCCGCGTCACCTCCCCGATGCAGGAGTTCTCGATGAGTCAGGTCACGACCGGCGTCCTCGTCTTCGTCGTCGGCCTCGTCGTCACGTTCGGCATCCCGCTGGCGCTCGCGTAAGCGCGCCCAGAACCGTTCGAAACCGCTCGAAAAACGTTCGAAACCGCTCGAAACCGGCAATCCGCACGAACTTCCGCGTTCTCTCCCCTTTTCAAGCCCCCGCGGCTACGGCCGGTGTGAAATCTATCGTCGTCACCGAGTACGGGAGCACCGACAGCCTCGAACTGCGCGAGACCGAGACGCCCGAACCGGCCCCGGGCGAGGTCCGCATCGACGTCGAAGCCGCCGGCATCAACTTCGCGGACATCATGCAGCGGCGCGGGACCTACCGAGACGGCCCGGAACCGCCGTACACGCCGGGGATGGAGGCCGCGGGGACCATCGACGCGGTGGGCGAGGGCATCGACCGCGAGGTCGGTGAACGCGTCGTCGCAATGACCGGCGGCGGGGCGTACGCCGAGTCCGTCACCACGCCGGCCCCGACGCTGTTCGACGTGCCCGAATCGATGTCGTTCGCCGAGGCCGCCGGCTTCCCCGTCCAGTTCCTCACCGCCTACAACTGCCTCCACGAGTGGGGCGACCTCGACGGCGACGAGCGCGTGCTGATTCAGGCGGCCGCCGGCGGCGTCGGCACCGCGGCGGTCCAACTCGCCGCCCACGCCGGCGTCGAGACGTTCGGCACGGCCAGCACCGAGGCGAAACTCGACCTCGCGGCCGACCTCGGTCTCGACCACGGCATCCAGTACACAGAAGAGGACTTCCGCGAGGTCGTCGCCGACGAGACCGACGGCGCGGGCGTCGACCTCGTCCTCGACGGCGTCGGCGGCGAGACGTTCGAGCGCAGTCTGGACGCCCTCTCCGACTTCGGCCGACTCGTCACCTACGGCGCGGCCTCCGGCGACTCTGCCGCGGCGGACCCGACGCGCCTGCTGTTCGAGAACAAGTCCGTCATCGGCTTCCACCTCGGCAGCGCCATGGAGCAGCGCCCCGAATCGATTCTCGGCGCGGTGCCGGAGCTGTCCGAACTGCTCGCCGCGGGCGAACTCGACGTGGTCGTCGGCGAGACGTTCGACCTCGAAGACGCCGCGGCGGCCCACGAACACATCGAAGCCAGAAAGAGCAGCGGGAAAGTCGTCCTCGAACCGTAGCGAGGGCGGTGCGACGCGGACGCGTTTTTGCAGTTCAGGGTTCGGCTCAGTCGAGTTCGCGGGCGAGCACGTCGCGCAGGGCTGCGATGTCGGCCGCGCCGTAGGCGACCTCGTCGCCGTCACTGTCGACCGTGAGCGAGAGCGTCGCGTCGTCGGTCGTCGTCCCGAGTTCGACGACGGGCACGTCGCCCGCGAGGTCGCGCAGTGCGGCCTCGTCGGTCGTCTCGACGACGACACGGCCGGGCGTCTCCTCGAACAGCGAGACGTAGTCG
Source organism: Haloferax sp. Atlit-109R (assembly GCF_003665865.1). NCBI lineage: Archaea > Methanobacteriati > Methanobacteriota > Halobacteria > Halobacteriales > Haloferacaceae > Haloferax > Haloferax sp. Atlit-109R. Next base: position 1,013,613 of record NZ_QPLO01000001.1, read on the forward strand.
GAGACGGACACGTCCGCGCCGACCTCGTCGGTGACCATCTCGGCCAGCGCGACCGCGAGACCGCCGTGGCTCGCGTCGTGAACCGCGACCGTGGACTCATCGGCCGCGACCGTCCGAATCGTCTCGACCGCGGTCGCGGCGTCGGCGTCCTCGGGGAGCGTCGGGAACGCGTCGGAGCCCCCGAGGTGGTCGAGGACCGCCGAGCCGCCGAGCGCGCCGCCGGAGTGGCCGACGAGGAACAGGTCGCCCTCGCCCGAAAGCGAGAGGCCGGGCGAGGAGCCGTCGGCCTTCCCCACCATCGCCAGCGTCGGCGTCGGCGGAATCGGGCCGGAGACGGAGTCGTTGTACAGCGAGACGTTGCCGCCGACGACCGGGACCGAAAGCGCCCGGCACATGTCGGCGAGGCCGTCGACGATGCCCTTGAAGCCGCCGTACACGTCGGGTTTCTCGGGATTGCCGCCGTTGAGACAGTCGACGGTCGCGAGGGGCGACGCGCCCTTCGCGGCGAGGTTGGTCGCGTTCTCGAAGGCGACGGCGCGCGCGCCGTCGTAGGGCGCGGCGGTCGTCCAGTTGGGGTCCGCGCCGCCGGTGAACGCGAGTTTCGTGTCGGCCTCGGGCACGTCGAGGAGCGCCGCGTCGTCGCCGGGTCGGCGGGCGGTCCGCAGGCCGACCTCGTGGTCGTACTGCCGGTAGACCCAGCGCTTCGACGCCGTGTTGGGGTCGGAGACGACCGCTTCGAACGCGTCTTCGAGGTCGAACGCGGGCAGGTCGCGCGCCGCGGCTTCGGGTTCGACCGAGTCGAGGTCGTTCATTGGCGCGCCCTCGGCGAGGAACTCCGGGGGCACGTCGACGACGGGTTCGCCGTCGAAGGTGCAGACGTAGTTGCCCTCGGCGACCTCGCCGATGACGGCGCTGCCGAGGTCGAAGCGCGCGGCGAGTTCCTGCACGCGCTCGACGTTCTCGGGAGTCACCTCGTAGCACATGCGCTCTTGGGACTCCGAGAGGAGAATCTCGAAGGCGTTCATGTTCGGCTCGCGCTGGTGGACCTTCTCGAGGTCGATTTCCGCGCCGAAGCCCCCCTTGGCGACGAGTTCCGAGGACGCGCCGCCGAGGCCGGCGGCTCCGAGGTCGCGGGCGGACTCGACGAGGTCCTCGTCGATGAGCGCCTCGTTGCACTCGATGAGCAGTTTCTCCGTGTAGGGGTCGCCGACCTGCACCGCGGGCCGGTCTTCGGTTTCCGCGTCCTCAGCGAGGTCCTCGCTGGCGAAGGACGCGCCGCCGAGCCCGTCGCGGCCGGTCGAACTGCCGACGAGGACGAGCTTGTTGCCCGCCTTCTGGGCTTCGGCCGTGACGAGGCGGTCGGCCGACAGGAGGCCGACGCAGGCGACGTTGACGAGCGGGTTGCCCTCGTAGTTCTCGTGGAACGAGGTCGACCCGGTTACCGTGGGGACGCCGATGGCGTTGCCGTAGTCGGCGATGCCCTCGACGACGCCGTCGAGGAGGTACCGCGAGTGCTCGCGGTCGAAGTCGCCGAAGTAGAGGCAGTCGGCCAGCGCGATGGGGTACGCGCCCATCGAGAGGGTGTCGCGGACGATGCCGCCGACGCCCGTGGCCGCGCCGTCGTAGGGGTCGACGTAGGAGGGGTGGTTGTGGCTCTCGATACCGAGCGTGATGTAGGTGTCGTCGTCCAGAGCGACGACCGCCGCGTCGTCACCGGGGCCGATGACGACCTGGTCGCCCTCCGAGTCGAACGCCGACAGAAGCGGGCGAGACGACCGGTAGGCGCAGTGTTCGCTCCAGAGGTTTTCGAAGAGTATCTCCTCGGCCGGCGTCGGGTCTCGACCGAGCTCGGCGACGACGAGATCGCGGTCCGCGTCGGAAAGCGTCATTCACTGGTATGGTCAGAACGCACATTGTAAACCCTTTCTATGTGCACGAACGTGCCCAAAATATGGTCGAAGTCGCCGTCGTCGTCCGCATCCGACTCAGGCGGGCGTGTACGGCGGCGACTCGGACCGTCCCGGACCGGCTCGGGTCGCCCCGAACGCCCGCCGACCACCGTGCGTGAGGTCCACACGCCAATCACACCGGGACCGGGGCGCTTTTTTAGCCTCCATCGTTAGGAGACGGTGTGTTATCGGTCGAGTTGCACTCGCATTCGTCTCTGTCCTACGACGGGCGGGACCCAATCGAGTACCTCCTCGAACAGGCGGTCGCGGTCGGCTTGGACGCCCTCGCCGTGACCGACCACGACGAGATAGACGCCAGCCTCGAAGCCGCGGAGCTCGCGGCCGACTACGGGCTGGTCGGCATCCCGGGGATGGAGGTCACCTGCGCCGCGGGCCACGTCCTCGCCTTGGGCGTCGAGGAGCTGATTCCCGCGGGACTGTCGTACGACGAGACGCTCGACCGCATCCGCGACGCGGGCGGCATCGCCGTCATCCCGCACCCGTTTCAGAAGTCGCGCCACGGCGTCGCCCCGCACATCTCCAGCGCGCAGCTCGCCAGCGCCGACGCCATCGAAATCTACAACTCGCGGCTCCTCACCGGCATCGCAAACCAGCGCGCCGAGCGGTTCGCCAAGCGCCGGAACCTCCCGATGACCGCCGGGAGCGACGCCCACATCGCGGAGATGGTCGGACAGGCCGTCACCGAGGTCGGCACCGACACCCGAAGCGCGGACGCCATCCTCTCGGCCGTCGCCGACGGGCGAACCAGCGTCGTCGGCAACAAGACCCCGTGGCGCATCTCGTTCCGGCAGGCCGCGGGCGGCGCGACCCGACGACTGAAACACGCCCTGACGGACCTGTTTTGATGCGCGGCGCGTCCCCCGACCTCGTCCGGCGCGCCCTCGCCGAGCGCGACCCGCTTCCCGGAACTGCGGGCTTCGCGGGCGAACTCGACGGCCGACTCGTCCGAGACGTGCTCGGTCGCCAGCCGCTCTTCTCCGAGCGCGCCGACCCCGCGAGGTGGTCGTTCGACCACCGCGACCTCGACGACCCGGTCGCCGTCCCCGCGGGCCGCGCCCGCGGGACGACCGGCGAAGCCGCCGGCGACGACGAACGCGTCTGGTCGCTTCCCGACCCGCCGGCCGCCACCGACCGCGACGCCGCGCTCGACCGCGTCCGCGACGCGGTCTTCGAATCGGTCCGGTCGGTGGACGACGACGGCCTCGCCGTGGCCTTCTCCGGCGGCGTCGATTCGGCGGTCGTCGCGGCCGGCGTCCCCGACGCCCCCTGTTACGTCGCCGGTTTCGAGGGCTCTCACGACGTGGCCGCCGCCCGCGAGGCCGCCGCCGCGATGGACCGCGACCTCACCGTGGTCGAACTCACCCACGAGGCGCTCGAACGCGCCGTCCCGGAAATCGTCGCCGCGCTCGGCCGAACGAACCCGATGGACGTGCAAATCGTTCTGCCCCTGTACCTGCTCGCAGAGCGAGTCGCCGCGGACGGTTACGACCGCCTCGCGGTCGGGCAGGGCGCGGACGAACTGTTCGGCGGCTACGCCAAAGTCCAGAAAGCCCCCGACGACCCGCGCGTCGAGGCCGACACCGTCCGCGGGGCCGCCCGCGAAATGATTCTCACGCTCCCCGACCAGCTCGAACGCGACCTGCTCGTGCTCCGCGCCGCCGGGGTCGACCCCGTCGCGCCGCTCCTCCACGACCGGGTTGTCTCGGCTGCGCTCCCGCTCCCCGGAGAGTTACTCGTGGACGGCGACCGGCGGAAGGTCGCGCTCAGGGAGGCCGCGAGCGGCGTGCTCCCCGAGTCGGTCGCGGAAGCGGACAAGAAGGCGGTCCAGTACGGCACCTACGCCTCGCGCGAACTCGACCGGCTCGCGCGGCAGGCGGGGTTCAAGCGGCGGATGGAGAACCACGTCCAGCAGTACGTCGAATCGCTCGTGGAGTAGGTCGAAGTCGCGGAGTCCCCGCTATCTCTCTCGCTCGTCGGCGCGCACGACCTCGATAGCCTCCAGCGCGAACTGCACCGTGTCGGGGTCGATATCGCTCTCGCGGAGGTCGGACTCGTCGTACCACGCCCAGACCTCGGGGTCTGCCTCGCCCGGCGCGGGGTCGATGTCGCGGGCGTCCACCCGGGCGTAGAAGACGTGGTCGATGTGCTGGTGGCCGACCGAGCCGTCGCCGTGGACGTTGATGTCGTAGAGCATCTGCTGACGGGGCTGCGGGAGCGCCCGGCCGGCGGGCGCGGGGACCGACGGCGTGTCGTCGACGAGTTCCGGGTCGAGCCCCGTCTCCTCGCGGACCTCGCGCAGGCCGGCCTCGTGAGGGAGTTCGTCGCGGTCGACGTGCCCGCCCGGCGGGATGCGGATGCCGAGGCGCTCGTGTCGGTGGAGCGCCACCGCGCCGTCGTTGACGATGTACACGGTCGAGGTGAAATGTCGCGTCGTCTCCATGGCTGTGGCTCCGGAGCGAGCGGCATGGCTGTTGCGGAACGAAGCGGGACGGAACGAGACAAGACGGAACGGAACGGAACGGAACCGCGGAACCGAGCGGGACGAAACGGACGAACGGACCGGCCGAGTTAGGGCAGTTGGACCTGCTCTTCGGCTTCGAGGAGTTCGTGGTAGCGGTTGCGGATGGTGACCTCGGAGATGTTGGCGACCTCGGAGACCTCGTTTTGCGTCACCTTCTCGTTGGTGAGAAGCGAGGCCGCGTAGACGGCGGCGGCGGCGAGGCCGACCGGCGACTTGCCCGAGTGGACACCCTGTTCTTTGGCGTTCTTCAAGAGCTGTCGGGCGCGCCGCTCGGACTCGTCGGAGAGGCCGAGGTCGCTGGCGAACCGCGGGACGTACTGCTCGGGGTCGGCGGGCTTGATTTCGAGCGAGAGTTCGCGGACGACGTAGCGGTAGGTGCGGGCGATTTCGTCCTTCTCGACGCGCGAGACGCTCGTAATCTCGTCGAGCGAGCGCGGGGTGCCGGCCATCCGTGCGGCGGCGTACAGCGCCGACGTGGCGACGCCCTCGATGGAGCGACCGGGCAGCAGGTCGTCGTCGAGCGCGCGGCGATAGATGACCGAGGCGGTCTCGCGGACGTTATCCGGAAGGCCGAGCGCCGAGGCCATGCGGTCGATTTCGCCGAGCGCCTGCTTGAGGTTGCGCTCCTTGGAGTCGCGGGTGCGGAATCGCTCGTTCCACGTGCGAAGCCGTTGCATCTTCTCGCGCTGGCGGGACGACAGCGAGCGCCCGTAGGCGTCTTTGTTCTGCCAACCGATGTTGGTCGACAGCCCCTTGTCGTGCATCATGTTCGTCGTGGGCGCGCCGACGCGGGATTTCTCGTCTTTCTCCGAGGAGTTGAACGCGCGCCACTCGGGGCCGTGGTCGATCTCGTCTTCCTCGACGACGAGCCCACAGTCGTCGCAGACCGTCTCACCGTGTTCGGTGTCGGAGACGAGGCTCTCCGAGCCGCATTCGGGGCACGTGGGCGTCTGCTCCCGCTCGGTGTCGGTCTGCTCGGTATCTTTCGTATTCTCATTGCGCACGCGCGCGTTGCCGGTCGTGAAACGTCGGACACTTTCTGTCATTGTGTGCGAGAGAAGCAACTGGGAACGGTCGTTCTCCGTCTATTCGTATTGACCCTCGTTACTTATATCTGACGGCGACAGGAGGACGGAATGGCCCGGGTCCGTACGGTCGGCCCCGGCCGCCTCGCCGGTGGTCTCGCCCCGGCTGACTCGCGCCGGGGACCGGACGAAACGACCCACACCGAAACTCTTACTCCCGGTCTCCGTTTCCTCCGATACATGAGCGATACGCCCGTCGACGCCGACGAGGTTCGACACGTCGCCGAGTTGGCGCGGGTCGACCTCGACGAGGACGAGGTCAAGGAGTTCGCGGCGCAGTTCGCGGACATCCTCGGCTACTTCGACGCCCTCGACGAGGTCCCCGAAGTCGACCGCGAGGACGAACTGGTGAACGTGATGCGCCCCGACGAGGTCCGCGACGGCCTCACCCAAGAGGAGGCGCTGTCGAACGCCGCAGAGACCGAAGACGGCTTCTTCAAGGGCCCGCGGGTGTCGTAGATGTCGCTGAACGCCTTCATCACGAAAGAGACGCTCGACGGCTCCGACGACGGCCCGCTCGCGGGCAAGTCCGTCGCCGTCAAGGACAACATCTCCACGGAGGGCCTGCGGACGACCTGCGGCTCCGCGATGCTCGAAGACTACGTCCCGCCGTACGACGCGACCGTCGTCGAACTCCTGAAGGACGCCGGCGCGACCATCGTCGGCAAGGCCAACATGGACGAGTTCGGCATGGGGACGACGACCGAGACCTCGGCGTTCGGCCCGACCAAGAACCCCGTCGACGAGTCCCGCGTCCCCGGTGGCTCCTCCGGTGGCTCCGCGGCCGCCGTCGCCGCCGGCGAGGCCGACCTCGCGCTCGGCACCGACACGGGCGGCTCCATCCGCTGTCCCGCCGCGTTCTGCGGCGTCGTCGGTATCAAGCCCACCTACGGCCTCGTCTCGCGCTACGGCCTCGTCGCCTACGCGAACTCCCTCGAACAGATCGGCCCAATCGCGCCGACCGTCGAGGACGCCGCCGCGCTCCTCGACGTCATCGCCGGCCCCGACGACCGAGACGGCACGACCCGCGACGCCGGTGCCGACTCGAACTACGCCGCGGCCGCCGACGGCGACGTCGACGGCCTCACCATCGGCGTCCCGACCGAGTTCGTCGAGGGCGCGGACGAGGGCGTCGAGGAGGCGTTTTGGGCCGCGCTCGACGAACTCGAAGCCCAGGGCGCTGAGTACCGCGAGGTCAGCATGCCCTCGGTCGAGAAGGCCGTCGCCGCCTACTACGTCATCGCCATGTCCGAGGCGTCGTCGAACCTCGCTCGCTTCGACGGCGTCCGCTACGGCAAGTCCGGCGGCTACGACGGCAACTGGAACGAGGCGTTCGCCCGCGCCCGCGAGGACGGCTTCGGCTCCGAGGTCAAACGCCGCATCCTCCTCGGTACGTACGCCCTCTCGGCGGGCTACCACGACAAGTACTACGCGAAGGCCCAGGACGCCCGCGCGTGGGTCAAACAGGACTTCGACGAGGCGTTCGAGGACGTCGACGTGGTCGCGTCGCCGACGATGCCCGTCCCGCCGTTCGAACTCGGCGAGAGCCTCGACGACCCGCTCCAGATGTACCTCGCAGACGCGAACACCGTGCCGGTGAACCTCGCGAACCTCCCCGCCATCTCGGTTCCGGCGGGCGAGACCGACGGCCTCCCGGTCGGCCTCCAACTCATCGGCCCCAAGTTCGGCGAGGAGACCATCGTCCGCGCCGCGTCCGCGGTCGAGAACTGAGTCGGCCGCGCGGCTCTCGTTCCGTTCTCACGCGGTCTCTCGCGTTCGAGGGAGCGACGGAACGCCATGCCGATAGTTTTTCCACCGCCCCACGCCCACGCCGGAACGTCATGTACATCATCGTCGTCGGCGCGGGCAACATCGGCACGCCGCTCATCGAAATCGCCACCGAGGGCGGCAACGAGGTCGTCGTCGTCGAGCGCGACGAGGCGAAGGCCGAGGCGGCCGCCGCGACGTTCGACTGTCTCGTCCTCAACGACGACGCCACGGTCAAACAGACGCTCGACGAGGCCGGCGCGGACCGCGCCGACGCCATCATCACGACGACCGACAAGGACGCGACAAACATCATGGTCTGTCTGTTGGCGAAGGAACTCGACATCCCCGACATCGTCTCGGTCGTCCACAACCCCGAGCACATGAGCCTCTACCGCCAAATCGGCGTCAACACGATGGAGAACCCCCAGCGGCTCATCGCGGAGTACCTCTACCGCGCGGTCAAGCGCCCCTCTATCGTCGACTACATGCGCATCGGTGAGCACGCCGAGGTGTTCGAAATCCGCGTCGACGAGGACGCGCCGATAACCGGGATGACGATTCAGGAGGCGGCACAGGAGGACCTCCTCGACGGCGACACGCTCATCGTCGCCGTCGAGCGCGAGGGCGACGACGACCCCGTGACGCCCCGCGGGAACACCGCCATCGGCGCGGGCGATCTCCTGACGGTCTACTCCGCGAAGGGCGCGACGCCCGAGGTGACTGACGTGTTCGGCCACTACGAGGACCACTGATGCCCCGTCGCGGACGAACCGTCTCGGGGTGGCCCGCCGACCTCGCGGTCATCGGCCGCGACGTGGGGTCGCTCCTCGCCATGGAGTCGGCCCTGATGACCGCCTCGGTCCTCGTCGCGGTCGGCTTCCGCGAGTGGTACGCCGCGCTCGCGTTCCTCGCCGCCGGGGGCGCGACGGCGTTCGTCGGGCTGGGCGCGCGAAAGGCGTTCGCGGACGCCCCCGCCCCCCGGATGAAACACGGGATGATAATCGCCGCCGCGGGCTGGTTCGCCACGGCCGCCTTCGGGTCGCTTCCCTTCTTCCTCACGGCGCAGTTCGCCCCGCAGGGCGTCTTCACGGCGCTCGTGCCCGCCGGCGTCGACTACGCCCAGTCGAGTCTCGTCTACTTCCGCGACCCGTTGCACGCCCTGTTCGAGAGCATGAGCGGCTGGACCGGAAGCGGGCTGACGATGGGCATCCACGAGCCGTCGCTTCCCCGGACGATTCAGTGGTGGCGCTCGCTCATCCAGTGGGTCGGCGGCGTGGGCGTCATCGTCCTCACCGTCTCCATCCTCTCGCGGCCCGGCAGCGGGAGCTACGCCCTGTACCGCGGCGAGGCCAGAGAGGAGAAGATTCACCCGAGCGTCGTCTCGACGGTCCGGACGGTCTGGAAGATTTTCGTCGGCTACACGCTCCTGTCGGTGGTCGTCCTCTTCGTCGCCATCCGCGCCAGCGACTACGGGGCGACGCTCCCGCTGTGGGAGGTCGCGTGGCAGGCGCTCAATCACGCGATGACGGGGCTTTCGACCGGCGGATTCGCCGTCACCGACGGCTCCATCGGCACGTACGACTCGCCGCTCATCGAGACGGTGTTGCTCCCCATCATGGCGCTGGGCGCAATCGCCTTCCCCGTCCACTACGCCATTCTGAAACACCGCGACATCGACCGCCTCTGGGGCGACCTCCAGACGCGCTGGCTCCTCGTTCTCTTCGCGGTCGGCGCGGTCGCGCTCGCCGTCCAGAACCTCGTCAGCCTCCCGGCGACCGCGGGCTCGGCGTTCGTCGAGACCGCGGACTACTTCGGACTCGCCGGCGTCGTCGGCGGGCCGGAGTCGGACGCCGTCCGCGACGCCGCGTTCCACTGGGTGAGCGCGCTCACCTGCACCGGCTTTCAGGCCGCACCGCTCGGCGCGTGGTCAGACGGCGGGAAGATTCTCCTGTCGGGGGCGATGACCCTCGGCGGGGCCGCCGGGTCGACCGTCGGCGGCATCAAAATCATCCGCGGCTACACCATCTCCCGCGGCATCCGCTGGCAGTTCTCCCGCGTCTTCCTCCCCGAGAGCGCGGTCGTCAACATCGAGATGAACGGCCGCCGCCTCTCGCGGACCGAGATGGACCGCGAGTTCTCCGAGGCGGCCATCGTCTCGATGCTCTGGCTGTTGCTCCTCGTCGGGTCGAGCGTCCTCCTCGTGAACCTCGCCGGACCGGAGTTCACCTACGCCGACGCGCTGTTCGAAGTCGCGTCCGCACAGGGCAACGTCGGTATCTCGACGGGCATCACCGGTCCCTCGATGAACCCGTGGGCCGAGACGATGTTCCTCTTTAACATGTGGGTCGGCCGCCTCGAAATCATCCCGGTGTTGGTGTTCGCCCGGTCGGCACTCTACGGGCTGAACCCCTGAGCAAAAGCGGACGCGGTTTTTTCGGCGTTACCGACGCCAGTACTCCGGCGTGAAGATGACTAACACGGGCAGAATCTCCAGTCGGCCCACCCACATGAGAAGCACCATGTACAGCTTCGAGCCGTTGGAGAAGTCGAGATAGCTCCCCATCGGGCCGACGACGCCGAATCCCGGCCCGACGTTCCCGAGGGTCGCGGCGACGGCGCTCATGGTTTCGAGGATGCTCACGTCGAAGCCGATGCGCGCGGCGTCGAGGTGGAGCAGGCCGGTCGAGACGAAAAACAACACGAGATACAGGAGCGTGAAGGCGTAGATGCCGCGGATGGCCCGCTCGTCGACCGCGCGGCCGGCGAGCCTGACGGGGCGGACCGCCTCGGGGTGAGCCGTCGTGAACAGCTCTCGGCGGAGCGATTTCACGATGACGTACCAGCGGACGATTTTCACCGCGCCGCCGGTCGACCCCCCGGAGCCGCCGATGAACATCGCGAACAGCAGGACGTACTGCGCCGGCGCGCTCCACGCGTTGAAGTCGATGCTGGCGTAGCCGGTCGTCGTGACGATGGAGACGACCTGAAACACCGACTGGCGAACCGCGGGTTCGACGTTGCCGATGATGGCCGTGCGGATGCCTTCGAGGTAGAGTTGGTCGTACGTCTCGCCCGCGGGCGCGACGGACATCAGCCCGTCACCGAGGAACAGGATTCCCGCGAGGATGGCCGAGACGACGCCGATGACGCCGAGGTAGGACTTGAACTCGGTGTCGCGGAACAGCCGCTTCGGGTCGCCCGTGAGGACGTGCCAAAACAGCGCGAAGTTGGTCCCGGCGGCGACCATGAAGGGGATAACGACCCACTGCGCGGCCGCCGAAAACGCCTCGATGCTGCGGGCCTCAGGCGAGAATCCGCCGGTCGGCATCGTCGTCAGCCCGTGGGCGATGGCGTTGTACACGCCCATGTTCGGGGCGTGGCCGGTGACGTTGAGCCCGTAGAGGAGGACGATTTCGAGGACGGTGAGACCGAGGTACGCGCCCCAGAGCGCGCGGGCCGTCTCGGCGATGCGCGGCGTGAGCTTCTCGATGCCGGGGCCGGGCGCTTCGGCGTCCATCAGCTGTGCGCCGCCGACGGAGAGTTCGGGAAGGATGGCCACCGCGAGGACGACGATACCCATCCCGCCGAGCCACTGGGTGAGCTGTCGCCACATCATGATGCCGCGGGTGTGCGAGTCGAACGAGATGTCGCCGAGCACCGTCGCCCCGGTCGTGGTGAAGCCGCTCATCGTCTCGAACAGCGCGTTCACCGGGTTGCCGAGGGTCGATTCGGGGTGGATGGGCGACGCGACGAAGGGGATGCCGTGGGCCTCGATGAGAAACGGTATCGCGCCGACTATCGTGACCGCTAGCCACGTCAGCGCGACCATCAGAAAGCCCTCTCGGGCCCCGATGTCGGGGTCGTCGGCGAGCCGTTCGAGCCCCGTGCCGACGAGGACCGTGACGGCCATCGTGACGACGAACGGGAGCACCGACTCGCCGTAGTACAGCGCGACCACGAGCGGGAAACAAAGAGGGACCGCGAGATACTTCAGGACGGTCCCCACGAGACGCAGGCTGGCTCTGTAATCGACCCGCAATTTCATCCGTGGACTAACGTACCGAGCGCCGGGTTCTTCCGTGTTCGGGTTCGCAGTCGGGGGCGCGACACCGTGACGCGGTGGGGATTCGGCGCACCCGTGGGTCGGCGGCGACGGGGGTGGCGGCGACGGGCGGGATTACAGATTGGGTGTCACGTCGTCGATGACGCAGCTATCGACGAAGACGACGACGTGGTCGCCGGGTTCGATGACGGTGTCGCCGCGGGGGGTGATGAACTCGCGGCGGCGGGTTATCGCGCCGATGACGACGCCTTCGGGGAGCGTCGCCACCGACTCCCGAATCGGCTTGCCCGCGAGGACGCTCTCGGCGTCCACCTCGATTTCGAGTACTTCGGCCTTGTCAGACTCGATGAGCGCGACGTTCTCCGCGCCGCCCTCGCGGGTAAAGCGGGTTATCTCCTCTGCGACGACCTCGCGGGGGCTGACGCCCACGTCGACGCCGACGGCCTCGAACAGGTCCACGTACGGCGTCGTGTCGATGACGGCGACGGTGCGCTCGACGCCGAGGCGGGCGGCGAGAAGCGACACGAGCAGGTTCTTCTCGTCGGAGTCGAGCGCCGAGACGAGCAGGTCGGCGTCGCCGATGTACTCGCGTTCGAGGAAGTCCACGTCGGTCGCGTCGCTCTCCATGACGATGGTTCCGGGGAGCATCTCCGCGAGTTCGCGGGCGCGCTCCGCGTCGTGCTCGATGAGCCTGGGCTTGAAGCCGCGCTCTTCGAGCAGGCGGGCGACGTGGTAGCCGATTTCGCTCCCGCCGACGATGACGACCTCCTCGGCGGTTCCCGGCGGTTCGTCGGGCGAGACGGAGCTTGCGAAGCCCTGGACGCTCTTGGGGCTGCCGATGACGACGACGCGGTCGCCGGGGCCGATGACGGAGTCGCCGCGGGGGATGGTGACCTCGCCGTCGCGGAGGATGGCCGCGAACGTCAGCGAGTCGAAGCGGTCGGCCTCGCTCACGGTCTGGTTGGCGACGGGGCTCTCCTCGTCGACTTCGAACTCGGCCATCTGGACCTGCCCGCCCGCGAAGGGGTCCACGTCGCGCGCGGCGGGGAGGCCGACGACGCGGACGATGGACTCCGCGGCGAGCAGGTTCGTACAGACCATGAAGTCGATGCCGAACGCCTTCTCGGAGCGCTGCCACGTCCGGAGGTACTCCGTGTTCTTGACCCGGGCGATTGTGAACGCGTTCGAGATGGCCTTGGCGGTCGCGCAGGCGACGATGTTCGTCTCGTCGTCGTCGGTCGAGGCGATGACCATGTCGGCGCACTCCACGTCGGCCTCTTCGAGCGTGTCCACCGAGGTTCCGTCGCCGTGGAGCGCCAGCACGTCGAGCGAGTAGTTCAGTTCGTCGACGCGCTCGGGGTCGCAGTCGATGACGACGACCTCGTGGGTCTCGTCGAGGTCGGCCGCGATGGACGACCCGACCTGTCCGGCACCGATGATTATCACGCGCACCAGAGACCAGCCCCTGTCATACCCCTGTGTTGGACCGCGGGCGCGTATGTGCATTTCCCTTCTCGAATCCCCGGGGCACCGACGCTCACGACCCCGGTTTCGAGTGTATCGTCAGTTCCACGCGCCGCGGTCGCCCCTCGATGTCCGCGACGATGCGCTCGACGATTCGCTCCGCCTCCTTCTGGAGCACCGGCCGGAGCTTGTCGATGACCCACCCGAGCGAGACGAACCGCGGGAGGTCGACGTCGCCCGCGGAGACGCTGTCGGGGTCGTACTCGACCTCGAAGAAGACGCGGCAGGCGGTGTCGGCGTCCGGCGGGGCCTCGCCCCCGTCGGGCAGGTCGTCGAGTTCCTCGACTCGCCAGCGGCCGACGGCGTGTACGTCCTTGGTGATGGTCCAGTCGATTCGCGTCGGCGGGGTGACGTCGGTCACCTTCGACTCGGCGGTGTAGGTGAGCTTCCACCACGAAAAGTACAGGGCGTACCGCGTGCCCGGCGACCCGTCGCCCGACTGCCGAACGTCCCGCAGGTGCTTCGAGTAGTCGGCGTACCGCGGGAAGTCGACGAGGAACTCGTATATCTCCTCGGGCGGCAGGTAGACGACGGTGCTGACGGCTATCTCGTCCACGAGCGTCGAATGGAGTCGGCGGGACCAAAGCCTTGTGGGCCGTGTCGCTCGCTCGCGCGGCGCGGACGCCCTCGCAATCGCAACCTATAATCGGTCGGTGTCTCGACATACAGCCGAGATGGTGGGGGGGACGCTTCGGGACATCAGAGCCGAGATTCGGTCTCTGGCGTGTTCCGACGGCGACTACGCAGTTGTGTGCGGCCGCACGGGTTCGCCGCCCGGAGCCGCCGCAGGACAGCGGTTTCCGGGCCGGCGCGCCGCCGGCGAGGCCGCGGAACTGACGCGGGACTACCGGGCGGCGCTCCGGCGCTACGACCCGAACAGCCCGTACGACGACCCGCTCGTGTACGAGGTGGCCGAGGGACCGCCGCGGGCCGCCGAGGAGTCGGCGGACGAGTACGCCCGATACAGCGCGTTCTGCCACGACACCGCGGGCGCGCTGTTCGAGGGGCTGTCGGAACTCGGCTATCGGGAGGCCGAGACCGCCGCGATGGAGACGTACCTCACGCTGGCCGAGGTCGTCGACGACCGCGACGACTTCTGTCTCACGCTGGTGTGGAGCCTGATGAGCGAACTGGACGTTCGCCTCTCGGCCGACGAGCAGCGGGCGGTCGTCGAGACGGCGGCCGGGCTGTTCTGTCCGACCCCGACGCCGAACCCCGTGGACGCGGCGCTTCGACACCTCGAAGCCGTCGGCTTCGTCGAGGGCTACTCGGTGCGGCCGATACCCGACGCCGAGGCGGCTGGAACTGCCGGTGCCGACGCCCGAACCGACGCACGGACCGACGGCGACGACAGCTCCCGGACGTGGGAGCTCACCTTCGGGGACTACGCGCTCGCGGAGCGGACCGGCCGGATTCCGACGCTACCGCTCGCCGTGGCTCTCGTCCGGCGGACGCCGGAGCGAACCGTGCGCTTTCTCGACGGCGAGGCGCTGTCTGACGGGCGCTGGCGGCTCCGGCTCCGAATGTCACCGAAGAACGGAGCGGGGCACGCACCCGGCTCGGCGGGCCTCGTCAGCGTCGAGGCAATCGAGAACCGCTGGCTCAACGACCCGAGCGCGTCGCTGGGTCGGTAGCCCGAACCGCCTCCGGGCGGAAATCGGCAGCGTTCAGCGACATCCGTACGGTTTTACTCGCCGCTGAGCTATCGCACGACATGAGTCAGACGACTCCACGAGACGCGCTCGTCGTCGGCGGCGGCGTCGCCGGCCTCACCGCCGCGACGTTCCTCGCGCGCGCCGACCTCGACACCCTCGTCGTCAACGACGGCGAGCCAATCGTTCGCCGGAACGCCCACCTCGAAAACGTCCCCGGCTTCCCGGCGGGCGTCAACAGTCGGCTGTTTACCGACCTCCTCTCCGAGCAGGCCGACCGTAACGGCGCGGGCCGACTGACCGGCCGCGTGACCGACCTCGACGTGCTCGGTGACGACGAGGACCCGCTGTTCCGGGCGACCGTCGAGACCGACGACGGCGAAGAGACCGTCGAGGCGTCCCGGGTCGTCGCGGCCTCGTGGTCCGACGCCTCGTACCTCGAAGACACGGGCGTCGACCTCCGGGCCGCCGGGTCGAAAACCTACGTCGGCGTGGACGACCTCGGCCGGACCGACGTCCCCGGCATCTACGCCGCGGGTCGGCTGACCGAGATTTACCATCAGGCGGTCGTCGCCGCCGGCGACGCCGCGGAGACGGCCATCACGCTGGTCCACGACTCGGGGACGGCGTTCTACAACGACTGGGTCGCGCCGACCGGCTACTTCACCGACCGCGGCCGCGAGGTGCCGCCGGCCTGCGAGGAGATAGACGCCGACGAGCGCGCCCGCCGCGAGCGCGAGTCCCGCGAGGTCATGCGCGAGTTCTTCGCCGGGCCGCACGACGAGCCCCAGCGCACCCACCCGAGCCTCGTCGACGACGAACTCGGGCGACTCGACGAGTAACACCCACTCACGCCGCGGGCGGACCGCCCGTCGGTCCCGCGGTCGCCCGCGGACGCGAATCCTTTTAGCGGGTCGCGGGCGCAGAGACGAGTGAATGCTCGAAGGTGTGAACGTCGCGCTCGGGGTGACGGGGAGTATCGCGGCCGTGAAAGTCGTCGAGTTGGCGCACGAACTCCGCCGCCGGGGCGCGTCGGTCCGCGCGGTGATGACCGACGCCGCGACGGGAATCATCCACCCGTGGGCGGTCGAGTTCGCCACCGACGACGACGTGGTGACCGAGATTACCGGCCGCGTCGAACACGTCGACCTCTGCGGCCGCGACGGCTGGGCCGACGTGTTCCTCGTCGCGCCCGCGACGGCCAACACGGTCGGCAAGATAGCGGCCGCCATCGACGACTCTCCGGTGACGACCACCGCGACCACCGCCCTCGGGGCGGGCGTTCCGGTCGTCGTCGCGCCCGCGATGCACGAACCCATGTACGACCACCCCGGCGTCCTCGACGCCATCGAGCGGGTGCGGTCGTGGGGCGTCGAGTTCGTCGACCCGCGCATCGAGGAGGGGAAGGCGAAAATCGCCACCGAGGAGGCCATCGTCACCGGCGTGGCCAAAGCGACGACCGACCAGACGCTCGCCGGAACATCCGTCGTCGTCACCGCCGGCGCGACGACCGAGTCCATCGACCCAATCCGCACGCTCTCGAATCGCGCCTCCGGTCGCACGGGCCGCGCCGTCGCCCGCGCGCTCGCGGTTCGCGGCGCGGACGTGACGCTCGTCCACGACGGCGACGACGCGCACTACGCCGACGTGCTCGCCGTCGAGTCGGCCGCCGAGATGCTGGACGCCGTCGAGGCCGCGGTCGACGCCGACGCCGACGCGCTCGTCTCCGCGGCCGCCATCTCGGATTTCACCGTCGAGGCGGCCGACCAGAAGATTCGCTCCGGCGAGGCGCGCACGCTCGACCTCGAACCCGCGCCGAAGCTCATCGACACCGTCCGCGAGTCGCACCCGGACCTCCCCATCGTCGGCTTCAAGGCCGAGACGACCGGCGACGACGAGGCGATGGCCGGCGAGGCCCGCCGCATCATGGACCGCGTCGGCCTCGCCTTCGTCGTCGCCAACGACGCCTCCGTGATGGGCGACTCGGAGACCCGCGCGCTCGTCGTCCGTGCCGACGAGACGAGCGAGTACGTCGGGTCGAAAGACGGACTGGGCGCTCGCGTCGCTGCCGAACTGGCGACCGAGTTGGAAAAATAGGCCTTCGGCGGGTCGTCAGTCGTCGCCGCCTGCGGCGTCGGCGTCGGTGCCGTCCGCGCCGTCGGCGTCGGCCGACGCGACCTGCTTGGGCCACGTGACCCCGTCGAGGAACGGGACGCCCATGCGCTGGGCGGCCTGCGAAATCATGTGCGCGCCCGTCGGCGCGGTGAGGAACAGGAACAACACCGTGACGAGCGCCATCAGTCCGTCGCCGTGGGGCAGGTAGTACACCGTCGCGGCGAGCGCGATGGACGCCGCCCCCAGCGTGGTCGCCTTCGAGGTGGCGTGCATCCGGTTGTAGACGTTGGGGAACCGGAGCAGACCGATGGTCCCGACGACGAGGAAGAAACTCCCCACGAGCGTCAGGAGGATGACGAGCGCCGCGCGGACGGGACCGACCGTCGTCGCGGCAGCTGCGGTCTCTGCGGCGGTCATTCGATGATGTCCCCCTCCGTGACGTACCGAGCCACGGTAATCGTGCTGATGAAGCCGATGATGGCGAGCACGAGACTGACGCCGACGAAGTACCCCTGTTGGCTCCAGATGGCGTACAGCGCCGCGATGGCGACGACGTTCGTTCCGATGGTGTCGAGCGCGACGACGCGGTCGGGCACCGTCGGCCCGCGGATGACGCGGTAGCTCACGAGGAGCGTCAGCCCCGCGGCGAGCGCGAGGCCGGCGAAGAGCACGGAGTCCATCCACGCGAGGTACGCGGGCTCAGCCATGTTGCTCACCTCCCGTCGCGGCGGCGGGCGCGTCGCCGCCGTCCGCGGGGCCCCCCTCGACTTGCGGCGCGGGGTCGCCCGGTTTCAGTTCTTCGTCGAAGATGACGAGCGCGTAGTCCTCCCAGCGGCGGATGGGTTCGAGGATGCCGTCGGGGTCGCTCCCGTCGATGCTGTGCACGTACAGCGAGTTGGTTTCGTCGTCGTAGTCCATGGTCAGCGTCCCCGGAGTGAGGGTGATACTGTTCGCGATAGTCGTGATGGCGAGCGGCGTCCGCACGCGGAGCGGCACCTCGACCACGGCGGGGTCGATAGGCATCGACGGCGACAGCGTCCGCACCGCCACGTCGACGTTGGCCGTGAGGAGTTCCCAGAGGAACGTCGCGAGGTACAGCGCCGCGTAGGGCGCGACGCGGAGGCTCCGCGCGATGGGTGCTTCGTCCCCGTAGAACCGCCGGAAGAAGAAGGCGATGCCCATTCCGACGCCGAGGCCGATGATGAACTCCTCCAGCAGGCGCTGCGGCGTCAGTTCGACGCCGCGGACGAACAGCCAGAGGACGGCCATGACGAGCCCCGAAACCGGCCAGCGGCGGCTCATCAGTGGCCACCCCCGCCGGATTCGAAGCCGACGCCCGGACCGTGCAGCACGGCGTCGACGTAGCCGTTCGTGTCGACGGCGGCGCGGGCCGCGGCGTCCGCGGCACCGAACAGCGCCTCGAAGCCGATACCGAAGCCGATGGCGGCGACGGCGAGCGCGACGACGACGGTCACCTGCGTGGTGAGTTCGAGCCGTTTGAGGCCGTCGTCACCGCCGTCGGTCATCGCCACGTCGCCGGAGCCGACCGACCAGCGCTCGGGGAGCGCGGCGTCGACGAGGTCGCTCGGGCGACCCCAGAACACCGCGTTCCACGCGCGGGTGTAGTAGGCGATAGTCAGAATTGCGCCGGCGAGCGCGACGGCGAGCGCGAGTCCCGCGCCGGCCCCGCCCGCGGCGAACGACTCCGCGGCCGCCTGGAAGACGAGATACTTCCCGAAGAAGCCCGACAGCGGCGGGACGCCGATGAGCGTCAGCGCGCCGAGCAGGAAGCCCGCCGCGAGCACCGGCGCCCTGTCGGCGAGGCCGCCGAGGTCGGACAGGCGGTCGCTGCCGACGACGTCTTTGAGCGTGCCGCTCGCGAGGAACAGCAGGCTCTTGGCGAGACCGTGGTTGAACGCGTAGACCAGCGCGGCGGTCACGCCGAGCACGCGAACCGCCTCGGACGGCGCGGTGGCGGCCACCGCCAGCGGGAGGACGATAAAGCCCACCTGACTGATGGAGGAGTACGCGAGGATGCCGTCCACGTCGTCGCGGCCGACCGCGCCGATGCCGCCGAGGACGATGCTGACCGCGGCCATGACGAACATGACCGGGCCGAAGAAGCCGAGGAACGACTCCCCGGTGATGCCGAGGAAGCCGATGTCGATAGACGCCGCGGCGAAGATGGTGAAGTAGAGCCGAACGATGGCGTAGACGCCGACCTTCTTCACGACGCCGGCGAGCATCGCGGTCACCGGCGACGGCGCGGCGCGGTAGGCCGCGGGAACCCAAAACTGGAAGGGCGCGAGGCCGGCCTTCAGAGCGAACACCGAAAACAGCACCGCCGACAGGCCGAGCGTCGGCAGGAGTTCGATGTCGTAGGCGGCGGGTTCGGCCAGTCGCCGGGCGATATCGGCCATGTTGAGCGTCCCGGTCGTGCTGTATAGACCGCCGATGGCGACGAGCATCACCGCGCTCCCGATGAGGTTGAGCACGACGTAGTTGAGCGCCGCGCGGGTGTGCTCGCGACCGGAGTAAAACAGCACGAGGATGTAGCTCGACATGAGCATCACCTCGAACCAGACGAACAGGTTGAAGATGTCGCCGGTGAGGAACGAGCCGGTGACGCCGACCACCATGAAGTGGAACAGCGTGTGGTAGCTGAGGCGCTGGCCGAACGAGCCGACCGACGCGACGGAGTAGCCGAGCGTCAGGAGCGACACGAAGCCGGTGAGCGCCAACAGGAACGCCGACAGGGCGTCGGCGACGAGCGTGATACCGAACGGCGCGGCCCAGTTCGACACCTGATAGACGAGCGTGGTCGACTCGCCGCCGAGCGGCAGGACCACGGCGTCGAACAGGGCGGCGACGGCGACGAGATAGGCGACGCCGCCGAGCAGGCTGACCGTCCGTTGGAGTATGTCGCTCGGGCGCGTGAGCAGCGTCAGAATCGCCGTCACGAGCGCCACGAGGAGCGGTGCGATGACGAGCGTGCTCATCTGCTCCCTCCGAGTTCGTACATATCGATTGTTCCGTGTTCCTCGTACACCCGGTAGGTCAACACGAGCGCGAGCGCGGTCGTCCCGAAGCCGATGACGATGGCGGTGAGGACGAGCGCCTGCACGATGGGGTCCGAGGGCGCGGGCCCGCTCGCGCCGTGGCCCGAGAGGATGGGCGCGAGGCCGTCGAATCCGCCCATGGTGACGAGGTAGACGTTGGCCGATTGGCTGATGATGCTGATACCCCAGACGACGCGAACCACGTCGCGTCGGAGCACGAGGTACGTGCCGATGCTGAACAGGACGCCGAGCGTGGCGGCGAGGAAGAACTGGGTCATTCGTTACCGACCTCCGCGACGATGGTGAGCAGGCCGCCGACGACGGCGAAGAAGACGCCGAGGTCGAAGGCGAACGCGCTCGCGACCTCGAGCTCGCCGTAGAGGGGCAGGTGCTCCAAGAAGAGCACGCCCTGCGTCAGGAACGGCGCGCCGAACGCGAGCGGGGCGAGGCTGGACCCCACGGCGATTGCGAGGCCGAGGGAGGCCATCCAGCGGTAGGTCTCGACGAGTCGGTGTTGCTCCGAGCCGTCGGGTTTGATGGCGAGCACCTCGCGCTGGATGAACTCCAGCCCGAAGATGATGTAGACGAGCGCGAAGGCGGCGGCCGCGAGGACGGCCCCGATGAAGCCGCCGCCGGGGAGGTTGTGCCCGCGGAACAGCAGCGCGATGGCCGTCACCAGGATGATGGGGACGACGATGCGCGCGACGGTCCGCGAGATGACGGTCGTCCGGCCGGACGAGCCGTTCATTGGGTCTCACCCCGCGTTCGCATGCGAATCAGCGTCAGGATGGCGAGCGACGCCATCACGACGACCGAAATCTCGCCCATGGTGTCGATGCCACGGAAGTCGACGAGGATGACGTTGACGATGTTCGAGCCGCCGCCGTAGTCCGCGAAGAACGGCCCGTGTTCCGCCGGAACGCCCGCCCGTGCCACGAAGAACTCCTGTAAGAGCGGGTCGGGCGAGGCGTCCGTCGACAGCAGCACGGTGAGGAACACCGTGCCGCCGACGGCCAGCGACAGCAGACCGTCGCGGACGGAGACGAGTCGGTCCGGCGCGTCGCCGTAGAACGCCGGCAGGCGGTCCAAGACGAGCAGGAAGATGACCAACACGAGCGTCTCGACGACCAGTTGGGTCAACGCGAGGTCGGGCGCGTCCGCGAGGATGTAGAAGATGGCGACCATGAAGCCGACGATAGACAGCGTCAGGACGCCCGCCACGTGCGACGGCGCGACGTCGACCGCGAAGGCGGCGACGAGCGCGACGAGGAGCACGAGGACGATGGGAATCGAGACGCTGAGTGTACTGAATCCGGGCATGGAGACGCCGGCGGCCGCGTAGCCGCCGAGCGCGAGCGCGACGAAGCCGAAGAGGCCCCACGTCGCGTAGGTGCGCAGGAGGCCGGTCTGAATCTTCGGCGTGACGGCGACGCTCGTCGTGGTCAGCCCCTCGACGAAGTTGTCGTACCACCAGTTCGCGCGGACGGGGCCGCGCAGGGCCGCGTTGATGGCGTCGTGGATGCGGTCGTAGAACGGGAAGGCGGCCGCACCGACGACGATGGTGATGAGACTCATAATCACGTACGGGGTGAGTTCGGTCGGGAAGTGGACCGAAAAGGAGTGGGCCTCGCCGGGCACGACGCTGCCGTATACGTCGCCGATGAGCCCCTCGATAAAGAGGTTCGGCTGGGCCGAGATGGCGAGGACGAGCGCGCCGAGAATCGCCGGCGGGACGAGCATCGCCGCGGGCGGGCGGTGGACGTGACCCAGGCCGTCGGGTTCGTCGCCGAAGAACAGCGAGGCGAACTTGATGGAGTAGAGGAACGTGAAGACGCTCCCGAACACCGCGACGACGGGGAAGACCCACGCGACGCCGCCCATGTGTTCGGCGGCGTAGTACGTCGACTCGAACAGCAGTTCCTTCGAGTAGAAGCCGTTGAACGGCGGGAAGCCGGCCATCGACAGCGACGCGACGACCGCGATGACGGCCGTCACGGGCAGGTGTTTTCGGAGCCCGCCGAGGCGGTCGATGTTCCGGGTTCCGGCCTCGTGGGCGATGATGCCCGCGACCATGAACAGCGCGGCCTTGAAGCTCGCGTGGTTCAGGATGTGGAACGCGCCGGCCTCCGCGCCGTAGCTGTTGGCGAAGCCGAAGGCGGCGATGATGAGGCCGAGGTGCGAGGCCGTCGAGTACGCGAGCAGTTCCTTGATGTCGGTCGCGCTCACCGCGAGCATGGCCGCGACGGTCATCGTCAACAGGCCGAGCACGGCGAAGATGAGCGTCCATTCACCGAGCACCGCCGCGTCCTCGGGGAGGAAAAGCGGGCGGAATCGGCCGACGAGGTAGACGCCGGCTTTGACCATCGTCGCGGAGTGGAGGAACGCCGAGACCGGCGTCGGTGCCTCCATCGCGTTGGGAAGCCAGACGTGGAACGGGACCTGCGCGGACTTCGTCGCCGCGCCGAGGCCGACGAGGACGAGCACGGGGACGAGCAGGCCGGAGGCCGTCAGGACCTCGCGAATCGCGTCCGCGTGTTCGACCAAAACCGGGATGCTGTACGTCGTTCCCTCGATGGCTCCCGTCTGGCCGGACGCCCAGACGAGAAGCAGGAAGCCGACCAGCATGAACAGGCCGCCGGAGACGGTGATGAGCATCGACTTCCGGGCGGCGTACTGGGAGGCCTTCTCCCCGGTGTAGTGGCCGATGAGGATGAACGACGAGAGGCTCGTCAGCTCCCAGAAGACGAACAGGGCGACGAGGTCGCCCGCGAGGGCGACGCCGAGCATCGAGCCCATGAACGCCAACAGGGTCGCGTAGTATTTCGCCTGGCCCGGTTCGCCGTGCATGTATCCTCCGGAGTACGTGAGGATGAGCACGCCGACGCCGCTGGCGAGGAAGGCGATGAGAAGCGCCAACCCGTCGACGTGAAACGCCAGCGAGATTCCGAGCGAGGGAATCCATTCGAGCGGCACGGTTCCGTGCGCCCCCGCGAGATACAGGTCCGTCACGAGGCCGAGCGTGACCAACGCGACGGCGGCCGCGAAGTACGCCGTGCGCTCACCGAAGAGCCGGTAGACTACCGGGGTGAACGCCGCGGCGAGAAACGGCAAGAAGACGACCGCGAGGACGACTTCCGGTGTGGGTTGCACGGGGGAAATTGCGGGGACCGCCGACTTAGGTGTTGTCAAACCCGTTGGCTGTTCGGCGTCGAAATCTGACGGTCGGTCGATTTCTTCTACGTTTTTCTGATTTTCATGATTTTCTTTGGAGGGCGAAATTTATATCCTCAGCCGACCATACTACGTCTCAGAGTACATTCGTCCGTTCGAGAATATTTGTCGCGCCGGCGGGATTCGTCCGCGCGCGACTCGGCCGGCGCTGTACTCACGCGTCGCGGCGGTCCTCTCACCGACGGCCGCGCGCGACCCCACCGCGTCGTTCGCGAGGGAGGCGGTCCCGTTGTCAACCGTCTTCGTCCGCACGCGAGGTGTTACGTAAGCAGTATCGTTTGTCATAGTCGCGGAGTCCCCGGTTCGGCCCTCTCTCACCCGCCTGTTCGCACCGAAGGCGGTCACGGTCGCAGGGGCGCAACTACTTTGTACGCTCATTCGGAGGCTTTCATCAGGATGGACGGACGTGTGTCGAGCGACGAACTCCTCGATATACTCGGAGACACCGAGTCCCGGGCGCTGCTCGTGGCGCTCCGCCGCGACTCTCGCACCGCGAAGGAACTCGGTGAGACGCTCGACCTCTCGCTTCCGACCGTGTACCGACGGCTCGACCGGCTGTGCGAGTGCGGCCTCGTCACCTCGACGACCGAGGTTCGCGACGACGGGACCCACTGCCGCCGCTACGAGTGCGACTTCGACGAGACGGTCGTCTCCCTTTCGGACGAGGGGTTCCGGACCGAATCCCGCTCGACACCCCCGGTATCGGGCGATCAAGTCGAGTCAGAGAACAACTGACGACGCGGGGTCGAATCAATCATGGTTCCTCACTATATCCGGTGTCGCGTCGGAACACGCTCGACGTAGGTGGCCGAAAACAGCCATCATACCCCGCGTAGCGCGCTGTTTTTCAACGAGCGAAATTCCACCTCCACATTTATAGCAACAACTGACTATCTGAGATTCATGATACGTCCAGGCGCGCGCTCCGGGCAGGGAGACGCGCGGCGTCAGGGCAAGGGGGGAAACGAATGATAATCGACCCGTCACGGATGGCATCCGTCAACGGACCGGGACCCGATAGCGAGGTCGCGATGGAGGCGCTCCGGGGGACTGCGAAGGGGGCAGTCTCGCTGGTCGCCGTCTACGGTGCGACGGCGTTCGACCTGTTCCACGTCGGCGAGACCGTCCGTGAGGACTTTCGGAGTCGCGACGAGCTCGTGGCGCACCTGAGTTCGCTCGCCGAGGAGACTCGGCGCGAGTTCATGGAACGCGGGCTGTTTTCCGGGCTGAGCCCGGTGCAAAACAGCGTCGAGTACCGCTTCGAGGAACGCGACGGCTACGGCGTGTTACAGGTCTACTGCGGCGGCCGCGGGATGTTGCTTTTCGTCGACCCCGACGAGAGCGTCGAGCCGCTGGTGAAGACCGCGTCACAGCTTCTCGGCGGGATGTAACCGCCCTCGGAGCCTCGCGCTCCGAGTCGCGAACACGGTCGTGAGCGGTTGCGCTCGACTGCGTTCGACCGCGAGACGCGATACCGTACGGCGTGGGTCGGCGTGTCCGAGAGCCTCCGAACCGCCACATTTTATGCCCGACCGGCGGAACGAGCGCCATGGACCAGTTGCGGCAGTCCCTTCTCGACGCGCCGATCATCGAAAAAGGAGATTACGAGTACTTCGTCCACCCCATCAGCGACGGTGTTCCGATGCTGGAACCGGGGCTCCTCCGCGAAATCGTCATCAAAATCATCCGCAAGGCGAACCTCGAAAACGTCGACAAAATCGTCACGCCGGCGGCGATGGGCATCCACATCTCGACGGCCGTCTCGCTGATGACGGACATCCCGCTCGTCGTCATCCGCAAGCGCGAGTACGGCCTCGACGGCGAGGTGTCGCTCCACCAGCAGACGGGCTACTCCGAGGGCGACATGTTCATCAACGACGTCAACGAGGGCGACCGCGTGCTCGTACTCGACGACGTGCTGTCGACCGGCGGCACGATGAAGGCCGTCCTCGACGCGCTCGACCACATCGGCGCGGACGTCGTCGACACCGTCGCCATCATCAAGAAGGCCGGCCCGAACGAACTCGACGACTCGGACCACCACGTCAAGACGCTCATCAACGTGACCGTCGAAGACGGCGAGGTCGTCATCGTCGACGAGCACGGCGACGACTGACCCGACACCGACACGGCCGCGGCGTCAGAGCCGCGTCACTTTCGCCCGCGGATTTCCGCCTCCGCGGGGCCTTTTTGTGCCCGGGCCGTACTCGGGAGCGATGACATCGGCGCTTTTCATCGTCAGCGAAGACGGCTACTGGGGAGAGGAATGCATCGAGCCGCTTACGACTCTGACCGACGCCGGCGTGGACGTAACCGTTGCGACGCCGACGGGCGGCGTCCCGGTCGTCGACGAGCGCTCTGTCGACCCCGAGGAGGTCGGCGAGGAACTCGCAGAGCGCGTCGTCGAGGTCCACGAGAACGACGAGCGACTCCAGAACCCGAAGCCGATTGCACAGGTCGACGCCGACGAGTACGACGCCGTGGTGTTCCCCGGCGGTCACGGGACCGCGTGGGACGTCAATCAGGACCGACACGCCCGACAGGCGCTCTTGCAGGCGGTCGCCGGCGACGACTCGAAGGCGCTCGTCGTCTGCCACGCGGTCGGCATCCTCGGATTCACCCGCGAGGCCGACGGCTCGTTCCTCGTCGAGGGGCGCGAGGTCACCGGCTTCCCCAACGAGTGGGAAGAGGGTATCGTCGACGACGACGACCTGATGCCCGACGGCCGGAAGCTCCCGTACTGGGTCGAAGACGAGGTGAAGGCCGCCGGCGGCGTCTGGGACGCCGAACTCGACAGCGACACCAGCGTCACCGTGGACGGCGACCTCATCACCGCGCGCGGCCCCGGTTCGTCGGCCGCGGCGGCCCAGACGCTGTTGGACGAACTGTAAGCCGCGGACGAGTCGGTCCCACCCGGGGACACCGCCCGCCGCAGGAGAACGTTTTTTCGTCGGTCGGTCGTCGAAACTGCTGTGGAACTCGCAGCGCTCTCGCTCGAACCCGGCGAACGGTTGAGCGGGTCAGAACTCAGCTCCCGGTTCGACCGCGGCATGACGGGGCGAGGCATCGAAATCTGTTACGACGACGACGACCAACGGTATCTCCGTCTCTTTTCGAGCGACACCGGGCCGTACGGTGACGACGTGACCGGCGGCGAGTTCACGTACGTCGGAGAAGGACGGACCGGTGACCAGACGCTCACCGGCGGGAACAAGTTTCTGGCGCGGGCGAAACGCCACCCGTTACCGATATTCTTCTTCCACCGCGAGTCGGGAGAGGCCGACTGGGAGTATCAGGGCCAAGTCGAGGTCGTCGATTACGCGTGCGGACCGTTCGAAGGCGACGGCAGGGACGTCTATCGATTCGTGCTCCGCCGCCGTCACGAAACGCGGGAGCGAGTCGACGACGAGGAAGCCGCCGCAGACCTCGCGCCCGCGGAACGCACCGAGACGACGCGGAGCCGAATCATTCGGAACACGACACTTGCGGCCGAGTTGAAAGCGCGGTACTCCCACACGTGCCAAGTCTGTGGGGAGCGTCGTCGCCGGGGGGTTCACGACGGGTACGCCGAGGCGCACCATCTCAAACCGCTCGGGCGGCCCCACGATGGCCCGGACGTCAAGGCGAACCTGCTCGTTCTCTGCCCCGACCACCACGCGGACTTCGACTACGGAATGATAGCCGTCGACCCCGAGACGTACACCATCGCCCACGCCTACGAACGCGAGTTAGACGGGGCTTCGCTTTCTGTCCGCGAGGACCACGACCTCGATGCCGCGTTTCTCGACTACCACAACCGAACCATCGCGTCGTTTTAACCGCGCTCGCTACTCGATTTTGAACACGGCTTCTTCGATGCCCTCGCTTCGGCACTCCGGACACCGCGAGGGGTAGTTCACGGGGTCGTCGAAGGCGGTGAAGCCGCAGTGTTTGCACTCCGGCGGCGCGACGAGGAACTGTTCGCCGTCCTCTCCGTGGACCGTTCGGGCGACGTGCTGGAGGTGGCCGTACACCGACGACACCGAGACGCCGACGCTCGCCGAGAGTTCGGAGGCTGTCGCGGGGTCGTCGCGGAGGGCGTCGGCGATGCGCTGGCGGGCCGTCGTGTCGGACTCCCGGGCTGTCATATCGCTCGATTGGGAGTCGAAGGGAAAATCCCTTGCGCCGCCGGCGGCCGAGAAATGTCAGCAAGATAGAGAGGATGCAAAAAGGCCTTGTCCACGTGGCTGGACGTGGGGTGTATGAAGGCAGTCGTCCTTGCCGGTGGGTACGCGACGCGTCTGTGGCCGATTACCAAACACCGACCCAAGATGTTCTTACCCGTCGGTGACCAGACGGTCATCGACACCATCTTCGAAGACCTGGAAGCCGACGACCGGGTCTCGGAGGTGTTCGTGAGCACGAACGAGCGTTTCGCCGGCGCGTTCGAGGAGTACATCGACGAGTCGCCGTTCGACAAGCCGACGCTGTCGGTCGAAGACACGAGCGAGGAAGACGAGAAGTTCGGCGTCGTCGGCGCGCTCGCCCAACTCATCGACCGCGAGGAGGTCGACGAGGACCTCGTCGTCATCGCGGGCGACAACCTCATCAGCTTCGACGTGGGCGACTTCGTGGACTTCTTCTACGAGAAAAACGAGCCGTGTCTCGCCGCCTACGACGTGGGTGACAAAGAGCGCGCGAAGGCGTACGGCCTCGTCGAACTCGACGGCGACCGCGTCATCAACTTCCAGGAGAAGCCCGAGGACCCCAAGAGCACGCTCGTCTCCATCGCCTGCTACGCCATCCCGGCGGACGACCTGCCCAAGTTCGACGAGTATCTCTCCGGCGACAACAACCCCGACGAGCCCGGCTGGTTCATGCAGTGGCTCCAACAGACGGGCGACCTGTTCGCCTACACGTTCGACGAGGCGTGGTTCGACATCGGAACGCCCCAGAGCTACCTCGACGCCGTGGCGTGGTATCTCGACGGCGAGAACTTCGTCCACGAGTCGGCGACGCTCACGAACACCGAGGTCGGCACCAACGTCCACGTCATGGCCGACGCGGTGGTCGAAGACTCCGTCCTCGAAGAGTCCGTGGTGTTCCCCGGCGCGGTCATCCGAAAGGCGGAGCTCAAGAACTCCATCGTCGACGAGGAGACGCACATCGAGAGCCTCGACCTCTCGAACGCCCTCATCGGGGCGCACTCGCGGTTGACGAACGGGCAGTAACGCGGTCCGCGGGCCGAACCCGCAACCCGGCCGCGAGTTCTTATCCTGATTCTTCCCCGAGGAACGCGTCGGTGATGCGGAGGCGGCCGTGGGTCCCCTCCCACTCCGTCTCGTACTCCAGTTCGATGGGGCGGTCCATGTGCGGCCCGTCGGTGACGAGCGTCTCGAACTCGCCGCCTTCGCCGAGGATGTGGACGCCGTACTGGTCGTTGAGCGCCTCCAGTTCGTCGAGCGCGTCGGCGTCGAGCGTCCGGCCGAGCCACGACTCGTCGAGGCCGTGAGCCGCGACCTGGATGATGGTGATTTCGAAGCCCGCCGCCAGCATCGCGTTACCCAGTTCGCGGGGGTTTTCCTGCCACAGCGGGGCGAACAGGTCGATGTCGAGGCGGTCGCACATCGCCTGAATCCGGTCGGTCTGGAACTCGCTTTCGATGGCTCCGGCGGTGACGCCCGCGAGGTCCATCTCGGCTTGGAGGTCCGACAGCGCCGCTTCGAGGGGTTCGAGTTCGGCGTCGCCCTGCGCGCCGGAGTCGGCGGCGGCGGTCGCTTCGAGGTCGCCGGGATGGACCTCGACGAGTTCGATGCCGGTGCTCTCGGCGGCGAGCGCGGCGAGGTCGGTCGCCGGCACGTGGTACATGTACGAGTCGTCGCTCGGGTGGACGGTCAGGAGGCGGGTGACGTTCAACCCCTCTTCGAGCGCGCGGTAGAGCGCCCACGAGGAGTCCTTGCCGCCGGAAAAGAGACTGACCCACTCGGATGTCATGGAGGCGATAGCGCGTTGGAGGAGTTAGGCGCTACGGTGTGCACGCCGCGGACTCGTTTCGATAGCCCTCCGGACTACATATAGCCCAAATCGCGGAGCCGACCCATCAGGTCCTCTTTGTCCTGCGCGCGCCCCTCGCGTTCCGCGCTCGCGCCGAGGTCCTGCGCCCACGCGGGGCGGTCGTCGGACTTCGCGGACCCGGATTCGGTACCGAGCGAGCGGTAGCCCTCGAAGTACTTCGGCGAGACGGGCAGGTCCGCGGGTTCGACGCCGTCGGGCAGGTCGTCGATGGACGCGGGGACGTGGCCCGCGGGATAGCCCTCGACCGAGTCGGGGACGATGTACTCCCAGAACGCCGCCCACACGTCGGTCTCCTCGAACTGGAGGATGGGGTGAACGCGGTCGTGCGGCGGGTACTTCTCGGAGTCGTGGCGGGGGCTGAAGAACGTCTCGTCGGCGCGGGACTCCTGTTCGTCCCAGCGGACGCCCGAGAAGACGCCGTCGAAGCCGCGGGCTTCGAGCGTGTCGTTGAGTGCGACGGTCTTCAAGAGGTGGTTGCCCTCGAAGCTGTCGGCGTCGAGGACGACGGTCTCGCTCTCGTGGCCGAGGCGGGCGAGTTCGCGGCGGGTATCGTCGCCGAGGTCCGCGAGGGGAATCTCGTCGCCGGGCGACGCGCCGAGGCGCGCGAACTCCTCGTTGCGGGCGACGACGAGGTCGAGGTCCCAGCGGTCGGCCCACTCGCGGACGAACGCCTCGGTCTCGTCGAAATGCTCGAAGTGGTCGATGAAGACGACGGGCGGCACGTCGACGCCCGTGTCGGCGGCGACCTCGCGGACGACGTAGAGGACGAGCGTGGAGTCCTTCCCGCCGGTCCACATGACGGCCGGGCGCTCGTACTGTTCGAAGGCGGTCGCGGCCACTGTCGCTGCCTTTTCGAGTTTGTCCGCCAGCGTCGGGTAGTCCGCGGCGGTCGCCTCGCGGCCGTCGTCGTAGTCGAGGTCGAGGTAGTCTGGGAACGTGTGAGCCATACAGCAAGACTCGGCCGCGGAGACTATCGCTGTTTCCGCTGTGGGACGGTCGCGGTCGCTCTCGAAGCGGGGGCCGCGAAAAAGGTGGCCGTGACGCGGCGTTCGCGTCAGGCGTCGGCCGTCGTCACATGTAGCCGAGGTCGCGCAGGCGCTCCATCAGGTCCTCTTTGTCCTGGGCGCGGCCCGCGCGCTCGGTCGTGTTCTCCATGTCCTGCAGCCACGCCGGTTCCTCGGCGGACTTGTCGGTCGAGACCTCGCTGCCGAGACTCCGGAAGCCGGCGAAGTACTTCGGCGAGACGGGTACGTCCTCCTGGGTGACGCCCTCGGGGAGGTCGGTGTCGCTCGTCGGAACGTAGCCGTCCTCGGGGTAGTTCTCGACGGTGTCCGGGACCGCGAAGTACCAGAAGGCGTCCCAGACGGCGCTCTCTTCGAACTGGAGGATGGGTTGAATGCGGTCGTGCGGGGGGTAGATGTCGGGGTCGTGACGGGGGCTGAAGAACGTCTCGTCGGCGCGGGCCTCCTGTTCGTCCCAGCGGACGCCGGAGATGACGCCGTCGATGTCGTGTTCTTCGAGGGTGTCGTTGAGCGCGACGGTTTTCAGCAGGTGGTTGCCGACGTAGGTGTCGAGCAGGAAGGGGAACGTGTCTTCCTCGTATTCGAGAATCTCGCGGACGTGGTGCTGGTTGTGCTCGGAGAGTTCGGACACCGGGATGTCGTCGCCGGGTTCGAGGCCGTTCTCGTCGACGTACGCGCCGACGTCCTCGTTGCGCGCCCAGATGACGTCGAGGTCCCACTCCTCGGCCCAGTGCTCGACGAAGTCCATGATTTCGTCGAAGTGCTGGTAGTGGTCGATGAACACCGCCGGCGGCACTTCGAGGTCGTAGCGCTCTGCGACCTCCTTGATGAAGTAGAGCGTGAGCGTCGAGTCCTTCCCGCCGGTCCACATCACCGCGGGGTTCTCGTACTGTTCGAGACCCTGCTTCGTGACCTCGATGGCCTTCTCGATTTTGTCCTCGATACTCGGGTAGTCCTCCGGCGTCTCACCTTCGCCGTCGGTGTAGTCGACGTCGAGGTAGTCCGGGAAGGATTCGGCTTCCGACATGATGTGTAATTACATCTAATTAGGCGGTGTAAATGCTTTTTGCCCGAGGCGTAGTGTGACGCGTGATACCGCCGAGCACGATTTGGGCCGCTAGCTCACGCGGTTCGGCGGTGACGGGATGAGGAGATACGACGCGTTTAGGAGATGAACTTGTTGTCGCGCCAGTTGATTCCGCTGTCCGAGGAACCGTTCTGCTGGGGGTTCTCGACGACTTCGACGGAGGCGGCACGCACCTCGCCTTCGACGATGCGCGTCGCTTGCAGTTCGTCGCTTTCCTCGGTGATGGCGGTCAGCGTCCCCTTCTCCGAGAGCATCGCAATCTCGCGGAGGACGAGGAACATCGGGTACTGAAGCGCCGTGTTCTGGAGCACGGTTTCGAGGTCGCCTTTGAAGCAGGCGAACTCGACGAGTTCGGAGGGAATCTCCTCTTCTTCTTCGTCTCCCCAGTTGGGCGCGCCCGCTCGGGGCGGCTCTTCTTCGTAGACGCGATTTTCCGTCACGCTCGCTTTCAACTGGGCCGTCGGCGTGTACTTGCTGAGGTTGTCGTCGGCGGAGACGGCTTTGATGATGAGAGTGTTGTTTCGGCGGGTGATGTCTACGTTCTCGACCTCAGGCGGCAGTTCTGGGTCGTTTTCGAAGTAGTCCATCACGTCTTCGAGTGGCAGTTCCAACGTCGAATGTAGTCGATATACGCGGCCTGACATTGTTGGCTTCGGTATCGACGAGAGCCACGGTGCGAGCGCACCCGGATGGCGATACCTGTGTTCGTGTACGAGTTCGAGGCTTATATGGCCTCCCCTTCTCGGTAGGCGAGAGCAACAAAGTCGGCGTCGGGCCGCTGTCCGGCGGTCTGTCGGGGGTCGCTCCCGGGGTCAGTTCGCGCCGGTCAGCGTCGCTTCGAGGTCGCCGCGCTCGTCGAGTTCTTCGAGGATGTCGCTGCCGCCGACGAACTCGCCGTCGACGAACGTCTGGGGGATGGTCTCCCAGTCGCTTTTCTCCTTGAGCGCCTCGCGGTAGTGCGGGAGCGCGGGCAGCACGTCGACGGTTTCGAACTCGTCGACGTACTGGGAGATGAGGTCGACCGCCTTCGCGGAGTAGCCGCACTGCGGCATCAGGCGGTTGCCCTTCATGAACAGGACGACGCGGTTGTCAGCGACGGCCTCGTCGACGCGGGTCTGCACTTCTTCGGGGTCCAAACTCTCCGGTTGGAACGTCATGCACCCAGATAACGGCCGGGCGGACAAAGGAGTTGCGTCGCGGTCAATCCGGAACCGACGAACCGTCCCGACCGAGCCGACGCTTACTGCTCGCCGACGCGGACGACGTTGATGAGGGAGTGGACGGGGACGCCGTCTATCTCTTCGACACCCTGCTTGTCGACGATGACCACGCACGCGAGGGGTTCGCCGCCCTCCGAGCGGATGGCGTCGATGGTCTCGCGGAGGGTCGTGCCGCTCGTCACCGTGTCGTCGACGATGAAGCAGTCGCGGCCCTCGACGGGCGAGAAGTTCCGGGAGAAGCCGCCGCCGAGGTCTTCGAGGTCGCCTTCGTCCCACTGGTGTTTCGCGGGCGAGTACGCGCCGAGCGTCGTTTCGAGTTCGCGCGAGACGGAGGTCGCAAGCGGGACGCCCGCTTTCTCGATGCCGACGGTCACGTCGGCCTCGCCGTTCGTCTCCATGAGGAGGTCGGCGAGCGCGCGCCCGACGTAGGTGAGGCGCTTGCCGCCGCTCCCGATGGCGTTCCAGTCGACGTGGATATCGTCGGGGCCTTCGGGCTCCGCACGGGGTTCGGGTTCGGTCGCCGCGCCGCTTCGTTCGACCAGCCAGCTGGCGGTCTCGCGGGAGACGTTCAGTTCGTCGGCAATCTCGCCTTTCGAGAGGCCGCGGTCCGCGAGCTCAGCCGCGCTGGCGATGAGGTCGTCGACGTTCTTCATACAGTACCGAATTCGATGGCGGTTTTTATAGTGGTGTCGTCGTCTTCGAATGCTGCTTCGAACTCCGAAAGCGGATGGACGCCCGTGACCAACTCGCGGAGGAACCACCGCGGAAGCTTGGTGAACGTCACGGTCGCGGCCTCGAAGTGCTTGACGTGGGAGTTGACGCTGCCGACGAGCGCCTTGTTGTGGAGCACCATCTCGCGGTGGAACGCGCCGGCGTCGACCTCGAACTCCCAGTCGCTCGGGACGCCGAGGAGCGCGGCCACGCCGTTCGGCGCGAGCGCCTGCACCGACTGGATGGCGTGTTTGGGGAAGCCGGTCGCCTCGTAGATGAAGTCCATGTCCTCGTGTGCGCCCGGAATCTCTTCGACCGGCGTCTCGCGGGAGTCGACGTAGGTCGCGCCGAGCTTCTCGATGATGTCGATAGTCGGGTCCGGTCGGTCGCGCCGACCGAGGCAGTAGAGCTCCTCGTAGCCCTTGTCGTCGGCTCTCAACATGGCGAGCGTCAGGAGTCCGAGGCTCCCGTTGCCGAGGACGAGCGCCGACGAGGGGTTCCAGTCGAACGCCGACCGGCTCGCGTAGGCGTGCTCCCGCGCCTTCTCGGTGATTGAGATGGGCTCGATGAGGAAGCCGAGTTCGGCCTGCGAGCGCGGGATGCGGACGAGGTAGTCCGACGGACTCGTGAAGTACTCGGACATGAAGCCGTGCGCGCCGACGATGCCGCGCTCGGCGTACATCCCGTCGGGGGCCATGTCGGGTTGGTTCTTCTCGAAGTACTCGTTCGTCCCCGACGCCGGCGGGCGGCGGACCGTCGGCACGACGATGTCGCTTTCCTCCAGTTCGGTGTCGTTCGGGTCGACGACGACGCCGACCGCCTCGTGGCCGAGCACGAGGTGGTCTTCGCCCTCGGGGAATCCGCCGTGGCCGCCGGCGATGACCTCGTGGTCCGTCCCGTCCACGCCGACCCGAAGCGTTCGGACCAGCGCCTCCCCGGCGTCGGGTTCCGGTCGCGGCTTCTCGATGACGACCGGCTTATCTTCCCCGCGCTCGACGGCGATTGCTTTCATACCTCCACCAACGCACCACCCCACCAAAAGACTTATTCTATGATGAGTAAATAATTCGGCCACGGTGAGCGCCCTGCGTCGTCGTACCAGCCCATGACGAACCGCACTGCGCGGACCAGCCTGTCCAGCCCACCCGTGCCGGCGCTCGCCGCCGAACCCGTGCCCGAACCGCGCCGAGGCCGATATCCCGTGCCCGTCGGCCTCTGAGGCGGTTTCGGTTTTCTCCTGACGCTCGCTCGACTCAGCGGCGCGTTCGACCGACCGGGGAAAAAGCGCGCGTCGCTTCGTCGGGCCGCCGCCTGCCGACCCGACGACTCGACCCTCGGTTCAGTTGTCGATGTCGTCGACGAGTTCGTCCGCGAGCCCGACGTACGTCGCGGGCGTGAGCGCGAGCAGTTCCTCTCGGGTTTCTTCGTCCACGTCGAGGTCCGCAAACAGGTCGTGGAAGTCGTCGAGGGTCACCTCGCGGCCGCGGGTGAGCTCCTTCACCCGCTCGTAGGCCTGCGTGTCGCCCTCGCGGCGGAGAATCGTCTGGACGGCCTCGCCGATGATGGCCGGCGTGTCGTCGAGTTCGTCGCGCATGACCTGCTCGTTCGGGACGACCTTACCGAGGCCGGTCTGGGTCTTCTTGTAGCCGATGAGACAGTGAGCGAACGCCGCGCCGACGTTGCGCTTGACCGTGGAGTCCGAGAGGTCGCGCTGGAGGCGCGAGGTCGTCACGTAGTCGGCGAGGAACGTCAGGTCGGCGTTTGCCTTCGAGAGGTTGCCCTCGGAGTTCTCGAAGTCGATGGGGTTGACCTTGTGCGGCATCGTCGACGAGCCGGTCTCGCCCTCGACGGCCTCCTGTCCGAGGTAGCGGTCGGAGACGTACAGCCACGCGTCGCGGTCGAGGTCGACGAGGACGTTGTTGACGCCGCGGACGGCGTCGAACAGCGCCGCGAGGTCGTCGCAGGGGTTGACTTGCGTGGCGAGCGCGGTGTGTTCGAGGCCGAGCGACTCGACGAACTCGCGGGAGAACGCCCGCCAGTCAACGTCGGGGTAGGCGGCGACGTGGGCCGCGTAGACGCCCGACGCGCCCGCGAGCTTGCCGGCGAGGTCGTCGGTCGCGGCCTCGACGCGGGCGAGCGTCCGACCGAGGCGGGCGGCGTAGACGGCCATCTCCTTGCCGAACGTCGTCGGCGTCGCGGGCTGGCCGTGGGTCCGCGCGAGCATGGGCACGTCGCGGAACTCCCGCGCGAGCGAGACGAGTTCGTCGCGGGTGTCGCGGAGTTCGGGCACGATGACCTCCTCGACCGCGCCTTTCACCATGAGGCGCTGGGCGAGGTTGTTCACGTCCTCGGAGGTGAGGCCGAAGTGAATCCACGGGTGGACCGACTCGTCGGTCTCGGTGCGGATGAAGTACTCGACGGCCTTCACGTCGTGATTCGTCGCCGAGAAGCCCGCCGCGCCCTCGACTTCGAGCCGCTTCACGAGGTCGGCGTCGTCGGCGTCGAACGCCTCGTAGAGCGCGCGGAGGTCGGCGCGCTCGGCCTCGGAGAACGAAAGCGGCGTCGCGTCGAGGCCGGCGAGCGCGAGGAGGTACTCCACTTCGACTTCGACGCGGGCGCGCATGAGCGCGGCCTCGCTCACGTGCGGCGCGAGGGGTGCGGTTCGGGAGGCGTATCGCCCGTCGAGCGGGGACACCGCGTACAGCGGGTCGTGCCGGTCGGCGTCGGTCATGTCTGAGTCGTCACGATGGGGGAGGTTAAACGCCGGGGGTTCGTCGCCGCCGCGGAAGCGACGAGTACGCACGAGTGTGCGTACTCTGCCCCCATCTTCGGTCTCGGTGGGAGAGACATATACACAATCGAGTACACCTCGGCGTCGAGGACCGCAACCACTTTGAGGACCGCGAGTCGCCATCCTCACATGGTCACCATCGCCGGTCTCGCGAGCAACCGTGGACGAAACCTGCGCAACATCTCCGACCGCGCCCCCGGCGGGGCGGAACTCGGCGTCGTCGTCTCGAACCGCGCCGACGCGCCCGTCGTCGATTGGGCTGACGAACACGGCATCCCCAGCGAAGTCGTCGAACGCGGCGACGACGAGGCCCGCAAGTCCCACGAGGAGCGCATCCTCGACGCCCTCGCGGACTACGACTTCGATATCGTCTGTCTCGACGGCTACATGCGCGTGCTCACCTCGACGTTCCTCGACGCCGCGCCGACGACGCTCAACGTCCACCCATCGCTGCTCCCCGCGTTCCCCGGCATGGACGCCCACGAACAGGTCCTCGACGCCGGCGTCAAGACGACCGGCTGTACGGTTCACGTCGTCAACGAGGAGGTCGACGCCGGTCCCATCGTCACGCAGGAGGCCGTCCCGGTGTACACCGACGACGACGCCGACGACCTCAAATCGCGCGTCCTCTACGACGCCGAGTTCAAGGCCTACCCGCGCGCAGTCCGCTGGTTTGCCGAGGGCCGCGTGACGGTCGAAGACGACTCCGTCACCGTCGAGGGCGACGTCGACGCCGGCCTCCCCGAGCGCCGCGTCATCTCCGAGGACCGCTACGACGAACTCCGGTACGGCGAGAACCCGCATCAGGACGCCGCCGTCTACGTTGACGAGACGTGCGACGAGGCGTCGGTCGTCGGCGCGCCCCAGCTCAACGAGGGTGCGAAGGGGCTGTCGTACAACAACTACAACGACGCCGACGGCGCGCTCAACCTCATCAAGGAGTTCGACGAGCCCGCCGCGGCGGTCATCAAGCACACGAACCCCGCCGGCTGCGCCACCGCCGACACCCTCGCGGAGGCCTACGCCGACGCCCTCGCCACGGACCCCATGAGCGCCTTCGGCGGCATCGTCGCGCTCAACCGCGAGTGCGACGCCGAGACGGCCGAACTCATCATCGACTCGTTCAAGGAAGTCGTCGTCGCGCCCGGCTACACCGACGACGCGCTCGACGTGCTGACCGAGAAGAAGAACCTCCGCGTCCTCGACGTCGGCAGATTACATCTGCCGGGCAGCCAGACGCAGTCTGGCGACGTGGGCGAACTCGGCGAGCGCACCGAGACGTACACCGAAAAGGCGCTCGTCGGCGGGCGACTCGTCCAGGAGCGCGACCTCTGGACGCCGACGCTCGACGACCTCGAAGTCGTCACCGAGACCGAACCCACGGACGAGCAGCTGGAGACGATGCTGTTCGCGTGGAAGGTCCTGAAGCACGTGAAGTCCAACGGGATTCTCTTCGCCAAGGGCACCGAGACGGTCGGCGTCGGCATGGGGCAGGTCTCCCGCGTCGACGCGGTCGAACTCGCCGCCATGAAGGCCGAGGAACACGCCGAGGGCAAGGACGCGCAGGGTGCCGTCATGGCCTCCGACGCGTTCTTCCCGTTCCCGGACGGCGTGGAGAAGGCGGCCGACGCGGGCATCGAGGCGGTCATCCAGCCCGGCGGCTCGATGAACGACGAGGAGGTCATCGAGGCCTGCGACGAGCGCGGGGTTGCGATGGTCTTCACCGGCCAGCGGTGCTTTAGACACGACTGAGCGAAGCGAGGGAGGGTCTAAAGCTCGGTGCGCGAGCAACGCGAGTGCACCGGTGTTTCCGTCACGATTAGTGACGGAAGTCAGTGAGACTCACTTCGTTCGTCTCACGCGATTTTAGACACGACTGAGCAACGCGATCCTCGCATAACTTCTGACACGGTAATCCACCGAGAGATTGATAACCGACTTTCCTGACGTTGGATGTGATGTCATTTGATTGGAGTGAATTCGAGCACGTCACGAAAGTCGACCCGGCAAAACGGCTCCCCGAGTCCATCGATGTCCTCCGCCACACGGACGCCGTTATCGTCGGCGGTTCCGACGGCGTCACGGAGGAGAACTCGCTTGCGGTGTTCGAGCGACTCCGCGCCGAGTTTCCCGACCTTCCGTTAGTCCAGGAACCGTACCGCTCGGCCCACGTTTCGAAGCGAACCGTCGAAGTTGCCGACGCCGTCTTCGTCCCGGCGGTCTACAACGGCGACAAGACGAATTTCGTCGAGAAACACGTCGGTTTCTTCACCGAACTCGCGCGGAAATCAGAGGACGTGACTGGGTCGGGGCTTCCGTTCGTCGGGAGCGTGCTCGCCTCGAAGGGTCGCGAACTCGTCGCCGAACTCGCCGACGGTGTTGTCGGTGAGGGCTACGTCGTCCAGAACCCCGACTCGAAGGTCGCCGGACTGACGAACGTCGAGGAACACTACACCCCCGAACAGGTTGCAGGTGCCGCGCTGGCGACGGAGTCGTTCTACGGCTTCCCGATATTCTACATCGAGTACTCCGGACGCTACGGCGGCCCGGAAGACGTGTCGGCCGCGGCTCCATTTCTCGACGAGACGGCGTTACTCTACGGCGGCGGCATCGGGAGCAGGGCACAGACCGATGAGATACTCGACGCCGGTGCCGACGCCGTCGTGGTGGGAGACTGCTTCCACGAGGATACGGAGCGCTTCTTGGAGACCGTTCCCACGACCTAACACCGACGGTGTCCCTTCAAGTGTCGGCGAGGCGAACACAGAGGTATGTACGAACACATCCTCGTGCCGACCGACGGGAGCGAAGGGACGATGCAGGCAATCGAGCACGCGCTCGAACTCGCGGGGGACGAGTCGACGGTCCACATGCTGTCGGTCGTCGACCAGCGGGTGTACCTCGCCGCGGGCGGCGACCAGCAGGACGCCGTCATCCAGTCGCTCCGCGACGACGCGGTCGATGCGGTCGAGCGGTGCGCCGAGAAGTGCGAGGGGAAGGCGTCGACGACGACGGCGATTCGAGACGGCGTGCCCCATCGAGTCATCCTCGACTACGCCGACGAACACGGCGCCGACGTGGTCGTGATGGGGACCCACGGGCGGACCGGTCGCGACAAGCTCACGTCGCTCGGCAGCGTCACCGAGCGCGTCATCGAGAACGCGAAGCGCCCGGTGCTCGTCGTCCACATCGACTGAGCGCGGCGCTATCGAGCGGTTGTCGGTGCGTCGGCGGCGGCCCTCGTGGGCGACCCCGGCCGGCGTCGTGTCGCAGGAGTGACGTGGAGCGTTAGGCCTAAGCCCACCGTCCGGTTTCTCACGCGTATGGAGTACCACGAGGCGGTGAACTTCCTTTTCGACCTCCGGCGGTTTCAGGTCAAGCCGGGGACCGAGTCGATTCGGCGGTTGCTCTCTCACCTCGGCGACCCCCACGAAGGCGTGTCGTTCGTGCAGGTCGCGGGGTCGAACGGAAAGGGAAGCACCGCCCGGATGGTCGACGCGATGCTGCGCGAGTCGGGCGCGCACGTCGGCCTCTACACCTCGCCGCACTTCGACGACGTGCGGGAGCGCGTCCGCGTCGACGGCCGGAAGATTCCGAAGTCCGCGCTGTCGGCGTTCGTGGCCGAAGCCAAGCCGTACCTCGTCGAGCGGGCCGCCGACGGCGAGCCGCTGACCTTCTTCGAGACCGTGACCGCGCTCGCGCTGTGGTACTTCGACCGCGCGGGCGTCGACGTGGCGGTGCTCGAAGTCGGGATGGGCGGCGAACTCGACGCGACGAGCGCCGTCGACCCGGTCGCAAGCGCCGTCACCAACGTCTCGCTCGAACACACCGCGGTCCTCGGCGACACGGTCGCGGAAATCGCGAAGACGAAAGCCGCCGTCGCGCCCGCCGACGCGCCGCTCGTGACCGGGACGACCGGCGAGGCGCTGTCGGTCATCCGCGAGGAGGCCGGCGACGTGTTGACCGTCGGGGACGCCGACGCCGACTCGGACGCGGACGTTCGCGTCTCCTACGGCGGCCGCGTCAACCACCAGGAGGCCGCCGTCTCCGTCGAGACCGACGCCGAGACGCTCGACGTTCGCATCCCGCTTTTGGGCGCGTATCAGGCGCGAAACGCCGGCATCGCCGTCTCGCTCGCCCGGCAGGTTCGCCCGGATATCGACGCGGAGGCGATTCACCGCGGCCTCCGAAACGCCCACTGGCCGGGTCGGTTCGAGGTCATGGGCACGGAGCCGACGGTCGTCCTCGACGGCGCGCACAACCCCGACGCCTGCGCGCAGGTCGCCACCGTCCTCGACGAGTTCGACTACGACGACCTCCACCTCGTCTACGGCGCGATGCACGACAAGGACCACCGCGAGATGGTCGGGGCGCTCCCGGAGGTGGCGTCCGTCGTCACCTGCAAGGCGGACATCTCGCGGGGCGAGGACCCCGAGATACTGTCGTCCGTCTTCGAGCGACTCGACGGCCCCGCAGTCGAGACCGGCGGCGCGGTCGCCGCGGCGCTCGACCGGGCGCGCGCCCGCGCCGACCCCGACGACTGCGTGCTCGTCGTCGGCTCGCTGTACGTCGTCGCCGAGGCGCGGACCACGTGGACGCGGGCGGTCGTCCCGAAGACTCACCGCACACTCGACGACGCCCGACGGACCCTCGACCGCGCGAACGTCGCTGACGCCGCCGAACGGAGCGAACGCG
The DNA here is from genome assembly GCF_003665865.1 of Haloferax sp. Atlit-109R. Lineage (NCBI taxonomy): Archaea > Methanobacteriati > Methanobacteriota > Halobacteria > Halobacteriales > Haloferacaceae > Haloferax > Haloferax sp. Atlit-109R. The sequence continues at coordinate 1,054,183 of NZ_QPLO01000001.1, forward strand.
CGAAGCGGGCGGTCAACAGAACGGTCCACACGCGCGTCCAGCGCCGGCAGGCGCGGGTGCTCCGCGAGGAACTGCTGTCCGTCGGCGGCGACTGCGCCGTCTCGGGCCACGAGTTCGGCGGCGAACTCGTCGACGTGGTCCTGACCGGGACGCTCGACCAGTTCGAGCGCCTGACGGCGGCCCTCGAAGACCGACCGTACGCGCTCGCGGAGGTCGCAGCCGAGATTCGCGAGACGCTCGACATCGAGGCGGCTGACGCCGGCGAAGACGACGAGCGCGGCGCGGGCGACGCGAGCGACGCCGGCCACGACGACTACCCGTGGGACGACGGCACGGCCGTCATGGGCATCCTGAACGTGACGCCGAACAGCTTCCACGACGGCGGGGAGTTCTACGACATCGACGACGCCGTCGAGCAGGCGCGGGCGATGGTCGACGCCGGCGTCGACATCATCGACGTGGGCGGCGAGAGCACCCGCCCCGGCGCGGACGAGGTCCCGGTCGACGAGGAGATTCGCCGCGTCGCGCCCGTCATCGAGGCCATTGCCGACCTCGACGTGCTCGTGTCCGTGGACACCCGCAAGGCCGCGGTCGGCGCAGCCGCCCTCGACGCCGGCGCGGACATCCTCAACGACGTGACCGGCCTCGAAGACCCCGAGATGCGCTTCCTCGCGGCCGAGCGGGGCGCGCCGGTCATCGTGATGCACAGCATCGACGCCCCGGTCGACCCGTCTCGCGAAGTCGACTACGACGACGTGGTCGAGGACGTCATCGACGAACTGACCGAGCTGGTGTTGCTCGCCGAGAAGGCGGGCATCCCGCGGCGGAACCTCATCGTCGACCCCGGTCTCGGCTTCGGGAAGTCGAAGGCCGAGAACTTCGAACTTCTCGGGCGCACCGACGAGTTCGCCGCGCTCGGCTGTCCGATTCTCGTCGGCCACTCCCACAAGTCGATGTTCTCGCTCGTCGGCGAGGAGCCCGGCGACAACCTCGCGGCGACCGTCGCGGGCACGGCCATCGCCGCCGACCGCGGGGCCGACATCGTCCGCGTCCACGACGTGCCGGAGAACGTCGCGGCCGTGAACGTCGCGCTCGCCTCCCGGGACCCGAGCCGGTTCGAAGCCGACGCCGAGCGCGAAGACTGAGGGACGAGCGCCGGCGCGTCGGGTCGAAACCGACGTTTTTCTGCGCCGAGTGCCTACGCTTTCCTCGTGTGCACACTCATCCTCGCGTGGCAGGTGTTCGAGGACGCGCCGGTCGTCGTCGCCGCCAACCGCGACGAGCAACTCGGTCGGCCCGCCGAACCGCCCCGGCGGTGGGAAAACGGCGACGGCCTCGCAATCGTCGCCCCGCGGGACGCCGAGGCCGGCGGAACGTGGGTCGGCTACAACGACGCCGGCGTCTTCGTCGGCATCACCAATCGGTGGGTCGAGGTCGAGGGCGGCGGCGAACGCTCCCGGGGCCATCTCGTCCGCGACGCGCTCCGCCGCGAGACCGCCGAGGACGCGGCCCGGTTCGTCGAGCACGCGGTCGAGGACCACACGTACGACGGCTTCAACCTCGTCGTCGCCGACGAGAACGCCGCGCTGTTCTTCGAGTGGGACGGCGGCCTGTCGGTGCGGAACGTCGACCCCGGCGTCCGCGTCGTCGTCAACGTCGGCACGCCCGAGTCGTGGTTCGTCCCCGAGCGACGCCCCGAGGTGGGGAAGCGGCAGGCCGACAACGCCCGGCGGCTGGAGGAGGCCCTTCAGCCCGAGCCGAGCGAGTCGGTGGAAGCGTGGTGCGAGCGGGCGAAGGCGGCGCTGGGCGACCACGACTTCGGCGTCTGCGTCCACGACCCGGAGGGTCGGTTCGGCACGCGCTCGTCGTCGGTCATCGCGCTCGGCGAGGCGGAGTTCGCGTACGAATTCGCCGACGGCCCGCCGTGTCAGACCGCCTTCGAACCGGTCGAACGTCAGGATTAAACCGCTCGCACGACGTGTAGATGGTATGAGCGCGAGCGAAGCCGAGCAAGACCTTTCTTCCGACGAGCGCGCGGGACTGGAACTCATCCGCGAGTCGGGCGGCATCCACCAGAGCGACTTCTGGAAAGACCTCGACATCTCCTCCCGGAAGGGGAGCCGCATCGCCGAGGTGCTGGAGTCGCTCGGTCTCATCAAGCGGACCGAGACCGTCTACAACGGCCACACCACCTACTATCTCGAACCCGCCGCGCGCGACCTCGACTTCTCGATGCTGATGGCCGGCGACATGCTCTCGCCGCTCATCGGCGAAGAGGAGATTAACGCCAACAGCAACGCCTTCTCGCAGTGGCTCATGAACCTCGCCTACGAGGAGTACTGAGCCGCCCGGGGTCGCTCTCCGTGGCCCGCTAGACGACCGCGTTTCCGGTTCTGTTTCGGTTTTCGTGTTCTGTTCCCGCCTCGTGTTCCGGCCGTGAGCGACGCCACCGCTCCCCGTCGCGTCCGAGACGCCGGCGCGGTCGCTCACCGGGCGGGAGTCGAAGAAGACCGCGCGGGAACCGGAACCGGGAACGAGAAACGAGAACCGCGGGACGCGGCTTACTCGTCGGACTGTTCGTCGTCGTCCTCGGTCGCCAACAGGTCGTTGGCTTCGAGGTAGTCCTCGATTTCGTCGTTGGATAGCTCGACGAAGCGCTCGGACTCGGCGGAGACGGTCGCCACGTCGACGCCGTCGGGCGCGGTGCCCTCGTCGCTGGTCGAGGCGATGGCCTCCAGCGCGAGTTCGATACCCTCGTCGAGGGTCAGGTCGTCGCGGAAGTTCTCTTCGAGGTGCTCCTGGTGGTCGCCGCGGTCGGCCCCGATGGAGACGGCCTTCCACTCGTAGGGGGTCCCCGAGGGGTCGGTCTCGTAGAGGCGGGGCGTGCCGTTTTCGACGCCGCCGATGAGGAGCGCGACGCCGAAGGGGCGCGCGCCGCCGACCTGCGTGTACTGCTGGATGTGGTCGGTGACTTCCTTGGTCAGCGTCTCGATGCCGATGGGTTCGCCGTAGCGGAGGCGGTTGACCTGCGACTGGCGGCGGGCGAAGTCGATGAGCTGGCGGGCGTCGGCGACGTGGCCGGCGCTCGCGATGCCGATGTGGTCGTCCGCCTTGTGAATCTTCTCGACGCTCGTCGGTTCCATCAGCGGCGAGCGAGAGCGCTTGTCCGCCGCGAGGACGACGCCCTCGGGCGTTCGCACGCCGATGCTCGCGGTGCCGCGCTTGACGGCCTCACGAGCGTATTCGACCTGATAGAGTCGACCATCCGGCGAGAAGATCGTAATCCCGCGGTCGTACGCCTGTTGTTGCGCTTGTCCCTGCATGGAATATCACTCGAAATCGAGTTGCGTCGCGCCCGTGAACCCGTCCGAACCGCGAACGTCGAAGAGGGAGTCGCGGACGACGGCGGTTCGGGAGTCGTTCTCGAACACGACGGTTCTCTCCTCGGAAATTCCGGCCCGGCCGTGTAAATACCTTTCCGAACAGGCACGCACTGTCCCCGAGACGCCTCGCACTCTCACCCCGACCGGGTCGCCGCCGACGGCGTCGATGCAGGCGAGTGCGGCCCGGGCGTCTTCGACGTGGCCGCGCCGGGCGCGGACGACGGTCTCGGCGACGCCGTCGGCGTAGTCGAACCCGAGGACGGTCAGGTCGGCGTCGGCGCTCCCGGCGTCGCCGTAGAGGTTCTGTGCGGCGTACCAGAGTTCGCGCTGGAACGGCCCGCGGGCGAGGTCGGCGTCGGGCCACGTCTCGACCTCGACGGCGAGATATCGTCGTCGCGGCCGGAGGTGTTTGGGCAGGTGTTTCATCGGGTCAGTTCACTCGTCGGCGGTCGGCGCTCGCTCGGCGACGAGGACGCCCACCTGCTCGTGGACCGACTCGACGGCCGTGAGGACGAATCCGGCGTCCGTGAGCGCGTCGGCGAGGAAGCCGACGGTCGCGGGGTCGTCCACTTCGGGCGAGTAGAACGGCTCGTCGGGGTCGGGCGTGCCGAAGAACATCACGTCGCCGAGGACGAACCGCCGCGGTTCGAGGTCGGCGATGACGCCGATGGCCTCGCGTTTCTCCTCGTCGGAGAGGTGGTGCATGGCGAAGTTCGTCACCACGATGTCGATCTGCTCGTCGTCGCCCACGTTCGGGTCTCGGAACCGGCCCTCGTCGAACTCGACGTTCTCGATGCCGACTTCGGCGGCCTTGGTTCGGGCCTGTTCGAGCATCCCCTCGCTGATGTCGCGGCCGACGACACGCTTCGCGTCGGGGGCGAGCGCGAGGGCGATAGCGCCCGTGCCGGTACCGAGGTCGAGCACCACGTCCTCGGGGGAGGGGTCGGCGTAGTGGACGACGAGCGAGACGCACGCGCGGTACTCGTCGCTGTCTTGGGAGTCGTCGTACTCCGCGGCGATGTGGGAAAAGCGGGCGGCGTGTTCCTCAATCGTCTTCTTCATACCGTCCCCGTTTGACGCCGGGGGCTATGAACGACTCGGACGTGCGCTCGCGGTTGCGCGCCGCGAGGTGACCCCACTCGCGGAGGCCGTCGAGCACCTGCTCGCGGTCGAAGCCGACGACCTCGCCCAGTCCCGCCAACTCGCGGGGGCTCCGCAGTTGGAGATGCGACGACGGGGTCGCGGAGACGACGTAGGGGGCGTCGTAGTACTCGACGAGTTCGCGGAGTTTCCGGAGCGCCGAGATGGCCTGCACGCGGGTTCCCCCGTCGCTTCGGAGCACCGGCCCGAAGTCGAACTCGACGCGGACGCCGTTGTCGCGGGCGGCCTTGGCGAGGACGTGGTTGAAGTTGCCTTCGCCCTCCATGGGGCGCGAGAGCACGTCCACTCGCGGCTGTTCGACGGCGAATCGGTTGAGCGCGTTCGTCCCCCCGCGGACGATGAGCAGTTCGCGCTGCGGGCGGTAGTTGCCGACCGCGCCGCTGGCTCGTTCCGGGTTGGACGCGTCGATTTCGACGGCGTCGACGACGTCCACGTCGATCGCCTCGCGGAGGCGGTCGTAGTCGGGGCGGGCGTCGAGCGCGCGGACGACGACCCCGTCGTAGTCGTACCGCCCGGCGGCGACGGCGACGCGACTGACCGTGCTCTCGCCGTCGGGGTGTGCGTAGACCGCCTCGTACATACGCCGACTCAGGTGCGGGTGGGAAAAGGGCGTTGCGTTCCGGAGCGACGGGGCGGCAGGACGGTGGGGTGGTCGGCGCGGCGGGGCGGTCGGCGCGGGTGAGCGAGCGGGTGAACTGGCGAACGCGGGACCGTGCGCTTAGAGGCCGCGGGCGGCGACGAACGACGCGACGAGGAGCGCGGCGACGCCGACGCCCGCGCCGAAGCCGGGGACGTCGATTCCGGACGACGAATCGGCCGTCGTCGCGGTCGACGCGGACGTCGTTTCGGCCGTCGCGGCGTCGCGGATGTCGGGCGTGAGCGTCGAGTTCTCGGGCATATCGTACGTCACGAGCGTGGCGTTCTCCTCGTAGATCGGCTGTTGGTCCCGGCGAACCGAGACCTGCACCGGCCCGCCGCGGAGTTGGGCCATCTCCGAGAGGTCGAACGTTACGTCGAAGCTGCCGTTTTCTCCGACGCGGACGGCCTTCGAGACGAGAAACGGATGGGTATCACCGACGGATTTCACGCGGACGCCGATGAGCGTCCCGGGCGCGAACGGGGTCGTCCCGTGGACGTGCTCGCCGTCGACCGCGTCGAGCGTGAGTTCGTCGCCCGCGTGGTCGATAGCGGTGCCGCTGTCGGCCGCGACGACGCCCGACAGCGACAGCGCGACCACGACAGCGAGGGTGACGATGAGATGTGGAGGGCGCATCGTCCGAAACGTATCGTTCGGATAACAAGTACGTTGTGATTAATCGACACTTAGGCGGCGAGCGCGGCGACCGCGGCGCGGAGTGCGGCGGCCGCGACCCGCACGTCGTCGGTCCGGACGTACTCCCTGTCGGCGTGCGCGACCGCGCCCTCGTCGTCGGCGAGGTGGCCGGGACCGAAGACGACGACGGGCGCGGGAGAGAAGTAGGAGGCCTCGGTCGCGGCGGTGAAGGGCCGAACGTCCGCCCGGCCGCCGGCGTCTCGGGAGGCCGCGGCGAGCGTCGTCACGAGTTCGTGGTCGGGGTCGGTCGCGAACGCTTCGAGGAACGGCGTCGGGCGCTCCGTGAGCGCGAAGTCGATGCTCACGTCGTCGGACACGCCGTCCGACACCGCGGCCCGGAGCGTCGACCGGAGTTCCTCGCGGAAGCCGTCGGCCGTCTCCGGGGGGACGCTCCGGCGGTCGACCACGAGTCGGCAGTCGGCCGGCACCTGATTCGAGTTCGCGCCGCCGTCGACCATCGTGGGCGTCAGCGTCGCCGGCCCGAGTTCGGGGTGGACCTCGCTGTCGTCGTCGAACGACCGGAGGGCGTCGAGCACCGGGGCGAGCGCGTCCACGGCGTTGACGCCCGATTGGGGTTCCGCGGCGTGCGCGGCGACGCCCGACAGCGACACCGTCCCCTCGAACCGGCCTTTCGCGGCCGTACACACGTCGAGGCCGGTCGGCTCACCGACGATGTACATATCGCCGTCGAGGTCGAGGGCGGCCGCGCCCGTCGAGAGGAGTTCCTCGTCGGGCGTGACGGCCAGCGTGACTCGGCTGTCGGGACCGGGGTCGACGGCGAAAAACGCCGCCAGCAGGGCCGCGAGCGGTCCTTTGGCGTCGCAGGAGCCGCGGCCGCGGATGACGCCCTCGTCGCGTTCGTACGGGACGTGCGGCGAGACGGTGTCGATGTGCGTGTTGAGGACGAGGTGCGTCGTCGGCTCCGCCGCTCCCTTCGAGGCGACGGTGTTGCCGGCGTCGTCCACGGTCGGGTCGACGCCCTCGGCTTCGAGCGTCTCGACCAGCAGGTCGCGCATCGCGGCCACGTCGTCGTTCGACGCGACGGGGACGGCCCGTTCGAGGAACGCCACGGGGTCGAACCCGTCGGCGTCGCCGCTCATCGCTCGCGGAAGACGATGTCGGCTTCGCCGTCGCCCTCGTAGACGGCCGGGCCGCCGAGGAGCGCCGCGCCCTCGTCGGGGACGGTCACGGAGAGCGCGCCGCCCGGCGGGGTGACGGTCACGGGGTCGTCGCCGGAGACGCGCCCGAGGCGCTTCGCGGCCGCGACGACCGCGACCGCGCCGGTGCCGCAGGACTGCGTCTCGCCCTCGACGCCGCGCTCGAAGGTGCGCTGGCGGAAGCCGCCCTCGCCGTCGGGAGAGGCGAGCGTGACGTTCGCGCCCTCCGGGAACACCGACGCGTGGCGGACCGGCGGCGCGACCGATTCGAGGTCCACGTCGTCCACGTCGTCGACGAAGGCGACCGCGTGGGGGACGCCCGTGTTGACGGCCGTGACCGTCAGGCCTTCGACCTCGGTGTCGACGAGTTCGTCGTCGGCCGCGAGCGGCACGTCGCGGGGCGCAAACGAGGGCGCGCCCATCTCGACGGTCACGTCGATGCCGTCGAGGCTCGCGCGGCGGGTGCCGGCGGGCGTGTCTATCATGACTTCGTTCGTGCCGGTCCGCTCGGCGGCCCACGCGGCCGCGACGCGAGCGCCGTTGCCGCACATGGCGGCGACGGAGCCGTCGGGCTGGACGAGCGTCATGACGACCCGCGGCGGGTCGTAGCGCGATTCGAGCGCGAGAAACAGGACGCCGTCAGCGCCGCGTCGCTCGCTCTCGCTCAGGGTGATTCCGGCCTCGCGGTCGCAGTGGGTGCGCGCGAAGGCGGGGCGGTCCGGGACCGGGTCGTCTGCGTCGACGACGAAGAAGTCGTTTCCAGTGCCGTGGAACTTTTCGAAGGGAACGGTGTTGAGTACGCTCATGGTTCTGTGTGGGTGCTTGGTCAGTTGGGGATGTGCTCGGATGCGGTTCGTTCGAGTGCGGTGACGTCGTCGAGGGTCTCGCGCCGGCGGGCCAGTCGGGGGCCGTCGGCGTCGAGGACGACTTCCGGGGGGCGCGGACGAGAGTTGTAGGTGCTCGCCATCTCGTAGCCGTACGCCCCCGCGTTGCCGAGCGCGAGACAGTCGCCGCGCTCGGGGTCGGGGAGGTCGCGACCGTCCGCGAACACGTCGCTCGTCTCGCAGACGGGGCCCGCGACGATGGTCGAAACCGGGTCGGCGTCGGGCCGAGAGAGGTTCGAAATCGCGTGGTACGCGTCGTACATCGCCGGTCGGAGCAGCGTCGTCATGCCGGCGTCGATGCCGACGACGGTCGTCTCGGGGACCTCCTTCACGGTGTTGACCCGCGAGAGGAGCACGCCCGCGTCGGCGACGACGTAGCGGCCGGGTTCGACTGCGAGTTGTGCGTCCACCTCGCCGAGCGCCTCGCGGGTCGCGTCGGCGACGGCGGCGAGGTCGAGCGGCGGTTCGTCCTCGCGATAGGGGACGCCGAAGCCGCCGCCCACGTCCACGAATTCGAGGCCGCCGACCTCGCGGGCGAGGTCGCCCATCCGGCGGACCAACTCGCGGTGCGCCGAGAGGTCGTCGCCGGAGATACCGCTTCCCGCGTGGGCGTGGACGCCGACGAGGTCGAACTCCTCGCGCACGTCGGCGGCGATGTCGGGGACGCGGTCGATGGGGATGCCGAACTTCGCGTGGCCGCCGGTCGTGACCTTCTCGTGGTGGCCCGCGCCGACGCCGGGGTTCGCCCGGAGGCAGAGCCGACCGTCGAAGCCGCGCTCGCGCAGGCGGTCGATGGTGTCGGCCGCGCCGACCGTGACGGTCATCTCGGGGTTCGACTCCCAGCGCGAGACGACGTGGTCGAGGTCGGCGTCCGGCGGGTTGACCGCCGTGTAGCGGACGCGCTCGCCGGGGAAGCCGGCGTCGAGGGCGCGTTCGACCTCGCCCGCGGAGGCGCACTCGGCGTCGACGCCGGCCTCGCGGACGGTTTCGAGCACCGCCCGACCGGCGTGGGCCTTGACGGCGTAGCTGACGTGCGCTTCGGGGAACGCCTCGCGGAGTCGCAGACAGTTCTCGCGGACGCGACGGAGGTCGGTCACGTACAGCGGCGACCCGAACTCGTCGGCGAGCGACAGCAGGTGCTCGCGGTCCCAGTCCGAGAGCCGCCGGACGGCCGGCCCGCCGCCGCTCATTCGCGCAGCGCCTCCTCCCGACGGGTCGCGTCGAGGGTGTCGTCCTCGATGTCGAGGGCGACGACCGCGGGCTTGTACGCGCCGCCGGCAAAGAGGTCGTGGTCACCGAGCGACGACTCCACGAAGCGCGTGAAGGCGCGGCGGTTCGCGGGCAGGTGGCCGTAGTAAATCTCCTCGTCGACGAGGTCGTAGACGGGTATACGGGGCGTCAGAAGCGTGTTCTCGCCGACGATGGAGTTCTCGCCGACGACGAAGCCGGAGGTGACTCGACAGCCCGCGCCGAGCGCCGCGCCGTCTTCGACGACGACCGGGGCGTCCTCGACGGGTTCGAGCACGCCGCCGATGAGCGTGTTCGCGCCGAGCTTGACGTTCGCGCCGATTTGCGCGCAGGAGCCGACGGTGTCGCAGGAGTCCACGAGCGTGCCGTCGCCGACGTGCGCGCCGACGTTCACGAACGAGGGGCTCATCATGATGCAGTCGGAGCCGAGGTACGCGCCGCGGCGGATGGCGGTCCCGTCCGGGGTGTTGCGCGTGCCGCGGTCGCCGAGGTCCTCGGTGTCGCGCAGGGGGAGCACGTCGTGGTAGCGGACGTCGCCGTACTCGCGGGCGAGCGTCTCGCGCAGGCCGAAGTTGAGCAGGATGCCCCGCTTGACCCACTCGTTTGCCTCCCACGAGGTCACGTCGGAGCCGGTCTTCTCGGCGGCGCGCACCTCGCCCGCCTCGAGGGCGTCGAGGAACGCGTCCAGCGTGTCGAGTTCGTCGACGGTAGCTGATTCGGCGTCGACGTCGCCGTCGTCGTATCGCTGCCACAGGTCTCGTACGTCGGATTCCAGATTCATTCGAGTACCTCGGTGAAGTCGTACCACCCGGCGTCGCGGTCGGCGAGCCACGCCGCGGCGTCGAGTGCGCCAGCGGCGAAGACCCCCCGCGACCCCGCGCGGTGCGTGAGTGAAAGAGACTCGTGATTTCCAGCCAGTAATACTTCGTGCTCACCGGCAATATCCCCCGCCCGGCGAGCGTGGACGCCGACTTCGCCTTCGGACCGGGGCGCGTCGCCCTCGCGGCCGTGGACGCGCTCGGACTCGCCGCGCACGCCGTCGATGTCGTCAGACCGCGTCTGACGGACCGACGAACGTGCTTCGTCGATGTCGTCCAAGAGGGTCAGCGCCGTCCCGCTCGGGGCGTCGCGCTTGGCGTTGTGGTGCGTCTCGGTGAGTTCGATGTCGTAGCCGTCGAGGGCCGGAACCGCCTCGCGGACGGCCCGCCGGAGCGCCGCGATGCCGCGCGAGAAGTTCGAGGCGTACAGCACCGGGGCCTCGGACGCGGCCTCGCGGAGCGCGTCGAAGCCGCCCTCGCTCAGTCCGGTCGTGCCGGTGACGAAGGCGACGCCCGCCGCCGCGCAGGCTGACGCGTACTCGATGCAGGACGCCGGGCCGGTGAAGTCCACGACGACGTCGGGGTCGTGCGAGGCGAGCAGGTCCGCGAAGTCGGCCGCGTCTTCGACGGCGACCCCTTCGACTGACTCGCCGGGCGAGCGACTGACCGCGAAGGCGACGGAGAGGTCGTCGCGGTCGGCGGCCGCGGCGAGGACTTCCCCGCCCATGCGGCCGGTCGCGCCGGTGACGCCGACGGAGACCGTCACTCGTCGCTCCCCCCGTCCGGAATCGCCTGCTCCGCTTCGAGGTCAGACAGCAGGCGACGCAGTTCCTCGGTGTTGTCCTCCGTGAGTCGGGTGAGCGGCGGGCGCAGACGCGCCGGGCCGTAACCCCGAATCTCCATGGCTTCCTTGACCGGGATGGGGTTCGTCTCGGAGAACAGGTGACGGTTCAGCGGGGCGAGGTCGTGGTGGATGTCGCGGGCGCGCTCGTAGTCGCCTTGTAGCGCCGAGTGGACCATCGCGCCGACGCGCGCGGGTTCGACGTTCGCCGTGACCGAGATGGCCCCGACGCCGCCGACAGAGAGCGTCGGGAGCGTGAGCGCGTCGTCGCCCGACAGCACCGCGAACTGCTCGTCGCGGGTCCGCTCGACGACCTCCGAAATCTGGCCGAGGTCGCCGCTTGCGGCCTTGTAGCCGGTGATGTTCGGGTGCTCTGCGAGCGTCGCGGCCGTCTCGGGCAGGATGTTGCTCCCGGTGCGGCCGGGGACGTTGTAGACGATTTGCGGCAGGTCGATTTCGTCGGCGATGGTCCGGTAGTGGTCGACGAGTCCGGCCTGCTCGGGCTTGTTGTAGTACGGCGAGATGAGGAGCAGCGCGTCGGCCCCGGCGTCGGCGGAGCGCCGGGAGAGTTCCAGCGCCTCGCGGGTCGAGTTCGACCCGGAGCCGGCGATGACGGGCACCTCCTCGACGGCCTCGACGGCGGCTTCGACGACCTCGACGTGTTCGTCGTGAGTGAGCGTCGCGGACTCGCCGGTCGAGCCGACGGGCACGACGCCGTCGACGCCGGCTTCTTCGAGGCGTCGCACGTCGGCCTGGAACTGTTCGAAGTCGATACTGCCGTCCTCGTGGAACGGCGTGGTCATCGCGGGATAGACGCCGCGGAAGTCGAATGATGTCATGTGTCGTTGGTGGATGTGGTGATGGTCGCGGAAGCGTTGATACGGTCGTGTGACCGGAACGTGCGTCAGCCGAAGGCCGCCCGAGACGGGGTCGCTACTCCCGCAACGAGCGATTCAGTACGCACGTTTTTTCGAAAAGAAAGCGGCACGCGGCGCTGTCGAAGGTGTGGTGACCTGCGAGGGCCGCGTCGCGTCGTTCACACCGGATGCAGGTGCTGGAAACGTAATATAACTTGCGTCGTCTGCAGGACCTGCCGGACCCGACGGGCGGGCTGAGGCACGAATCGCGGCGCTCTCCGTCCGGTTTCCGACCGCGACGGTGGACGCCCGTCCGCCGCGCCCCCGTCTCCCCGGACGGTTATTAGCCCGCGCCGCCCAAGCGTCGTACGAATGACTGAGATTCACCCCGACCAACGCGTCGCCATCCTCGCAGACGCGCAGAACCTCTACCACACGGCACAGAGCCTCTACTCGCGGAACATCGACTACTCGTCGCTCCTCCAGAAGGGGACGGCGGGCCGCGCGCTCACCCGCGCCATCGCCTACGTCATCCGGGCGGATTCGCCCGACGAGGTGAGCTTTTTCGATGCACTCGTCGACATCGGTTTCGAGACGAAAATCAAGGATATCAAGACGTTCGGTGACGGCTCGAAGAAGGCCGACTGGGACCTCGGCATCGCGCTCGACGCGGTCAGCCTCGCCGACCACGTGGACACGGTCGTCCTCTGTTCGGGCGACGGCGACTTCGAACGACTCTGTACGCACCTCCGCCACGAGGGCGTCCGCGTCGAGGTGATGGCGTTCAAGGAGTCCACCGCCGAGGAACTCGTCGCGGCGGCGGACACGTTCATCGACCTGTCGGAGCGAAAAGAGACGTTCCTGCTGTAATTCCGCCGACTACTCGAACTGCGGAATCGCCGCGTCGCCGTCGATGTCGGGGCCGGCCGTCCCGGTCGGTCCGTCGGTCCCCGCGTCGTGAGCCTCGAAGAAGGCGACCGCGTAGGTGTACTGGAACGCCGCGAGAATCGTCTGCGTCGCTATCGAGAGGACGGCGATAGCGGCGATTTCCATCGGCGCGAAGCCGACCCCGGCCTGCGCCACCGCCGGGTTCGCCGCGTCCTGGACCTGCTGGACGCTCTGGAACGACACAAAGAGGATGACGCCCGTGGCGGGGATGCTGACGACGAGACCGACCACGAACCGGATGACGGAGTAGCCGAGCGCGGGGACGACGTTGTGCCGGACGAGCCGATAGCTCTCGCCGAACGACTCGACGGGGCCCTTGTCGCCGACGACGACCGCGACCGGGTAGAACTGAATGAGGAAGCTGACGACGAGATACACCAGTCCGAGGAGGCCCAGGACGGCGATGCCGACCAGGAAGCCGCCGCCGAGGGCGAGATTGGAGACGTTGCCACCGCTGGCTGCGAGACCGCCGAGACCGAGCGAGACGGCCACGGCGACCACGATGATGACGAACACGATGCCGAAGGCGAGGACGATGCCGAGTTGGACGAAGTTCGCCAGGAGCACCGAGACGTACTTCTCGCGGCCGACGGCCGTGAGCGTCGACAGCGAGGTCGAGCCACTGCCCCCGCGGCCGACCGCCTCGTCGGCCATGCCGTAGAGACCGGCGGCGACGAACGGCGTGACGAAGAACGTCACTGCCATGAGGATGGTCGGAACGAACGGTATCTGCGCCAACTGCGTGGCGAGTTGCGGGAGCGTGATGAGACCCAAGGCGAGACTGCCGAGGAACAACACCGGGTTCGACCGGATGCCTCGGAGGGCGGTCTGGAGGGAGCTAATCGCAGCCATAGTTCGACCTGTCGATGCGACAATACGTAAAACGGGAGGGTCGAGACGCCGGCGTGGTCGGGGCGCGGCCGGCCCGCGAGTGGGATATCAGGCCGTCGGCGTCGCCAGCCGAGCGACGGTCGCAACCGCGCCGAGCGCCGCGATGGCGGCGAGCACCGTCGGGAGCCGCCAGTCGAGCGCCGTCTGCGTGAGAAGCACGCTGCTCGCGAGCAGCAGCACGGTTCCCACGGCGGCGAGTCGAACGTCCACAGACATACTCTGAGGGCGGTCAGTCCCGTACTTAGGACTTTTCGTCTCGAACGGGCGTGGTAGCTTGGCGCACGCGGTCGGCCGGGACCGCGACCCACTTTAGCCGGCGGGGCGAACGGCGGGGTATGACCGAAGGCCACGCGACCGATTTGGACGACCTCCGGGTCGTTGCCGACTACCAGTTCGGGGCCGGTGCGGGCGACGCGCTGTTCCCGGCCGACGCGGACATCGAACTCTCCCGCTCGCGGAGCGGCCGCCCGCGACAGGTGTACGTCGAGGGCGACCGCGTCACTTCCTACGGCACCGACGGCCGGTTCACCCTCGGCGTCGCCGGCGGTCGCCGCCTCTACGACAGTCTCGACGGCGACGCCTACGTCGTCCGCGTCGGCGACGAGTCGGTTCCGTTCGTCCGCGACGGCAAGAACGCCTTCGCCAAGTTCGTCACCGACGCCGACCCGGCGGTTCGCTCGGGCGACGAGGTGTGCGTCGTCGGCCCCGACGGCGACCTGCTGGGCGTCGGTCGCGCGGAACTCTCCGCGGACGCGATGCTCGATTTCGACGCGGGGATGGCGGTTCGCGTCCGCGAGGGCGCGGACGAAGAGTGAGGTGAAGTCGGGGAACTCGGGCGATACGTCGCTGTTGGGATTCTAGAGAGGTGAGAGAGATGGCGTGCGAGACGTAGAGGGTGAGTTCAGCACGACAAAGAGGCTCTACCCACAGACAACGTTCTAAACCTCTCGTTCAATTGGGGTCCGTATCAACTACCGTCTTAGCGTACTGATTTCGCCCACATCGGTTCAATAATGTTACCTGATTGGGGAGTCGTGATTCTCTATGGCTTCTGGGCGCTACCCTCGTATCACGGTTACAGAAGGCCCCCAACCCATCAAGAAACCCTTCCAGCTCAGTATGGAGAAGCTACGCGATTTCTCATCCGATGCACCTGCTCAGATTCGGGGTTCGTTTGAGAATCTTTCCTCTGAAGAGCAAACAGTTGGCTTCGGCTCAATCCAGCCGTACTCCAGTATTTGGAGTGAAGGCCACGGATGGCTCGTTCTCATTCCGAGTGACCGTCAGGTACAGAAACTCGCCTTCGGAACAGACGAACAGATTATTCCGGACCGCCCGGTCGATGGTTGCTGGCAGGCGAATCTTGTTCACTTCGTTCTTCCTGACGTGCTTAGATGGCAGTCACTCGATGCGGGGGAGTGCATTCAGACCGATTATACTGTACTGCATTATCCGGAGCAGGAGATATTGGAGGCCACGATGGACAAGTGGGTGAGCAATCGGCCCGAAGATATGAGCTGTCTTCCCGCAGGTAAACACCGCTTTACCGAATCATTTGCGCCGAAAGTTAGAGCGGAGACGACATGGGAAGAGTTTGAGTGGAGGTATACACTCACGATTGAAGAATAGCTCTCTGTCTACTGATTCGAACGGCCGAAACCCGGCAAGTTCCCATGACCGACTCGCGCTCTATCCAGCACAGCCGCAACAAACAATCACCGGCAGAGAACTTCGACGGAGTCGGTTTTCAGAGGTACGGCGCGAGTCCGAGCGCGGAGACGAGCGGGACCCCGGCGACGACCGAGCCGACGAGGTAGCCGCCGATTGCGCCGCCGTTGAGAAGCGGCAGGCCGGCGTGCGCCCGGCCCTTCATCACGGCCCACATCAGCCCGCTGAACCCGGCGAACGTCCCGACCATGGCGAGGAGCGCCGGGAGGTTGAGCGCCGGGAGCGCGCCGAAACCGAGCGACGGGGCTTCGGAGAAGAACGCGCCCGAGGCGACCATCACGGTCGGCATGACCGCGTCGCCGAGACCGATGAAGAAGGCGTCGCGGTCGCCGGGGTCGGAGTCGTCGGCGGCGGTGTCAGCCTCCGCGTCGGCCGCCGCGGCCGCCGGTTCGCCCCCGTCGGTCTCGTTCCCACTGTCGCTGACCTCGTTGGCGTCGCTGGCGAACTCGTCGCCGAGAATCGAGTACGACAGCGTCGTCGGGATGACGAGCACGACCGGGATGCGGAGGTCCATCACGCCCTCCGCGAGGTCGAGCATGTGTTTCGTCTTGTAGACGCTGATGGCGTCGTAGATAGCGAGGACCGAGAGGAGCACGATGGCGGGCAACAGGCCGAAGCTGATGCCGAACAGGGCGGCCGCGCCCGCACCCATGAGTACCCCAGCGGCGTCGATGACGTACCACTCGGGGTAGACGAGCAGCGCGAGCGCGACGGCCGCCGAGAGGCCGACGGCGACGAGCGCGCTGGGAACGAGCGCGGCGAAGACGTACCACGCGAGCAGGCCGCTCGTGAAGACGATGACGAGGCGGATGAGCTGGTCGAGGTCGTACTTGAACGCCGCGAGCATGAACGCGGTCATGGCGATAATCGCGCCGATGTAGAGGAGGCTGTTCGTCGGGTCGGAGGGGTCTTCGACCGTCTGGTACCCCTGTTCGAAGAACGTCGGCACGAGGGCGAGCGCACCCACCTGCACGACGAGGAAGATGAGGGCGGCGAGGGCGACCCCTCGATAGGCGCGGCGTGACATAGAGGGGCGTTCCCACCCGAGGAGTATGGGGGTTGCGCTCTGGCGTCGTCAGCGAGCGTACAGTTTGCTGCCGACGAGGCGGGCGGGCGAGCCGCTGTCGGCCGTGACCGCGACGTAGGGGCGGTCGACCGGGCCGAACACGTCGACGATGCGACCCACCGTCGACAGCGACTCGTCGAGGACCATCGTACCGATGTCCGGCGTGTCGTCGTCGTCGAGGCGGACGATGGCGAGGCCCTGCGCCGTCCGGGAGACCGTGCCGATTCGCCGCATCAGTCGCGGAGGATTCCGACGTAGGCGGCGACCGCCTGCACGATGTCGTTTTTCGTGGCGTCGTCGGCGTTGTTCACGAGGACGCGCCCGCGGGTTTCGAACTCGCGGGAGTATCGCTTGTCCCGTTCGATGACGGCGTCGTAGCCGACCTGCTGGACGGCCTTCGCAATCTCGTCGACGGTCGGCGCTTCGACCGCCGCGGACTGGGCGACCCGCCGACCCTCGCTGCGCGAGAGAGAGGCGTCGAGGTAGGCGGGGTAGATGACGTTCTCGACCATACCCGTGTGTCCGCCACCCGACGGTAATACGGTTGTGGTCTCACGGAGCCGAGGCGTGCGGCGGAGAAACGGAGCCGGCGTGGGTGTCTGTATGGTTATCGGCGGCGCGCGAGCAGGACCGCCGCGCCGATGGCGGCGAGGCCGGCGACGACGCCGAACCCGGGCGCGTCGCTCTCGGTGGTCGAGTCCGACGACTCGGTCGTCGTCGTCGCTTCGGTCGATTCGGCCGATTCGGTTTCAGTCGCGTCAGTTGCAGTCGCGTCCGCGGCCGTGGTCGTCTCGGTCGCGCTTTCGGTCGACGCCGTCGCCGACTCGGTTTCGAGCTGCTGGTAGCGCTCGTAGGCGTCGGGGTGGACCGCTTCGAGAATCGCCTCGCTCGCCTCGATGGCTCGCGGGGCGGGCTGTTGGAGCTTGTGCGCCTCGATGACGATGACGTTGCCCTCCTGCATCGCCGTCGTGCTGTTGTACGCCGGACTGCTCGGCACGGGCGCGTGGTCGGGGACGACGATGTACTCGGGGTTCATCTCGACGACGAGCTCCTCGTTAATCTGGGCGAAGCCGGTAAGGTTCGCCTCCGCCGCGCCGTTTCGCAGCCCCGCGGTCGTCATGATGTCGGAGATGAACGTGCCCGACCCGGAGGAGTAGCCGAAAAAGGAGTTGAGGCCGACCGGGCGCTCCGCGCCGTCGAGGGCCTGCTCCATGTTAGCCATCGAGTCGCGCATCTCCGCGGCGCGCTCGACGCCGGCCTCGCAGTTGCCCGTCATGCGGCCGACGCGCTCGGTCTTGTCGGCGACGGCGGCGAGCGACTCGCCGGACTCGAAGACGACGACCGGGATGTCCGCCGACCGAAGCTGTTCGATGCGGTCGGGCTCGGCGTTGTACGAGGAGTTCGGCACGAGCACGAGGTCGGGTTCGAGGCCGATGACCGCCTCGACGTTGAGGCCGCCGGAGCCGGAGACGTTCCCCTTGTCGGCCGCGCCGTCGAGGTACATGGCGTACTGCGAGACGCCGACGACCTCGTCGCGCGCGCCGAGTTCCCACATGGTCTGGGCGGCGCTCGGGTTGGTCGTGACGACCCGCTCCGGGTCGTCGGTGATCGTGACCTCGGTCCCCGTCGCGTCGGTGACGGTCACCGGGAACGTACAGGCCGCGGTCTGCTGCGGTGCCGCCTGACCTACCGCGGCCGCGGCCGGTGCCGGAACCCCGGCGAGAACGGTCGCGAACGCGAGTAGGGCGACGACGAGTTGTCGGTTCACGGTAGTGGCCTCAGCGGCTGTTCAATAAATATTTACCTACTGAAAGCGCGGTTGTGCCCAATGAGCGTTCGAACGCGGGCGACCACGTGGTCGCTCGGCCTCGCCGGGCTCCTGTTTTTCGTCGTCGTCGTGAGCGCCGGTATCGGGGCCGTGACCATCCCGCCGCGGACCGTCGCCGCCATCCTCGCGGACGCGATGTCCGTCCCCGTCGGCGTCTCGCTCGGCGGCGCGACGGCCCTCCCCGTCGTCGGGTCGGTTCCGACGCCGACGCTGGAGTTCGTCTCGCCGTTCGAGTTCGCCGTCCCCAGACCCGCCCGCATCATCGTGCTCTCGGTCCGCCTGCCTCGCATCCTTCTCGCGGCGCTCGTCGGCTTCGCGCTCGCGGCGGCGGGAACCGTGATGCAGGGCTTTTTCCGCAATCCGATGGCCGACCCCTCTATCGTCGGCGTCTCCTCCGGGGCCGCCGTCGGCGCGGTGGCGACTATCGTGCTGTCGCTTTCGATTCCGTTCGGGCTGGAGGGCGCGGCCTTCGTCAGCGCCGTCGTCACCGCGTTCGTCGTCTACCTGCTCGCCAGCGAGGACGGCCGAACCCCGGTCGCGACCCTGCTTCTCGCGGGCGTCGCCATCCAGACGTTTCTCGGCGCGATTATCTCGTTTCTCCTCCTCCAGAGCGGCGAAAGCCTCCGGCAGGTCGTCTTCTGGCTCATGGGCCACCTCGCGGGCGCGACGTGGAGCGAGGTCGGGATGCTCTCCCTCGTCCTGCCGCTCCCGTTTCTCCTCCTCGTCGTCCACGCCCGCGACCTGAACGTCCTGCTGCTCGGCGAGGAGGACGCCCACGCCCTCGGCATCGAAGTCGAGCGGACGAAACAGCTGCTTCTCGCCACCGCGAGCGTCGTCACCGCCGCGGCCGTCTCGGTCTCCGGCGTCATCGGCTTCGTCGGCCTCGTCGTCCCCCACATGCTTCGGCTCCTCGTCGGTCCCGACCACCGGGTGTTGCTCCCGGCGTCGGCGCTGGCCGGCGCGTCGTTCCTCGTCGCCACCGACACCGTCGCCCGCTCCGGCGGCGCGGAGATTCCGGTCGGCGTCGTCACCGCCGCCGTGGGCGCGCCCTTCTTCCTCTACCTGCTCCGCACGCGGGAGGTGCGCTCGCCGTGAGCGATTCCGACTCTAACTCCGACTCCGGGTCCGGCCCCTTCAGCGACGCCGACCCGGCGATTCGGCTCGACGGCGTCTCGCTCTCGCTCGGAAACACCCGGATTCTCGACTCCGTCTCGGTCGACGTCGGCGACGGAACCTTCGTCGGACTCATCGGCCCCAACGGCGCGGGGAAGACGACGTTGCTTCGGACGCTCAACGGCGCGCTCGCGCCCGACGAGGGCGCGGTCCGCGTCGTCGGGGAGGATGTCCACGCCCTGTCGTCGAAGGCGACGAGCAGGCTCGTGGCGACGGTCCCGCAGACCACGAGCGTCACCTTCGACTTCCCCGTCCGCGAGGTCGTCAGGATGGGCCGCACGCCCCACCGCGGGCGCTTCGAGGGCTGGCGCGAGCGCGACGACGAGGCCGTCGAGTCAGCCATGCGCCGGACCGCCGTCGAGTCGCTCGCCGACCGGCCCGTCACGGAAGTCAGCGGCGGCGAGCGCCAGCGCGTCCTCATCGCTCGCGCGCTTGCACAGGAGACGCCCGTCCTGCTCCTCGACGAACCGACCGCCAGCCTCGACATCAACCACCAAGTGCGCACGCTCGAACTCGTCTCCGACCTCGTCGCCGACGGGACGACCGCGGTCGCGGCCATCCACGACCTCAACCTCGCGGCCCACTACTGCGACGCGCTCGTGCTCCTGTCGGGCGGGCGCGTCCTCTCGGCGGGCGACCCCGAGACGGTGCTCACCGAGGGGAACTTACGCGAGGCGTTCGACGCCGAGGCGGTCGTCTCGCGGCATCCCGTCACCGGTTCGGTGTACGTGACCGCCCTCCCGCCGTCGTCGGACGACGCCAACGGCCAGGTCCACGTCGTCGGCGGGGGCGGCACCGGCGCGCGAGCGCTCCACCTGCTGTCGGCGGCCGGCTACGCGCTGTCCGCCGGCGCGCTCAACGAGGGCGACACCGACGCCGAGGCGGCCCGCCGGGTCGGCGCGGACCTCGTGACCGTGCCGCCGTACTCGCCGGTCGACGACGCGGCGCGGGCCGCGGTCGAATCCCGAGTCGACGCCGCCGACGTGACCGTCGTCGCCGACGTGGAGGTCGGAGACGGGAACCTCGCCAACCTCGACGCGGCGGCCGAGGCCGACCGGCTCGTCCTCGTCGAACAGCGACCGTTCTCGGAGCGGAACTACGCCGGCGACGACGGCTTCGCGGTCTACGAGCGCCTGCGGGAGCGCGGCCGCGTCGTCGAACCGGGCGACCTCCTGTCGGCCGTCGGTGAACTCGCCTGCGACGCGTTCGCAGCGCGCGACGACGGCGCGGCCGACGCTGCCGGCGGCGAGACGGGAGCGACCGCCGACGAGTCCGGCGCGACCGACGCCGAATCGACCGACGCCGACGCTGTCAGCGACGACAGAGTGTCGGACTTATTTTCCAGTTAAACTGTCGTTGCGCGGCCCTACGCACAGCATATTCAATATCTGAGCGCGCGTCTAGTCGGTCGGATTTCTGAGAGGAAGACGGACATGAAACTCGCACTCATCGGTATCGGACAGGCAGGCGGCAAAGTCGTCGACGCCCTCGTCGACTACGAGCGACGGACGAAGACGGGGTTCGTCGTCGACGCAATCGCGGTCAACTCGGCCCGCGCGGACCTTCGGGGACTCCGAACCGTCCCCGAGTCGCGGCAGGTGCTCGTCGGCCTGACGCGCGTGAAGGGCCACGGCGTCGGCGCGGACAACGAACTCGGCGCGGAAGTCATCGCGGAGGACGTCGGCGAGGTGCTCTCGATGATTGACGACCTCCCGGTCCACGAGATAGACGCCTTTCTCGTCGTCGCCGGCCTCGGCGGCGGCACCGGCTCGGGCGGCGCGCCCGTCATCGCGCGGGAACTGAAGCACATCTACACCGAACCCGTCTACGGGCTCGGCATCCTCCCCGCGCGGGACGAAGGCGGCATCTACACGCTCAACGCCGCGCGCTCCTTCCAGACGTTCGTCCGCGAGGTCGACAACCTCATCGTGTTCGACAACGACGCTTGGCGGAAGACCGGCGAGTCGCTCGAAGCCGGCTACGGCAGTCTCAACGCCGAACTCGCCCGCCGGCTCGGCGTGCTGTTCAGCGCCGGCGAGGGCGACGGCTCCGGCGCGGTGGCGGAGTCCGTCGTGGACGCCTCCGAGATAATCAACACGCTCGGGAGCGGCGGCGTCTCGACTATCGGCTACGCCGCCGTCGAACTCGACCGCCCGAAGCGCGGCCTCCTGTCTCGGCTCTCCGGCGGGAAGGCCGAGGCCGACGACGGCGGCGATTCGACGAACCGAATCACCAGCCTCGTGCGCCGCGCCGCGCTCGGGCGGCTCACGCTGCCCTGCGAGATTTCCGGCGCGGAACGCGGCCTCGTCGTCGTCGCCGGCCCGTCGGACGTGCTGTCGCGCCGCGGCATCGAGCGCGCGCGGACGTGGCTCGAAGACGAGACCGGGACGATGGAGATTCGCGGCGGCGACTACCCCATCGACTCGAACTTCGTCGCCGCGGTCGTGCTCCTGTCGGGCGTCTACGACGTGCCGCGGGTCAAGGAGTTACAGGCGGTCGCCATCGAGACCCAACGCGATATGCTCGCCAAGCGCGAGTCGAGCGCGGCGTCGCTCGACGACCTCATCTCGACCGGCGACGACCGCATCGAACCGCTGTTCTGACCGTCTTCGTCCGGGTTCTCTCACCGGCACCGCTCACCCTCGACCGCGGGGAAGGGTCATAGTGCCGCGGTACCAACTGACGAACGATGGCCGAGTACCCGCTGAAACAACGCTTCGTGCTCGACACCTCGCTGTTTCTCTCCGAGGAGATTCGAGACGACGACGAGACGTTCGAGGAGGGCATCGAACGGCTCCTCGACACCATCGCCGCCGCGCGACTGGACCTGAACATCTCGTGTTACATGCCGCCGTCTATCGCCGCGGAGTTGGAACACATCCTCCGCGAGCGCGGCGTCTCGGAGGACGTGCTCGGCAAACTCGACACGTGGGTCATCAAGAAACACCCCGACCGCTACGAGGTGTACATCCCCGCCGAAGTCGTCTACCGCTTCATCGACGAGATGTCCGACCGGGTCAACCGCGGCCTCCGCGTCTCCGAGAAGGCCGTCCGTAAGGCCGAGGAGTCGAAACAGCGCTCCAACGGCGGGTCGAAGCTCTCCGACGTTGACAAGGTCATCTCCGACCTCCGCGAGGACTACCGCGGCGCGCTCAGACAGGGGGTTCTCGACTCTCGGGAGGACTTCGACCTCCTCATCCTCGCGCGCGAACTGAACGCCGGCGTCGTCACCGAAGACACCGGCATCATCAGTTGGGCCGCCGACTTCGGCCTGCGGAACCTCCGCGGGCGGGCGTTTCCGACCCTCTTAGAAGAGTACCTCGTGGCGCTCGACAGCCCGCGCCCGTGGACCAAGGGCGACGACGGCGTCGACCCCGACCGACTGTAACCCTCCGGTCGCTCTCACCCCGACGCCTACTCCATCGCATCGAGGCCGACGAAGCTCCCCTCGAACGCCGAAATCCACCGCGTCAGTTGGGTCTCGGGCGTCGCATCGGCCGGGTAAATCGTGCACTCCTCGCGCCCGTCGGGATGGGTGGTCAGCCGAGACGCGAGCCGCGGGCGAGTGTGGTTTTCGTTCCCCGACTCCGGCGGGTGTACCGGCTCCGAGCCCATCAGCGGTCCCCGCCGAGGGCGACTTCGAGTCCCCGGTCGTCGTTCAGCGAGACCGTGACCGACTCGACGTTCGACCGGTACTGGTGGGTGTGCGTCCCGTTCGCCCGCAGTTGGAGCGTCTCGTCGAGCAACGCCGCCTCCGAGAGCTGTTCGACCTTCCGGTAGGTCGTCGACAGCGGCACGTCGCACGCCTCCGAGAGGTCCTGTGCGGTCATCGGCTCGGTCGCGCCTTGCAGGGTCGTGAGAATCTGCCGGCACGCGCGGTCCGAGAGCGCTTCCAGCACCTGTTCCGCCTCCAACTCGGCGGGCTTCGGTCCGGTCGGCGTGCGTCTGAGGCCGGTCTGCATGCTCACTCGTACGTTCGGCCGCGTCGTCCGTCGAAGAGCACCCCGAATATGCGGGGCGCTTTATAGCCCCCACCGACCGGCCGCAACCCGCCTGTCGACGGTGGCGTCGGTGACACGAACCACGATATAAAGGCCCGGTGTATCGGGGGTGTTTATATCAGGGGCTGGGGCGACTTCGTACTCTTATGACGAGCGCAGCGGGCATCAGAGCGGAGTTGAAGGTGACGGGACCGGACGGCTGTCCCGTCGCGACGGTCTCCGAGGGCGACACCTCGGGCTACGCGCTCTCGCGGAGCATGGCTCCCAACGAGCGCGGGTCGGTCGTCGAGGAGTTCGTCTTCGACGACGACGACGAGGTTCCCGAGGAGATGGAACGGCTGTTCGAGTACGGCGACGGCAGCGTCTATCGGTTCGACCGCGAGGGCGGCGTCGGCTGTCCCTGCGAGCGCGTCGAGGCGTTCGACTGTCCGGTCGTGGACGTGCAGACGCGCGACGGCGCGCTGTTTCTGACGTTCCACGCGCCGGACGTGGAGACGCTCCGCGACGTGGTCGCCGCCCTCCGAGAGTCGTCGGGGTCGGTGGACGTGCGCCGGCTGCTCCAGTCGTCGACCGACGAGTCGCGGGACCTCGTGTTGGTCGAGCGCGGCCAGCTCACCGACCGCCAGCGCGAGGTGCTGGAGACGGCCCACGAGATGGGCTACTTCGACCACCCGCGGCGCGCGAACAAAGGCGAGGTCGCGGCCGAACTCGGCATCACGACCTCGACGTTCTCCGAGCACCTCGCCATGGCGCAGAAGAAGCTCATGGGTGCCATTCTCCAGGAGTGACGGGATGAGACGTGTCGCCGGGGTATCAGTCCCCCGTGAATGCAGGGTGCGCCACCTCGGGGCCCCGCGGCGTACCACTAGCCGGTGAGCAACGATGCGCGAGTTCGACGTGACCTGTCCCGAGTGCGGCGAGCGCTACCGGGTCAACGAGCCGATGATGCGGACGCTCCGGGAGACCGGCTGCGTCCTCTGTACCGCGCCGCTGAACGACGCCGCGAAGTCAGCGTGACGCCGACGCCGCCAACGCCGCGGCCGCTTACGCTTACTCGACGACGACGACGCCAACCATGCCGAGCGTCTCGTGGGGGACGCAGACGTACTTGTACTCGCCGGACTCCTCGAACGTGTACTCGAAGGTGTGGCCCTCGGAGACGGTGAGTTCCGACTCGAACAGGCCGTCTTCGCGGTTGACGACGTTGTGCGTCCCGCCGTTTCCGGTCCACTCCCAGACGACCGTCGTTCCCGGCGAGACCTGCACCGCGGCGGGGGCGAACGCGTAGCCGCCGCCGTTGCCTGCCGCGCCGACCGCGACCGTCACGCTGTCCTGTTCCGTCAGGTCGTGGACGCCGTCGTAGTTTTGCGTCCGGTCGAACCAGCCGCCGAAGTCCCGCATCTCGTGGTCGGCCGTGTCGTCCCCGCCGGACGTGTCGCCGCCGGCTCCGTCCCCGTCGCCCGCGCCGCCGGAGCCGTCGCCGGACGAACTCGAACAGCCCGCAAGCAGCGCGATACCTGTCGAAGCCGCCGTTGCGCGGAGAACCGACCGCCGGGAAACCCGTTGCGTCATTAGCTGGCTCTAGTGAGCGGCCGAACAAGTCGAAAGCTTCGATTCCCACGCGCTGAAAACGGGCGAAACGGGCGTGACCGTCCCGCCCGAAGGCGACGGCATGGACGACGACGACCCGAGGCGACGACCGCGAATCGACGGCAGCCGCCAGTGGGAAGTGTTCTACCGCGACGTGCCGACCGAGCCGATGCGCCACGTCGGCAGCGTGAGCGCGCCCTCCGAGGACCTCGCGACCGAGCAGGCGCGGACGCTGTTCGGCGGCGGCGACGCGGACCTCTGGCTCGCGCCGGCCGACGAGTTCCTCCGACTCGGCGGGAACGACCTCGCCGCGAAGGGCGAGGAGTCGACCGACGGGACGGAACGCGGCGGGATGGAGCACGACGGTGCGGGGGACGCCCGGGGTGCCGAAAACGGGGTGTCCGCCGAGTGATTTCCATCAGCAAGCTCCTCTGCGGGCAGGGAGCCGAGGGCGACGGTCTCCGCTACGACGACCCCGACGCCGACATCGAGCAGATACGCGAGGAGAAACAGAAACGTCCGGTCGTCGTCTGGAACACGACGCGGCGCTGTAACCTCTACTGCGAACACTGCTACGCCGGGGCCGACCTCGACCCCGCGCAGGGGGAACTCTCGACCGCCGAGGCGAAGGGGCTCATCGACGACCTCGCGGCCTACGACGTGCCGGTGCTCCTGTTTTCGGGGGGCGAACCGCTCGTCCGCGAGGACCTCGTCGAACTCGTCGACTACGCGACCGACGCCGGCATCCGGGCGGTGCTTTCGACCAACGGGACGCTCATCACCGAGGAGAAAGCCCGGGCGCTCCGCGACGCCGGCCTCTCGTACGCCGGCGTCTCCGTCGACGGCTTGGAGGAGCGCAACGACCGCTTCCGCGGGAAAGACGGCGCGTTCGACGCCGCCGTCCGCGGCATCGAAAACTGCCTCTCGGTGGGGCTCAAGACCGGCCTCCGGTACACCATCACCGAGCACAACGCCGCCGACATGGAGGACGTGGTGGACCTGCTGTACGACGTGGGCGTCGACCGCTTCTGTTTCTACCACCTCGACTACGGCGGCCGCGGCGGCGACATCGCCGACGCCGACCTCGACGACGAGGCCCAGCGCCGCGCCGTCCGCCGGCTGTTCGACATGACCCGCGAGTACCACGCCGAGGGCGAGGAGATAGAGACGCTCTTGGTCGGCAACTACGCCGATTCCGCCTACGTGGTCGAGTACGCCGAGGAGGAGCTCGGACGCGACCACGCCGAGCGGATTCACCGGTATCTCCGCGTCAACGGCGGCGACCCGACCGGCGAGCGCGTCGCCGACGTGGACTACCGCGGCGACGTGCACCTCACGCAGTTCTGGCAGGGGTACAGCCTCGGCAACGTCCGGGACCGCCCGTTCGGTGACATCTGGGACGACGAGTCGAACCCGCTTCTCGCCAAACTCCGCGAGCGGGAAGAACACCTCACCGGCAAGTGCGCGACCTGCCAGTATCAGGACGTGTGTCGCGGCTCCTCGCGGCTTCGGTCGCTCGCGGCGACGGGCGAACTGTTCGGGCCCGACCCGCAGTGTTACCTGACGCCCGACGAGCGCGGCGCGGGTGCCGACGCGAGTCCGGGCGCGGCCGACTGAGCGCGGCCGACCCCGCCGTCTCCTTTCACCCGCTGGGAACGCTCCGTACGCTTATTTTTCGTCGACTCCAACCGCGGCTATGGAAACCAAACGGGGAGTTCCGAACGTCCTCGGGAACGGGCTCGTCGGCGTCGGTCTCGTCATCTTCGCCGTGGCTGTCGCGGACGCGGTCGGCGTCGTGGACGCGCGCTTTTCGCCCGGCGTCTACCTGATTTTCGTGGCGATTAGCTTCGTTCTCGCGTGGCTGTTGCGGTCTTTGACGTAGGGCGCACCGAACGAAAGTCGAGAGAAACCCGAGAGACGAACGCCGAGCGCGAGCGCGTGAGACCGCCTATTCGGCCGCGCCCGCGGCCGCCTGCTTCTCCTCGCGTTCGAGCTCTTCGAGGTAGTCGTCGGCGTCGAGGGCGGCCTTCACGCCCATGCCGCCGGCGGTCGCGGCCTGCTGGTAGTGGTAGTCGACCACGTCGCCAGCGGCGAAGATGCCGGGCACGTCGGTCGCGGTCTGGCCGCCGCCGGAGCCGCCTTTAGCGACGATGTAGCCGTCGTCGTCGCGCTGGACGCCCGTGCCGTCGAGGTAGTCGGCGTTCGGCGTGTGGCCGATGGCGTAGAACACCGCGCCCACGTCGAAGTCGAACTCCTCGGTCTCGGGGTCGTCGAGCTTGTCGCTCGGGTGGCCCTCGGGGTTGCGGACGAGCGTCACGTGGTCGACGCCCTCCTCGGGCGAGCCGTGCAGCTCGGTCGCCTCGGTGTTGAGCATGAGTTCGATTTCGCCCTCGTCGACCTTCTCCATCAGGCGGTCGACCCAGTAGTCCTCGGCGCGGAACTCCTCGCGGCGGTGGACGAGGTACACCGTCGAGGCGAACTTGGTGAGGAAGTTGGCCTCCTCGACGGCGGCGTCGCCCCCGCCGATGACCATGATTTTCTCGTCGCGGAAGAACGCGCCGTCGCAGGTCGCACACGTCGACAGCCCGTAGCCCATCAGGTTCTCCTCGCCGGGGATGCCGAGGGTGCGGGCCGACGCGCCCGACGCCGCGATGAGGGCGTCGGCGGTGTACACGTCGCCGTTCTTGAGCGTGACCGTGAACGGGCGTTCCGAGGCGTCCACGTCCTCGATGATGCCGTGGCGAATCTCCGTGCCGAAGCGCTCGGCCTGCTCTTTCATGTTGTTGATGAGCTCCGGGCCGGAGATGCCCTCGGGGAAGCCGGGGTAGTTGTCGACCTCGGTCGTGAGCGTGAGCTGTCCGCCCGGTTCGTCGCCCTCCAGCACCAGCGGCTCGTTGTTGGAGCGGGCCGCGTAGATGGCAGACGAGAGCCCGGAGATACCCGAGCCGGCGATGATGAGTTTCCTGTGTTCCACGAACGAATCGGCGTCCTCTGTCATAGCCGATAGTTCGCTACACCGGCGTCTTAAGGTTTCGCTGTATTGCGAGGCGCGCTACACCACCGACACGACAACGCATGCCACGGCTCTCGCGGCGCGCGGAGCGAAAGACCGGTATCCGTCGCGGACGCACGACTCCGCATGGCCGCCGACTTACAGGAGAAGACGAACCGCTACGAGGGAATGCTCGCCGACGCGCTCGACGAGGCGGTGCAGGCCGTCCCCGACGAGACGCACCTCGGCGCCGCCGCCGCCGACTGTCTGGAGATGGCCGAGTCCTACCTCGACGACGGCCGGCACTTCAAAGCCGACGACGACTGGGTGAACGCGCTGGCGTCCTTTTCGTACGGCTACGGCTGGCTGGATGCGGGCGTCAGAATGGGGCTGTTCGATATTCCGGACGACTCGCACCTGTTTACGATGTGAGCCGGGGAGCCGGGAGGATTACTCGAACCGGAACGTCGCGCCGTCGGGGCCGTCTTCGACGTCGACGCCGAGCGCCGTCAGGTCGTCGCGCAGGTCGTCGGCGCGCTCGTAGTTGCCGGCCTCGCGCTCGGCCTCGCGCACGTCCAAGACGAGTTGGACGAGGTCCTCCGCGACCGACACGTCGCCGCCCTCGCCCGCGTCACCGAACGAGAGGCCGAACACCTCGCCGCCGAGGTCCTCGAACGCCTCGACGGCCCGGCGGAGCGCGCGGTAGTCGTACTCGTCGGCGTCGGCGACGTGGCGGTTGACCGCGCCGGCGAGGCCGAGCAGTTCGGCCATCGCCTCGCGGACGTTGAAGTCGTCGTTCATCGCCTCGCGGAAGTTCTCGCGGGTTTCGGTCACGGTGTCTCGGAGGTCGGTCGCCTCGACTTTCGTCCGGGCGTCGGGGCTGTCGACCGCGTCGACGGCGGCCTCGTAGGCGCGTTCGAGGCGCTCCCAGCGCTCTTCGGCCTCGGCGATGGTCTCGGCGGAGTACGTCTGCTCGGAGCCGTAGGCCGTCGAGAGGTAGAACGTCCGAATCACGTCCGCGCCGAACTCGTCGAGGGCGTCGCCGACAGTGAAGAAGTTGCCGAGGCTCGAACTCATCTTGTCGCCCTCCGTCTGGAGCAGGCCGACGTGGAGCCAGTAGCGGGCGAACTGCTGGCCGGTCGCCGCCTCAGACTGGGCGATTTCGTTTTCGTGGTGCGGGAACACGAGGTCGCGGCCGCCGACGTGGATGTCGAGGGTGTCTCCGAGGTGCGTCATCGACATCGCGGAGCACTCGATGTGCCAGCCGGGGCGGCCCTCACCCCACGGCGACTCCCACGTCTCGCCGCAGGGTTCGTGGAGCGGGTCGAGGTCGGGGTCGCGGTGTTCGGCGGCCGTCTTGGGGTCGACCGCGCCGGCCTTCCAGAGCGCGAAGTCGGTCGGGTTGCGCTTCTCGGAGCGCTCGTCTTTCGTCGCCCGCGACTCCAGCTCTTCGAGCTTCTGGTTCGAGAGCTTTCCGTAGTCGTCGAACGTGGACACGTCGAAGTAGACGGAGCCGTTGGACTCGTAGGCGTGGCCGCGGTCGACGAGCGTCTGCACGAGGTCGATAATCTCGGGGATGTGCTCGGAGACGCGCGGGTAGACCTCGGCGCGCTTCAGGTTCAGCCCGCGCATGTCGCGAATCACGTCGCCGACGAAGTGCTCGGCGACGCCCGCCTCGTCGTCTCCGAGGTCGTCCTCGCCGATGCGGGCGGCTATCTTCTCGTTCACGTCGGTGAAGTTCTCGACGTGACGCACGTCGTAACCCTCGTAGTCCAGCCAGCGGTGCATCAGGTCGGCGTGCATCCACAGGCGGGCGTGGCCGAGGTGCGCGTGGTCCGAGACCGTCAGTCCACAGACGTAGAGCAACACTTCGTCGCCGTGCGACTCGAACTCCTCGCGCTCTCCCGTCAGGGTGTTGGTCACGGACAGGGTCATCACACTCGGCTACTTCCGGGACCACTTTCAACCCGTCGGAAGCGCGGCCGGGTCGGCGTCGATACGCGGTCGCCCGCCGAGGCGACCGCCGCGCCGCCGTCACCTCATCGCAGCGGTTACTTCGTCCACTCCGGGCGGTCGGCCTCGCCGCGGCGAATCTTCGCCAGCGTCTCCTCCGAGAGCAGTCGCTTGACGAACGCCGGAATCCGGTCGGTCGGGTCGGCGGTCGCATCGTCGCCGGTCGGGGTGGACGCCGCGCCGCCGACTCGGTCGCCCGCCGGGCCCGTCGCTCCCATCTCTCTGCTGACCGCGCGGTCGGCGTTCGCCGCCGACGCGAGCGCGTAGTGGCCGCCTCTGGTGGCGACGCCGCCGTCGGTCGTCGTCTCGGCGCGCCGGCGGAACGATTCGAGGTCGGCCTCGCGGTCCAACTCCTCGACGGCCGTGTCGAGGTCGGCGGCCTGTTCGGCCTGCTCGGAGACGCTCTCGGAGATGCGGTCTATCTCCGCTGTCACCTCGTCGACCTGCGTCGCCGCGTCGTCGACGAAGGTGGCGATGTCGGAGGTGAGCGTCGCCTGCTCGTCGGTCGCCCGCGCCACCTCGTCGATGCCGTCGGTCACGTCGGCGACCGAGTCGGTTATCTCGTCGAGGCTCTCGACGGTCGATTCGACCCGCTCGATGCCGTGGTCGATGTTCTCGTCGGCCGACGACAGCGCCTCGGCGGTGTCCTCGATGTGGTCTGTCACGTCCTCTATCATCTGGCCGATGCGCTCGGCCTGCGACTTCGACTCGTTCGCGAGCGACTTCACCTCGTCCGCGACGACGGCGAAGCCGGAACCGGCCTCGCCGGCGCGAGCGGCCTCGATAGAGGCGTTGAGCGCGAGCAGGTTCGTCCGGTCGGCCACCTCGTCGATGACCTCGACGATGTCCTGAATCTCGTCGATGGCGGCCACGAGCGCCTCGACGTTCACGGTTATCACGTCGCGGTCGTCGCCGACCTGCCGCATCGCGTCGATTGCCTCGCCGGCCTCGGCGCGGCCCTCCTCGGCCCGCGTGGTGGCCTCGTCGCTTCGGGAAGACACGTCGTCGGCGGTGGCCGCGACCTCCTCGACGGTCGCGCTGAGGTTCGACAGCTCGGCGGCGATTTCCTCGGTCATGTCGGCCTGCCGGGCCGCCAACCCCTCGATTTCCGCGATGCTCTGGCTCGTGCCCGCGGTCTCCTCGTGAAGTTGGGACGCGACCGACTCCAGGTCCCCGCGGCTCTCTCTGGCCCGGCGGACCTCCTCGCGGACGTCCAGCGAGTACGAGTAGAGGTAGGTGGCGTTGACGACCTGTCGGTCGAGGTTGAGCCCGCGGACGACCGCCATCATGTCCGCGAACGCCTCGTCGACGGCGTCTTCGACGCGGTCGGCGTCCTCGCCCGACAGCGACTCGGTGGCGTCGGCGACGGCGCGCCCGCGGAGTTCGTCCGCGAAGATGCCGGTGACGTTGGCGAACATCCCGCCGAAGTAGTGCAGCGGCATGTCGAGTTTGTCGTGGAGCAGGCCGATTCGGGTGCGCGCCGCGTAGTGGTTCTGGTCGTAGTTCCCGTCGGTGAACGAGCGGTAGTAGCCGGAGACGACCGCGCGGAGGCCGTCGACGTCTGTCTTCGAGCGGTCGATGACGTCCGTCGTCCGCTCGTTGGCGAGAATCGGCTCGACGAAGCCGTCGACGAGCGCCTCGTCGCGGGCCTCGACGACAGCTCGGAGGTCCGCGAGACGCGCGGCGTCCTCGTCGTCGAAGCCGACGAACGACTGCCGCCAGCCCAACTCGTCGCCGTCGAGGTCGAGTTCGGCGAGGAGTTCCGTGGATGAAAGCGAGATGTTGCCGGCGTCGTCGCGAGGGCTGGGCGAAACCATTGAGGAACTCACCGACTCCGAGGTAATAAGCGCCGGCCGTCGGCTATCACGGTTGATAGCCGGGAATCAGACGTATAAATCGCTGACGGCCGCTTCGACGACGCGGAGGGCGGCGGCCCCCTGTCGGCGCGGCACGACCACGGCGAGCGCGTCGCCCGCGACGCCCGCGGCGTCGACGACGACGGACTCGGCGTCGAGCCGGGAGAGGACGGCGGCGAGGACGGCGGGGTCCACCTCGCCCTCAGCGATGATAGCCGTGAGCGGGCCGCCGCTTGCGAGGTCGACGCCGGCGACCGAGAGCACGGGGTCGTCGTCGGTCTCCTCGACGTCCTCGCCGACGAGGCCGACGCCGCTCCGCATCGTCACGGACGCGTCTCGGGGGTCGGCTTCGAGCGGCGGGAGGTCGGCGGCGAACCGGCGGAGCGCGGCCGCGACCGCCTCGTCGTCGCCGAGGTCGAGTTCGGCCGCGGCGGCGGCGTAGTTGACGACGCCCGCGCGGAGCGCGGCGAGGAGGTACGGTCGTTCGCGGACTGCGTCGCGCGCGTCGGCGGCGAGGGACATGCCTCAGCCGTGGTCGGGCGCGCGCAAAAAAGCGCCGCTCGTCGGGCGCTGTCGCGGCCGTCTCGGAGGCGACTCCCCGCCCCACCGCGTCGCGCCGCCTGAACGAGTAGTGAACGCGAGTTGGCCGAACCCGAAGATTCCTTTCTCCGATGCGAAGTTCATAAGACACTCCCCTCGTAACCCCCGGACATGCAAGCTCTGGTCATCGTGGCGCACGGGTCGCACCTGAACCCGGATTCGAGCGCCCCCACCTACGACCACGCGGACACGGTCCGCGAGGTGGGCGCGTTCGACGAGGTACGGACCGGCTTCTGGAAGGAAGAGCCGTCTATCCGCGAGGTGCTCCGGACCGTCGAGGCCGACGAGGTGTACGTCGTCCCGCTTTTCATCAGCGAGGGCTACTTCACGGAGCAGGTCATCCCGCGGGAACTCCGCCTCGACGGGTGGGACGTGGCCGACTGGGACTCCGACGGCCTGTCGGCGTCGCACGTCACCCTCACCGCGAGCGACGTGCCCGAGAAGACGATTCACTACTGCGGGCCGGTCGGGACGCACGCGGCGATGACCGAGGTGTTGGTCCGCCGGGCCGAGACGGTCACCGGCGACCCGAACGTCGGTGAGGGCTTCGGCCTCGCCGTCGTCGGCCACGGGACCGAGCGCAACGAGAACTCCGCGAAGGCCATCGAGTACCACGCCGACCGCATCCGCGAGATGGACCGCTTCGACGAGGTGCAGGCGCTCTACATGGACGAGGAACCCGAGGTCGACGACGTGACCGACTACTTCGACTCCGAGGACGTGGTCGTCGTCCCGCTGTTTATCGCCGACGGCTTCCACACCCAGGAGGACATCCCGGAGGACATGGGCCTGACCGACGACTACCGAACGGGCTACGACGTGCCCGCCGAGGTCGACGGCCACCGCCTCTGGTACGCCGGCGCGGTCGGAACCGAGGGCCTCATGGCCGACGTGGTACTCGAACGCGCCGCCGACGCGGGTGCCGACATCGGTAACAGCCTCGAAGTCGTGCGCGAACGCACCCGGAAGACGCCGCAGGAGGCGAACTGATGGGGCACCACCGCGACGCCCTCGTCGACGCCGCGGCGACCGGCGACGGCGTCTCGCTCGACGGGCTCACCGTCGCCCCCGACGGCGACGGCGGGTTCCGCCTCGAAACGCCCGACGCGACGCTCTCGGGGCTCACCGAAGACGGACTCCGCGAGGCTCTCGACGACTGCGACGACTACGCGACGAACTGGTACTTCTGGTCCGAGGTCGTCGGCGAGTCCAGCCCGCAGCGACGGGCGTTCCTCCGCTGGGTCGAGGGCGCGCCGGTCGATACGGGCGGCGACGGAAACGGAAGCGACAGCGCCAGCGACGCCGACGCTGACGCCGACGCCGCTTCGGTCCCCGAGCGCTACGACGCCCTCCGAGACGGCGTCAGCCGCGAGTGGGGCCAACTGCTCGTCACGGTCACCGTCGACGACCACGGCGAGCGCTCCTACGAACTCCGCCACGCCGACGAGGCCGCCGCCGACCGCGACGACCTCGACGCCTACCACGAACCGCTCGCGGCCCGCCAGTTGGCGACCTACGACGAGAAGGGGCGGTACCGCCCGCTGAAGTCCGGCAGCAACCTCGCCGGCGGCTGGCTGTTCCCCGCCCTCGACGGCCGCGACCTCGTGGAGACCGTCGAGACGTTCTACCCCGCGTCGGTTCCGAACTGGTACCGCGAGCGCCGGGGCGAACTCGACGTGACCCACTGGGAGGACGCCATCGGCCGTCAGACCGGGATGTACAGCGTCGTGAAGACGTGGAACCGCGGCGACGGCCACGAACACGTCGACTGGGTCGCGGAGGCCTGCTGCGCCGACAGCCAGTGCGTCAAGCGCCGCGAGTGGCAGTACGACGACGACACCGACCTCGACGTCGACGGCGGCGACGGCGCGTTCCCGTGCCGCGAGCCGTGTTCCGTCGTCATCGCGGCGTCCCGCAAGTGGACGCGGCTGGAGGGCGAGGAGACCCAGACCTACGAGTTCGAACTCACGCCCTCGGAGAAACAACAGGTCGAAGACATCATCGACGCCGTCGCGGACGGCCGCATCGACGACATCCGCGAGGCCGACGTGTACGAGGGCGCGAACCGTTACCGGGCGCGGTTCCTGCGCGCGAAACTGTTCGACGACGACGGCAACCTCGGCGGCGTCCCGACCGACGCGCCCGACGACGAGTAGGCCGCGCCGCGAGCGCTCTGCGTTTCGTTTTCCGATGCCGTCACCGCATCGTTAGCGTCACCGCATCGTCAGCACCAGCGCCGCGAGGACGCCGCCGACGACGACGCCGGCCCCGAGGGTGATGGCGAAGCTCTCGAACACCGAGGCGAGCACCACCGCGAGGACGAGCGCGACGAGCGCGAGGCCGAAAAGCGGGGCGGCCCGCGGGTCGACGCTCGGGAACACGTCGGCGATGCTCTCGGTCACGCTCGGCTCGGGTTCGGGCTGTTTCGGCTTCGACAGCGTCTCGTCCACGTCGACCGGCGGTTTGCCTCCGGAGCCGGGTTCGACGGTCACGTCGACGTATCTCGTCTCCGAGCCGTGGCCCGAGACGATTTTGAGCTTCCCCGACACCGGCTCGGACGGCTGGGTGACGAACACCTCGACGGTCTTGGTCTGGTCGCCGTCGACGAAGTGGTTCCCTTCGGACAGGCTCGCCGCGCGCGAGAGTTCGTCGTCGATGTGCAGGTGGACGTGCACCGCCTGCCCCTCGTTCGCGAGTTCGACCGAGAACGGCCCGTTCGTCGAGAACGACGGCGCTACCGAGAGGTCGTGCGGGCGCTCGTCGTTCAGCGTGACGGTGAGCGGCGCGTTCGACACGGCTTCACCGTCGAGACGAGAATAGAAAAACGTTCAGGTCCGATGAGGTGTCCCCTCAGTCGTCGCGCATGTCCGGCGGTAGGAGGTTCGGGATGCCGTCCTCGATGGGGTACACCTCGCCGGTGACCGTACCGATGAGCCGCCCCTCGATGATTTCGTCGCCGTCGCGCTCGTCGACTTCCAGCTCGAGTTCGCTCTTGTCGAGGGGGTCACAGAGGATGTCCATCAGGGATTCTTTCATCGTCGTGACGGTGGATTGCGCGAAGTAAAAGCGTACGGGTTCGCCGCCGTCGCCGCGGTGGTCGGTGGACGGCGGCGGGCCGTCATCGGTCGGCCGACAGCGCGGCGCTCAGTCGTCGAACGGGTTTTCGATGTGGACCGTCTGCTCGCGGCCGGGGCCGACGCCGACGGCGTAAATCGGCACGTCGAGTTCGTCCGAGAGGTATTCGAGGTAGTCCTGTGCGGCGTCGGGGATGGCGTCGTAGCCCTCCTCGGCGACGGCCGCCCAGTCGACTTCCGGCCACGTGTCGAACTCCTTGAGGACGGGTTCGCACTCGCCCCAGCGCTCGGTCGTCGCGGGCATCGTCAGGCGTTCCTCGCCCTCCAGTTCGTAGGCGTGGCCGACTTTGACCTCGTCGAGGCCGGCGAGCACGTCGAGGTGGTTGACGGCGATGCCGGTGAAGCCGCTGACGCGGGCGGCGTGGCGGAGCATCGGCATGTCGAGCCAGCCGATGCGGCGCGGGCGGCCGGTGACGGTGCCGAACTCGCCGCCCTTCTCGCGGATGAACTCCGCGAGCTCCTCGTCGCGGTCGTCGCCTTTCAGCTCGGTCGGCATCGGGCCCTCGCCCACGCGGGAGAGATACGATTTGACGATGCCGACGACCTCGCCCTGTCCGACGACGGTCGGACCGACGCCGGTGCCGGTGGCCGCGCCGCCCGCGGTCGGGTTCGAGGAGGTCACGTACGGGTAGCTCCCGTGGTCGATGTCGATGAGCGTGCCCTGCGCGCCCTCGAACATCACGTTGTCGCCGGCCTCGCGGCGCTCGGCGAGGAAGTCGCCGCAGTTGACGGCCATGTCGTCCTCGCGGAGGCGGCGGCCGATTTCGGTGTACTCCTCGACGAGCGCTTCCACGTCGCACTCCTCGCCGGCTTCGAGGCCGTACACGTCCTCGATGAGCGCTTTCTTCTGGGGAACGACGTACTCCAGTCGCTGGCGGAGCACGTCGGGGTCGAGCAGGTCGCCGACGCGGATGCCGCGGCGGCCCGCCTTGTCCTCGTAGGTGGGGCCGATGCCGCGGCCGGTCGTGCCGACGGTGAGGTCCGAGTCGGCCTTCGCCTCCTCTTCGATGTTGTCGAGGCGGCGGTGGTACGGCATGATGACGTGCGCGCGCTTGGCGAGGCGCACGTCGGGGTCGAGGCCGCGCTCGCGGAGGTCGTCGATTTCGGAGAACAGCGTCCGCGGGTTGATGACGCAGCCGTTTCCGAGCACGCCGATTTTGTCGCGGACGGCCCCGCTCGGGACGAGCGACAGCTTGTACTCCTCGCCGTCTTCGACGACGGTGTGGCCGGCGTTGTCGCCGCCCTGATAGCGGACGACGATATCAGCGTCGCCGCCCCACAGGTCGACGAGCGCGCCTTTGCCCTCGTCACCGAGTTGCGAACCGACGATGGTAACAGTCATACGTCGGCCGTTCCCCGCGCCGGACTAAACAGATTACGGTCGCGGCCGACGAGCAATGCACGTTCGTGTCTAATTATCGCAGAACCATCGAGGAATACGCCATGAACACGCATTGGCGTGGCGGCGGATAACACAACGGTTAATTAGTGTCCTCGTTAAGGTCGCGTTATCTCATTTTTTCGCCGGCTCGGAGGGCAAGGCTTAAAGCCTCCCAAGAAGAGTTAACAAATGGCATGATAGACCGACTTGAGAAGGAAGTCGATATGTTGGAGCGCCATCTCCAGGTCCTGAAGATGGTTATCGAAAGTGAGCCGATCGGCATCGTGAAGATGTCCAACGAGACGGGCTACCCGCACCACAAGGTTCGCTACTCCCTCCGCGTTCTCGAAGAAGAGAACCTCATCGAGCCCTCCAGCCAGGGCGCAATCACCACCGAGCGCACCCAGGAGTTCGTCGACGAACTCGACGACAAGCTCGACGAAATCGTCGGCAAGCTCGAATCGATGAAAATCGAGGAAGCGGCCGAAATCGAGAACTAACCACACTTCAGGCGCACGCGGTCGTTCTATCCTGTTTCGTCCGACGAGTCTCTCCGGGCACGACATCGGACCGACCGCGTTAGCGACGCTTCGACGCGGTCGGAACCGAACGGTACCGACCCGACACCACGGACACTCGCCGCGGACGCTCTCCGAGCCCCGCGGTCGTTTCACTATCGCTTCGTACCGCCGACAGCCGCGGCGAACCGCGGACACAAACTAACACAGCGACAGCGACCGCGACGACGGTCGAATCGGGGCCGACTCAGAGGTCGGGCACGTTCAGGTGGAACTCGCCACCCCGCGCTTCGACCAGACAGAGATGGTAGCCCTGTTTCCGCGAGAGCTTCACGAAGCTCTTGCGTTTCGACCGACTCAGGAGACCGCCGCCGGTCTCCTCGGTCGCGGCCTCCAGCGCCCCCGGCTCGAAGAAGCTCTTCGTGACCATGAACGCCGAGCCGAGCGTCTCCTTCGCGTTGGCGACGCCCTTCGAGTCCTTGATGAGTTGGGTGACCATCGGACGGGTCGCCGGGTCCCGCGAGTCGTTCAGGTTCGCCACGAACAGCGGCTCGCCCATCTGGTCGCGGACGATGATGTCGAACTGCCGGGATTCGGCTTCGCCGTCGCCGAGGGGTATCGAGACGCTCCCGTACAGTTCGATTCGGTCGGCCTTCGGAATCGAGTCGAAGACGCCCGCGAGGCTCGACCGGTTGCCCGTCTCGCCGATTTCGTAGAGCAGGTCGGTGACGACCCACTTGGCGAAGCCGTACTCGGGCGTCTCGTGGAGGAACTCCTCGTAGGGCTGGCCGTCGATGCCGAGCCCCTCCGTGTCGAACGTGGTGTGGTGTTCGAGCCGGAGGTTCTCGACGACCTCCTCGCGGGAGGCCTGCCCGTCGTGGGCTTTCTCCAGCGTCGCCTCGCCCTTACGGGCGTAGCGGACGAACAGGTTCGTCCCGCGGAGCGCCTCGTCGGCCGACATCGAGCGGTCGGTCGACCGAAGCCCCGCCTCGTCGAGCTGTCCCCGAAGCCGTTCGACCTCGGATTCGAGTTCGGCGACGCGGTCTGCCAGCTCCTCGGCGTGCGAGCGGTGTTCGTCGCGCTCCTCGCGGAGTGAGTCGCGCTCGGATTCGAGCCGGTCGCGCTCCGACTCCAGCGCCTCGACCTGCTCTTTCAGCGACTCGGCTTCCGCCGGGTCGACGGCGGGCTCGTCCGGCGTCCCGTCGGCCGGCTGGGCCTGCCGCTGGTTCGGCCGCTGGCTCTGGTCTTGCGGCGACGCCCGCGATTCGCCCTGTGACTGCCGGCGATGCGTCGCCTGCGTCGTGTTCCGCTGGTGGCTTCGAGGCGTCCCGGGGCGGCCGTCGACGGACTCCCCCTCGGCGTCGCGGGGGTCGAGCGACGGAATCGACCGGGCGTTTCGCCACTGCGCCTCGGCGGAGAACACGTCGTCGCCGGTCGCGCCGCCCTCCGGGTCCGGGTCCGGGTTCGGGTCCGGAGACGCCGCCTCGCCGTTCTTCTGTGGGGCGTCGGTGACGACCGGTCCCTCGCCTGTCGGCGGCCGCGACTCCTCCGGCACGGGCCGGCTCGTGGGCGACGCGGCCGCCTCGGTTGACTCCGGAGACCGCGACCCGCCCGGAGTCACAGACGGTCCGGACCCCGTCTCGGTCAACTCGTCGTCGGGGCTCGTCGACGCTGCCGGCTCGGCGTCGTCCGCGGTCGCGTCAGCCGCGGCCGCCGCGGGGTCCGGTTCTTCGTCGGCCGGAGCGTCGGCCATCGCCGGCTCGCTGTCGACGGATTCGCCGTCGTCTTCGTCTTCATCGTCATCGCCGTCACCGTCGGCGGGTTCGGGTGCGGTCTCGTCGACAGCGGTTGTCGTCCCCGACTCGTCAGGGACCGCCGGTTCGGGCTCCGGCTCCTCGGACGGGTCTGTCGCGTCGGTCTCGTCGTCCGCCGGAGCGACGCCGCCCGCGGCGGCTCCCGTCGCATCGTCGGCTTCCTCGTCGGAGTCGGCTTCGGGAATGTCGACGAGGTCGATGTCCACGTCGTAAACCTTGTAGATGCCAACCTCGTCGCTCGCGCGCTCGAACGCCTCGTCGCCGGTGATGAGCCGCTTGCTGTTGCCGACGAAGGCGGCGCTCATCGACTTCCCCCCGTGGTAGACGACGAAGTAGTCGCCCGAGAGCACGTTTTCGGACAGTTCGACGTAGCCGGTGAAGCCGCCCGACGAGAGCGTTCCGTTTGCGTCTTGCAGCGGCGTCTCCTCCGTGTAGTACTGCGCGCGGACGTCGCCGCCGGTCTCCTGCATCGCGTACAGAAGCGGCAGCGCTGGGTCCGGTGCGCGGTGCGCCTCGAACGATTCACCCTCGAAATCTGCAACCGCCCCGTCGAAAACGCCGAGGAGACGGCCGTTGAGCATGAATCCCCACGTCATGCCAGCGACGACGGCTCCTGTGAAGCCGTCGTCCGCGAGCGACCGGAGGCCACCGTAGCCTCGTTCGGCGGGCGCGGAGTCCCACCCGGTCACCGCGTCAATAATCTCGCTATCCATTTGGGGTTACATCACCGGAACCGAATCAAATACTTTCCGGGCGAATCGAGCGAATGTTTAGCTCAGTTCACACTTCAGCGTGCTTGCTGTGACCGATTCGCTCGCCGCGGTCGGAACCGAGCCGGGAGAACGGTTATACGAGTCCGCCGAGACGGGTCGGTCGTGACCAGCCACGACGACCGGTTCGTCCACTACCTCCGCGCGAAGGAGCCCGTGGACGACCGCGCGCTCCACCGACCGACGCTCGCGAGCCTCATCGACCGGCTGGAGGCACGCGCCGAGTCGCGGTCGGGAGAGCCGCTCCGCGTCGTCTCGGTCGGGGCGGGGACGGGCGCGATGTGTCGACGGCTCCTCTCGTGGGGCGTCTTCGACGCGCACGACGAAATCAAGTACGTCATGGTCGACCGCACGCGCGGGATGGCGGACAACGCGGCCGCGGCGTTCGCTGAGTGGGCGCGCGCCGCCGGCTGGACCGCCGAGCCGACGCCCGACGGCTTCCGCAT
The DNA here is from genome assembly GCF_003665865.1 of Haloferax sp. Atlit-109R. NCBI lineage: Archaea > Methanobacteriati > Methanobacteriota > Halobacteria > Halobacteriales > Haloferacaceae > Haloferax > Haloferax sp. Atlit-109R. The sequence continues at coordinate 1,094,614 of NZ_QPLO01000001.1, forward strand.
CGAACGCCACGGCCGCAGCGTCTCGCTGACCTACGTGACGAGCGACCTCTTCGAGGCGATGACGGTCCTCCCGAAGGCGATCGACCTCGTGGTCGCCCACGCGGTCCTCGACGTGCTCCCGCTCCGACGGGCGGTCGACGCGCTCCTCTCGCGGCTCACCGACGACGGCCTCTTTTACGCGCCCATCACGTTCGACGGTCGAACCGCGTTCCGCCCGAGCCACCCCGACGACGACGCGGTGCTCGGCGCGTACCACGAGACGATGCGCGGCGGCGACCGCGCGGGACCGAACACCGGCTTCGACCTCCTGTCGACCCTGCGGGAACTCGGCGCGCCGGTCGTCGCGGCCGGCGGCTCGGATTGGGTCGTCCACCCGCCGCACGACGACGAGGCGCGAATCTTCCTCGACCGCATCCTCGGCTTCGTCGAGGAATCCGTCGGCGAGTCGGCCGCGGTCGACCGCGCGACGCTCGACGGGTGGCTCGACGCCCGACACGACGCCCTCGCGGGCGACGAACTCGCGTACGTCGCTCACAACCTCGACGTGTTGGCCGAACTCGACTGATTACTCCGCGACTGGCGCGTCTCCGTCGCCCTCGTTTCCGAGGCGGCCCGAGACGTAGCCCCAGTCCCGAGCGAAGCCGACGAGGAGCGCCGCGGCCGCGACGCCGGTCACGAGCGGCATCCACGAGTCGAAGACGCCGGGCGCGAGCGCCAGCGGGACGACGACCATCTGGACGCCGGCGAGGACGCGCCGCGAGGCGCGGGGCGGGAGGTCGAACGTCGGTCGCCCCGCTCGCTCGCGGAGGCGACGGCCGACGAGAAAGACGTACCGCGCCGCCCCGACCGAGAGGTACCACCACGCGAGTTCGCCGAGGAGGACGCCCGCGAGCGGGGCGACGAGGAGGCCGAAGGCGTCGACCGCGGTGTCGAGTCGCGCGCCGAGGCGGCTGACGCGGTCGAGTCGGCGGGCGAGCGCCCCGTCGAGCGCGTCGAGCGCGGCGGCGACGCCGTAGCCGCCGGCGGCGGTCCACGCCCACGACGGACTCAGCGACCCGTGGAGCGCCACGCCGACGATGCCCGCGACGCCCGCGACGAGAAACCCGCGGACGAGCGTGACGGTGGTCGGGACCCCGAGGTCGTCGTAGGCGCGGGGCGATTCCGCCGCGGATTCGGCCGTTCCGGCGTTTCCGGGCGCGACGTTCTCGTCCGCGTTCGCGTAGGCGTACGCGCAGAGCCCGACGACGACGAGCAGGGTCCCGGCGGCCCACGTCGCCGCGGCGGTCTCGGGCGAGGGCGCGGCCCGCGAGACGAGCCAGAGCCACTCGACCGCGAGCAGTCCGCCGACCACCAGCGTGGCCGCGGCCGCCGCGCCGCCGGTTTCGAGCACCCGCCGTCTCGTCCGACGTGTCGTCCGCGGCGTCGCCGCGCCGTCTCCCGAGAGCGTCACGGCCGCCGACTGTCGCCTCGGCGGTCGGACGGTGTGCTACACATACCCGTACAGGGGGACGGGCGGCTGTTAAGTATTCCTCGCGTAACAGGTCAGGGCCGCGCGACGAATCATCGGCGGCGAGGAGAGCCCCCCGCGAACGCGGCGTCTCGACGGCGGCTCATGGAACGCCTCCCGCGTCAGGACGCTTTTAGCCACCGGCGGCCATAGCGGGTGTATGTCTATTTCGGGCGACGGCCCCGGGTTGTCGAAGGCGAAGCGACGACTCGGCCGCTATCTCGCGGGTGCCGGGCTGTTGATGCTCACGTTCTCCATCGCGTACCAGTGGGCGGCGGGCTTTTTCGCCGGCGAGGACATCACCTTCTTGCAGGCGGTCCACGTCGTCGTCGAGACGTTCACGACGACGGGCTACGGCGAACAGACCCGATTTTGGGTCGACCATCCGCCGCTGCTCGCGCTGTCGATTCTGATGCAACTCACGGGCGTCACGACCGTCTTCCTCACGCTCCCGCTGTTTCTCGTCCCGCTCGTCGAAGACGCCCTGCGGACCGCGCCGCCGACGGCGTCGACGCGCTCGGACCACGTCGTTATCTGCACGTTCACCCCTCGCGGCGACGCCCTCGTGGACGAACTCGATTCGATGGACGTGCCCTACGTGATTCTCGAAGCCGACCGCGACCGCGCCGAGGAGCTACACGGCGCGGGCTACGACGTCGTCCACGGCGACCCCGAGGACGTCGAGTCGTTGGAGGCGGCGAACGCGGCCGAGGCGCTCGCCATCGTCGCCGACGACGATGACGAGACGAACGCGAGCATCATCCTCGCCGCGAAGCAGGCCGCGCCGGACGCCCGCGTCGTCAGCCTCATCGAGGACCCCGACGTCGCTGACTACCACCGCTACGCCGGGGCCGACCGGGTCGTTTCGCCGCGCCGGCTCCTCGGCGAGAGCCTCGCGGGCAAGGCGACCACGTCCATCTCCTCGGAACTCGGCGACGCCATCGAAATCGGCGAGGACTTCGAGGTCGCGGAGCTGCTCGTCCAGCGCGGCAGCCCCGCCGAGGGTCGGACCATCGCCGAGAGCGGCATCGGGGACGTCACCGGCGTCAACGTCATCGGCGCGTGGTTCACCGGGGAGTTCGTCTCCCCGCCGGCCCCCCACGCCGTCATCGACGAACACACAATCCTGCTCGTCGTCGGCCGCGAGAAGCAGCTCGAAGAACTCCGCGCGCTGACGCTGTCGTCGGCGCGGCGCTTCCGCCGCGGGACCGTCATCGTCGCCGGATACGGCGAGGTCGGTTCCACCGCGGCCGAGAAGTTGGCGAGCGCCGGCGTCCCGCACCTCGTCGTCGACAAGCAGGACAAGCCCGGCGTCGACCTCGTCGGCGACATCACCGACCCGCAGACGCTCTCCGAAGCGAACGTCTCCGAGGCTCGCGGCGTCCTCCTCGCGCTCGACAACGACACCACGGCCGTCTTCGCCACGCTCGTCTCCGAGCGCGTCTCCGAGGAGACGGAGGTCATCGCCCGCGCCAACGAGACCGAAAGCATCGCCAAGCTCTACCGCGCCGGCGCGGATTACGTCCTCGCGCTCTCGACGGTCGCCGGCCGGATGCTCGCCTCGACGGTGCTCGACGAGGAGGTCATCGCGCCGCAGTCGCAGATAGAAATCGTCCGGACGAACGCCCCCGGCCTCGTGGGGCGGACCCTCGCCGGGGCCGACGTTCGCGCCCGAACGAACTGCACCGTCATCGCCGTCGAGCGAAACGGCGCGCTCGTCACCGAGGTCGGCCCGGAGTTCCGGGTCGAAGCCGACGACGACCTCGTCGTCGCCGGCGTGGACGAAGACATCTACCGCTTCAACGAGCAGTTCGGGTGAGCGGCCGAGGGCGGTCACGGGTGGGCCGGCCCGGCTGTCGGTCGTCGCTCGGCCCTGTACGGTCGTCGTTGGGTCGTCGTTCGGCCGTCGCTCGGTCGTATCGGCGTCCGTCGCTCTCGGAGAAATCAGCGGAAAAATCGGTGCCGCCGCGACGCGGCGACAGGCGGATCCGGTTCGGTTCGGTTACGCGCCGACTTCCGCGCCGACGTAGAGGACGACGACGAGGAAGATCCAGACGACGTCCACGAAGTGCCAGTACATCGAGGCCGTGCTGACGGAGACGTGGCGCTCGGCGGAGTACTGCCCGCGGAGCGCGCGGACGAAGACGATACCGAGAAGCACCGCGCCGAGGCTGACGTGGAGGCCGTGCAGGCCGGTGAGGCCGTAGAACGCCGACCCGAAGATGCCGTCGGTAATCGAGAAGTTCGAGTGGACGATGAACTCGTAGTACTCGTACACCTGCCCGCCGATGAATATCACGCCGAGCAGGAGCGTGACCGCGAGCCCGAGGACGAAGTTACGGTGGTTCTCCTCGCGGATGGCGACGTGGGCCCAGTGGAGCGTGAGACTGGACACGATGAGGATGGCGGTGTTCGCTAACACTAACGACCCCGTGAGATGCGGGAGTTCTTGCGGTGGCCACGTCCCCGCGCGGATGAAGAAGTAGTACGCGAACAGCGCGCCGAACGTCCCGAGTTCGGAGCCGAGGAAGGCAATCATCCCCCAGCGGAGCTTCGATGCGCTCTTCTGGCTCGCGTCGCGCGACCAGAAGTGGCTCACGAACGCGTGGTACAACCAGCCGTAGAGTCCGGCCAGGAAGAGGAAGATACTGCCGATGAACACGGCGGGACCCGCCGTCTGGCCGACGATTCCGTCCTGTCCCATGACGTACAGCCCGGCACCGGCGTAGATGCCCGCGCCCCCGACGGCGGTGACGAACGGCCACCAGCTCGCCTCGCCGAAGCCGCGCGGCCAGTCCTGAACCGCCGGCAGGTGATGGCCGTGGTCGTCGTGTGCTTCTTCGGTACTCATAGACGCCCGTTATGCTTGGGTTACTAAAAATCCTCCCAAACTGCGTTCGTCACGGGACCGCATGGCCCTCGAATTCGGTTCCGCCGGGGTCGCGGCGGGTGCGAAGCGTGGCGTTCGCGGGAGAGGAACTAACCGCCGCGTTCGGCGGCGCTCGAAGCGAACGGACGGAGAAGAGACGCGAAAACGGAACCGAGGCCCGACCGACGGCGCGGCGTCGTCTTCAGTCGAGGTTCGTCGTCGCTCGGTGGAACGGCTGGCGCGAGATGATTTCGCGCATCTCGGCGAGCGACTCGGAGCTCGCACCGTTCATCTCGGAGACGACGGCGAACACCTCCTGTCGGGAGATTTTGACGCCCTCGCCCGTCACCGCGTGTTCGGGGTTGGCGACGAGTTCGCGGAGCGTCCCGACCGCGAGGAGGAACGGAATCGCCCACGCGGCGAGCGTGTTGCCCTCGCGGAGCGGCACCGTCTCCAGGTAGGTCTGCGCGTCGTCGAGGAACGACTTCGCGTGGTCGGCGGTCCGCGCGACCACCGAGGCCGTGCGGTCGTTGTGCTCGGGGTCGACGACCTCCTCTTGGGGGACGCCCGCGTCGTCGAGCCAGTCGGCGGGGAGGTAGACGTTGTTCTCGGAGGTGTAGTCGTCGTGCACGTCCTTCGCGATGTTCACGAGCTGGAGGAGCAGGCCGAACTCCTCGGCGGTGTCGTAGAGCCGCGAGCGGCGCTCGCTGTCGACGTTGCCGCGGGTCACGAGGTTCGTGATGAGGTTGCCGACGGTGCCGGCGGCGTAGTAGCAGTACTCCTCTAGCTCCTCGCGGGACTGGATGCGGAGCCCGCCGGTCTGTGAGTAGCGTTCGACGAACATCGCCATGCCCGAGACGAGTTCGCGGACCGGCGGCGTGACCGCCTCCCGCACGTCTTCCGGAAGCGCCTCGAACGTCCGGAAGACCCGAGCGGTGTTGGCGACGACCATCCAGTCGTCGGACTGTTCGCCCTCCGGGGGGAGGTGCGGCTGTACTGCGGCCACGAACTCGTCGACGGTTGTGTCGTCGTCGGGGTCGAGCGCGCGGTCGTAGAGTCGAAGGAGGTGTGCCTGCTCGTCGGGCGCGATTGAAGACGAATCCTCCACGGTGTCGGCGATTCGACAGAGGAGATATCCGATACAGATGTGCGACGCCATCGGTTCGTCGAGGACGTCGACCGTGAGGGCGAAGGTCCGAGAGACCCCCTGAACTGCATCGTGACACCAATCGAGGTCGTCATCAGTTGCCGGTGGCCGGGCATCGGCGTGTCGAGACATTCGAAGCGTACCCGTATTACGGAAGGGGGGATAAAAAGTCTCGTGGGGGGCCGCATCCGCGGACGGCCGAGACGGCGCAGGAGAAAACCATAAGCATAGTCGATGAAAGATTCAGACATGGACTTCGCGCTCACTGCGGAGCAGAAGCAAATCAAGGAGATGGTCTCGGAGTTCGTCGACGAGGAGGTCAAGCCTCGCGCGGCGGAGATAGACGAGACCGACGAGTTCCCCGCCGACCTCGTGGCCGAGATGGGCCAACTCGGCTTGATGGGTATGCCCTTCCCCGAGGAGTACGGCGGTGCCGGCCTCGACTACCACTCCTACGCCATCGGCCTCGAAGAGATTTCTCGCGGCTCCGGCGGCCTCGGCACCATCGTCGCCGCGCACACGAGCCTCGCCGGCAACATGCTCTACGAGTTCGGCAACGAGGAGCAAAAACAGACCTACCTGACGCCGCTCAACGAGGGCACCGACATCGGCGCGTTCGCGCTCTCCGAACCCGGTGCGGGAAGCGACGTGCCGGCCATGGAGACGACGGCGAAGAAAGACGGCGACGAGTACGTCGTCGACGGCGGCAAGCTCTGGATTTCGAACGGCTCCGTCGCCGATACGGTCGTCGTCTTCGCCAAGACCGACCCCGACGCGGGTAACAAGGGCATCTCGTCGTTCGTCGTCCGGCCCGACGAGGACGACGGCTTCGTCGTCGAGGGCACGGAGCACAAACTCGGAGACAAGGGCTGTCCGACCGCCGAACTCCGCTTCGACGACATGCGCATCCCCGAAGACCGACTCCTCGGCGGCGAGGGCGACGGCTTCGTGCAGGCGCTGAAGACGCTCAACGGCGGCCGCATCACCATCGCGGCGCGCTCTATCGGCATCGCCCGCGCCGCCCTCGACGACGCCGTGACGTACGCCGGCGAGCGCGAGCAGTTCGACCAGCCCATCGGGGACTTCCAGGCCATCAAACACAAACTGGCTGACATGGACACGAAGGTGCAGGCCGCGACGCTCCTCATGCACAAGGCCGCAGACCTGAAGATGCGCGACGAGACGTTCATCAAGGAGGCCGCGCAGGCGAAGCTCTACGCCAGCGAAATCAGCCGCGAGGTGGCCAACGAGGGCATCCAGATTCACGGCGGCTACGGCTACACCAAGGACTTCGCCGCCGAGCGCTACTACCGCGACGCGAAGCTCAACGAGATTTACGAGGGGACGAGCGAGATTCTCCGCAACACCATCGGCGACTGGCTCCAGAAGTAACGTCAGTCGACGACCGATTCGTTCGTCCCCTCCGCGTCCTCCGCGCCCCGCGCCCCGTTTGCGACTCGCTCCGCGAGCCACGCGTGGTACGACTCGACCCGCTCTGCGCCCGTGTCGGTGAGGCCGTACACGTCGTAGATGCCCTCGGTCCGCCGTCGGAGGTGGCCCGCCTCCACGAGCGCGTCGAGCGTCCCGTAGAACGACTGCGGGTCGATTCGGAGGTCGTAGTAGCGTTCCAACCGGGTCTTCAGCTTCTGCCCGCGGAGTTCGCCCGCGTCGTAGAGGACGGCACACAGGTCGCGCCGACGGCCGCTCTGAAACCACATGGCTCCCGTCTCGTGGGAGAGACACACGTCACTTTCGTTCCGCCGGCCCGCCGGTCTGCTCCGTCACGTCCAGCCACGCTCTCCCACGCCAGTCCGCCGGAACCGATAGTTTAGACAGCCCGTGCTCCCTAGCGCCTCGCATGACCGACGCAACCGCAGAGGCGAACGGCGTCACCGCGCGGTACTACGTCACCGACGCCGAGCGCGTCCTCGAATTCGACCGCGACGGCCGAACCGCCGCCGTGGCCCAGAACATCGACGGCTACGCGATGTTGAAGGTCCGCCCGACCGTCGAGGGCGACGAACTCGAACGCTACTACGGCTTCGACATGGCGCTGGACCACGCCGCGGAACTCCTCGGCGTGTCGCCGCACGACCTGCCCGTCCCGGAGGACGCGGCTGACATGGGGATGTAAGCGGGCGCGTTCCGTTCCGCCGCCCCGGTCACGCCCAGTAGAAGCGCGGCCCGAGAAACAGGTAGCCGAGCGCCAAGAACAGCAGGCCGAACGAGAAGCCCTCACCGAGCGTCCCCGAGCAGACGATTGCGAGGCCCTGCACCACACCCATGACGAGCGCGTCCTGCGCGTGGAGGTCGGGGTAGGTCACGTCCGAGAGCATCAGCGCGGCCATAACCGCCGAGAGGCCGACGAGCAACATCGGCTCGACGAAGCCGACGAGGACGCCCGCAGACAGAATCGTCGCGGCGAGCGTCGTCGGCACCCCGACCGTCTCGTCGGACCCGCTGTCGTAGGCGGTGTAGAGCGCCAGTCTGACGACCGCGGCCGCGACGAACAGCGCGGCGACGCCGACGCCGGCGACGACCCGGACCCGGTCGAAGCCCCACATCTCGCGGACGACGGCGACGACGAGCAGCGCCGGGGCGACGCCGAAGGAGGCCACGTCCGCGAGGGAGTCGAGGTACGGCCCGGCGTCGGTCCCACCGTAGCGTCGGGCGACCACGCCGTCGAGGCCGTCGGCCATCGCGGCGAGCAGGATGACCTTGGCCGCGAGGTGCACGTCGACCGCGGTTAACACCGCGGCGACGAATCCCAGCGCCGCGTTCCCGGCGGTGACCACGTCGGCGGGGCCCAACCGACCGACGAATCGGGGTCTCATACCGATGCGATTGCGTACCTGCCCTTTCCCTCTTACGTTCCGTCCGTCAGCCCGCGGCTCCGCGTCGTTACCGCCCGCCCCGGTCGGAATCGGCGCGTCTCGCCCCGCTCGGCGGTTCGCCGGGCGAACCATGCGACATTTATCGGTCGCGTCCCGAGAGGCGACCATGCGAGACCACGGGTCTTCGAACGGCGGTCGGACGCGGCGTCAGTTCCTCGCGGCGACCGGTGCGGCGGCGACCGCCGGCCTCGCGGGCTGTGCGACCCTGACGGCGTCCGGCGACGACTTCGACATCGGGATGACCGCGGTCGCGTTCGACCCGCCGACGCTGACCGTCGAGGCCGGCGACGAGGTCGTCTGGCGCAACACGAGCTCCCGCGGTCACACCGTCACCGCCTACGAGGGCACCCTCCCCGAGGGAGCCGCGTTCTTCGCCAGCGGGGACTACGAGACCGAGCAGGCCGCCCGCGACGCCTACTCCAACTCGCTCGGCGGGCTCATCGGCAGCGGCGAGACCTACACGTACAGCTTCGACGTGCCCGGCGAGTACGAGTATCTCTGTATCCCCCACGAGCAGGCCGGCATGGTCGGTACCATCGTCGTCGAAGAGTAGCCCCGGCGCGCAGCGTCGCACAGCGTGGACTCCGGGAGGTAGCACCTGACCGGAGCGCGGCGTGGCTCCCGCTCGAAGCGCGGTCGCATAAAAAGTCGAAGTTCGAAGTCGAGCCGCCGACGAGACGGCTTACGCTTCGGTCTCGTCGTCGACGTCGACTGCGACGTCGTCTTCGTCGACGCTGACGGCGGCTTCCTCTTCGGCCTCGACCTCTTCGGGACGGGCTTCGAGGGAGAACTTCTTGACCTCGACGCGGCGCAGGGGGTAGATGACCTTCGCGTCGCCGTAGATGGCCGACGAGAGGCGACCCTCGACGACGCTCTCGGTGAGCGCGTCGTAGGTGTGGCCCGTGATGGCCTCGCGGGTGAGTTCCGTCATGATGCGACGAATCTCGTGTTCCTGGCTCCGGTCGGCCTTCTTCGTCGTGAAGGCGACGGGCTGGAGCTGGACGCGGTAGTCGTCCTTGGTGATGGCCGTGACGTTGGCTTCGATTTTGGACGCGCCGCGGCGGACGAGGCTCCGGAGGTAGTCTCGGGTGAGCTCCTGCTGGATGAACTCGGTGTAGGCGGCGTCGCTGCCCACGTCCGTAATCTTGAACGTGAGCTTGACGTTGTTCGCGCCCTGGTCGTCGTTGAGGTCGCCGAGGGTGGACTCGACGGTGCGACCGCTGATTTTCTCGGGTTCGTCCGCGAAGGTCGAACCGAGTTCCTTACGGTCGAAATTCTCGGGAGCGATGACGGTGTACCATCGCTTTCCGCGCTTCTGCTTGGAGACGGATCGTTCACTCATGGTTAGTGTCTGTGTGCGTTCGTGTGGCTTCGATGACGGTCTCGGCGACCGTCACGTTGACGACGTAGTCATCGACCGTGGCGTGCAGGCCGCCGGTCGAATCGCGTTCGATTGTGGTGACGAGTTCGTCCCCCTCGACTCGGGTGCGCATCGACACCGTGTTGTCCGGTTCGAGCGCGCCGGCGACGATGTCGGCGTCGTCGTGGGTCGTCCGCAGGGTCGCACGCCGGGTCATCGGCGCACCTCCCTGACGGCCGCGACGACATCGCTCGGCTCCGCCGCGGAGTCGAACGTCATCGTCGCCTCCGACGGCAACCCGGTCGCGGACGCGGCCGGCAGGTCGCTCGCGGCCGCGGCGAGGTCCTCGTCGAGTCCAGCGGGGCCGGTCGAGACGAGGGCCGCGGCACCGACGCCGACCGCGAGAACGGTCGGCTCGGGCGAGCGGAAGTCGCGGGCGAGTCTCGCCACCGTGGCGAGTCGCCCCGGCGAGGACAGGTCACAGGAGAGCGCGTAGAGGCTCTCGTAGCGGCCCGTCGTCGCTCCGCGGAGCGCGGCGTGGGTCGCCTGCGCGTGGTCGCGCCACGCGTCGAGCGCGGCGTCGCGAACGTCGTGTCCGAGCGCCAGCGCGACGGCGGTCCCGGGCGACTCCCGGACGGTCGCGTCGAGCACGTCGGCGAAGCCGCCGACGGTTTCGAACGGCCCGTTCGGGGTCGTCTCCGGGCCCAAAACGCGCTCGACGGCGGTCGCCGCGCGAGCGGTCGCCTCGCCGCTCGTCGCGTCGATGGCGACGAGGGAAGCGACGCGCCTACGGGCGTCGGCGTCGAGTTCGGCCGGGAGCGACAGTTCGGCGAGGTCCGCCTGCGCGCGCTCCCTGTCGGCCGAAAACGGCGCGTGGACGAGCGTCGAATGCGCCAGCCCGTCTGCGAGGTCGCCCGTGGGGACGGCCACGCCGGGTCCGACTTCGACGCCAGCGTCGGCCGCGGCGTCCGCGAGGTCGGTGTCGTCCTTCGGTGTCGTGCCGGCGGCGTGGAAGCCGGCCAGCGCGACCGCCGGGTCGGGGTCGACCCCGAGTTCGCGGACGACCGAAACGGCGTCGTTCGGGTCGAGTTCGAGGTCCGCATCGGCGTCCGACAGCCCGACGACTGCCACAACGTCGTCGTGTGCGACAGTGTCCGGGGCGTCGGTCGCGCGGATGCGGAAGGGGACGTCGAGTGTCCTGAGCGCCCGTCCGACGACACCCGCGGCTGCGACGGCGGCACCGCTCCCGTGGACGCGGAGGCGAACGAACGTCGCCTCGCGCAGGGTCGCGGCGGCGTCGGCGGCGGGTGTCTGTTCGGCGGGGGTCACGGACATTCAGTTATTCTTCGAGGAGTTCGACAGCGACGTCGTAGCTGTACGTGAAGTCGTCGTCGAGCTTGTCGCCGCGGTAGTACGAGACGAGGCGGCGAATCTTCGACTCCGTGTTCTGGAGCGCGCGACGGTTGGACTTGTCCTGCTGGTTCTCCTCCATGTGCTCGCGGAGGCGGATGGCGCGCTCCATGAGGTTGCGGAGGTCCTCGGGGAGGTCGCCTGCGGCGTCGTTCTCCTCGAGGATGGTGGTGACCTTCTTGCCCGTGGCGAGCTTGACGTCGGGGACGGGAACGCCCTTGACGCCTTCGTCGCGCAGGGACAGGCCGATTTGGCTCGGGTCCTTGCCCTGTTCTGCCAGTTCGACGACGCGGGCTTCGATGTCAGCCGCGTCGACGTCGCTCCACTCCGGTGCTTCGTCTGCCACCGGCTTGTCCGAGCTGGACGAGCCACGGCGGCGGGTGTGCATTCGTGCCATTGTTGCGGGTTGGAACCGCACTGACCGCAGAAACGAGTACCCCGCAGTCGTATCACCGACTACCGGGGCACTACCGCAATCCCAAGCCCAAACTGGGCGAGTCAGATTTGCGGCCGTGCTGGATTCCCATCGGGTTGTCCACGCGCGCCGGGTTAAACCGTTTCGACTCGGGCCCGACTCGGTCCGGTCGGAATCGAAGGGCTTCTAAACGGGCGACGGCTATCGGAGGATGCGGGCTCGTAGATCAGGGGTAGATCACTCCCTTGGCATGGGAGAGGCCCCGGGTTCAAATCCCGGCGAGTCCACTCACTTCTCTCTGGACTTCCGACGAGCGGAGCGAGTCGCGAAGCCAGAGTAAATTCGTGTCTGTTCGAGGCGGGATTTGAGCAGCGAGCAAATCTTCGATTTGCGAGTGAGTTCAAATCCCGTGAACTTCGTTCACGACCTTCGCAAACCACCGGTTTGCTCAGTCCCGGCGAGTCCACTCACTTCCTTTCGGTCACTTCGTTCCCTTCAGTCGTTCGTGGACTCGCTGACGTCACGTTCGTTTCACTCACGTGACTCCCGGCGAGTCCATTTCTGAACGAAGTGAAGAAATGACGAGACGAGCGCTCGCCGTAGCGAGCTCCCGCAACCGAGCCGTCGTGGCTGAAACGTGTCGATACGGCGCGTCAGCGCCCCTCTGAAACCTCACCCCTCGTCTTCGAACACGCTCATGTCCTTCGCCGCGAGGTCGGTCACGTGCTTGACGATTTCGGGGTCGACCTGCGCGATGTCGTCGCCGTCGTGGACCTGTTCGTTGTGGCGCTCGATGGCGTCCGCGACCTCCGAAAGCGGAACGCGAGTGGTCGTGTCGCAGGCCTCGCACACCACCGGAACGTCGGGAGCGTCGTCGTCGGTCATACCGAGTGGTTCCGCCAGCGACGGAAAAAACGAGTCGGTTCGTCGCCGCCGTCGTGTTCTGGAGTGCTCGCCCGCCCACGCGGTTCCCCCCCACAGCAGTCGAACGATTCGAAGCCCTTATTTATTCGACCGGGGAATGAACGATTGCGTTTGAGGGCTCGTAGATCAGGGGTAGATCACTCCCTTGGCATGGGAGAGGCCCCGGGTTCAAATCCCGGCGAGTCCATTTCTGAACGAAGTGAAGAAATTGACGAGCCGAGCGCTCGCCGTTGCGAGCGCGTGGATTTGAAGCCCTACCAGTCGCGCACAGCGAACGAAGTGAGCGAGCACGTCTGGTTCCGGGTTCAAATCCCGTGAACTCCGTTCACGACCTTCGCAAACCTCCGGTTTGCTCAGTCCCGGCGAGTCCACTCACTTCCTTTCGGTCACTTCGTTCCCTTCAGTCGTTCGTGGACTCGCTGACGTCCCACTCGCTTCGCTCGCGGGACTCCCGGCGAATCCGCCACGTTCTGGGACCAGACTCTGTTACGGTGGGCTCTCGTCAGTCTCGGAGTCCGCGTCCGGCGACCTACACACCCGCGGTCCCGGAACTATCTCGGCGTCGCTGAGAAGATACCTATCGGACGGGTCTACTTACCTGACTGTCAGGTACCCCGCGAGGTTTTCACCCCGCATCTCCTTCAGGTAGGTAATGAGCGGTCGCCCCCGGGTTCCACTGGTCTATCGCGTCGTCAGAGACCGGACGGCGCAGACCTCGCCGATTGCCGTGGTGCTTCTGTTAGCGATTACGGTCGCCGGGACGACTGCCGTCGTCGCGCTCGGCGGCCCCGCCCTCGACGAGACGAAACAGGCGTCCCAACTGACGCGCGCCGAGCACTCGATGACGCTGTTCGACTCGCGAGTCGCCATCTCCGCGCTCGGCGAGGGCGAAACGCAGTACGTCGACCTCAGCGGCACCGGCGGCGGCGCCTACGTCGTCGACGACGACAGCGGCTGGCTGAGCATCACGCACAAGAACTACACCGACGACGGCGACGACCAACCGCTTTACAACGAGTCGCTCGGAAGCGTCGAGTACCGCAACGGCGACGCCCGCATCGCCTACGAGGGCGGCGGCGTCTGGCGCACGCAGGACGGCGGCACGACGATGGTCTCGCCGCCGGAGTTCCACTACCGCGGGGCGACGCTGACGCTCCCGGTCGTCCGTGTCTCCGGCGACGGGTCGTCGTCAGGAGACGTGTCGGCGCGGGTCGCGGCGACCAAACGTGCCCGGAGCATCTATCCGAACGAGACGGCGGCGTACAACGAGACAGCGGGCAGTTACGACAACCCGGTCAGCAACGGCACAATCGTCGTGACGGTCCACAGCGACCACTACCGAGGGTGGGCGGCGTTCTTCGAGTCGCGGAGCGAGGGGACCGTGACGGTCGACGACGCCAACCAAACCGCGAGCGTGGAACTGGAGACCCTCGGCCTCGTCGGCGAGTTCCAGATGCCGAACGAGGGCACCTCGGTCGACGTGCGCGGAATGGCCGGGAATCACAACGTCTCGGCGTTCACGCTCACGCTCTCGAACGACCAACACCTCCAGAACATGGAGTGGGGGATGTACTACGACGGCGACCAGCGCGACCTCGAACTCCACGTGCAGGCGGACGACAAGTGCAAGGGCGGTAGCTACGACGGCACGTTCGACCTGACGCTCTACTACGCCACCGAAGACGGCAAGTACCACGGCTGGCAGGCGACCGACCTCGACCCGGACACGAGCGACGCGGTGAGCATCGACTGCTCTGCGAGCAACCCCGAACTCAGCGTCGACTTCACCAGTTCGGAGACGATGACCTACGGCGACATTCAGTCGGACAAGGGCTTCGGTAACCAGAACAAGTGGCAGTTCGCCCCCGAAATCACGGACGGCGAGGCCTACGACAGCGTCACCTTCGACGAGCACGCCGCCGACAGCGGCCAGACGTTCTCGAAAGCCGACGGCGACACCGCCTCGATGGCGTTCGTCGTCAACCACTACTTCTCGCTCGCCGCCCCGCAGTTCGAACTGACCGTCACTGACGGGCCGGGCAACAGCCAGAGCGTCGACGAGTCCGGCTCGCGCGGCGAACTCGACTACGACCAGGCCGAGGGCGGCCAGTTCATCACCTTCCTGCACGTCACGGAAAACGAGGTCGAAGTCGACGTCGAGTGAGCGGGTCCGCCCGCCCACCCGACGGTCGCGGTCCGAGTCGGGTCCGGTTCGACTCAGTCGGCGAACGTCATGTCGACCGACGTCGAGACGACGTGAACGCGGGCCGTCCCGTTCACGTAACACGAGACGCTCGGGTACGCGTCCGGCGGCTCAACCACATCGTCGCAGGTCACGTCGGGGCGGCTCGATAGCTCTCGTTCCCAGAGCGCCGCGCGCGGGGAGCGAACGGTCAGGTTCACGTCGTACGAGCCCTCGGTCCGCGCGGCCAGCACGTCGCTCGCGGCCTTGTCGGCGCGGATGAGGAACGTTCCCGACCCGCCGACGGCGGTCGTCGCCTCCTCGTCGGGCCGCGTCACGAACGCCGGAATCAACACCCGCTCGTCGGTGAGCACAAGCGACGGTCGCCGGACGAACGTCCCGGTGTCGCCGCGAGTCCGGAAGAGCGCGTCGAACGCGTAGACGACTCGCTCGTCGCTGGCGTCGCTCTCGTAGACGATTGGCGACACCTCGTAGGTGTTGGTGAAGTTGACCGACGGGTCTCCCGTCCGCTCGCCGGAGACGACGAACTCGACGGGCCGGTCGAGCGTCAGGCTGGCGTCCTGAAGCTTCACCTCGGTCGCCCGACTCGGCGCGCCGCGGTCGGCGATGTCCTCCATGTTGTCCCCGAGGATGTCGAGGGCGCGTTCGGCGTTGTTGACGCGCTCGACGTCGCGGGCGTCTTGGAGGCCGGTCATCCCGACGGCGGTGACGAGGCCGACCATCGAGAGGACGATGGCGAAGACGAAGACGAACCCGAGCGTGTCGCTCACGGCGCGATTGCTCACGACGCCACCTCCACGCCCGACGATGGGTCGTAGGTGATGGTCACGTCGCCGCCGTCGACCCGGCTCGCGGCCAGCGAGGTCTCCGTCTCCACGGAAACGCGGACTGTCACCTCGGGGTCGGTCGAGGTAAGTACGAGTTCGTTCGACGCCGGCAGCACCTCGATGGTGTATGTCGTGCCGGCGACTCGCGGCGGCAGCCGAACCCTCGCCTCGACCCGCGACTCGCCGGGGGCGGCCCCGATTCGGTCGACCGATTCGATGCCGGCCGCGAGCCGGTTGCCGACGACGTCGAGTTCCGTCTCCGTGACTCGCTCGCGTTCGTCGGAGACGAACCCGCCGGCGGCGACCATCAACCCCGAGATGAGGACGACCGTGATGGTGAGCGTGAGGACGTAGCCGAGCGCCGTCGAGACGCCGCGGTCGGTCGAGCGGGGCCGAGCGCGGCTCACGCGCCTCTCGCGCCGAGCACGGTCACCCCGGTCGCCCGGAAGCGTCGGCGGCGTCACGCAATCTCACCCGGCGCGACCCGAAGCTCTCGGGAGACGTACGTCTCGCCCGACTCGTAGACGTACGAGACGGTGACGGCGTACAGCGCCTCCTGTGCGACCGGCGACGACCCGCTTCCCGCGGGTTCGTACTTCGTCGCGTCGAAGACCGTGGCGTTCGTCTCGTCCACGTACAGTTCGTAGGACCCCTCGGCCTCCGCCGCGTTCCGATACGAGACCGTGACCGAGCCGTCGAGGTCGGTGTGGACCGCATCGAGCGGGTCGCAGGCGGTCCCGTTGAGTCGGCCGTCGGCGACGTCAATCGTGACGTAGTCACCCGCGTCGGCCGCGACGCTACAAGTCGTCTCCACGCCACCGGCGTCCTCGACGGCCACGAAGACCCGAGACGAGTCCCGGTAGACCGCGGTTTCGACCGCGTTCGTCTCGTCGTCGACGACGAGGTGGAACGACGACGCGTTCGACGTCGAAAGCGAGTCGCGCGAGACGTTGAACCGGACGCCGCGAACGCCGACGTCGCTCGCGAGCGTCCAGTCGGCCGTCTCGTTCCTGTCCGTGAAGTTCCGCGCCGCGTCGGGCTGGGAGATTCGCGTGCCTCGGACGTGGCTGACGCGCGAGGCGTCCGTCGCGGCCCCCCTGACCGCGGCGAGCGTCGCGGCCGCGTCGCTCCAGTTGCCGAACGCTTCGTCGAACGAACCGGCGAGTTCGCCGTACGTGCCGCCCTCGCGGTTGACCTCGTCGAGGAGCGTCCCCGCTCCCGCCTCGA
This sequence comes from Haloferax sp. Atlit-109R, assembly GCF_003665865.1. NCBI lineage: Archaea > Methanobacteriati > Methanobacteriota > Halobacteria > Halobacteriales > Haloferacaceae > Haloferax > Haloferax sp. Atlit-109R. The sequence goes on from NZ_QPLO01000001.1 coordinate 1,111,397, forward strand.
CTGCGCCGCCGTGATTCACCGCGCCGTCGAGGTTCGTGTCGGTCGTGCGCGTGGCGAGGTTTTCGGTGTAAATCGCGGTGTTGAGCGTCAGCGCGAGGCCGACGAGGAGCACCGCGATTGCGAGCGCGGCGACGAGCATCAGCTGGCCGCGGTCGTCGCCGCCGAGACGTGGGAGGTCGTCAGCCGCGTCGCTCGCGCGCTCGAACGCGTCGGTCACATCCGCCATACGACCACCTCCACGTCGACGACGGCGTAGAGCGGTCCCGCGCTCCCGTCCTGTATGAAGTACGTCTCGTCGGTCTCGGCGGCGACCGATTCGAGCGTCTTCGTCGTCTCGACCGCGCGGGGGTCGCCGCCCGGCGACGTGCCCGGTTCGGTCAGCGCGTCGTCGTCAGCGAGCGTCACGAGTCGGGTCCGCGAGACGGCGTGGTCGCTCGGCTCGCCCATGTACACGAGGCGAGTCGTCCGCCTGACCTCCCGGTCGCGCAAGTAGTGCAGGTAGACGTTGAACGCGATGCCGCGGTCCAAGAAGGACTCGTCGAGCATCTCCCCGAAGGCGGTCGGCGGGCCGCCGTCGACGTAGTAGCCGCGCGCGTCGATATCGTAGAAGCTCCCGTTTTCGGGGTTCGTGAACAGCACCGTTCGCTTCAGCGCGCCGGTCTCGGCGGCCGCCGTCAGGACGCCGTCGGCGACGGCGGCCTGCTGGTTTTCGATGTGTTGGCTCGACGTGCTCGCGGTCAGGGGCGTCACCGCGGTCACTTGCAGCGCGAACGTGACGCTGGCGAGAAGCACCATCGCGGCGACGATGGCTTCGAGCGCGTGGGCCTGTGCGCGGGACACGGTCACCACACCCTCACCGATAGCTCGTGGAGGTCGCCGTCGAGGAGAACGGCCCGCCGGGCGGTGACGACGCTCCGGGTGGTCGGAACCGGCTCGCCGGTCGTCTCGACGACGCTTCTGTTCTGTGAGAGCGTGACGTTGAGCCCGTAGGACGCGCCGATGCCGGTCGCGGCGTTGGGGTCGGCGCTGCCGTAGTCGCAGTCGCCGGGGGGCTCGTCGGGCGAGTCCCCGTCGAAGAACGCCGCGGTACAGACCGGGTCGAGCACGTCGGGGTTCTCGTCGTCGACGAGCAGGCGCTGGGTGAGCGAGTCGGCGGCGCGGTTGGCGACGAGCGGGCGGTCCTGTTCGGCCTCGAAGGGGTCGAGAATCTGCGGGATGGTGCCGACAACCCACGCGACCGCGAGGAGGAAGATGCCGACGCCGACGGCGAAGTCGATGGTCGTCTGGGCGCGGGCGCTCCGACCGCTCGTCTCGCGGGCGTCGTCGCCGCCGCGTCGCCGCATCAGCCGACCACCATCCACACCGCGAGCGACAGCGTCTGGAGGATGACGACGAACTTGACCCCCGACAGAAGGTCCGCGTTGCGGATGTAGCCGCTGATGAACCCGGACAGCATCGCCTGGATGGTGACGCCGTGGAAGAACAGAAGCGACAGCAGGTCGGGGTCGATGCCGCCGCCGAAGCTCGGGCCGCCGGTCGTCGCGCCGCTGGAACTCGACGCCTGCGACGAGAGCCCGGCCATCACGTCGAGGAACTGCGTCTTCAGGATGGCCATCACCGCGAGCAGCGTCACGTACGTCATGAGGATGATGGCGACCTGCATCCGGGTCCGCGAGATGCGCTCGCGCTCGATGTCGTCTTGGTTCTCGGAGGCTTGGGCGGCGGTCGTCAGCACCTCGGTAATCTGGCTCGACGCCTCCTGTGCCTTCGTGATGAGTTTGACCGTCCGGGCGAGCCGCGGGATGTGGTATTTGTTGTTGAACTCGACGAGCGCCTCCTTGAGGCTCATCCCGTAGTGGACCTTCGCGTGCATCACCTCGAACTCGTCGGCGAGCTTCCCCGAGGAGGTGTCGGAGACGGTCTTGATGGATTCGAGGAGCGTCTGGCCGGTGTCGTTCGCGCTCGACAGCTTGCGGAGGTTGTCGGAGAGCTTTCCGGTGATGGCCGCCCGCGAGTGGACGTTCCACTCGTGGAAGGCGGTCAGCGGCACCGCGACGAGGTAGACCGGGACGTAAAACCAGATGAACGTCCCCCAGACGGGGTTGGCAATCATCCCGTCCCACGTCGTCGGGGCGGCCCCGCCGGCGACGGAGACGCCGAGGAGCGCGAGCGCCGCCGGCACCGTCAACGCGAGGGTGAAAAGCGGGTGCCGCTTGAAAAACAGGTGCGGGCGGCGCAGGAGCTCTTTCGTCTTGAACGTCCCCTCGCGGGACTTGATGCGCGAAAAGAGGCTGAACTCGCCGACGTAGCTCTCGACGAGCCCCATGTGGACGAGGCCCTCGCGCTGTTGGCCTTGCAGGCGGTCGCTCTCGTCGTCGGGGCTGAGAAAGCCGTCGCCGATTTCGTCCTGTTTGACCGTCGAGACGAGGACGAGAAAGCCGACGCCGGTCAGCGGGATGAGCCCGTAGACGGTCGCGTACAGCAGCCTCGACTGGGCCTCCCCGAGCATGCTCATGATGACGAGGATGATGATGAGAAGCAGCGGGAACAGCGACAGCGTCATGTACATCTCGCCGAACAGCTCCATCGTCTCCAGCGTCTGTTCCTGCTGTTGTTTCGCGGTTCGGAGGTGCTTGTCCTTCTTGTCGTCGAGGAAGCCCTGCATGTCGCCGCCGGAGTTGACGATAGAGAGCATGTCCGTCAGGAACTGCGAGAGCTCGTCCGAGGGGGTCAACAGCGCCTGCTGGCGGATGGCGTTGCGGTAGTCGGTCCCGAAGTACTCCGTCTCCTGGACGATGCTCTGGAACTCCCGGGAGACCTCGCCGTAGGTGTCTTCGGCGCGGGCCATCGCCTCCAGAATCTCCAGTTGGTTCAGCCCGCCCACCGAGAGGGCGTACATGAACGAGACGGCGTCCGACAGGAGCATGTTTATCTCGCGTTTGCGGGCGGACGCCGTCGAGTACGGGATGGCGACGAGTGTCCCGAACCCGCCGGCAAAGCCGAGCGACCCGAAGACGAGCCCCGAGAGCACGACTGCCGCGGGCATCGCGAGCGACCGAAGCGTGTCCGCCGTGGCCTCGCTCCCGACCGGAATCCCGAGGCTCACCGAGTCCGCCGAGACGAGCCCGAGCGCGAAGACGCCGTAACCGACGAGCATCCCGACGAGCCACGACACGAGCCCGACGAGCACGCCGACCGCGAGCGCTCGCGAGAGGTAGAGTTCGACGGTGTCGGGCATCCGGGCCTGCTGGAGTTTCGTTTCGATGTCGGAGACGAACTCTCCGTCCTCGTCGAAGAGGAGCTGAAACAGCGGGTAGAACGCGTCGCCGAGGGTGTCGGTACTGCGGTCGAGCCCGCCCGAGGTCTTCGAGTCGAGATTGCTCATCTACGCTCCCTCGCCGGAGTCGGAGCCGCGCTCGCCCGCGTCGTCCGGGGGGTCGTCGGCATCGACCGCCTCGAACCCGCCCCACGTCTCGTCTTCGTGGCCGCCCTCGTCGTTTCGGCTCGGTTCGTCGTCCGGGTCCGCGGGCGACCCCGACTCCGACCCCGATTCCGACCCCGGTTCCGCTCCCGACTCCGATTCCCCCTCGATACCGAACGCGCCGAAGAAGTCGTCGAGGTCTGCGCCGTCGTTGGGGTCGGAAAACGAGACGCCGTCGTCGTTGAACCCGAACGGGCCGTCGTCGTCTCCGAAACCGCCCGGTTCGTCGTCGGCGTCGGTGTCGTCAGGGGCGGTGTCGTCGGTGTCGTCCTCGTCGCCGTCGCGTCCCGCGTCCAGCGCCGGCGTCTCGCTCTCGCCGTCGAGCGACGAGGGGCCGCGGTCGCCGTCGATTTCGGGCGTGTCGTCGCCCGCGTCCAGTTCGGCTCGGTCGCGCCCCTCGTCGAGTTCTGGGTCGCCGCTCGACGCGTCGAGCGAGTCGAGTTCGTCCCGCTCGCCGGGGGTCGCCTCCACGTCCGGGGCGTCGCGCATGTGGTTGAGCGCCTCCGCGACCTCGCCCACGTCGCGGTCGCGGTAGTCGGGGAACAGTTCGTCTTCGGCCCGGCGGAGGATATCCTTCGCCAACTGCCGGACGTGTTCGGGCGGGTCGGGCCGGGGGACCATCGCCTCGCTGTCGGGGTCGATGTTGATGTGCACCGATTCCATCTCCCGGAGGTCTTCGAGACTGCGTTCGAGGTCGTCGGTCGCCATCAGCCCGAGGATGGTGTCCTGGTCGTTGATGAACGCCTGGAACGTCGCTGCGACCTGCGTGTAGGTGTTGAGCCCGCGGTCGATGAGGTACGCGAGGATGACCTGTCGCTTGAATATCTCCAGTTCGACCGTCTCCTGATTCCAGCCGCGGTCGAACTTTATCTCTTCGAGCGTGTTCGACGAGCCCATCTGGAGGAACTCGTCGGTCTCGGCCTGCCACTGGTAGACGTCTTGGACGTTAATCTCGTCGTTTTCGGGGTCGTAGTGGTTGATTTCGGTGAGCGATTTGTTCCGGCGCACCTTGTTGCCGCCGACCCGCGTCGAGGTCTGGATGGACACGAGGTCGAGGGCGGTGAACATCGTCTTCGAGACGTTGATGGGCGCGGTCGTAAACCGCTTGAGCACCTCCCCGACCGAGTCCGCGTGGAACGTCGTGTACGTGGTGTGACCCGTGGACATGACCTGGAACAGCGTCCGCCCCTCCTCGCCGCGAATCTCGCCCATGACGATGTAGTCGGGGCGCTGGCGGAGGGCGGCTTCGAGCAGGTCGAACTCGTCCACGTCGCCTTTGTCGTCGTCCGCGAACGACGGCCGGGTGACGGAGGCAATCCAGTTGCGCTGGGGCAGTTCGACCTCGCGGGTGTCCTCGATGGAGACGATTTTCGTGTTCGACGGGATGAAAAGCGAGACGGCGTTGAGCGAGGTGGTCTTCCCCGATGCCGTGCCGCCGGCGAAGATGAGACTCTTGTCGTTTTCGATGCAGAGCCAGAGGAACGCCATCTCCTCCAGCGAGAACGTCGACCAGTTGATGAGGTCGATTGGCGTGAAGGGAACGTCCTTGAACTGGCGGATGGTGTAGTTCGTCCCGTGGTCCGACACCTCGCGGCCGAGCGTGAGCTGTGCGCGCGACCCGTCGGGGAGCGTCGCGTCCACCTGCGGGCGGCGCTTCGAGATGCCCTTCCCCGAGCGCTGGGCGAGTTTCACGACGAAGTCGTCGAGTTCGCCCTCGCCGTGGTAGACGTTCGAGATGATCTGCTCGTAGTCGGAGTGGTAGACGAACACCGGCGAGTTGTAGCCGTCGCAGGAGATGTCCTCGACGTTGATGTCGTGTTTGATGCCGTCGATGCGCTCGTAGCCGATGAAGTCGCGGCGGAGGTAGTACTGGAGCTTCCGCACCTGGTAGTCGTTCAGGACGTCGGCGTCGTCGGCGAGGACCGCGGACTCGGGTCGGGCCGCGATGCCGTCGATGCCGCCGAGCGGTTCGTCCTCGTCGGCGGTTCGTGCGCGACCGCCGAAGACTGCGTTCAGCCCCAACCGAGAACCGAGACCGCCGAACCGCCCGGAGGTCGCGGCGGTCGTCGAACCGTCGGCCGACGAGCCGTTGCCGCCGCCGAAGAGACCGCCCAGTCCGAGCCGGGACGCGAGGCCCGACGACTCCGCCGCGCCGTCAGCGTCAGCGGCCGCGTCGGCGGTCGAACCGTCGTCTCCGGCCGCCGCGGCCGCAGACGCCGACGCCGGCGGGTCGTAGAGGTCGTACCGCGAGAGCAGTTCGTAGGTCTCGGCCTCGATGACCCGCCCGCGGTTGTCGCGGCCGCCCTCGACGACGCTGTCGTCGCCGTACTTGATGGCGGTCCGAAGCTTGTTGGTGAGGAACTCCGTCAGGTCGTCTTCGATGCGGTTCAGGTGCGGTTCGACGACGTAGTACTTCTTTTCGTTCTCCTTGACGGAGTGGAAGATGATGACGAACGCGTAGGGTTTGTTCACCCAGTACCGTTCGACCTCGCGGAAGTGCGTCTTCTTCTCCACCGGGACGGCCTTTTCGAGGTCGTAGCGGTTCGCCAGCGTGGTCGTGCCGTCGACGCTGGAGAAAAACGCGTCCTCGTCGAACTCGGGGTCGACGTCGACCGTTCGCTCGTCGACGACAGCGGCCAGTTCCTCGGCGCGCTGGCCGGCCCGCGCGACCGCGTTCTCGATGTGGTCGGGGTCGAAGCCCAGCGCCGCCTCGCCGTCGAAGGGGACGATTTCGCCCGCCGAATCCCGCGGGCGAGCGCCGTCGTCCTCGTAGTAGTACTCGCGTTTGTAGTGTTCCCACAGCCAGACGCCCTTGACGACGGGCGTCGTCTCGGGGTCGCAGAAGGCTTCGAACTGCTCATTGAGGTTCTTCGCGTGCGCGCCGCGGTCGCCCACGAACGCCGCCACGTCGACCGGGTGACAGTCGAGATACTCCTCGGGGTCGAGGCCGACGCGGTCCCAGTCGGCCCGGGTCGGCGTCGACGCCGACCCGTCGTCGTCTTCCCACCGGGACGTACCGGGCGCGTCGCGTTGCGTCCGCGGGTCGCTCCCGTAGAGGGATTCGACATCGCCGTCGCTCCCGTACTCGTCGAGAAAGTCGGCCCACGTGTACGACCCGACGCGCGCGTTCGACGCCTGCTTCGGAGCGGCGTCACTCTCCGCCGGCGACGTCACATCGCCGGATAACGCCTGTTGGTCTCCTCCGTCGGCGTCGTCGGTTGCCATTGTCACCGGGTATTCGGGCCGATGGAAAAGTCTTTTTCCCAATTAACTCACAATTTAAGGTCTGTTTAAGTTCTATTTTTATACTCATTTATGTAGGGTCGGTATCGACTCCCCGGCCGAGCGCACCGTTAAAGTAGGGATTTATCTCCAGCAGGGTCGGCGTATGGCGTGAGTCCCGCGAGCGAAGCGAGTGGAACGCAGGAACGGCAGCGTCAGGAACGACGTGAGAGCGTCTGGCGTGACGGGATTGAGCACACGCGGAGCGGTTGCGATGTACGCGGCGTCGCCCGAACAAACGAAGTGAGAGAGGTCGGCGCGGCGGGATTCGAACCGGACCGAGACTCACTTCGCTCGTCTCGTAGGATTACGAATCCCGCATGGTGCGTTATCGGACTCGCTCCGCCGTCACGACCACGGGCGTGACGGGAGTCCCTCGAGCGAAGTGAAGTGGGACTCAGGAACGCCCGCTGAACGAACGCAGTGAGAGAAGCGGGCGTGACGGGATTCGAACCCGCGATCGAGAGGTTAGGAACCTCTCGCCCTGTCCACTAGGCCACACGCCCCACGGCGCTGTCTCTCAGGATCGGTCAAAAATCGCGTGGTTCGCGCTGGGCGGACAGAAGAGAGACAGTGAGCTGTGGTCAGTTCGACGATTCCGTCGAAACCGAGTCGGTCGAAACCGAGTCGGCGGAACTCTCGCTGGTCGTGTCGTCTTCGTCTTCGTCGTCGTCGCCCGTCATGTCCTGCAGTTCGTCTTCGATCTCTTCGCGGCCGCGCTGGAACTCGCCGATGGCCTGCCCGGAGGACCGAGCGAGCTTCGGAATCTTGTTCGCGCCGAACAGCAAGACGACGATGAGCAGCACGACGAGCAGCTCGGGCCCGCCCGGGAGTCCCGGGAACAGTGGGGTGATGGTCTCGAACATCTATTTCTGCGTTACCTAGTGGCAATTATAGGCTTTTTGCCTTCTACGGGTTCTGGAAAGACGGAATATCGGCGCGTCGGAACGCCCGCATACGCCGAATCGACACGTCTCGGCGCGTCACTCCTACGAAAAGCTTGTGGCCGGTGTGTCGAGCGCAGTCGGTCGGCCGCTGCGGGGGCGGCCAGCGAGCCCGCCGTCGGCGGTACCCCTGAATTTCCGCCGACGGTGAAATAATGTGGGCGGAGTCGAACACCCTCGTATGGTATCAGTCGGCGACGCCGCCCCGGACTTCACCGCACCGCTCACCGACATCGACGGCGACATCGAGTCGTTCACGCTCTCCGAGAATCTCGACGACGCGCCCATCGTCCTCGCGTTCTTCCCCGCGGCCTTCACCGGGACGTGCACCACCGAGATGTGCACGTTCCGCGACCAGATGGCGAACTTCGAGGACGTCGGCGCGACGGTGTACGGTATCAGCATCGACACGCCGTTCACGCTGACGGAGTTCGCCGAGCAGAACGGCCTCAACTTCGGCCTCATCAGCGACACGAACCGCGAACTCGTCGACGCCTACGACGTGACGATGGACTTCGCGGACCTCGGCGTCAACCGCGTGGCGAAGCGCGCGGTGTTCGTCGTGGACGGCGACGGCGAGGTCACCTACGCGTGGGTCAGCGACGACCCCGGCGTCGAACCCGACTACGAGGCGGTCGAGGCCGCCGCCGGAAAACTCGAAGCGCCGAGCGAGGCCGCGTAGGACCGAGACACAGCGTGACGCGGTAGCGCACCTGATTCGGAGCCCAAGTCCTTTTCTCTCCGTGCGACTACCTTGCGGGTCATGAGCGATACCGAAGACACCCTGAACGGCGGCCGCGTCTACGACCCCGAGGCGGACCACGCCTTCCCCGACGAGAAGCTCAACGAGGTGCTCCCCGTGCTCCTCGACGACGAAGAGGTGACGACGCTCCTCGAAGCGCAGAACGTCAACGCGGTGACGCGCAAGGGCTACAACGACCACGGCCCGAAGCACATCGAAATCGTTCTCAACCGCGCACTCCGACTGTACGACCTGCTCAAGGCCGGCGGCTGCGAGTTCAACGGCGCGGCCGAACAGGGCCTCGACGAGGCCGACGAGCCGGTCATCATCGCTCTCGCGGCGCAGCTCCACGACATCGGCCACGTCGTCCACCGCGACAACCACGCCTACTACTCGATTCCGCTCGCGTCGGACGTCCTCGACCGCTTCCTCCCCGAGTTCTACGACCTCGCCGACGCGGTCCGCATCAAAGCCGAAGTCCTCCACGCCATCCTCTGTCACCACCGCGAGGAGGACCCGCTCACGCTCGAAGCCGGCGTCATCCGCGTCGCCGACGCGCTCGACATGGAGCGCGGCCGGTCGCGCATCCCCTACGAGAAGGGCGGCCGCGGCATCAACACGCTCTCCAGTCGCGCCATCAAGGACGTCGTCCTCAAGCCCGGCGAGGAGTCGGCGGTCCTCGTCGAAATCGAGATGCTCAACGCCGCCGGCGTCTATCAGGTCGACAACCTCCTGAAGGCGAAACTCGACGGCTCGGGCCTCGAAGACCACGTCCGCATCGTCGCGGTCAACACGAAGTCCGACGACCGGCTCGTCGAGCGCATCGAACTCTAACCGGCGCTGTCGCGGCGCTGTCGAATCGGGTGTGAAAAAGGCGAGTCGGCGTGTGAACCGGGCGGGGCGGTCCCCCGCGGTCGGTCGTGTGCCTCAGTCGTTGGACTGCGCGAGGCGCTCTGCGCCGCCGACCGAGAGTTCGCCGCTGAGGGTGCGGTTCGGGTAGGGGATGTCGATGCCCTCCTCGTCGAACCGCTCTTTGACGGCGGTGACGTACTCGCCGCGGGTCTTGACGAAGTCGGCGCGGCTGGGCTGGGAAATCCAGATGCGCGACTTGAGCGTGACCGACGAGTCACCGAGTTCGGTCAGCCTGACCGACGGCTCGGGCGTCGTCATGATGCCGTCGTGCGCTTCGGCCTCGTCGAGGATGATGTCTGTCGCCTGCTGGATGTCGTCGTCGTAGCCGATGCCGAACGGCACCTGCAAGCGGAGTTTGTCCTTCGCGACGGGGTTTTTGATGACGCCGTCGGTGAGCTGCGAGTTCGGCACGGTGAGCAGTTCGTTGTCGAACGTGCGAACCCGCGTCACGCGGAAGGAGATGTCTTCGACGATACCGGAGTTGCCGTCCCATTCAATCCAGTCGTTGATGCGGAACGGCTTGTCGGTGAAGATGAAGATGCCGGCGACGAAGTTGGCGATGACGTCCTGCATGGCGAAGCCGATTGCGAGCGTCGCGGCCGCGCCGATGGTGGCGAGCGACTGCAGGATGTTGCCGAGGCCGGCGAACGCGAACCCAGCGCCGAGGGCGACGAACGCCACGACGAGGGTCGCGATTTTCATCAGGGGCTTTTTCGCGTGTTCGTCCGCGCCGCGCCGGTCGAGGACGCGGTTGAGCGCGGACGACACGACGGCCTTGCCGACGATGTAGACGACGGCGAAGCCGAGAACGAGACCCAAGAGCGTCCCGAGCGTCTCGGCGTACGGGACGTTCTGCTGGGTGAGAATTCGACCGACAGCACCGCCGTCACCCTGCAGTTGGAGCGGGACTGCGAGCGCGTTCATCGGTGGTAGACCGCTGTCTTCCCCCGGGTCTCTATCAGGTCCGCGTTCACGCGCTCCGCGAGATCAGCGGCGGCCTCGTCGACCGTCGTGCCCCCGAGCGCCGCCCGGAGGAACTTCGCTTTCACGAGGTTCCGGTCTGCCAGCTGGTCGTTGAGTTCGCCGACCACCGATTCGATGCCGCTCTTACCCACCCAGACGGTCACGTCGAGGTCGTGGGCCTCCTTCCGCAGCTCCTGCGTGTTCATGTGTGGCCTCCACTATGTGCCAGAGGGCTTCAATAGTAAGGCTTTGGCGGCCGTTTGGTTGTCGTACACACGCGGGAACGGGGCGATTCTACCGAAATCGCCGTCGGGCGGTCAGTAGGGATAGCGCTTCGTCGCCCCGCAGTCGCACCTGACGACGACGTGGCCGCCGGCGCGGGTCCGGACGCGGGCGTTGACGCCGGGACGGAGGTAGGCGTCGCAGTCGTCGCAGGTGAACCGGCGGAACGCTCTGGGGAGGCCGCAGCGGTTCCGCTCCGCGACGCGACGGGCGAGGCGGACGTACTCCCGGGCGCGGTCGTGGTCGCGGTCGCTCGCCGCCTCGCGGGCGAGGGCGTGGAGTCGGTCGATGCGCTCCTCCGCGATGTTCATACACGTTCGGGCGAGCGGCCCGGACAAAGACGTTCCGAACCGCGACGCGGGACCGACACCGAGGAACCGAAGCCGATACTGTGATACCCCGGCCGGAAAAACGGCGACTGTGCGCGTCCTGAACTACCTCGAGTTCGCCTCGCAACTCGACCGTAGCGGCATCGGCACCGCCACCGACCAGCAGCGGGCGGCCCTCGCCACGACCGACGTGGAGGTCGTCACCTCCCCGTGGCCCGAGTCGGTCGCCGCGGGTGCCGCGGGCCTCCTGCGGGGCGACGGGGTCGTCCGCAACTACGACGTGGCCCACTGCAACCTCATCGGTCCCGGCTCGCTCGCCGTGGCCAGACACGCCAAACGTAACGACATCCCGCTCGTCCTCCACTCGCACGTCACCCGCGAGGACTTCGCCGAGAGCTTCCGCGGGTCGACCGCGGTCGCCCCCGCCCTCGGGAAGTACCTCAAGTGGTTCTACTCGCAGGCCGACGTGGTGCTCTGTCCCTCCGAGTACACGAAGCGAACCCTCGAATCCTACCCGGTCGACGCGCCGATTCGCCCCGTCTCGAACGGCGTCGACACCGACGCGCTCGACGGCTTCGAAGACCTCCGCGACGAGTACCGAACCGAGTACGACCTCGACGGCATGACCGTGTTCACCGTCGGCAACGTCTTCGAGCGCAAGGGCCTCACGACGTTCTGTACGCTGGCGCAGGAGACGGACTACGACTTCGCGTGGTTCGGCCCCTACGACACCGGCCCGCACGCCTCGAAGACGGTGCGGTACTGGGTCGAAAACGCCCCCGAGAACGTCACGTTCACCGGCTGGATAGACGATATCCGCGGCGCGTTCGGCGCGGGCGACGTCTATCTGTTCGCGACGAAAAACGAAAATCAGGGCATCGCGGTCCTCGAAGCGATGGCCTGCGGGAAGGCGGTCGTCCTCCGCGACATCCCGGTGTTCGAGGAGTTCTACACCCACGGCCACGACTGCCTGAAGTGTTCGACCGACGCGGAGTTCCGCCGGGCGCTCGACCTCCTCGCCCGCGACCCCGACCTCCGGCGACGGCTCGGCGAGAACGCCCGCGAGACCGCCGCCGAACACAGCCTCGACCGCGTCGGCGACAGGCTCGTCGAGACGTACGAGGACGCGCTGGCCGGGCGACTCGAAGGCTGACCGGCGAGATACTCGACCATCTGGAAGCTGGCACGCTAACACACGACAGTCCAGCGGGAAGTCACAACGGTTTATCCCGTCGGAGTCGCACGAACGGCCATGCAGTCGGTCGCCGCGTTCACGGACACGTACCTGCCGACCGTCAACGGCGTCACCTACACGATTCAGACGTGGCGCGAGCGGTGGCACCGCCGCGGCGGCCGCATGGACGTGGTGTTCCCGGCGGACGACGACTACGACCCGGAACCGGGCGAGTACGGCGTCCGGAGCCTTCCCTTCCCGTTCTACGAGGGGATTCGAATCGGCGCGCCGCGGATTCCGGGAGCCGTCGACGACGTGGATGTCGTCCACGCCCACACCCCGTTCGGCCTCGGACTGGCCGGCCTCCGACTCGCCCGCCGGCGCGACCTCCCGCTCGTGGCGACCTACCACACCCCGACCGGCGAGTACGCCGAGTACCTCAGTTCCGTCGGCGCTATCGAGCGCGGCGTCGAGCGCACCGCCGAACGCTACGAGCGGTGGTTCTTCGACCGCGCCGACGCGGTCATCGTCCCGAGCGAGGACGCCGAGCGCCGCCTGGTCGACGAGGTCGGCGTCGAGGCCGAAATCGTCGTCCTCTCGAACGGCATCGACGTAGAGCGGTTCGAACCCGTCGAGGGCGGCGACTTTCGCCGCCGCTACGACCTCGGTGACGGCCCGCTCATCGGCTACACGGGTCGGCACGGCTACGAGAAGCGCCTCGACGAACTCGTCCGGGCCGCGGCCGACCTCGACGCGACGCTCGTCTTCGGCGGCGACGGGCCCGCACGCGACGAGCTATCCTCCCTCGCCGACGACCTCGGCGTGGACGCTCGTTTCCTCGGCTTCCTCGACCGCGAGGAGCTGCCGGCGTTCTACTCCGCGCTCGACGTGTTCTGCTTCCCGAGCCCGGTCGAGACGCAGGGGCTCGTCGCGCTGGAGGCCAACGCCTGCGGGACGCCCGTCGTCGGCGTCAACGAGGGCGCGCTGGAGGACACCGTCCTCGACGGCGTGACCGGCTATCACTACGAGTCCGGGGATTTGGAGGGCTTCCGCCGCGGGATTCGGCGGGCGCTGGCGGAGCAGGAGGCACTCAGCGCGCGCTGTCTCGACCGCCGCGACGAGGTGAGTGTCGACCGCTCTGTCGACCGACTCGCGGCGCTCTACGACCGATTGGCGTCGAAATAAAACAGCGAGACCGACTGCGAAACCGCGTCAGTCGCGGTCTTCGAGCGCGTCGGCGATGCGTCGCAGTTCGCGGTTCACGTCACGGACCTCGTCGCGGAGCTGTCGGACCTCGCGGACGAGCTGTTCGTCGCTTCCGCTTCCCTTTTCCGGGTCGCGCGGGCCGCTCTGGCCGCCGCCCATACCGCCGGGACCGCCGCCCATGCCGCCGCCGCCCATGCCGCCGGGGCCGCCGCCGCCCATCATGCCGCTCATCATCTGCGCGAAGGGGTTGCCGCCGCCGCCCATGCCGCCGGGACCGCCGCCGCCCATCATCTCTTCGGGGTCGGGGCGCTCGCCCTCTTCGCGCTCTTCCTCGCGGCGCTGTCGAATCTCTTCGACCCGCTCGCGGAACGACTTCTCCTCTTCGCCGTCGTCGCCCTCGTCGGGCGTCTGCGTCTCGTCTGCGGGTTCGTCGTCAGCCATGAGAGCGAATTGGCCGTCCTCCCGGAAAGTGCTGACGGTCTCTGAGAACCGCACCGCTCACCCGAACGCGCCGAGGCTCGACTGGAGGTCGCGGTCCGTCCCGCCGTCGTCGAGTTCGTGGCCGACGAGGTCGCGCAGGTCCACCGCGTAGGCCGTCCCGCGGTGGTCGAGGACGAGCACGCGCCCCTTCACGCCGCGGACGGTCCCCGTGGCGACGGTTTCTGCGACCGGCGAGTCGTCGAGGTCGAGGCCGTAGTCGAACGCGAACGTCTCGATGGGGTCGAACTGGGCGAGGAGGGCGTCCCACGCCGCGGCGTCGACCGACCGGCCGAACCCCTCGATTTTGGTCGGGACGCGGATGCGGTCGGGAATCTCGGTCGCCAGTTCGGCCTCGTACTCGCGGGCGACCCGGCCGTCGGAGAACGTTCGGACGTGGGCCGCGCGGTCCGCGCCCTGCTCGCGCAGGCGGGTGTCGAGTCGCCACTCGCGGGTGACGCCGACCTTGAACGTGTCCGGGGCGAACGCCGCGAGGTAGACCGCGTGGTCCTCGTAGCAGTCCATCTCGTCTTTCAGACACGTCCCGGTACATTTCGCACAGACCCACGTGTGGCGGTGGTCCGAGCAGTACGGCGCGCGGTCGTTGTCGCAGGCGACGTGGCGGTCGTCGTGGATGGTGCCCGCGCAGTGGCGGTCGCCGAGGCGGTAGTCGAGTTCGGTGCCGGGGGCGAGCGCGACCGAGTCGATGCCGTCGCTCGCGCTCACGAGCAGCGCGGGGGTTCCGGTATCGTAGCCGACGACCTGCACGCTCCGGGGTAGGGAGTCGCGGTAGAAAGGTGGCTCGCTCCGGGGGCGGGTTTCGGGGTCGCCCCGGGCGTCGGCCGCGATTGTCGGTGTCGGTGTCGGTCGCGGCTGTGAGCGTCGGCAGCCGTTATTCGTATTCGGCGCGAAGCTCCTCGGCGAGTTCCTCGGCGGCGCGGCGGACGGCCTCGTCGCTCGACCCGTCGGGCTCCCAGCCGAGCGCCGAGAGTTTCTCGATAGAGAGGCGCATCTTCGGCACGTCGCCGGTCCAGCCGCGGTCGCCGCCGGTGTACTCGAACTCGGGGTCGAGGTCCAGCACGTCGGCGACGATGTTGGCGATGGTCGTCACGGAGGTCGTCGTCCGCGTGCCGAGGTTGTAGACGTTGTAGTCGCGGTCGGCGTGTTCGACGACGTGACACATCGCGTCGATGCAGTCCTCGACGTGGAGGTAGGACTTCTCCTGTCGGCCGTCACCGAGGATTTCGAGCGTCTCGGGGTCTTCGAGGAGCTTCTCGATGAAGTCCGGGATGACGTTGCCGCGCTGGTTCGGGCCGACGATGTTGGCGAAGCGGTACATGTAGACCGTGAAGTCGTAGGAGTGGGCGAACGTCGAAAGCAGGCCCTCGTCGGCGAGCTTGGAGGAGCCGTAGATGCTGATGGGTTCGAGGGGGGCGTAGTCCTCGGGCGTCGGTCGCGGGGCCTCGCCGTAGATGGTCGACGAGGAGGTGAAGGCGATATCCGACACGCCGACCTCCTGCATCCGTTCGAGGACGTTGTACGTCATCTCGGTGTTCTCCTCGAACAGCTGTCGGGGGTTGCCGTAGTTCGTGTCCGTGTAGGCCGCGAAGTGGAAGACGATATCGAGGTCCTCGGTGACGGCCTCGGAGACGTCATCCGGGTCGGTCATGTCGGCCTGTACGAACTCGACGCCGTCGGGGACCCGCTCCCGAGCGCCTTTCGAGAGGTCGTCGGCGACGACGACGTGGTTGTCCTCGGAGAGGTGTGCGGCGAGGTGAGAGCCGACGAGTCCCGCGCCCCCGGTCACGAGGACGCGCTTGTCGGAGAGTTCCAGCGACATGGCACAGATGATTCGGCCGAGTGATAAGTCCGTTTCCCCTCGGGACCGCGGTCGGGCGTCGGTGACGCCCATCAACCCGTCCCCGGCGACCGCCGCCCGCGTTCCGAAAGCACCACTTTCCCCCGCCGTCTTCGGAGAGACATGCACAACGAACCCGAGGTCGCCGTCCTCCGGTACGGACACCGACCGGGGCGCGACGACCGGATGACGACGCACGTCGGCCTGACGGCCCGCGCGCTCGGTGCTGACCGGGTCATCCTCCCGGACAACGCCGGCCATTCGATGGAGACGGTCGAGGACATCACGGGCCGGTTCGGCGGCCCCTTCGAGGTCGAACTCACCGAGGCGCTCAACGGCGTCATCCGCAACTGGGAGGGAACGGTCGTCCATCTCACGATGTACGGCGAGCGCGTTCAGGACGTTGAAGCCGACATCCGCGAGGCGCACGCCGAGGAACCGCTCCTCGTCGTCGTCGGCGGGGAGAAAGTCCCCTTCGAGGTGTACGAGGGGGCGGACTGGAACGTCGGCGTCACGAACCAGCCGCACTCGGAGGTCGCCGGCCTCGCGGTGTTCCTCGACCGCCTGTTCGACGGGCGCGAACTCGACCGCGAGTGGGAGGACGCAGAAAACCGGGTGGTTCCGATGGCGACGGGCAAGAAAGTCGTCCCGGCCGACGAGGAGTAATCGGAGCGTCGGCGCGCCCGCTTGCGGTTCTCCGCTGCCCGGGAGTAATAAGACTTAATGGCGTTCCTGACGCCATTTCGCACAATGGCTTTTGAGGAGTTACTGAACGACCCTGTTATCCAGAAGTACCTCCACGAGTTGGTCGGGCCAACCGGGATGCCGGTCGCGGCGGCACCCCCGGACGGCGAGGTCACCGACGAGGAACTCGCCGAGGAACTGCGGCTCGAACTCAACGACGTGCGCCGCGCGCTGTTTATTCTCTACGAGAACGACCTCGCGTCGTACCGCCGCGTCCGCGACGAGGACTCCGGCTGGCTCACCTACCTCTGGACCTTCCACTACGAGAACATCCCCGAGAACCTCGAAGAGGAGATGTACCGCCTCCTCGACGCGCTCGAAGAGCGCCTCGACTACGAGCGCAACCACGAGTTCTACCTCTCGGAACCCGCCGGCATCCGCTTCGAGTTCTCCGAGGCGATGGAACACGGCTTCCAGTGCCCCGAGACGGGCGCGCAGCTCGAACCGATGGACAACGACGACCTCGTCGACGCGATGGAGCGACGCATCGAGGAGCTTCGCGACGAGCTCAACGTCGAAGTGACGGGGACGAACTGAATGGTCGTTCTCGCAACGAAGTGCTACATCGACGGTGACGCCCGCGAGCGGGCGCTCGACAGCCTCACGTCGCTCGTCGCCAACGACATCGGCGACCTCGACGTGACGTACGACATCGGCGTCCGCGACGACGGTTTCATCTCCGTGACGGTCTCCGGCGACGACGAGACGGTCGCGCGGAACGTCCTCCGCGAGGAGTGGGGCGAGGTCACGCCGCATCTGTCGGCCGGCGAGACCTACGTCGGCACCCTCGAACACTGGGACGACGACGGCTTCGTCCTCGACGCGGGCATCGAGGTGCGCATCCCGACCGAGGAACTCGGCCTCGGCCGCGGCTCCGCGACCCAGATTCGCGACCGCTTCGGTCTCGTCCAGCATATGCCGCTGACGTTCGTCTACGGCGGCGACGAGGGGCCCTCGCGGCTGGCCGACGAGCAGGTCGACCGCCTCTACGACTGGACCCGCGGGAGCGGTCGCGTCAACGTCAACAGCGCGACCCGCGGCGAGGTCCGCGCGACGGTCAACCGCGCCGGCCACGCGAAGGACATCGTGACCGTCGAGCGCCTCGGCCTGCTCGAACAGAGCATCGTCTGCCGGGACGAGACCGACCCGCCGGGGCTCCTTGCCAGCATCGGCTCGTACCTGCCGGCGGAGCTGAAGTGCGTCATCGGCCAGTAAGACGATGAACAGGCGACTCCTCGTCGGTATCGCCGCGCTCGCCCTCCTCCTCGTGACCGCCGGGTGTCTCGGCGGCACCTCCAGCGTCTCGAACGACCGGCTCGACGCCGCGCCCGACGGCGACTACGCGTGGACCGCCGAGACTGATGCGCACATCACGGTGCAGGACAACGGCCGGTTCCGCGCGGTCTACGAGGTCAACAGCTCCTCGGTCGAGCTCTACCGGTTCGACGGCTTCGGCAGTCGGACGCCGCTTTCGGTCGAGGCGGTCCGCTACCGCTACGACAACGGGACCGTCCTCAACGGGACCGAACTGAAGGCCCGCGGCGGCGACGTGACGCAGAACGACCGCATCACGAACGTCACGCTCCCCGAGGACGCCGGACGCGACGGAAAGCTCGCGTTTAGCTCGTCCTCGACGCCGAAGCGGTTCTCGCTGCCCGTCTTCGTCGAGGGGAGCTACGAGGTCGTCCTGCCCGCGGACCGCCGCGTCGACTTCCCGATATTCGGGTCGGTCCGGCCGTCGGGCTACGACACCGAAGTCGTCGACGACCGGCTTCACATCCGGTGGGACGAAGTGACCGATGGGAACGTCGTCGTGCAGTTCTACCTCCAGCGCGACCTCGGTATCTTCGCGGCCGTCGCGGCCGTCTCGGTGCTGGTCGGCGGCGCGGGGATACTCTACTACCGCCGGCAGATTCGGGCGCTCCGCGACCGCAGACAGGAACTCGGCTTGGACGTGGAAGACGACGACCGCTGACGAACGACGACCGCCGACGGACGACTGAGCCGCGGTATCGCCCGGCCGACCCGGTTCGCCGGTGTGAACGCTTTTTTGCCTCGCAGCGCGCTACCTCGGGGTATGCAAGTCGCCGTGGTCACCGTCGGGGACGAACTCCTCGCCGGCGACACCGTCAACACGAACGCCGCGTGGCTCTGCGAGGAACTGACGGCGCGAGGCGTCTCCGTCGAGCGCGTGACGACGGTCCCCGACCGCGTCGCCGACATCGCCCGCGTCGTCAACGAGTACCACGCCGAGTACGACGCCGTCGTCGTCACCGGCGGACTGGGGCCGACGCACGACGACGTGACGATGGAGAGCGTCGCGGCCGCGTTCGGGCGCTCGCTGGAGCGGCACGCCGACGCCGAGGAGTGGCTGGAGACCAACGGCGGCTACTCCGCGGCGGACCTCGTGGAGGGGACGACCGACCTCCCCGCGGGGTCGCGGATGCTCCCGAACGACGAGGGCGTCGCGCCCGGCGCGGTCGTCGGCTCGGTGTACGTGCTCCCCGGCGTCCCCGGTGAGATGAAAGCCATGTTCGCCCGCGTCGCCGACGAGTTCGCCGGCGAGCGGACCCACGTCCGGTTCGTCCACACCTCGGAGCCCGAAAGCTCGCTCATCGAGCGGTTCGAGGCCGTCCAATCGGCGTTCGACGTGACCGTCGGGAGCTACCCCGGCGACCACGTCAGAATCAAACTCGCCGGAGCCGACGAGGAGACGGTCGAATCGGCGGCCGCGTGGCTCGAAGCGCGAGTCGACCTGTACGAAGAGTAGGGTCGGCCGGCCGACGGGTCAGCGCTGGAGGTACCAGAGCCACCCGGCGGTCATGAGGATACCCACGAGAAGCACGGTCGCGGCCGTCTCCGAGGTCGGCAACACCTGCTCGCTGGCTGATAGCGGAATCATAGGTGACAGTTCCCACGTCCGGTTCTTAAACGGTGAGGTTCTGGCGACAGTTGTCGCGGCGTGAGCGTCAGCGAACCCGTGGGGGCGCGACCCAGTCGCCTCTCGCCGGCTCCCCTCTCGCCGGCTACCGCGTCGCTTTTCCCCGGGGCGCGGGTTCGTTCAGTCATGCGAATCGGTGTCGTCGTCAACCCCGTCGCGGGGATGGGCGGCCGGGTCGGCCTGAAGGGAACCGACGGGAAAGTCGCGGAGGCCAGAGCGCGCGGCGCGGAGCCGCGGTCGCCCGAGCGGGCGCGACGGGCGCTCTCTCGGCTCTTCGAGGCCGCCCCCGAGGCGGAACTGCTCGCGTGGGGCGGCGAGATGGGCGCGGCCGCCGCCCGAGACGCCGGCTTCGACCCCGAGGTGCTCGGCGAGCCGTCCGGCGACGAGACGAGTGCGGCCGACACCGTCGCCGCCGCCGAGGCGTTCGTCGACGCCGACGCGGACCTCGTGTTGTTCGTCGGCGGCGACGGCACCGCGGCGGACGTGGCCGAGGCGCTCGACGGGACCGACGTGCCGATGCTGGGCGTCCCCGCGGGCGTGAAAGTCTACTCCTCCGTGTTCGCCGTCTCGCCCGAGGACGCCGCCCACGTCGTCACCTCGTTCGAGCGGACCGAGGCCCGCGAGGTCATGGACATCGACGAGGACGACTACCGCGACGGCGAGGTCAGGCCGGAGCTTCGGGCGGTCGCGCACGTCCCCGTCGCGGAGGACCTCCAGTCGTCGAAACAGACCGGCGGCGGCACCGTCGAGTCGCTCGCCGCGGGCGTCGCTGACGACATCCGCTCGACCGAAGGCGTCACCTACGTCCTCGGTCCCGGAAGCACCGTCGGCGCGGTGAAAGCCGAGTTGGGAATCGACGGCTCGCCGCTCGGCGTCGACGTCTACCGCGACGGCGAGGTGCTCGCCCGCGACGCGACGGAGGCCGAGATTCTGGCGAACCTCGGCGCGGAGAACGTCATCGTCGTCACGCCCATCGGCGGGCAGGGATTCGTCTTCGGTCGCGGCAACCCCCAACTCTCGCCGGCCGTGATTCGACGCTGTGACGTGTCGGTCGTCGCCTCGCGGTCGAAACTCGACGGGATTCCCGTCCTCCGGGTCGACACCGACGACCCCGACCTCGACGCGGACCTCCGCGGGTGGACGAAAGTCCGCGTGGGTCGCGTCGAGCGCCGGATGATGAAAATCGAGTGAGCGGCGCACGTCGGATGCGGCCGACTCGGCGCAACGCGCCACCACAGAAAAATCGAGGAGAGGCCGCTCCAGTCGGCCGTCTCGTCAGTCGTCCGCCGGTGCCTGTTGTTTCGTGATGTACTCGACGATTTCGTCCGTTTCGGCCTTGAACCCGTCGAGGTCGGTCTCGTTCCCGTGGAGCACCGTCGAGAAGTACTTCGTGTCGGCGGCGAGGTTGACTGCCTCCCTGAGTTCCTCGTCCGTGACGCCGCTCAACCGCGCTTCCTCGGTGTGGAAGTAGATACAGTACGGACAGTTAACCGCGGCCGCGACGCCGACGCCGATGAGCGCCTTCTCCCGCCCGGACAGTTCGGTGTCTTCTCCCAGATTGAGGTCGCGGAAGAGCCCCCAACTGTGTTCGCTCGCCGGTTCTGCCAAGTCCTCCATCCAACTCGGGACCTGACCGAGCATTCCCTCCATCTCTTGTCGTGTGGCTTTCGATACCATCTCTCTTCCCGTACCTCCGCAGTCCCGTCGCTATGGAGGCGCTTATTACGAGGTTCCGGAGCAGTAAAGTTATGAACAGTCTGGAAAATCATAATCTGCCCGTATCGACGACGTTCCGGGGAAATTCGGGGTTAATACGCCGGTGCACGGGACGGTCAGCCATTTCCATCCCGGCCGCTCGACGTAGATGATTTAATATTCGGAATCGTGTGCAATGAGAACCACTACCCATTATTCACACGGGGTGTAATATAGTGAGATTTAAGGTCATTGGATGGGTTCTGACTGGCATGGAAACCCGGAAAGTCCAGCGTCTCGGTCCCTCCACGCTGGCGATGACGCTTCCAGCGGAGTGGGCCAAGGAACACAACGTCGAGAAGGGCGACGAGGTGACGATTCGAACGAGCGGCAAGGGAACGCTGACGGTTCTCCCCGAATCGGTCAACACCGAAGATTCGAAGGCGACGATTCGCGCCGACAGTCTGAACGCGGAGGCGCTCGAACGCGCCATCGTGGCGCAGTACGTCCTCGGGCGACGCGTCATCCACATCGAGAAAAGCGAGGGCGCGCTCGACTCGGACCACATCAACGCCGTCTACAAAGCCGAGACCCAGCTCATGGGCCTCGGCGTCATCGAGGAGACCCCCGAGCGAATCGCGATTCGCTGTTCGGTCGATGCGGAGGACTTCACCCTCAACAACCTGCTCGAACGCCTCGAAAACACGGGCAGCACGATGCGCGGCGAGGCCGTCAAGGCGCTCGCCCACGGCAACCCCGACCTCGCCCAGCGGGCGCTCAACCGCGAGCGGCAGGCGAACAAGATTTTCGTCCTCCTGCTCCGGCTCATCTTCACGTCCTACCAGAACCCCAACCTCGCGCGGGCGGTCGGCCTCGATTCGGGCTTCCCGCTCATCGGCTACCGCTCGGTGGCGAAGAACCTCGAACTGACCGCCGACAACGCCGAGGACATCGCCAACATCGTCATGGACGCCGAGGGCCACACCATCGACGTCGACCAGTCGACGATGCGGCGCATCCGCGAGTTCACGGACCACGTCGACGAGATTACGACGACCGCGGTGCGGGCCGTCGTCGAGCGCGACTACGACCTCACAATCGAGTGCCGAGAGCTGTTCCGCGAGATTAGCGACCGCGAGCGCGACATCCTCAACGACCTCCCGGAGATGGAAAACCAGAAGCTCCTCCAGATTCGCGAGGTGCTGGTGAGCCTCCAGCAGACCGCGCAGTACGCGATGCGGAACGCCGAAATCGCGTCGAACCTCGCGCTCAACGAGGAGTCGGACCACGTCACGATAGACTGAGGCTGCGGAACCGAAGTCGGGAGAGAAGGCGGGTCGCGGTCGGCGCGCCGTCGTACCGCCGCGCTCAGTCGGCGATGACTTCCATCGCCTCGCCGTTTTCGGTCTCGGACGACTCTTTTTCGCCCGTCAGCGGGTTCCGACTGGCGATGCGGCAGTCGAACCCGGGATGCTCGCCGAAGTGCCGGAGTATCATGTGGCGGCGCGACCCGGTGATGCCGGTGCGACCGATGTCCTCGGCGGTGAAGCGCTCGGGCAGGCGGTCGTACAGGCGGCGCAGCTCGTCGAAACTGGTGAACACCTTCGCGTTGCCGGTGGAGTCCGCGCCGCGGCGGGAGACGACGTAGCTCCCGTCCCGGCGGTACTCGCCGGCCGTGCGGAAGAACTCCCGTTTCTCGGTCAGCGCCGAGCCGATGGCCTCCTGCAAGTCGGCGGCGGCGTCTCGGGACAGTTCACAGGACTGGTCGCCAAAGGAGACGACGATGGTTTCGTCGTCGCTCTCGACGGACACAGGGTTCTCATTACGGGAGAAGAACTCGATCAGGAGCGTGGGTACTCCGTGTCATATCATCGACTATCGTAGCCGAGGGTAAAGAGTTATCGGCTGAGTCAGGATTCACCGACGATTCTTCGATAGACGCCGGCGGTCGAACGGCCTCCGACGCCGCGTCTGACGCGGGACTGTTACAGGAGGCCGTCGTCGGTGGTCGTGGTCCCGTCGTCTGACGAGGGCGTCGTCGCGGTCGTGGTCGCTGTCGAAGTCGTGGTTGCTGTCGAAGTCGTGGTTGCCGTCGAAGTCGCGGTCTCGGACTCGGCCGTCTCGGTCGCCTCGGTTGTCTCGGCCGTCTCCGTCGCCGTGGGTTCGTCCGTCGTCTCGCTTCCGTCAGACGCCGCCTTGTTCCCGAAGATGTCCGTCTCGAACGTCTTCTCGTAGGTCAGCGGGTCGAGGGGGACGCGAAGCGTCGTGCCGCCGGCGTCGAGGTTCGCGTAGAAGTCGATGCGCAGGTCGGTCGTCTGGTCGCGTTCGAGATGCGTGACCCACCACTCGTCGAGCCTGTCGTTCTGGATGTGGGTCGTCGCCTCGATGGTCTCCGTCGACCGCGGAGGGATGACGTACTCGGAGTTCGTGGTCCCCTCGCCCACGGCCACGTCGTTCATGGAGATGTCGTAGCCGAGTTCGGAGACCGCAATCGGGTACGGCTTGGGGTTGTGGACGACGAACGTGAGTTCGAGCGCCGTGCGCTCGTCCGTGGATTCGCCCCACTCGGCTCTCGTCTCGTTGACGTACAACACGGGGTCGGAGACGACCGGCGACTCCGCGTTTATCTCGCGGGTCTCCGTGGAGTTGAACGCCGACAGGAGGTCGGTGTCGATGCTCCGGGTAATCTCGGGCGCTTCGAAGGTCCGGCCGAGCGTCTCCGAGGAGACGGTGGCGTTCACGGCGAGGTCGGTGTGCTCGCCGTTCTGGACGTGCGAGACCCACCACTCGGGGATGCGCTCGTTTTCGAGCGTCGTCCGAAGCGGGACTGCCGTGGTCCCCTGCCCGACAGAGACGCCTTCCTTCTCGCCGGTCGCCATCCGAATCCCGTTCATCTCGACGCCGTAGTCGACGGCGAGCCCGGAGAGGTTCGCTGAAAGCGGGTTCGGGTTCGAGACGTACAGGTCGGTCTCGATGACCGTCGCCGTCTCGTTGACGCCGCCGAACCGGTTGTCGACTCGGTCGACGCTCGGCGCGCCGATTATTCCGGCCGCGAACGCCGCGCCGACGACGGCCGCGACGAGCACCAGCGCGACGAGCGCGATACGGAGTTTACCGCCGAACAGCGCGGATGTCAGTCCCATCTTGTGGACACACGAGACTGGTGGTACATATGTCGAACGGCCGAGCGCGACGGCGGTTCGCGGGACCGTCCCGCACGCCTCGACCCCGACACGTCACCCCACGGCAGGCGGTGTCGAATGAACTAAGTGCGCACCCGCGAAGGTCGGAAACATGGAAACCAAGACGGTGCAATCCGACAAGTCCATCGGCTTTGCGGCGTTGTTCGGCGTACTCACGCTCGTCGGCGCAGGGCTGATGGTCGCCGGACCGGACCAGTTGACGAAGGCGCTCGGGTTCATGGTCGCGATTATCGCGGCCTCGCTGGCGGTCTGCGGCGCGCACCTGTTCCAGTAACGTTGAGTATCAACGCTGAGGAACACGGGTAACCGTTAATAACGCCCATTCCCTAGACGGTCCGAGGATGACTGAGTACACCGACGAGGAACAACGCATTCTCGCCTATCTCCGCGACAGCGTCAGCCGCGGCGAGGGCTACTTCCGGGCGAAGAACATCGCCGAAGCCATCGGTCTCACCGCGAAGCAGGTCGGGTCCCGTCTGCCGCGGCTGGCCGAGAAGTCCGAAGACGTCGAAATCGAGAAGTGGGGACGCGCCCGCTCGACGACGTGGCGCGTCACCCGAAGCTGAGGCGATTCCACGGATTTTTACTGTGGAGGTGTGATGGTATCTCATGACCGTCCGCGTGAAACGAACGTTCGAGTTCGACGCTCCCGGCGAGCGCGTCTGGGAGTTCATCGCCGACCCGGCCAAGCGAGCGGGGGCTATCAGCGTCGTCGACCGCTTCGACGTGTCCGACGACGGCCGCCACGCGACGTGGTATCTCGAACTCCCGATTCCGCTCGTCCGTTCGACGGTGACAGTCGAGACGGAAGACATCGAAGTCGACGAGCCGACCCACGTCAAGTTCGTCGGTAAGTCGCGGGTGATGCGGGTGACGGGCGAACACACTATCGAGGAACACGACGGCGGCAGCCGCCTCGTCAACGAGTTCACCGTCGACGGCCGACTGCCGGGCGTCGAGGCGTTCTTCGAGCGCAACCTCGACCGCGAACTCGACAACCTCGAAACGGAGCTCCGACGCGAGTTCGAAGCGACCGCGTAACGCCGGCGACGACCGTCGACGCTCGGTGAGACAGGGCGAGAAACCGCGAGAGCCGTGCGCTCACGGGGTATGAGAACGGCTGTTGCGGTGGCTTTATACATCGTGGCTCCTAAGCGAAAGTCGCCGACGCAATAGGCGCTTTTCTCGCCAGTCGTCGGCGACTCCACATCCGCCGCACCCGCCGCAACGTTTCGGGGTCCGTTGCGGCATCCGAAACGACGTGGCCACGTCGTTTCCCGCCCCCAAGCCCGGTGGGGGCAACTCCCCTCGTCTCACTTCGCCAACTGGTGACGCGAGATTCGGCGGGAGGCGCATTCGCCTCCGCCTTTTGACGACCGCTTCGCTCCGAGCCACGGCGTCGCCGCGCCTCGGCGGCGACCCCCCGACCGCCCGACAGTCCGAGAGCGCACGCTTCTTTCCCCCGGCCCTCGTGGAGCCACCATGACCGAGACGATTCGAGGCGACGTGCTGCACGCCATTCCACCGGACGAACTCGACGACGAGGACCTGTCGCCCGAACTCCGGGCGCTGGCCGACTCGCGTCACGTACTCGTCGTTCGGAAGGGCGGCCATCCCTCGATGCTCGACCTCGTCTGGGCGTTCGTCCGCCGCGACCCAATCGAGGCCGTGACCGTCGTGACCGACCGCCCCGCCGAGGAGGACGAGGAAGTGGCGCTGACCGTCGAGGAGACGGGGATGCCCGGCGTCTACGTCGCGGCCGGCGCTCACGGGGAGGCTGAATCGACCGACGGACACTGAAAACAGCGGACGGAAAAAGCAGGACTGCTGCGGGGCCGTGACGCGGTGACCGGCCGGACGACTTCAGTCGTCTTGCTTGGTCTTGATGTCCGCCGAGAGGCCCTGTGCCATGCGAATCTCTTTGGAGTTGTTGAGCGTCCACGCGGTGCGCTCGGTGACGGCCTCGATGATTTCGCGGGCCGAGGGGTAGCCGTTGCCGGACTTCTTCACGCCGCCGAACGGGAGGTGGACCTCCGCGCCGATACACGGGAGGTTGCCGTAGGCGAGGCCGACCTCGGCGTGGTCGCGGAAGTAGTTTATCTGGCGGTAGTCCTCGGAGATGACGGCACCGGCCAGCCCGTAGTCGGTGTCGTTCTGAATCTCGACGGCGTCCTCGATGTCGCCGGAGTACTTCAGCAGGGCGACGTGGGGGCCGAACACCTCCTCGTGGGTGCAGCGGAGGTCGTCGTGGGGGTCGGCCTCGTAGACGAACGGCCCGACCCAGTGGCCGTCTTCGTGGCCCTCGGGAATCTCGTCGGCGTCGAGTTCGGTGCGGTCGACGAGGACGTTCACGCCCTCCGTCTCCGCGAGTTCGTTGTAGTTCGTGACCTTCTCCTTGTGGCCCTCCTCGATGAGGGGGCCCATGAACGTGTCCTCGCGGAGCGGGTCGCCCACGGAGACGTTCTTCGCGTTCTCGACGAAGCGCTCCTTGAACTCGTCGTACACGTCCTCGTGGACGACGATGCGCTCGGAGGAGACACAGCGCTGGCCGGTGGTCTTGAACGACGACATCGTCGCGGAGTGGACCGCGATGTCGAGGTCCGCCTTCTCCGTGATGACGATGTTGTTCTTGCCGCCCATCTCGCACGCGGCGAGTTTGCCGGGCTGTTGGGCGACCTTGCTCGCGACCTCGTGGCCGACCTCGGCGGAGCCCGTGAACAGCACGGAGTCGACGCGCTCGTCGTCGACGATGCTCGCGCCGGCGTCACCGAAGCCCTGTACCATGTTGAACACGCCGTCGGGGATGCCGGCGTCCTCGAACATCTCGGCGATAATCTGCCCGCACCACGGCGTCTGCTCGGCGGGCTTCCAGACGACGGTGTTGCCCTCGACGAGCGCGACGGCCATGTGCCAGAAGGGGATGGCGACGGGGAA
Organism: Haloferax sp. Atlit-109R; assembly: GCF_003665865.1. Lineage (NCBI taxonomy): Archaea > Methanobacteriati > Methanobacteriota > Halobacteria > Halobacteriales > Haloferacaceae > Haloferax > Haloferax sp. Atlit-109R. The sequence goes on from NZ_QPLO01000001.1 coordinate 1,138,564, forward strand.
GTTCCACGGGGTGATACAGCCGACGACGCCGCGGGGCTTGCGGCGCATGTAGGCGTCCTTCGCGGGAATCTCGGAGGGGACCACGTCGCCTTTGGGGTGGCGGGCGTCGCCCGCGGCCCACTCGACCATGTGGTACGCCTCGATGACGTCGGCGCGGCCCTCGGAAATCTCTTTGCCGCACTCTTTGGTGACGATTTCCGCGAGTTCCTCCGTGCGGTCGCGCAGTTCGTGGTAGATGTCCCAGAGGTACTCCGCGCGGTCGATGTGGGAGAGTTCGCGCCACTCCTCGTACGCCTCGTCGGCCGCGGCGGCCGCCGCGTCGATGTCCTCGGGCGTGCCGCGTCGGAACGTCCCCAGCGACTCGCCCGTCGCGGGGTTCGCGCTCTCGAACGTCTCGTCGCCGGTGCCGTCCGTCCACTCGCCGTCGATGTAGTGCTGATATTCGTCCTGCGCCATATGACTCTAGACTCACAACTAGGATTAATAACCCCGGACCCTCCCATGGAAGGGGCGCGCCCGAACCGACGCATCACCGCGACGCCGAGTGACCACAGATAACATCTTACGTAACGACGTATTACCCGGTGTATGAGCGAGCGCACGGCAGGTGAAGGCACGCGCCTTACGCTCGACCTGTGGCATCCGAACTGCTGGGCGATAGAATCGACGAGCGAATACGACGGCGGCATCCTCGCACACGCCATCTACGACGCTCCCGCCGCGGGCGTCGAGCGGTCGAACGGGCTGTTCACCGCCTACGGCGAGTCGCTCGACGAGGTCGAGACGCTCCTCGACGCCATCGCCGACTCGGAGCTCACGGGCGAGGTGTTGGAACTGCAAGAGCGGTTCGACTCCCGCGGGAAGCACGTCGCGCCCGGCCCGGTCGCCCGCGAGTTCTTCTTGGAGTACGACCCGAGCGACATGATGTGTCCGGAGCTGCTCAAGCAGGGCTTCGTCCACAGCGCCCCCACGCAGATAGAAAACGGCCGCGAGCGGTGGGAAGTCTGGTTCGCCGGCGCGCGCGAGGAGATACAGCCCCGCATCGAGACCGTCATGGACGAGACCGGCGCGGAGATTCGCGTCGCCTCCATCTCCACGTCCGAGGGTGCGGAACCGGAGCGCAGTCGGCGGCTCGACACCCTCACCCGGAGCCAGCGGGAGGCGTTCGAACTCGCGCGCGAAGAAGGCTACTACCGCTGGCCTCGCGAGGTGTCGACCCGCGAACTCGCCGCCGAGATGGACATCTCGAAGACGACGCTGCTCGAACACCTGCGCAAAGCGGAGTCGAAACTGCTCGACCCGCAGTAGCGCGGGACGATTGGGTGTCCGTCCCGGCTCAGATACCGGCGACGGCGCGGAGCGCGAACAGCGCGTTCGACTTCCGCTCGCGGACGCGCCGGTAGAAGTAGGAGAACCATTTGTCCCCGTAGGGGACGTACTGCCACGTCTCGATGCCGGCGTCCGCGAGGTCGCGCTGACCGTCCTCGCGCACGCCCATGAGCATCTGCACCTCGTAGGGCGTCCCGTACTGTTCGTGGAGGCGGCGGGCGTGCGCAATCATGTGCGGGTCGTGGCTGCCGACCGCGATGCCGTCGTCGAACTCGGTGAACATCTGTTCGAGGAGGTCCCTGTACACCCCGTCCACCTTCGACTTCTCCTTGTACGCGATGGACGCCGGCTCGTTGTACGCGCCCTTGACGAGGCGGACCTTGCCGGGTACCTCCGCGAGGCGTTCGAGGTCGTCGCGCGTGCGTTTCAGGTTCGCCTGCACGCAGACGCCGACGTTCCCGCCCGTCCGGTGGCCCAAGTCGTCGACGGCGTCGAGGGTCACGTCGGTCGTCTCGTGGTCCTCCATGTCGACCCAGACGAACACGCCTTCGGCGTCCGCGGCGTCGACGATGCGGTCGAGGTTCTCCCGGAACGCGCGGTCGCTGATGTCGAGACCGATCTGCGAAGGCTTCACCGAGACGCAGCCATCGAGGTCCGTCGCGCCCAGTTGGCGGACGAGGTCGACGTACGCGTCGGCGTCGGCGTCGGCGGCCGTCCGGTCGGTGTAGTGCTCGCCGAGCAGGTTCAGTATCCCCGCGATGCCGTCGCGGTTCAGCGACTCGACGTGCGAGACCGCTCCGTCGGCCGTCTCGCCCGCCACGAAGTTGTTCGCGATGGGGGGTATCACGACCCGCTATTGTGAGACACGTACCCTAAAGAGAGACCCTACCAAATCATTCTGAAAAATATTCCTGAAATAATCACGGAACGCTCGTTTCGTCCGACGGGGTCCGGGGTCCCGACCATGGGCGGTCACAGGTATATTTACGATAGCTGGAGAGCATTGCTTGTTATGTCACCACACGACATGGACCGCAGAACGCTGCTGAAGCTGTCGGGGCTCTCGCTCGTCGGGGCGACCGCCGGCTGTCTCGAAGGGGAAGAAGAGACTCCCACGGCGACGACCACCGAGGAAAGCGGCGGCGGCGGTGGCGGCGGCGACGAGACCACCACGACCACCGAGGAAAGCGGCGGCGACGAATCGTCGTACACCATCGGTATGGTCGACTCGCTCACCGGGTCGCTCGCGCCGTACGGCGAGCGCAACACTCGCGGCCGCGAACTCGCGCTCGCGGCCATCAACGAGGTCGGTATCGGCTCCGAAGGGGCGTCGCTGAACATCTCCGTCGAGGACGACGAGAGTACGAACCAAGGCGGAGTCAACGGCGCACAGGTGCTCGTCAACCAAGACGGCGTCCCGCTTCTCATCGGCTCCGTGGGCTCCGGCGTCTCCATCGCCATCCACGACAGCGTCACGAGAGACGCCGGCGTCGTCCAAATCAGCCAGAACAGCACGAGTCCCGAACTCACGACGCGGCCGGAGCTGCTTCGGATGAGCCCCTCCGGTTCCGCGAAGGGACAGGCGCTCGCCAGCCTCGTCAACGACGACGGCCACGACACGGTCGCCGTCACGTGGATCAACAACGACTACGGGACGGGGCTGTCCGAGGTGTTCGCCGAGACGTTCGAGTCCGAGTTCGACGGCACCGTCGCCTACAACGAACCGCACGACCAGGGTCAGTCGTCGTACAGCGGCGTCCTCACCGAGATGGCATCGACCGACGCCTCGGCGTGGATTTTCCTCACGTACGCGAACGAGTACACGGTCATGGTCAACGAGGGCTTCGACCAGGGCTACAACACGTCCGTGGACTACTACGGCGCGGAGTCCACCGTCGCCGACTCCATCATCGAAAACACGCCCGAAGGCAGCATGGACGGGATGACGGGCATCACCGAGAGCGCCCCGCAGGACCAGGAGAACTACCAGAACTTCGTCGCCGCGTTCGAGGAGAACTACGACGGGACGCCGACGGTCTGGTCGGCGTACGCCTACGACGCCGTGACGGTCGCGGCCATCGCCATCGAGGCGGCAGACGAGTTCACCGGCGAGGCGCTCGCGTCGGTCGTCCGCGACGTGACCCGCCCCGAGGGCGAGGAGGTCTTCAACTTCGAGGAGGCCGCGGCCGTCCTCCGCGACGGCGGTTCGCCGGGCGACATCAACTATCAGGGCGTCAGCGGCCCGGTCGACCTCGACGAGAACGGCGACCCGCCGGGCTACTACCAGATTTACAGCGTCGAGGACCACGAGTACGTCTTCGGTGACTACATCACGAGCTAACTATGCACGCACGGAACGGACGGCGAACGACCCTCGGGAGGGCCCCGGAGCCGTGATACCGCTCCAAATCAGCCCCTTCCAGTACGTCGCCAACGGCGTGGTGTTTTCGAGCATCATCGTCCTCGCGGCCATCGGGCTGTCGCTCGTGTACAGCATCGCGGACTTCGCGAACTTCGCCCACGGCGACCTCATGACCGTGGGGGCGTTCTCCGCGCTGTTCTCGGTCGGCTTCTTCCGACCGATGCTGGGCGACGCGGGCGTGTTCGGCCTGCCGCTTTGGTTCTTCCTCGCGCTCGCGTTCGGCATGGGGGCGGCGGCGGTCATCGCCGTCCTCACCAACCGCGTCGTCTACCGCCCGGTGAAGGACAGCGGCTCCATCGGGCTTCTCATCTCCAGCATCGGCGTCGCACTCGTCTATCGCGCGCTCGTCTTCCTGTCGTTCGGAACCGAGCCCGAGCGCTACGGCGTGTCCCGACAGGGCCCGATTCCGTGGGTCCGCGAGACGCTCGGCATCGCGGTCACGCCGCGCAACCTCGTCGTCGTGGCGCTCACCGTCGTCCTCGTGACGGCGTTGCACCTGACGCTGACGCGGACGACGCTCGGTCGGAAGATGCGCGCGACCGCCGACAACGCGGACCTCGCGCGGGTCAGCGGGATTCGGACCGGCGAGGTCATCTTCGCCATGTGGCTCATCGGCGGCGCGCTCGCCGCGGCCGGCGGCGTCTTCCTCGGACTGGAGGAACTCGTCCGCCCGCGGATGGGCTTCGACATCCTGCTTATCGTCTTCGCCGCGGTCATCCTCGGCGGCATCGGCTCCGTCTACGGCGCGATGCTCGGCGGCCTCGTCATCGGGATGGTCCACGAACTGGTTCCGCTGTTCAACCTGTGGGCCAAGCAGTGGGGTGTCCCCATGGTCGGCTCGCGGTACGCCGCGGCCGTCGCGTTCGTCATCATGGTCGCCATTCTACTCGTTCGCCCGAGCGGAATCGCGGGTGAAAGCGGATGAGCGCCGTCTCCTCGTGGGTGAGCGAGACGCTCGTCCGCGACGCGACCGAGCGGCGCATCTTCGCGGTGCTCGGACTCATCACCGTGTTGCTCGTCGTCGGCGTCCTCACCGGCGTCGTCGGACTGCGCTTCCTCCTGTTCCAAATCGCGCTCGTCGGGATGTACGCCCTGCTGTCGCTCGGACTCAACGTCCAGTGGGGCTACGCCGGACTCATCAACTTCTCCGTCGCCGCCTTCTGGGGAATCGGCGCGTACTGCGCCGCGCTGTTGACCGCGCCGAACTCCCCGCTCGGACTCGGACTCCACCCGGTGTTCGGGTTCCTCGGGGCAATCGTCGTGAGCGCGCTCATCGCGGTGCTCATCGGCATCCCGACGCTCCGCCTGCGCGAGGACTACCTCGCCATCGCCAGTCTCGGACTCGCCGAGGTCATCCGCACCATCATCCTCAACGAAGACCAGTGGACCGCCGGGTCGAGAGGTATCAGCGGCATCCCGAACCTCCTGTCGTGGCTCCCGCTGACCGACTCCGCGACGACGGCCGCCGTCGTGGTCGTCCTCATCGCCGTCGTCTACCTGTTCCTCCGGCGCGTCCACCGGTCGCCGTGGGGGCGCGTCCTCCGGACCATCCGGTCCGACGAGGACCTCGCGAAGGCGCTCGGGAAGAACACCTACCGGTTCAAGATGCAGGCGTTCGTCCTCGGCTCGGTCATCATGGCCGTCGCCGGGGCGTTCTACGCCCACCTGAACCTCTACATCGACCCCTCCGACCTCGTTCCCCTGACGACGTTCTACATCTGGATCGCCGTCATCCTCGGCGGGACCGGGTCGAACCGCGGGGCGGTCGTCGGCGCGGCCGTCGTCATCGCCATCCGCGAGGGGACCCGCTTCCTCAACGACATCGGGTTCATCCAGACGCTCGGAGTCGACTTGGCCCCGCTCCGACTGCTGTTCGTCGGCGGGCTCATCATCCTCATCATGCGGTTCCGGCAGGACGGGCTCCTGCCGCCGAAGGACGAACTCATCTGGCCGGCGGCGCGCGACGGAAGCGGTGCCGGCGGCGCGTCTCCCTCCGGTGCCGCCTCCGACGGCGGGACCGCCTCGAACGGGGGTGACGACCGATGAACGACGACGCGTACGAGGGCGCGCGCCTCGACAAGGACGACGTCGTCCTGAAGACGACCGGCTTGGAGAAGGCGTTCGGCGGCCTCGTCGCCACCGACGACGTCTCCATCGAGGTCGAACGCGGGACCATCACCGGGATGATTGGACCGAACGGCGCGGGCAAGTCCACGCTGTTCAACCTCATCTCCGGCTTCTACGAGAACGACGCCGGCCACGTCACCGTCAACGGCGAGGACGTGACCGACCTCGAACCGCACGAGCGCGCCCGAAAGGGACTCGTTCGGACCTTCCAGACGCCCCGGCGGCTGGAGGGGATGTCCGTCCGCGAAGCGATGCTCGTCGGTCCCGGCCCGCAGAAAGGCGAGTCAATCTTCTCGCTTTTCTTCTCCGGCTCCGACGTGACAGAAGAGGAGCGGGCGAACATCGAACAGACGCGCGAGCTGCTCGAACGGTTCGAAATCGGGCATCTCATCGACCAGCCGTCGACCGACCTCTCCGGCGGGCAGATGAAGCTCGTCGAACTCGCGCGGGCGTTCACGACGAACCCCGACATCCTGCTTTTGGACGAGCCGGTCGCCGGCGTCAATCCGACGCTCGCGAACGACATCAAACGGTTCATCCGCGAACTCAACGAGGAGGGACAGACCTTCCTCATCATCGAACACGACATGCCGTTTATCATGGACCTCGCAGACCCCATCATCGTTCTCGACCAAGGGAAGGTGCTCATGGAGGGCTCGCCGGACGAAGTCCGCTCCGACGACCGCGTCATCGAGGCGTACCTCGGGGGGGCCGGCCCGTGACCGAGCGCGCCCTCGACGTCAGCGGCGTCGACAGCGGCTACGGCGAGGTGCAGGTGCTCCGCGACCTGACGCTCCACCTCGAATCGGACGAAATCGTCTGCATCATCGGACCGAACGGCGCGGGGAAGTCGACCGTCCTCAAGACGGTGTTCGGCCTCCTCAAGCCGTGGACCGGCTCGGTCGAACTGAGTGGGCGAGATATCACCGGCGAGGAGCCGGAGGACCTCGTCCGCGTCGGGATGGGCTACGTCCCGCAGGTGGACAACGTCTTTTCCTCGCTCACCATCGACGAGAACCTCAGGATGGGCGGGGTCGCCCGCTCGGAGGGCTTGCAGGCGCGAATCGACGAACTGTACGACCAGTTCTCGATTCTCGACGAGAAGCGCTCTGCGAAGGCCCGGACGCTCTCGGGCGGCCAGCGGCAGGTGCTCGCGTTCGCCCGCGCGCTCGTGATGGAGCCCGAAGTGCTCCTCATCGACGAGCCGTCGGCGGGCCTCGCGCCCAACATCGTCCAGTCGGTGTTCGAGGACGTGAAGAAGGTGAACGAACTCGGGACGGCGGTCCTGATGGTCGAGCAGAACGCCCGCGAGGGGCTCGGCATCTCCGACCGCGGCTACGTCCTCGACCAGGGGACAGTCGCCTACGAGGGCGACGCCGACGGCCTCCTCGACGACCCCGAAGTCTCGCGGCTCTACATGGGCGGCGCGGACTACGAGGGCGTCGAGGGCGAGTAACGCGCGACTCGCCCCGCGTTCGCGGCTTTTTCCGACCGCGTGCTACGCCGCGTGCTTTTCGATTTCGCCTTTGAGCGACGCGGCGTCGAAGTCGTGGTCGGGCCGGATGTTGACGAAGTCGAGGAAGTCGACGGCGTCCAACAGCGCGTCCGCGTCGTAGGAGTCGAGCGCCGCGGTGACGGCCTTCTTGGGACCGACGAGCGGTTCGAGTGCGGCCAGCCCGCAGGCGAGGTCGTACGCGCGGGCGTCGCGCATCCCCTCGTCGTTGACGTTCGTCGCGTCGATGAAGTAGATGCCGTCCTCGCGGACGAGGACGTTCTCGGCTCTGAGGTCGCCGTGAGCGAGGTGGTTGTCGTGCATCGCCGCGAGCGCCGCGAACAGTTCGGGGGCGAGCCGTTCGACCTCCGCTCGCGGGGCGGTGTCGAGGGTGTGGAAGTTCGGCAGGTATTCGAGGACGAGCACGCCGAGACCGTCCACCTCGAACGCCTCGACCGGCGCGGGCGCTTGCAGGCCGATGTCGCGGAGTCGCTTCGTCGCTTCGAGTTCGTGTTCGGCCATCTCCAGCGGCGTCCCGAAATGCCCGAAAAAGCCCTCCGTCCCGCTGGAGAACGCGCCGAGGTTTCGCCCGGTGGTGAAGACGGCGTGGACGAGCGAGTTCTGTTTGGAGATGACCTTCACGAACCACTCGTCGTCGACGACCATCGGGGTCGAAAGCCAGTTGTCCGCCTCGAGAAATCGGATGTGGAGGGTGTCGCGGTCGTATCGCCGGGCGAGTTCGCGGGCGACCGTCTCCAGACGCGGCCACCCGAGGCGGCCGCGGACGAGCCGACGGAGGTCCATGCACCCCCGTAAGACGAGGGGCGGCTTAACCTCGTGGGCCTACGACGATTCCTGTCGGACCGTCAACACGGGCGCGTCGGAGCCGCGGACGACGCGCTCGGCGACGCTCCCGATGAGGTAGCGGTCGATGCCGCTGCGGCCGTGAGTTCCCATCACGACGAGGTCCACCTCCCGTTCGTCGGCGTGGCGGATAATCTCGCTCGCGGGCGTGCCCTCCGTGACGACGGTCTCGACCTCGACGCCGGCCTCGCGGGCCGCCTGAGCGACGCGGTCTAGCACCTGCTCGCCGCTTTCGAGGAGCGCCTCGCGGACCCGTTCGAGCGAGAGCGCGGGCGCGGCGTAGCCGACCTCGCGCACGTCCGCGACGTAGAGCGCCACGAGCGTCGCGTCGTAGGTGCGGGCGTGTTCGATGGCGTGGTCCAACGCGGCGTCCGCGCAGTCGCTGCCGTCGGTCGGAAAGAGGATGTGGGAGTACATACGAGAACGTCGGGCCGCGGCGCAAAAAGACCCGGATGCCTATTCCCACGCGATGGGAGTACCCGACGTGGGCTGCCGCCTTCGCCGGCCGCGACGCATATCTTTCATGGTCGTTCGATTAGTTTATGTCCGGCACGGCGATAGTTGGTCGCATGGACTTCGACATCCCGGCCGAACACCGGATGATTCGGGACACCGTCCGCGAGTTCTGCGAGGAAGAAATCGCGCCCATCGCGCAGGACATCGAGGACGAACACCGGTTCCCCGCGGAGATATTCGACCAGTTGGCCGAGTTGGACGTGATGGGCGTCCCCATCGACGAGGCGTACGGCGGCCTCGGCGGCGACCAGTTGATGTACGCGCTCGTCGTGGAGGAACTCGGTCGCGTCTCGGGCGGCATCGGCCTGTCGTACGCCGCCCACGTCAGCCTCGCGTCGAAGCCTATCGAACTGTTCGGCACCGACGAGCAGAAGGAACGCTGGCTTACGCCGCTGGCGACCGGCGAGCACCTCGGCGGCTGGGCGCTCACCGAGCCCGGGTCCGGGAGCGACGCCAGCGACATGGACACGGTCGCAGAGCGGGACGACGACGGCTACGTCATCGACGGCACGAAGCAGTTCATCACGAACGCGAACGTCGCCGGCTCGGTCCTCGTGAAGGCCGTCACGGACCCCGGCGCGGGCTACGACGGCATCTCGACGTTCATCGTCGACCCCGAGAACGACGACGGCTTCGAGGTAACGACCGAGTGGGACAAGATGGGGCTCAACTCCTCGCCGACCTGCGAGCTCTCCTTCGACGACTGTTGGGTGCCCGAAGACCGCCTCCTCGGCGAGGAGGGCGACGGCTGGAAGCAGACGATGAAGACGCTCGACGGCGGCCGCATCTCCATCGCGGCGCTCTCGGTCGGGCTGGCCGAGGGCGCGTACGGCCACGCCAAATCGTACGCCCAAGAGCGCGAGCAGTTCGACCGGCCGATTTCGAAGTTCGACGCCGTCCGCGACAAACTCGTCTCGATGCACCGCAAGACCGAGCGCGCGCGACTCCTCACCCACAAGGCCGCGACGCGGTACGACGCCGGAAAGCGGGTCAGCCGAGAGTCCGCGCTGGCGAAACTCGACGCCTCGGAGGCCGCCCGCGAGGTCGCAGAAGACGCGGTGCAGGTGCTCGGCGGCTACGGCTACACGACCGATTTCGCCCCTCAGCGGTTCTACCGCGACGCGAAGCTCATGGAAATCGGCGAGGGGACGAGCGAGATTCAACACCTCATCATCGGCCGCGAACTCGGCCTCTGAGCGGCCGTCGAAGCCGGCGGTGACTCACTCCGACTCGGCCATCGCCGACAGCCGAGCGACGTAGGAGAAACTGCGGACGTGGTCCTCTTCTGTCGGCGCGTCCTCGAAGTCGGCGGGGACGGTAAAGGAGACGACGCGCTCGCGAATCGTGTCGTGCGGCTCGTCGCCTATCCAGCCGATATCGCGGTAGTACGACGCCATCTCCAGCGCGCCGCGACCGCCGAGTCGCTCGACGAGGTGGACACACCAGTCGAGCAGCACGCGCTCGGCCCGCGGCGTCCGCGGAATCTCGTCGAGGAACGGCTCGCCGTCCGAGGTGACAGCCGCGGTCGTCGCGAGGAGGCGCTCGTGAGCCACGTCGCTCCACGCCCGGTTCGTCGGTGCGTCGACCCAGTCGAACGACCGAGCGCCGGAGTTCCGTCTGAGTCCGGGCCCGGTCGGGCCGTCGGCGTCAGTCGGGTGACGTGACTCGCGCGGCATCTATCCCTGCGTGTGCGTCCATCCGAATTAAGCGTTCGGGCGAACGTCCGACATATGACAGCCACACGAACGTTCAATCCGAGAGAGTGGGTGAACGGTTGAGTTGATAACACCGAACGAGACTACGAGTCGAAAGCTGGTTTGACGGGCGTGTCACTCGGCGTGGCGTGATTTCTCTCTTCGTTCCGTTTGCTATCAACTTTGATATGTGGGGCGAATCGCTTAAGTTCCGTACCAGCTACACGTTTGATATCGCTCCGATGTGACACTCATCGGAAAGAACAGTTCCGAGAGAGTCACAGATGCGAGCCACGACCCACATATGACCAGCGTCGGGCAGTACCCACACGCGTACGCGCTGTTCGCCGCGGGCATCCTTGCGGGGGTCGTCACACTCGTTGTTCTCGGCCGGTTCCGACGCTACTCGCGGCGCGTCCGCCTCCCGTTTGCGCTGTTGACGCTCTCCGGGAGCATCTGGGCCACGGCGTACGGGTTCCTCTTCCTCCCGATGACGCCCAGCGCAGAACTGTTCTACGCGCAGTTGGCGTGGGCCGGCGCGGCCGTCATCCCGACGGTCTGGCTCGTCTTTGCGCTCGTCTACGCCGGCGAAGACCAGCTCCTCTCCACGCAGATGCTCGGCTTTCTGGCCGTCGAGCCCGCCGTCGCTATCGCCCTCAAGTTGACGAACGCCTCCCACGGGCTGCTCGGGTCGTCGCTCGGCCCCTGGCGGGCCATGCAGCCGGACCGGTTCGGCGCCCCCGGTGCGGACTTCCTCGGCCCGCTCGGCCCGGACCTCGTCCTCGTCGCACACGTCGTTTACGGGTTCGGCGTCGCGGTCACCGGGGTGAGCGTCATCGCGAGAACGTACCTCAAAAGCTCGAACATCCACCGGCGACAGGCCGGGTTTCTCTTCGTCGCCGGGGTGATTCCGCTCGCCGCGCTCGGCGGCGAGTTCTTCTTCCCGTTCCGCATCAATCCGGTCCCCGTCTCTATCGGCGTTAGCTCGGTCGTCGTGCTCTGGGCGCTCTTCAGACACCAACTGTTCGATATCACGCCCATCGCCCGCGACGCGATTCTCTCGGAGATGCGCGACGCCGTCGTCGTCCTCGACGAACAGGACCGAATCGTCGAATCGAACGGGGCCGCCTCGGAACTGTTAGCGCGGCCGGTCTCCGAGTGCGTCGGCGAGCCCGTCCTCGAAAGCGTTCGCGTGCCGTCCGAGGTTCAGGCGGTGTTAGCGGGTCGAGACAGGGCGCAAGCGGTCGTCGAAGACGACGGGACCAACCGCTATTTCGAGGTCCGTTCCGAACCGCTCGGCGACCAGACACGCGACCGGACGCGCTTGCTCGTCTTCTACGACGTGACGGAACGCCGCCGCACCGAAGAGGAGTTCCGCGCGCTCATCGAGAACTCGCGGGACGTCATCACCGTCCTCAACGAGGACGGCGAACGGACCTACACGAGTCCCTCGATGACCGAGGTGCTCGGCTATCAGACCGACGCGCTCGTCGGTGAACCGGTGCTCGACCTCGTCCACCCCGATGACAGAGACCGGGTCGCTGACTGCTTCGACGAGGTGGTCTCCGGCGACCCGCCCGTGCGCGCCGAGTTCAGAGTCCGCCACAAAAACGGTACGTGGCGGCGGTTCGAGACGGTTGGCGTCAACCTCCTCGATGACCCCGCCGTCGGCGGCGTCGTGTTGAACTCGCGGGACGTGACGAGTCGCCATCGCTACGAACAGCGCCTCCGAGTGTTGAATCGCGTCCTCCGGCACGACCTCAGAAACGACATGAACGTCATCCTCGGCCACGCCGACCTCCTCCTCGACGAACGCATCCCCGCCGAGTCGAAGGACCACGCCCGGACGATAAAGCGGAAGGCGTCGTCGCTCGTCGAACTCGGCGAGCAGACCCGGCACATCGACACGACGCTCACCCGCGGGCCGTCCGGACTCGAACCCGTCGAGGTGGTCGAGCGCATCGAGGCGCAGTTAGACGACATCGAGTCCGACTACCCCGAGGCAATCGTCCACCGGAACCTCCCCGACGAGATGTGGGTCACCGCGGACGACCTCATCGAATCGGCACTCAAACACCTCATCGACAACGCGCTCGAACACAACGACCGCGTCATCCCGGAGGTCGGCGTCACCGTCGAGCGGAGCGCGACCTCGAACGACTACGTCGAGATTCGAATCGCCGACAACGGGCCGGGCGTCCCCGACGCCGAACTCTCCGTCCTCGAATCGGGGACCGAGACGCCGCTCCAGCACATCAGCGGACTCGGCCTCTGGCTGGTCCAGTGGATAATCGACCGCTCGAACGGTCGGCTCCGGTTCACGGAGAACGAGCCGCGGGGGTCCGTCGCCATCGTCGGCCTCCGGAGCGCCGACCGAGCAGCCTCCGCCAGCGACGGCGGCACGATAACGGGCGAGTCGGAGACGGACTGAGAGACGGGCTGAGCCGCGCAGTAATCGAGTCGCATGATCGACGTGTCAAAGCCGAAACAGAGAACGAGACAACGAGCGGACCCGAGAGCCGAGCGTGTTCAGGTCGCGTTTCGGTCCCGGAGCCGCACCGCGAGCCTGTGTGCGCCCGCGGCCGCGGCGGTCGTCGGGTCGTCGGGGACGACCACGTCTACGGGACGGTCGAGCTCCGCGGCGAGGCGTGATTCGAGTTCTGCGACCAAGCCGGGGATGCACGCCATCCCGCCGGTGACGACCAGCGGGCGTGCGCGAGCGAGCTGATAGGTCTTCATGTGCGAACTCGCCAGCCGCGAGAAGAAGTCGCTGAGCTCTGCGACCGCGTCGTCGAGGTAGTCGTCCAGCGGCTCCATCACGCCCCGTTCGACGGTGAACTCGTGGACGCCGTCGCCGCCGTCTCCGTCCCCGCGTTCGACCGCGTCGGTGAAGGGTTCGAACCCGCCGAAGTCGGCGTGGGTTTCCTTGTACTCGCGGGCGGTGTCGGGGTCGATGGTCGCGCGCCCGTCGGTCTCGGCTTCGACCGCCTCGGCGATGCGCCGGTCGACGCGGTCGCCGGACACCTCTGCGGAGACGAACGGGAGCAACCGCGTTCCGTGTCGGTACGCGCACGCTTCGAGGTTCGTCGCGCCGAGGTCGAGAGCGACGAACACCTCGTCGACCGCCTCGATTCCGTCGCCGAGCGCCGGAATCGACGCGCACAGCGATTCCGGGAGCCCTCGCGTGAGCGTCCCCCCGAGGCCGCACTCACCGACTGCGGTGCCGAAGTTCGCGAGGCCGACCCTGTCGTCGACGGTCGGCATCGCGTAGACGACGGCGCTTTCGGCCGGGAGGTCGTGTCGCTCGCAGAGTTCGCGGACGAACCGCTCGAACAACTCGGCGTCGCGGGCGGTCGCGGGCACGCCCGAGCGAAGCATGAACTCCGCTCGGTCACCGGACCGCCGGACCGCCCCCTCGTCGTCGCTGACGCGTTCGTCGCCGGGGAGCGCGTCTTCGCCGTCGACCAGACACGAAGGGACCTGAACGGTCGTCGCCGCGTCGCCGTCGTCGAAGACGAGCGTCGTTCGGGCGCTCCCGAACTTGACGCCGACGGCGGTCGGAGCGTCGCGCTCGCCGGACTCGGGCGTCGCGTCAGTGCCGTTGGCCGTGGCTGCGTCGTTCGTCATACGGTATCAACTCGATTCGGACTCGGCGGGGTGGTTCGCGCAGTCATGGGATACACTCGGTTGTCGGAAGGAGAGACCGTGTTCGAGACCCGGGGGTCGGCGTCACACCATCGAGGAGAGGCGGGCGACGTAGACCAGGCTCAGCAGGTGGTCGTCGACGTCGAGGTCGGTCGGTTCGTCGACGTCGGCGGAGAAGCCGAGGAGATAGTCCCGGAGCGTCTCCTCGACGTCCGGCGTGACCCAGCCGACCGTCTGGTAGTACCGGAGGGCGTCCATCGCCCGCTTGAACCCGCTTTTGAGGACGAGGAACTCCAGCCAGTCGAAGACGACGCGCTCCGCGCCGTACTTGTCCGGCAGCGAGCGGAGATACGGCTTTTCGACGCCGTCTTCCTCGCCGCGGGACTGGTGGACGAGCAGGTGTTCGAGTTGGCTCGACCGGAGCGCCTCGGACGCCTCCTGTCGGCTCCGGTCGAAAAGCGGGTTATCGAACCGGAACGGTCCGCGGTCGTCGAACCGGCCGTCGTCGAATCGGCCGTCGTCGAATCTACCGTCGCCGTTCCGTCTGGCTCGTGGTGCGTCACGCGCGATACGTCGAAGTTCGTCTGGGTCGTATTCGTCCGGGTCCAGGTACATGGGTCACCTCGTTCAGGACGGCACGAATCCCCTGAGTCCCCCGACTCGGGGCGGCGGAGCGCGCAGCGCGCTGTCCGCGATGTCACACGCGATATCGTACCGTGTCGGTGAAAGCATTCGAAGGAGGCGACATAAATCTATTCGAGACATTATCACTCGTGATATCTCGATGTGCAGGCGCTCGAGCTCGGTCGTCGTCATTCGACAGTCGGTGTCGTCGGTCACCAAACGATGAGTGTGGGTTCGTGCCGACACCGTCGCACCGAGACCGAGGGACAAAGAGCCGAGCCGCTCAGAGAACGTGGGTGCCGCTCTTCGCGCTTCGCACGCGGAGGTCGCCGGTCTCGCTGTCGAGTTCCAGCGAACGGCCGTGGGAGCCGCCGACGTCCTCGGCGACGACGTCGATGCCGAACCCGTCGAGCGTCGTTCGCGTCGCGGCGACGTTTCGGTCGCCGATACTGCCGTCGCCGTCGGCCGAGGTGAAGTCGAACATCGTGCTTCCCCCGGCGATTTTGGCGACGATTCGGTCGGTGTCCGCGCCGACTGCCTGCATCTCTGCGATCAGGAGTTCGACGCCGGTGTCGACGAACTTCGCCGGCTCGCTGCCGTCGTCCGCCTCCGGAAGCATCGCGTGTGCGAGACCGGAGACACCCGTTTCGGGGTCGTACAACGCGACGCCGATACAGGAGCCGAGGCCGCTCGTCGTCAGCGTGCTCTCGTCGCTGGAGACGGCGAAGTCGGCGATTCCGACCTTGATTCGGCCGGAGCGGGCCGCGGGCGTGTCCGTGGTGTAAACTTGCATTGCTAAGATTCTCTACGGAGGGGTCACGCGGCGGGCGAGAGTTGCTTGAGCGCCTTGCGCAGTTCCGTCTCGTCGGGGAGCGCGTAGATATCGCAGGTGAACTCGTCGTCGTCCGTTCGAATAGTCGAGTCGATGAGGAACGCGTACTCTTGGGACTGCGCGAGGTCGGTCGCGAGCGGGTCGATGATGGCCGACCCGATGTCGTGGACGTGCTTCGGCGGCGAGATGTCGATGGTCGTTTCGAGCGCGTTGGCCCAGCCGTCGAGGAAGCCGGAGGTCGTGATGTTCCCGATTTCCTGAATCGCGCTCTGGCGCATCGCCTCGTCGCCCTCCATGCCCGGCAGGAGGCTGCTGGCGATGTTCTCGGCCGACGGCTCGTCGAAGAGGATGGCGATGTAGCCGCTCGGCGTCCCGCTGAACTCCAAGACGACGCCGCGTCGAACCGCGTCGGTCAGCGACATCGGCACGCCCTCGATGGGGACGAAGCTCAGCCGACTCACCTCGACGGTCGTGTCGATGCCCGTCATCGCGGTGATGTCCTCGGACGCCTGGGTCGCGCCGTCGTTTATCATCTCGGAGAAGGCGGCGAACGACTCGACCGGGAGCGCGCCGTCGTCGCCGCTCGCCTCGACGATGGTCCCGATGGACGAGGCGGTCGGCACCATGTACAGGTCGAACTCGATGGCGTTGTCCGCGGCCTCCAACTGGTTGCGGAAGACGAGGACGTGCTCGTCGTCGCCGCCGTTTTCGAACCCCTCGGCGTCGACGCGGTCGAGCGGGCCGTCGTTCTCGTCGTCGACGTAGGTCGGTGTCGTGATGTCGACGGTGGTGTCGAGGTAGTCGGCCCAGCCGTCGATGAAACCGCCGAGCATGATGTTCGCGACCTCTTTGAGGCTACTCTCAGCGAGTTCGCCGTCGGCGTCGGTGGCGTCGATGCCCGGCATCAACGCGTCGACCAACCGCTCTGCGGACTCGGGCGAGAACGCCAACACGGTGTGGCCGTCTAAGCCGCCCGAAAAGCCGATGTGGACGCTCACGAGGTCGCGCTCGGCGAACTCGTTTTCCACGTCCGACTTCGTCCCGAGTTCGACCTTGGTGACGTTGACGTACGTGTCGATGCCCGCGAGCGTGGTCAGCGAACCGGCGGCTTTCTCCGCGCCCGAGTGGGCGAGCCGACTGAACGTGCGGAGCGACCGGACGTCGAGATTCATGCCTCTGCCTGAATCACGTCGGCGATAGCCTGGAGCACGTTCGGCTTCTGGAACGGCTTCGTGATGTAGCCGTCCGCCCCCGCCTCGACCGCTTCGCGCATCTTTTCTTCCTGTCCGACCGACGTGCACATGATAACCGATGCGCCGGCGTCGAGCGACTTGATCTCGGACGTCGCTTCGATGCCGTTTCGAATCGGCATCACGACGTCCATCGTGACGACATCGGGTTCGAGTTCGCGGTAGAGTTCCACCGCTTCGACCCCGTTTTCGGCCTCGCCGACGACTTCGTGTTCACCCTCGAGGAGCTGTTTGAGGAGATTCCGCATGAACGCAGAGTCGTCCACGACCAGTACCTTGCTTGCCATACCTCCAGATTTCCGAAAATCACACCATAAACCCTTCCTCCCCATTATCAAGGCTGATATGGTATGTCGAGGACGAACCACCCGCGTCGCGTCGTGCAGACCGCAGCAATCGGGTTCCAACGCCCACCCGAGCCGCGTCACCGACGCATCAGCGTCGGCGCGGCGGGAACGACGCGCCGGTGTCTTCGACGGCGTCGAGGAGGTCTCCGATGCTGTCGTCTCGGTCGAGTCCGTTGGCGGTCGCGAGCGCCTCGACGGCACGAACGGGATAGGTAACCCGCACCTCCGAGGCTAAAAGCAGGATGCCGAGCACCTCGTCGCGCGGGGTGTCGGCGTTGCCGACGGCGTCGGCGTACCACGAGAGAAAGGAGTTGACGACTTCGGTCACGTCGTCGGAGACGGTCTCGTGGCGAGCGACGTTGCCGTCGACGAGCGCGGTGGTGACGAGCGCGTGGTCCGCGCGGACCGCTCCGACGCGCTCTGCGAGCAGGCGTCGAGCGAGCACGGCCCGTTTTTTCGGGTCTTTCGGGAGGACGAGTTCGGGAGCCGCGGCGTCCTCGCCGCGCTCGTCGTGCTCGTCGCCCTCGCCGGAGGTCTCCGTATCGGACCCTGTGCTCTCACCCGAATCGGAGGGCTGGCTCTCGTCGTCTGCCGCGTCGGCGGCCGGCGGCTTGGCCTCCCCGGTCGAGATGACGTACCGGCCCGTGTCGAGCGCCGCGACGTGCTCGTCGCGGCTGATATCGAGTTCGTCCGTCCCGACGACCCCCTGTTCTCGCTGGTGAGTGGGGGGACGTTCGTCCTCGTCGTCCATCGGCGAATGCTCGGTGCCGTGGCATATAATCCCATCGTCACCGTCCGTGGCGGACTCACTACTATGACTGAGAACGTGGCAGATAGCCAACCAACACATTGACAAGCCGCGCGTCCTGATAAATCTCCATCTATGGAGTCTGACAGGACCCTCTCCGCACTGGGAAACGAATACAACCCTGACATCCTCCGTGCCGCGGACGAACCCCACTCGGCACAGGAGTTCAGCGAGATGTTGGATATCCCCATCGCGACCTGTTATCGCCGGATCGAGGAGTTGACGGCGGCGGGCCTCCTCGAACTGCACGACCGGGTTCTCTCCGACGAGCACCGACGAACGAACGTCTACCGCCGTGAAGTCGACGAAATCGTCGTTCGGTTCGAGGGCGACGACTACACGGTCAGCGTGACCGAACGCCCGGAGGTGAAGAACAAACTCGACGACGTGTGGCGGAAGATTACGCAGGACTGAACCGCTCCGACTCCGGACTCTTTTCTTACGTTTTCTGAGACGAGTGCTCGCTGATCGCCCGCGTGAGCGTGCGGAGAATTTTACGTATTGACGCACCGACCCTTCGATATCAGTTTTGATAGTGAGGGCCGTAGCGTTATGTAGGACCTCTCCAAGTTGACGAGTGACGGTTCCCCGCTCCCCACCGAGTGTGGGACCAAACCCACGAAATCTATGTTCGAAAACATCAACGAAGACCGGGGTCAGGTCGGTATCGGGACCCTCATCGTCTTCATCGCGATGGTTCTGGTCGCCGCAATCGCGGCGGGCGTCCTCGTGAACACGGCTGGCTTCCTGCAAGCCACCGCCGAGGACGCCGGACAGCAATCTGTGAACAAGGTCACCAACCGCGTCGACGTCGTCAACGCCCACGGCTTGGTTAACAAGACCGGCGAGGAACGCACCGTCGACCAGATTTTCCTGACGGTCCGCCTCGCGGCCGGTTCGGGGAGTGTCTCTCTCGAAGATACGACGGTCAAGTACCTGAGTGAGACGACCGCGCGAACCCTCACCTACAACGACACCGTCACCGGCTCCGACACGGCAGACCCGGCTAACCTGACGACTGGGAACAACTTCACCGCGGGCGTCCTCGAAGACGGGGACGACTCGTTCGAGGTTCTCAACGAGCAGTCCGACCGCGCGGAGATCGTCATCAACACCTCCACGGTCGAGGGTGCCAACACCACCGGGACGGCCACGGGTCAGACCGTCAAGCTCGACATCACCAGCCGCAACGGTGGCACGACGCAGGTCATCCTGACGATGCCCCAGCAGCTCGCCGGCAAGGACAACAACGACCCCATTGCGCTCTGAGGAGATTCAAATGTTCAACAACATCACTGACGACGACCGCGGTCAGGTCGGTATCGGTACGCTCATCGTCTTCATCGCGATGGTTCTGGTCGCCGCAATCGCGGCGGGCGTCCTCGTGAACACGGCCGGCTTCCTGCAGGCGACTGCCGAAGACGCCGGAGAGCAGTCCGTGAACAAGGTCACCAACCGCGTCGAAGTTCTCAACACGCACGGCACGGTCGGCGGCGAAGAGGACATCGACAACATCACGCTCACCGTTCGTCTCGCCGCCGGTTCCGACGCGGTGGACATGAACGAGACCTCGATTAAGTACCTCAGCGGCGACAGCGTCGTCACCCTGACCAACCAGACGGTGACGTCCGGAGCGAACTCCGCGACGAACGACTCCGCGGAAGGCGTCGCAGACAGCGACGAGTTCGGCCTCTCCGAAGTCACCGACGACGACGGCTCGTTCGGCGTCCTCAACAGCATGAACGACCGCTACGAGGTCACCATCGACACGGCCGCAATCGAAACCAGCGACGGTGACGACACTAACCTCACCGGCGGTCTCTCGACGGGCGAGCAGGTCACTCTCGAAATCACCTCTCGCACGGGCGGGACGACGCAGGTCATCCTGACGATGCCCCAGCAGCTCGCCGGCAAGACGCAGGGCGAACCCGTCGAACTGTAACCCGGCACCGAAACTTTCCTTTCATTTTATCGACGCCGACTGCCGAGCGGCAGCGCTGTCGTTTGTTCGGAGTGCACGGCCCACAGCGCGACTCGACCGAGTGACGCTGTCGGTCGCGCCGCTCACGTGACGGGCAACGCCGCAGCCGAGTCGCGACGGTGAGCCGAGACGAACTGCGAGGAGACAGTAGCTGGTGAGACGAACACGAACAAATCGACGAGTCGGGCGCGTTCTCGTGTGCGAGCGAGTCGAAAGAGCCGACGGCGAAAACAGAAAGAGCGCAGCGAGACCGGGGCCACCGGCCTTCAGGACCGACCCGTTACTCGGTCTCTTCGCCGAACCACGGCGGCGACTCCCCGACCATGGAGAACCCGGCCGCCTGCTCGTATATCTTGATACCCCCCTGTGCGATTTCCAGCGGGAACATGGAGTTCTTGATGCTCTGCTTGCGCATTTTCGCGACCCAGATGTAGCGGTTGCTCGTCGCGCCCGCGGGACTCTGGATGAGGTAGATGTTCCCGTCGGTCAGGAAGTTCTCGAGGCCGATGTCGGTCTCGGGGAAGATGGCCGACTGCTCGGTCGTCAGAAGCGAGGTGAGACCGCTGTCTTTCAGGATGTCGATGAACTTCAACAGATACTGGCGCTGTTCTTTCTCGTCGTCGAAAAACAGCTGGAACATCGTCAGCGAGTCGAGGACGAGCCGGTCGTAGTTGGTGTCCTGGAGGTCGCCGAGGATGCGGTCGAGCGTCGTCGAGAAGTCGCCGTCGCGGAGGAGCGTCCGCTTGTCGTAGACCTTGATCTCGCCGGACTCGACGTACTCGTGCCAGCGGTCGAAGCCGATGGACTCGGCCGCCTCGCGGATGTCGTCTTCCGTCTCTTCGAAGGTGAGATACAGGCCACCCTCATCGAACTGGTCGACGCCGTTGTAGAGATACTGGAGGCCGAGGATACTCTTCCCTGTCCCCGGGTTGCCGCTGATGAGCACCGCGGCGTTCTTGACGATACCGCCGTTCAGGATGGAATCGAGTCCTTCGACACCGGTCTTGACTAGTTCTGTCATGGTTGTGTTGAAACGGGTGTTGGCTGTCGGAGGAATGTCCGTGCCGACGCCGGATAATTCTTCTTACCGCCGCTACGCCGTCGTCTGACTTTTATTACACGTTCGTCGCACAGAAATTCATAACCGCGAAAATATCGGGACTGATAACGGGACGGGAACTTTCTTGTACCGACTTACGTACCTTGCACCAATGTTACCTGCTCCCCCGAGTGCGTCGGACCTCCCCGGCCGGTTCGCCGCTCGGCCGGGTGACAGGCCGTCGCTCGAACGAATCGCCCCGCAGGCGGTGCGGAGGTGCTCGCCGCGAGCATGATGGAGTGGCAGAACGACGAAGACACGGCCGACACCGGGGACGAAACGGACACGGAAGAACAACATATGTCATCAGACGATGGACTTGGATTCGAGGAGGGAATCGACGACCTCTCCGACGAGTTTGGTGACTTCGGCGACGACCTCGACGACGGATTCGACGACGACGAATTCGGCGGATTCGGTGACGACAACAGCGAGGAACTCGCAGAGCTCGAAGATCGCGTCGGCGAACTCGAGAACGAAGTAAGCGCCATCTCGTCGGGGATGAACACCGTCCGCGAAGAGAACAAACAGATCGGAGAGACCGTCGAAGAGCTCGACGACACGATTCGCAAACTGCTCGACATCTACGAGATGGTCACCCGCGGCATCAACCCGTTCGTCGACGACGCCCGCGAGATGGGCGGCCTCGACGGCGGCGGCGCGTTCGGCCTCTTCGAGGCGGAAGCCGAGGACGAAGAGCATCTCGACCCCGAGGTGGCGAACGCCGACGCCGAGTCGTTCTTCGACGACGACTTCGGCGAACTCGACGCCGAGGAGGGCGCGAAAGAAGCGGAGCTCGCCGCGGAGGACGAACTCGCGGAAGCGGAGCGCGAGAGCCCCGCGGACGTGCTCGACGACGAGGACGGAGAAGCCGACGAAGCCGACGAGACCGACGACGCGGGCGGTGCGGGCGGCGCGAGCTTCGACGACCTCAAAGAACAGTACGAGGAGGGCGACGGCTGGGACGACGAGGACGACGCGGCGGCGGACGACGCCGAAACGGACCTCGACGACGCGGCGGTCGACCTCGAAGACGAGGACGACGACGCGCTCGACGACGCCGACCCGCTCGACTCCGAGACGGCGGACGACGCGGAGGAAGACGACGAACCGGGCGACGAGGTGTCCGACGAATCCGAGACCAACCCGGCCCCCGAGATTGAGGACGGCGAGCAGGACGCCGACGGCGACGTCCGCAAGACGCTCGACGAACTGGAGGCCGAGTACGCCACTGCGGCGGGAACCAAGGACGAACTGTCGGACGACGACGAGGACGGCGCGGTCGCGGAACCCGAGTCGTCCGCGTCGGTCGAGGAGTCCGACGCCTACCTGGCGACGCTCCCGTCGAACTACGTCTCCGAGGTGCTCGTCCTCGAGTGGGCCGAACACCTCGTCACGGTCGGCGGCGCGCTCGGCGCGTCGCGTGCGCTCCGCCAGTATCGGGAGCAGGACTGGATATCGCGCGCCGTCGAGAGCGAGCTGAACGCCCACGTCGGACAGATAGCGCCGTCGGTCGAAGACGCCGACGACCACGAACTCCGCATCGACGACCACCAGACGAGCCTCGCGTACGTCTGCCGGCTTGCGGAGGACGTTCCGCGGGGACAGCTGTACGAGGAGTTGGTCGCCTACGGGGGGAGATTCGATGGGATTCGGTGTTAGCGGCTCGACCGCCATCATCTTCCTCGGCGTCCTCATCGCCACGGGAACGCTGTACACGGCGACATCCAACGCGTCGGAGAACGTACTCGAAGCGCAGGACGCCGACGCGGAGCGGGCGCTCGAACGGACGAACACGGACATCGCCGTCACGAACGCGACCTACGACACGAACAACACGAGCCTCACGGTGAACCTGACGAACGTCGGTTCGGAGACGCTCTCGGTGAGCGAGACCACGTTGCTCGTCGACAACGCCTACGTCGACGTGCCGTCGGCCAACGCGAGCGTCGACGGCGACGCCGGAACCGACCTCTGGTACGCCGGCGAGAACCTCTCGTTCGTCGTGGACGCCGACCCAACCCCCGAACGGGTGAAAGTCGTTACCGGAAGCGGCGTCGCAGCCACGGAGGCGGTGAGCTAGATGGCCGACATCTCCGTTCCGAGCCTCATCCTATTCATCGCCAGCATCGTCGTCGCCGCCGGCGTCTCGGGCGTCCTCATCGACACCGTGACCGGTATCAGCAGTTCGCTCGACGAGCGCGGCGGCGACGTGAGCACAGAGATCAGAACAGACATCGAAGTCATAAGCGACCCGCAGGCGGGCGTCTACGACGGCGGGAGCGACAACCTCTCGATATACGTCAAGAACACCGGCCTCAGGACGCTCCCGGCGGCCAGCGGCGGCTTCGATATCATCGTCGGCGGACAGTATCAGACCAACGTCACGGTGAACGTCGTCGACGGCACCGAGTGGCGGCCGAGCAACGTCATCGAACTCACGGTGACGGACATCGCGCTGAGTTCGGGCGACTACCGGATGACAATCGTCGTCGACGGTGACGAAGAGGTGTTCGAATTCCGCGTACCATGAGCAGTCAATTCTCTCTCGGGCTATCCGGGCACGACCGTCTCGAAAAGGAACTCGGCGGCGGCATCCCCAAGGGTGCCATCGTCCTCATCGAAGGGGACTACGGCGCCGGCAAAAGCGTGCTGTCGCAGCGATTCAGCTACGGCCTCTGCGACGAGGAAACGGTGGTGACGCTCGTCTCGACCGAGCTGGGCGTCCGCGGCTTCCTCGACCAGATGCACTCGCTTTCGTACGACATCGTCAAGCATCTGCTCGACGAGCAGATTCTGTTCCTTCAGGCCGAAATCGACAGCAGCGGCGCGCTCTCCGGCGGGAGCAGCCAAGAGGAGCGCAAACAGCTCCTCCGGCGGCTGATGGACGCCGAGACGCTCTGGGACGCCGATGTCATCATCATCGACACGTTCGACGCCATCCTGCGCAACGACCCGCAGTTCGAGGCGCTGGTCCGGCAGAACGACGAGCGGCAGGCCGCCCTCGAAATCATCTCGTTTTTCCGCGAGCTGACGACGAAGGGCAAGACCATCATCATCACCGTCGACCCGTCGTCGGTCGACGAGGGCTCTATCGGCCCGTTCCGCTCTATCGCCGACGTCTACTTCGAACTGGAGATGGTGGAGGTCGGCAACGACGTTCGCCGGAACATCTTCGTGAAGCGCTTCGCGGGGATGGGCCAGCAGGTCGGAGACCGCGTCGGCTTCTCGGTCCGGTCGGGTATCGGGCTCGTCATCGAGTCGAGGAGCGTGGCGTAGATGGCGACCGAACACGGCTCCGCCAGGCTGTCGGACGACCTCAAGCGCCTCGCGATGCAGTGGCCGCACCTGCGGGACCACCTCAAGCGGTTCCGGCAGATTACCGGCGAGTTCCCGATGCTCGTCGACGAGCCGGGCGACTACGAGTCCCGGCGTCCGAACATCATCTACCCGCTGGGCGGCCCCGTGTTCTGCCAGATATACGGCAACTTCGGCGAGACGACGAAGTACTACACCATCGAACCCGAGATGGACGACGACGAACTCGAGGTGTTCGGCCGGGTCAAGGACAAACTGCTCGAACGCAGCGTCTCGAAGCCGGCACCCGAAGAAAGCGCCGACTACGAGGAGCGCATCGAGGAGTTGCTCTCCGAAATCGTCCACATCGAGGGCGACGACCGCGGGCCGCTCGGCTCCGTGGCCAAGCGACTCGACGTGGCCGGCATCGAAGTCTCGCAGACGACGTACGACAAGATACAGTACCGGCTCGTCCGCGACATCGTCGGCCTCGGGCCGCTCGAACCCATCATGCGCGACCCGGAGAACGAGGACATTCACGTCATCGGTCCCGCCCAGGTCGACGTCGACCATGGCACGTTCGGCCTCCTGGAGACGAGCGTCGAGTTCGACAGCACGGAGCAGTTCGACAACTGGCTCCGCAACATGGGCGAACGCATCGGTGACCCCGTCTCCGACGCCCACCCCATCGTGGACTCCACGCTCCCCGACGGCTCGCGTATCAACATCATCTACTCCGACGACGTGTCGCTGAAGGGGTCGTCGCTCACCATCCGTCAGGGCGACGACGTGCCGCTTTCGATCTTCCAGATTACGAAGTGGGGAACGCTCTCGCCGGAGTTGGCCGCGTACCTCTGGATCGCGCTGGAGAACGAACGAACCATCTTCGTGGTCGGGGAGACGGCGTCGGGCAAGACCACGACGCTCAACGCCATCCTCTCGTTCATCCCGCAGGACTCGAAGATTTACACGGCGGAGGACACCGCCGAGGTGCTCCCGCCGCACGACACGTGGCAGCAACTGCTCACCCGCGAGGGCCGCGGCTCCGACTCCGAAGTCGACATGTTCGACCTCGTCGCGGCCGCGCTCCGCTCTCGCCCCGACTACATCATCGTCGGGGAGGTCCGTGGCGAGGAGGGGCGCATGGCGTTCCAGGCGGCCCAGACCGGCCACCCGGTGATGCTGACGTTCCACGCGTCCGACATCGTCTCGATGATTCAGCGTTTCACCGGCGACCCCATCAACGTCCCCGAGACGTTCATGGACAACTGCGACATCGCGCTGTTCCAGAACCGCGTCCGCCGGGGCAACGACATCCTCCGCCGGGTGACGAGCGTCCAAGAAATCGAGGGCTACTCGAAGGAGATGGGCGGCGTCGTCACCCGCGAGGCGTTCTACTGGGACCCCGTCCAAGACGAGATCGTCTTCCAGGGGATGAACAACTCCTTCATCATGGAACAGAAGGTGGCGACGCTCCTCGGCTACGACGACACGCGGAAAATCTACGACGACATCCAGTTCCGCGCCGAACTCGTCCGCCGGGCGATTCAGGAGAACGTCCTCGGCTACCACGAGGTGAACGAGCTCATCGAGGACTACCAGCGCGACGGCGTCGAAGGACTGCCGTTCGACATGGCGAGGGTGTAACGAGATGGCAGGGGAACAGAGCACGTCGATGCAGGCGGTGCAGGTCCGGGACTTCATCAGCGACATCATCGAGTCGTACGAGCAGATGCCGATGGAGCTGCCGCGGTACCTGCTCGCGGTGCTCGGCCCTGCCATCGTGTTTTTCTTCCTCTCTGTGGCCGGTGCCATCGCGCTTCCCCTTCCCCTCCTCGTCCGCATCCCCGTGTTCCTCCTCGGCGTGTTGCTCTTGGGCGGGGCCGTTCTCTACCCGCGGCTCCTCGTCGAACAGACGCGCCGCAGCTTGGAGAACCAACTGCACCTGCTTATCACGCACATGACCGTGCTCTCGACGACGAACATCGACCGCGTCGCCGTGTTCCGAACGCTCGCGCGCGAAGAGGAGTACGGCGAGTTGGCGACCGAGATGAACCGCATCGTCCAGCTCGTCGACGCGTGGAACCAGTCGCTCGACGACGCCTGTCAGCGCCGGGCGCGGGAGGTCCCGTCGAAGCCGCTCGCTGACTTCCTCGACCGGCTCGCGTACTCCATCAACGCGGGGCAGAGCATCGACGACTTCCTCCTCGGCGAGCAGAACGCGATGATTCAGAAGTACATCACCGTCTACGAGAGCGCCCTCGGGAATCTGGAGGTCATGAAGGACCTCTACCTCTCGATGATTCTGTCGATGACGTTCGCCATCATCAACGCCATCGTGCTCCCCATCCTGACGGGGACCGACGCGACGATGACCATCGGCGCGGTCATCGTGCTGTTCGTCTTCGTGCAGTTGGGCTTTTACTTCGTCATCCGGACGATGTCGCCGCACGACCCGCTGTGGTACCACCAGCGGGAGTACCGGACGAAGGCGAACCGGCAGATAGACATCACGCTGTACGGCGCGGTCGGCCTCTCTATCACGATGGTGCTCGTGCTCGCGTTGGGCACGTTCAATCTGACTCCCGTCGGCGCGACGGTTCGGCCCATCATGATTGAGCTCCCGATTCCGCTTCTCATCTCGACCCCGCTGACGCCGCTCGCGGTCCCCGGTATCGTCGCGCGCCGCCACGAGAAACGCATCGGCGAGCGCGACGAGGAGTACCCCGGCTTCATCCGCGCGCTCGGGGCCTCGGAGACGGCGAAACAGAGCACGACGACGGCCGTCCTGAAGACGCTCAAGACGAAGGACTTCGGCGTCCTCTCGCGTGAAATCGCCCGGCTGTACACGCGGCTTCGGATGCGACTCGACCCCGACCGCTCGTGGTTCTTCTTCACCGCGGAGACGAACTCCTACCTCGTCCAGAAGTTCTCCGAGATGTACAACGTCGGCCGGTCGATGGGTGGCAAGCCGAAGCTTCTCGGCGAACTCATCAGCCGCAACATGAACGAGATTATCAAGCTCCGTCGCCAGCGGAAGCAGTCGACCGTCACGCTCATCGGCGTCCTCTACGGCATCACGGCCTCCGCGTCGTTCGCCTTCTTCATCGGGCTGGAAGTCGTCGAGATTCTCGCGTCGTTTTCGACGGAGATGAACCTCGACAGCCTCCAGTTCGGGACGCTCATCTACGCCGGCGTCTACGACGTGCCCTTTATCGAGTACATGCTGACGCTCATCATCCTGTTCAACGCCCTCCTGTCGTCGCTCATGATTCGGATGGTCGACGGGGGGCACAAGGCGAACGCGTACCTCCACTTCGTGATGCTCGTCTGGGTTGGCTCCCTGATGGCGGTCGCGACCTCGTCGCTCGCAGGAGCGCTGATTAGTGTATGACTGACGACGGACCACAGAGACAGACCCGAGATACGATGCCAGACACAGGTGGCGAACAGACCGCACAGGAGGCCCGTTCCCGCGCGCCCGAGGGGGGCGACGTGGCGAAAAGCGATCTCCTGCAGGCGTACCGCCGGAAGAAGTCCGAACCGTCGGACAAACGCGAGGAACAAGAGCGGGAGCGCTCGAAGAAGCAGACGGAAAAACGGACCAGCGACGGCGAATCCATCGTCGTCGACTTCGTCGCCAACTTCGTCGCCGGCGGAAACGCCTCGTTCGAACCCGTCAAGGGGCGCGTCCTGATGAGCCAACGGCGGCTCATCCTCGCCACCTCGAAGGCCAAGACCGTCATCCCCATCACCTCCATCTTCGATATCGCCGTCGGGCAGGTCCCCCCGGAGGTCGAGGAGTTCTTCGACTACACCGTGATGGTGGGCTACATCATCGGCCGCCAGCGACGGACGACCGTCATCGGCGGCGACCGCGAGACCATCGAGAAGTTCTCGCTGCTGTTGTTCCGCGCGGCGCTCAACGGCTCGCGCGCGCAGGTTACCCACCCGGCCCGCATCGGCGGCCGCGTCCTCGACACGGAGCGCCGACCCTCGGGCCTGCATCTCGACTACGAGGCCGTCACGTTCCCCGACGACGACGGCCCGCTCACGGAGAACGGCGAGCCGTTCCACATCGACCTCGCGAGCGTCATCTTCTTCGAGGTGCTCGAACGGACCGTCGACGGCGAAACGCGACTGGTGCTTTCGGTCCAGCACGTCAAACAGGGCCAGACGGTCACCTCCGAGATAACGCTCGACTCGCGGCGGAAGATGAACATCCTCGGGCGCTACCTCAGACTCGTCTACCACTGGATAAAGTCGGGCGTCCGCGACGTCGAAATCACCGAACAGGGCCTCGAAGTCCTCGTCGGGCTGTACTCCGCCGGCGAGATGGCCGCCGAGGTCGACTTCAGCGAACTCCTCGGCGTCGAAGAGGAAGTCCTCGAAGCGGAACTGGAGACGCTCCACGAGGAGGAACTCATCGGCGACGACGAACTGCCGACCTCGCTGACGCCGCAAGGGCGGTTCGTCGTCAACGAGGAAATCGAAGACGTGAACGTCTGACGCTGTTTTTTCTGGCGGAATCGGTTCCGTCGGGTGGTTGCGAAGAACCATCAACTGGTCAACTAATCAGACACCATGCGGACGCGGACTTCGTCGCTCGTGGGCCTGGCAATCGGAAGCGTGGTCAGCTACTCCTTCGGCTTCCGACACGGCGACGCGTTGGTCGGCGTCACCCTGCTTCTCACGTACACAATTGTGGGCTTCGGATTCGTTGCCTTTCCCGCGTACCGCTGGCGATGGTCCGGGCCGAACGACCACTTCTGGTACAGCATAGTCGGCGTCATGAGCGCTCTTTTACCAATCCTCGCGATT
The DNA here is from genome assembly GCF_003665865.1 of Haloferax sp. Atlit-109R. Classification (NCBI taxonomy): domain Archaea; kingdom Methanobacteriati; phylum Methanobacteriota; class Halobacteria; order Halobacteriales; family Haloferacaceae; genus Haloferax; species Haloferax sp. Atlit-109R. The sequence continues at coordinate 1,167,712 of NZ_QPLO01000001.1, forward strand.
CATGGCCTGGGCCTCGAACGGGCCTCTCAGCGCGCGAGCGACGACTGACGAGCGCGACGCGTCGCTCTCGGTTCGACGACTGCGCCGCGAAAAACCGAATGCTGGCTACTGCTCGTTGATGGCGTCCGACGCGATACTGCGGCCGCGGGCGTTGAGTTGCACCTCGTGGCGCACGCGAATCTCCTCGACGACGTTGTGGTCGATGAGTCGCTGAAAGAGTTCCTCGACCTCGTCCACGTCGAGGCCGAGGAAGTTCGGGATGTCGAACGGCGAGACGCCGGAGTACAGCGCCGTGAGGACCTGTTTGTCCGTCTCGCTCAGTTCGATGGAGGTCTCCGAAAGCTCCTCGCCCTCGCGGAGGAGCGTGTAGAGGAAACTGACGGCGCGGTCGGAGCCGGAGATGTACGTCTGGAGGCTCGTCCCCTCGTCGTCGGAGTGTTCGACCTCGATGACGCTGCGGTGTTCGTCGACGATGGTCCGCTCGCCGGTCTTCACGTCGCCGATGTCGTCGAGCCGTATCTCGACGAACTTGCCGCCGACGGTCGCCATGCTCACGGCCTCCGTCTCGACTTTGAGCCGGGATTTCTCCCACTCGGTGTTCTGGACGACGCCGCCGGCGACGGCGGGGTGTCGCGCGAGGAACTGTTCGGTGTTGAGGAGCGCGCCGAAGAAGTCCGTCTCGAACTCGTCGTAGTCGACGGGCGCGAGCAGGACGACGCCCGACGGGATGTGGACGCTGAAGTAGTCGGAGACGGTCGCGATGCGTTGGTTCACGTCGTACCGGCCGCCGAACTCCTGTATCTTCGAGAGCTGAATCGTCCGCTTGCCGCCCGTGCCCGCGAGGATGAGCCGCCGGTTCGAAAGCAGGATGCGGCCGCTCGTCCAGTCCACGTCGTGCATCTCCCGGCCGTTCTTGACGACTTGGAGGAACCGCCCGCGCGTGTCCCCGAGCTTTTGCTCACCGGGTTTCATCGCTCACCTCCCGACCGCGGCGTCGCTCGCGCGGTAGATGCGGAGTCGTTTCTCGACGGGGTCGAACTGCTGTCTGCACGTCGGCGGGATGGTTTCGGTCATGCCGATGGTGAGGTAGCCGTCCGGGTTCAGCGCGGAGCCGAGCGTCTCGAAGACGGCGCGCTTCGACTCGGCGTTGATGTAGATGAACAGGTTCCGGCAGACGACGAGGTCGAACGTCCCCGGCGGCTCCTCGCGGATGAGGTCCCGCCGCTCGAAGCGGACCATGTCGGTGACGGCGTCTTTCACCCGGAAGGTGTCGTCGTCGCGGTCGACGAAGCGCTCCCAGCGGCCGATGGGGTCGAGCTGTTCGGCCACGTCGTTCGTCTCGGAGGCGCGGTACTCGCCGGCTCTGGCGGCGCGCAGAATCTCGCGTTTGATGTCCGTGCCGACGATTTCGATGCGGCGCTCGTCGACTCGGTCGTCGTCGTGGGCGAGCATCGCCAGCGAGTAGGCCTCGCGGCCGTCCGAGCAGGCCGCGCTCCATATCTTGATTGGGTCGTGGCGGCTCCCCCGCGAACTCAGGTCGCGGAGCACCTCCCGGAGCGCCTCCCACACCTCGGGGTTGCGGAAGAAGCTCGTCACGTTGACCGACAGCGCGTCGAGGAGCGCCTGCTGTTCTTCTTCGTCGTCGGTGAGGAGGTCGTGGTACGACCCGTAGTCGTCGACGCGTCGTCGCCGCATCCGGGCGGAGATTCGGCGGTCGAGGTAGGCGTCGTTGTACGAACTCGTCTGGAACTGCAGGGAGTCTTCGATGTAGTCCAAGAGCCGGTCGAACGCCGGGTCGTCGGTCGCCGACGACGGCATCAGTCGGCCGCCTCCTCGGCGGTGTCGGGGAGCTGGCTCGGGTCGAACTCGCGCATCGCCTGCTCGCCGTCGGCGGGAAGTTGAAGCGTCGACACGTCGAGAATCGGGATGACGTTCCCGTCGCCGATGACGGCCGTCCCCGACAGCCCGCCGACGCCCGACAGCGGCCCTTGGAGGGGCGTCACGACGACCTCCTCCTGTTTCGTCACGCCGTCGCAGTGGAGCGCGACCTGCCTGTCGTCGGGGCGGATGCGGACCACCATCCCGTCGTCGGGCTCGGGCGAGTCGATTTCCAGCGCCTCGCGGAGCCGAATCAGGGGGAAGATGGTCTCCTCGTGGACGATGACCTCCGCGCCGTTGACCGTCTGGACGCGGTCGCGGCGGCTAATCTCGTCGATGTACTTGATGGGGACGCCGAACTCGCGGTCTTCGACCTGGACGAAAAGCACCTTGATGATGGCGACCGACACCGGCAGCCGGATGTTGAACGTGCTCCCCTCGCCGGGGTCGCTCTCGACCGACACCGAGCCGTCGAGCGATTCGACGGTCGTCTTCACCACGTCCATGCCGACGCCGCGGCCGGACACGTCGGTGATTTCGTCGTTGGTCGAGAAGCCGGGATGGAAGATGTAGTCGTACACCTCGCTGTCGGGCATCTGGTCCAGTTCCTCGCGGGTCGCAACGCCCTTGTCGATTGCCTTCTCGCGGACGGCGTCGGCGTCGATGCCGCTCCCGTCGTCCTCGACGGTCACGATGACGGTGTCGTGTTGGCGGCGCGCGGAGAGCCGGATGGTCCCCGTGCGGGACTTGCCGTTCGCCTCGCGAACGTCGGGGGCTTCGATGCCGTGGTCGACGGCGTTCCGGAGGACGTGCATCAGCGGGTCGGAAATCTCGTCGAGGATGGTTCGGTCGAGTTCGATGTCCGCGCCCTCGACTTTGAACGAGACGCGCTTGTCCTGCTCGCGGGCGAGGTCGCGCACGAGTCGGGGGAACTTGTCGAACACCTTCTTCAGCGGGATGAGCCGCATGTCCATCACGGTGTTCTGGAGGTTCGACGAGATTTTGTCCAGTTCGTCGAGCGTGTCGAGCGCCGTCGTCTGACCCACGTCGATGGCGTTTCTGAGCTTGATTCGGCTCGTGACCAACTGCTCGACGAGTTCGTGGAGTTCGTCGAGTTGGTCGACGTCCACGCGGACGGACTTGACCGCCGAGATGGAGCGTGCCTCCTTTTTCTGCTCCGCGCCGTCGCCCTCGTCCGCGTCGTCCGCGTCGTCTTCGCCGTCGCCGTCGGTCGATTCGGCTCCGTCGGCGTCTCCCTCGGAGCCGTCGTCGCCCGCCTGTTCGTCGGTGGCCGCGTCCGCGCCGGTGTCGCCGGCAGCGTCAGCGTCGGCGTCGGCGCTCGGCTCGGTCTCGTCCGGCGCCGAGGCGTCTCTCTCGGCGTCCGCGTCGGAGTCGGCGGCCGGCGCGTCGCTTGCAGTCGCGGTCGCGTCCCCGGCGGCGAGCGCGTCGGATACGTCGGTCGTCTCGACCGCGGAAACCTTCCAGAGGCCGTCGAGTTCGCTCTCGACGACGGCGGCGTCGCGCTCCGCGACGAACAGGTCGAAGCCGTCGCCGTACTCGCCGTCTTCGATGGCGTCGCGGGGCGGGTTCGCTCCGACCACGTCGAGGTCCTCGGGAATGCTGCTGAGGAAGATGCCGGCGTCGACGCCCTTCATCTGGCCGGCGTCGAGTTCGACGTGGGCGTGGGTGAGTGTGGTCGCGTCCAACGCGTCCGCGTCGACGCAGTCGGCGGCGAGAGAGCCGAGGTCGACCGACTCGCGGTCGGCCTCGTCAGACGCCGCCGGATTCGAGTTTCCCGCGTCACCGCCGTCCTCGACGGCCGCGCGAATCTCCTCGACCGTGTCGCTCGGGTCGATGGTTGACTCGCCGTTCTCCTCGATGTCGTGGAGGATGTCCACGATGAGGTCCATCCCGTCGAAGACGAGGTCCATCCGCTCGGCCGTCACGTCGAGTCGCTCGTGGCGAATCTCGTCGAGGAGGTCCTCGACGGCGTGGGCGACGGTCGCGGCGTTGTCGAAGCCCATCGCGCCGAAGTTCCCCTTCAGCGTGTGGGCTTGCCGGAAGATGTCGTCGATGGCCTCGGTGTCGTCCGGGTTCGACTCCAGCGACAGAAGCGAGTTATTCAACTGCGTGATGCTCTCTTCGCTCTCGGTGATGAATGCTTGGTAGAGTTCTTCGTCCATGGTCAGGTAGTGAGCCCGCTGAGTGCTTCGTCCGCGATTCGCCCGTCGGCCGCGACGGTGTCGACACAGCCGGCCTCGATGGCCCGCTTCGGCATTCCGAAGATTGCGGAGGTCGCTTCGTCTTGTGCGACCGTGTGGCCGCCCGCCCGCTCGATTCGAGTCATCCCCTCGACGCCGTCGCGGCCCATACCCGTGAGCAGGACGCCGGCCAGCGGCGCGTCGACCGCCTCCGCGGCCGACGCCATCGTGAGGTCGATAGCCGGTTTGACGCCGTGCAGCGGCTCGTCGTCGGAGAGTTCGAGCCGGAGGCGTCCCGCGCGGTCGCCGGTCACGAGGAGGTGCGAGCCGCCCGGTGCGATTCGAATCTGTCCGGGGCCGATTCGCTCACCGTCTTCGGCCTCGCGGACCTCGTAGTCACAGCGGCCGTCGAGCCGCGCCGCGAAGCGCTTCGTGAAGCCGGCCGGCATGTGCTGGACGACCAGCACGCGGAGGCCGGCCTCCGCGGGGAGCGCCGCGAGCACTCGTTCGACGACGTTCGGCCCGCCCGTGGACGCGCCGATAATCAGCGTCGAGCCCTCGGTCGGGAGCGACTCGGTCGTCTCCGACGCCGCCGATGCCGACCCCGCGGTCGCCGGCGACTTCGACTCCGCTTTCGGTGGGCGAGAGCCCCGGCGCGTCGCCGAGAGGTCGACCGCCGCGGCGGACTGAATCTTCTCGACCAGTTCCCGCTTGACGCGGGGCATCTCGGAGGTGACTTCGCCGCCCGGTTTCGTCACGAAGTCGACCGCCCCCCGGTCGAGCGCTTCGAACGTCACGTCGGCGTCCTCCTCGGCGTGCGCCGAGAGCATGAGGACGGGCGTCGGACACTCCTCCATGATGGCCTCGACCGCGTCGAGGCCGTTCATCTCGGGCATCTCGATGTCCATCGTCACCACGTCCGGTCGGTTCTCCTCGACCACCGAAATCGCCTCGCGGCCGTCGGCCGCCTCGGCGACGACCTCGACGTCTGCGTCTTCGAGGAGCGTGCGAATCAGCGTCCGCATGAACCGCGAGTCGTCGACGACGACCGCTCGCGTCGGTCCCGCGCCGGCGGTCGAACTCATCGCCCCCACCCGTTGGTGCCGAGACGACGGTCCCGCTGAGTCGTCGAGTGGGTCCCCCGCCGAGGGCTCGGTGGCTTCGTTAGTGTGCCGTTTCGTTGACCGCTCATCTACCTCCGTGGTTCGGAAATCGGGTATATAAACACTCGGCGGGGATAATCACGGCTGATAATCGAGTACGTATCTTTATACGCTGAATCTCACCACTCTGAAGCAGACAGGTGGCGGCGGATGTCGCCGCCGGGGTTGACCATGCGACAAGATGCAATCACGACCGAGATGAGCGCGGACGAGACCGACGCGGAGGACTCCGCCGAAGAAGTACAGGTGCTGGAATTCCAACTCGGACCGGAGACGTACTGCGTCGACATCGAGTACGTGAGCGAAATCGTCGACAAGGGCCAGCTCACGGCGGTGCCGAACGCGCCGGACTACGTCGAGGGCGTGATGGACCTCCGCGGGCGGACCACGTCCATCATCAATCCGAAGTCGCTTCTCAGCATCGACGCCGGGGGCGAGTCGAAGCGCATCGTCATCTTCGACCCGAACAAGTTCGAAGACGAGGCGGCGACCGGCTGGCTCGTCGACGAGGTGTACCAGGTCGTGCGCGTCTCGATGGACGACGTGGAGGACCCGCCGCTGGAAAAAGACGACTCCATCGAGGGCGTCATCAAGCGCGACGGCGACCTCGTCGTCTGGATTTCGCCGGTGCACGCCATCGAGTAAGGCGGTTCGACGACCGGCCCCGCTTTCGTTTTCGAGACCCTAATCGGCGAGCGACTGCTCTCCCGCCGCGACGCCCCGACCGCCGGTGAGCAACACCACGACGAGCGCACAGCCCACGACGACGCCCGCGAGCCCGAACGCCGCGACGTAGCCGGCGGCGTCCGCGACGAGGCCGCCGAGCGCCGAGCCGACCCCGCCGCCGAGGCTCGAAAGCGCCGTGTACGCGCCGAGGGCCTCCCCGCGAATCCGGTCGGGCGCGAGCCGCGTCACCAGCCCCGTCGCGGTCACCGCGATGACCGCCCACGTGACGCCGATGACGAGGAACGTCGCGCCGAGCGTGACGAGCGCGGCGAACGCGGCCAACTGCGTGCCGACGACGGCGACCGCCGGGAAGGCGAGGCCGCGGGTCGCCAGCGCGCCGGCCTGGAGGCGACGGGGGTCGTGTCGCGCGGCGAACGCGCCGACCTTCGCGTAGCTCGCCGCCGACCCGAGACTCGACAGGACGAACAGGGCGAACACCTCGTCGGCGGTCCGCCCGGAGTCGACGAGGTACGCGGGCAACGGCCCGAAGAACACCGAGAAGCCGACGAAAAACAGCGTCGCGGCCGCGAGATACCGGAGGAGGTCGGGGCTCATCCGCGCTCGGAGGTCGTCGAGGTCGAGGCTCTGGAGCGCCCAGTAGAGCCGCGAGGGACCGTACGGGACCGCGCGGACGGAGCGCCCGACGAGGCCGCTTTGTCGACGGATACTGGCCGAGACGCGGGCGAACCGTCGCGTCGACACCGTCGAGCGCTCGGGGTACCAGACGCGGACGAGGACGGCCCCGAGGGCGGCGGCGACCGCGGCCGCGGCGAGGAACCGCCGCTGGACCGACAGCGCGTCGAGGCCGAACAGCCGCGGGGCCAGCGCCGACCAGACCGCGCCGACGACGAGGCCGCCGAGCCAGCCGTAGCCCTGATAGTGGTTGAGGACGCCGAAGCGGCGGTCCCACTCCTTCGAGGGGACGCCCTCGACGACGATGAGGTTCAACACCGGTGCGGCCGCGGCGACGGCGAACCACAGGAGGGCGTTGGCGACGAGGACCGCGACCGGCGATGCGGCGACGGCGGTGAGAGCCAGCGCGCCCGCGGTCGCCGCGAGCGCGACGAGGATGAAGGGCCGTCGGCGCTTCGCGCGGGCGGCCAGTCTGCCCCAGAGTACCGCGCCCGGCGCGCCGGCGAAGGCGGCGGTCGCGGCGATGAGGCCGACGAACAGCGCGCTCGCCCCCAGTTCGATGGCGTACAGCGGGACGACGAGCGACGACGCGCCCACCGCGGCGTAGCCCAGCGCCCAGCCGAACAGCCACCGGTCGCGGTTCCCCGCCGCCGAAGCGCCGTGTCGGTCGGTCACACGCCACGAATGAAACCGGTGAAACAAAGTCGTTACTCCCCGAACGCGCGCGAAAAGCAGGACATATATAGTCTGAACAAAATCCTCGGACAACTATGCTCGGGAGCGAACCGCCACATACGGGGGGATGGTCGTGACGGACGACTCCTCTCCCTCCTCGTTCGTGCAGTACGGTATCGACGACAAACCGCCTCTTCCGACCGCTCTCCTTCTCGGCGCCCAACACTACCTCACCATGGTGGGCGCGAACATCGCCGTTCCCCTCATCCTCGCCGGAGCCCTCGGCATGCCCGCCGACGTGATTCCGCGGTTCGTCGGGACGTTCTTCGTCGTCTCCGGCATCGCGACGCTGATGCAGACGACGTTCGGGAACCGCTACCCCATCGTGCAGGGCGCGCCCTTCTCGATGCTCGCGCCGGCGCTCGCCGTCATCGGCGTGGCGACGGCGGCCGACCAGTCGGGCGTCGCGTGGCAGAGCGCGCTCTTGCAACTCCAGGGCGCGATTATCGTCGCGGCCGTGGTCGAGGTGTTCGTCGGCTACTTCGGTCTGCTCGGACGCCTCCGGAAGTTCATCTCGCCGGTCGTCATCGCGCCGACCATCGCGCTCATCGGACTGTCGCTTTTCAACGCCCCGCAGGTCGCGTCCGCCACGAACAACTGGTGGCTCCTCGGCCTGACGCTCGCGCTCATCGTCCTGTTCTCGCAGTATCTCGACACCGCGCACCCGGCGTTCAAGCTGTTCCCGGTGCTGCTCGGCGTCATCGTCTCGTACGTCGTCGCCGCCGGCCTCTCGGTCGCGGGCGTCATCGCGCCCGGCGCGGCGGGTTACGTGAACCTCCAGACGGTCATCGAGGCCCCGGCGCTCATGCCCATCTACCCGCTTCAGTGGGGCTTCGCGGGCGGCGCGGGGACGACGACCGTCTCGCTCCCCGTCGTGGGGTCGGTCGCCTTCGGCATCCCGCAGTTCACGACCTCCTTTATCATCGGGATGCTCGCCGGCGTCGCGGCCTCGATGGTCGAATCGTTCGGTGACTACCACGCCGTCGCCCGGCTCTCGGGCGTCGGCGCGCCCTCCGAGCGCCGCATCAATCACGGCATCGGCATGGAGGGCGCGATGAACGTCTTCTCGGCCGTCATGGGCGGCAGCGGCTCGACCTCCTACTCCGAGAACATCGGCGCAATCGGCCTGACGGGCGTGGCCTCCCGCTACGTCGTGCAGGTCGGGGCGGTCGTGATGCTCGTCATGGGCTTCGTCGGCTACTTCGGCCAGCTTATCGCGACGATTCCCGACCCCATCGTCGGCGGCCTCTACGTCGCCATGTTCGGCCAAATCGTCGCCGTCGGCCTCTCGAACCTGAAGTACGTCGACCTCGACTCCTCCCGGAACGTGTTCATCGTCGGCGTCGCCATGTTCGCCGGTCTCGCCGTCCCCGCCTACATGGGGAACGTCGGAAGCGCGGCGGCGTTCCGCGAGGGGATGCGACAGGTCGCGCTCGTCGGCCCCGTCCTCGGGACCCAACTCGTCGCCGACACCGTCTTCGTCATCGGTTCGACCGGCATGGCAGTCGGCGGCCTCATCGCCTTCTTCTTCGACAACACCATCGCGGGGACCCGCGCCGAACGCGGCCTCGAAGAGTGGGAAGACACCGTCGAAGACGACGACGATTTCGAGTCGGCGCTGGACCGCTTCCGCGGCGACGAGTCCGCGACGGCCGACTGACCCGAACGACGCAGGGTTTTCGGCCTGCCTAAAAATCGACGCGTTTTTCTACTATTAGGTGTGCCTAAAACCATGGAATACAGCAGACGACGTCTCTTGCAGACGACGGGGCTCGCAGTCGCGACCGCGGGGCTCGCGGGCTGCAACGGCCAATCGAGCGATGAGACGACCACCGCCGCCAAGACCGATTCGGAGACGGAGACCGCGGCCGAAACGACCACCGAGAACGCCGAGTCGTCGGTGAGCGTCGACGCCGCCGTCGCCGTCGCGGCCGAGTGGAACGCGATGCGCGCCCGCCTCTACGACACCGTCGCGCTGGCCGCCGCGGGGCGACTGGGCACCGCCGCCCGCGTCACCGGCGACGTGTTCGCCCGCTTCGAGCAGTCTTCGGGCGAGTGGGGCGCACACGAGCAGTTGGAGGCGACGAACGAACAGAACTACGAGACGTTCGAATCGCACCTCGGCGGCGCGAGAGAGGCGTACGCCGCCGGCGACGCCGAGCGCGGGTCGGACCTCGCGGTGCAGGCGGCCGACAACCTGCTTGCGGCCCAGCGCGGCCGCGTCGACGCCGCCGTGGTCGACGCGCTGGAGGTCCTGCTGTTCGGCGCTCGCGCCCGCGACGCCGGTCTGCTCGCCGCGGCCGGCGAGGTCGACGCCGCGGCCGAACTGGCGAACGCGGTGTACGAGGACTTCGAGGACGCGCCCGCGCACTCGTCGCTGGAGTCCGCCTCGGGCGAACTGTACGAGACGTTCGAGGCGGCCGTCGAGGGCGCGGCCGACGCTGGCGACGCCGAGACCATCGCCGCCTCGGCCCGGACCGCCGCCGACGCGACGGTCGATGCGAGCTACGAACTCGCTCCCGAGGCGGTCGCCGGGGCGGGTCACCTCGCGCTCATGCAGGCGGTCGGCTTCGACGCCGAGGTGCTCGCCGGGCTCGGCGGTCCCGGCGACGAGTTCGCCCACGCGGCCGCGCTGTCGCTCTACCGCGCCCGCGCCGCCGACGTGCCACGACTGGTCGCCGCGGGCGAGGCCGACTTCGCCGCGACGGTCGCGAGCGACGTGTTCGCCCACTTCGAAGGCGCGCGAGCGCACGAGGCGTTAGAGGAGGCCGACCACGACGCCTACGAGGGCTTCGAGGGCGGGCTGGAATCGCTGACCGAGGCCGCCGAATCGGGCGACGGTGCGGCGGCCGAGGAGGCGGTGGCGACGGTCGACGAGAACCTGCTCGCGGGAATCTCGGCGCTCGTCGGCGGCGAGGCCGCGACGGTGCTCGAAGCGGCGTTCTTCCGCGCCCGCCTCGGCGACGCCCGCGAGCTGGTCGCCGTCGGCGAGACGGACCGCGCCGCCGCAGTCGGTGAATCCCTCTTCGCCCGGTTCGAAGAGAACGAGGCGAACCTCCACGAGTCCGTCGAAGAGGAGTCCGAAGAGCTCTATCACCGCTTCGAAGAGGAGCATCTCGCCGGCCTCGTCGAGGACGCGGCCGCCGGCAACGCCGACGCCGCCGCGGCCCACGCCGAGGGCGCGATGGACGCGCTGTTCGAGTTCGAGGCGGCCGTCGGCGCGACCGCCGAAGTGTCGGCCGCGGAGGCCGCGTTCTTCGGTGCCCGCGGATTCGACGCCGCCGCGCTCGCGCAGGTCGGCGCGTCGGCCCGCGCCGGCTCGGTCGTCCAGTCCACCTTCGCCTTCTTCGAGAGCGGCGCGGGCGGCTATCACGAGACCTTGGAGGAGGCCGACCACGACCTCTACGAGTCGTTCGAGGGCGCGCTCGGGTCGGTCCGAACCGCGGCCGAGGAGGGCGGCGAGGCCTACGGCGCGGCCAAGACCTACGGCCAGCGGGCTGTCGATTCGATGTACGCCGTCGTCGCCACCGCGGCCGCGGACGCCGGCCTCGGAGCCGCCGCCTCGGAGCGCATGACCGGCGTCTTCCAGACGTTCGAGGAGGCCCGCGTCCACGAGGCCTTAGAAGGGGGCGACCGCGACGCCTACGAGGGCTTCGAGGCGGCGCTGTCCGACTACGTCGACGCGTTAGCGGACGGAAGCGAAGTCGACGCCGCCGCAGAAGCGTACGCGACGGCGACCGCCCGCGCCCAGTTCGCCGTCGTCGGTGAAGTCGGCAAGGCCCCCGAGGCGGGCGGCTCCGAAGACGGCGGTTCCGCCGACGCGGCGCTGTCCGGCGGGCCGAACGTCGTCGAGGGCGTCCCCGAGGACGCCGACCACGTCGTAGAGATGTCCGCCGTCGCGTTCGAGCCGGCGGAACTGACGGTATCGGCCGGCGACACCGTCGCGTTCGAGCACGTCGGCGGCGAGGCCCACTCGGTCACGGCCTACGGCGACGAACTCCCCGAGGGAGCGGTGTACTGGGCCTCAGGCGGCTTCGAGTCCCAAGAAGCGGCCGAGACCGGCTGGAGCGAAGGGAAGGGCGCGGTCCAGTCTGGCCAGTCCTACGTCCACACCTTCGAGACGGCCGGCGAGCACGCGTACTACTGCGTGCCCCACGAGGCCGCGGGCATGACGGGTACCATCGTCGTCGAGGAGTAGAGTCAACTCCCGTCGCGCCCGGTCCGCCCGAGCGCGACGAGCACGAGGTAGCCGACGAACCCGGCGGCGAACAGCAGGACCGGAATCGCGAAGGGGCCGAACGTCTCGATGAGCCCGTCCACGGGACCGAGTTGGAGCATATCCGATCCACGGCCGCATCGCGGTTAACGTTCCCGGCGAGAGTCGCCCCGGAGTGTCCACGGCGGGGTACTCCGGGCGCTCACTCGTCGTAGGCGCTGTCGTCTTCGTCCGCGTCCGCGTCCGCGACATCGCCGGCCACCACTTCGTCGGCCGCCTCTCGGCCGCGCGTCGGCTTCCGGACGCCGCCGTTCGAGAGCCCGGCCGCGGGCGACTGCCGGGTCGCCTCGGCGTCCGCCGAGTGGACGTGCACGTCCCGCTGGGGGAACGGGATGCCGATGCCCGCGTCGTTCAGGCGCTTGTATATCTCGCGGTTGAGGTTGTGCGTCGCCTTCCCGCGCTTGAGCGGACTGTTGACCCAGCAGACGAGTTCGTACTCCAGCGCGTCGGGGCCGAACCGGCGGAACCGCGGCCGGGGTCGGGGGCTGTCGAGGACCAGCGGCTCGTCGAGGGCGATGTCGGTCAGGAGTTCCTCGAACGCGTCCACGTCGGTACCGTAGGCGACGCCGACCGGGACTTTCAGCCGGCGGCGGCGGTTCGGCGCGGACTCGTTGATGATTTTGGCGGCGTTGAGCACCGAGTTCGGCACCGTCACGAGCAGTTCGTCGCGGGTGAGAAGCGTGGTCGAGCGGATGCCGACCTTGACGACCGTGCCGGCCTCGCCGGAGTCGAGGACGACGTAGTCACCGATTTTGTAGGTGTCGTCGAAGTACAGCGCGATGCCGCCGAAGAAGTTGGCGACGGTGTCCTTGGCGGCGAATCCGACGGCGATGCCGGCGATACCCGCGCCGGCGAAAAGCGGCGTGATTTCGATGCCCCAGATGTACAGGAGCGCGCCGATAGTGCCGACCGAGACGACGATGGTCCAGACGTTCGAGAAGACGGGCGCGAAGTCGTAGCGACTGCCCTTGTCCTTGACCGCGTCGACGAGGCGGTTGACGAGGCGGTTGAGCGCCCACGCCCAGACGACGATGCCGACCGACAGCGACGGTAGGCCGAAGAAGTCGTTGAGCGTCGCCGCGTCGACGACGAACGCCTCCGCGACCGCCGGGGCTCTGGAAAACAGGAAGACGCCCGTCAGCGAGACGGTGACGACGATGGGCCACCGAAGCTCTTGGACGACGATGTTGTCGAGGGAGGTCTCGGTTCGGCTGGTGTATCGAAACAGGAGGCGGATGACCACCGTCTCCATGACGAACGCGCCGCCGACCGAGATGAGTAAGACGAGGGCCGTCACCTCAAGCGCCGACAGACCCGAGAGGAACGACGAGAGGTGTTGGCTCATGCCGCGAAAGTCGCGGCCACCGGAGATAACGATTGCTCCGCTGACGGTCGCGGCGGCCGAAAGGTTTTGTTCGCCGCGGGAGCGAGGGCACACCAGATGTACCGATTCGGTCACTGGGGCGTCTCGCTCCTCGTGTTCGCTCCGCTCGGCTTCGCGCTCGTGCAGGCCGGCCGCCCCGAACTCGCCTTCGTCGCCGGCGCGGCGATGTGCTGGCTGGCGATGCTCCCCGACTACGACATGCGCGTCCCCGGCATCTCCCACCGCGGGCCGACCCACACCGTCCTCTTCGCCGCCCTCGTCGGCGGCGTCGGCGGCGGCGGGGCGTACCTCCTCGCCAGCAACGCGGGCCAACCCGAGGCTGCGGCGACGACCCTCGGCGCGTTCGGCTTCGCCGTGGGCGCGCTCACCATCCTCGCGCACCTCGCGGCCGACGTGCTGACGCCCGCCGGCATCCGCCCCCTGTGGCCGCTTTCGTCCCGGAAGTTCACGCTCTCGCTGTGGACCGCGGACAACACCGTCGCCAACTACGGCCTGTTCGCCGTCGGCGTGTTCGCCGTGGCCGCGGCGGCGTACCTCTCGGTCGCGCTCTGAACGCCCTGAAACTCGGAGTCGAACACCCCGGACTCGGGACGGCGAGCGCCCCTCGGATATGAGGAATCGTTAAGGTCTGTCCGGGAGACCGGAGACGCATGGACGACGACGCCATGCGCCGCTTCCCGGTTCCCGACCGCGACGACCTCCCCGAAGACCTCCGCGAGCGCATCGACGACGAGACCGAGCGCGCCGGCTTCACGCCGAACGTCTTCGCCGCGTTCGCGTACAAACCCTCGCACTTCCGGCCCTTCTTCGAGTACCACGACGCGCTCGTCGAGGACACCGACCTCGAACGCCACGAGGTGGAGATGATTATCGTGGCCGTCTCCGGCGTCAACCACTGTTACTACTGCAACGTCGCCCACGGCGCGCTGGTCCGCATCTACGCGAAAGACCCGCTGCTCGCGGACCAACTGGTCGCCAACTACCGCACCGCCGACATCCCCGAGAAACACAAGACGATGCTCGACGTGGCGGTCAAACTCACCGAGTCGCCCGTCGAGGTCGGCGGAGACGACCTCCAGCGACTCCGCGACGCCGACTTCTCCGAGGAGGCGATATGGGACATCGGCGCGGTTACAGCCTTCTTCAACCTCAGCAACCGCATGGCGATGTTCGCGGATATGCGACCGAACGAGGAGTTTCACACCCTCGGCCGAGAGCCGCGCGACGACTGACTCGAAGGTGAGTAAACGAGTACCACGGTCATTGATAGCAATCGGCGGAATCCTTATGCCGCCAACCGATGAGTTTCGACACGCAATGGCGAAAGGTAAGGTTGCGTTCTTCAAGTCCTCCGGCGGCTACGGCTTCATCGAGACCGACGACCACGACGACGACGTGTTCTTCCACATGGAGGACATCGAGGGTCCCGACCTCGAAGAGGGTCAGGAAGTGGAGTTCGACATCGAGGAGGCCGACAAAGGCCCGCGGGCGACGAACGTCACGCGGCTCTGAGTCCGACGCGTTCCGACCGACGGCGACTCGACAGCGAAGCAGAGTTCCGCATTTTCAGGCCGCCAGCCGCGGCGCTCGCGGGTCGTGGCCGTCGGCCGTGGAGGTCGGCCGTCGCCCGCCTCAGAGCGTCCCCGCCCGGCCCATCCGCCGAATCTCGTCGGCCCGCGCCCGGATAGCTTCCCACTCCTCGTCGTCCTTGCGGTCGACGTGGGAGTACATGAGTCCCATCCGACCCGTCCCGCGGAGGCGTGCTTCGTTCTCCTTCAGGAAGTCCCAGTAGAGCGCGTTGAACGGGCAGGCGTTCTCGCCGGTCGTCTTCGACACCGCGTAGGGACACGACGAGCAGTAGTCGGACATCTTGTTCACGTAGTTGCCCGACGAGGCGTAGGGCTTCGACGAGAGCACGTCGGTGGCGAACGACCCCATGGCGACCACGTTCGGCGTCGTCACCCAGTGGAACGCGTCGACGAACCCGAGGTGGAACCAGCGGTCGAGTTCCGCCGGGTCGACGCCGTAGACCAGCGCGAAGTTCGAAAGCACCATCAGGCGCTCGATGTGGTGGGCGTAGCCGCGGTCGCGGACGTGGCCCACGGCCTCGGACAGACAGTTCATATCGGTCTCGCCGGTCCAGTACGCCTCCGGGAGCGGTTCGGTCTGGTCGAGTTGGTTCGCTTCGGCCAACTCGGGCATCGACCGCCGGTAGACGTGCCGCACGAACTCCCGCCAGCCGAGGACCTGCCGCACGAACCCCTCGGCGCTGTTGAGCGGGGCGTCGCCCCGTTCGTAGGCTTCTTCGACGGCCTCGACCGCCTCGCGCGGGTGCAGCAGGCCGAGGTTGATGGCCGCCGAGAGCAGGGAGTGACAGAGCGCCCACTCGCCGTCGACCATCGCGTCCTGATACGGGCCGAACTCGGGGAGGCGGACCTCGACGAAGTGCGACAGCGCCTGTCTCGCCGCCTCGCGCGTCACCGGCCAGACGAACGGCTCGGGCGACCCCCACGCGTCGGGGTAGCGCTCGCAGACGAACTCGATGACCTCGCGCGTCGTCTCGTCCGGGTCGAACCGCGGCGCTTCGGGCGGCGTCCACCCCTCCGGCGGCGTCTCGCGGTTCTGGTCGTCGTAGTTCCACTCGCCGCCGACGGGGTCGTTGCCGTCCATCAGGACGCCCGTCTGCCGGCGGGCGTGTCGGTACCAGTGTTCCTGTCGGTAGCTGTCGGCGTCGCCGGCCCAGTCGTCGAAGTCGGCGGGCGTCGTGAGAAACAGGTCGTTCTCGACGAGCGTGAGCGACCCGCCGCGGGCGGAAACGAGCTCTCGAAGCCGCTCGCCCGCGCCGTGGCTCGGGGGGTCCATCACGACGAGGTCGTCGCCGGGCGCGGCGTCGAAGTAGCGGTCGAGCCCTTCACCGAACGTCTCGGCTTCGATGTACGTCACCTCGTAGCCGCGGTCGCGGAGGTCGTCGCGGAAGTGCCGCATCGCCGCAAAGACGAGCGCGAGCTTCTGGGGGTGGTACGGCAGTCGGTCGCCGAAGGCGTGCGCCTCGATCATCAGCACGCGGTCGTCGGACTGGAGCGGCGCGGCCGACGGGTCGAGTTGGTCGCCGAGGACCCAGACGGTCATAGGCGTCCCTTCGGCGGCGGAGAAAAGAGCGTGTCGGCCAGCCGAGGGGTCAGCGACGCGACCCCGGTTGGGGGTCGACGTGCGCGGGTGCGAGCAGGTCGTCTATCGGCTGGTCGTCGAGCCACGACAGCAGGCGAACGAGCTGGTCGGTCGCGGCCTCGAACAGCTCTTCGCCGGCCTCGGGCGACGCGTCGGTCTGGTCACCGAAGACGCCGTTTCCGGAGTTCTCGATGGCGTCGTAGAACGTCCGCGCGCCGTGTTCGCGGAGGTGGTCGTCGCCCAGGTCGACGACGCCGCCGTCGCGGGCCGAGTCGAGTTCGCCCTCGCGGACGAGGTCGCGGGCGATGTGCATAATCATCGAGGTCTCCTTCGGCCCGCCGTGGGGACCGGGGTGGTCGAACAGGTCGGTGACGAGGTCCGGAATCGACTCGTCCCACATCCACTCGATGGCGTACATGGTGCCGTCGTCGCGGAGGCGGCGACCGACCTCCCGGAGGTGCTGGACGTTGCCGCCGTGGGCGTTGACGAACACGACCCGGTCGATGCCGTGGTACGCGAGGTTGCGCGTCAGCGACTCCACGTAGTCGCGGAACTGCGGCGGGTCGACCCACATCGTCCCGTGGAACTGGCGGTGGTGGGGGCTGACGCCGACGTTGACGGTCGGGGTACAGAGGTAGCCGGTCCGGTCGGCCGCCTCGCGGGCCAACGCCTCCGCGATGAGGTGGTCGGTGGCGAGCGGGAGGTGCGGGCCGTGCTGTTCCGTCGAGCCGAGGGGGACGACCGCGAGCGACGATTCGGCCACGTAGTCTCCGAGTTCGGGCCACGTCTGGTCCGCGATGTACATGGGCGTCACCAAGCGACGACGCCTAAAGAAAGGTGCCAAAGGGGAAATGGACTCCCGGAGCGCGCCGACTCAGTCCTGCTCTCGGGACCGCAGTTCGATGCGGCGAATCTTCCCCGAGGAGGTCTTCGGTAGCTCCGCGACGAACTCGATTTCGCGCGGGTACTTGTACGGGGCCGTCTGCGCTTTCATGAACGACTGGAGTTCGTCCACGAGGTCGTCAGAGCCCTCGTAGCCGTCGGTGAGGACGACGTACGCCTTGACGATGCTGCCGCGTTCCTCGTGGGGGCTGGCGACCGCGGCGGCCTCCGCGACCGCCTCGTGGGAGACGAGCGCGTCTTCGACCTCGAAGGGGCCGATGCGGTAGCCCGCCGAGATGATGATGTCGTCGGCGCGGCCCTCGAAGAAGAAGTAGCCGTCCTCGTCGCGGGAGGCGAGGTCGCCGGTGCGGTAGTAGTCGCCGGAGAACGTCTTCTCGTCGAGGTTCGGCTTCTCGTAGTAGCCGTCGAAGATGCCGGGGCAGCCGACCGGGACGGCGATTTCACCGATTTCGTCGACGCCGACTTCCTCCTCGTTTTCGTCGATGATGGTCGTGCCGAGGCCGGGCGTCGGCTTGCCCATGCTGCCGGGTTTCACGTCGATGCCGGGGTAGTTCGTCAGGAGCGCGACCGTCTCGGTCTGGCCGTAGCCGTCCCGCGGGGTGACGCCGAACGCCTCGCGGAACGCCTCTATCGGCTCGCGGTTGAGCGGTTCGCCCGCCGACAGCGCCTCTTTCAGCCGCAGGTCGTACGAGCCGAGGTCGCGCTGGGCGAACATCCGGTACTGGGTCGGGACGGCGCAGAGGCGGGTGACGCCTTCTTCTTCCATGATGTCGAGGAACGCGTCCGGTTCGAAGTCGCCGCGGTAGACGAACTGGGTCGCGCCGGTCGTCAGACCGACGCCGACGGGGCTCCAGAACCACTTGGCCCAGCCGGTGCCGGTCGTCGCCCAGAGCAGTTCGTCGGAGAGGTCGTCGTCGGCCGTGACGCCCCACCAGTAGGGGGCGTTGACGAGTTCGAAACACCGCATCCAGCGGTGGCGGTGGCGGACCGGCTTGGGCTGGCCGGTCGTCCCCGACGTGTAGTTGATGGACATCGGGTCATCGGCCCGGAGGGCGGGGCCGTCGTGTTCGGTGGATGCGTCGGCGACGAGGTCCGAAAACGAGGTCCAGCCGTCGGCGTCGCCGCCGAGGACGACGAAGTTCGAAAGCGGCGTCTCGTCGCGCACCTCGTCGACCATCTCGACGAGCGACTCGTGGACGACGGCCGTCGTCGCCTTACAGTCGTTCGCGCGGAACGCGATGTCCTTGGGCTTGAGCATCGACGAACTGGGCACGAGTAGCGCGCCGCGCTTGAGCGCGCCGAGTTGGACGGCGAACACGTCGGGGTCGCGGGGGAGGAGGTGGATGAGCCGGCCGCCCTTCCCGACGCCCATGGATTCGAGCGCGTTGGCGAAGCGGTTCATGTCGTCGCGGAGGTCGCCGTAAGTCCGCTCCTCGCGGCCGCCGTCGGCGTCGCGGAACCGGAGGGCGACGCGGTCGCCGAAGGCGTCGGCGTGCGACTCGATGACTGCGGGGATGTTGTAGTGCTCGGGGATGTCCCACTCGAACGATTCCGACTCGGCCGCGTAGTCGACTGCCATGGCTCGACAGACAGAACAGACCATAATAATTGTTCGTCCGGTTCCCGCGTGAGAGGCGCGCAGTCAGGCCATCGGCGAGCCCTCTCGCGGGCCTTCGTCGGGCGCGCTCACGCTCTCGTCGCCGTCGTCGGCGGACTCCCCGCGGAGCGCCAGCGCGAACGCGCCGAGCCCGACGAGCAGGACGACGAATTCGAGAACGCCCCCGAGCGGGACGAAGTCGAGGACGGCCAGCACGAACAGGCCGGCGAACAGCGCGACCCAGCGGTTGTCGTAGTCCGCGAGCGACAGGAGCCACGTCCCGAGGACGAGCGCGCCGTAGACGCCCGCGACCCAGAGGACGAGCAGGAAGCCGACCCCGCCGGCCAGCGAGAGCGGGATGCCCACGATGGTCAGGAGCAGGAGCAGCAGGACGATGGGTATCGCGACGATGGCGAGGAGGCCGACGCCGCCGCTCCGCACGGCCTTCTTGGTCCCGAGGCCCGTCACGCGGCGGGCGAAGCCGGGGGCGACGAGGACGATAATCGCGCCGACGACGAAGTTGGCGAGGAGCCAGTAGCCCGAGACCACCCAGCCGGGGATGACCGGGCCTTCGAACTGGCCGAACTGGAACGGCGTCCCGGCGACGACGGGCGCGGCGACCGCGAGGTCGTCCACCTGCCGCACGCCGCCGTCGACGACGGCCGCGGCGTCGACGGTCGCGGTCGCCGCGTCGTATTCGAGCGAGCCGCCGACCCGAGCGGTCGGGCCGACAGTGAGTTCTTCCGCACCGACGCGGACGTTCCCGTCGACCGCGCCGTCGAGTCGGACGGTGCCGCCGGCGGCGTCTACCGACCCGCCGATGTCGGCGGTGTCACGGACGAACACCGCGCCGCCCGCGAGGCTCACGTCGCCGCCGACGGTGCCTTCGAGGGTCGCGGAGCCCGCGACCGCGTCGAGGTTCCCGTCGACGGTTCCGGTCTCAGTCAGGAGGACGGTCCCTGCCGTCGCGGACACGTCGCCGGTTACCGTCCCGGCGACGACGACCGTGCCGCCGACCGCGTCGAGGTCGCCGTCGACGGTCTCGCCCTCGTCGACGACGACGGCCCCGCCGGCGGACGGTCCCTGTTGTGCGGCCGCGACGCCCGCGAGCGACCCCACCACGAGGAGGCTCACGAGGAGCGCGACCAGTTGTTTCGTTGTGAACATCGGAATCACCGAGGCTACGCCTCGGGTTACTGATACGACTCCGGAGAGCATAAACCGAGAGAGACGGTTTCAAACCCCGGGAAACGCCGTTTTCTGATGACTGTCTCGGCCCGAGGACCGGCCGGGTAGTTGCGCGGGCCCTGCCCGGACGGTCGGCCGGTCCCCCGCCACGGCTACCGCTTGGTCCATCTTTTTGCCGACTCGCGGGGATGTCCGCACATGGAGTACACGACGCTCGGAGACACCGGCATGGAGGTCTCCCGCATCTGTCTCGGCTGTATGAGCTTCGGCACGCCGGAGTGGCGCGAGTGGGTGTTAGACGAGGAGGCGGGGCTCGAACTGGTCGACCGCGCCATCGAACTCGGTATCAACTTCTTCGACACCGCCAACATGTACTCGAACGGCGAGTCCGAGCGCGTCCTCGGGAAGGCGCTGGAGGGCCGCCGCGACGAGGCGGTCGTCGCCTCGAAGGTGTACTTCCAGATGGACGACGACGACCCGAACTCCGGCGGTCTCTCGCGGAAGGCCATCGAACAGGAGCTCGACAACTCGCTCGACCGCCTCGGGATGGACGCGCTCGACCTGCTCCAGATTCACCGCTACGATTACGACACCCCCATCGAGACGACGATGCGCGCGCTCGACGACGCGGTTCGGCGCGGCAAGACGCGCTACGTCGGCGCGTCGTCGATGTGGGCCCACCAGTTCGCGGAGGCGCAGTACACCGCCGACTCGCTCGGACTGGACCGCTTCGCCACGATGCAGAATCACTACAACCTGCTGTACCGCGAGGAGGAACGCGAGATGCTCCCCCTCTGCGAGAAGCAGGGCGTCGGCGTCATGCCGTGGTCGCCGCTCGCCCGCGGCTACCTCACCCGCCCCCACGAGGAGTTCGAGGCGACGACCCGCGGCCGGACCGACGAACACGCCAAGGGCCACCCGTACTTCGAGGGCGGCGGCCGCGAGGTGAACGAGCGCGTCGAGGAACTCGCCGACGAGAAGGGCGTCAAGATGGCGCAACTGGCCCTCTCGTGGGTGCTCCACAAGGACTGGGTTGACGCGCCCATCGTCGGCACGAGCAGTATCGAACATCTCGAAGACGCGGTGGAGGCCCTCGACATCACGCTCTCGGACTCCGACATCGACTACCTCGAAGAGCCCTACCAGCCGGTCCGCGTCTCCGGCCACGACTAAGCCCAAGGGAAACAGCCTTCAGCGCCCGCAGTGAGGGACGACCGTGTACGGGACCCTCGCACGACTCGCCCGCGACGAGCCGGAGACGGCGATTCTCGGCGTCGAGTCGCTGCTCGCGGCCGGCGTCCTCCTCGGCGTCGCGCTGACGCTCGTCTCGTCGCTCGCGCCGACGCTCCCGCTCGCCCACGTCGGGTTCACGCTCGCGGCGGCCGCCACGCTCCTTCTCACGGCCGTCTCGCTTGTGGCCGCGTCGCGGCGAATCGCCCTCCTGCTCACCGGCCGCGGCGGCCTGCGAATCGAGACGTTCTGGCGGCTGCTCGAACTGATGCTCGCGTTCCTCGTCGCCGGTATCGTCGCCTTCGCGGTCCAACTCGGTGAGTTCGCGCCGACCGTCCCCGACCCGCGGGGCGGCGGCGTCTTCGTCGGGCTGTTCCTGGCGTTCGTCCTCGCGGGCGTCGGCCTCGCCGTCGTCGTCTGTCTCCGCGGGATGTGGCTCGTCGTGAACGCCGAACTTCAGTCGGCGCTCGACGGCGTCTGAGCCGCGCCGATGCCGTCGAGTCGCTTCACCGCCCGGAGCGCGACGACGGCGATAGCGACCTCTGCGAAGCCGACGACGAGAAACGACGGGAGGTAGCCGACCACGTCGGCGACGACGCCCCCGATGAGGAAGCCGGCGAGGAAGCCGAGGCTGCCGAAGACGTTGAAGCCGCCGAGGGCCGCCCCGCGCTCGCCCGACTCGGCGAGGTCGGTCACGAGCGCCATCGTCGCGGGCGCGACGAGCGCGCCGAAGACGCCGACGACGACCATGAGAGCGGCCGCGAGTTCGAAGACCGGGGCGACGCCGACGGCGACGATTGACACGCCGTAGAGCATCGACCCCGCGACGACGGGGACGAACCGGCCGACGCGGTCGGACAGCGAGCCGAGGGGGTACTGCAAGAGCGCGAAGGGGACGAAAAAGAGCGCGAGCACCCCGCCGGCGACGGCGGCGTTCACGCCGAACGCCTCGCGGAAGTAGTACACCCCGACGAGGGCGAAGAAGCCGGCGGTCATGCGGTCGATGAAGCCGAAGGCGTACGGGACCGCGAACGCCGGGCGCGCGGCCAGTTTCTTGAGGACGACGCCGACGCCGACGCGGGTCGAATCGGGCGTCCTGTCGGTGACGGTCGTGACGAGCAGCGCGACGGCGGTGAGCGACGCGGCCGACGCGTACAGCGGCGCGAGGGGGTCGATGGTCGTGAGTTGGCCGCCGACGACCGAGCCGAGCGCCGCGCCGAGGCCGATGGCGATGCCCGCCGCGCCCATGTTCCGGCCGTTGCCCCCCGAGAGGTCCGCGAGCATCGTAATCGACAGCGAGAACGCGCCGATGGTCATCGCGCCGCCGAGGAGGCGGACGATGAGGACCGCGCCGAACGTGGCGTCGAGCCACGGGAGCGTGGCGAGCGCGAGGAGCGCGACGTAGCTGGCCGCGCCGCCGAGCGCGCCCGCGACGATGAGCCACGTCCGCCGGCCGAGCGCGTCCGAGAGCGCGCCCCAGACGCTCGAAAAGGCGACGAACGAGGCGAACTCGGCGACGAGAAACAGCATCCCGGCCGAGAGGTCGTACTCCCCTTGCCCGCCGCCGAGGGCGGTCACGAGGTCGGAGACGCCGGGATAGAGGAGCACCTGCG
This sequence comes from Haloferax sp. Atlit-109R, assembly GCF_003665865.1. Classification (NCBI taxonomy): domain Archaea; kingdom Methanobacteriati; phylum Methanobacteriota; class Halobacteria; order Halobacteriales; family Haloferacaceae; genus Haloferax; species Haloferax sp. Atlit-109R. The sequence continues at coordinate 1,190,407 of NZ_QPLO01000001.1, forward strand.
AGACGAGGACGCCCCAGACGGCGAGCGCGAGTGTCGCGCGTTCGCGGCGCGTCGAGTCCATACGCGGTCGGTCGGCCCGGACGGAAATAGCCCTGTCCTTGTTCGATTCGATTGCCGTTACCCGAGGCGGACGGGGTCGAATTCGAGGAAGGCCGTCTCGTACCCCTCGTGGCGGGCGACCTGCGGCGGCACGTCCACCGCGAGGTCCGCGGTCGCGTCGTCGCCGGCGAGCCCCGGAACCGACGCGCCGTAGTGGAAGCCGAGGTCGGCGTCGAGGCCGGGTTCGAGGCGGCCGTCGAAGCGGGTCGACCCGCCGGATTCGACGGTCGCGGTGAGGCCCAGCCGCGGGACGAGAAGGCGGTTGTAGGGCGTCAGCGGGAAGACGGCGAGGTACGGGTCGTCGCCGAAGCGGTCGGCGTCGAGGGCGGTACCGACGAGTCGGAGGCTCCCAGTCGTCGCGCCCCCCAGCGCCGTCCCCGGAAGCGTCTCGGGGCCGCGGCCGAGCGGAAGCCCGTCCATCTCCATCGGCCTGACCGCGCCGGGGTCGCCCTGCTGGTCGTCGAGCATCGTGTACGGGATGTCGTCGCGGTCGCCGGCGCTGTACTCGAAGTCGAGCGTCGCGCTCGCGGGGGAGCCGAACCGGCCGACGAGGTCACCGAAGAGGCGCAGCGAGGGCGCGCCCACGTCCACCGTCACCTCGTAGGTGCCGTCGCCGTCGAGACCGAAGTTCGAGCCGTAGTGAAAGCCCATCCGCTGGGAGAGCATCGCGTAGACGACCTCCTCGCTCACGAGGTCGCCGTCGCGGGCGATTTCGAGAGAGAGGCCCGTGTCGGGGACGACGACGCCCGTCTCGGGGTCCCAGACGGTCGCCATGAGATGCACGTCGTCGCCGGCCTCGACCGACATCTTCGACGTGCCGAAGCCGTCGCCCTCGTCGGCCATCACCCAAAAGCGGTGGGGGTAGCTGTAAAAGACGCCCACGCGGAGGTCGCCGGCGTCCGCGCTCCCGACCATGCGCATCCCCTCGGTGTGGGTCGGGACGTACACCTCGTCCGGGCGGTTCGAGACGACCGGCGGCTCGTTCGACGTGTAGAGCCGACCGAGTTCGGCGAGACAGCCGGAGAGACCCGCGGCCGCGACGGCTCCGCTCGCCGCGAGGAACCGACGCCGACTCGTCATGCCTCCCGGAGCGCGGTGAGGTCGTCGATGAGCGACTGTTCGTCCGGCTGGTTACCGCGGTAGGTCCGCTCGACGTAGCCGTCGCCGTTGACCAGCGAGATGAGCCCGAGGTGGGTGAACATGTAGTTGCCCTCGTCGTCCGGCTCGTTTTTCTCGAAGAAGACGCCGAACTGGTCTTCGACGACCGACTTCGCCTCGGCCTCGTCGGCGGGCCGGAGGAACTGCCAGTTGCCCGCGTCCATGTCGACGTTCATCTGGTCGGCCTCCGCGCGGAAGGCGTCGGCGTCGTCGCGGGCGGGGTCGAACGTGATGGGGTAGAACGACACCTCGTCGGCGTAGCCCTCGCTGACCGAGTGAATCTGGACCTCGCGGAGCGCGCTGATGAGCACCGGACAGACGGTCATGCAGTTGGTGAAAAAGTACGTGTGGAAGTGCGGCACGTCGATGTCGCGCACCGACACCTCGCTCCCCGCGATGGGGTCGGTGAGCGTCACGTCGGGGACCTGCTGGCCCCACGCCGGATACGGGAGGTCCTCGCTGGACACGTCGTTCTCGCGGTCCGGCTTCGACAGCGACACGTTCGGGTTGGCGTCGCTCCCGCCGAGACAGCCCGCAAGCCCGACGGCCGCGCCCGCCCCGGCGGCGCGGAGATACGTTCGTCGTTTCATTACCCTCGCTAGCGCCCCGGCACTCAAATGCCGTTTGGTGTGCGTTTCGAACGGTAGCGCGCGTGTTCTCGTCCCGCACGCCGGAGGCGAAATCTTCGACGCACACACCAGAACGGACTTCCCCGCGAGGTCCCTAGCCGGGCGTATGTTCGACGGGTCTCCGTCCCGCCGGGAGTTCCTGAAGGCCGCGGTCGCCGCCGGCGGCGCGGCGGCGCTCTCCGCCTGCCTCGACAGGGCACCGGACGACCCCGTTCCGGCGGGGACCGACGCGTTCGAGGCGCTCCCGAGCCGGCAGCACGCGTGGAACGAGTTCTGTCGGGGAGACGACCACGGCAACGTCGAGATGCCCCGCCATCAGGTGCTCCTCTATCTCGACCTCGACGGCGAGGGACCGCCCGACGAGGCCGCCCGCGCGACCGTCGAGAACGCCTTCCGCGTCCTCGACCGCGCCTACGAGCGGAGCCACGAGGGCGTCATCTGGTCGGTCGCCTACTCGCCGCGGTACTTCGACCGCTTCGACGACCCGCTTCCCGACAGCGTGGACCTGCCCGAACCGCGGGCGCTGTCGCCGTTCGAGACGCCCGACTTCGACCGGCAGGACGCGCTCGTCCACCTCGCGTCCGACCGCGCCGACGCGGTTCTCGAAGCCGAACAAGCCCTCCTCGGCGAGGCGGACGAGGCCAACGGCGTCGCCGTCGACGCCGACCTCTCGGGCGTCTTTTCGGTCGCGTCCCGGCGGACGGGCTTCGTCGGGGCCGGACTCCCCGCCGAGCACCAGTCCGACCTGAACGGCATCCCCGACGGGAACCCCGTCCCCGAGGCGTCGCCGCTGTTCATGGGGTTCAAAGCGGGATTCGCAGGGAATCAGGCCACAGAAGAGTACGTCACCATCGACGAGGGGCCGTTCGCGGGCGCGACCACGAAGCACGTGGCGAACATCCGCCAGCGCCTCTCGGACTGGTACGACGAGGAAGACCGCTACCACCGGGTCATGAAGCTGTTTTCGCCCGCGCACGCCGAACAGAATCTCGTCGACGGCGTCGGCGACAACCTCGGCGACGACAGCGGTATCGACGCGATGCTCGACCGCCTCCGCGACGACGCCTTCGAGTTCGGCCACGTCGGCCACGCCCAGAAGGCCGCCCGCGCCAACCGCGACGAGGAGGGCAACGTCAGACTCCTCCGCAGACACTTCGAGTCGGCCGACGACGGCGTGGCGAGCCTGCACTTCCCGTCGCTCCAGCGCGGTATCTCGGCGTTCGAGGAGGTCCGCGAGGCGATGAACGGCACCGACCTGACCGACGTGCCGACCGTCCGCCAGCGCGTCAACAACGGGATTTTAGAGTACATCTTCGTCAAGCGCCGCGGCAACTTCCTCGTGCCGCCGCGGGAGATCCGCGCGTTGCCGACGCCGACCGGCGAGGTGCCGGGACTAGCCGACTGAATCGAGCGCTTCCGCTTACGTGTCCGGTCGGCCGCGCCCTCAGACGTGTCCCAAGAACGACAGCGCCAGCCAAATCTGCCAGAGGCCGGCCAGCACCATCACGACCGCGGCGGCTTTCTGGACCGAGCCAACGTAGCCAGACAGCGACCGGATTCGGTCGCCGCCGAGCGCGGCCGCGACGGTGACGACCGAAAGCGGGAGCGCCGCGGCGGCGGCGTAAGCCCCCAGCGAGACGACCGCCTGCGCGGTCGGGAGCGCGAGCGATTGCGTGACGACGCCGAGGAAAATCGGGACGACGCAGCCGGCCGCCGCGAGGCCGTACACCCCGCCGAAGACGGCGAAACCGGTCACGGACGACCGGTACTCCGGGAGGACGACGTGGAGGCTCGGCGCGCGCCCGGTGAACATGAGGACGCCGAAGCCGACGAGCGCCGCGCCGACGAGCGGTTCGAGGAGCGCGAGGTGCGAAGCGATACGGCCGCCGACGACCGCGAGCGCGCTCCCGATAGCGCCGAGGACGACCAGCGCGGCGAGCGAGGCGACCGCCCCGCGGACGACCGCGCCGCCGAGGTCGGCCTCCTCGCTGGAGAGGTAGTAGCCGACGTAGCCCGGGAGAAGCGGGTAGGCGCAGGGCGCGAAGAAGGTGGCGACGCCGGCGCTGACGGCGAACGCGAGCGTGCCGGCGAAGGCGGAATCGAACCCCAGCGCGGGGCCGAGACCGAACCCGGGCATCAGGCGACGTCCTCGACGGCCGCGCGGAGATTCTCCTCGCTGGCGAGTCCGCGGTGGGTCCACGTCGCCTCGCCGTCGGCGTCGAAGACGACGAGATACGGGAGGCCGTTCGCGCGGACCGCGCGCATCAGGCTACTGTCGGGGTCGTGGCCGACCGTCCAGTTCCCGTCGTGTTCGGCCCACCAGTCGCGGATGTCGTCCATCGTGAGGCCGCCGCCGAGGCGCTCGTTCGTCACCGAGACGAACGCCACGTCGTCACCGAACTCCTCGTGGAGCGTCCGCAGCGACTCCATCTGGGCGACGCAGGGCGCACACCACGTCGCGAAGAGGTCGAGGACGGTCGGCGCGCCCTCGGCGGGGATTCGAACCCCGCCGGCCGACGACCCCTGCGCGTCGACGGTGTCGACGACGAGCGGGAGGTCGCCGGAACCGGACCCCGACGACGCGGTGGCGGAGGCGGGGTCGGCGGCGTCGCTCGTCGTCTCGGCGGCGTCGCCCGCTTCGGCGGGTGCGGACCCGTCGCCGAGACAGCCCGCGAGGCTGGCGACGCCCGCGCCCGCGAGCAGCGAGAGGAGGGCGCGTCGTCTCACCGGGCGTCACCTCGTCGGGGTCGGGAGCACGGTCGCGTCGTGTGCATACTCGTGGCTAGTGAATCCCGTCGTAAAGCGTCGCTGGTGTCGTGCGCGAATCCCGCGCGAGAGGTGGTGTGGACGTCGAACCACGCGACTCGCGTCCGATTACCGGGCGTTCTCGACGGCGCGCTGGAGGTCGGACCATCGCGGCGCGACCTGCTCGCCGTCGACGAGAACCGTCGGCGTCCCCTGGAAGCCGCGCTCGTCGACGGCCTCGGTCCGCTCGGCGTCGACGAGCGGGCGGTAGCGTTCGCGCGAGGCCGCCGCGGCGACCGAACAGCCGTCGAGGTCGGCGTCGTCGGCGAGCGACTGGAGCGTCGACAGCGACCCCTCGGCGTCGCCGCCGCCGAACTCCGATTGGTTCTCGTAGAGCGTGTGGGCGAAGTCGAAGAAGGTCTCGTCGTCGGCCTCGTCCTGGACGGCGCGGGCCGCCGAGGCCCCCTTCCACGACCACCATTCGTCCACCGGAATCGGGAAGTCGTGGTGGCGGTAGCGGACGATTCCCTCCGAGACGTACTCGGACCGGAGCTGCGGGGCGACGTCGACCGCGAACGTCGCGCAGTGAGGGCAGGCGAAGTCCTCCCAGACGTCGACGACGACGCTCGCGTCCTCGGACCCGATGACGGGCGTGGGGAGCGAACTGACCGTGTCGCGTTCGGGGACCTCACAACCGATGGCGGCGACGGCGTCGTTTCCGGACCCGCCGCTTCCGCCGCCGAGGCACCCGGCGGTGCCCAGCGTCAACGCACCCGCCGTGGCGGCGAGGTACGCGCGTCGTGTGTTGCGCATGGTCGGGGTCGGGGACGGACGAACTTAGATTCTCCGAGGCGAATCGCGGGGTTTCGGAGGGCGTTGCCGCTTTTCGTGGTTCGATTCGGGAACGCGGAACTCCGGCGACTCACGGCCGACGACCGCGATTTCAGTCGTCTCACAAACGACACTGATTAAGCCTCCTGTGGCGTCACCCAACACGTGCCAACCGTCCACTTCCGCGGCCGGGAAATCGAGTGCGACCGCGGGGACGTCCTCCGCGACGTGCTCCGCGCGGCCGGCGAATCGCCGCACAACGGCCACTCGTCGTGGTTCAACTGCCGCGGCGGCGGCTCCTGCGGCACCTGCGCCGTCGGGGTTCGCGGTCCCGTGACCTACCGGACGAAAAAGGAGCGCCGCCGGCTCCGATTCCCCCCGCACGACCCCGACTCGGGTCTCCGACTCGCGTGCCAGACGGTCGTCCTCGGCGACCTCCGGGTGGAGAAGTACCCCGGATTCTGGGGCCAACACGTCGACGACGCGGAGAGCGACGCGGACGAAGCCGGCGACGCCGGCGACGCGGAGGGCGCGCAGGACACGGGGGACACACCGGACACCCGAGAACGGCGCGAAGCGACCGACTGAGCCGGCGGGTCGGTCAGTCGCCGGCGACGTGGTCGTACCACGACAGCAGGTCGTCGCGGTCGCGGGTGTCCGCCGGGAGCTCCGAGACGCGGAACCACCGCGCGGCCGAGATTTCTTCGTCGGGGTCGTTCACGCTGAGTTCCGCGGCCCCGTCGACGCGGGCGCGGTAGACGGGCATCACGCCCCACGTCTGGTGGCCGTCGCAGCGGATGTCGATTCGGGTGGCCATCGCGAGGCCGCCGTAGTCGGCGGTGATACCGGCCTCTTCAGCGAGTTCGCGCCGGGCGGCCTCGGTGAAGCCCTCGTCGTCGCTGTCGACGCCGCCGCCGGGGAGGACCCAGAGGTCGACGCCCTCGTGGCGGACGAGCAGTATCTCGTCGTCGCGGCGGCGGACGACGGTGTGGACGCCGTAGGGCGTCCCCGTGGACTTCACGCGGGAGGCGAGCGTGCGGAACCGCGGGCGGGAGACGCGGCGGGTGTGAACCGGTTCGAGGTAGTCGGCGTCGGCGTGGTTCCGGCGCAGGCGGTGGTACGCCTGCTCGGCGCGCTGTCGCGCCTCGTCCGCGAGGAACCACAGGTCGTCGACCGTCATCGGCGCGCGGCCGGCGGTCGATGTGCGAGCGGGCGACTCGGCATACCGCACGGTTCGGCGCGGCTCCACAAATCGGCTTCGACACGCGTCGTCGCGAGCGGCGGAGCCGGCGACTTCGCGTCCAATCATCGCCCTTTTATCCGGTGACGCGGAACCTGTGGGTATGAGCTTCGAGAAAGACGACAAGGTCGTCCTGAACGACAAGCACAGCGAGTTCGACGGCGAGACCGGCACGGTCACGCAGGTCATCGAGAGCATGTTCGGCGAGCCGACCTACACCATCAGCTTCGACGAGGGCCAGGAGGTCGGCATCGCGCAGGACCAGCTCGAAGCCGCCGACGGCGACGACGCGGACGAAGCCGACGAAGAGTAAGCGACCGACGACCGACCGACGCCTCTCAGACCCACCATGCCACGCGTTCCGTTCCACTACATCGACCTCCGAACGTTCTGCTACGAGACGGAAGACGAAAAACGGGTCGAGGAGGCGCTTCGGACGTTCCTCCCCGACGAGTTCGACGTCGACCGCGTCGAGAGCACCGGCCACCACGGCGACCGCATCATCGTCTTCTCCGCGCGCGTCGAGCGCGCCAACGACGTGCGGCACGTCCTCGACAAGATACGCGACCTCCCCGACTTCGAGACGCTCCTCGACGAACTCGACCAGCGCGTCACGGACAACACGGAGTTCTTCCTGCGGCTGGACAAACAGGCCGCGTTCAAGGGCGAGGCCCGCCGCGGCGGGGGGCTCACCCTCCGCGCGAAAGTCGAGGCCTACCCGGCGAAGAAGGAAGCCGCGGTGGAGAACGCCCGCGACGCCCTCCTCGGCGACGAGTAGGGTCGTCCGCGAGCCGGTCGAATCGCTTCCGATTTCGCTGTGTTACTCGTCTTTCCACTTGATGGAACAGCCCTGCGAGGGGTACTCCTCGACGGGGATGTCGTCGCCGGCGAGCAGCGCCTCGACGGCCGTCCGCATCTCGTAGTCGGACACCTCGTCGTCGGGGCTCATCGCGTCGTCGATGCGGGAGTGGAACGCGAGTTCGAAGCCGTCGCCGGTGTTCTCGAAGAGGAACGGGTCGGGCGTGCAGACCGCGCCGTACTCCGCGGCGACCGTCTGCGACTCGTCGCGGAGGTAGGCGGTGTACCCAATCGTGCCGTCCGCGACGAGTTCCTGCATTCGTTCGAAGGAGTCCTCGGGGCGGTCCTCGGCGTCGTTGGGGTTGATGCCGACGACCGCGAGGTCGTCGTAGGCGCTGGCGAGGTGGTTCAGCTCCTCGAACTTCGCCTTCGCGTACGGACAGTGGTTGCAGGTGAAGACGACGAGGAGCGCGTCGTAGTCAGCGAACGACGAGAGGGAGTACGTCTCGCCGTCGGTGCCGGGGAGTTCGAAGTCGGGGGCGGCGTCGCCGCGTTCGAGTTCGGAGTCGGATTCGAGCAGTACCATGTCGCCACGTTGGCCCGCGAACATGAAAAGCGGTTGGCCCGCGGCAGTTCCGCGTCGCCTTCGGCGGCTCCGAGACGCCCCTCAGTCGATGGAGACGAGGGCGATTGCGAGGACCGCGAAGCCGATGCCGGCCACCTTGCGAACCGTCAGCGGTTCGCCGAGCGCGACGATGCCGACGACCGACGAAATCGCGAGGAACATCCCGAAGATGGGAGCGACGATAGAGACGGGGCCGAGCGCCAGCGCCCGGTAGTACGAGAGGATGCCGACCGCGAGGCAGGCACCGGCGGCGAGAACGTAGGGAAGTTTCGGGCTGATGACCGAGTCCGTGACGCTCTGCCCGGAGACGACGATGACCCCGACGGTTCCCACGACGAGCACGCCGTTAGCGACCAGTGCGGCCACGTCGCTCGGGATTTTGGCCTGGCCGGTCGTCGCCACTTTCATCAGCGGCGCGACGAGCGAGTAGGCCCCGAGCGCGACGACCGCCCACGAGAGATAGTTCACGGGTAGAACGCCGCCCCGAGTCGTGTATAGGGTTACGATTCGACCGCAAGCCGACGGGAGTGAACCGCGATAACACGGTGACGGCCCGATATCACTCGATTTAGAATCGAGTATGTATTCTCCCCGGAGATAGACAAATGAGACTAGATAGCGCCATCGACCAAATTTTTATCAAGTATTATCGCGTATTGGTGCGTATGTCTCAGGAAGTACAACCCTCGGTCATCGCGCACACGTGGGACGACCCGACTCGGTGTCCGTTCTGCCTCGACGAACTGGAGAGCGAAGGAGAGGGGTTCATGGACCACCTCGAAGAGAGCCCCATCTGTCAACAGGGGTTCGGCATGTGGCGCGATGCGGTCGCCGACGACGTCCGCGGCGAGTGGTCCGGATAGCGACCAAAAACGGTTGTTTTTCGCGACTCGGCCGGTTCACTCGGGCGCGACGCCGAGCTGTGACAGCATGGACATGCTGTCGGTGCTGTTCCACTCCTCGACGCACAGTCCACCCTCGTAGCGCGCTTCCACGATGCCCCACGTGTCCATCTTGCGGTGGGTCGCCGGGATGTCGCCGCGAGCGCTCCGGAGCGTCCCGTCGTGGGTGCCGGTCAGCCGATACCGACCGTAGACGCGGTCGTCCCGCGCCGTCACGTCGAACAGTTCCACGTGGAAGTCGGAGAAGGCGTCGTGGTACCGCCGCGCCCACTCTTCGACCGCGTCGGTCCCGATGATGCCGTCGGGGTCAGAGAAGGCGTGGACCTCGACCAGCGGGTCGTACTCCTCTCTGATGACCTCGTAGTCGCGTTTGTTCCACAGTTCGTCCGCCACGCGCATGAACGAGTCTCGGTGCTGTTGTTCTCGCTCGGATGTTGCTGCCATTTCCACCACCGTCCGGAGAGACGGCCGACAGCGGCTTAGTTATGGATTCTTGCTCTCACGAACGTCGCCGGGGAAGGGAATGACGACCCGACCACCGGCGAGTTCGAAGCGTCAATGAGATTATGGGCTCGGCGTCAGAACCCCCGTCGTATGACGACTCGCGTCTCCCCGATTGCGGTGTTCGTTCCGGGACTCGTCTTCGGCGGTGCCGGCTTCGCGTTTCTGGGGCCGTTCGGTGCCGGCTTCGGCGCGGTCGTCGGCATCGCGCTCGGGGTGCTCGTGGGACGAGGAGAGGAGTACTGAGCGCGACGCCCGGGGGACCGCCGCGCACGAACGCGCCGCTCTCAGTCGCTCGGGGTCGCCTGCGGCCGTCGCGCCGACCCGTCGACCCGGCCGAGGAGCCACCGGGTCAGCCCGAACGACAGCAGGCCGAGGACGGCGACGACGCCGAAGGTGACGCGCACGCCGGCGAGGTCGATGAGCGCCCCGAACGCCGGGGGCGCGACGGCCCCGCCGAGCGAGATGCCGACGGTGACGACGGCGAAGTTCTTCCCGAGGTCGGCGCGCTCCGAGAGGCGGTCCGCGAGCGTCGAGCGCGCGGGCCGGGAGACGCTGATGGTCCCGCTGAAGGGGAGAATCGACGCGACGAGCGCGAGCGGGAGCGACCCGGTCGCAAGGAGCGCCGCCAGCCCGGCGAGCGCGGCGTACCCGCCGAGGGCGACGGTGCCGGGGCCGATCCGGTCGGTGAGCGCGCCGCCGACGAGAATCGTCCCCGCGCCGACGACGAGCATCGCCGAGACGAGGAGGTTCGCCGTCCCCGGCGCGAGGCCGTAGCCGGCAGTGAGCAACTGCGGCGAGTACGTCCGGATGCACCACGCGGCCGCCGAAGTGAGAAACGAGAGGAGCGCGAGCCCCATCAGCCCCGACGACGAGAGGAGTTCCGACGCGCCCCGCCGAATCCCCGCGAGCGTGGGGCGCGACGACGGGCGGTCCTCCGCCGCCGGTTTCCGGATTCGCTCGGGGAAGCCGCGGGCGACCGGGAGCGCGACGAGCGCGAACGCCGCGCCGAAGACGGCGATGCCCGCGACGGTCCAGCGCCAGCCGAACCCGAGCGCGCCGACGCCGGCGGCGATGGCGTACGAGACGGCGAAGCCGAGCGACCCGCCGAGGGCGTGCAGCGAGTACGCCCGCCCGCGGTTCGTCTCCGAGGAGGCGGTCGCCAAAAGCGGGTAGTGCGCGGGGTGGTGGCCCGCGATGCCGACGCCGAGGAGCGCCTGTGATGCGAGGAGCCACGGGTACGAGGGCGCGAGCGCGGTCGCGACGATGCCAGCCGCGCCGAACCCGAGCGAGATGGCGAGGACGAGCGTCCGGCTTCGCGCGTCGGAGAGGTAGCCGAAGGGGAGTTGCAGGAGCGTCACGACGCCGCCTTGGACGCCGATGGCGAGGCCGACGGCGGCGATACTCACGCCGAAGTCGTCGGCGACGAGGTCGATGACGGGCGCGAGCGCGACCAGATAGGCGTGGTTGACGACGTGCGAGCCGGCGACGAGACCGACCACGCGGCGCTCCTGTGTCTCCGTCACACCGGTCAATGGGGGGTGATTCGTGAAAAGCCCGCGGTCCGCGGCGACGGTGGTCCGGCGCGTGGGTCAGCTGTCACCGCGGTCAGCCGCCACCGCGCCGTTCCCCGCCGAGTCGCGCGCCGAGCCAGAGGTCGGCGAACGTGTCGAAGAACTCCGCGCCGGTGTCGACGAGTTCGCGCTCGATGCCGAGCGCCTGACACCGCTCGTCGACCGCCGCGAGGTGGCGCTGGAGCCGGTCTGTGTACTGCCGCGCCGCCGACCCGCCGAAGTAGGTCCGGCGCGTCGCCTCGGACTCGGGGTCCTCGAAGATGGCGTCGCCCGTCGCCTCGGGGTCGAGTTCGTCCGGGGTGAGCACCTGCGCGACGAGCACGTCGTTTCGCGCGAGCGCGGCGAGGCCGGAAGCCACATCGTCGGGGTCGAAAAGCAGGTCGCTCACGACGACCACGAGCGACCGCGAGTGGATGGTCTCGGCGTACGTCGACAGCGCGGCCGTGATGTCGCCGTCGCCCCCGGGCGTCGTCTCGTTGAGCCGTTCGACCAGTCGGAGCACCTCGCCGCGGCTCGACGCGTCGGTGTCGATGCGGTCGGGCAAATCTCCGAGGAGCGAAAACCGGAAGTCGTTGTTCTCCTCGGCCGTGAGGTGGCAGAAGCCGAGGCCGAGCTTCGCGCCGTACTCGAACTTGTTCGCGTCGGCCTCGCCGAAGTCCATCGAGGCCGAGGCGTCGAGGAGGACGTGGACCGTCAGGTTCCGCTCGGCCTCGAACCGCTTGATGAACAGCTCCTCGGTCCGGGCGTACACCTTCCAGTCGATGAGCCGCGGGTCGTCGCCGGCGGCGTACCGGCGGTGGTCGCTGAACGTGAGCCCCTCGCCCACGTCCGGCGACTCCTGTTCGCCCTGCCGCTGGGCGTTCGAGACGCGCTTCAGCGAGGTGTCGAAGCGGTCGAGTTCGTCGAGGAAGCCGGGGTCTATCATCGCTCGGTCACTCGTTCAACAGCCGTTGAATCACGTCGTCGGGGTCGAGTCCCTCGCGCTCCGCCCGGAAGTCGAGGATGATGCGGTGTCTGATGACCGGCGGGGCCATCTCGACCACGTCCTCCCACGAGACGTGAGTGCGCCCGTGGACGAACGCCCGCGCCTTCGCGGCGAGCACGAGCGCCATGCTCGCGCGGGGGCTCGCGCCGAACTCGACCTGCTCGTCCTCGCGGGTGCTGCGGACCAGTTCGATAGTCCGGTTGCGGATGTCGTCGGAGATGGGTACCTGCCGGACGAGTTGCTGCGCGGCGAGCAGGTGCGTCCGCGGCAGGACGCGCTCGACCTCGGGCGACTCGCCGCCCTCGGCGTACTGCTTGACGATGGTCCGCTCCTCGTCGAACTCGGGGTAGTCGACGAGAATCTTCATCAGGAAGCGGTCGGTCTGCGCCTCCGGCAGCGGGTAGGTGCCGCCCTGGTCGATTGGGTTCTGCGTGGCGAGGACGAAAAACGGGTCCGGAAGCTCGTAGGTCTCGCCCGCGGCGGTCACCTGCTTTTCCTGCATGGCTTCGAGGAGCGCGGCCTGCGTCTTCGGCGTCGCGCGGTTTATCTCGTCGGCGAGGACGACGTTGGCGAAGATGGGGCCGCGCTCGAACACGAAGTCGCGGCCCTCCGGCGTCTCGCGGATGATTTCGGTGCCCGTGATGTCCGAGGGCATCAGGTCGGGCGTGTTCTGCACGCGCGAGAACCCCAGGTCCGTCGCGTCCGAGAGGGCTCGCACGAGCGTCGTCTTCCCCAGTCCGGGGTTCGATTCGAGCAGCGCGTTGCCGTCGCAGAGGACGCAGACGAGGAGTCGCTCGACCACGTCGTGCTGGCCGATGATGCGCTTTCCGACCTCGTCTCTGACCGCGCCGACGCTCGCTTGGAGTTCCTCGATGCTGAGGTCGTCGTCCGTCGGGACCGCGGCGTCGCCGTCGACCGCGGTTCGCTGTCCGTCGTCTCCGAATCGGTCTGGGTTGTCACTCATCTTCGTTCTCTCGTATCTCTAAGGTGTAGTCGCGAATCAGGTCGGCCTCTTCGAGCGTGTCGTCGGCGAGATAGCCGGCGCGCTGGCTCTCGACGGCGCTGTCGCCGCCGTAGCCGGTCGAGTCGTAGGCCGCGGCCGCCGACTCCGGTCCGTCGCCGTCGCCGCTACCGCCGGTTCCGGCGACAGTGGCGTTCAACTGCTCCGACCCGGCGGCCACGTCCTCGGGGTCACCGAGGATGGAACTGCCGTTTTGAAGCTGCGTCTCGTCGTCGGACGCGTCGGGGAGGTCGCCCGACGGGGTGGTCTCGCCGGCGAGTCCCTCGAACTGGATGTCCGAGATGGCGACCTGGATGCTCCCCGCCGAGAGGAGCAACGCGACGAGCAGCGCGCCGACGATGCGGCGGGTCGGCAGCAGTTCCACCGACGACGACTCCCGAAGGCGGGCCAGCACGTCGTCGTAGAGCGCGACCGACATGCGCGAGTCGCGGTTCGGGTTCCCGTCGTCGGCGACGAGGTCGCGGGCGGTCCGCAGCGCCTCGGCGACCGACGGGTTCACTTCCTCGAACTGCTCGACCGCCGGCACCCGCATCAGGATGAGGTACTCCGCGACGCCGACGAGGAGGCCCACCGCGAGGGCGAGCGGGACGGCGACGTGGACCGAGACGGCCGGGTCCACCCGCGGAAGGAAGCCGAGCGACACCGACGACCGGACGGGGAGTTCGACGACCCGGAACGCGATGTTCGCCAACAGCGTCGCCACCGCGGCGTCGACGACGCTGGAAACGACGGCGGCCTTCGCGGCCTCCCGGCGAACCTCGCTCACGGCGTCGGCCATCTCCTCGCGGCGAGCGGCTCCCGCGTCGTCGGGCGAACCTCTCTCGTCGGCGGCGGCGTCGTCGGGGGTCGTTTCAGACATCGCTACACACCGCCGGTTGGTTGCCGTCTTGGTAGCCGGCACAGGCTTGCCGGAGTTCGGCCCGGAGTTCGTCGACCCGGTCTTCGAGGCGGGAGACCTCCGACTGAAGCGAATCAATCTGGTTCTCCAGTCGGTCGTTCGTCGCTTCGAGCTCCTCGTTATCCGTTTCGAGGTCGTCAATCTGGTTTTCGAGGCGGTTGCGCTGTTCTTCGAGGTCGTCGAGCGTCGCCGTGAGTTCGCTGATTCGGCTCCGGGCGTCTTCGAGGTTGCTTTCGGTCTCTTGGAGTTCGTCCCGCGTCGACGACAGCTCGTTTTGCGTCGACGACAGCTGTGACTCCGTGTCTTCGAGGCTGTCGGAGACCTGCGACACGTCACCTCGGGTGCGTTCGAGGCTGTCGTTCAGTTCCCGTAGCTCCGTCCGCGTCGCCGACAGGTTCTGTCGGGTTTGCGAAAGGTTCTCTTCGAGCGCCGCGTTTCGCTCGCGCAACTGCTCGTTCTGTTGGTCGAGCGAATCGACCGAGTACTGGTAGAACATCGTCGCGCCGACGGTTCCGGCGGTGAGGAGGACGACGATGACGACGAGACCGAGGTTCAGGGACCGACCCAGGACACTCATATCAGACCACCTTCACTTTGCGTTCGACCCCGATACACTTGAAGACGCCGGGCGAGTACCTCGATGAGATACAGGAGGAACGCGGCGGCGACGAACGCGACCGCCCAGTCGTCGCGCACGGGTTGGACGCCGGCGGCGTTGTCGCGGGCTGAGGCCGCGATTTCGGCCGCGTCGTTGGGGCCGTACATCGTCCCGCCGCTGTCGGAGACGGCGGCTTCGAGCGCGGCCGACCGGCCGAACCCGGCGTGCTCGACGGGGTAGTTCACGGCGAAGGCGGTGTCGAGCACGTCCCGATAGCCCGTCTCGGTGGGGACGACCGTCGCCTCGTAGACGCCGGGGCTGACCGCCGAAAAGCGCAGTCCCTCGACGCCCCGCGGGCGCTCGCCGCCGCGGTAGACGACGGTCGTCGACTGGTCGACCCGGGTGTCCGACACCTCGGCGACGCCGGACGCCTTCCGCTCGGGGTCACCGATGACGTAGTTCGTGGACTTGGTGAGCAGGAGCGAGTCGGGACTTTGGAGCAGGCCGTCGAGCGTGCCGTCGCCCGCGTAAGTGGTGACGGTGGCGACGCGACCGAGCCCGTAGCGCCACGACGCGACCGCGGGAGTGCCGTCGTCGGCCGCGACGAGGAAGTTCGCGCCGCTCCTGACCGACACGTCGTTGACGCTGCCGGGGTTCGCGGTCAGCTCCACCCCGGCGGTGACGAAGTCGTTCTGGTCGACGACCGTGAGGCCGTCGCCGGCGTACTGGCGGTTCGACCCGCCGAAGAGGATGCGGAGCCGGTCGGTCTCGTCGGCTCTGAGGTAGTTCCCGCCGGACGCCCGCGCGATGGCTCGGAGGGTCCGTTCGTTCGGGTTCGGCCCGGTCCCGATGGTGATGACGCTGACCCCGTCGCGACCGAGTTGGTCCGCGAGCGTCGCGGCGTCTTGGAACCGGTCGTGACCGTCGCTGATGAGGATAATCGTCCCGCGCCTGTCGCCGAGCTGCTGAGCCGCGCCGTCGAGGCCGACGGCGATGTCGGTCGCGCCGCCGGACTCGAGGCGACGGATGAGGTCGGCGGTCGACTCGCGGTTCGGCCCGAGCGGGCGGAGCGGCGCGACGTCGTAGGCGCGGTAGTTGAAGCCGACGATGCCGACCCGGTTCTCGTCGCCGAGTTGGTCGAGCGCGTCGAGCGCGACCGATTTCTGGACGCGCATCCCGCTTTCCGCGCTACCGGAGACGTCGATGGCGAAGACGAGGTTCGTCTGCTGGGACGCGCCCTCGCCGGTCGTGACCGGCAGCATCGACGCGAGGCTCGACCCGTCGTAGCCGCCGTTTTCGAACGCGTTGCGCCCGCCGACGGTCAGCAGGCCGCCGCCGTCGATGACGAACCGCTGGAGCGAGTCGGTGTTGCCCACGTCCTCGGCGCGGAGGTCCTGGAGGACGACGGCGTGGTACGACGAGAGGTCCGCGGGGACGGTCTCGGCGGTCTCCACGTCGTACAGCTGCGAGAGGTAGTCGCGGAACGGGTAGTCGCCGCGGGAGACGTACAGCACCCTCGGGGGCTCGACCACGCGGACCGTCTTGCGGAACACGTCGTTCGTCTCGAAGCGGTCGTCGCCGTCGATGCGGGCGGTGACGCGGTGGGTGCCGGTGGTCTCGAACGTCCGGGAGAACTCGATGCCGTCTGTGGTGGTGACCGTCTCGCGGGCGACCTCCTCGCCGTCGACGTCCACGACGAGTTCGACGGTCGCGGTCTCGACGTCGTCGGGGACGACCCCGTCGACCTGCGCGAGGAAGGAGTTCTCGACGCCGACGCTAGTCTTCGACGGGCCGCTGACGGTGACGTACTGTTCGGTCTCGGTCGGTTCGACCCCGACCGCGCTCACGGTCGCGTTGAGGTCGCGGGCGAGCGTCGTCGCGGACGCGAGGCTCCGCCCCGAGGTGACCTGCCCGTCGGAGACGAGGACGACCGTCCCGTTCGGCCTGAGGTTTGCCGCGACGGCGTCACCGATGGGCGACGACCCGCCGCGGGCAACGGTCGAGGTGGTGACGGGGACGCCTTCGTCTTCGATGTCCGACGCGAGCTGCGACGCCACGTCCTCGGTGACGGCCATGCTGTCGGAGTCGTCGACGAGGAGCGTCACCTGCGGGTCGCCGTCGGTCATCCGGGTCGCGACGGTGTACGGTCCCGCGGCCGCGACGACCAAGAGGACGACGACGAGAAGCCGGGACGCAAACAGGAGCCGCCGGGAGCGCCCGCCTGCGGTCCCGTCGGCCCCGCGGAAGATGAGCGCCCACGCGAGGAGCGCGGCCACCGGGAGCGCGACGAGGAACAGCGGGCGCTGGAGGCCGAGCGTCCGCCCGGCGGCCTCGACCGTCCACGCGAGGGGCGTCGTCGCGGCGGCGGGAGTCGTGGCGGCGACAGCGTCGAGCGCGGGCAGGACGGCCGACGCCGACCCGAGCGCCGCCATCAGAGGTCACCCCGCCGGCGCAGGTAGGCCAACTCGACCATCGTCGCCGCGAGCGCGACCAGCGCGGCCCACTCGGTGAGCGGGTCCGGAACCTCGCGCTCTTCGACCCGCGTCGGGTAGTCCGAGGGGGCCGACTCGCCGTCAAGCGGCGCGGCGGCCACGTCGGACTCGGTCTCGCTGAGGAGCGACGCCGAGAACCGCTCGTCGCCGACGCGGTAGAAGCCGGCGTCGTCGAGGCGGACCTCCGGGCCGGTCGCCTCGCCCGCGGGCGTCTCGACCGTCCGGTTCGCGCCCGCCGCGAGCGACCCGCCGGTCGCCCGGTTCAACTCGGAGAGCGTCGAGCGCCCGGCGAGGTAGAACACCGAGCGCTTCCAGAACACGGGGTACTGGTAGTTGTACTTGAACGCGGAACTGTCCTCCATGAAGCCGTAGTAGAGGACGCGGCCGGCCCCGCGGCGCTCGACGGCGACGAGCGAGGTGCCGTCGGTCGTGTTCACGAGCGACTGGCCGGACCGGAGGTCGCCCGCGACGTACTCGGTCGGCGGCGGGAAGGTGATATCGCGGGTTATCGGGTGGCTCTCGACGGTCCCGATGGTCGGATTCGTCTCGACGCTTCCCTGCGAGACGAGCCGCAGGTCGCCGTAGCTCGGCGATTCCTCTTGGGCCTGAATCGCCACGCCGCCGCCGTCGGCGACGATTTCGCGGCCGGCCTCGACGTTGCCCGCGAGCAGCCGACCGGGGTTGACGTTGCTGTAAATAACCACGTCGTAGTTCGTCGAGACGGCCGTCGGCGGGTTGTCCACGGTCAAAGACACCTCGGGGATGACCGACAGCGCGGCCGTCAGATATCGGTTCTCGTCGTTCGTGAGGACGAGCACGTCCACCGAGGCGTCCCCGGGGGCCGCGACGTACAGCGCGTCGTCGGTCGGGAAGGCGTCGCCCGGTGAGAGTTCGACGCGCCCGCCGCCCGCGGGGACCGGGAGCGTCGCGGTCGCCACGTCACCGGGGTCCATGCGGACCTCTCGGGTGGCTCCGGCGAGCGAGAGCGTCCGCGTCGCCGCCGAGTCGCCGTAGTTCTTCACCGTCACGGTGACGTTCGCGCCGGAGAAGCGCCGGTCGACGATGCCGACGTTGCCCGCGCCGCCGCCCGCGAACTGCTGGAGTTCGACCACGAGGCCGCGGGCGCGGGCTTCGCGGACCGCGTCGCTCCACGGCGAGTCGTCCGCGAAGTCGCTCAGAACGACGACGCGGGCGTCCTCGCCGGCGACGGAGGCGGCGGCGGTAATCGCGGAGCGCAGGTCACCCGGCGCGTCGCTCGCTTGCAGGCCGTCGAGGGCGGCGCGGGCGTCGGTCGCGCTCCCCCGGCGGAGCACTACGTCCGCGTTCGCGCCCGCCGCAACGACCGAGGTCGTGCCGGACACCTCGTCTCGCGCCGCGGCGAGGGCGCTGTCGAATCGCGTCCCGCCGCCGTCGCGGACGCCCATGCTCGCGCTCGTGTCCACGACGAGGACGGTCTCTTGGACCGTCTCCGACTCGGGAACCAGCACGTACGGCGTCGCCAGCGAGCCGACGAGCGCGACGAGCGCGACCAGTTGGATGAGGAGGAGCAGGCTCCGAAGCAACCGGTCGAAGATGGGGTTCGAAGCGCTTCGCCCCGCCGCGTCCGCGAGGAACCGGAAGGTCGGGAGGGTGCGCCGGACCGGTTCCGGCCGGAGCAGATAGAGGATGACGAGCGGGACTGCCCCCAGGAGGGCGACCAACCCGAGGGGGAACAAGAAGAACTCGGTGAGGGCCATGCCCGACCCGTGGCGCGCCTCCGGTATGGCTGTTTCCCTACTCGTTGACACGTTCCGTATTATCGACCTATCGGAATGCGCGACTGTTCGGCGCAACCGCCCGTGACCACCCTCCGAATAATTACTGTCGGATATTATATTGTCAACTAAAAGTACGTCATTGCATAACAATGCACTTGAATCATAACACGACACAATTTTATGCTCTAAAGTTATTTGTTGAGCTACGATGGGAACTGATAGGTACACACCGCGGTCGTACGACGACATCGCCCCGGACCAGCGTCCGTCGCTGAAACAGGCGCTCGTTCCGGTGCTCGGACTCGTCGCCTTCCTCGGTCTCGGGTCGGCGTGGCTGGGGCTCGACCCGCACATCCCGCTCATCTGGAGTATCGCGCTGGTCGGCCTCCTCGGTCGGTTCGTCTGGGGCTACACCTGGGAGGACCTCTACGAGGGCATCGAACGCAGTCTGGCGATGGGGTTACAGGCGATTCTCATCCTGTTTACCATCTACGGCGTCGTCTCGACGTGGGTCGCCGCGGGGACGATTCCGACGCTGATGTACTACGGCCTCGACCTGCTGTCGCCGCAGGTGTTCCTGCCCGCGACGGCGCTCCTCGTCGGCATCGCCACCTTCGCCATCGGTTCGTCGTGGACCGCGGTCGGCACGCTCGGCGTCGCCTTCATCGGCATCGGCTCGGGGCTCGGCGTCCCGGAACCGATGACGGCCGGCGCGATTCTCACCGGCGCGTACGCGGGCGACAAGCAGTCGCCGCTGTCGGACACGACGAATCTCGCCGCCGCCGTCACGAACACCGACCTCTACGACCACATCCGCGCGATGCGAAACGGAACGGCCGTCGCGTTCGGCCTCTCGCTCGTCGGCTTCGTCGTCCTCAGCCTCGGCATCACCGGGACGATTCCGGCCGGCCAAATCGCCGATATTCAGACCGCGCTCGCCTCCACCTACGACACCACGCTCCTCGCGTTCCTGCCGCTCGCGGTCACCTTCGGCCTCGCCGCGGCTGGCTACCCCGCGCTGACCGTCCTCCTCGCCGGCGCGTTCGCCGGCGCGTTCACGAGCATCCTCGTGCAGGGCGCGTCGTTCGTCACGGCGTGGCAGACGTTCATGAGCGGCACCGGCCCGGAAACCGGCTCCGAACTCGTCAACAGCCTGCTCGCGTCCGGCGGCGTCTCCGGCTCCGCGTGGACCATCGCCATCGTCGTCGCGGCGCTGACGCTCGGCGGTCTACTCGAACAGACGGGCGTCCTCGCCGTCCTCGCTCACCGACTTCAGCGCGGCATCCAGAGCCCGCGTCTGCTCGTCGCTTCGACCGGCATCTCAGCGATGCTGACCAACGCGCTCACCGCCCAGCAGTACATGAGCATCGTCGTCCCAGGCATGACGCTCCGCGACACCTACGACGAGTTCGGCCTCGACAGCTCGGACCTCTCGCAGGCCATCGAGTCCGCCGGGACGCCGACCGGCGCGCTCCTCCCGTGGCACGCCGGCGGCGCGTACATGGCCGGCGTCCTCGGCGTCTCGACGCTCCAGTACGCCCAGTACTACTTCTTCGGCTACCTCTCGCCGCTCGTGCTGTTCGCCTTCGTCCTCGCGGGCGTCGGCTTCTCGGGCAACAGCGCGGCACAGCCCGGTCCCGCCGCTCCGGCGGCGGACGACGACTGACGCGACGAAAACTCGCGCCGCGGTATCGAACCGACCTGCGCTTTTTTACCGCTCTACCGCCGCTCTGAGCGCCCGCACCTCGTCGCGGACGGCGGCCCACTGCTCGACCGTGCCGGGGAGTTCGTCGCGGTCGTCGTGGCCCTCGATTCGGTCGCGGAGAGCGCCGGGGTCGTCCACGTCCTCGAACCGGATTGCGCCGCCGCCCGCGGCCTCGACCGAGACGGTCCCGTAGCCGAACCACGACCCCGTGACGCCCTGCGAGAGCGCGCTGTTCTGGACGCGGTCGAGCGAGACGCGCTGGACCGTCCGAGAGAGGACGCCCGTCTTCCGGTAGAGCGCCCGGTCGGTGACGACGTAGCGCGTGTTGGTGACCCGGAGGTACGACCACGCGGGCAGGAGCGGGCCGACGAGGCCCACGACCGCGAGTTCGGGCGCGTCGTTCGCGGCGGCCGCGACGGCCGCGACGACGACGACGGCGAGCCCGACGACGGCCGCGGGGATGACGGTCTGTATCCGCGGCCGACCCTCCCAGCGGACGGTCTCGTCGTCGCCGCGTGCCAGCCAGTCGTCGATGGCCGCGACGGTTTCCTCGGACGATTCGGCCACAGTCGAGCCCCCGTTGCTCGAATCGCCGCCCGTCATCGCTCGTCGGTCGTCGCGTCGAACTCGAAGTCGCTCGGTTCGAGCGCGTCGTCGCCTGCGGCGTCGGGGTCGGGGACGGCGTCGGGTTCGTCGCCCGCATCATCGCCCGCGACGCCGCCCTCGCCGTCGACGGCCTGCCGAATCGCGCGGAGTTCGGTCAGGATGTCGTCGAGGACGGCCGCCTTCCCCTCTGCGTCGGTTTCCGACCCGGAGCGGCGCTTGATTCGCTCGTTGACGAGCGTCTGGAGCGACTGCGGGTCGGCGACGTTCTGGAAGCTCATCTCGATGCCGCTTCCGCCGGCGGTGCTGATGTCGACGGAGCCGTAGCCGAACTGTCCGCCGAGGAACGTCTGGCTGTAAGAGGTGTCCTGCACCTTGTCGAACTCGATGCGCTGGACGTTCCGGGAGAGGACGCCCGTCTTCCGGTAGAGCGCGTCTGAGGTGACGACGTAGTTCGTGTTCTTGTGCGAGAGATACGACCCGACGAGGAGCGGGATGCCCACGAGGACGAACGACAGCGGGACGCCGACGATGAAGGAGGGCACGAGGCTGTACGGGTGCGGGGTGTCGGCCCAGAGAACCTCTTCGTCGTCGTCGAGGGTAATCCAATCGAACTCGGTATCCATCGCTGACACGTTTTCCCCGGCGATGGAATAGTGTTCCGCCGGCTGCGGCCGCCGCCAGTGAGTAACGGTATCAACCAACATGACAATTCCACCCGGTTGGGCAAACCATTTTACCGATGCCTGCAACGGACTGTCCATGGACAAGCAGTCACTGCTCGACTTGCTGCGTCACGACGCTCGCGAGAGCGTAGATGACATCGCCCGCCAGCTGGGCGCAGACGCCGAAGCAGTGGCAGCAGCGCTCGAAGAACTCGAAGACGACGGGGTCATCCGCGGCTACCAGGCGGTCGTCGACTGGAACAGCGTCGACGAGGAACACGTTCGCGCGCAGGTCGAAGTCGACGTCGAACTCGACCGCGAGACGGGCTACGAGGAGATTGCCCGCCGCATCGCGCGGTTCCCCGAGGTCGCCACGCTGCGACTCGTCTCCGGCGACTACGACTTCTTCATCGAGGTCGAAGGCGCGTCGATGCACGCCGTCTCGAACTTCGTCTCCGAGCGCATCGCCCCCATCCCCGAGGTCACGAAGACGGTCACGCACTTCGTGATGGATTCCTACAAGGAGGAGGGCATCGAACTCGGCGACGGCGACGACGACGACCGGCTCTCAGTGTCGCCATGACGCTCGGCGACCAGCTTTCGGACCGCGTCGAACAGGTGCCGCCGTCGGGCATTCGGAAGTTCTTCGAACTCGCCGAGGAGGTCGACGACGTCATCTCTCTCGGCGTCGGCGAACCCGACTTCTCCGCGCCGTGGGCCGCCCGGACGGCCGCCATCGACTCGCTCGAACGCGGCAAGACCTCCTACACGTCGAACCGCGGGATGCGCGAACTCCGCGAGGCCATCTCGGAGCGCGTCACCCGCTACGGGCAGGAGTACGACCCCGAAGACGAGATTATCGTCACGACGGGCGCGAGCGAGGCCGTCGACCTCGCGTTCCGGGCGTTCGTCAACCCCGGCGACGTGGTGGCGATTCCCCAGCCGTCGTACATCTCGTACACGCCGGGGGCCATCTTCGCCGGCGGCGAACCGCTCCCGGTGCCGACCCGCGCCGAAGACGAGTTCAAACTCACGCCCGAGGCGCTCGAAGCCGCCGGGGCCGACGAGGCCGACGTGCTGGTGCTCTGCTACCCGAACAACCCGACCGGCGCGGTGATGACCGACGACGAACTCGCCGACGTGGCCTCGTTCGTCAGGGACCACGACCTCGTCGTGCTCTCCGACGAGATCTACTCGGACCTCCGGTACGAGGACGACCACGCCTCCATCGCCACCCACCCCGGCATGCGCGAGCGGACCATCGTGTTCAACGGCTTCTCGAAGGCCTACGCGATGACCGGACTGCGCCTCGGCTACGCCATGGCTCCGGCGGGGGCCATCGACGCGATGAACAAGGTCCACCAGTACGCGATGCTTTCCGCGCCCACGACGGCGCAGTACGCGGCGCTCGAAGCGCTGCGGTCCTGCGACGACTCCGTCGAGGAGATGCGCCGCGAGTACGACCGCCGCCGGCGGTTCGTCCTCGCCCGCTTCGAGGAGATGGGACTCGACTGCTTCGAGGCGAAAGGCGCGTTCTACGTCTTCCCCGAGGCCCCCGACGGCGACGACGAGGCGTTCGCCGAGGGCCTCCTCGAAGAACAGAACGTCGCGCTCGTCCCGGGAAGCGTCTTCGGTGAGGGCGGCGCGGGCCACCTCCGCGTCTCCTACGCGACGGGGATGCGCGAACTCCGCGAGGCGATGGACCGCATCGAGGCGTACGTCAGCGACTGAATCGACCGGGCGACACCCGACTCGACCCCGTCACCCGCTTTTTTCCGAACGAGCGCCACCATGAGTATGCGAAGCATTCACACGGATGGGACGCGTACGGTCAGTGATGTACGACGAAATCCTGCTCCCCGTCGACGGGAGTCCGGCGGCCGAACAGGCGATGCCGCACGTGTTCGACCTCGCGGATCGGTTCGACGCGACGGTACACGTGTTGTTCGTCGTGAACACGACGCGGGACAGCGCGGGTGTTGTCGGCGGCACGGTCCTCGACACGCTCGAACGGGAGGGCCGACGCGTCGTCGACGAGGTCGAAGCACGCGGCGAACGCCGCGGTATCGAGACGCACGGCGTCGTCCGGCGGGGCGCACCGCACGACGCAATCCTCGACTACGCGACCGAACACGGCGTCGAGGTCATCGTGATGGCGACGCACGGACGGACGGGCGTCGAGCGCGTGCTGCTCGGGAGCGTGACGGAGCGCGTCGTCCGGGCCGCGCCGGTTCCCGTGTTGACGGTCCGCGCAGCCGAGTAGTCGGGTCGTCGGGGCGAAGCGGCCACGACGGCTCGACCGGCCGAAACACACCGCGATATCGCTGACCGAGCGCGTCATCGACGCTGGCCACCGTTGGGACGGTTCGAGAGACCAACACGCAAAGTATTATTAAATGCGCTTTCGTCGTGCAATACGAATGGATTCGGGAGGTGACACGGACATCGCCGTGACCGAGGACGCGTCCACGTTTCAACTCGGACTGGACGACCTCAAGCGGCGAGGGAGCGCGCTTCTGGTCGTCGGGTCGGTCCCGACTGAACTCTACTCGCGCGCGTCCAAACAGATGCTCGGTGCCCCCGACGAGCCGCGACGCCGTCTGTTAGTTCTCAACGACTCGACGCCGCTCGCCGACCGACTCGACGACGACATCCAGCGCACCAAAGAGTGGACGCGCGTGGTTCGGTACTCGACGCTCGAACGGAGCGCGGCGGCATCGTCGTCTCCCGACGCCGTGCCGACCGCTGCGGACACCTACGAGCGCCGGGTTGGCGGCGGTCTCGGTCAGCTCGGTGCGGAACTCGCCAACGACGTGACCGAGTTCGACAGCCTCTCCGGCGGGCTCTCTCCGGCCGAACTCCGCGTCGCGTTCGACTGCCTGCCGTCACTCCTCTCGCGGTACCAGCGAGACCAGGTGTTTCGGTTCCTCCACGTCATGACCAACCACGTCCGCGCCCGAAACGGGATGGTCCACGTCTGGTCGCCCGGGGACCGCGAAGACGAGCGCACCCGGCTGCTCGAACCGCTGTTCGACGCCGTCGTCGAACTCGACGTCGAGGGCACGGAGGCTCGCCAGCGCTGGCATCTCCGGCGGCGAGACGCCTCCTCCGGCTGGTTTCCGTTGGAGTCGTGAATCTCGCACGACCAGTACGCTTTTCACCTTAATCGTGTCACGTAGACACAATGGAACCGTCCGGGCAGGACCAGCGGGCTGACGCGTCTTCCGCGTTGGAAGTCGGTTTTTCGCTCCCTTCAGATGGCACGGGGTTGGTCGTTCGAGACAACATCGAACGCCACCAGTTCATGCTTCGAACGCCGTCGTCAGTCGCGCCGGAGCCGACCGACCGACGCCGGTTCTCGCTCCCGACGGACGCCGCGGTCCGCATCGAGACCGACCGTATCGGGTTGGCCGCGAACACGGTCGTCTGCGTCCGCGACGAGGCGGGGTCGATGCTCGCACAGGTCGACCAGCAGGGTCGCGAGGAACTCGACGCGGCGACGTACAGCATCGAGCTTTTCGGCGCGGTCAAGACGTATCTCCGAGTCGACGGGGCAGTGACCGTCGACGCGCAGCCGCTCGAAACCGTGCTCTCGTTCGAGGAGTCCCAGACGGTGTTCGTCGGCGCGCGGTCGTCCCACGAGAGCCCCGCGGCGACGATTACGACGACCGACGACCCGCTCGACGTGATGGAGGCCGTCTCGGCGTTCAGCTCCGCGCTCAAGACCACGAGCGTCGAGCGGTCGTACCCGACGCTCCGGGGCCACCCGCCGCTTCTCGAACTGGGCGACGAACTCGACATCCCGGCGGAACTCCGCGTCCCCGACACCGGCGTCCGAATCGAACTCCCGCCGACGCTGAGTCACGTCTTCGTGGCGACGCCGCTGGCGTACTATCTCGGCGCGAGGCTCGTCCCCGGCGACTCGCCCCGACTCGTCACCGAAGGGGGGTTCGTCCACGACTTCGACGGCCCACACGGGTTCGAGGAGGCGGTCGCGCGCGCGCTCAAGCGCACGTTCTTCCTCGACTGCGTCGTTCGGACGGAGGGCATCTACGACGTGCCGCTCCACGAGCGCCAGACCGTCGAGTCGCGGACGGATATCGACGCCGAGGGGCTGTACGACGCGCCGCTCGACGAACGGCTCGCGGCGTACTTCGAGCTTCCGTACGACCAGATTGCCGACCTCGTCCCGGAGTGGAAGCTGACGACGCACGTCGCGCCGCAGACCGACAACGTCGAACTGCTCCCCTTCGTCACGAACGACCTCGCGGTCGTCCGGACCCCGTCCGGGACCGAAGTCCCGCACTCGGAGGTGCAGGCGGCCGTCGTCGACGATTTCCTCCGAGACGACGCCGACGCCGAGGACATCGACGCCGAGACCGTCAGGAGCGCCGGCGCGACGACGCCGAGCGAGACGTACGTCAAGCCCAGTTCGACCGATTCGGTCGAGCAGGCGTGGATTAGCGACGGAACGCCCGTCGGCGCGAGCAAGACCACGCCCGCCGCCTATCGGAACCGCCTCCAGCGCGAACCGGCGCAGGGTGATATCGGTATCACGGTCGTCTGTAACGACCCCGAGATGCTCGACGAGACCGACATCGTCGACGAGGTGTACGGCTCGCGCGACGGACTGTCGTTCGACGTCGACGCCCACTACGACCTCAGCGGGGCGGAGCTTCGGCAGACGCTCGCGGAGCCGACCGACTTCCTCCACTACATCGGCCACATCGACGACGACGGCTTCCAGTGCCGCGACGGCAGGGTCGACGCGGAGACGCTCGACCACGTCGGAACGGGCGCGTTCTTCCTCAACGCGTGCCAGTCGTACGACCAAGGACTCGCGCTCGTCGAGGCCGGTGCTATCGGCGGTATCGTCACGTTCAGCGAGGTCATCAACAGTCAGGCGGTCGGCGTGGGTCGCACGCTGGCCCGACTGCTCAACGGCGGGTTCCCGCTCCAAGCGTCGCTCGACGTGGTCCGAATCGACAGCGATGTCGCACACCAGTACGGCGTCGTCGGGGACGGCGGACTATCGGTCGTTCAGACCGAAAGTGGAGTCGCAGTCTACTGTGAAGTTCAGGATGTGTCGAGCGGCGCGTTCGAGATATCTTATCACGCATTCAATACTTCTCAGGCCGGGATTGGGTCCCTAATCAGGCCTGCACTCTCGAGTGATATGCCGTATTATCTCTCCTCTGATGGCGTTTCGAGTACTGAACTCTCTGAGGACGAACTCCGAGAGTTCCTCGCGCTAGAACAAATTCCGGTTGTCTACGACGATGCCGTCTACTGGGATTGCGAATTCCTCGCGTAGTTACGGCCCGTAGATGACGCTGGTGTTTCCGGCCGCCACGCTGCCGGCCTGCGAGAGCAGGAGCGTGAGCGTGAACAGGACGCCCATCATGCGGGGGTTCTGACGGAGGTACGTTACCATCTGGTTGCTGTCGTCGGACATGTGCACTTACCCCAAGGCGCGTGCAGAAATTATAATTTTTCGTGTATATCTGATATGAAATTAACTTAATTAACGGAGCGGGTGTCGCAAGTAACCGTCAGTCTGGCGAACGGTTCCCGTAACGGCGTGCAAACTACCCGTACGCTGCACGGACTACGCGTCGGCTACGAGAACGGAGACGAGAGAAGACGGTCGGCGTCCGAAACGGTTGCCCGGTCTGGTCAGGAGTTGTCGATGTCGGCCTCGCCGCCGATGTCTCGGTACACCGCTGAGATTCCTTCGGTTTCGTCGAGCTGCCCGAGCGTCTCGTCGAGTTCGCGCCGGAGCTCGGTCAGGCGGGCGGTGAGCCGCTGGTACTCCTCGTTTTCTTCCAGCGCCGCCTCGTCTTTCTCCGACTCTAACAACGCCTTCTTCGACGCGAGGGAAAACAGGTCTTGGATACCCACGTCGTAGGCGTTTCGCAAGATGAGGTTAGAGACGGTCTCGGTCAGCGCTTCGCGCGAGACGGGTTTGACGAGGTAGTCGTCGAAGCCCATCGCGATGATGTCGAAGTCAGGTTCGACTGCGGTCACCATGGCGACGCGGCACTCGAAGCCACGGTCTCGAATCTCCGAGAGCGCCTCGTCGCCCGAGAGGTCGGGCATCCGACGGTCGAGGAGAACAACGTCAACCTCGTCGTCGAGCTTATCGAGCGCCTCGCGGCCGCCGTAGGCGACACGAACGCCGTAGTCGTTCCTAAGCCAGGTTGCGTACAGATCGGCGAGGTCAGGCTCATCTTCAACGATGAGCACCAGTGGCTGTTCTGCGCTCATTGGTAGTGGAGTGGTGTTCCGGAGACGCTCACGAAACTCAATGTCGTGCAGTGGTATATCAAAATACCTCTTGTCTAACGCCGTCCGAAACCGCGCTTGTGGGCACTAATTGCCCCCCGGAGTTGTTATACATTCCGGCGAACCGAACAGATACTAACTGTCGGATGTCCCCGAAATCGACTCGACGGTGATGCGGTTCGCCTCGACATCCTCTAACACCGCGCCCCACCCGCCGACGGTGTAGGTCTCACCGTCGGTCTCGACGGTCAGGCAGACCTGCCCCGCGAGTTCCGAAAACGACAACGCGTCCGTCGGCGCGGAGACCGCCGTGTAGTACACGTCAGTCACTTCGCCGGTGAACTCGATTGGGTCGCGCTCGTCGGTCTCGTAGCCCTCGATGTGGGCGGTGATTCGGTTCCCGTCGCGGACGAGCGGCTCTACGTCCTGTACGAAGTGTCTGATGTCCGAGTACACTATCGGCGGCTCGTCGGTCTGCGCGTCGTAGACGACCTCCCAGACCTCCCACAGCGCCGTCTGGAAGTACCAGTGGAAGACGTACGCCAGCGTGTAGTCGTCGACGAGGACGCCGTACTGGTTCACCGAGTTGTCGTGCGGCGCGAAACACGCGCCCGTCCGGTCGACGATGGCGACGAACGGCGTCGGAAGGGTTCGGTGTCTGACCTCCGT
Source organism: Haloferax sp. Atlit-109R (assembly GCF_003665865.1). Classification (NCBI taxonomy): domain Archaea; kingdom Methanobacteriati; phylum Methanobacteriota; class Halobacteria; order Halobacteriales; family Haloferacaceae; genus Haloferax; species Haloferax sp. Atlit-109R. The sequence continues at coordinate 1,219,187 of NZ_QPLO01000001.1, forward strand.
GGCGACCCCGCGGTACTCCCGTTCGGCGGGTGGTTCGAGTTCGTCGGTCCGCTCGGGGTGGAGCACGACCTTCACCAACGCGCCGTTCTCGTACGCCTCCGACAGCGCCGGCTTGAGCTCGTCGAACTGCTCGGGAGTGACCGACAGTTGGACCTCGCCGTCGGCCCCTCGAATCATCTCTTCGGCCCGATTGAACACCGTCTCGAAGCGCTTGACGATGCTCAGCATGTGCCGGTCGACCGCGGGCTGTTGCCAGCGCGCCTCGATTTCCTCTGCCGCGTCGTCCAGTTGGACGGCGCGGCTCTTGAGGTCCTCCATCACCGATTGCGGGTCGCACGCCCGCGCGTGAAGGCTGTCTTGCTCGTAGGTCTCGATGTAGCCCTTCGCTTCGAGGTCGCGGAGAACATCGTAGATACGGGCGGTCGGCACGGCGCAGGCGTCGGCGAGTTCGGTCGCACTCGCCGCGCCGAGTTGCAGCAGCGCGACGTACGCCTCGGCCTGATACTGAGACAACCCGGCGTTCCGGAGTGCGGTGCGTAGCTCCGCGGTATTCATCGCTTGTAGATGCACGACATACATCCCTATTAATTATCGTATGTTCTCGCCCCGCGTTCGCTCCGGGCGTCGAGCCGAGAGCGGGGAGAAAGAACAGTGAGGAGACGGAAACAGCGGGAAAACGAAACGGTCGGGTGCGCGTTACTCGCTCGGGCTGTAATTCGGCGCTTCGTCGGTAATCATCACGTCGTGGGGGTGGCCCTCGGTCTGGCCGGCGGCGGAGACGCGGACGAAGCGGGCGCGCTCTTTGACCTCGGGGATGGTCTCGGCACCGACGTAGCCCATGCCGGACTGCATGCCGCCGACGAGCTGGTGGAGCTCGGACGCGAGCGAGCCCTTGTACGGCGTCGCGGCCTCGACGCCCTCGGGGACGTACTCCTCGTCCTCGTTGTCCTCCTTGAGGTAGCGGTCGGCACCGCCGGACTGCATCGCGCCGACGGAGCCCATGCCGCGGTACTGCTTGTACTTCTTGCCGTTCATCGTGATGACGCGGCCGGGGGCCTCGTCGGTGCCGGCGAAGTAGGAGCCGAGCATGACGGCGTCGGCACCGGCGGCGACCGCCTTGATGGCGTCGCCGGAGTAGCGGATGCCGCCGTCGGCGATGACGGGGATGTCGTAGTCGGCGGCGACGTCAGCGACTTCCGCGACGGCCGAAATCTGGGGCATGCCGGAGCCGGAGACGACGCGGGTCGTACAGATGGAACCGGGGCCGATGCCGACCTTGATGCCGTCCGCGAAGTCGACGAGTTCGGCCGCGGCCTCGCGCGTGCCGACGTTCCCGACGACCACGTCCGCCTCGACGGACTCCTTGATGTCGCGGGCGGTGTCGATGACGTTGAGGTTGTGCGCGTGGGCGCAGTCGATGAAGATGACGTCCGCGCCGGCGTCGTCGGCCATCTGCGCGCGCTCGTCGTCGAACGGGCCGACGGCGACGCCGCAGACGAGGCGGCCGTCGTCGTCGCGGGCGGCGTTCTCGTGTTCGCGGCGCTGGAGGATGCCCTGCATCGTGACGAGGCCGGCGAGGCGGCTGTCGTCGTCGACGATGGGGACGCGCTCTATCTTGTGGTCGTACATGAGTTCGAGCGCGTCGCGGGCGGTCACGTCGCGTTCGGCCGTGATGACCTCGTCCGTCATGGCCTCGCCCACCTCGTCGGACTCACCGACTTCGAGGTACGGGCGGATGTCGGTGCCGGAGATGATGCCGAGGACCACGTCGTCGTCGTCGACGACGGGTGCGCCGGAGACGCCGGCGCGCTCCATCATCTCGTCGACCTCGCTTATGGTCTGGCCGGGGTTGGCCGTGACCACGTCTTCGCGACGGATGACGAGTTCGTCGGCGCGCTTGACGCGCTCGATTTCGCGGACCATCTGCTCGGCGTTCATGTTGCGGTGGAGCACGCCGAGGCCGCCCTCGCGGGCCATCCCGATAGCCATCCCGCTTTCGGTGACGGTGTCCATCGCCGCCGAGAGGATGGGAATGTTGAGTTCGACGTTCTTCGAGACGCGCGTCGACACGTCGGCGTCGTCGGGTTCGACGCGGCTCTCCATCGGGCGGAGCAGCACGTCGTCGAATGTGAGGGATTCGGGTACCCGTAGCTTCTCGGTGAAGGGTTCTCGGTCAGGAACGTCGTTCGCCATATCAAGCGTGGTTGCGGCGACGACAAAAGGGTTGCGAGATAGCACGGGCGTGTCGATGTATCGCAAACCAGTTCGGTGATATATACATGTGCGTGAGTATTCTTCGCATCGCCGGCGGACCGAGACGACCACCAGAACACGTGACGACACCCGCGTTCGACGGCCGCCGCCGACCGCGACCACTCGGGGGCGTTCGTCCCCTCGTCACGGAGTACCGAACCGCAAGACCGTCGTGAATAATCACCATGTTCACGAACGTGTACCGCGAGATTTTCGAGATTTCAAATTATAGCCGACGAATCGTCAGTGCTTTTTATAATGAAGGCAGAAATACTCGTGTCCCGTGCGGGCGTATCCCACACAACGTTTAATACTCCTGTCCTAATGTAATCTTGTATGGACTCCACGTGTCCCGCCGCATCGCGCATTGCCGGTCAAACGACCTCCGACTCCGGCATTCTCTTTACAGCGATGTGGCAGACATTTAAACGGGAGTTCAATTTCGGACGAAATGGGCTTCGCGTGCAGAGCGCCAGCACGCCCCTGTCCGAATTGCGTTCGTATCGCCGCTTGGGCCATGGTGACGGCCAGTAACATCGAATGAGTGTCTCACGCCACCCAGTCGCCCTTCGCCTCGAGCAACAGGTAGGGGGTGCCACCAGACTGCTCGCAACGGTCATGGGGCTGCCCCTCATCGACGGCATCTTCCCAGCCCTCATCATCGCGGGGGCGCTGACGACCACCGCCGGGACCCCCTCGGTCGCGGGTATTCTCCAGACCGGACTGCTCATCTTCGGCGGGTCGGCAACCGTCGCGGTCATCCTCGCCGAGATGGACGGCACGCGCCGCGAACAGCTCACGTCCATCCTCCTGCTCGGCGCGCTGCTCATCCCGGTCGCCGTCGCCGAAGCCGCCCTCGCGGAGGTCATCGCGGAGGTCCTGTACTTCGAGCGGTTCCACCGGTTCGCCGGCCTCGTCATCCTCGCCGTGGCGGCGAAGACGGCCTCCTCGAAGGTCGGCGAGTACCTCCCGTCGCCGAGCGTCATCGTCGGCCTCGGTCTCGTTGCGAGCTTCAACCCCGGCGGCATCGAAACGGTCGTCTCCGCCGGCACGAGCCTGCTCACCGCTAACCCGGTTCGCCTCTTCAGCGCCGGCGCGGCGGCCGGCACGGGCGTCGGCTTCGCCGGGGCGGTCGCGCTGTTCGCCCCGCAACTCCGCGGCAACGTCGACATCGACCTCTTCCGCTTCGGGAGCTCGGTCGCCCTCGGCATGCTGGCGCTCGAAGTGCTCGGCCTGATGCCGACGCAGGCCCCCGTCGCCCTCGGCGTCCTCGCCGTCACCGCGCTGTTCGCGTTCGACCCCGGCTCCGACGACGCGGACCTCGACGAGTTCGTCGACGACGCCTCCGCCGAGTCGGCCACGCCTAACGCGAACGCCAACGGGGCGGTCGCAGACGGCGGCGACGACGCCGACCCGGCCGACTACGACGCGCTGGTCGACGACGCGAACGAGACCGACGACGACTCCGAACCGGGGTACGGCTATCCCGGCGAAGAAGAGTCGCGCGCCCCCTGGCTGTAACCCGCCGGGCGACTTTTTCTCCCGGCCGACGAACCACGTCGCGTGCGACGGACTTTCGATATCCGAACCGAGTGCCGGCTTCAGGTCGTCGACGTGACCGACGAAGTCGAGGCGGCGCTTCCACGGGGATACGACGGCGTCTGTACCGTTTTCTCGAAACACACCACGACCGGCGTCTGCGTCAACGAGTCCGAATCGCGGCTGCTCGGCGACATCGAATCGATGCTCGCCGAGGCGGTCCCCGACGACGGCTGGGACCACGACGAACTCGACGGCAACGCCGACTCGCACCTCCGCGCGCTCCTCGTCGGCAACGGCGTCTCGATACCGGTCGCGGACGGTTCTCTCGACTTCGGTCGGTGGCAGTCCGTCCTCCTCGTGGAGTGCGACGGCCCGCGCACGCGGACCGTGACGGTTGCGACGCCCTGAATCGACTCGGGGCGCGGCCTCGCTGACAGCCAGGTCCCCGGCACCTCCCCGACCGCTGGCGGAGGGCTTACTTACTTCGGGACGGTTGCACGGGTATGAGCAATCGCGTCGTACAAGGACGGATGGTCACGCCCGAGACGCTCGCCGAACTCGTCGAGGGCGAGCGCCCGATGGACGCCGAGCCGATTCAGGACGCCGACTTCGACTGCCCGGAGTGCGGCGAGAACGTCATCCAGGTGGGCTACATGCCGAGCGTGACGGAGTTCGTGACGGCCTACAAATGCCAGGAGTGCGACTGGGCCGACGACGACCGCGACGAGTAGAATCGAAACCCCTTTAAGAAAAATCGCCATACGAGAGAGTGCAGACAGAACGAATCGGGGCTGTGGCCAAGCCCGGCATGGCGACTGACTCCAGAGGCTTGGCGCCCGGGACGACACTCCAGCTGATATACTGAGCGACCGACTGATCATCGGTCGTGTTGACGACCCTCTGGAGTTCCGAGGTGCCCACCGGAGATATCAGTCGATCGGGGGTTCAAATCCCTCCGGCCCCACTCTAACCTTAATTCTAACGCAGGGTTTTATCACGGAGTAGCGACGCTCTCGCGTGGGTTCTCACCCACTCAGGAGGTGCGTTCTCTGTGAGCGATTCTCCACCAGAGAAGAGCGACAGCGACGGCGAGAACCAACGCGCCGTCGCGGCGGCGGTCCCGCGGCTGTTTCTCTATGCGCCGAGCCTCTATCACTCGTTTGAAAAGGAGTGATGTTCGGTCGGAAGAGATTACCACAAGAATACCAACTGATTATAGTCGCCGGGGGTGACGGGGCGGTATGGTACGGGACACAGCGCACCGACTCGCCGAGTATCTGAGCAGGCGCATCGGAGACGGGCTTCGGACGGTCGTCATCGCCGCCGACGGCGGCTACGAACTGGAATACATCCGCGACGACCTCTCGGAGCGGTACACCGAACGGACGCTGACGGCGGCCGTCACCGACCTCCAGGTCGAAACGTCGTTTTCGTCTCCCAGTAGCGACTCGTCTCCTGCCGGCGAACGCCGCGCGGTCGTCTACTACTACGAGAACGCGTTCGTCCTGCAGTTTCCCTTCTCCGAGGCGGAGCAAATCATCATCAGCATCGGAACCGGCGTCGGGACTGACCTCCTGCGGTTCATCGAGGACTGCCGGCGCATCGTCGACCGGGAGAACTGAGCGCCGGGGCGGTCGCGGGCGGGGGTGAGGTCGATGCCGGGCGCTGACGACGGGAGGCGACGCCGCCGCTGCACAACGATTTTCTCTCGTGCGCCCGACGTGGGAGTGATGGAACTCGTCTCTGTCGCCGCGCTCGCCGAGAACCGCGTCATCGGCCGCGACGGCGAACTCCCGTGGCCGAGCATCCCCGCCGACAAAAAGCAGTACCGAAACCGCATCGCCGACGACCCGGTCGTCCTCGGCCGGACGACGTTCGAGTCGATGCGCGACGACCTGCCGGGGAGCGCCCAAATCGTCATGAGCCGAAGCGAACGGTCGTTTTCGGTCGACACCGCCCACCGCGCGGCGAGCGTCGAAGAGGCGGTCGACATCGCGGCGTCGCTGGACGCGGAGACGGCCTACGTCATCGGTGGTGCCGCCATCTACGCGCTGTTCCAACCCCACCTCGACCGGATGGTGCTGAGCCGCGTCCCCGGCGAGTACGAAGGCGACACGTACTACCCCGAGTGGGACGCCGCCGAGTGGGAACTCGACGCCGAGACCGACTACGAGGGCTTTACGCTCCAAGAGTGGGTCCGGTCGGCGTCGTCCAGATAGTCGGCGGTCCCCAGACTCGCTCGGCTCCGGCGGCTCCGGCGACCCCGGCGACTCCGGCGAGGGTCGCTGGGGCGCGTAGCTTGATACGCCGGAGGGCCGTAGCGGGCGACGATGCGTCCGAACCTCGACACGCGGATTCTCGCGCTCGCGCTGGCTCGGATGGTCGACGCCCTCGCCAACTCGTTTCTGGTCGTCGTCCTCCCGTTGTACATCGGGAGCCAACTGGTGTCGATGCCGTCGTTCGTCGGGACGACGCTCTCTTTCGGTCCCGTTGGGATTCCTCTCTCGACCGAACTCCTCATCGGCGTCGTGCTCTCGCTGTTCGGGTTTCTCAACAGCTTCAGCCAGCCGTTTACGGGGTCGCTGTCGGACCGCACGGGCCGCCGCCGAGTCTTTCTTTTGACCGGCCTCGCGCTCGTCGCCGTCGGGAGCGCCGGCTACCTCGTGTTCACGGACTACGGCTCGATACTCGTCATGCGTGCGCTCCAGGGTCTCGGCGCGGCGTTCACCATCCCGGTCACGGTGGCGCTCGTGAACGAACTCTCCGACGAGGACGAACGCGGCGGCAACTTCGGCCTGTTCAACACCTTCCGACTGCTCGGCTTCGGGACCGGCCCGCTCGTCGCCGGCGGCGTCGTCACCGCCGGCCCCTACTCGCTCGCCGGCGTCGCGCTCTCCGGCTTCGACGCCGCGTTCCTCGTCGCGGTCGTCGGCGCGGCGGTCAGTTTCGTCCTCATCGTACTGCTCATCGAGGACCCCGAACGGACCGACAGCGAGGCGGCCGACGACATCTCGATTTCGGTTCGGAACCCCGACGGCCCCGGCCTCGACCCCGTGTTCGCCCTCGGCGTCGCGACCGTCGTGATGGCGCTGAGCATCGCCATGTACGCCCCGCTCGCAAACGTCATCAACGAGCGCCTCGACCAGGGGACGTTCCTGTTTTCGGTGCAGTTCGGCGCGACCGTCCTCGCCAACGTCGTCTTCCAGTACCCCATCGGCCGGCTGAGCGACCGCTACGGGCGGCGGCCGTTCCTCGTCGGCGGCTTCGTCCTCCTGCTCCCGACGACGCTCGCACAGGGGTTCGTCCAGACGCCGGCGCTGATGATTCTCGCGCGGTTCCTGCAAGGCGTCGCGGTCGCGGCCGTCTTCGCTCCCTCGCTCGCCCTCGCCGGCGACATCGCCAAGGCGGGGCAGTCGGGGTCGACGCTCTCGCTTCTCACGATGGGGTTCGGCCTCGGCGTCGCCATCGGCGCGCTGTTCTCGGGCGTCCTCGTCGGCTTCGGCTTCGCCGTCCCCTTCGTAGCCGCGACCGCGCTGGGCGCGGTCGGCCTGCTCCTCGTCTACACGCAGGTCGGAGAAACCGTCGAGGTCGGCGGCGGTGGCGGCGGCAGTCCCTCGCCCGCCCACGGCGATTAGCGCCGCTTCGACGCCGTGGTCGACGTCGACGCCCGGTCCGCGTCGGCGTCGGCGTCAGTCGGCGCCACCGACGATATCGAGCAAAAACGAGCGGACCGTCGCCGCCGTCTCGTCCCACGTCGGGTGCGCGAGAAAGCGGTCGCGGGCCGAGATAGCGAGCGACTGCAACCGCCGGCGATTCCGACACAGCGGGGCCACGGCGTCGGTGAGTTCGGACGGGTCGGTCGGGTCGACGAGGAAGCCGTCTTCGCGGTGCGTGACGAGTTCGCTCGCGCCGCCGGCCGACGAGACGAGCGCCGGGAGGCCGAACCCCATCGCCTCGACCGCGGCGATGCCGAACCCCTCGTAGTGGGAGGGGAGCGCGAACAGGTGTGACTCCCGGAGCGTCGCGGCGAGGTCGGCGTCCGAGAGCCGGCCCGCGAACGTCACGCGGTCGTCGATGCCGCGGGCGACCGCGAGGGCCGAAAGCGAGTCGGCGTAGTCGGCGTCGACCGCCGCGCCGACGACGGTTAGCTTCCAGTCGTCGCGGACGCGAGCGAGACCGCGGAGCAGGCCGTCGACGTTCTTCCGCGGTTCGAGGTTGCAGACGGTGACGACGCGGAGCGGCCCATCGGCGGCGCGCGCCCGTATCTCGTCGTCGTCGAGGGGCGCGCCGAACGACGCAAAGCGGTCGCCGGCGGGGTGCGCCACGACGCTCGGGTCGGGGTCGGTGACGGCCGCGACCGTCCGTTTCGTCGTCTCGCTGTTGAAGACGAACGCGTCCGCAGAACGGAGATACCGGGTCTCGACGGCGCGTCTGGCGTGTCGTCGCCACGCCCGGAACCGCTCCAGCGAGTTGAGGTGGTGGACGACTGAGACGACCGGGGTCTCGTCGTCGAGCAGGGCGTTCGCGCCGACGAGCGAGGGGTGACACAGTTCGTCCTGCAAGAGCACGTCCACGTCGAGGGCGCGGAGGCGGCGGACGGCGGTGACGTTGTCCCGGAGTCGCTTCCGGTACGGCCGTTCGGGGAGCGAGACGACGGTCACGTCGTCGCCGGCGGCGCGGAGTCCGCCGACGAGTTCGAAGTCGTAGCGATAGCCGCCGGAGCGGTCGTCGAGCGGGCCGTAGACGACGAGGCCGACACGCACGTCAGAGCGGAGTCTCGTAGGTCGCGCTCGCCACGTCGTCCTCCCAAACGCGGACGGAGACGTGCTGGGGCGCGTCGAGCGAGGCCGCCTCGACGAACCGCTCGCACACCTCGCGGGCGAACCGCTCGACGCTCGGGTTCTGCCCCGAGAACTCCACGAGTTCGTTCATCGTCTCGTCGCGATAGCGAGACAGCGTCGCGTCCAGCGCGGCCTTCACGTCGTCGATGTCGACGAGGTAGCCGTACTCGTCGAGCTCCGGTCCCGACAGTTCGACCTCGACGGTGAACGCGTGAGAGTGTAACTCACCCTCCGGGCCGGGGTTCGGAACCGTCAGGTAGTGCTGGGCGATGAGGTCCCTGCGAACCGAGACGCGGTACATGAACTGTCAACAGTTCCGGTACGTAAAGAGGATTTGGACGGCCTCGTCGGGCGCGTCTTCGAGGAGTCGGTAGGCGCGAGCGGCGGACTCGACGCCGATTCGGTGGGTCACGAGCGGGTCCAGCGGGAGGTCTTCGAGGTGGTCCCACGCCAGCGAAAAGCGGCGGTCGGCGTCCCAGCGGCCGCGAAGGTCGGGGTCGATGGTGCTGACCTGACTGCTCTCGACGCTGATGCGCGAGCGGTGGAACCGCCCGCCGAGGTCGAGCGTGGCGGGCTTGGTGCCGTACCACGACCCGACGACGACCCGGCCGTCGTACCGCGTCACCGACAGCGCGTCGTCGAGCGCGTCGGGGTCGCCCGAGAGTTCGAGCGTCAGGTCGGCCCCGTCGGCGGGGGCGTCAAGCGACTCGGGATGGACGGCCTCGTCGGCGCCGAGGGCCTCGGCGATGGCCCGGCGCTCGGCCACGCAGTCGACCGCGGTCAGACTCCCGAGCGGGAACTGTGCGAGGAGCGCGGTCGTCACGAGCCCGACGACGCCCTGTCCGAAGACGACGGCGTGCTCACCGATGAGCGGCCGACCGTCCATCACGAAGTTGAGCGCGGTCTCCATCGTCGGCAGGAGCGCGGCGCGCTCGTCGGTCACGTCGTCGGGGACGGCGATGAGTTCCGAGGGGGACGCGAGAAAGCGGCTCTCGTGGGGGTTGAACGCGAAGACGCGGCTGCCGAGCCGCGAGTCGGGCACGCCGTCACCGACGGCCTCGATTTCTCCGACGGCGGCGTAGCCGTAGCGGAGCGGAAACGAGAGGTCGCCCTCCAGCGCCGCGATTGACTCGTCGGCGGCGAGGTCGGTCGGGGCCTCGCCGCGGTAGACGAGTCGCTCGGTCCCGGAGCTCACCGCGGAGGTCAGGGTGCGGACGCGGACCTCCTCGGGACCGGGCGCTGGCACGTCGCGGTCGCGGACCTCGACGCGTTCGGGGGCCACGAAGTAGACCGCGCGACCCTCCATCGCTCAGTCGTCTGCGGTCTCGACGGCGGCGTCGGCGTACTCGACGGTCGTGCCGCGGTGGCGACAGTCTTCGAGCGCGTGTTTGGCCGCGAAGCCGGCCTCGTGAGCGTTCGACGCCGCGCCGACGCCGACTTTGAGTTCCACGTCCGCCTCGGCCTCGACGTGGTCGATGGCGTCGCGGTACTGGTCTTCTGTGAGGTCGGGCGTGACCGAGATGATGTTGTCGCCGCCGACGAAGAACGACAGCGCGCCGTGTTCCTCGCGCAGGTGGCGCATGAGCGACGCGTAGCCCTGTTCGATGTGGATGAACGTGTCGAACTCGTTGAGGCGGTCGGTGTACTTGCCCGTCGCGTCGTTCACGTCGAAGTGCGCGATTTGGAGGTCGGTTCCCGTGCGGTCGGCGTCCGCGAGGGTCTCCCCGGAGAGCACTTCGCGGCGGTCGCCGTCCTGTGCGCTCCCGACGCGCTGGATGCGGTCGGTGGCGCGTTCGAGCGCGACTGCGGGCGACCGGTCGACGCCGATGCCGAGACTGAGCGTCACGGGATAGCGGTTCGCGATAGACTCCTGCAGCAGTTCGTGGTCGTCGCGGTCGAGACCGTTGGTGACCGCGACCATGTTGTCGAATCGGGTGAAAAACGCGTACCCGTCGCGAGAGCCGACGAACTGGGCCAAGTCGGCGAAGAGCCGCGACTGGAGCGTCTGGAGGTCCATCTCCCGCCGCGGGTCCGGAGTGACCGTCCACGGCCCGTAGTTGTCGATTTGGACGAGTGTCAGCTGCGTATTCGTCACGGTAGACGAGTAGGGCGTCGCGCATATTGGTCTTTGGTTCTGTGACGGTCCCGCCGCAACCCCGAGTCGCTCAGCCGCCCGACTCCCGGATCGTCCGGCTGGCGACCACGTCGAGGACCGCCCACGTCGCCAGCCACACGCCGACCGACAGGAGGGCGATAGCCGTCGTCGACAGAAGCGGGCCGACGACGGAGACCGTGGCCACGATGGAGTACGTCAGAAACACCGCGACCATCGCGGTCACCAGCCCGTAGACACCGATGGGGCTGTTGCCGGTCGCCGGGCCGCGAAGCCACCCGGTCAATCGCTTCGAAGAGACATCCATGCGACGACATATGTCACCAACGAACATAATGGTTCTCTCGGGCGAACGTTCAACAGCCCCGGCTCCCTACCGAGGACGATGGACTACCGAGGTGTCGTGTTCGACGTCGACGGGACCGTCGTCCGCGGTGACGAAGCGATTCCGGGCGCGCTCGACGGGCTCGCCGCCGTCGACGCCGCCGGACTCGACCGACTGTTCGTCTCGAACAACCCGACGAAAGCGCCCGTCGCCTACGAGGCGCGGCTCCGCCGAGCCGGCATCGAGGCGACCGCCGACGAGGTCGTCACCTCCGGCACGACGACGACGGCGTACCTCGCAGACCGGCATCCCGGCGCGCGGACGTTCGCCATCGGAGAGTCGGGCTTCCGCGATCAACTCCGCGACGCAGGCCTCGAACTCGTCGGTCCCGAGGACGACCCCGAGGTCGTCGTCGTCGCCATCGACCGCGAGTTCCACTACGACGACCTCCGCGACGCCAACCGCGCGCTCCGGGCCGGGGCCGCCTTCTACGGCACCGACCCCGACGTCATCATCCCGACCGCCGACGGCGACATCCCCGGGTCGGGCGCGATTATCAACGCCGTCGCGGGCGTCGCCGAGCGCGACCCCGACGCGATTCTCGGCAAGCCCTCGAAGGTCGCCCAGGAGGACGTCCTCGACAGACTCGGCCTGCCTCCCGAGGAGGTGCTCATCGTCGGTGACCGCCTCGATACCGACATCGCGTTCGGCCTCGACGCGGGCATGGGCACCGCGCTCGTCCGAACCGGCGTGACCGACGACGCGGCTCTCGCGGCCAGCGAGTACGAACCCGACCACGTCCTCGACGGCCTCGGCGAGGTCGGGCGTCTCGTCTCGGAGTAGCACGGTTCGCCCACGAGAGCAGTCGAGCATCGAGTTCCGCGTCGTCGCCGGTCCTGCCTACACAATCATTATCGTTCTGACGCGACAACTACTGACTGGGTGATGCCCATGTCCGGAAAGAAGATTCTGCTCCTCGCCGGCGACTTCGTCGAGGACTACGAGATTATGGTACCGTTCCAGGCGCTCCAGATGGTGGGGCACGAGGTCCACGCGGTGTGTCCCGAAAAGGAGGACGGCGACCGGTGTAAGACCGCCGTCCACGACTTCCGCGGCGACCAGACGTATCTGGAGACCCGCGGCCACGACTTCGCGCTGAACGCGACGTTCGCGGACATCGACCCCGCGGACTACGACGCGCTCGTCGTCCCCGGCGGCCGCGCGCCGGAGTATCTCCGCGGCTACGACGAGGTGCTCGACGCCGTCCGGCACTTCTTCGACGAGGGCAAGCCGGTCGCCGCAATCTGCCACGGCCCGCAGATTCTCGCCGCCGCGGGCGTCCTCGACGGCTACGAGATGACCGCCTACCCCGCCGTCCGCGCGGAAGTCGAGCGCGCGGGCTGCTCGTGGGTCGACGAAGTGACCGTCGACGGCAACCTCGTTACCGGGCAGGCGTGGCCGGACCACCCCGAGTGGCTGGCGGCGTTCCTCGACGTGCTCGGCACCGAAATCAGCCACGAACCGGCCGCAGCGGCCGCGGACGACTGATTCGTCGAGCCGCTCACACGATATCGCGTGTGAGAATGTCTGACAAAGATTTTTATTAGGGGCGACGAAGGGAGAGGTATGGAAGAGCCGAACAGCCCGTACTTCCGCGAACAGGTCGACGACGTCGTCGAATCGGACCCCCAAAACCGCGAGGTTATCATCGTGGAAGGCGAGGCGATGAGTCTTCGAAGCTATAAGAAGCGCCGCGACTGACCCGGCGGGGCGTCTCGGAACCCGAATCCGAGCCTGCGGCGACACTCGTCGCTGGCGGCGTCGGTTTCTGCGAAAAGAATGAGTACGTGTCGGCGCAGCCGCGAGCGACGCTTAGAACGCGTCGCCGACGACGGTCACGTCGGCCTGCAACTCGTCGCGGAGCGCGTCGTGGACGTGGCAGATGTCCTCGGCGAGTTCCGCGATTTCAGCGAACTCGTCGTCCGAGAGGTCGGACTCCACGTAGACGTCGAAGCTGATGCGTTCGAGGTCGTCGCCGTCGTCGAGGTCGGCGTCGGCGTCGATCTGGACCTTACCGAGGTCGTCGAAGCCCGTCTTCTGCCCGCCGACGCGGAAGGCGGGAAGGAAACAGGAGGCGTACGTCGCGACGAGCGCGGCGTTCGGGTTCGGACCCGTCTCGTCGGTGGCGTCGATTTGGAGGTCGAAGTCGCCGACCTGGCTCGTGCATGCGAAACCGTCCTCGCTGACAGTAGAGGTCTGGATGTCGGACATTCACTCCGAAGAAAGAAGCGACCGACCCTAAAAGTTCCTCAATAGGACAACGGTGTGCACAAGCGCCCACCCCAAACGGGTCGCCGCCGACCGAGCGGGGTTATTCGAGCGTGAACGACTCGTCGCCGTCGAGCGCGTGGACCTCGGCGTGACTGCCGGCGGCTTTGACCTCGCGCTCGAAGTCGCGCACGTCGATTTCGATGGCCGGGAACGTGTTGTAGTGCATCGGGAAGGCGTGGTCGACGCCGAGCCAATCGGCGGCGACAGCGCCCTGCCACGGCCCCATCGTGAAGTGGTCACCCACCGGGAGCGCCGCCGCGTCGGGCTCGAAGTACGCGCCGAAAATCTCGCGCATGTCGGTCATGAGGCCCGTGTCGCCGGCGTGGTAGAACGTCGTGGAGTCGGCGTCGGACTCCTGTGTCGGCACCGCGTCGCTAATCATGTAGCCGCCCGGCATCCCGGCCTCGTGCTCGTAGCCGGTGTTGATGCCGTTCGTGTGGTCGGCGCGGACCATCGTGACGAACGCGTCGCCGAGTTCGACCGTCCCGCCGATGTTCATCCCGATGGTGTCGTCGACGCCCATCTCGGCTTCGACGTAGCCGGTGAGTTCGGGCGTGCCGACGACCGTCGCGCCGTCGAACTCGCCTGCGTGGGCGATGTGGTCCGCGTGCCCGTGAGTGAGAAGCACGTAGTCCGGCGTCTCCACGTCGCTCGGGTCGAGAGACGTGGCGGGGTTGTCGAAAAACGGGTCGATGAGAAGCGAGGTGTCTCCGACCGTGACGTACCACGTCGAGTGACCGTGCCAGGTGAGTTCCATAGCACTCGGTTGTTACAGGCGAAATACACAAAAAGCTATTCGCAGGGGGTGGTGTGACCGCTTTTCGGCGGTGCCGCTCGTCGGGCTCTCTCGGCGTCGTTCGACGGCACAGCCCCGGCGCTCTCGCGTCGAGTTCGACAGCAGAATCGGCCGCCCGAGTCCACTCGAACGAACTGTCCGGGACGGCCGATACGCGTCCGTCATCCCACGGCCACAAAAGCGATGAGAATCGTGCAACACTGTCCCGCGTCACCGGGCGACTCGCGCGATGTAAAAGCCTATCACGCCACCCGCCGACGCGTGGGGCATGCATCACGTCCGATTCCGCGACCCCGCGGGCGCGGTTCGAACCGGCGAGTGGCACGGCGATTCGGTCTCCTTCGGCGGCGAGCGCTACGACCTCGACGAGGTCGACGTGCTCCCCCCGTGCGAGCCGTCAAAAATCGTCTGCATCGGCCGCAACTACGCCAAGCACGCCGAGGAGCGCGACGAGGAGGTCCCCGACCGTCCGCTTCTGTTCCTCAAGCCGCCGAACGCGGTCGCCGGCCACGGCGACACCGTGACGCTCCCCGCGGGCAAGGAAGACGTCGAACACGAGGCCGAGCTCGCGGTGGTCATCGGGGAGCAGTGCCGGAACGTCGCGCCCGAGGACGCCGCGGAGGTCATCGCGGGCTACACCGTCATGAACGACGTGTCCAACCGCGACGACCAGGACATCGAGACGAACTGGGTCCGCGGGAAGGCGTTCGACGGCTCCGCCCCGCTCGGGCCGGTTCTCGCTGACCCCGACCACCTCCCCGACGACGCGAGCATCTCGCTTCGCGTGAACGGCGAGACGCGACAGGACTCAAGCATCGAACACCTCATCTTCTCGATTCCCGACCTCGTCGCCGAAATCACGACCTACATGACGCTCGAAGCCGGCGACGTCATCTCGACCGGAACGCCCGAGGGCGTCGGCCCGCTGGCAGACGGCGACACCGTCGAAGTCGAAGTCGAGGGCGTCGGCGTCCTCGAACACCGAGTCCGACAGGCCTGAGCGCGACCGACACCCCGTTTTTTCGTCACCGAGTCGCAATCCGACCGTATGCGAGTCCCTCGGTTGACACTCGTCGGCATTGCGATTCTCGCACTGAGCGCCGTCGCCGGCGTCGCCCTCCTTCCCGCGCTCCCATCCTCGGTCGCGATTCACTTCGGCGTCGGCGGCGACCCCGACTCCTTCGTCGCCGCCCCGCTGGGCGTGCTTCTCGTTCCGGCAATCGGCGTCGGCGCGCTTCTCATCACCCGTCTCGCGGACGCCTCGGGCATCGGAACCGGCGCGCCGCCCGTCTTCGACGCGATACTGGCGACGTTTCTCGCGTACGTGCAGGCGCTCGTCCTCGCGTACAACCTCGGCGCGCGGTTCAACATGGTCGTCGCGGTCGTTCCCGCCGTCGTCACGTTCGGCGTCGTCGCCGTCGTCCTCGACCGCGCGGGCTGAGAAGGCAAGCCCTAAGATTAGGCTGGCCTAATTCCCGCCGAATGCGACTGACGCGACGGGACGCGCTGGCCGTGCTCGCCGGTCTCGGCGTCACCGGCGGGGCCGTGTCGCTGACCCGGTTCGACCCGCCGACCGCCGAGTCGACCGATGAGAGGGGCGATTCGTCCGGAGAGGACGGCGCGGACGGCGACGACGCCCCGCCGACCGCGGTGCGCGAGACGATGGTCGCCGCGGGCGAGGTGGTCTTTCCGAGCGCGGCCGAGGGCGTCTCGGAGTTCGTCGAGACCTACGTCGTCGGCCGCGCGAGAGACGACGCGCGCCGGGATGCGATGGTCGACGCCGCGACCGAGTTAGACGACGTGGCCCGCGACTGGGAGGGCGCGGCCTTCGCCGACCTCCCGGCGGGCGACCGCGACCGCCTCCTGCGCGAACTCGGCGTCGACACCGCCGACCCGGTTCAGGATGGGACGCTCTCCGAGCGCCTCCGGTTTCACGTCGTGAACGAACTGTTGTACGCCTTCTACGCCTCACCGACCGGCGGCCGTCTCGTCGGCATCGAAAACCCCATCGGCCACCCCGGCGGGACCGAAAGCTACCGGCGGGCGACGATGGACGCCCCCGGCGAACTGCCCGACTCGGGCGGTGAGCACGATGGATAGGTCGCCCGTCTCAGACGCCGACGTGTGCGTCGTCGGTGCCGGGCCCGCCGGCGGTATCGTGGCTCACCGACTCGCCGAGTCGGGGGCGTCGGTCGTCGTCCTCGAAGCCGGGCCGCGGTTCGACGGCGACAGGCGGGAACAGCTGGAACAGCACATCCGCCCCGGCCTCGGCGGCCCGTGGGAGATGGGCGGCCCGCGGGACGCGTTTTCCTCCTCCGGCGACTCGTTTTACCCGCTGAACACCGCCCGCGTGAAGGGCGTCGGCGGGTCGACGCTCCACTGGCAGGGGATGGTGATGCGCCTCCACGAGCGCGATTTCGAACTCGACTCCAGACACGGCGTCGGGGCCGACTGGCCCATCGGCTACGGCGACCTCCGGCCGTACTACGCCGCCGCGGAGCGCGAGTTGGGCGTCGCCGGCGCGGCCGACAACCCCTACGCGCCGCCGCGGGAGGAGCCCCACCCCCTTCCCGCCTTCCGGCCGTCGCACTCCGACTCTATCTTCGCTGCGGCCTGCGAGCGCCTCGGCATCGACATGCACTCGGTGGGCAACGCCCGCAACTCCGAACCCTACGACGGCCGGTCGTCCTGCGTCGGCTACGGGACGTGCAAGCCGGTCTGTCCCTCCGGCGCGAAGTACACCGCCGAATCACACGTCGAGAAGGCCGAAGCCGCGGGCGCGCGGGTCATCGACCGGGCGCGAGTCCGGCGACTCGACCACGACGAGACGGGCGAGCGCGTCGTCGCCGCCGCCTACACGACGCCCGACGGCGAGACCCACAGACAGGAAGCGACCCAGTTCGTCCTCGCCTGCGGCGGCGTCGAGAACGTCCGACTGCTCCTGCTCTCCGACTCCGACCGCTACCCCGACGGCCTCGCCAACTCCTCGGGGGCGGTCGGTCGGTACTTCATGGACCACCTGTTCGCCGGGGCGGGCGGCCGCCTCGACCGCCCCACGCGACAGAATCACGTCGGCTTCAACACCAGCGAGTGCCACCAGTTCTACGACGACGCCGAGCCGGTCAACGGCCTCAAACTGGAGTTTCTCAACTACGCCGGCCCGTCGCCGGTCATCGAGGCCCTCCACGCCGACACGTGGGGCGACGACCTGCGCGACCAGTTGGACGAGAGCTACGGCACGCACATCTCGATGGGCGCGCTGGTCGAACAGCTCCCCCGCGAGGACAACTACGTCGGCCTCGACCGGGGGACGACCGACGACCTCGGCGACCCCGTCCCCGAGATACACTGGTCCGTCGACGAACAGACGGAGGCCGCGCTCTCGCGAGCCAACGAGATTCAGACGCGCGTGCTGGACGAACTCGGCGTCGAGGACCGCTGGACCGTCGGCCCCGACGAGACCGGCCCCGCGTACCACCACATGGGGACGACGCGGATGGGCGACGACCCCGACGAGAGCGTCGTCGACGCCGAGTGCCGAGCGCACGACCTCGACAACCTCTGGATTTCGGGGTCGAGCGTCTTCCCGACCGGCGGCGCGATGAACCCGACGCTCACCATCGCGGCGCTCTCCGTGCGACTCGCCGAGTCGCTTCGGGCGGCGCTCGGCTGACGGCCGTCGATGTCGCGTCCCCAACCCGACTCCCCTACCGCCACGTCCGACCCGGAGTACGCACGCTTAAGAACCGCGACCCGCATTTTCCGACCATGCAACCACGGGACCTCTCCGCGCACGCTCCCTACGTACCCGGCCGCGGGACAGAGGAGGTCGCCCGCGAACTCGGGATGGACCCCGAGGACCTGACGAAACTCTCCTCGAACGAGAACCCCCACGGCCCGAGTCCGAAGGCGGTCGCCGCCATCGAAGACGCCGCGCCGACCGTGAGCGTCTACCCGAAGACCGCCCACACGGACCTGACCGAACGCCTCGCCGACAAGTGGGGCCTCGCACCCGAACAGGTGTGGGTGTCTCCCGGCGCGGACGGCTCTATCGACTACCTGACCCGCGCGGTGCTCGAACCGGACGACCGGATTCTCGAACCCGCGCCCGGCTTTTCGTACTACTCGATGAGCGCCCGCTACCACCACGGCGACGCCGTCCAGTACGAGGTGTCGAAGGACGACGACTTCGAACAGACCGCCGACCTCGTCCTCGACGCCTACGACGGCGAGCGCATGGTCTACCTCACGACGCCGCACAACCCCACCGGTTCCGTGCTCCCGCGGGAGGAACTCGTCGAACTGGCCGAGTCGGTCGAAGAGCACACGCTCCTCGTCGTCGACGAGGCCTACGGCGAGTTCGCCGAGGAGCCGTCGGCCATCGACCTCTTGTCGGAGTACGACAACGTCGCGGTCCTGCGGACGTTCTCGAAGGCGTACGGGCTGGCCGGTCTCCGCATCGGCTACGCCTGCGTGCCCGAGGCGTGGGCCGACGCCTACGCCCGCGTGAACACGCCGTTCGCCGCCAGCGAGGTCGCCTGCCGCGCCGCGCTCGCCGCGCTCGACGACGAGGAACACGTCGAGAAATCCGTCGAGTCGGCCCGGTGGTCCCGCGACTATCTCCGCGAACACCTCGACGCGCCGACGTGGGAAAGCGAGGGCAACTTCGTCCTCGTCGAGGTCGGCGACGCCACGGCCGTCACCGAGGCCGCCCAGCGCGAGGGCGTCATCGTCCGCGACTGCGGGAGCTTCGGCCTGCCGGAGTGCATCCGCGTCTCCTGCGGCACGGAAACCCAGACCAAGCGCGCCGTGGACGTGCTCAACCGCATCGTCTCGGAGGTGCCGACGGCGTGAGAGTCGTCGTCACCGGCACGCCCGGCACCGGAAAGACCACGGCGACGGAGCGCGTCGCCGCCGACCTCGACCTCGACGTGGTCCACCTCAACCGACTCGTGAAAGACGAGGGTCTCTGGACCGAGCGCGACGACGAGCGCGACACGCTCGTCGTGGACCTCGACGCCGCCCGCGACGAGCTCGGCGACTGGGACGGCATCGTCGAGAGCCACCTCGCACACCACTTCGAGGCCGACCGCGTGGTCGTGCTTCGCTGTCGGCCCGACGTACTCGAACAGCGTCTCCTCGACCGCGGCGAGGCCGAGGCGAAGGCGCGCGAGAACCGCGAGTCCGAGGCGCTGGACGTGATTCTCGGCGAGGCCGTCGAGTTCCACGGCGAGGAGTCGGTGTACGAAATCGACACGACCGAGCGCGACCCCGACGCCGTCGCCGACGATATCGCGGCGGTTATCGCGGGCGAGAGAGCGCCCTCGGCGGGAACCGTCGACTTCATCGACTACCTATGACGCTCGACCAGTACCGCGACACCGCCGACAAGCTGCTCGCCCCGTTCGTCTCCGTCGCCGACGCGGTCGGTCTCTCACCGAACGGCGTGAGCGTCGTCGCCTTCGGGTTCGCCGTCGCCGCCGGCGTCGCCTTCGGCCTCGCCGACCCGCTTTGGTACGGCCTCGGCGCGGTGTTCGTCTTCTGTAACGGCTGGCTCGACCTCGTGGACGGCGCGCTCGCCCGCGAGCAGGGCGTCTCCTCGAAGGCCGGCGACCTGCTCGACCACGTGCTGGACCGCTACGCCGACATCGTCGTCCTCGTCGGCCTCGCCGCCGGCATCGACTCGTTCGCGCTGGGCCTCGCGGCCGTCACGGGCGTCCTCATGACCTCCTACCTCGGCACGCAGATTCAGGCGGTCGGCCTCGGGCGCGCCTACGGCGGCCTCGTCGGGCGCGCCGACCGACTGGCGCTCATGGGCCTCGTCGGCCTCGCGTCCGCCGTCTACCCCGACGCCGTCGGCGGGCTGACGCTCGCCGGCTGGCTCCTCGTGTTCTTCGCCGTCGTCGGCCACCTCACCGCGGTCCAGCGCTTCTGGGGCGCGTGGGGCGACCTGACCTGACCTTCCCCACCCCGTCAAACTTCGACTCAGCCAACCACGCCCCACGCTCGAATCGACTCGGTTCGGCGCGGGGCGACGCGACCCCGAGCCGACACCGTCGCCGCGGCGCGCTCTTTCGGTCCGCTCTAGCATCCGTTTCGCTCCCGTAACCAGGTGGGACCGCCCCGCGTCGGGTGTGGATGTTGCCCGCTAAACCAGATTTATATGATTGAGATTATCACCAGTTACCGTCCTCAAATGATTCTGAATTATACTACACACCGTCTGTATCGGGGACGATACCGGCGTTCGATTCGGTTATCTTCAGTTTTGAATCTGGAGCGTGTTCGGCCGTGACGCGCTCGCACGACGGCGTTCTCGACGTGGGGTGCGGCCCGAGACGCGCCGGCGGGGCCGATATCGCCCGCGACGGCGCGGCACAGTCCGTCGAGTTCGTGACCGAACCGGCGGGCGTCTCGGTGGCGACTCGCCGGCCCCGAACGCGGGACCGACCGCCGTACGCGACGCTCAGCGACTGATGTTCGTCGTCGACGCGGCGGGAACCGTAATCCACGCGAGCGACGAGTTCGCGGCGCAGCTCGGTGCGGACGCCGCGGCGCTCCGTGGGCGACCGCTTTCCGACTTCGTCGGCGACGGGGACTGGCCGGACGTTCGCGGGACGCTCGACGCCGTGCGAAGGGCGAGCGGGTGGGAGAGCCGTCGGTGCCGCTGTCGGCTCTCGGCGGGTGACGACGGGCCGGCGGTCGGGGACGCGCCAGCCGAAATCGACATCGAACTCGAGTTCGCCCCGTACCGCGGCGGCGACGGCGGTGGTTATGGGGACGGGGACGGCGACCGCTTCGACTCCGACTCCGACGCGAACCGGGTCGTCGGCGCGGTCTGCCGAGAGCCGTCCGAACCGACGACCGCGCGGCTGCACACCGAGCGCGACCGCTTCGACCACCTGTTCGACCTCATCGACGACGCGGTCATCGAGTTCGAAATCGTCGGCATCGAGCCAGTCGTTCGGGCGGTCAACCCGGGGTTCGAGAGCGTCTTCGGCTACGACGCCGACGAGGTGCGCGGCGAGTCGCTCAACGACTTCATCGTCCCGCCGGACGCCGACGACGAGGCGGTCGACTTCGACCAGCGGACGGCCGACGGGAAGGCAAACCACGCCGTCGTCACCCGGCAGACCGCGTGGGGTAGACGCGAGTTCCTCTACCGCGGCATCCCGTACAGTCGCGGCGACGGGAAGCAGTACGGCTTTTCCATCTACTCCGACATCACCAGCCAGCGCCGGGCCAGAGAGCACTTACAGGTGCTCCAGCGCGTCCTCCGGCACAACCTCAGAAACGAGATGAACGTCGTCCTCGGGATGGCCGAGGAGATACGCGAAGCGACGGCCGACTCCCACGTCGACCACGCGGCCGCGCGAATCGCCGCGCACACGGAGACGCTCCTCCGAGTCAGCGAGAAGGCCCGGACCGCCGCGGCGGTCCTCGACGACCAGCGTCCCGACGAGGTGGTCGACGCGACCGAGACGGTCCGCGCCGTCGTCGAGCCGCGGCGGACTCGGTTCCCCGCCGCGACGTTCGACCTCGACCTCCCGCCGTCGCTCCCGGTGTCGGTCGGGCCGAAACTCGCGCAGGCGCTCGCCAACGTCGTGGAGAACGCGCTCGAACACACCCCCGAGGACGTGACGGTCCGCATCGAGGCGAAGCGCTGCGAGAACGACGCGACGCTCCGCGTCAGCGACGACGGCGACGGTATCCCCGAAATCGAGTGGGCGGCCGTCTTCGGTGACGAGGACATCACGCAACTCAGCCACGGCTCCGGGCTGGGGCTGTGGGTCGTCAAGTGGGTGGTCGAATCCGCGGGCGGCCGCGTCGACTACGACCGACGCGACGGGTGGAGCACCGTCCAACTGACGCTCCCGCTGGCGGACGGGAGTCGGTAGCGACCTCGTCGCGTCCCGAGCGATTCGGTGGCCGGTGGCGTGCCTTTTATACGCGGCGGGCGGGTACGTGAGTGTATGCCTCAGTGCGAGATGTGCGGCTCCGACCAAGCCTCTCTGAAGACTGTGAAGGTCGAAGGCGCAGAACTGCAGCTGTGTGACGACTGCGCCGAGTTCGGCACGGAGGTCCGCACCGAGTCGACTTCCAGCGCGAGCACGAAGTACTCCACCTCCTCCTCGTCGGGCTCGAACTCCTCTCGCTCCTCGGGGTCGTCTTCCTCCTCGTCGTCGAAGACGCGCCGCCGCGACATGTTCGACGACATGGACGAAATCGCGACCGACTACGACGACCGCATCCGGCAGGCGCGGGAGTCGCGCGGGCTGAGCCAAGAAGAGCTCGCCCAGTCGCTCAACGAGAAGGCGAGCCTCATCCGCAAGCTCGAACGCGGCGACATCATGCCGCCGGACTCCGTCCGGAAGAAAATCGAGCGCAAGCTCGACATCTCGCTGGTCGAAGGCGAGAGCGACGACGACTCCGAGTGGTCCGGCGGCGGCTCCACGACGACCACCCTCGGCGACGTGGTCAAACGGAAGGACTAATCGGAAGCGCCCGACGCCGACCCGTCGCGGGACCCGCGCGACCGAACCCTTCGATTCGTCTATCACGATTTTCCGCCCGCGAGACGCCGTCTCGTGGCAATCGCGTCCACGAAAACCAATCTATTAGTCTCGCCGGACGCGAGTTCGATTGTGTTCATCCTAGTCAACCTCAAGGCGTACCCGTGTGACCCCATCGAAGTCGCCACCGCCGCGCGCGACGTGGCCGAGGCGTCCGGCGTCCGCATCGCCGTCTCCCCGCAGGCGGCCGACATCTCCCGCGTCGCAGACACCGGCGTCGAGACGTGGGCCCAGCACGTAGACCCGAACGGCCACGGCAGCCACACCGGCAGCACCCTCGCCGAGGCCGTCGCCGAGGCCGGCGCGGTCGGCACGCTCATCAACCACTCCGAAAAGCGCCTGAAGCTCGCCGACATCGACGGCTCCGTCCAAGCCGCCGAGCGAGCGGGCCTCGAAACCTGCGTCTGCGCCAACAACCCCGCCCAAATCGGCGCGGTCTCCGCGCTCGGCCCCGACTCGGTCGCCGTCGAGCCGCCGGAACTCATCGGCGGCGACGTCTCCGTCGCGACGGCCGACCCCGGCATCGTCACCGACGCCGTCGACGCCGCGGCCAACGTCGACGAAGACGTCGATGTCTACTGCGGCGCTGGCATCTCGACCGGCGACGACGTGGTGACCGCCGAGGAACTCGGCGCGTCCGGCATCCTGCTGGCCTCCGGCGTCGCCAAGGCCGACGACCCGCGCGCGGCGCTCGAAGACCTCGTCTCCGGGCTGTAAACTGTAACGCGCGTCGAAAACCGCCGGGACCGAACGACGGCTGGACTACTCGCCGTCGGCTTCTTCTTCGACGAACGACGCCTCGATAGCCGCGACCGTCTCCCGAAGTTCGTCGTCGCCCAAGAGGTCCGCGTACTCGTCGCTCACGAGGTCGGGGAGCGCGTACTCGTATTTCCCGCGGCCGGCGTGCCGGATGAATCCCGCCCGACGAAGCGACCGATTTCGCCCGTAAGCGAGGTGCTGGTCGCCGGTCTCGCCCGCGGCGACGTGGGCCGCCAACGGGTCGGAGACGCCGCGCTCGCGGTAGTGCGCGAGCATCCCGTGGTGGGCGTCGCCCAACGCGTCGATGATGGCCGTCATGCGGTCGACGACATCGCGGCGGCTCTCCGCGCCCGGCGCGGGATGGAGTTCGGCCGGTTGGAAGTCGCCCATCTCGGCGTCCGCCAGCCACGACTCGTCGCCGGCCGACGGGGCCGCCTCGCTCGCCGCGCCCGCGCCGCTCGGACCGCCCGTGCCGTCGGCCGCCGCCTCGTCGCGCTCGGAGAGCAGTCCGTGGGTCGGCCACGGCGGCCCGGAAGGGGCTTCGAGCGGCTGTCGGGGTGGCGCGTCCGCGTCTGCGGCCCCGTCGTCGCCGGCGTCGGCGTCGGTCGCGGCGTCGGCAGCCGCGTCCGCCACGTCGCCGTCGGCACTTCCGCCGTACTCGCCGAGGGCGGCCTGCTTGTCGGCGGGGCGGTTGAGGTTGCGGCCGCCGCCGCCGCGGTAGGGCGCTTCGGCCTTCTGGAACATCGCCTGCGCGAACTGGTCGGCCATCCGCGAGAGGTCCCGCGCCTCCTCTAACTCCCGTTCGAGCTGTCGAATCCGCGCGTCCTTCGTGTCGATTTCCTGTCTGAGGTCTGCGATGCGGCTCTCCTGTCTCGCCTTCTCGTCGGAAATCTCCTTGAGGTCCGACACGAGGTCGCCGTCGACGGACTTCAGGTCGGGGCGCTCGAAGTCGTCGAGGCCGGGGGTCGCGCCCGCGTCGAACGTCTCTTTCTTGTGGAACTGCACGCGCCGAATCGACTCGGACCAGTCGGTGACGAGGAAGCCCTCGCCGTTGCCCATGTCCTCGATGGCGTCGGCGTACTCCGAGCCGAGGATGCGCCCGACGACTTTGGTGTCGTTGCGCCACGTGAGGCGGTGCCAGACGAGCCAGTCGCACTGGGTGATGAAGTCCTTTTTCACGTCGGCGGGGCGCTGGGAGATGCCGACGACGCCGAGGCCGTGTTTGCGGCCGCGCTTTCCGATTTTGATGAGCATCTTGCCCGCCTCGTCCATCCCGCCCTTCTCGGGGATGTACTCGTGGCACTCCTCGATGAGCATCAAAAACGGTTTCTTGAGCTTCTTTTCCTTCGCGAAGAGGTGTTTTGCGACCTCCGTCACCAGTTCGTCGGAGGCCGCGTCGTCGAGGTAGCCGGACACGTCGAGGATGATGGGCACGTTCTGTTCGAGCGCGAGCGTGGCGAGTCGCTCGGCGTGTTCGGGACTCACCTGGATATCGCACTCGTCGTCGGCCCCGGCGTGGAGCAGTTCGAACTCCTGTTTGAGGCCGTAGTACTCGCCGTCGGTGTCGACGATGAGCACCGGGAAGTTCGCCGACAGCAGGTTCTCGATGATGACCGACGCCGTGTTCGACTTGCCCGACCCCGACTTGCCCGTGACGAAGCCCCGGCCGGTGAGGATGTCGACCACCGGCAGGTCGACCGTCGTCCCCGGCTCTTCGGTTCCCTCTCCCCCTGGACCGTCGCTGATCTCGGCGACCGAGATGGTTTCCGTGTCCGAATCCGTCATCCGGTTTGGTGGACTCCCTCGGACGCCATAGTTCCTCCCCCTCGCCCCGTCGGTCCCGCGGAGTCAGTCGAACTCGACGAGCGACGACTGGCCGCCCCGCGAGGGGGCCTCGCCGCCGGTGTTCGGGGGCTCGTCGTCACCGTCGTCACCGGCGGTCGCTTCGGGCTCGTCGCTCACGCGCTCGTCGCCGTCGCCGCCCGTCTCGCCCGCCTCCGCGGACTCCCAGCCGTCGAGGCTCGACTGGTCGGCGTCCGCGAAGGAGAGCTTCGAGACGCGGACGCCGAGCTTTCTGACGGTCGTCTCCGCGAACTCGGCGTCGAGCAGGTCGAGCGCGACCGACTCGACGAGTTCGGGGTCGTCGACGGGCCCGGAAAGCGACGTGGCTCGCGTGTTGATGTCGAACGGCGGGACGACCACCTTGATGCCGATGGTCCGGTACATCGCCCCGCGAGAGCGCGCGCGGTCGGCCACGTCGGCCGCGAGGGCGCGGACGACCTCCCGTTTGTCTTCGATGTCGTCCGTCGGGTCGATGAACGCCGACTCCCGCGAGAGGCTCTTGGGCCGGCCCGTCGGCGTGACCGTCCGGTCGTCGTAGCCGCGCGCCCGCTCGTGGAGTTCGCGGCCGCGGGAGCCGAACTCGGCCTCGAGGGCCGCGGCGTCGGCGTCGGCGAGGTCGCCCGCCGTCTCGATACCGAGCGACCCGAGCTTTCGGGCCGTCACGGGCCCGACGCCGTGGACTTCCTCGACCGAGATGGGCGCGAGAAACGACCGCACCTCGCCGGGGCGGACGACGACCAGCCCGTCGGGTTTGTCGAAGTCGGAGGCGATTTTCGCGGTCGACATGTTCGGCGCGACGCCGATGGAGGCCGCGACGCCGACCTCGCGGGCGATGCGCTGTTTCACGTAGCGGGCGAAGCCCTCCGCCAGCGTCCGGTCGCCCGAGGCCGCGAGGTCCCACGCGGTCCGGTCGGTCACGTCGAGGTAGGCCTCGTCGATGCTCACCTCGCGGACCACGTCGGCGCAGTCGTGGAGAATCGCCTTCACGTCGGCGGCGACGCTCTTGTAGAATTCGAGGTCGACGGTGCGGTAGTGGCCCGCCGCCGCGGGGTCGTCGTCGGGCCCGAGGTCGTCGATGCGCGGGAGGCGTTCGAGCGCCGTCGAAATCGGCTGGGCGCTCTCGACGCCGAACTCGCGGGCCTCGTAGCTCGCGGTGGCGACCGCGCCGTGGCCCTCGCCGGGCTCGTAGCCCATGCCGACGACCACCGGCTCGCCTTCGAGTTCGGGTTCGCGCAGGCGCTCGCAGGCGGCGTAAAAGCAGTCCATGTCGACGTGAAGGACGATGCTGTCGGGACCGTCGTCGTCGGCCGTGCCCGGCAGCGTCTCCTCCGCCATGGTCGAGTGGACGGGCGCGACGCACCTGAAGCTTCAGATAGCGCGGCGAACGTAACGCGGGAGGGAACGGACGCGGCGAGTCGGTCGCGGTCGTCGGCTTCTCGGCCGAGCCGGGCGCGTTACTTCAGTCGCTCTTGGAGGAACGAGGGGTGTGCGGCCGTGACGCCGTCGATAGACAGAATCTCGTCGGAGATGACGTCGCCGAGGGAGTCGCCGTCGACGGCGCGGACCTCGGCCATCAGCATATGGTCGCCGGAAGAGGTGTAGAGCGCCTCCACCGAGTCGAGTTCCTTGAGGATGCGCGTGACCTCGACGTAGCGCTCGCTGGTCGCGTCGATGCCGACCATGGCGATGGACTGTCCGGCGAGTTTCTTCGGGTCGATGTCGGCGGAGTAGCCGATGATGACGCCGTCGTCTTCGAGTTTGCGGATGTACTTCCGAACCGTCGGCTTCGACACGTCCGCCCGGTCTGCAATCTGGGCGTACGACGCTTTCGCGTCTTCCTCCAAGACCGCGAGGATGCGTCCCTCCGTGGACGTGGTTT
The DNA here is from genome assembly GCF_003665865.1 of Haloferax sp. Atlit-109R. Classification (NCBI taxonomy): domain Archaea; kingdom Methanobacteriati; phylum Methanobacteriota; class Halobacteria; order Halobacteriales; family Haloferacaceae; genus Haloferax; species Haloferax sp. Atlit-109R. The sequence goes on from NZ_QPLO01000001.1 coordinate 1,246,441, forward strand.
CCATGCCCGTTGGTTTTCCTACGGGAGAAAAATATCTTGCGAATCCGAAAAGGGTTCTCGGTCACATCGAACCGGCGTGGCTATCGGCCGAAAACCGAGCGCCGAGACGGCGTCGGCGGCGTTACTTGTGCTTGTCGAGGAAGTTGTCGAACGTCCGCTCCCACTCGTAGGAGTCGTCGAAGTAGCGCTCCGCGAGCGGCTCTTCGGGCATCTCGCCGATGCGCTGTTTCTCCTGCTGGTAGGACGGGCGGTCTTCGTCGACGTAGTACCGGCCGGTGAGGACGGTGCCCTCGTGGAGGGCGTTTTCCGTCTCGAACATCATCTCGGAGGCCTCCGAGCGGTTCGTGTTGTCGAACTCGTAGTCGTCGGAGTCGTTGATGTCGATGTACGGGACGTACTGACGGGCGTCCTTGTTCCACGTCGGACACTGCGTGAGGAAGTCGACGTGGGAGAAGCCGTCGTGCTGGATGGCTTCCACGATGATGTCCTTCGCCTGGTTCGGGTTGACGGCCGCGGTCCGCGCGACGTACGACGCCCCGGCGTTCAGGGACATCGAGAGCGGGCGCAGCGGCGTCTTGGCCGAGCCGTGGGGCTGGGTCTTCGACTTGTGACCCATCGGCGACGTGGGCGAGGTCTGGCCCTTCGTGAGGCCGAAGATCTCGTTGTTGAACACGATGTAGGTGATGTCGTGGTTCTCACGGGCGGTGTGCATGAAGTGGTTGCCACCGATGCCGTAGCCGTCACCGTCGCCGCCGGCGGCGACCACGGTCAGACCGGGGTTCGCCAGCTTGGCGGCGCGGGCGATGGGAAGCGAGCGGCCGTGGATGGTGTGGAAGCCGTAGCTGTTGAAGTAGCTGTTGAGCTTGCCGGAACAGCCGATACCGGTCGTCACCATCATCTCGTCGGGCGAGAGGCCGAGTTCGGCCGCCGCGCCTTTGAGCGCCTTGAGGACACCGAAGTCACCACAGCCCGGACACCACGTCGGCTGGGGTTCGAGTCCGGGGGTGAACTCGTTTTGATCCTGCTCCGTTTCTTCACCGATTGCGCTGAATGCACTCATGATTTATTCACCCACCTTGGGGACGAACTTCGTGCGGTTGTCTGGGAGCTCCTCGCCTTCGAGGAGCGCCGTCTCGAAGCCCTCGACGATGTCGGCGGGCTCGAACGGGTTGCCGTTGTACTTGAGGAGACTCGACATCTGGTCGCCGTAGCCGCCGAGTTCCTTGGAGATGAGTCCGCGGAACTGGGCGGAGGCGGTCATCTCGACGACGAGCGCTTCGTCGACGCTGTCGAGGAACTCCGCGACCTGCTGTTTCGGGAACGGCATCATCTCGGAGACGCCGAGGACCTTGACCGAGTGGCCCTTCTCGTTGAGGATGTCGGCGGCCTCTTCGACGGTGCCCTGCTGGCTGCCGAAGGTGATGAGGCCGAGGTCGGCGTCCTCGTCGCCGTGGACCGTGTTGAACTCGCCGTCTGCGTCGAGTTCGGCACGGATGTTGTCGACCTTCTGCATGCGGCGGTTCATCTGCGCGACGCGGTTCTCGGGGGACTCCGAGATGTGACCCGCGGGCATGTGCTCGTTACCCGTTGCGAGGTAGCGACCGCCCTTCTGGCCCGGCAGCGAACGCGGCGAGACGCCGTTTTCGGTGTCGTGCTGGAAGCGCTGGTACTTGCCGGAGTCGTCGTGCGGCGCGTCTTCGAGTTCCGCTTCCGTCAGGACCGAGCCGAGGTCGGCGTTCGGCTCCTCGTCGAAGACCGACGCCGGGACGTTCGAGAGCTCGCCGCCGAGCTTCTGGTCGTAAAGGACGATGGACGGAATCTGGTACTCGTAGGCGATCTGGAACGCCTTGCGCGTCTGGTAGTACGCCTCGGCGGCGTTCCCGGGCGCGAAGACGATGCGGTGGGAGTCGCCCTGCGAGGTGTACAGAACGTGTTCGAGGTCGGACTGCTCGGGCTTCGTCGGCATCCCCGTCGAGGGGCCGGCGCGCATGGCCTCGACGAGCACGAGCGGCGTCTCGGTGATTTCCGCGAGACCGAGCGGCTCGGACATGAGCGAGAAGCCGCCACCGGACGACCCGGACATCGCCTTGACGCCCGCGTGAGAGGCACCGATTGCCAGCGCGGCCGCGGCGATTTCGTCCTCCACCTGCTCGGAGATGCCGCCGAGTTCGGGGAGGTTCTGGGTCATGATGGTGAAGACTTCCGTCCACGGGGTCATCGGGTAGCCCGCGATGAAGCGGCAGCCTTCGTCGATGGCACCGTACGCGATGGCGTCGGAGCCGGAGAGAAGCACCTGCTCTTCGTCGTGTTCGCCGGTCGGCGCGGACACGTCGGGAGCCTCGACGTCGTACTCCTCTTGGACCATCTCGTAGGCGTCGTCGAAGACGGTCAGGTTGGGTTCGAGAATCTTGTCGGGCATCGCGTCCGACATCAGGCTCTTGATGACGTCGGGTTCGATGCCGGCGATGGCGCACGTGACGGCGACGCCGGCGGTGTTGCGCATGACCTCGCGACCGTGCTCGCGGGCGATGGTGCGCAGGTCGATGTCGTAGACGTGCCAGTCGTTCTCTTCGACGCGCTCGTCGAAGTCCTCGATTTCGGAGGCGTCGAGCAGGCCGGAGTCGTAGACGATGACGCCGCCTTCGTCGAGTTCGTCGAGGTTCTCCGACAGCGGCTTGATCTCCTCGTTGCCGTAGTAGGCACCCTCGCTCGGGTTGCGGGCGAAGGAGTCACCGAGCGCGAGGAGGAAGTTGTACCCGTCGCCGCGGGACTTGACGGGGTCGGCGCTGACGCGCACTTCCGTGTACGTGTGGCCACCGCGGATGCGCGACGGATAGTGTCGATGCGTGAAAACGTGTAGCCCCGCTCGCATCAGGGCTTTGGCGAAGTTCTGGCTCGTCGAGGCGATACCGTCACCGGAACCCCCTGCGATACGCCAGATAAGTTCGTGGTCAGTCATATGTTGAGCTCACGGCCCCGCTGGGGCGCTACCTGAAAAGTTGGGGAGGGTCCGATTAAAGACTTTGCTATGGATTAACAAGTAAAGATAATGAAGGTCTTAATATTGTTAAACTGACTCACTCTCCCACCGTCGAAAGTGGACGAACGGACTGTCACGCCCGCGGAATAGAGTGAACGATAACTCGGAATCGGGTTCGCTACTCGTTGTCGGGACTCGACGGGTGGTACGGGGTGTCGTACTCGCCGGCCCCCCCGTCGAGGCGGTCGGGGTTGATGCGTCCGCCGAGGAGCATGAAGTCGAGGACGGTCACGTAGAGCATCGCCTCGACGACGGGGACGCCGCGGGGCGGGAGCACGGGGTCGTGCCGGCCGACGACCTGAATCTCCTTTTCCTCGCCGGTCTCCCAGTCGACGGTCCGCTGTTTCTTCGGGATGGACGTGGGCGCGTGGAGCGTCAGTTCGCCGTACACAGGCTCGCCGGTGGTGATGCCGCCCTGGATGCCGCCGTGGTTGTTGCCGACGGGTCGGGGGTCGCCCTCTTCATCAAATTCCCAGTTCTCGTTGCGGTCGTGGCCGGTCCACTCGCGGGCCTCGCGGCCGAGGCCGAACTCGAACGCCGTCGCCGCCGGCACCGACATGAGCGCCTGTCCGAGTCGCGCGGAGAAGGAGTCGAACCGGGGCGCGCCGAGGCCGCGCGGGACGCCCTGCGCCTCGAAGTAAATCGAGCCGCCGATGGAGTCGCCTTCCTTCTGGTACTCCTCGATGAGCTCCTGCATCTCCGCCGCCGTCTCGGGGTGCGCGCAGCGAACGTCGTTTTCCTCCGTGTGCTCGCACAGGTCGTCGAAGGAGACCTCCGGCGCTTCCACGTCGCCAATCTGATTCACGTGCGCCTTGATTTCGATGTCGTGGTCGCTCTGCTCGATGACCTGCTTGGCCACCGCGCCGGCGGCGACCCAGTTCACCGTCTCGCGCGCCGAGGAGCGCCCGCCGCCGCCCCAGTTGCGCGTGCCGAACTTCGCCGAGTACGTGAAGTCGCCGTGGGAGGGCCGCGGCGCGGTCACGTACGGCTCGTACTTGCCCGAGCGGGCGTCCTTGTTCTGGACGACCATCCCGATGGGCGTGCCCGTCGTGTAGCCGTCCTGCACGCCGGAGTTGACGACGACGGCGTCCGGTTCGCCGCGGCTCGTCGTAATCATCGACTGGCCGGGTTTCCGCCGGTCCAGTTCCGCCTGGACGTCTTCGACCGACAGCTCCACGCCGGCGGGACAGCCGGATATCGTGACGCCCATCGCGTCGCCGTGGCTCTCGCCGTAGGTGGTCATCCGAAAGAGACGACCGAATTCGTTGCCGTTCATTACCCGCCCCTCGGGTGGCCGCCCATTTAGTGTTTGTAGAAAGGTGCAATCGTGGGCGGGGGTTCGGCGCCCCCACGTTCATGCTCGACGCGGACGAACCGAGCGTATGGATTCACCGCCCTCCACCGACCCCGCCGCCTCCGCTCTCGACTCCGACCCCGCCGCCGCGTCTCCTTCCGCTTCCGGCCTCCGCGACCGCTTCGAAGCGGCGTTCTGGGAGCGCCACGCCAACCCGTGGAGCGCCGGCACGCGCATCCTCGTCTACCCGGTGTTGATGTACGCCGTCTACCGCCGGGACCGCCGGCTCTTTCTCGCCGCCCTCGCGTTCACCGCGGTCAACCCGGTGTTGTTCCCGCGCCCCGCGCGCACCGACAACTACCTCAGCAGAATCGTCCTCGCAGAGCGCGCGTGGCTCGACGCCGGGCGGGGGACGATGGGCCTCGACTACCCGAACGTGCTCAACGTGCTCAACGTCCCGGTCACGCTCTACGCCGTCGTCTCGGCCATACGGCGCAGGCCGGTCGGCACGCTCCTCGGCACGCTCGGCGTGATGGTCCTCAAACTCTGGTGGGTCGACGCCGTCGTGAAGGAGACGGGCGTGACGGGCCGCGGCCCCGACGCCGACTCAGCGGAGTGAATCGAGCGTCGCCGTGGCGAACGGAATCAGCATCTCGTCGGGGTGGAGGTCGCCGTGCATGGCGACGAAGTCGAGTTTGCCCCCGTCCTCGTCGCCGTACCAGACGCCGAGGTCGCGGTGGACGACCACGCGCGACACGCCGTCGTAGCCGTCGGTCGCTTCGGCGGGGAGTCGCGGCCCGGCGTCCGCGCCGAGCAGGTCTGCGACGGTCCCCGGAATCCGCGAGAAACACCAGTCGTCGTAGGCCGGCAGAAGGTACTCGCCGTCCGACCGTCGCTCGCGGAGCGCCTGCGCGTCGGCGTCGAACATACCACCGTCGGCGTGCGTGCGGGCGAAAAAAGTTCCGTCCGTGCGGGTCGCTGTGGGGTCGCGCCTTCAGTGCTCGGTCATCTCGGCTCCGAGGTCGCGCATCGCCTCGAAGAAGTTCGGGAACGACACGTCGACGTGTTCGCTGCCCGCAATCGTCGTCTCGCCGTCCGCGACGAGGCCGGCGACGGCCAGCGACATGACGATGCGGTGGTCGCCGCGGCCGTCGACCGCCGCGCCGACGAGGTCGGTCTCGCCGCCGTGAATCGTGAGGCGGTCCCGCTGTTCGGTGACGTTCGCGCCCATCTCAGCGAGTTCCTCCGCCATCGCGCTCACGCGGTCGGTCTCCTTGAACCGGACGTGCTCGCAGTTCTCGATGACCGTGTCGCCGTCGGCGATAGCGCCGAGGACCGCGATGGTCGGCAGCAGGTCGGGCGTGTCGCCCACGTCCACGGTCGTCCCCGTGAGGTCGGCCGCGGAGACCACCAGTTCGCCGGCGTCCTCGTCCCAGTCGACCGTCGCGCCCATGTCGCGGACGATGTCGACGATGGCGCTGTCGCCCTGCGCGGACGGCCGCGCGCCCTCGATGACAACGTCTTCGCCCTCCGCGCCGGCGACCGCGCCGGCCGCGAGCAGATAGGAGAGAGACGAGAAGTCGCCGGGGACGCTGTACGCGCCGCCCTCGGGGGCGTACGACTGGCCGCCGGGGACCGAAAAGCCGGCGTCGGTCCGGGTCACTTCCACGCCGAAGTCGGCGAGGAGTTCGAGCGTGATATCGACGTACGGCGAGGATTTGAGTTCCGTCGTGAGTTCCACGTCGATGCCCTCCTCGGTGACCGCGCCGGCCATGAGGAGCGCCGTGATGAACTGCGAGGACACGTCGCCGGGAATCTCGACCGTGCCGCCGGTCATGCCGTCGCCGACGACGAGCGGGGCCTGCCCGTTGCGGCGCGTGCTCTCGGCGCGGCCGTCGAGGTCGAAGACGGCGTCGAGAAGCGGGCCGTGGGGCCGCGACCGGAGCGACGCGTCGCCCGTGAGGACCGTCAGGCCCTCTCCGAGGGCGGCACAGCCGGTGACGAGGCGCATCGTCGTCCCCGAGTTCTCGCAGTTGACCACGTCGTCGGGCGTGCCCGGGCGGCCGCCGAAGCCGGCGACCTCGACCGTCTGGCCGTCGCGGTCGACCGACCCGCCGAACGCCTCGACCGCGCGCATGGTCGCCTTGGTGTCGGCGCTGACGAGCGCGTCGCGGACGACCGCCTCGTCGCTGTAACCCGCGGCGAGGACGGCTCTGTGGGTGTAACTCTTCGACGGCGGCGCTCGGGTGCGTCCGGCGACCCGAGACGGGGTGACGTGCGCGTCCATACGCGAGGGGTCGGCAGGGTCCGGTATCAGGGTACCGGACGCGGCGACGTTCTCCCGGACGGCGACGGCGACGCGGTCGCTCGATTTCGTGTCTGCCAACAAACATATATCGCGGGAGAGCGTATCGTACGTCCGGTAGAACCTCACCGTCGAAGCGGACCGTTGCGCCGGCGAGCCACGCGACGCTCGCATGGCGGTCGCGGCGAGTTCCGGCGGTCAATCCGCGGCGCGTCTCTCGCCCGAAGAGGCGTGTCGCGGTGCCGATACCGGAACCCGCCGACCGCGACGCGAGAGTTTTACTACCGGCCGGGCGAACCCCGGCGTATGGAACCCGATTTCTCACCGCTGGCCGAGTTCCTCGGCGACGAGTTCGACGGCTATCTCATCTCGGCCGACGGCAGCGACTCCAACCAGCTGTATCTCTCCGGGTTCGACGCGCCGGACCCGTACGTGACGCTCTACACGCCCGCGGGAATCCACCTCCTCGTCTCGACGCTGGAGTTCGGCCGCGCGAAAAAGGAGAGCCGCGCCGACACCGTCTCTCGACTCTCGGACTACGACTACCGCGACAACCACGCCGAACACGGCGCGGTCGTCGGGAAGGCCAAGACGGTCACGGCGTTCCTCGCTGACCACGGGGTCGACTCGCTCGCGGTCCCCGCGGACTTCCCGCTCGGCACCGCCGACGCCCTGCGCGAGGAGGGCGTCGCGGTCGACGCCGAGACCGACGACGTGCTCACGAACATCCGCGCGGTGAAAGCCGACGAGGAAGTCGAACGTATCCACGCCGCACAGGACGCCAACGAGGCCGCGATGCGCGCCGCCGAGGGCCTCATCCGCGACGCCGACGTGGCCGACGACGGCACGCTCACCTACGAGGGCGAACCGCTGACGAGCGAGCGCGTCAGAGAGGAAATCGAGGTGACGCTCCTGCGCCACGGCTGCGCCCTCGACGAGACCATCGTCGCCTGTGGAGCCGACGCCGCCGACCCGCACGACCGCGGGAGCGGCCCGCTCCGAGCCGACGAGGCCGTCATCATCGACATCTTCCCGCGCGACAAGGAGACGAAGTACAACGGCGACATGACCCGGACGTTCGTGAAAGGCGAGCCGTCGCCCGAGATACGCGAGTGGTTCGACCTCACCGAGGAGGCGTTCGAGGCCGCCCTCGACGCCGTCGAACCCGGCGCGACCGGCAAAGACGTCCACGACGCCGTCTGCGACGTGTACGAGGCGGCCGGCGAGAGCACGCTCCGCGCCGACCCCTCGGCGGAGACCGGCTTCATCCACAGCACCGGCCACGGCGTCGGCCTCGACGTGCACGAACTCCCGTCGCTGAGTCCGAGCGGCGAGGAGCTTCGGCCCGGTCACGTCATCACCATCGAGCCGGGGCTGTACGACCCCGAAATCGGCGGCGTCAGAATCGAGGACCTCGTGGTCGTCACCGAGGACGGCTACGAGAACCTGACGGAGTACCCGGTCGAACTCGTCGTCGAGTAGCCGGCGCGACGGACGCGAAACCGGCGTGAAAACTTAGCTGTCGAGGGCGTTGTCGCCGGTCGGGCTGCCGGCGGGCGACGCGTCGGTCCACCCGGAGTTGGCCTCGCGCCACTGTTTCAAGAGGTCCTCCAGCGCGTCGCCCGTCTCGGGCGTGAGCACGCCGGCGGCCTGTCGGACGACCGTCCCGTCTTCGATGAGAAGCGCGTAGATGTTGCCCTCCCCGAGCAGTCCGAGGCGGCGCTGGAGCGCGGTCTTGTCCACTCGCGCGATGAGCGCGTTGTCGTGGGTTCGGCTCCGGGCCGCCTCCGGAGACATCCCGCCGCCGGACATCGGCGGCATCATCCCGCTTCGCCCGCCGAGGACGAGCAGTTCGTAGTACTCGAAATGCCCGTACGTCTCGCACAACTCCTTTGCGAACCCGCGCCACGACCCGACCAACGACTGCTGGCGGCGGTCGAAGCTGATGAGCACGAGCGTCTGTTCACCCTCTAGGTCGTCCGGGAGGACGACCTTCTGACCGCTCGTGTCGCGTGTCGGGAGGCGAGGGAACTCCATGCGCTATGCGATTCCCCACCGGTAGTTAAGTCTAATTGCCGATTCGGTAGAATATCGCGTCGGAGAGACCGGGTTCACAGCGCCGACGCATGAACTCATCGCACAGTATTTCGAGTTCATCGAACATAAACGTCCGCCTCCGAGTCTCAGCGCCGATAACCGGGGTCAGCGCTCGTAGTCCGGGTCGAACAGCCGGGCCGACATCGGTCCGGGCTCGCTCCCCTCGACGACGGCGTACGACGAGAAGTCGTCGACGCCCGCTTCGGACAGCAGTTCCTCGTCGTAGAACGCGTTGCCGGTGCAGTCGGTCGGGTCGCGCGAGAACAGTTCGGCGACGGCGTCGCACATAATCTGCGGGGTGCGCCAGTCCTCGGGCGTGCCCATCCCGAAGTGTCGCGTCGCCTCGGACTCGATGGCCGCGACCGGCCACAGCGCGTTCACGCCGACGTCGTCGGCGTCGAGTTCGCCCGCGAGCGACTGCGCGATGAACGTCATGCCGTACTTCGAGAGCGCGTAGGCCACCTTCCCCGGGGCGGGCCGGGCGGGCATCGGCGGCGAGAACGTGACGACGTGGGCGTGGTCGCTCTCGCGGAGGTGCGGGAGCGCGGCGTGCGTCGTCGCGTACGCCCCGCGGGCGTTCACGTCCATGAGGAGGTCGAACCGCTTCGGCGGCGTGTCCTCGAAGCCGGCCATGTGAATCGCGCCCGCGTTGTTGACGACGAAGTCGATGCCGCCGAAGGCGTCGACCGTCTCGTCGATGGCGGTCCGCACGGAAGCATCGTCGCGCACGTCGAGTTGGCACCAGATGGAACTGCCGCCGCGCTCGCGTATCTCCTCCGTCGTCTCGACGATGGTCCCGGGGAGGTCCTCGCGCCCGTCGACGGTCTTGCCCGTCGAGACGACGTTCGCGCCCCGGTCGGCCAGGTCGAGCGCGATGGCCTTCCCGATGCCGCGACTGGTTCCCGTGATGAAGGCCGTCCGACCCTCGAAATCAACATCATCGAATGCCATAGTTTCCTATCGGCCATCGACCACTTGACGGTTCGCACACCGGGAGTCGGTTGAACGCGGTTTGCGGGTCGGGCGCGGGTGAGCGTCTCGTCGGGAGTTCCGCGCAGAGGTCGCTCAGTCCGACGTCGAGGATCCACGGAGACCGTCCAGCGGGAGATTCCCTTCGCCGCTGGCGCGCACGGTCTTGCCACCGAGTCCCGGACGCGACGCCTGCACGGTGAACTGACAGTACAGCGTCTTCGGGAGCGACTCGGTCGTCGGGGCGAACACGGCCGGGACGAGAATCGTCCCCTGCATCTTCACGTCTCGGAGTTCGATGACGGTCCGCTTAGTGGTGCTCTCGCGGTCGTAATACGTCGAAAACCCGTCCCCTTCTCCTTGTCCCGGCGGCTCGACGCGCGCCGCGTAACTGGTCGCCTGCTCGTACGACGACGGCGGTTCGAACCGAAAGCGGAACCAGTCGAGACGGTATCCCTCGTAGGGTTCGTCGGCCGCGAGTCCGCCGACGGTCGAGTTGAACTGGAGCGACAGCGTCGGGAAGCGGCCTTCGAGGCGGTCGACCCGTCTCGCATCCACGGCCGCGTACCCGATGCCGTCTTCGTCGCCCTCGCGTCGCGGGTACCGCCAGAGGATTTCGGGAGACCCCAAACCGCTTCCGTCCCGTACCGTTGTCTCAGCATGGGCTCGTTCGGGGCCGAGTCCGGGCACTCGCCCGCTACAACCGGCGATGCCGACGACGGCCGCTGACCCGAGTCCGGCGAGGACGCGTCTTCGAGTCCGGCGGTCGGCGTTGGTGTCTGAATTGGGGGAGGGCATCGTCGTTCGTTAGCGTCCAGTCTGTCAGCGAAATAACTGGTGGTTCGGACGCCTCCGGCCGACCCCGGTCTCGCCACACCCGCCGCCACCGATTCCCTTTTGCCCGCCGCACCTCCACACCCGTACCGATGGACGTGCTCATCGTCGGCGCGGGCGCAATGGGACGCTGGTTCGGCCGCACCGTCGACGCCGACCTCGCGTTCGCCGACGCGGACCCCGAGAGCGCGGTCGCCGCAGCGGACGCGCTGGGCGGGCGGGCGGTCCCGCTGGACGGCGACGAGCGGTTCGACGTGGTCTGTCTCGCGGTCCCGATGCGCCTCGCGGCCGACGCCGTCGCCGGCAACGCCCACCGCGCGGACGCCGCGATGTGCGACGTGACCGGCGCGATGGAACCCCCGGTGGCGGCGATGCGCGACCACCTCCCCGACCGCGAGCGCCTCAGCCTCCACCCGCTTTTCGCCCCGCACAACGCCCCCGGCAACGTCGCCGCCGTCGCCGACGAACCGGGCGCGTACACAGACGCCCTGCTCTCCGACCTCGACGCGGCCGGCAACCGCGTCTTCGAGACGACGCCCGAGGAACACGACGCGGCGATGGAGACGGTGCAGGCGGCCGCCCACGCGGCCGTCCTCTCGTTCGGCCTCGCCGCCGACGACGTGTGCGAGGAGTTCGCCACGCCGATTTCGGCCGCGCTCGACGAGCTCGTCGCCTCGGTGGCCGGCGGCACCCCGCGCGTGTACGCGGACATCCAGTCCTTGTTCGGCGAGGGGACCGACCGCGTCGCCGACGCGGCCCGCGAACTCGCGGCGGCCGACGACGAGGCGTTCGACGACCTCTACCGGCGCGTCTCCCGCGGCGACTCCGGTGTGGCCGCTGGAGCCGACCGCGTCGCCGACGAGCGCAGTCGCGACCGCGACCAGACCGACAAGCACGACCCTGTCGAGTGACGAGTGAAGGGAGACGCCGACGCCGACGCCCCGCGGCGGGCCGACAGCTCCCGCGCGGGCGACGGCGACTCGCTCCACAGCCCACCGATGATAGACAGAGACGCCGTCCGCGACAACGCGAAGTACCTCAGAAACGTCCGCCCCGTCGACCCCGACGAGATAGCCGACTACATCGAGGGCGCGCCCCACCCCGCCGTGGTGAAACAGACGCTCCGCGAGGAGGCCCACGACCTCGGCCTGTTCGAGCGCGAGGACGGCACGTTCGTCCCCGCGAACGCCGACCCCGCGCCGGTTCGGAACTGGTCGCCCGCGGCCTTCCCCGACGACTACTCCTTTGCCCTCGAAGACCTGCTCATCGGGCGCTACGGCGCGAACTGGCACGTCGGTGAGTCGGGCGACCGCCTCCGGGAGCGCGTCCGCCAACTGAAAGAGGACTACTACCGGGGCACCCCCGTCGAGTACGACGAGGACGCCGCGCTCGGCTACGCGATATACCACCTCCCGGACTACTACGCGGCCGTCGGCTACGTCCTCTCCGACCTCGCGGAGCGGAGCCTACTCCCGCGAAACCCCCGCGTGCTCGACGTGGGTGCCGGAACCGGCGGCCCCGCGCTCGGCCTCCACGACTACCTCCCCGACGATTCGGTCGTGGACTACCACGCGGTCGAACCGAGCGCCTCCGCGGACGTGCTCGACCGGATGCTCGGCGAGACGCGCCGGAACTTCCGGACGACCGTCCACCGCGAGACCGCCGAGGCGTTCGCCCCCGACGGCGAGTACGATCTCGTCCTGTTCGCCAGCGTCCTGAGCGAACTCGACGACCCCGCCGCGGTCGTCCGCAAGTACCTCGACGCGCTCGCCGCCGACGGCGCAGTCGTCGCCATCGCGCCGGCCGACCGGAACACGAGCATCGGCCTCCGCGAGGTCGAACGCGAGGTCGCGCCGGCCGACGGCGACGTGACGGTGTACTCGCCGGCGCTCCGCCTCTGGGACGGCTACGCGCCCTCGGACCGCGGCTGGTCGTTCGACGTGCAGCCCGACCTCGACGTGCCGGGGTTCCAGCGCCGCCTCGACGAGGGGCGCGCGGGCGACGAGGACGAGGGCACCTTCGTCAACGTGGACGTGCAGTACTCGTACAGCGTCCTCCGCACCGACGGCGAGCGCCGCCTCGACGTGCGCGGCAACCCCGCGCGGTTCGCCAAGATGGCCGAGATGGAACGCCACGTGACGAACCGCATCGACCTGCTGGCGGTCAAACTGAGCCACGACCTCTCGGAGGGGAACAACCAGGTGTTCAAAATCGGCGACGGGAGCGAGGCGGTCGACCACTACGCCGTCCGCACGCGCGACACCGTGCTGAACGCCGACGTGGCCGACGCCGACTACGGCGACGTGCTCGTCTTCGAGAACGTCCTCTCGCTCTGGAACGACGACGAGGGGGCGTACAACCTCGTCGTCGACGACGAGACGCTCGTCGACCGCGTCGCCTGAGCGGCCCGCGTCGGCGAGGGGTCGGCCGGGCGGGTCGTGTCCGACGGGTGGCTTTTTGCGCGCTCCGTCCCCAGACGGACCATGAGCGAACCCAGCATCCTCCTCACCAACGACGACGGCATCGAGAGCGTGGGCTTCCGCGCGCTCTACGACGCCCTCTCGGAGTTCGCCGACGTGACCGCGGTCGCGCCCGCGACGGACCAGAGCGCGGTCGGCCGGAAGATGTCCACCGACGCGGTCGTCGCCGAGCACGAACTCGGCTACGCGCTGGAGGGGACGCCCGCCGACTGCACGGTCGCCGGGTTGGAGGCGCTGTGTCCCGACGTGGACATGGTCGTCTCCGGCATCAACAAGGGAGCCAACATCGGCGCGTACGTCCTCGGCCGGTCGGGGACCGTCAGCGCCGCCGTCGAGGCCGCGTTCTTCGACGTGCCCGCCATCGCCCTCTCGCTGTACGTCCCCGCCGGCGGCGACCTGCCGTGGCACGAGAAGGCGACCGACCCACGGGACTTCCGCGAGGCGACCAACGCCGCGTCGTACCTCGTCAAACACGCCGAACCCGCCGGCGTCTTCGAGCAGTGCGACTACCTCAACGTCAACGCGCCCGTGTCCGGTCCCGACGGGGGACCCGCGGACATGCAGGTGACGGTTCCCTCGGAGCTGTACGACATGACCGCGGAGTTCGAAAACGGCACCGTGAAGCTCCACGACTGCGTCTGGGAGCGGATGGAAACCGGCGATATTCCGGACCCCGACGGCACCGACCGCCGGGCCGTCGTCGAGGGTCGCGTGTCGGTCTCGCCGCTGACCGCGCCGCACACGACCCACCGACACGAGGCGCTGGACGCGCTCGCCGAGACGTATCTGGAGTGAGCGAAGCGGGAAGCGGGCAACAAAACGTATAGCCGAGGGGCCTGAAGCGCCGACGAGACCGATGACTCCGGTTCTTCAGGCCGCGGGTGCCGGTCGGGAATCGTCACCGGCTTCCTCGTCGCTATCGCGGTGCTGTTCAGCCTCCCGCTCGTCATCCTCCTCCTCGGTCGGCTGTTCGAGCGGTTCTTCTGAGGCCGCGACCCCGGGTCCCGACAGACGGAGCGACCCGCTAGCGGTGATTCGCGGACACCCTCGCACGCGACGGCCCAGCAGTCATCGCAATCTTTTCACGAGTGAGTTATGTCTCAAATGACATGGACCGCGACGAACTCAACGACTATCTGAAACAGCGGCCGCTCTTGGGAGGTCTCTGGCTCGTCGCGATGCTCGGTGTGGGCATGGTGCTGTGGCTGAAACTGCTCCGACCGGCGCAGTCGGTCCTCGACATCGTCTCGAACACCGGCTACCAGTTCGTCTTTCTCGTGACGGCCGGGCTCTGTTACGTGACCTACGTCGGCTTCTCCCGGGCGGTGAACTGACGTTATTCCGACGCCGCCCGCCGACTGTCGACCAGCAGTTTGTACGCGAGGCCGACGACGCCGGCGAACACCGCGAACGCCCCGGCGAGCGAAGCGACGATTCCGAGCGCGAACATCAGTCCGAACCCGTAGCCCGCGAGGGCGAACGTGCCGATAGTCAGCAACACCCAACCGCCGACGATGACGGCGAACAGCGCGATGGCGTCGTCTTCGGTCGCGTAGCGGAGGGCGTCACGGGCGGAGACGCGTGACATGTCGAACGCGTCGCCGGGGGCGAACGTGGTCCTTTCGGTCGACCGACACCAAAGATTGAATCCCGGGCCGGCCGACGGACGCGTATGTCCGAAGCAGACGCCGTCGAGCGCGTGGACGAACCCGGAACCGTGGATTCGCTCGCCGCGGACCTCCGCGCGCTCGGCGTCGCGGCCGGCGACACCCTCCTCGTCCACTCGTCGCTCAGTTCGCTCGGCTGGGTCGCCGGCGGCCCGCAGGCGGTCGTAGACGCCCTCCAGACGGTGCTGACCGACGACGGGACGCTGGTCATGCCGACCCACACCGGCCAGTACACCGACCCGTCGGTGTGGGAGAACCCGCCGGTCCCCGACGACTGGGTCGAAGTCATCGGCGAGTCGATGCCGCCGTTCCGCCCCGACGTGACGCCGACCCGCGGGATGGGCGCGGTGCCCGAGTGCTTCCGCAACTACCCCGGCGTCGTCCGCAGCGAGCATCCGACGGTCTCCTTCGCGGCGTGGGGCGCGGCCGCCGAGGAACTCGTCGGTGGCCACGAACTCGATTACGGCCTCGGCGACGGGTCGCCGTTGGCGCGGGTGTACGACCGCGGCGGCGACGTGCTCTTACTCGGCGTCGGCCACGGGAACAACACGTCGCTCCACCTCGCCGAGCACCGCGCGGACTTCGAAAAGACGCGGACGAGAGAGCGCGCGCCGCTGCTCCGAGACGGCGAGCGCGTCGTCGTCGAGTACGACGACATCGAGGTCGAGACCGACGACTTCGAAGCGGTCGGCGAGGCGTTCGAGACGACCGTCGGCGCGACCGAGGGGTCGGTCGCGGCCGCGACGGCGACGCTCTTCGACCAGCCCGCGCTGGTCGATTTCGCCGAAGACTGGTTCGAGTCGAACCGCTGAAAGTGGGGTGTCGCGGCCGACTCGGTCGGCTCACAAAAACAACACGGCAGGCGACGCGCGCCCTCAGGCGAGCGTCGCGGTCAGCGTGAGTTCCGGCCCGGCGAGCGCCTTCGACACCGGGCAGTTTTCCTTTGCGCGCTGGGCGAGGTCGTCGAACGTCTCCTCGTCGATGCCGGGCACGTCGGCGTCGAGCGTCAGGTCGATGCGCGAGATTTCGAAGCCGCCGCCGTCGGCCGGGTCGAGATGCACGTCGGCCGCGGTGTGGAGGCTCGTCGGCGCGTAGCCCTCGCCTTCGAGGAACGCGGTCAACTGCATCGAGAAACAGCCGGAGTGGGCCGCGCCGATGAGCTCCTCGGGGTTCGACCCGAGTTCGTCTTCGAACCGCGTCGGGAACGTGAACGTCCCCTCGACGGTCCCGCTCTCGGTCGAGAACTCGCCGCTTCCGTCTTTGCCGCCGGTCCACGTGGTCTCCGCCTTGTGCGTGGGCATGACACGCACACTACGGTCGCAAGCGATATGGAGATAGCGGCGGCGAAGCGTTCGAGGGGACCGAACCGGCGGGATGCGGAGGTGCCGGGTGGCCCGTCACAGGCCGCTCCAGAGCGCCGCGACGCCGAACCCGACGATGACGACGCCCGCGAGTTGGTTCACCCGGCGGAGGACCGCCGGGGTGACTCGCTCCCGGACGCGGTCGACGGCGGCGCTCAGGACGAACCACCAGAGCGCCGACCCGGCGAAGACGCCCGCGACGAGGACCGCCGCCGCGAGGTAGTCGCCCGAGACGCCGACGCCCAAGCCGGCGAAGATGCCGACGAACGCCAGTATCGTCACCGGGTTCGTCAGCGTCAGGAGGAACGTCGACCCGAAGTCGGCCGCGAGCGTCCGGGCGTTCGAGTCGGGCGACACGACGGCCGACTGCTCGGTCGTCGGTGCCGACTCGACGGACGCCGGGTCGCCCCGAATCGACCGGATGCCGATGTACAGGAGAATCGCCCCACCAGCGAGCGCGATTGCGTTGCGGTGGCCGAGCAGCACCGACGAGAGCGCGGCGAGGCCGAACCCCGCGATGGCCCCGTAGACCGCGTCCGCGGACGCCGCTCCGAGTCCGCTGACGAAGCCGGAGCGCCGGCCCTTAGAAAGCGTTCGCTGGATGCACAGGACGCCGATTGGACCGACCGGCGCGGCTATCGAGACGCCGAGAACGAGTCCGCGGACGAAGATTCCGATTGTGGCGGTTAATAGACATCACCTTCGTGACCGCTCCGATGCGTCGCCGGGTGATAGCTCTATCGCCGGGGCCGAACGGACCGCCGTCGCAATCGACGTTGGGGCCGGGTGGTCGGACCCGCTCAGAACAGTCCCGTGATGAAGCCGAGGCCCATCAGGACCAACACGGCCGCGGAGAACGCCGGGAGATACGGCGTGTACTTCTCGACTTCGTCTTCGTACTGCTCGTAGCCCGCAATCAGCAGCATCGTCAGCCCGACGATGCCGACGACGACGGTGACGGCGTAGGCGCTCATCAGTTCGAGACAGTAGTTCGACCCGGCGCAGAGCGCGATAATCTCGAACTCCTCCTCGTGGGCGAAGCCGAGGACGAACGCGAACCACGCGATACCGAGGAGACCGCGGTCCGCGGCGTCGTCGAGGTCGCCGTGCGAGTGGGAGTGTCCGCCGACGAAGGGGACGAAACGCTTCAAGCGGGCAAACAGCCCGTTGCCGTCGTGGTCGCGTGAGTGGCTCTGGTCGCCGTCGTGCGAGTGTTCGTGGCCGTGGTCATGGCCCTCGCCGTGGTCGCGCGAGTGGCCGTGGTCATCGCCGTGGCTGTGGCCCCCGTGGTCGTCGTCGTCGTGCCCGTGCGTGCCGTGAGAATGCCCGTGGGTGTACTCTCGGATACCGAGTACGATGAGCAAGACGCCGGCGACGAGACTGACCGGGCCGCCGATTTGGACGCCGCCGAGTACCGTAATCGGCTCGTTGACCTGCGTGAGGTCGAAGTACGCCTTCGCGTAGAAGAACACGCCCACCATCGCGATACTGCTGACGAGGTGGCCGACCCCGAGGATGAAACTCGCCGCGAACCCGTACACCCACTTGTTCGCTTGGTCGAGCGCGTACGACGCGGCGACGGGCCAGCCGTGACCCGGTTCGACGCCGTGGACGGCTCCGAGGAGTACCGCGCCGGCGACGAGGCCGAGCAGTTCGTTCGTGGCCATGTGCTACCGTATCCGTGGCAAACAACGGGTATAGGGGTTGTTAATACCGAATCGCGGGTATCGTCATAACGAGCACTCTTGTAGCTGTACGCGTCAGTTGGAGGTAATGCGGACGAGTTTCAACGTCCCCGACGAACTGGTCGCTGAGTTCGACCGGGCGTGGCGCGACGAGGGCATCGAAAACCGGTCGCGGGCGGTTCGAGAGGCCATGCGTGAGTTCGTCGAGTCCCACGCCCGACTCGAAGACGTCTCCGGCGAGGTCGTCGCGCTCGTCGGCTTCGACTACCGCCACCACGACGTGATTCGCGAGCTTCACGGGACGCAACACGAGTTTCAGGACGTCATCCTCAACACGAGTCACACCCATCAGGGCGAGTGGTGTCTCGAATCGCTGTTCTGCCGCGGCCCCGCGGCGCGCGTCCGCGCGCTGACCTATCGGCTTCGGGACTTCGACGCGGTCCGGCGGGTGAAGGTGATGGTCATCCGCGAGTGACGCGACGGCGGGTCTCCGAATGGGATTAGTCGAACTTCGAACGCCGCGTGCTGTCCGTGTCGAGATGGGTCAGGTTGGCCCGGGCGACGACGCCACCGACGGCGGCGAACGCGACGACGGTCCCAAAAGGAGCGCCAAACCGACCTCCTGCCACGGCGTCAGCATCCCCGGAGCGGTGGTGTTAATTCCGACGTGAACGCCGTAGATACGACGACACGACCAAAGTATTCGACCGTGTTGCGTGGCGCGGAGTGCATCCCGCGAAGACAGCAGTAAGTCCGGCTGAGGATGACGTTCAGTTCGAAGACTCGGACTCGACGAGTCGCTTCATCCGTTCGAGGTCCGCGTCGGTTCCTCGCTTGTGTCGTTCCCAGGACTCGTCGTCAATCCCCTCCCAACGAGTCGCCAAGTGAACGAGTTCGCAGGCGGTGTCGCCCACGTCGAACAAGCGCGAACGCGACCGTTCTACGGTTCCGTCCGCCTCGACGTCGAAGTCCGCGACCCCGAACTCGCGGTTCAGACTCGGGCGGATGACGAACTCGTCGCCGTCAGGCCCCGTGCCTCGGTACGTCGCGTCGTCTATCTGCTGTACGTCGGCCGTCCACGCGAGATACATCTCGGGGAAGGAACTGGGGTCGGAGATGCGCTCCCACACGGCATCGAAGTCCGCTTCGATAAAGACACTCGATACGTACGTCTCGGCTTCGTCGGGGAGGAACATAGGCGTGAGATGGGACGGGAGATTCGATGAGCGTTCTGGTGCGGTTTCGGTTCGCCGCGGTCCGATGGAGTCCGCCACGGCGAGTCGGTTATCTCATCGAGTTTGCCGAGAGTGCGGTCTCGTTCGTCGGTGAGACCGCGGCAAAGCCGTTCTGCGCTTCGGTGTGAGTTCCGGTTCGAGCGTGACGATGAGTTCACGAGTTTTCGAGTTAGCGATGAGTGCCGAAATGACGACGTTTGCATCGACGACCAACTTCATTCGTCAGAATTACTCAGACTCTTCTTCGACGCGCTTCCGTGCGCTCTCGTTGATTTTGGCGGCAATTTCGTCAACATCCGCATCAGAGAGTTCACTGTCGGCGGTCAGTTCGTCCATCAATTCGAGTTTCTCGATTTTGCTTCGGATGGCTTGCCGAGTGACCTCGCTCCAGTTGATTTCCGGGTGCTTCTCCATCTGCTCTTTGAGGGTGTCGTCTACGTTAACCGTGATAGTAGGCATACAGAAAACTGCGGGGACACAGAATACTGTGTCTTTCGGTGCCGCAACTTTCGTCTCTATTGCCGCGTCTTGCTGCCGTTGAGCCACCTGTCCATTATTTAGTGATGACGAACGAACATTTTGTAGGCCTTGAATCCACTCCTCATCTCGCCAATCATCTCGTTTCTCGTCGCTGGAATCGTCTTCGCCGATGCCAAACGTCGTGGACTTGCACGGCAAAGTCGAATGAGATGGACTGTTGCTGTTGGCTTCGGCAGCCTCAGTGGCTTCCTTTGCGCGTTCACGTTCGAGAACACACTCTCGCGTGTATTTCACCTTGTCCGGTACGCCAGTCGTCGTTCAGTCACCCTATGAACTGTTGACGCTTCTCTTCGGCGTTGGATTAGGAACCAGTGCGATGTCCGTTCTCGCATACGGGCTCGGAAGTCGTGTTGTCCTGTTCAAAAATAGGTCGTAACATCGATGCATTCTACCGATTCTGCCGCTGTTCGGCCTTGTTCATCTCGATGAGCAGTCTGAAAATCGCCTTCACGAGGTTCGAATCGACCTCGAAGTGGGCCGCGTTCTTCCCGGCGCGCTCCATCACGCGCTCTTCTTGGGACTCGTCGGTCGTCGGCAGGTCCTTCTCGGCTTTGACCTTCGCCACCGTGTCGGCGACGTAGGTTCGACGGGCGATGAGTTCGACGATGCCGCGGTCGATATCCTCTATCTCCTCGCGGAGTTCGTCGAGGGACATGTCCTGAAACGATTCTGCGGCGGCGTCTACGGTGTCGTCTGTCATTGGATTCGTGCTCCGTCGGTTCGGGTGGTCGTCAGTCGGGTCTCCCCCTCGCGGGCGTCCCACAGTTCCTTGACGCGTTCGAGGTCGGTTCGGTCGCCGACGGCGACGACGCTCGGGCCGGTCCCGGACAGCGAGACGCCGTCGGCGATGGGCATCGCCTCGACGGCGGGGTCGGTCGGGAAGTCGAGCGCGGCCGAGAAGGCGAGGCCGTTGACGGTCATCGCCTCGGCGTAGCGGCCTTCGAGCGCGAGGTCGGCCACGAGGTCGGCCATCGGGGCGACGTTCTCGCAGCGGCTCACGTCGGCGTCGGCGCTGTAAGCGCGCTCCGGGGGCGTCCACACGAGCACGTCCCAGTCGACCTCGTCGCGGGCGATGAGACCGTCTTCGGTGTTGTCGGTGACGACGACGCCCCCGACCATGGAGGCCGCGGCGTCGTCGAACGCCCCGGTGGCGGTGACGCCGACCTCGCGGGCGGCGCGGACGCCCATCCGGCAGGCGTCGAGGCGGGAGATATCGGCGTCCGGGCCGGGGCCGACCGAGCGACCGAGCGCCGAGAGCGTCGCCAACACCGTCGCGTTGGCGGCGGCGCTCGAACTCTTGAGGCCGGCGGCCATCGGCAGGTCGCTTTCGGTCTCGACGGTGCCGCCCTCGCCGTCACCGAACGCCTCGACGGCGAGTTCGACGCAGCGCTCGACGAGATGCGCGTCGGCGTCCGGGGCCTCCGCGATGCTGCCGCGGACCTCGCCGGAGTCGTCCAGTTCGACCGACGCGGTGGTCTCCGCGTCGATGGCGAACGCGGAGCCGGTCGCCGTCGCGAGGGCGTTCAAGACGGTGCCCGCCCCGAGGGCGGTGGCTCGGCCGTGCATACTTCGGGGAGGTCGGCACACCGTGTTATGTGTGGCGGTCCGTGCCGTTTTCGCCCGTAGGTTCGGGGACGCGGCGGCGGAAGCGACGCCCGGCGCGAGTCATCCCGAGACGCGACGCTTTTGCCGTCCCCGGAGCAACGGTGAGCCATGCGCGCCCGCAACGACATCGCCCCGAGCACGCTCGGCGTCGAGCTCCACGACTACGGCGTCGAAGTGGAGTACCTCGACAACCGAACCACAGTCTACCGGGGCGTCCCCCAGGCGGTCACGGGCACGCTCGCCACCGCCCCCGGCAAGGAGGTCCACGTCCTCGTCACCGACCCCACCGAGACGGAGGGCGTCATGATGTACGTCAACGACCTCACGAGCCACGACGAGGTGCTCGAATCGAGCGGCGTCGGCCGCGTCATCCTCGGTGAGGACGAAGAAGAAGAGCTGTTCCCCGGCGTCCTCGTCCGGCGGGTGCCCGGCCATCGATTCGAAATCGAGGCCGACCCCGAGGTCGCCCGCGGCCGCGTGTTCGTCTTCGTCGAGGACGACTGGGGCGAAGACTCCTACGAGTTCGTCGCCGAGTGATGCTCCGGAAGCGCTGGGAGCCGCTGGAAAAGCGGACCATCGGGAAGGCTCCGGAGGCCTACGGCTACTACGAACTCGGCGACGCCGACGGCGACCTCGTCGGCCGCGGCGTGGGCGTCCTCCGCGACGAACTGAAGGAGGCGCTCGCCTACGGCGACGCAGAGCGCGTCCGCTGGGAGCGCGCGACCTCGCTGGACCACGCCGAGCGACTCGCAGACGAACACGACCCGGCGTAGCTCTCGCGCTCGCCGCATAACCCTCGCGCTCGCCGCCGTCGCCGCCGACGCTCTCGCTTCCCCGCTACTGCAAGTACGACGGGCTGTCCGTGTCGCAGTTCTCCTCGTGAGCCTCGGCGTCGGACCGCACGTCGAACAGCATCCCGCACTCTTCGCACCGGTACCACGTCGCACCGTCTTTCTCCGTCGTGGCGACCATGCGTACTGTTACCGCGCCGTCCCGGAAAACGGTTACTCCGGGCGAACCCTCAAGGGTCGAGCGACCGAACCGGGGGGTATGTCAGAAGATGGGGTGACGCTCGTCGTCCGCGCCGCGGAGAAACGCGACGCGGGCCGCGGCATCGCCCGCCTCCCCGAGGCCGCCCGCCGGGAACTCGGCGTGCTCAGCGGCGAGACGGTCGTCATCGAGGGGTCCAGAGAGACGGTCGCGAAGATGTGGCCCGCCCGCCCCGGCGCGGCGGCGGGCGAGATGCTCGTCGACGCCGACACGCGGGCCAACGCCGGCGTGAAAATCGGTGACAGCGTCCGCGTCAGGAAGATAGCCGTCGAAGACGCGCGGTCCGTGACGCTCGCCGGCCCCAGCGCCTTCGAGCGGACCAGCGTGGACCGCGAGACCATCGAGGAGGTCGTGAAGGCGGAGCTCCGGAACCGCCCGGTCCGCGAGGGCGACCGCGTCCGCGTCGAACGCCTCGGCGGGGCCGCCCTCGCCGTCAGCGAAACCGCCCCGGAGGGCGTGGTCCGCGTCACCGACGCGACGACCGTCTCCGTGACGGCGGCGAATTCGAAGGACGCGAGCGAGGCCGTCCGCGACGCCGTCAAGAGCATGACCGGTAGCGACGACGGCGGCGACGACGGGAGCCGCGGCCGAGCGACGGGCGTCACCTACGAGGACATCGGCGGCCTCGACGACGAACTCGACCTCGTCCGCGAGATGATAGAGCTCCCGCTGTCCGAGCCCGAGGTGTTCGCGCACCTCGGCATCGAGCCGCCGAAGGGCGTGCTCCTCCACGGCCCGCCGGGCACGGGGAAGACCCTCATCGCCAAGGCCGTCGCCAACGAGGTCGACGCGAGTTTCACGACCATCTCCGGGCCCGAGGTGCTCTCGAAGTACAAAGGCGAGTCCGAGGAGAAGCTGCGAGAGGTGTTCCAGTCGGCCCGCGAGAACGCGCCGGCCATCATCTTCTTCGACGAAATCGACTCCATCGCGTCGAAGCGCGACGACGGCGGCGACCTCGAAAACCGCGTCGTCGGCCAACTGCTGTCGCTCATGGACGGGCTGGACGCCCGCGGCGACGTGGTCGTCATCGGCGCGACGAACCGCGTCGACAGCCTCGACCCGGCGCTCCGCCGCGGCGGCCGCTTCGACCGCGAAATCGAAATCGGCGTCCCGAACGAGGCGGGCCGCCGCGAGATTCTCGACGTGCACACCCGGCGAATGCCCCTCGCGGAGGACGTGGACATCGACCGACTGGCCTCCCGAACCCACGGCTTCGTCGGTGCCGACCTCGAATCGCTGGCCAAGGAGGCCGCGATGACCGCGCTCCGGCGCGTCCGCCGGGAGGGCGGAAGCGGAAGCGGAAGCAGAGACGAGGGCGGAGACGAGGAGGGACGCGTCGCCGTCGCGGACATGACCGTCACGCGCGCCGACTTCGAGTCGGCGATGGCGACGGTCGAACCCTCTGCGATGCGCGAGTACGTCGCCGAACAACCGACCGAGGGGTTCGAGGGCGTCGGCGGCCTCGACGACGTGAAGCGGACGCTCGAACGCGCGGTGACGTGGCCGCTGACCTACGCGCCGCTGTTCGAGGCGGCCTCGACCGACCCGCCGACCGGCGTGCTCCTCCACGGCCCGCCGGGCACCGGCAAGACGATGCTCGCCCGCGCCATCGCGGCCGAAAGCGGCGTCAACTTCATCCACGTCGCCGGCCCGGAACTGCTCGACCGCTACGTCGGTGAGTCCGAAAAATCCGTCCGCGAGGTGTTCGACCGCGCCCGACAGGCCGCGCCGAGTATCGTCTTCTTCGACGAGATAGACGCCATCGCCACCGACCGCGACAGCGCCGGCTCCGACTCGGGCGTCTCCGAGCGCGTCGTCTCGCAACTCCTGACGGAGATGGACAACGCCGCCGACAACCCGAACCTCGTCGTCCTCGCGGCGACGAACCGCCGGGACGCGCTCGACCCCGCGCTCCTCCGACCCGGCCGACTGGAGACCCACGTCGAGGTCCCCGCCCCCGACATCGAGGCGCGCCGCGCCATCCTCGACGTGCACGTCCGAAACAAGCCGCTCGGCACCGACGTGGACCTCGGCGACGTGGCCGCCCACATGGACGGCTACACCGGGGCCGACGTGGCCGCGGTCTGCCGCGAGGCCGCGCTCCGGGCGATTCAGGACGTGGCCGACGCCTACGAGGGCACCGAGGCGAACGAGCACGCCGACGAGGTGCGCATCACCCGCGCGCACTTCGATGCGGCGCTGGAATCGGTCTCGCCGACGCGGGTCTGACGGGCGGCGACCCCCGAGGAACGCCCGTTCCCGCTCACCTGCGAGATTATCTCGTTTCGCCGCGTACTGTGTCCCATGTTCACTCGCAACAGAGGTGTGTCGTGAACGCGGCGTGGCGGCGGAAGGTCCGCCGGGAGTGGGACGCGTTGACCGGCGGCCCGCTGTCCGCGACGTGGTGGGTGACGAAGGCCGGCCTCCGGGTCGCGTTCGCCGAGGCGATATTCATGGTTCTCGTGTTGCTGAACAACGACGCGGACGCCCTCTCGGCCGTCGCCGACGGCGAGGCCTCGGTGTTCTCGCTTGTCGTGGTCGTCCTCGGGACACCCGAGTACCTCGCCATCGCGGGCATCGTCTTCGCCGTCGCGCTCTTGCTTCCGTTCCTCCCGCGGCGCAACGAAGCGACCAACCGCTGGGAGTAGCAGTCGAGAGGCGACGGCGGCCCTGCTCCCGAAGGCCACCGTGACCGCGCCGACTCAGGCCAGTCGCGCTCGGTAGTAACGTAGTGTGTGTTAGAGGGATTAACCGACAAAGAGGCGGACGAGAGCGTCAGTCCAACCGGTCCAAGTCGCCGTGTAGCTCGCGGTTCATCACGTCCGCGACGAACAGTCGGATGCGCTTGTGGAGTTCCGCTTCGGTGTCGTAGGTCTCGACGCGGAGGTCCCAGCGGGCGCGCGCCGCGCGAATCATCTCGCTCGTGACCGTCGCTTCGTGGACGAAGACGATTCTGTCGCCGTGGGTCTCTGAGAGCCGTTCGAGTATCGACCCCGCCTCCTCGCCGACGCCGAAGTTGTGGCCGAGAAACGGCAGCACGAACACGGTGGCGTTGCTCGCTGCGGTGAACGCGAGCGACTGCGTCGCGGCGTCCACCTCGTCGGTGCTGAGGTCCACGTCGACGGCGAGAAAGGCGTTGACGCCCGGGTCGGCGCGGAGCGTTCCTTGCACCCGCCGGAGGAGCGCGAGCGCGTCGTCCACCTCGTCCCGCGCGGCGAACAGCTTTCGAATCGGGCCCGGGAGGTCGTCGATGTCGATGGCGGCGAGTTCCTCCTCCGAGAGGACGTAGTTGAGGTTGAACGACTTGTACGGACCCATCACGTAGACGAGAAACCGGTCGTAGGTCGTTCGCCCGAGCGCCGCTCGTATCTCGTCGCGCGAGATGGCGTCCGTCATGGACACACGTACCGCGCGGCAGTATATAAAGTCGGGATTTTTCAGCGGAGTTCGACTCAAGAACTGTTAAACCGATACGCTCCGTCTAGCGAACCGAGATGGCGACGAACGACCCGGTCGATTCGGACGGCCTCCCCGAGGACCCCGCCGAGTTGCTGCCGCCGACGAGCGTCCTCACGCTGGACGAGTACCTCGACATGCAGGCCGCACTCGGCGACCGGACGCGCTTTACCCTGCTGTACCGCCTGGTCAACTTCGGCGAGCGAAGTCCGAAAGCGCTGGCCGAGGCGCTCGACGTGCAGGCGAACACGCTGCACTACCACCTCAACAAACTCGTCGACGCCGGGTTGGTCGAGAAGCGAAAGCGGTCGCAGGCCGACGACGAGGGGCTGTTTTCGTACTACCGCGCCACGTCGCTCGGCTCCGACATCCTCGAACACGGCGTCGAGGAGCTCATCCGGCGCGAGCGCGACTATCGGGACGCCTACGCGTCGGAGTAGCAGCGTCGCGGGCGACCGCCGCGTCTCAGCCCGCACCCGTCTACTGCCGAAGCCGCCGCCTATTTGGCACTCGCTCGCACAGGCTGAAGCGATGTCCAATCTCCTCCCCGAGGAAGCAGAGGAAAAGCTCGTCACCGTCTGCCGCACGGCCGTCGGCGACAGCCTCCGCTCGCTCACCTACTTCAACCGCTTCGACTACGTGCAGGTGTACCTCCGCGAGGACCTCGAACAGGAGGCCGACCTGAACTCCTTTATCGGCAACGAGTGGCACGACTTCAAGATGACACAGGACGCCTACCGCGGGTCCGAACTCGGCGATTACGAGTACACGATTCGCGTGTTCGAAAACGGCTACCTCGTCCGCATCACCGTCGAGGACTTCGGCGTCTTCGTCACGACCGACGGCATCTCGATGCAGGACTTCGAGGCGCTGGCGGCCGCGACGACCGAGATTCTCGACGAGTGGGCCATCGAGGAGTAAGCGTCGAACCCGGCCGCTCTGTCAGTCCCAGAACGACTGCGTGCGGGCGTACTCGCGCTCCCGTTCGAGGATGTCGCGGTAGAAGTCGTCTTCGTCCTCGCGGAGTTTGTTGATGATGCGCGCTGCGTTGTGCGGGCCGACCCCGCGGGCCGCGAGCGCGACGACCGCCCGCTCGCCGTGGGTCTGCACCAGACTCGCCGAGCGGTAGGCCCGCTTCGTCAGTCGCTCCTGTTCGTCGTCTTTCTCCGGCGCGCGAACCGCTTTCACCGTCTCGTCGTCCCACGGGTTGAGCGCGGCGACGCGGGTCGCGCCGCACTCGGGGCACGTCACTGGCTCGCGGACGCGCTTGACCTTCGTCTTGCGAGTCCAATCCTTGCAGTGGAGACACGCCAACAGCACGCGGTCGTTCTGAATCCGGTCGCGGACCGTCTCGATGACGCTCGCGTCGGCGTTCTCGGGAACGAGCAGGTCGGTCCCCGACCCGCGGCCGCCGGTGCCGATGGCGGTCGGTTCGCGGGCGACGGCGAGTTCCACGTCGCCGTCGCGGACGCGGCGGAGCAGTTCGACCGTCTCCTCGACGGCGAGGTCGGTGTGGAACACCTCGCGGACGGCCTCGTCGTAGACGGGCGTGTCCTCCAGCGCGGCGAGGAGACGGTCGCCGCCGAAGCGGCCCTTCCCCTGATAGCGCTTGAGCGCGCCGAACTTCGCGGCCACCTGCGCGAGCGTGAACTTCAGCGAGTCCGACCGCTTGAGCGCGAGTTCGAGCAGCGCCTCGACGTGGTCGGGGTCGGTCCCGCGGAGCACCTCGGCGAACGTCGTCGGGCGGACCTTCCCCGGCACGTCGAACTCGACGCGGTAGGGGTCGACCTCCATGCCGACCGAGGAGCCGGTTCGCTGGCCGATGAGCGCCGACAGGAGCCGCCCGAGCGTCTCGTTCACCCGGTGGCCGTACGGCGAGTTCAGCGTCACCTTCCGGGGCGAGCCTTCGAGGACGAGCCTGTTCGCCGTCGGAATCGGCGCGTCGGCCTCGACCTGTTTCTCGATGGGGCCGAGCGCCGACCTGACCGTGGCCTCGTCGGTCGGGTAGCGCATGGCGATGTCGCGGGCGACGGCCTCGCGGTCGGCCCCGGACGCGAACTGCGGCGCGGCCACGTCGCGGAGTTCGCCCACCTCGCCGGCGACCGGCGCGGGCACCGGAATCTCCGAGCCGACCCACGACGGCACCTCGCCGCCGGGGTCCTCGATGGGCGAGACGTTCACCCGCGCCTCCTCGTCGTCCACGTCGTTGACGCGCCACATCTCGCCGCGCTGGATGAACGTCGCGCCCGGCGCGGCGAAGTTGAGGACGAACTTCTCGTCGAGCGTCCCGATCTGGCGGCGCGAGGAGATGTCGTGGACGTCGTAGGTCTCCTCGTCGGGAATCATCGAGAGGTTGGCGTAGAAGTACTGCCACGTGCCGCCGGACTTCTCGAGGAGGTCCTTGTCCTCGTCGAGCCAGAGGAGGCGGTTCCCCGAAAGCTCGCGGACGACCGCGCGGAAGTCGTCCTCGTCGAGGTCGCGGAAGGGGTACGCCCGCGTGATAATCTCGTAGGCGCGGCGGGCCGACACGTCGCCGTAGTCCATGACGACGCCGACGATTTGGTTGGCGACGGTGTCGAGGCTCCCGTGGTGGACGCGGGCGGGTTCGACCTCGCCGGAGACGGCCCGCCGGGCGATGGCGAGCGCTTCGAGCGTGTCGTCGGGGTGGTCGGTGACGACGGTCCCGCGGGAGACGACGCCCAAGCGGTGGCCCGCGCGACCGACTCGCTGGAGGAGCCGCGACACCTCGCGCGGACTGTTGTACTGGACGACGTGGTCCACCCGGCCCACGTCGATACCGAGTTCCATCGACGACGTGCAGATGAGCGCGTCCAACTCGCCGGCCTTGAAGCGGTCTTCCACGTCGATGCGCACGTCTTTCGACAGCGAGCCGTGGTGGACCTCGATGGGGTCGCCGAGCGACTTGAACCGCGAGCCGAGCGCCTCCGCGGTCTGTCTGGTGTTGACGAAGACGAGCACCGACTCGTGGTCGCGGACGATATCTCGAATCGTCCGGACGTGACTCGCTATCTCGGGGTCGGTGGCGAGTTTCCCCGCCAGCGCCTCGTCCTCGTTCGTCACCTCGGGACGGACCACCTCGAACTCGACGCGGTTGTCCACGTCGACCTCGATGACCTCGAACGGGCGGTCGCCGGTCAGGAACTTCCCGACCTCGTCGGGCGACCCGACCGTCGCCGAGAGGCCGATTCGCTGGAACGCCCCGGCCAACTCGCGGAGGCGCTCCAAACCGATTGTCAACTGCGCGCCGCGCTTGGCCGACGCGAGTTCGTGGACCTCGTCGACGACGACGTGGTGGACGTCGGAGAGGGCCTTTCTGAGCTTCTTCCCCGTGAGCATCGCCTGCAACGTCTCGGGCGTCGTCACCAGCACGTCCGGCGGGTCGTTCGCCTGCTTCTGGCGCTGGTACTGCGTGGTGTCGCCGTGGCGAACGTCGATGTCGATGTCGAGCCGTTCGCCCCACCAGTCGAGTCGCTCGCGCATGTCGCGGTTCAGCGCCCGAAGCGGGGTGATGTAGAGCGCCGAAATCCCGAATCGGTCATCGGCGTCGGCGATGGCCGAAAACACCGGCAGCATCGCCGTCTCGGTCTTGCCGGTGCCCGTGGGCGCGATGATGAGGCCGTGTTTCCCGTCCGAAAGCGGCGGAATCGCCCGGCGCTGCGGCTCGGTGGGCGTCGTGAAGCCGCGCTCCGAGAGCGCGTTCCGAACGGGCGACGAGAGCGTCGCGAAGGCGTCCATTCCGGCGGCGGCCTCGC
Source organism: Haloferax sp. Atlit-109R (assembly GCF_003665865.1). NCBI lineage: Archaea > Methanobacteriati > Methanobacteriota > Halobacteria > Halobacteriales > Haloferacaceae > Haloferax > Haloferax sp. Atlit-109R. The sequence continues at coordinate 1,275,832 of NZ_QPLO01000001.1, forward strand.
CGTCTGGCATCGCCCGAGGTTACGGTTCGAGGCGATTAAGCGCACCGCTCGGGGCGGTCCCCACCGGGAGATTCATGTCGTCCGTGAATCAATTTCGGGCGTGTCCCCGAAACGAGCCTACTGGTTCGCGTTCGTCGTCTTCGGACTCTCGGCCGCCGTCGGCGTCGCGCTCGACCTCGCAACGGGAGCCGCCGATATCGGCACCGCGGCGGCGGCCGCCGGCGCGGTCACCGTCATCTATGGGGCGGTCGTCGCCCTCCGCGACCCCGACCGCGCCCGATTTCCGTCCGATTGGGGGCCGCTCGTCTACCTCGTCGTCGCCGCCGCCGGGCTCTACACGGTCGGCATCGCCTTCCAACTGTACGCGGTGGTGACGTGACGCCCGAACGGTCCTTTTGGCTGTCGCAGGCGGGCTTTACCGCTGGAAACCTCTTCATCGTCCTCGGCAACCAACGGGGCGACCTCGCGGCGTGGCAACTCGTCTTCGCCGCGGTGCTCGTGCTCTCGACGCTCTGGTTCGTCGGCTACGCCGTTCGAGAGCGGGAGAAGGGTGTGCCGGAGTTCTTCCGCGAGTGGACCGGCTGGCAGCGACTCGCCCGCGTGGCGAGCGTCACCGTGTTCGTGCTCGGTACGCTCACGTTCGTCTTCGCGTAGGCGGGTCGGAAAAACGGGAAGCCGCGGTTAGCGACCGCGACGACCCGAGTCAGACGTTCCGGTAGTCGCCCAACCGCGTGCCGTCGAGCAGGTAGGCCTCGCCGTCCGCGAGGCCGCCGGGCAGGAACGGCGAGAGAAAGCCCTGCCCGGGGACGTTGACCCACGTCCCGCCCGAGGTGTCGTTGAACGCCGGGAACACCACGAGTTCGGCGTCGGCTCGCGCGACTTCGGCGGGGGCGACCTCGTGGTGTTCCGCGAACACTTCGGGAGCGAGAGCGCCGCGGAGCCAGACGCGCTCTTTCCGCGCGCCGCCGACCTCGTCTTCCAGCCTGACCGCCGGGTGTTCGTGGGCCGAGCAGACCACGTCGGCGGCGAGCACTTCCCGCGAGGGCCACGTGTGGCCGTGGCAGAATCCCACGTCGCCGAGGCGGACGCCCGCGGGGTCGGTCACCTCCACGTCGTCGTCGTCACCGAAGAAGTCCGCGAGGCCGCCGTCGTGGTTGCCGGGGACGACCGTCAGTTCGGCGCGGTCGGCCACGACGGCCGCGAGGTCGCGGAGTTCCTCGGCCTCGTCGCCGTCCGGGTCGCCGATGCGGTGGCCGAGGTCGCCGAGGACGACCAGTCGGTCGGCGTCGGTCCGGTCGAGAAGCGACAGCAGGCGCTCGCGGCGGACCGCGGCCTTCGACGGGAGTTCCACCCCGCGTTCGTACCGCAGGCCGGCCTCGATACCGGCGTGGTAGTCAGCGACGACGAGCGACCGTTCGGGGAATCCGCGCCTGCTCGTCCGCGCTACCGCGGCGGGATGGCCGGGAATCGGTTCGACGAGCGGTTCCGGCACGGCCTCAGATGGCCTTCAGCACGCCGTCCTGCGGCTCGTAACACCGGCCGCCGAGGAGCGCCTCCTGGATGGCGTCTTCGACCGCGCCGGGGTCCGCGCCGTGCTCGTCGACGACGGCCGCGACGACCTCGTCGCGGGTCGCGCCGTCGCCGTCGTCGAGGTCGTCCATGGCGTCCACGACGACCGATTCGAGGTCGATGTCCTCGGCGGACTCGTCGGCGTCGGCGTCAGCGTCGGCCTCGTCTTCGTCCCCGTCCGACGCCGCGTCGGGCGTCGGCTCGGGTTCGGGTTCGGAGTCGACCGCTGGTTCGGGTTCCGCGGCGGCGTCGGTCGCGGGTTCCGGGTCCGGCTCGGCGGCCGCGGCGGATTCGTCTTCGAGTTGCTCTGTGAGGTCGTCCGCGTCGGGCACGTCGATGTCCGCCTCGCCGGCGGGGTCGACGTCCGCGCCGGAGGTGAACTCCGTGCCGAACTCGGATTCGATTTCGGCCCGCTCGTCCTCGTCGAGTTCGTACATCCCGTCGGGGTCGACCGAGTCGTCGGCGTCGGCGGACGCTGAGTCGGTCGAACCGGTCGAATCGCCAGCCTCGGGGTCGGGGTCGTCGAAGCCGTCGTCGAAGTCGCCGAGGGTTCCGCTTCCCGAGTCGTCGAGCGAACCGGCGTCGGTCGCGCCCGCGTCGGGGGCGTCGTCTTCGAAATCACCGAGCGCGCCGTCGTCGGTCCCGGCGTCGAAGTCGGGCTCAGACTCGGTGTCGAGCGAGTCGGTCACCGGTTCGGGTTCGGACGTGAGGTCGGGTTCCGCGGCGGGTTCGGATTCGGGTTCTGCCGCGGGTTCCGGCTCCGGTTCGGCATCGACCGTCGCGGACGGCTCAGACGCCGGTTCCGGCTCGGACGCCTCCGGATGGCCCTCGGTCGAAGTCGTCGTCTCGGCGGCGACCGGCTCGGGGTCGGATGCAGACTCCGGCTCGGAATCGGGTTCTGCGATAGGCTCGGATTCGGACTCCGGCTCGACGGCCTCGGATTCGGCACCGTCGTCGAATTCCGGCTCCGAATCGAGCGTTGCGGCCGGTTCGGAACCGGATTCGTCCTCGAACTCGCCCGCGTCGGCTTCTACCTCGCCCGCGTCCGCCTCGTCGACCTCGATATCGACGCTGTCGGCCGGTTCGAGGTCGAGTTCGGGGAGCGGGCCGAGCATCGCGTCGCCGCCGTCGCCGGGTGCGACATCGAGTGGGTCCACTTGGTCGCGGTCGCCCGCGACGAGTTCGAGCGCCTGCACGGCGACTTCCCGCAGGGCGTCGAGGTAGGTTCGGGTCGTCCCGTAGTGGTCGATGGCGCGGGGGACGCCCGCCGCGAGCGTCGAATCGACGCCGCGGGCTTCGAGCGCGCGGGTCAGGTCGTCGCCGCGGTACGGCATCGATAGCGCCTCGTCGAACACGGCGATGCGGCGGAGCGTCGCCTCGGCGGCCGAGACGATCCACCGGTCGCGCACGTCGGCGTCGACGGTGTTGACGCTCTCCGGGCGGACCGAGGAGTAGACCACGTCGGCGTCGTCAGGTTCGTACGTCCGGGCCTTGCCCGCGAGCGAGACGAACGCCGGGGGCGTCGCCGCGTCGAGGTAGGCCATCGGCTCCGGTTGGTACTGCCCGGCGTAGGTGACGAACGCGCCCGTCGGGTCCGCGATGCGCCCGCGGAGCACCTCGTCGTTGACGTGTTCGACCTCGGTGAGCACGCCCGCGACGAACGTCCGGTTGAGCCGCGCGCCGGTGGGCGTGACCACGTAGTTGGGCGCGCGCTCCTCGTCGCTCTCGGAGTACGACAGCGACGCGTCGTCGAACTCGGCGGCGAAGACGCGGTAGGCGATTTCCCGCGTGCCGACGACCGGCGAGGCGCTCATGCGCGCACCTCCGTGAGGAGGGCGGCCGCGCGTTCGGCCGGGTCGTCGTCGGTCTCCTCGAACTCGTCAGCTTCGAGGTTCGCGCCGTACTCGTCCACCGAGAGGTTCCCGCGGACGCGGTACTCGCGGCCGACGAGCGTGTCGGCGATGTCGTCGGCGACGACTTCCTTGTCCATCGCCTCGCGGGCGGCCTCCATCGCGTCGGCCATCGTCCCGCCGTAGATTTCCTCGGTGAGGTCGCGGTCGAGGATGGCGGTCACCGTGCCGGTGCCGTCGTCGAGAATCGCCTTCACGCGCATGTCGTCCTCGCCGTCGACCTCGCCGTGCTGGCGGCACTGGCCGTTCTGGACGACGCGGCTACACTTGGGACAGCGCTCGATGAGCCCGGAGCCGTCGCGCACTTCGAGGACGTTCCCGAGCAGTTCCACGTCGAACATCCCGCCGGCGTCGACGGCCTCACCGATTTTCAGACGCGGCGCGGAGTCCGTCACGGAAACGGGGTCGTCGAGCACGTCGAGCGTCGTGAACTCCGAGAGGTTCACCTGCGGCACGCCGCGGAACTCGCGGACGTACACGTCCGAGAGACGCAGGCTCGCGCCCTCCTCCACGTCTGGGCGGGGAGCCCAGTCGGTGAAGGGAAGCCGGCCGGTTTCGTCGGCGACGACGCCCGAGAGGATTGTCGTCTCGCCGTTGCGGCCGTCGATGGTTCGCGAGTCGACTTCGAGGACGCGGACCTCGACGGTTCGGCCGCGGTCGCCGGCTTGCAGGTCGATGAGGTCGGCCTCGCCGCCGATGCGGTCGTCGTAGGGCGTCTCGACCGTCTCGGACTCCACGCCAACCGTCGAGGACGCGCCGATGTTCAGTTCGGGCTTGCCGTCCCACTCGCGGACGCCGGCGTTACCGATGACGACGGAGTCGCCCGGTTCGAAGCCGAAGTCCTGCCACGCGGTGTAGGAGATGACGCCGGACTCGTCTGCGAGTTCTCCCTCGCGGATGGTCTGTTCGTCGCCCTGATAGACGATAGAGCGCGTGCCCACGGTGAGCACGCGGACCGTCACGGAGACGTTGCCGCCGTCGGGGTCGATGTCGGCGATGCGCTTCGTCGCGGGCGCGCCGTCGCTCCCGCCGGAGCTGCCGCCGCCGTGTTTCCGTCGGACGCTCTGTTTCGCCTCGTCGAGCGGGACGCTGTACTGCAGCAGGTTCTGCAGGTCGGATTTGACCTCCTCTTTGTCGACACCGAGGGCGGAGGCGAGCTCCTCGGCATGCTGGTCGAGTTCCATCGAGTCGGGATTCGCCCCCGTCGGATAAAAAGTGTTGCCGGGCGACCGGCCGCGGGCGAATCACTAAGTGCTCGCGTGCCAGTTGGACTCGTATGTCGAACGACGAGGGGCCGGACGCCGGCGACGCCGACGAGGAGGTCTCGTTTTCCGTGACCATCGAGGACGGCTGGACGACCATCGTGATGGAAGGTGACAAGGACTCCGCGGTCGTCGTCCAGTCGGCGTCCGGCGAGCGAATCTACCTCCCGCCGGAGGGGTTCGACGCCGAGGCCGCAAGCGACAGCGCCTACCAGTCGTCGGACAGCCCCTACCAGTCGGCGTACGACTCGTCGTACCAGTCGGTCCAGACCGACGACTCGCCGTACCAGTCCGCCCGCGGGACGATGCCGCGAGAGGGGATGGTGCCCACCCGCGGCGGCTACCGGATTCGCCACCCCGAGCCGGTGACCGACGTGCGCCTCCTCCGCTGAACGCGGGGCGACCGGCCGGACGAATTGCCAAGTGCCGACTCCTCGACTCCGATTTTGCGTCAGTTCGCGTCCGATTCGGCGGCGTCCGCGTCGGTGGCGTCGACTTCGTTGTCCGCCCCGGCCGACGAGTCAACGTTCCCGTCGAGGATGCTGTGGTAGTACTCCGCCGTCTCGTCGACGACGCGGTCCCACGTGTACGGCTCGTACTCCGGTTTCCCCTCCAGCGAGAGGCCGTACTCGATGCCGTCGGCGATGGAGCGCGAATCGGGTTCGACCTCGATAACGCAGTCCTCCGGGAGGACCTCGGCTGCGCCGCTTTCCGTGGCGACGACGCGGGTGCCCGTCGAGAGCGCCTCGACGATTGTGATGCCGAACGGTTCGGACAGCGACGGCGAGACGAACAGGTCCGCGGAGGCGTAGTAGTCACCGAGCGCCTCCTCGGGGACGTAGCCGGCCCACTCGATGCGGTCTTCGACGCCGAGCAGCTCTGCGAACCGCTTGAGCTGGGCGGTGAGGTGGCCCGACCCGCCCATGACGAGCGTCACGTCGTCGCGGGCGAGTTTCTCCATCGCGTAGACGAGGTGCGAGATGCCCTTCTGGTCGGTGTGGCGGCCGACGAAAAACAGCATCTTCCCGTCGATGCCGAGTTCCGCCTTGAGGTCGCGACCCGTCGTCTCGCACTCGGAAAAGCCGTTGTAGATGACGTGGCAGTCGCCGCCGTACTCCCGTTTGACCTTGTCGGCGAGGAGTTCGCTCACCGCGAGCAGGTGGTCACACCGCTCGGCGATGCGGCGCTCGGTTTCGACTTCCCGCTGCGGCGGGTCGATGTTGCGGTCCGACGAAAGCGAGTGGAACGTGGTCACCCACTCCACGTCCTCGTTGTTCGACTTCGCGCGCGACCCCGGTCCGTAGCCGAACCAGTCGTGCGTGTGGACGATGTCGGCGTCGGCGGCGCGCTCCGCGAACGTCGACCCCAGCCGTCCGATGCGGGTGATGATGTCGCCCTCGCCCGTCGGGACCCCGACGATGCCTTCGCGGTCCGGCGCGTACTCGGCCGGGAGCACGAGTTCGATGTCCACGTCCTCCCGGTCTTCGAGTCGCTCGAACATCTCGCCGACGTGCGTGTCGAGCCCGCCGCTGACGTTCGGCGGAAACCCCCACCCCAGCATCAGGACCTTGGCAGTCATAGATGACACAATGTACCACAGAGGCCTATTTAATTCCTGTCCGGCAACACCGTGAGAGCGCCTCACCGAAAGGCGTTTTCGCCGCGGCGACGACCCGCGAGTATGCACGTCCACGTCAACGCCGCCGCGAGCCTCGACGGCAAGCTCTCGTCTCGACGCCGCGAGCAGGTGACGATAAGCGGCGACGACGACTTCGCCCGCGTGGACGAGATTCGCGCGGCCGCCGACGCCGTCGCCGTCGGCGTCGGAACCGTCCTCGCAGACGACCCGCATCTCACGCTCGACGACCCCGGCCTCGTCGCCGCCCGCGAGGACCGCGGCGACTCGCCGCATCCCGCCCGCGTCGTTGCTGACTCGCGCGCCCGAACCCCGACCGACGCCCGGATTCTGGACGACGCGGCGGCGACCTACCTCCTCGTCTCCGAGGCCGCGCCCGGAGGCCGGCGCGAGGCGCTCGAAGCCGCCGGGGCGGAACTCGTCGTCGCGGGCGCGGAGCGGGTGTCGCTCCCCGACGCCTTCGACGCGCTCGAAGCGCGCGGCGTCGACCGACTCATGGTCGAGGGCGGCGGCGAACTCATCTTCTCGCTGTTCGAGGCCGGCCTCGTCGACGAACTCACGCTCTACGTCGGCTCGCTGGTCATCGGCGGCCGCGACGCGCCGACGCTCGCCGACGGCGATGGGTTCGTTTCCGACTTCCCCCGGCTGTCGCTCCGCGACGTGGAGCGGGTCGACGACGGGGTGCTTCTGACCTACAACTGCTGAGTCTGCGCCTGCGCCTCCGCCTCGTCCGCGAATCCGACCGTTTTCGCCGCGAATGCGGCGTTTCGCGGTCGTGCGTCGCCGCGCAAACAGGCGCAATGGGTAAGAGTGTCGCGCCGATACGTGGAGATATGAGCACTCCGAAGACAACCGACGCGCCTATCCATATCGAGAGTTCGGACCAACTCGACGAACTCGTCGCCGACAGCGCGGTCGTTCTCGTGGACTACCACGCCGACTGGTGCGGCCCGTGTAAGATGCTCGAGCCCACCGTGAAGGAAATCGCGGAGGAGACCGACGCCGTCGTCGCCAAGGTCGACATCGACGAACTCCAAGAGCTGGCCCGCGAGCAGGGGATTCGCAGCGTCCCGACCCTCCAGTTCTACGCCGGCGGCGAGCAGGTCAAAGAGGTCATCGGCGTCCAGAGCAAAGAGGACCTCGTCGACATCATCGAAGCCGCCGCGTAAGCGGGCGCCAGCTCCGTTCGGCCCGATTCTCCGTTTATCTCTCACGGCGAGCGACGGCGCGGCGCGCGCTCGGAGCGTCGTCGCTCGTGGGGTCGGCTCGGTCGAAAGGCGATGGTAGAAGGCCGCTCAGAAGGGCGCGTCGGACACGTCGGGTTCGAACCCCGCGCCCGGCTCGTCGTCGTAGAAGCCGCCGGTCGAGGCGTGGACCGCGTCTATCTCCTCGAACTCGGCGACCATGCGCGACTTCAGCGCCTGAATCGTCATCGGGGAGATACCGCAGCCGGAACACGCGCCGGTGAGGGAAATCCACACCTCGCCGGTCTCCTCGTCGATGGCCTCGATACCCGCGTCGCCGCCGTGCATCTCGATTTGGGGGAAGTTCCGCCGCATGAACAGGTCGAGCCGTTCTTCGAGGGACTTCTCCGACGCCTGCGAACTCATACGAAGACGTGGGGCGCGGGCGAGCATAACGATTGCTCCGAACGGGGCCGCAGCGAATTTTGCGTGACGCCGCCGAGGGCTTTTTACCACGGAGAGAGAATCGGAAGCTATGATTTCACTCGACGAGGCAGTCACGGCCCGCCTGGAATCTCACGGCGCGCGGTTCGAGGTGCTCATCGACCCGGACGCGGCGCTCTCGATAAAGCGCGGCGAGTTCGACGGCGACCTCGAAGAGGTCATCGCCGCCGAAGACGTGTTCGAGGACGCCTCCCGCGGCGACCGCCCCGCCGAGAACGACCTCGAGAAGGTGTTCGGGACGACCGACCCGCTGGAGATCATCCCCGAGGTCGTCAAACAGGGAGAGATTCAAATCACGGCCGAACAGCGCCGCGAGATGCAAGAACAGAAGCGCAAGTCGCTCATCAACCGCATCGCCCGCAACGCGGTCAACCCCCAGATGAACGACTCGCCGCACCCGCCGGAGCGAATCGAGCGCGCGCTCGAAGAGGCCGGCTTCAAAATCGACCCGATGGAGCCCGTCGAGTCGCAGGTCGACGACGCGCTCGACGCGCTCCGCCCCGTGTTGCCCATCAAGTTCGCCGAGGTCACCGTCGCCGTCCAACTCCCCGCCGAGTACGCCGGCAGCGGACAGGCGCAGATTCGGAGCTACGGCGACCTCGAACGCGAGGAGTGGCAGAACGACGGCTCGTGGGTCGGCGTCATCACGTTCCCCGCGGGGATGCAAAACGACTTCTACGACAAGGTGAACAACATCACGAGCGGCACGGCCGAGACGCGCATCGTCAAGGACGAAGACGAACTCTGAGACGGGACAGCGCGTCCTCGAGACGCGTCGATTATCCTTTCTTGAAGCCGACGAGGAAGCCGCCGGAGAAGCCGGCGGAGACGGACAGCGTCGAGAGAATCGTCGAAATCCAGTCCGGCGGCGCGCCGGTCGCGGCGTCCTGCGTGGCGCTCACGAGGCCGCCGGTGAGGCGCTCCCAGTCGACGGTGATGATGCCCCGCGATTCGAGGAATTTGAACACGGCGAGTTCGAGACCGACGATGACGGCGATGAGCTTGGCGATTTTCTTCGCCGCGAAGCCGATGATGCCGCCGATGACGGCCCCGCTCCCGAACTCGATGCCGAGCTGCTGCGGGTCGATGCTCAGTTGTAAGGGGTCCATACGGCGAACATCCCGCCCGTCGGCATAAGTGATTTGTGAGGAGACTGTCGCCATCATCGAACTGTCAGGTCGCGCCCGGGCAACCTACAAGAGTCCCGGCGACCAAACGCGGCCATGGAACGGGAGGTGACGGGACGCCATCTCGACGCGTGACCCCGGCCGAGCGGGGCTTAAGTGCCTCCGGCGGCTAGTACCGACTGACACAGTGCAGGCTACGTACCCCACAATCGAGGTGCGGCGATGAGTCGCGTCATCGTCGCGAAGCGCGTCGACCGCGGCGACGCCGACCTCACGGAGATTTCCGACCTCGCCCGCGCGGCGGGCTACGAAGTTGTCGGTGAACTCACGCAAACCCGCGAGGAGGACGCCGCGTTCCACTTCGGCGAGGGGAAAGTCGGCGAGTTAGCGTCGCTCGTCGCGCGCGAGGACGCCGCCGCCGTCGTCTTCGACAACCGGCTTGGCCCCTACCAGACGTACAACATCGCCCAGAAGCTCCCGGACGACGCGGAGGTCATCGACCGCTTCACGCTCATCCTCGACATCTTCGGCCAGCGGGCGAACACCCGCAAGGCGCAGTTGCAGGTCGAACTCGCCGAGCTACGCTACGAACTGCCCCGCGCCGAGGCGAAGGCGTCGCTGGCGAAGCGCGACGAGCGCCCCGGCTTCATGGGCCTCGGCGAGTACGACGAGAGCCGCGAGCAGGACATCAAGGCCCAGATTTCGCGCATCAAGAACGAACTGGACGCCATCGCGGACAAAGAGGAGACCCGGCGCGAACAGCGCCGCGAATCCGGCTTCGACCTCGTCGCCCTCGCTGGCTACACGAACGCCGGGAAGTCGACGCTGATGCAACGGCTCGCCGCCGACCTCGAAGTCGGCCAGAACGACGACCTCCACCCGGACCTCGACCCGACCGCGGAGTCCCAAGACAAGCTGTTTACGACGCTCGGGACGACCACGCGCCGCGCCGAGACGGGCAAGCGAGACGTGCTTCTCACCGACACGGTCGGGTTCGTCTCGGACCTCCCCCACTGGCTGGTGGAGTCGTTCAAGTCCACGCTCGATTCGGTCTACCGGGCCGACCTCGTGTTGCTCGTCGTGGACGCCTCCGAGCCTGTCGAGGAGATGCGCGAAAAGCTCGTCACGAGCCACGACACGCTCTACGAGCGCAACGAAGCGCCCATCGTGACCGTGTTCAACAAGGTGGACAAGGTCGACGCGGCGGAACTCGACGAAAAGCGCGCGGCGCTGTCGGCGCTCGCGCCCAACCCCGTCGCCGTCTCGGGGCTGACCGGCGAGAACGTCGAGGAACTGGCCGCCCGCGTCGAGGACGAACTGCCCGCGTGGGAGCGCGAGCGCCTCCTGTTGCCGATGGCAGACGACACGATGAGCCTCGTCTCGTGGCTCTACGACCACGCCCACGTCGAGACCGAGGAGTACGAGGGCGAACAGGTCCACGTCGAGTTCGAGGCGCGCCCGGCAATCGTCGAGAAGGCGCGGGCGAAGGCGTCCGACCTCTCCGTGCCGGCCGACTCGGCCTGAGTCGCGTCCCCAACGCTGGCCCCACCGACCCGCCGATTCGGCTCGGCTCAGTCGAGCGTCTCTTTTTCTTTCGTGACGACCTCCACGTCCGAGATTCGCGTCCCCGGATACTGGCCGTCGTCGTCTTTCTCCGCGGCCTTCACCATGTCCCAGACGACGTTGAGTCCGGTCGTCACGCCCTCTAACGCCTCCATCTCACAGCCCGTCTTCCCGGTCGTGCCGACGGTGACCGAGAGCGTGACCGACTCGTCTCCCACCTCGAACTCGGTGTCGACGTTCGTGATGGGTATCTGGTGGCACATCGGAATCGTCTCCCACGTGTGTTTGACGGCCTGAATCGCGCCGATTCGGGCGGTCGCCAACACGTCGCCCTTTCCGATTTCGTCGTCGCGGATGGCCCGAACCGTCGCGGCGCTGAGGTGGATGGTCCCGCGGGCGACCGCCCGGCGGCGGCTGTCGGGCTTCGCGCCCACGTCGACCATCTGGACGTTACCCTCCTCGTCGACGTGCGTCAGGTCGCGGTCGTCGCCGTCGGCCGACTCGTTCGACTCCGCACCGGCGCGCTCGTCGCTCATGCTTCCTCACCTCGTAGAGCCGCGGGCAGTCGTTCGAGCAGGTCGGTGGCGACGAGGCCGCTGCCGAACGCCTCGGCGGCGAGGTCGCCCGCACGGCCGTTCGCGTAGGCCGCGACGGCGGCCGCGTCGAGCGGGGGCAGGACGGCCGCGAGCGCGCCGGTCGCCCCCGCCAGCACGTCTCCAGTGCCGCCGACGGTCATGCCGGGGTTCCCGGTCCGGTTGACGCGGACCGCGTCGCCGTCTGAAACCACGTCGTACGCGCCCTTCACGAGGAGCGTGTGGCCGAGGTCGGCGGCGAACTCGCGGACGAGGTCGCTCCGCGTCTCCCAGTCGGCGTCGGTCTCGCCGCCCATCTTCCGCAACTCTCCCTGATGGGGCGTACAGATGAGCGTCGCCTCGGTGTCGACCTCGGGGACGACCTGAAGCGCGTCGGCGTCGACGACGGCGGTCCCCTCGTAGGCGGCGAGGAACTCCCGGACCGCGGCGAGCGACTCGTCGGCGTCGCCGAGGCCGGGGCCGAAGACGACGGCGTCGCGGTCGGCGGCGAAATCGAGCAGGTCGGGGACGTGTTCGGGCGCGAGTCGGTCGCCCGAGAAGCCGCGGACGATGAGGTTCTCCGAGTAACCCTGCACCTCGCGGGCGACGGTCTCGGGGCAGGCGACGCGGGCGAGGTCCGCGCCGGCTCTGAGGGCCGACTGCGCGGCGAGCGCGGGCGCGCCGGTGTACGGACCGCCGCCGACGACGAGCACGTCGCCGTGGTCGCCCTTGTGGCTCTGGGCGTCGCGGTCGAGCGCGAGGAGGTCGCCGGGACCGGTGAACAACTCGGCGGCCTCGGGGATGCCGATGTCGGCGACGACGACCTCGCAGTCGAGGTCACCGAGACCGGGCTTGTCGTCGTGGAAGGTGACGACCCGGTCCGCATCGACAACGAGGCCCGCCGCGTCGCCCGTGTCGGCGTCGACGCCGGAGGGCACGTCCACCGCGAGGACGGTCGCGGACGACTCGTTGATGGCGCGCGCGGCCGTCGCCTCGGGTTCGCGGAGCGCGCCGGTGACGCCGGTGCCGAGCATCGCATCCACGACGAGGTCCGGGTCGCCGAGGTCGACGGCGGCCGAGTCGGTGACGGTCCGGCGGTCGGCCTCGCCCGCGACGAGGGCGTCCCAGTTCTCGCGGGCGATGTCGGTCGAAATCGTCTCGGGGCGGCCGAGCAGGTGGACGGTCACGTCGTACGCCTTCAGGAACCGCGCGGCGACGAGCGCGTCGCCGCCGTTGTTGCCGCGGCCGGCGACGACTGCGACCGACGCGCCGGGGTCCGCGAGGTCGCGGCACGCCCGCGCGACGGCGTTCCCGCTCGACTCCATGAGCTGTTTCCGCGGCACGCCGAGCGCCTCGGCGTTCAGGTCGACCGCGGCCATGCGTCGACTCGTAATCATACGCCCCCGTTCGCCCGGCGGCGCGTTAACACATGTGGTCGCGGGTCGGATTCGCAACGTTTGACTCGGGGGCGACTGAGTTCGAGGTAGTGACTCGCCGCCTCTTCGGAACTCTCTGCGGACTCGTCTTCCTCGTCAACTTCGGCCGCGTCGCGTTCCCGCCGCTCGTCGAGACGCTCCAGACCCAGTTTTCTGTCGGCCCGGCGACCATCGGCGTCGTGACGAGCCTCGTCTGGCTCGGGACCGCCATCCCGCGCATCCCCGTCGGCTACCTCCTCACGCGCGTCTCGCGGTCGAAGGTCGTCCTCGGGTCGGGCACGCTCCTCGTCGTCGCCGCGGCGTTCACCGCGAGCGCGACGTCGGTGCTGACGCTCCAAATCGGCGCGTTCGGCCTCGGCCTCGCCTCGGGCGCGTACTTCGTCTCCGCGACCCCGCTCGTCGGCGAACTGTACCCCGAGCGCGTCGGCCGCATGGTCGGCATCCACGGCGCGGCCAGTCAGGTCGCCGCCGTCGTCGCCGCGCCCGTCGTCGTCTTCATCCTCGCGTCGTACTCGTGGCGCGAGACGTTCTGGGTGCTGGCGGCCGCCGGCGCGCTCGTGACGCTCCTGCTCTACGCCGTCTCCCGCGACGGGAGCGCGGGGGCCGGCACGGGCGCGGACCGCGACTTCTCCGCCGCACTCGGCCACTGGAAGCTCATCCTCACGGGCATCCTCCTCATCGCGCCCGCGGGGTTCGTCTGGCAGGGCCTGTTCAACTTCCTCGTGTCGTACATGACGCAGGCGAAGGCGTTCGACGCCGCCACCGCGAGCACGATGCTCACTATCGTCTTCGCGGCCGGCGTCCCCGCGTTCTCGCTGTCGGGCCGCCTCGCGGACAACCTCCCGCACGTCCCGTACATCTTCGGCCTGCTCGTCGCTTTCATCGGCGCGCTCGTCGCCCTGACGTACGCGCAGGGCTTCGTCGCCGTCGCGGCCGTCGTCGCGGTGCTCGGCTACGTCATCCACAGCCTGTTTCCCGCGCTGGACACGTTCATGCTCTCGTCGCTGCCGAGCGACGCCCGCGGGAGCGCCTACGCCGTCTTCAGCGGCGCGGCGCTCCTCTTGGAGGCCAACGGGAGCGGCGCGGTCGGCTTCCTGACCGAGGCGAACTACGCCTTCGAGGCGGTGTTTCGGACGCTCGCCGGGGGGCTCGCGGTGTTCGTCGCCGCGCTCGCCGTCCTCTACGCGGTGAACCGGCTCCCCGGTGTCGACCGGGCCGACCTATCGAGTGACTGATAGACGAAACGATTTACTTCCCCCCACCCGTGATGTCAGTTGTATGTCAGGGTCGCGGCCGACTGACGGGAGCGTCGATACGACCGGTGAGTCAGACCCCCGGGTTCACTGGCTCGACGACGACGAGACGGCGCAACTCCTCGGGAGCCTCTCCTGTGACACCGCCCGCGACCTGCTGTCGTGTCTGCAAGAGTCGCCCGCGACGGCGACCGAACTCGCGACGCGGGTCGACACCTCCGTCCAGAACACTCGCCACCATCTCGGGAACCTCATCGGCGCAGACCTCGTCCGCGTCGCCGACACCCGCTACTCAGAGAAGGGTCGCGAGATGAAAGTGTACGCCGCCGCCGCCCCGTTCGTCGTCTGTATCGGCGGCGACGGGGACGACCGCGAGGCCTTCGCTGAGGTCGTCTCCGCGTTCCTCGAATAGCTCGGTTCGCCTCGCGTCCCGTGCGCCGGGGGCTCGCTCTCGCGCGAACGTTCAAGTACGGGTCCGCGACCAGTCACCGACACCCCTATGGCCGTCGCAACTGGACCACAGAGCGTGACCTGGCAGGAGGTGTTCGGCCACCCGGAGGCGTACCCGGAGCAGGCCGACGGAATCGAAACCGCGATACAGACCGCCCGAGACGACGGGTTCGCCGTCGTTGAGGGCGCGTGCGGGACCGGCAAGACGATGCTCGCGCTCACCGCCGGCATCGACCTCGTCCGCGACCCCGACTCCGACTACGAGCGCGTCTTCGTCCTCACGAGCGTCAAGCAACAGCTCCGGCAGTTCGAGGCCGACCTCCGAACCATCAACGAGAACCTCCCGACCGACTGGAAGCCCGTCTCGGGGCTCACGCTCGTCGGCAAGTCCGACGTGTGTCCTTACAGCCGCGAGGGCTGCGGCGGCATCGACGACGCGACCGTCTACGACCGCTGTGAAGCCCTCCGCGACCGGACCCGCGGGCTCGTCGGCGACGGCGGCCGGACCAGCGCCGAGGCGCTCGCCAAAGACGCCCGCGAGCAACAGACCGGCCTCCTCGACACCGGCTCGACGGCCGCGGGCCCGGACTACCTCGAAACCGCGGGCGACCCGACGCCGTACCCGACGTCGATGCCGGAGTACGAGGACGTGGAGTACTGCCCCTTTTACGCGAACTTCCTCGCTGACCTCCCCGAGGACGGCGACCCAATCGAGGCCGTCCCCTTCGACTTCGACGACAAGGGACTCGTCGGGACCGAAGACCTCGTCTCGCTGGCCGCGGGCGCGGGGTCGTGTCCGCACTCCGTGATGGGCGCGCTGTTGCCCCACGTCGAGGTCGTCGTCGGCAACTACTACCACGCGTTCGACCCGACGACCGTCGGCACGTTCACCGGCGCGCTCGTCGACGACTCGACGTTCGTCATCTGCGACGAGGCGCACATGCTCGAACCCCGCGTCCGCGACCTCGTCTCCGTCGGCGTCGGCGACCGGACGCTCCGCGACGCCGAAAGCGAGTTCACGCGCGTCATCCAGCCCGTGAAGTTCGACGACGCCGGCAAGTCCACCGTCGACGCCGACCTCGTCCGCGGGGAGCTTCAGGAGGCCGACGTGACGCTCCGCGAACTGGAGGAGACCCGCGACTTCATCCGCGACCTCCGCGAGGAGCTCGACCGGCGCGTGACCGCCCATCTCGACCGCGAGTACGGCGGCTGGCGCGCCGACCCGACCGAACTCGACGACGAGGAGCTCCCGCTCCGCGACCCCGAGGAGCCCGGCGTCGACGAACTCACCGAGTGGGCCGAGGAAAGGGGCCACGACGAGGGAACGTGGGTCCGCGCCGAGGCGACCGGCTCGGCGGTCGCCCGCATCCTCGACTCGGTCGAAGAGGACGACAAGCGCCGGGCCGCCCCCGCGGCGGGGCGGGCGCTTTCGACGTGGGCCTACGCCGATCACGAGAAGCACTTCCGCGAAATCGAACTCGAACGGACGTGGGACGAGATGGAGCCGCCGGAGTCGTGGCGGCGCGCGTACAACGCCCGGCTGTCGGTCCACAACTGCGTCCCCGGCGAGGCCATCGCGGAGCGCCTCGGCGACTTCGGCGGCGGCGTCCTCATGAGCGCGACGCTCGAACCCATCGACGTGTTCCGGCGCGTGACCGGCCTCGACGCCCTCGCCGACGACGGCCGCCCGGTGGCCGAGCGGACGTTCGGCCTCGGCTTCCCCGAGTCGAACCGCGCGAGCTTCGCCGTCGACGTGCCGAAGTTCACCCACAGCAACCGCGGGCCGCCCGGCGAGGAAAACGAGACGCGACTGGCGTACACCGACGCCGCGGTCGAGGTGTGCGAGCGGTCGCCGGGCAACGTCCTCGTCGGGATGCCGAACTACGCCGAAGCCGAGTGGATGGCGGGCGCGCTCGAAGCCCGCGTCGATAAGCCCGTCCTCCTCGACGAGTCGTCCGACGACGGTGCGACGGAGCGACTCAAGCGCGACTTCTTCGGCGGCGAGGGGAAAGTGCTCGTGACGAGCCTCCGCGGCACGCTCACCGAGGGCGTCGATTACAGCGGCGACAAGCTCTCGGCCGCGGTCGTCTGCGGCGTCCCGCTCATCAACACGTCGTCGCCGCGGACCCGCGCGGTGAAGACCGCCTACGACCGCGAGTTCGGAGACGGCTTCGAGACGGCCTTGACCGTTCCCGCGGTCAGAAAGGCGCGACAGGCCATCGGGCGCGTCATCCGCGGCACCGACGAGGTCGGCGTCCGCGTCTTCGTCGACGCTCGGTACGCCCGCGACTCGTGGAACGGCGTCCGCGACTACCTACCGGCACAGGAGCGCGAGGAGTTCAGACCCGTCAGCCCGGACATGCTCGGCTTCGGCCTCGACCAGTTCTGGTCGTCGGTCGAGTAGTCGCGGCCGGGGTCGCGCCGCGGCGGCGAGCGGACAGTCGTCAGGAGAGCGTCAGCGTTCGTCGTCCCACGCGTCCCGGCAGTCGTCGTCGCAGAAGTGCCGCGCCTGCACAGCGTCGTCTTCGACCCACGTAACGACGTGATGCGTCGGGTTGTTCGCAATCGGCTCCCCGCACGTCGCGCAGGTCGGGGCGTCTTCCGGGTCTACGTTCGCTTCCAAATCGGACGTGGGATCGACCATTGACACCCAGATGGCGGTTCCGGGCACTTCAACCCGTCTCCGCCGGCAGAAGTCGCCCGACGGCGCGCCAGACAGCGCGCCCGACGCAACGAAACTGTGGAATCCACACCTGCGCGTCGGTGTGCACGGCTATGTATCACTCCGTACTCCCACTTGGTGCAACGTTTTGTAACCCACCGGTATTGTCAATGCCTACCACACTTAGTGAAGGTTATGTAATCACGGTCGCGTTTGTGTACGTGACGGCGAATGTCCGAACTGCCCGCATCTCAGAACTCGGTTGCAGGGACCACTGACCGCGCCGGCGCGGATACCACCGGAGACCGCTTCCTCCATAGTGTCGTCGTCTCCTATCGAGGGAGCCCGGACCAGGTCACCGTCTACCCCCGACGCGATAGCTGCTGCGACCGGATGGAGGCGTGGTTGACCGCCGACGCCGACGCGTTCGTCTCGCTCGACGAGATGTGCTGAGTCGTCGACGCCGACGCGGTCGATGCGCCGCCGACGAGCGTTTCCGCCGCCGCTCGCCCCCCTCCGACGCCGCGTCGGCTCAGCCGACGAACTCGGCGTCGGACAGCGTCTTTTGTACCGCTTCTTCGCCCACAGCCGCCGCCAGCGCCTCGAAGCCGGCGCGCTCGGCGCGGTCGCGGGCGTTCGCCACCAGCCGCGAGACGATGAACTCCGGCGTGGACTTGCCGACCGTCCCGAACCGCGGCTGGTAGTCCACGCGCAGTTCCAACTCGTCGGTCAGCCCCTCGGCGAAGATGCCGTCGATGCGCGCCTCCGGCGGCAGCGGGCTCAGTTCGTCCGCGAGGTGCGTGACGTAGACGCCGAAGGCGTCGCGCTCGACGGTGAGGTTCACGAGGCCGTTGAGCAGGTCGGCCGCGCGCCCCGGCTCGGTGATGGCCTCGAACTCGTCGACGAGCATCAGCGTCCGCCCGTCGCCCGACAGCGGCGGGACGATGGACTTGAGCGTCGATTCGAGCACGCCCGCGTTGAAGCTCGCGTGCCGGCGGTGGAACACGACCGAGTCGAACCGGCCGACGACCGCCGACTCCGCGGGGACGGGAAGCCCCATCGACGCGAGGATGGCGACCTGCGAGAGCGTCTCCAAGAGCGTCGTCTTCCCGCCGCTGTTGGCCCCCGTGAGGACCGACACGCGGTCACCGACCGGCGGCGTCGGCCCCGACGCGCACGCGAGTTCGTGGTCACCGACGGCGTAGGAGACCGGCTGTGGGTCGTCGATAAAGAGGCTGCGCGCGCCGCAGACCGCCAGCCCCGTCTCGGCGATGTCCGGCGGCGTCAGGTCGTACTCGTCCGCGAACCGCGCGAGCGACAGCGACAGCGCGACCTCGTCGACGGCCTCGACCGCGAGGTCCACGTCGTCGCGGGCGGCCCAGATGCGGTCGCGTAGCTCCTCCGCGACGGTCTCCTCGCGGGCGGCGGCGTCGGCTTCGAGGTCCTCGACGAGCGCCCGGAGCGACGCGCTCACGAAGTCGGTCGCGTCGCGGGCGTCCTCGGCGGCGACCGCCTCGACCTCGCCGCGCGAGAGGTCGGTCTCTTGGGCGACGTACTGGACGAACGCGGCGCGGAAGTCGTCCAGCGAGCGGACGCCCCGCGACTGGACGGTTTCGAGCACGTCGAACGAGCCGGATTGGAGTTCCTTCGCGGTGTCGAGTCTGCTCCGCAGGCTGTCGAGGCGGTCGTCGGCACCCGCGGCGACCGAGCCGTCGTTGTCGACGTAGCCGAGCACCCCGAGCGCATCGCGGAGGGCGTCGGGGTCGGCTTCCGCGAGCGCGTCGAACGGCTCGCCGCGGAGTCCGGCCTCGCGGAGTTCGAGCGCCGCGCGAACGGCGGCGCGTTCGGTCTCGCCGGCCTCGTCGTAGTCGCGGAACGCCGCCTCGATAGCGTCGCGGGCGTCGTCGTCGAGGTCGGCCCACGCCTCCCGCGCCGCGAGGATGCGATCGAGGCGGTCGCGCCGGGCCTCGACGGTCGGCAGCGGCGTCAACACGCGGATGCGGTCGGCGGCGTGTTCGGTCAGCGCGCGGTCGCTCGCCAGCGACAGCAGGTCGTCGTACACGTTGCGGGCGTCGCGGGTCGCCAGCGCGTCGATGCCGGCCTGCCCGTCGGCGCGGCGGAGGATGCGAACCGCCCGCCCGCGGGTGACGCCGGCGTCGACGAGCGCCCGCACGTCGGCCGACTCGATGGCGGCGACCGCCCCCTCCCTGCCGAGCGCCGATTCCAGTCGGTCCGAGGTCTTCGGGCCGACGCCCCAGTAGTCTTCGAGTCGCATACCGGGGGCGTCTCACCGGGCGCTCTTAGGTCCACCCGTCGGGCGGTGCCGCCGCTGTTCGAGGAGCGGGCCGCGAAGAAAACTCAGTACGAGGGGGCGCGCTGGTCGGTGTCCGTGCTGGCCGTCTCGTCGGACCGGAGCAGGTGTCGGCCGGGCACCGCCTCCGCGTCGCGGTCGAGGTCGCGGGCCGCGCAGACCGCGAGGGTGGTCGTGAGCGTGCGGACGGCGCGCTCGTGGTCGGCGCGGCAGTCCCGGAGGGCCATCGGGCCGATTCCCAGTCGGTTGTACGGTTCGAGGTCGGCGCTCGTGAGTATCCCGCCGTCGCGGTAGTCCGTGGCGATTTCCACGAGCAGCGAGTGGACGTGGATGAGCTCGTTTTTCTTCATTGGTTGCACGTATGTGCTCATCGGGGGTAAATGACGCGGTGAAGCGTTTTTTCGGTCTTGTATCTGCCTCGGCTAGAAATGAATGTATCTGTCGGAGACACGAACGAAACACCCGCGGCTCGTCGGTCGATTCCGCGGAAAGGGAGTTGGGGTTTGGGCAGGGACACGTCCCCTGGGCGGAGAGAGGGGGTGGGTTGTCGATTCCGCCGTGGGGGCGTGCGGGCACGACGAGTGACCCGGGCAGGTCACTGTGGCCATATAGTCGAATGGAACGGTTAGTAGTAATTCACAACCCTACGTGGTTAGGCTCGATTCGAGCCGACCGAGAAACGCACAAGTCGGTGGGGGTTAGAGTCGGGGTATGCACGCACGACGGGACGCCGGTCCGCGGGGGGGTCGAGAGGGATGACAGACGGCTCTCCGCGGTCGGTCGACGAGCCGTCGGCGGCCGAGCGCGAACTGCGCCAGCGGCTCGACATCCTCGCGACGTTCAACGAAGTGATTGCGGACGTGAACGAGACCATCGTCGACGCCGCCGAGCGGGCGGACATCGAACGGCAGGTCTGCGAGCGACTCGTTCAGACCGACGAACTCCGGTTCGCGTGGGTCGGCGTCGTCGACGAGACGACCGGCGACGTGGAGCCGACCGCGTGGGCCGGCGACGAGGACGGCTACCTCGACGAGATAGACGTGTCGGTGGCGGGGGACCGGCCCGAGGGTAACGGTCCCGTCGGCCGCGCGGTCCGGTCGAACGCGGTGCAGGCGACCCACAGCATCCCCGACGACCCGGCGTTTGGCCCGTTCCGAGAGCCGGCGCTCGAACGCGGCTACGGCTCGGCGGCGTCGGTGCCGCTCGTCTACGACGGCGCCCGCTACGGCGTGCTCACGATGTACGCCGAACACGAGCGGGCGTTCACCGCGGAGCTCGACGAGCCGATTTCGAACCTCGGCCACGCCGTCGCCCACGGCATCGACACCCACGTCCGGCGGGAGCGCGAGCGCGAACTCGAACGCCGCGAGCAGGCGTTTTCGCGCATCGTCGAGAACATCGAGGAGTACGCGCTGTTCCGCCTCGACGCCGCGGGGCGCGTCGAGAGCTGGAACCGCGGCGCGGCGGCCATCAAGGGCTACGACGCCGACGAGATACTCGGGAAACACATCGAGACGTTCTACACCGACGAAGACGCCGAAGACGGCCTTCCCGAGCGCCTTCTCGACCGAGCACGGACCGAGGGCCGGGCGGAAAACGAGGGGTGGCGCGTCCGGGCCGACGGCACCCGATTTTGGGCGTCCGTCACCATCACCGCCCTGACCGACGACGCCGGCGAGGTCATCGGTTTCGCCAAGGTAACGCACGATATGACCGAGCGGAAGCGCCGCGAGCAACAGCTCGACGCGGTGTTCAACAGCACCGTCCAGTACATCGGACTGGTCGAGCCAGACGGCACGGTGCTCCGGGTGAACGACGCCGCGCTCGACCTCGTCGACGCCGACCGCGACGACCTGGTGGGGACGCGGGCGTGGGAGACGCCGTGGTGGCGCGGCGACGACGAGCGCGTCGCCGACCTCCGGGCCGCCCTCGACCGCGCGGCGGACGGGGAGTTCGTCCGCTACGAGGTCGAAATCGACCGCGAGAACACCGACCGACTGGTCGTCGTCGACTTCTCTGTCACGCCGGTCACCGACGACGAGGGCGAGGTGTCGTTTCTGGTCCTCGAAGGCCACGACATCACCGCCCGCAAGGAGCGGGAGCGGGAGCTGCGACGCGAACAGGAGCGACTGGAGTTCGTCAACCGCATCATCCGCCACAACCTCCTCAACGGCTTGAACGTGGTCGGCGCGCGGGCGGACATCGTCGAGGAGTTCGTGGACGACGCGGGGCTGACCCACCTCGACACGATACAGGGGCGCGTCCGCGAGATGACCGAACTCGTCGGGACGATGCGGACGTTCATGAAAGTCATCGTCGAGCGGGAGTCTCACGAGTTCCGCCCGCGTCGAATCGACGAGGCGGTCGGCCACGGCGTGGAGTCGCTCCGGCGGGAGTCCGACGCCGCGAGCGTCGCCGTCGGGCGACTGCCGGAGATCTCGGTCGTCGCCGACGACCTGCTGGACGAGGTCGTCGAGCACCTGCTGAAAAACGCCGTCCAGCACAACGACAAGCCGGACCCCGCGGTCGAAGTCGAGGTGGCCGCCGGCGACGACGCGGTCGAACTCCGCGTCTCCGACAACGGGCCGGGCGTCCCCGACGAGGAGAAACACCGCATCGTCGACCAGCGCATCGAGGACCTGTCGAACCCGGGCAACGGCTTCGGGCTGTTTCTGGTCCGCGAAATCGTCGAGAGCTACGGCGGCACGGTCGAAATCGAGGACAACGACCGCGGCGGAGCCACGTTCGTCGTCACGCTCCCGCGGGCGTGAGTTCGCCCCCGAACAGGACCGCTTCAGTCGGGGAGTAATCCGACTGCGAAGACCGCCGACTCGGGTCGCCGTACCGCCTAAATTCCACCTGTTTCGATGGGCAGATATATTACCGTCCGCCGTTACTGTGTGTTCGATACGATGGTCACCGAACGCTCGGCGCGCGAGAGCCCCGACCAGCGGGCCGCCGAGCAGGTCGTCCTCGTCGTCGACGACGACGAGGACCTCGCAGACACCTGCCGGTACTGGCTCGACGGCGAGCGGTTCGCCGTCGAGACAGCCTACGGTGGAGCGGAAGCGCTCTGCCGACTCGACGACACGGTCGACGTGGTCCTCCTCGACCGCCGGATGCCGAACGTCACGGGCGACGACGTGCTCGAAGAGATTCGCGAGCGCGGCCTCGACTGCCGCGTGGCGATGATGACCGCGGTCGAGCCGGACACCGACATCGTCGAGATGCCGTTCGACGCCTACCTCGTCAAGCCCGTCTCGGAGTCGGAGGTCAAAGAGACGGTCGAAGAGCTGCTCGTTCGGTCGGGGTTCGAGTCCGGGGTCCGCGAGTACTTCGCGCTCGAATCCACCGAGGCGGCGCTCGACAGCCGCGACGTAGAGGAGCTTCGCGAGCCGGAGGCGCTTTCGGACCTCCGCAGTCGCTTGGAGGCGGTGCGGGCCGAACACGAGGCGGCGATTCGAAACCGCGAGGCGCAGCTCGACCGCCTGAACCGAACGAACGAACTGCTCCGCGACGTCGACCGGGCGCTCATCGACGCGCGGACCCGCGACGAAATCGAACAGACCGTCTGCGACGTGGTCGCGGACGCGCACGAGGCCGCCGTCGTCCTCAGGCGCACCGCCGCCGGCACGCTGCGGTGTACCGCGGCGGCGGGCCACGGTCTCGACCCCGCGGGCGTCGACCTCGACTTCGTCGACGAGGCGTTCGGCGTCGACGGGGCGGTCGAAGACGGCTTCGTCTTCGAGGATATCTCCGAGGCGCACCGCGCGGCCGTACTCGGCGACGACGCCGACGACCTCGACGCGGTCTCGGCGCTCTGTGTTTCCATCGACTACCGCGAGACGATGTACGGCGCGCTCGTCGTCTACGACGAGACCGACGGCTTCGACGACGAGTCCGCGGGGCTGTTTTCCGACCTCGGGGCGACCGTCGGCAACGGCATCAACGCGACCCAGAGCAAGCGGCTTCTCAACGGCGACAGCGTCGTCGAACTGGAGTTTCAGGTCGGCCGC
This sequence comes from Haloferax sp. Atlit-109R, assembly GCF_003665865.1. NCBI lineage: Archaea > Methanobacteriati > Methanobacteriota > Halobacteria > Halobacteriales > Haloferacaceae > Haloferax > Haloferax sp. Atlit-109R. The sequence continues at coordinate 1,299,287 of NZ_QPLO01000001.1, forward strand.
GACGCCGGCGTGCTCGCCCGCCTCTCGGCGGCGCTCGACTGCCAACTCTCGCTCGACGGCGTGACCCGCCTCGACGACGGTCTCGCTTGCTTCGTCAGCGTCGCGGGCGCGTCGGGCAGCGACGCGGTCGCGGCCGCGGTCGACGCCGACGGCGTCTCGCAGGCCCGCGTCGTCTCCGAGGGCGACGGGGAGTCCGTCGTCGAACTCCGCACCGACGCCGAGGCGGCGCTTTCGACCGCCATCGACCACGGCGCGAGCGTGGAGCAACTGACGCTCTCGGAAGGGACCGGCAGTCTCGCGCTCCGCGTCGCGGCCGACGCCGACCACGGCGCGCTCGTGGAGGCGGTGGCGACGGCCGCACCGGGCGTCTCAGTCGTCGCGAAGCGCGAGGTCGAGCGGTCCGTCCAGTCGCCCGACTCCTTCCGGCGGGCGCTCGACTCGAAGCTGACCGACCGGCAGCGGACGGTCCTCGAAACGTCGCTCGTCTCCGGCTACTTCGAGTGGCCCCGGGGGAGCACGGCCGAGGAGGTCGCCGACTCGCTCGGTATCTCGCCGCCCACGCTCCACGAGCACCTCCGGACGGCGGAGCGAAAGCTCATCGAGACGTATTTCGACGAGCTGAATCCAGCGCCGGCGGACGACTGAGGCGGGCGGGAGCGAGCGACCGAGGAGAGTTAGTCGAGTGTTGCTTCGGGCGTGTCGTCGATGAGTCGAGCGGCGGCGTCGAACACGTCGCCTTTGGTGACGGGTTTCGTGAGCACGTCGTCGACCGGGAGGGCGGTTAGCTCGTCGTCGGGCGTGGCGCTGAGCATGACGACGCCGAACGACGCCGGGTCGGCTCGGCGGCGGAGTTCTTCGAGGACGGACTCGCCGGAGAGACCGGGGAGGTTGCGGTCGAGAAAGACGAGGTCGACGTCGTCGTCGAACGACTGGAGCGCCTCGCGCCCGGTGTAGGCGACCCGGACGCGGTAGCGTCGTTCGAGCCACAGCGCGAGGCTGTCGGCGAGGGCGGCCTCGTCGTCGACGAGGAGGACGGTCGGCGCGTCGTGAGTGTGAGTCTGTGTCATGGCTCGGACCGTGGCTACGGTGTCTCGGAGGCGGTCGTGCGGACTCGGAGGCGGCCGGTCGAGAGCGGTCGTCGAGCGGCGCGGGTGTCGCTCACGCGTCGTTCATGCGCTGCGACTGCGTGTTGCCACAGCGCGTACAGCGCGTGACGCGGTACGGCTCGCGGGAGAACTGACGGTTCTCGCGCTTCCGACTCTCCGTCTTGATTTCGATGGAGACGTCGTGCGGCGTCCGCGACTCACACGACGGGCACTCTTCGACGAACTCGTTGTTTCGGGGACTGCTTTTACTCTTCGACATACGGTGGTCGTGGCAGTAGCTATGGACCCTATGCGGTTGAATACGGAACCTAATTGATTTGGGACGCGGACCAATCGAGGGGCGGCGGCCGCTCGTCGGCCGAGAAGACCTACTCCGCGGGGACGATTTTCTCGTCGTACTTGTCGCGGAACTCCTGGATGAGCGTGCCCATCTGGGCGTACCAGTCGTTGAGCATCCGCTGCATATCGTCCGCGACCTCGTTGGGGTCGGTCGGGTGGTAGACGTGGTAGTAGCCGCCGTGTTCGTAGTTCACCTGTTGTTTCTGGATGAGGCCCGCCTGCAACAGGCGCTGGATGGAGCGGTAGGCGGTCGAACGCTCCCGTTCGACCGCTTCGGCGACCTCGTCGACGGTCAGGCGGTCGTCGGTCTCGACGAGCACCTCGAAACACCGTCGGTCGAGTTGCTTCAGTCCGTGGAGACATTCGAGGAGTCCCTCACACTCCATGTCCGATTGCAGGTATTCGACCATCGAGCTAGCCATTGTCGGTTCGGGCTACGTGGTCAGCCCTGAAAAGGGTTTGTATAGTTTGCACAACACCGAGTGGGAGACGGCGACCCGGTGTGGCGGATTCGCGTTCGATGCGAGTGCGGTTCGCGTTCGAGTCGGTGCGGTCAGTCGGCGGTCGAACTCCCGGCAGTCGAGGGCGCGCGCATGGACTTGACGGCGCTGTAAAGCACCGCGCCGGAGACCATGAGCGCCGACCCGAGGATGAGCGCGAGGCTGACGTAGTCGAGGACGCCCACGCCGAGATAGTTCCCGGCCTGTCGCACGGCGACAGCGAGCGCGCCGAGAAGCAGCATCAGGCCGAAGTAAATCTTGATTTCGTCCTCGTCGACGATGGAGGTCGCCGCGGAGCCGACGCGCGCGCCGAGCGCGGAGCCGGCGAGCAGCGGCGCGACGATAGAGAGGTCGACGCCGCCGGACTGCGCGTAGAGGAACGAGCCGATGCCGCCCGAGAACATGATTTCGAACAGGTCGGTCCCGACCGCGATGGGTACGGGGACGCCGATGAGGTAGAACAGGGCGGGCATCCGGATGAAGCCGCCGCCGACGCCGAGGAACCCCGAGAGGAGCCCCGTGGCGAACGCGACGAGCAGAATCATCCACAGCGAGACCTGCACGCCGCCGCGGAGCGTTATCATCGGCGGCAGCGAGTAGCTCTGAATCTTCTTCGCCAGCTCGGGGATATCGTCGGCGTCGACGTCGGCGTCGCCGTCTACGTCGTGGCTGACGCCGCCGCCGTCGCCGCCTTTCAGCGCCTCGTAGGTGACGAACAGCCCGATACCGCCGAGGAGCAGCACGTACGTGACGCTGATGATGTTGCCGGCGAGTCCGAGTTCTTCGAGGTAGAGGACGATTTCCTTCCCGACTTCGAGGCCGACCGTGGTCCCGATAATCATCGAGATACCGAGTTTGTAGTCGACTTGCCCGAGGTCGCGGTGTTTCAGCGTCGCGATGACGGAGGTCCCGAAGACGAACGCGAGCCCGGAGCCGACGGCCACGCGCGAGGGATAGCCCATGACGAGCAGCGCGGGCGTCACGAGGAACGACCCGCCCATGCCGAAGAAGCCGAACAGGACGCCGATGAGGACGCCGAACGCGACGAAAAGCGCCAGCAGCCCGGCCGACATGCCGAATAGCTCCAGCACGCTCACTCACCACCGATTGCTTTCCGCACGGTCGGGCCGAGCGCCGCGGTCAGCGCGCCGTAGCCGACGTACAGCACCATCGCCTCGACGAGGACGACGCCGACGAGCGCGGCGGCCTGCGCGTTCCCGCCCAGCGTCTCGATTCCGAACATCTTACCAGCACCCCTCGGGGCGCCCGGAGTGTATTGCACGCATCATACTTTCTTGTACATGGCTGGCTAACCGGAGTGAGGATATAACGCTTTTGGGAATACTATACAAGACCATATTGCTATCGCATACGTATAAGTTACAGGGTGAACACACAGATACCACTCAGCCGAGTCATATTTTGTATCAGGCGACGTTACGAACATATTTGTCCGCTATCTATGACAAAAATAGTTATTTGATTATTGTACAATACTATCTTCTCAAATGTCGAATTGGAGATATCACACCCGAGAGACGCTCACAGCGTTGTTTTCGGGGGCTACGGCGAGCGTCGAACGGTCCGCGGCTGGCGACGACAGACGCCAACCGCTCGACGGCGCGCGTGAGTCGAGTCGAGTCGTCGCCCGGGACAGCGGTTCACCGATGGGGGCGTCGGGTGCTTCGTCGCCGTCGCTCCGCGGTCGAGAGGTGAAAGCAGGAAACGAGCGAAATCCGATTCGGCGGGGGCGGCTCAGTCGGCGGCCGTGCCGGTCGCCGCGCTGTCGGCGCGGCGAGCGCGCCAGAGCCCCTGGAGGTACGCGCCGACGAACATCCCGCCGATGGCGATGAAGATTGGGTAGTTGCCGACGCCGAGGCTGGCGTAGGCCGCGCCGGGGCAGATGCCCGAGATGCCCCAGCCGGCTCCGAAGACGACCCCGCCGACGACGACGTTCTTGTCGAACGACTTCAGCCGGCGGCCGTAGTCGCGTCCGGTGAGGGGCGCGCGGTCACCGAACGCCTCGGCGAGCGCGAAGACGGTCCCGGTGACGACGGCGGCCCCGCCCATCACGAAGACGAGGCCGAAGTCGTCGAACTGGAGGAAGTCGAGGACGACCTCCGGGCGGGCCATGTTGCTGACGGCGAGGCCGAACCCGAATATCAGGCCGCCCGCGACGACGACCAACATGAACCCGAGTCCGCGTTCGTCGTCGCTCACGGCGACACCCCCAGCGCGCTCAGGAGCTGTGCGACCCCGATGGCGACGAGCATGAAGGTGGCGACGTTGACGAGCGAGGTCCGCGAGCGCGAGCCGACGCCGCAGACCCCGTGGCCGGACGTACACCCCTTCCCGATGCGGGTGCCGACGCCGACGAGCACGCCGCCGACGGCGAAGCGCCACGGCTGCACGTCGGAGACCCACCAGCCGTCACCGAACAGGACGGTGTAGAGCGCGGCCCCGGCGACGATGCTCAGGGTGAACACGACCCGCCAGTCCCGCGAGGCGACGTACTTCGCCTTGTTGAACCGCGGGAGGTCGGAGACGTACGACAGCGTCGATTCGAGGAAGGTGCTCGCGCCGGCGATGACGCCCGTCCCGAGGTAGATGACGGCGGTCCCGAGTCCGATGAGGAGGCCGCCGAGCGCGTAGTGCGCGATGCCGTTCGGGAAGAGCCCGTCGACGAGGAGCGGCGTCAGACCCGACATTTAGTTCGTCAGGGCTTCGTTGCTGGCCGCGCAGTTGTTCGGCCCGAGTTCGAGCTCGAAGGCCCGGTCGTCGTCCGACTCCTGCACGCCGAGGTTCGTCTCGATGATGTCGACGTAGTTGGCCGGCCGCGGCGGCATATCCGAGAGGATGAACTCCACGAACTCGTCTTTGGGCATCGACAGTGCATTCATCGTCTCCTTCAGTTCCCCGAGCGTGGCGGTGTAGCTGCCGTCGTCGGCCGGGATTGCCGCGTCGCTGAAGTGCGCGGAGGCGACGATGGCGTCGTCGTCGTGCGAGAGGACGCGCTCCTGAAGCGAGTCGTAGAGCATCCCGGCCGCGTCGGGCGCGCCCTCGTCGCCGTCTTCGAGGTCGGGGCGGGCGACCGACTCGATGAACAGGCCGTCGCCCGTGAACAGCACGTTGTCGACCGCGTAGGTCGTCATACCGGTCGTGTGGCCGGGCGTGTGGATGGCCTCGATGTCGGCGTCGCCGACGGTGAGCGTCTCGCCGTCCGCGATAGTCTCGTAGGGCGTGTCGTAGTCGACGCCGCGGCCCTCGGCGGCCTCGGGGATGACGCCCGTGACGCCGTGGTCTTCGACCAGCGTGCGGACCCCGCTGATGTGGTCGGCGTGGATGTGCGTGTCGACGGCGTACGTCAGCTCCGCGCCGAGCGCCTTCGCGTCGGCGACGTACTCGTCGGCGAAGTAGCGAAGCGGGTCGACGACGGCGGCCTCGTCGCCGTCGACGACGAGGTACGCCAGACAGCCGCTGGAGGGGCGCTGGTACTGCGCGACGAGCGCGTCGCCGTCGGTCTCCAGTTCGGTGTACTCGTAGATGCTCGCCCAGCCGTTCATGCCGCGTTCGAGCGCCACGGCGTCGTAGCCCTCCTGAATGAGCAGTCCGGCGACGTACTCCGAGGAGTGGCCCTTCGCACAGAGGACGACGAACTCCTCGTCTTCGGGCAGCTCTTCGAACAGCGACTCGTCGAGCTCCTCGTCGAGGAACTCGAAGTAGGGGATGTTGACGTGCGAAACGTTCTCGCCGTCGATGCGCCAGTCCTCGTGTTCCGACGGCACGCGGTTGTCGAGGATGGTCAGCGCCTCGCCCTCGTCGATGCGGGCTTTCAGCGCCTCGGGTTCGATGACTGGCACGTCGACGTCGAGTTCCGGCAGGTCTGGAACGGTCATGTATGCATCACCCACTATCGGGTGGTTCGACTTAAGCTTTCGGATGGTAGTTTGTATTTCGTGCAATATTCATCTCGTGGAGACCGGCCGAGACTAGTGCGATTTCGCACCTACGGGAGCACACAATGGCTCCATTACCCAAGAAACGCCGGTTTCAACGCCTATCGACGATTCAGATAAGGTATTGTGGTGTCTCCCCAAAAACCGACACACTTTTACGAAGCACCCATATATTGTGGAATACACCCAACACAGGTGACTTCGAAAATGAGTACATACGAACCCACCGAGACCCTCGACGTGAAAGGACTGTCCTGCCCGATGCCCGTCGTCAAGACCCGCGGCGCGGTCGACGACCTCGAAAGCGGCGAGATTCTGCAGGTCGTCGCGACCGACTCCGGCAGTATGAGCGACCTGAAGGGCTGGGCCGACGCCACCGACGGCGTCGCCATGCTCGAACAGGAAGAGGCCGAGGAAGACGGCGACGCGGTCTTCCGCCACTTCATCCAGAAGGAATGAGCTCGGACGCCGACGCGCCCGTCGACGCGGGAGCCGCCTCCGTCGAAGACCTCCGAGCGCGGGTCCAAGCCCTGCAAGAAGAGGTCTCCGACCTCCGGGAGGCGACCGACGACGACGGCCAGAAGTCGATGACCATCATCGCGACCAAAGGCACCCTCGACATGGCGTACCCGCCGCTCATCCTCGCCAGCACGGCGGCCGCCTTCGGTTGGGACGTGGTGGTGTTCCACACGTTCTGGGGGCTCGACATCCTCCACGAGGAGAAGTCGAAGAACCTGAAGCTCAGCGCGGTCGGCAACCCGAGCATGCCGATGCCGAACGCCGTCGCCGCGTTGCCGTTCATGGATAACGTCGCCACGAGCATGATGGAAAAGAAAATCAAGGAAAACGGGACCGCGACCGTTGAGGAACTCATCGAAACCTCCCTCGACATGGGCGTGGACCTCCAGGCCTGCCAGATGACCATCGAACTGATGGGCTACGACGAAGCCGAGTTCTACGACGGCGTCACCACCGGCGTCGGCGCGGCGACGGCCCTCCAGCACATGGCCGACGCCGACGTGCAACTCATGATTTAGGCCGGCCGTCGTCTCCACCAGCCATCCAATCCCCCTCCTTCACCCACTCCACCCCACCATCCCCTGCGGTTCCCGTTTTGTTTTTTCGACGCGACGAGAGCTGTCGCTGTCACCTGTTCGGCGGGTGAGTCCGAAAATCAGAGCCGACCGCGTCGACCGCGCCGTCGTCCGATTCAGACGTTCCAGCCGTCGCCAAACGACTCGAAACGGGCGAGGTCGTGGCCGAACAGCACGTCGCCGCCGGTCCGGCGTTCGAGTTCCTTCACCGTCTGGAGGCTCTCGAACCAGTCGCGCTCGCTCCACAGCAGGCCGGGGCCGAGCGGCACTTCGTCCGTGTAGTTGCCCTCGACGTAGCACTCGTCGCCCGCGACGAGCACGTCGCCGTCGGGCGTTTCGATGTGCGCGCCCAGCACGCCGGGGGTGTGACCCGGCAGGTGAACGAGTCGGAAGCCGTCGAACAGCGTGTGTTCGTCGCCGTGGACGACGTGCCAGTTCAGGTCGTGGTCGAAGTCCGAGGCGAGGTACGCGATGGAGCCCTCTGTCGTCTTCGCCGAGTAGTAGGCGAACTTCAGTTCCTCCTCGTGGACGTATATCGGCACGTCTGTGCCCGCGAACTCGACGAGGCCGCCCGCGTGGTCGAGGTGCAGGTGGCTCATCACCACCGCGTCGATGTCGGCGGGGTCGTAGCCGACCGCGCCGAGGTCGTCTTCGAGCGTGTGGTCCGCGGCGTCGACGTGCGAAAACGCCTCGTACAACGGGTCGGGCCAGTAGCCGTCGCCGGCGGCCGGGTTCGAGCCGGTGTCCCACAGCACCGTCCGGTCGGGGCCGTCGACGACGGCGTTCCAGACGACGAACTCGCTCATCTCGTGGTCGGGGTTCGGATTCGACGCGCTCCCCATGGAGTAGCCGTCGAGGACGTAGCCGGTGTCGGCGTGGACGCGGCCGCGGTCGACCAGGTGGACGCTGATATCACCCATATTCCGGGGTTAGGACGGAGCCGGCATAACCGTTCAGGCAGTCAATATATCTTCGTCGGGCACTAGAGATACGCGTCGTTCCGGCCCGCGCCGTGTCGGCCCGCGCGGCGAACGCGGTCGACGAGCGACGGTGAAAACCCGGAGCGAACGGTCGCTACGCTACTGACCGGGGCCGACTTCCTCGAACGGTTGGACGATGACGAAGCCGCCCTCGCCCGCGAATTCGAGCTGGTAGGACTCGCCCGACGAGCGGCCGAGCAGCCCCTTGATGTCGATGTCGCGGTTCGACGAGGGCGAGACGTTTCCGCTCCACGCGACGGTCGCGTTGGGGTCGGTCTTGACCGGCGTCGGGACGACGATTGGCTCGCCGTGGGTCGTGATGGCGACGTGGCCGGGGCCTTCGAGGAAGACGTTGAACAGGCCGCCCGAGGAGGTGCCGGCGATGCTCGTCAGCATCTTGATGTCCCAGTTCACGCTCGACTCGAACGCGAGCACGTCGTTGCCGTTGACGCTCAGCTCCTCGCCCGCGTCGAGTTCGAGAATCTGGACCTCCTTGGCCTGGTCTGCGAGATAGAGGTGGCCGGTTCCGGTCGCCTGCATCATGACGTCGCCCTCGCCCGTGGCCTTCTTCTTGAGCATCCCTTTTAGGCCGCCGGCGGACTTGCGCTCGAAGGAGATGTCGCCGGTGTAGCCGACCATCGACCCGGCTTTCGCCATGACGTTCCCGTCGAGGGCCACGTCGAGGAGCTTCGAGTTTTCGAGTTCGAAGGAGTCGCCGCCTTCGGACGGTGCGTGCGCGCTGACGAATTCGTCTAAGTCCATTGAGTCACCGAGTCGCGGCCGAAAGCGACTCTACCGGAGAGGCGACTGTCAGGGATATAGTTCTGTTTGCCGCGAAAAATCGGCCCGAACGGTCGACGTGGTCAGTCAGTCCCGACGGCTTCGGTGGCCGGGGGTCCAGTCGGCGTCGAGCGCCTCGTGGGTGAAGGGGACGGCGTCCTCGCCGGCGTAGGTGGCGACCAACTGGCCGTCGCCTTCGAGGTAGTACTTGTAGGTCGTCAGCCCTTCGAGACCGACCGGGCCGCGGGCGTGAATCTTGCCCGTCGAGATGCCCACCTCGGCGCCGAGGCCGTAGCGGTAGCCGTCGGCGAAGCGGGTCGAGGCGTTGTGGAAGACGCTGGCGGCGTCGACGCCGGTCATGAACGTCTCCGCACGCTCGGCGTCGTCGGTGACGATGGACTCGGTGTGTTTCGAGCCGTGGGCGTTGATGTGGTCGACCGCGTCGTACAGGTCCGAGACGACCTTGACGGAGAGTTCGAGGTCGCCGTACTCGGTGTCCCAGTCGTCGTCGGTCGCGGGGTCGATATCGACGTGTTCGCGGGTCGCCTCGTCGCCGCGGAGGACGACGCCCTCGTCGCGGTAGCGCTCGACGACCGTCGGCAGGAAGTCGGCGGCGACCGACTCGTCGACGAGGAGCGTCTCGACGGCGTTGCAGACCGCGGGGTACTGTACCTTCGCGTCGAGCGCGATGTCCGCGGCCATGTCGAGGTCGGCCGCCTCGTCGACGTAGACGTGACAGATACCCTCGGTGTGGCCGAGGACGGGAATCTGGGTGTTGTCCTGGATGTAGCTGACGAATTCCGAGGAGCCGCGGGGCATCACGAGGTCGACCATGTCGTCGAGTTCGAGCAGGCGGTCGACCTCCTCGTGGGCTTCGATGAGCGTCGCCCAGCCGTCGGGCAGCTCCTCGGTGGCGGACAGAATCGTCTCGTACAGCACGCGGTTCGACTCGCTGGCCTCGCTGCCGCCCTTGAGGATGACGGCGTTACCGGACTTCAGCGCCAGCGCGGCGATTTGGACCAGCGCGTCGGGCCGCGACTCGAAGATGGTCGCCACGACGCCGATGGGGACCGAGAGTTTGTACAGTTCGAGGTCCTCGTCCAGTTCGCGCGCTTCCAGCGTCTCGCCGAGCGGGTCGTCCTGCTCGGCGACGGACTCGACCATCCCGGCGATGTCTTTCAGCTTCGCCTCGTCGAGTTTGAGGCGGTCCACGAGCGCCTGCGTGTACTCGCCGGCGGCGAGCATCGCCTCGGCCTCCTCGACGTCCTCGCGGTTGGCCGCGAGAATCGCCTCGCTGTTGTCGCGGATGGCGTCCGCGATGGCTCCGAGCGCGGCGTCGCGGTCGGCCGCGTCGACGTTGGCGAGGCGGAGCGCCGCCGACTGTGCCCGTTCGACCTGCGCGGTCGTGTCTCGCTCAGTCATCGAGTTCACCATCGAGGGGGAGGAACATTGTTCCCACCGATTCGCGCTCGGCTATCTTCGCCAGCACGTCGGGCTCGGTCGACCGCGCGATGACGGCGGGGATGCCGTACTCGGCGGCGTCGCGCGCGCCGCGGACCTTCGTCTGGATGCCGCCGAAGCCGCCGGTCGAGCTCGCGGTGACGATGTCCTCCACGTCGCTGTAATTGTCGCCGACGACTTCGATGCGCTCGGCGTCGGAGTCCTCCTTCGGATTGCCGGTGTAGACGCCGCCCACGTCGGTGAGCGTCACGAGCAGGTCGACGCCGATGCCGACCGCGATGTCCGACGAAATCATGTCGTTGTCTCCGATTTGGAGCTCTTCGGTGGCGACCGCGTCGTTCTCGTTGATGATGGGCACGACGCCCCACTCCAGCAGCGTCTCGACCGTGTTCCGGAAGTTGGTGAAGCGCTCGGGGTTCTCCAGGTCGTGCTGGGTGATGAGTATCTGGGCGACCTTCCGGTCGTAGCGCTCGAAGCTCTCGGTGTAGCGGTGCATGAGCAGGCTCTGGCCGACCGTCGACAGCGCCTGCGACGCTTCGAGAGTGTCGCGGTCCGCCGTGGGGTGGTCGAGCCGTCCGATGCCGGCCCCGACCGCGCCCGAGGAGACGAGCAGCACCTCCTTACCGCGCGAGAGCAGCGACTCAATGTCGTCGACGAGCTTGTCGAGTTTGTCGTCGTCGAGGTTGGAGTCCTCGTCGGTCAGCGAGTTGGTGCCGGCCTTGACGATGACGCGGTCCGCCTCGGCGGCGGCGTCGCGGGCGGCGGCGACCGCATCGGGGTCGACGGCCGCAGTCGACTCGGACGCCTCGGACGCCTCCGCCGTCTCGCTCAGTTCACTCATCAGCGAACTCCTCCGCGAGTTCCTTCGACCGACGCTCGGCCGCGACGACCGCCTCGGTGACGGCGTCGTCGGCGTCGCTGTCCCAGAGGACCTCCATCCCCTCGATGGTCGTCCCGTTCGGCGAGCAGACCGCGTCGATGAGTTCGTCGGCGGTGCGGTCGTCCTGGACGACGGTCTCGGCCGCGCCCTTGAACGTCTGAGCGGCGAGAATCTCGGCGTCTTCCTCGGAGAGTCCGCCCGCGATACCGGCCTGCGTGACGGCCTCGATGAGATAGAAGACGAAGGCCGGCCCGCTGCCGTTGACCGCGGTGGCGATATCCATCTGGGACTCTTCGACCTCGACGAACTCGCCCACGTCCGAGAGGAGTTCGCGGACCTCGTCGGTCAGGTCGCCGGTCGCCGCCGCCGCCATGTCGCGGGTCTCGGCGGCGAGGTTCGGCATGATGCGAACGACGCGGGCGTCGGTGTGCGCCTCGACGAACGCGGTCGGGACGCCCGCGGCGATGGTGACGAGAGTCTGGTCGGGAGACAAATCGAGTTCCGAGAGGACGGCCTCGACGATGTCGGGCTTGACCGCGACGAACACCACGTCGGCGTCGGCCGCGCGCGACACGTCGTCCGTCGTCTCTTCACAGTAGTCGGCGACCGCGGCGAGGGCCTCGGGGTCGAGGTCGCAGGCGACGACCGAGTGGCCGCCCGCCTTCCAGAGCCCGGTGAGGAGGGCGCTCCCCATGTTTCCGCAGCCGATAACGCTCGTGCGTACCATTGGTGCTGACTCAAGGTACGACGCTCAGATAGTAACTGCGTTCCGGTCAAGCCATGCCAAACCGGAAAACGAGTTGTCAGTTCCGGGGGCCGTGCCGGGGCCTGCTCACAGCCCGCCCTGTCGGTAGATGAGGTTGCGCTGAATCTCGTTTGCGCCCTCGTAGATGACCGGGATGCGCGCGTCGCGGTAGACCCGCGAAATCTTGTACTCGTTGAGGACCGACCGGCCGCCGTGGAGCTGCATGCCACGCTCGGCCACGTCGACCGCCGTCTCGGTCGATTTCGTCTTCGTTGCGGCCGCCCAGAAGCCGGCGTCCTCGCCGTTCGCGACCTTCTCGGCGGCGCGCCAGTTGAGCGCGCGGGCCGCCTCGAACTCCATGCGCATATCGGCGAGGATGTGCTGGACCGCTTGGAACTCCGAGACGCTGCGCCCGAACGCTTGCCGGTCGTGGACGAATTCCCACGTCTCCTCGATGGCGGCGGCCGCGAGGCCGAGGCTGTGGCCGCCGACGATGACGCGGCCGTGGTTGAAGAAGTCCGCGAGCATGTAGAAGCCGCCGCCCTCGGTGCCGATGAGGTTCTCCTCGGGCACCTCGCAGTCGTCGAAGACGATGTGACCCTGCTTGGAGGCGCGCATACCCATCTTCTCGGGGATGTGTTCCGCCTCGTAGCCGGGCGTGTCGGTCGGCACGATGAACATCGAGTAGTTCGAGTAGCGGTCGTCGGTGTCGGCGGTCTTGGCGTACACCGTCAGCCAGTCGGCCTCGACGGCGTTGCCGACCCAGTACTTCTCGCCGTTGAGGACGTAGCCGTCGTCGGTCTTCTCGGCGGTCGTCTCCATGCCGGCCATGTCGGAGCCGGTCTGCGGCTCGGAGACCGCGAGCCCCGAAAGCTGCTCGTTTTCCGCGACCGGGCGGAGCCACTTCTCTTTCTGTTCTTCGCTGCCGTAGTGCTCCATAATCTCGCAGCCGAACGAGGCGAGTTGGAGCGTCAGCGCGATGCCGGCGTCGGCGCGGTAGAACTCCTCGGAGATGGCGAGCATCTGCTGGAGGTCGAAGCCCTTGCCGCCGTACTCCTCGGAGATATCTTGGGCGACGAGCCCCGCGTCCATCCCCGCTTGGAGCACTTCGTGCGGGTACTCGCTGGACTCGTAGTAGTCCGCCGCGACCGGTTCGATGTGCGCTTCGGCGAACTCGCGGGCCTCCTGCTTGAGGTCGCGGGCGTGTTCGGGCACGATGGAGTCGTCGAGAAGTTCCATACCACGCCATGGAATCGTACAGTAAAAATAGGCATGGAACCAGTCTAAACTTCAAACTTGTTTTTTGTTAAAATAGCCGTTGCCCGACGCTCATTCGTCCGACGGAGCCTCCGAATCGGGCGTCTTGCCCTCGATGAGCGACGAGTCGTCGTACCGGTCGCGGAGCACCTTCTTGTCGAACTTGCCGGTCGCGGTCTTCGGCACCTCGTCGATGAACACGACCTCGTCGGGGGCCCACCACTTCGGGAACTCGTCTTCGACGCGCGCGACGAGGTCGGCCTTGAGCGCGTCCTCGTCGACGCCGCCCTTCGGGACGATAAAGGCCACGGGGCGCTCCTGCCAGCGTTCGTGGGGGACGCCGATGACGGTCGCCTCGGCCACGTCGTCGTGGGCCATGATGCTGTTTTCGAGTTCGAGCGACGAAATCCACTCCCCGCCGGATTTGATGACGTCTTTCGCCCGGTCGACGATTTGGACGTAGCCGTCTTCGTCCACCGTGACCACGTCGCCGGTCTTCAGCCAGCCATCCTCGTAGTCCTCCTCGTTCGCGTCGGGGCGCTCGAAGTACTCGGTCGTCACCCACGGGCCGCGGACCCACAGCTCGCCGAACTCCTCGCCGTCCCACGGGACCTCGTTCCCGTCGTCGTCGACGACGCGCATCTCCAGCCCCGGCGCGAGCAGGCCCTGCTTGGCGCGCTTTTCGTACTGCGCTTCGGCGGGGAGGTCCTCCATCCCCGGCTTGAGGTGGGCGACGGTCCCGACCGGCGACATCTCCGTCATGCCCCACGCGTGGAGCACGTCCACGTCGTACTCCTCGTCGAACCGGCGGATGACCGACTTGGGCGCGGCCGACCCGCCGATGATGATGCGTTCGAGCGACGAGATGTCCGCGTCGTGCTCGTCGAGGTAGTCGAGCAGGCCGAGCCACACCGTCGGCACGCCCGCGGTCATCGTCACGCCCTCCTCTTCGATGAGTGTCGCGAGGTCCTCGGGCGTCGGCGACGGGCCGGGGTAGACGTGTTTCGCGCCCGCCGCGGTCGTCGAAAACGGCAGGCCCCACGCGTTGACGTGGAACATCGGGACGACCGGCATGATGACGTCTTTCGCGCCGATGTCGAGGCCGGATTCGGGGAGCGTCGCCATCGTGTGCGCCCACAGCATCTGCTGGGAGTACTCGACGCCTTTCGGCTGGCCCGTCGTCCCCGAGGTGTAACACATCCCCGCCGGCTGGTCCTCCGGGAGGTCCGGCCAGTCGTACTCGTCGGGGTGGTCAGCGATGAACGACTCGTAGTCCGTCACCGGGGACAGGCCCACGTCGTCCGGTACCTCGGAGGCCATCACGACGAACTGCTCGACGGAGGCGAAGGCGTCCCCGTCGACCGCGCCGGCGAGTTTCGGCGCGAGCGACGGGTCCACGAAGATGATGCGGTCCTTCGCGTTCTCGACGATGTACTGGATGTGGTGGTCGGGCAGAAGCGGGTTGATGGTGTGCAGCTGCGCGCCCATCGAGGGGACCCCGAAGTACGTCTCGAAATGTCGGTTGTGGTTCCAGCAGAACGTCGCCACCCGGTCGCCGTCCCCGATGCCGGCGTCCGAAAGCGCCCCCGCGAGCCGTGCCACGCGCCCCTCGTACTCCGCGTACGTGTAGCGTTCCAGCCCTTCGGCGGTCCGAGAGACGATTTCGCGGTCCGGATAGAGCTTGCCCGCGCGCCACAGGAACGGCCGAAGTGTCTGGTTGGTAGCACCTACCATACTGTCCTCTTGTGGTAAAACGTAATGATTGTTTGGAAACGACTCGGCGTGGTGCGGGCTGCGGATTCGGCGTCACCCGCGGGCGCGTTCACTCACTCGTCGCGGTCGGGAACGAACTCATCACCACCGTCGCCGCCGTCGGTATCGCCGGCGTCGGCGTCTCCGTTGTCGGTGTCGCCTTCCGCGCGCTCGGCGTCGCCGCGTTCGGCTCCGTCGACGCTCGCTTCACTATCGTCCTCGGCCTCGTCTCCGTCGCGTTCCGCGTCCGCGACTGTCGCGTCGCCCTCGGCGTCGTCGATGGCGGCCGCGTCGGCGTCGCTCGCGGGCGTCGCCTCGCCGGAGTCGGTCTCGGAGTCGTCGGACTCGTCGTCGTCACCGTCGTCACCGGCATCGTCGTCGGTGTCGTCGTAATCGGTCGCGTGCTCCGGTTCGGCCTCCGCGACGGGCTTGGCCGCGACCAGTCGCTCGCGGACCGCCTCGCGGTCGACGGTCCCCGAGACGGTCCGCGGGAGTTCGTCCGCGGTCGCGACCAGTCGCGGGCATTTGAACCCGGCGAGTCGCTCGCGACAGAAGTCGTCGAGGTCCTCGTCGTCCGGTGGGTTCTCCGGGTCCGCGGGAACGACGAGGGCGGCGACGCGCTCGCCCCACTCGGCGTCGGGGACCCCGAGCACGGTGGCGTCGTCAACGTCGGGGTGGTCCCGCAGGACCGCCGCGACCTCGCCGGGGTCGACGTTCTCGCCGCCGGTGATGATGCGGTCGTCCTTCCGGTTCAGGACGTACAGGAGACCGTCGTCGTCGCGGTAGCCGATGTCGCCGGTTCGGAGACCGGCGTCGCTGAAGGCGTCGGCGGTGGCCTCGGGGTTCCGGTAGTAGCCGGGCGAGACGGTCGGTCCCGACACGACGAGTTCGCCCGGCGTGCCGGGTTCGACGGGGGTTCCGTCCTCGTCGACGACCCGGAGGTCGGTGAAGTAGAGCGGCCGCCCGACGGTCCCCACGTCGTCGAACGCCTCCCGCGGGGTCGCGGTGGCGACCTGCGACGCCGTCTCGGTCATGCCGTAGGTCGGGTGGACCGGCACCGAGTAGTTCCGACAGCGCTCGATGAGTTCGTCGGGGGCGGGCGCGCCGCCGAGGAGCACCACGCGGAGCGAGTCCGAGAGCGTCCCCCGGCTGTCGAGCATCCGCGTGAGCATCGTCGGCACGAGCGAGACGCCCGTCACGTCGTACTTGCCGATGTCGTCGGCCGCGCCGCCGGCGTCGAACCCCTCGCGGAGGACGACCGTCGTCCCGTACAGCGGGCCGCGGAGAATCGGGCCGATGCCGCCCATGTGGTGCAACGAGAGCGTGACGAGCCACCGGTCGTCGCGCGAGACGCCGAGTCGGAACGCCCCGGCGACGGCGTTCGCAAGCAGGTTTCCCATCGTGAGTTGCACCGCCTTCGGTGTCCCGGTCGTCCCCGAGGTGAAAAGCAGGAGCACCGTCTCCGAGAGCGACCAGCCCGCGGGTTCGACCCGCTTGGGCGCGATAGACGAGAGGTTGATGACGCCCTCCCACCGCGGGTCGTCCACGGAGACGACGGGCACGTCGGTCGTCGCCTCGACCGCCGTCGACTCGGTGGACTCGCCGCAGACGAGCGTGGTCACGTCCGCGAGTTCGACGTTGCGAGCGATTTCGTCGGCGGTGAGTCGGTCGCTGAGAGGCACGAGCACGGCCCCGAGCCGCGTCGCGGCGTGGATGAGTCGGACGTAGTCGACGCCGGGGTCGAGAACGACGCCGAGGTGGTCGCCGGCCTCGACGCCGAGGGCGGCGAGTTGGCCGGCGGTCTCGTCGACGAGCGCGTCGAGTTCGCGGAAGGTCCACGAGTCGCCGGTCGCGGCGTGGATAAGCGCCTGTCGGTCGGGCGTCGCGGCGACCCGGTGGGAGAGCCAGTCGCGCATCGGCCCGGCGAACCCGCGGGCGTCGGCGGCGGTTGCGTCGTCCTCGGTCGACTCGGAGTCGTCGCCACCGGCCGCGTCGTCGGGAGCGCCCGTCATCGCTCAGTGCGAGACGAACTCCACGAGGACGCCGCCCGTGGACTTGGGATGTAAGAAGGCGACCTCGTGGCCCCACGCGCCGGGGCGCGGCTCCTCGTCGATGCGGTCGACGCCGGCGGCCTCGGCGGTCCGGAGCGCGGCCTCGATGTCGTCGGTCTCGACGGCGACGTGGTGGATACCGCCGCCGCGCTTGTCGAGGAACTTCGAGATGGCACCCTCCTCGTGGGGTTCGAGCAGTTCGAAGTAGCCGTTTTCGAGTTCGAGGAAGACGACCGACATGCCGTCGAACGTCTCCTCGTGAGCCACGGGCGCGTCGAACAACTCCGCGAACAGCGCGGCCAGTCCGGCGGCGTCGGGCGTGGCGATTCCGACGTGGTCGAGATGCATGCCTCCAGTTCGTCGGGCGCAACGGATAAACCCAGACGGTTCGATACTCCTGTCATGATAGTAACGACAACGGAGACGGTCGTCGGCCGCGACATCGAGGAGACGCTGGGTGCCGTCCGCGGGAACACGATTCGCGCCCGCAACGTCGGCCGCGACATCACGCAGGGACTCCGCAACATCGTCGGCGGCGAACTCAAGTCCTACACCGGGCTGATGGCCGAGGCGCGCGACGAGGCGACAGACCGGATGGTGGCGGAGGCGGAGGCGATGGGTGCCGACGCCGTCGTCGGCGTCCGGTACGTGACCGCCGAGGTGGCCCAAGGAGCGGCCGAGATTCTGGCCTACGGGACCGCCGTCACGCTCGTCGGCGGCACCGACCCCGACGCCGACGCGGAATCGGCGTCCGAGTCGAACGCCGACGTGGCGTGAGCCGACGGTGACGCCGACGACTCGGCGGGTCACCCGAGACCCGCGGCGACTCGCACACAGGTTCGTCCGACTCGCCACGGACCGGGCCACAGTCGCCGTCTTCGCCGCGCTCGCGGCCGTGTGGGCAGTCGGCTTCGTCGGCGTGGTGCCGAGAGAAATCTGGGTCGTCGATTCCCCCGCGCTGGTGGCCGCCTTCTTCTTCGACACGCTCGCGGCCAACGAGTTCGGCGTCCGCGAGACGGCGGTGTTCTACCCGGCGCTCGCCGTCTTCGGCTACCTCCAGGCAATGGTCTTCGTGGCGGCCGGGCGAGTGCTTCGAACTCGACTCGTCGGGGTCGGTGAGCGACGCGAAAGCGGGAAACGCGTCGAGAGTGGGGAACGAAAATGAGCGCAGGAGCGCGCGTCAAGAGCGGGACGCGAGGGGCGTGAAGTTCGAAGGTAGCGAGCGAGTCGGCGTGTGACTCACGGCGTCGGGTCGGGCCTCAGTCGCGGGCGGTCCGGGCGACCGTGACCTCGACGGGGACGCCGGGCACGTCGACCGTCAGCATCGAGCGGTCGACCCGGGTGACGACGACGCGGGCGACGGCGACGATGGCGGCGACGGTGACGGCGACCGCGAGCGACGCCACGGGGTAGGTGACGACCGCGACGACCGCGGCCATCGAGGTGAGCAGGGCGGCCTGCGTCGCCAACGAGGGCGCGGGTCGGTGATGCGAGGGGTGGTAGTCGGAGCCGGTACGACTGTCTCTGGAGCGTTGTCGTGACATTCGTCTGGTGAGGGGGACAATCGGATGCGATACCGGGGGCTCTCCGGTCGAAGAGCCCCGCAACGCGACGGCCGCCGCTCGAAAATCGAGCGACTGGTGGCGCGAACCTCGCGCCGACAGACGGCGGCCGGGCGTGTGACGGGTTTAGAACGCGATAAGCGGCATCATAAGCCTCGATTGTCTCCACTCGGGGGGTGATAATAAAAGTTGTTGGACGGGTGAAAGTATAGAATTAGTGACTCGTTGGCACGGGGCGCGGGGTGCGGGGCGGTCGCCGGCGCCGGTCGTTCGGGAGTGTAGGGGCGGTTCAGGCCATGCCGGGTTCGTACTCTCCGAACTCCTCGCGGAGGACGCCGCAGATTTCCCCGACCGTCGCGTAGGCCTTGACCGCCGTGACGATGAGCGGGAGGAGGTTCTCGTCGCCGTTCGCGGCGGCGCGGATGTCTTCCAACGCGGCCTCGACGGCCTCCTCGTCGCGGTCGTCCTTCCGGGCGTCGAGCGACTCGACCTGCTTTTGCTCTTCTTCCTCGGAGACCTCCTGCACTTCGACGGTCGGCTCCTCGTCCACTTGGTACTCGTTGACGCCGACGATGACGCGCTCGCCCTCCTCTATCTCGCGTTGGCGCTCGTAGGCCACGTCCTGAATCTCCCGCTGAACCCACTGGTTTTTCACGGCGTCGAGCATGCCGCCGCGCTCGTCCACCTCGTCGAGCAGGTCGAACGCCTCGTCTTCGATGTCGTCGGTCAGCGCCTCGACGTAGTAACTGCCCGCCAGCGGGTCGATGGTGTCGGCCGCGCCCGACTCGTGGGCGAGAATCTGCTGGGTGCGGAGCGCCGTCCGAACCGACTTTTCCGTGGGGAGTGACAGCGCCTCGTCCTTCCCGTTGGTGTGGAGCGACTGCGTGCCGCCGAGGACGGCCGCCAGCGCCTGATAGGCGACCCGGACGACGTTGTTCTCGACCTGCTGGGCGGTGAGCGTCGAGCCGCCGGTCTGGGTGTGGAACTTCAACTGCATCGACTTCGGGTTCTCAGCGCCGAAGCGCTCTTCCATGATTTTCGCCCACATCCGCCGGGCGGCGCGGAACTTCGCCACCTCTTCGAGGATGTTGTTGTGGGCGTTGAAGAAGAAGGACAACTGCGGGGCGAAGTCGTCCACGTCGAGGCCGGCGTCGACCGCGGCCTCGACGTACTGGATGCCGTTGCCGAGGGTGAACGCGACCTCTTGGGCGGCGGTCGACCCGGCCTCGCGGATGTGGTAGCCGGAGATGGAGATGGTGTTGAACTTCGGCGTCTCCGCCGCGCAGAACTCGAAGATGTCCGTGATGAGCCGCATCGACGGCTCCGGCGGGAAGATGTAGAGGTTCCGCGCGATGTACTCCTTCATGATGTCGTTTTGGATGGTTCCGCGAAGCTCCTCGCGGGGGACGCCCTGCTTGTCACCGAGGGCGACGTACATCGCCAGCAACACCGCCGCCGGGGCGTTGATGGTCATCGACGTGGAGACCTCACCGAGGTCGATGCCGTCGAACACCGTCTCCATGTCGTGGAGGCTGTCGATGGCGACGCCGGATTTCCCCACCTCGCCGGCGGCCATCATCGCGTCGGAGTCGTAGCCCATCTGCGTCGGCAGGTCGAACGCGAGCGACAGCCCCGACGAGCCGTTGTCGATGAGGTAGCGGAACCGCTCGTTGGTCTCGGCGGCCGTCCCGAAGCCCGCGTACTGCCGCATCGTCCAGAGCCGCCCGCGGTGCATCGTCGGATACACCCCGCGCGTGTAGGGCTTTTCGCCCGGGAAGCCAACGTCCTCGTCGTAGTCCACGTCGGCGTCGTCCGGGGTGTAGAGCCGCTTGACGACGTTGCCGCCCGTGTCGGTCGTGAACTCCTCTTTCCGCTCCCCGAAGCGGTCGAGCGTCGGCCCCAGCGTCTCGTCTTCCCACTCGGCTTTCGCCTCCCGAATCTCTTCGAGCTCGTCGGGATCAAACATGGTCGAAGATGTGGTTTGTCCCTACTTAAGCGTACGCGGGTCGGCGGATATCGGTCGCTGTCTCCGACCGTGAGCGCGCGACCGAGGGTGTGACGGTGTCCCCGCGAACGCGGCCGCGGCGACCGATTTTATGTCGCTCGCGCGCCCTGCTTCGCCATGGACATCCTGACCGACGAGACGCGGCGGTTCCTCGCGGCGACCGCGCCCGAACACGACGCGGTGCAGGCCGAGATGGCCGCCTACGCCGACGAGCACGGCTTTCCCATCATCGGCCCCGAGGCGGGCGGCGTGCTCCGCGTCCTCGCGCACCTCGCGGACGCGACGCGGCTGTTCGAGTTCGGCTCCGGCTTCGGCTACTCCGCGACGTGGTTCGCGGAGGGGATGGCCGACGACGCAGAACTCTTCCTGACCGAACACGACGCCCACGAACTCGACATGGCGCGGGAGTTTCTCGACCGGGCCGGCCTCGCCGGCCGGACGACGTTCCTCGAAGGCGACGCGCTCGACCTGTTCGAGGGCGTCGACGGCGAGTTCGACCTCGTGTTGTTGGACCACCAGAAACACCGCTACGCCGAGGCGTTCGACCTCGTCTCCGACCGCGTCGCGGTCGGCGGAGTCGTCGTCGCTGACAACGTGATGCGCGGCCCGGTCGATTTCGGCGCGCTCACCGACTGGAGCGAAGGCCGGGCCGAGGCCCTCGACGGAGCCGACGCCGACACCCGCGGCATCGCGGCGTTCCTCGACGCGGTCCGGGCCGACCCGCGGTACGAGACCATCGTCCTCCCGGTCGGCAGCGGCCTCGCGGTCAGCACGCGGGTCGAGTGAGCGCGCGACCGCCGGGACGCGCACCGACCGCCGCGCACCGACGTTCGCCACGCTTTTGAGCGCCCACCCCGACCGTTCGGGTATGTTTGGAGGCGGCGGGATGAACCCGCGAAAGATGAAGCAGATGATGAAGCAGATGGGCATCGACGTGACGGAGCTCGATGCTGAGGAAGTCGTCATCAAGACGGGCGACGAAGAGCTCGTCTTCAGCGACGCGCAGGTCACGCGCATGGACGCGCAGGGCCAAGAGACGTATCAAATCGTCGGCGAGCCCGAGACGCGCGAACTCGGTGCCGGCGACGACGGCGGCGACGAGTCCGTCGAGTCCGCCGAGGCCGCCGACGCCATCCCGGCCGACGACGTTGCCATCGTGGCCCAGCGCGCCGGCGTCCCCGAGGACGAGGCCCGCGAAGCGCTGGAGGCCGAAGACGGCGACCTCGCCGCGGCCATCGCGCGACTGGAGTGATACTCCTCGTCCACGGCGACCGGGAGTACCTCCGAGCGCCCGGCGACGAACTGCACACCGACCTCGGGATGCTCACCGTCCCCGAGGACGTGGAAGCCGGCCAGACGCTCGAAACCCACATCGGCGAGGAGTTCCTCGTCCGCGAGCCGCGCGGCCCGGACCTCTTCAACCACTTCGAGCGCACCGGCGCGCCGATGATGCCGCGCGATATCGGCCTCATCGTCGGCCACACGGGTATCGCGGCCGGCGAGCGGGTCCTCGACGCGGGCACCGGCACGGGCGTCCTCTCGGCGTACCTCGGCCGCCTCGGCGTCGACGTGACGACGTTCGAACGCGACGCCGAGTTCGCGGACGTGGCTCGCGAGAACATGCGTCTCGCGGGCGTCGAACAGCGCGTCGACGTTCGCACCGGCGACATCACCGACGAACTCGACGAACTCGCGGACTCGGGGTTCGACGCGCTCACGCTCGACACCGAGAACGCGCCAGAGGTCGTCCGCCACGCGCCCGACCTGCTCGTGACCGGCGGCTACGTCGCCGTCTACTCCCCGTTCGTGGAGGGCACGCGCGCGGCCGTCGAAGCCGCCAGAGAGGCGGGGCTCTCGGACGTGGAGACGTTCGAGACGATTCAGCGACAGATGGACTTCAACGACCGCGGGTCGCGCCCCTCGACCGCCGGCGTCGGCCACACCGGCTACCTCGTGTTCGCCCGCAACGAGTGAGCGAGTCCGACGCCGGCGGGCCAACCGCTCTTTCGGCCCGACTTCGTTCCCTCACCCGACGCCGCGAATCACGCGAAACAGATCTTCTCTGAACCGCTCCGGGTCGATTGCCTCGCGGAGCGCCGCGGCCGTCTCCCCGTCGTCACCGCGGACCTCGCGGGGGTACGCGCCGCCGGTCAGGCGGAACTCGCCGTCGACCGGCGTCACCGCGAGGTAGGCGTCCGCGGCGAGTTCGACCCCGGCGAGTTCGACGGTCGCGGCGTAGCGAATCACGTCGGCCTCGGCTTCGTTTCCCGCGTCGTCGCTTCGGTCGTCATCGTCCCGGGCGTCATCGCGCTGGCCGTCGCCACCGCCGCCAACTCGTACCCGGAGCGTCCGCGACTCGACGCGCCGAACGTCCGAGAAGCCGCGGGCTTCGAGGCGCGACCGGAAGCCGGCGCTCGCTCGTTTGCCGACCAGTTTCGTCAGCGACTTCGACGGCGGTGTGTGCGGCCGGATTTCGAGGCGGCTGGCGAACAGAAAGCGCCACGGGCCGTCGGCGGTCGCCGGCACGCGCTCGCGGATGGTGGCGTCCTCGTAGACGACCGTCCGGGCGACGACGCTGACGGGGCCGAGTTCGAACGGGCGGTCCGTCGCGTCGTCGACGCGGACCCAGCCCTCCAGCGGCGGGAGCGTCGGCGGGGCGGGCGCGTCGGCCATGCCCCGCGTTACGGACGGAGGGCTGAAAAAAGCGGGTCGCTCAGTGGTCGTCTTCGCGCCACTTGTGGTCGCACTCGACGCAGGTGAAAAAGCGCGTCTCGGACTCGTCGGCCGAGCGAATCTGCTTCATCTCGTAGCGCGCCACGTCGTGGCCGCACTTCGGGCAGATGGCCTTCGTCGTCGGGCCGATGTCGGCGTTGTCCACGTCGGACATGTCGACGACCTCGCTGGACTCCTGGCCCTCGGTCGTGACCATCGACTTCTCTTTTTCGCTGTCTCGGGCTTTCTCGTGGCCGTTCGGACAGACCCAGACGCCGTCTTGCGGCGTCATCAGGGACCCGCAGTCGTCGCAAAACTCCATGATAGTACGTCCTACCGCTTGAGGGACTTAAGCGTCAGGATTGCGCCGCGCTCGCGGGGTGAGCGCTGAAAAAAGCCGGTGCCGAGCGGGCGACTCAGGCGTCGCCGTCGGACTGCCCCGGTTCGCCGAGCGCCTCGATTGGCATCGCGTTGTTCAGTTCGTAGTACAGGTCCTTCGCGTCGGTGAACTCGCTCGTGAGGCAGTTCCGGACTAACTCACCGAGGTCGGCGTTCCCGTCGGCCATGAGCACCGTCACACCGTCGAAGGAGGTCGCGGCGTCCCGGCGCGAGACCGGGTACGACAGGTCTTCGAGGAGGGATTCGACGCGGGCGAGCGTGATCGATTCTTGCACGATTATTCATTATACATAGAGCGTATTAGCAGTTGTCGGAGCCGTGCTAGCACGGCTATGCGGGAGAATCGGTGACTCGAATCGCCCGAATAAACCGGAAACAAGAGCTCTCTCGGTTCTATTCGAAGTCGGGGTCGCGCTTGTCGAGGAACGCCTCCATCCCCTCGCGCTGGTCGTGGGTGCCGAACAGGCCGCTCCAGACGCGGGCTTCGAAGTCGAGCGCGGCGTCCCGCGGCGCGTCGTGGGACATGTTGATGGCGGCTTTCGCGCCCGCGAGGGCGTGCCGCGGCTTCGACGCGAGGTCGGCGGCGAGGTCTTCGACGTGCGAGTCGAGTTGGTCGTGGGCGACGACCTCGCCGACGATGCCGTACTCGTGGGCGTCGCTGGCGTCGATGCGCTCGCCGAAGAAGATGAGCCGCCGCGCGACTTCGTCGCCGACGAGCGCCGGCAGGCGGACGCTCCCGCCCCAGCCGGGCATGATGCCGAGGTCGATTTCGGTCTGCCCGAGCAGCGCGCGCTCGGAGGCGACCCGGAGGTCGCACGCCAGCGCGAACTCCATGCCGCCGCCGAAGGCGTAGCCGTTGATGGCCGCGACGGTCGGCGCGGGGAACTCCTCCAAGCGCGTCGCGATGCGGTGGCCCTGCTCGGCGTAGTTCTGCGCGGCGGGCGTTCCGATGTCTTTCATGTAGCCGATGTCCGCGCCCGCGATGAACGCCTCGTCGCCCGCGCCGGTGAGGACGACCACCCGAGCGCCGTCGGCTTCGGCCTCGTCGAGGGCGTCTTCGAGCGCGTCGAGCGTGTCCGCGTTGAGCGCGTTCATCTGCTCGGGGCGGTCGATGGTGATGGTCGCCACGTCGCCGTCCCAGTCGAGTCGGAGGGTGTCCCAGCTCATACTCGGGGCGACGCGAGGCACAGGGATAATAATTAACGTTCGCCGGTCGCGCTGAAGAATCCAGAACAACGTTATAGCCCCTCCGTCGAATCCACCGATATGACGCTCTCCGACGAGGCGGAAGAACGCCTCGCCGACATCGTCCGGCTCCAGCCGACGAAGAACAAGGAGTTACAGAACCGCTGGGACCTCGAAAGCGGGAGCGAGGTCCACCGCTACCTCGAATCCGAGCTGAAAGACTACTACTACCGCGACGACAACAGCCTCATCCGCGCGACGGCCGAGGCGGCCGAACTCGTCGGCGTCGAACCCGGCGTCGAGGGCGACGACGAGGCCGAATCCGTGCCGAGCGTCATCCGCGTCCCCTCGCTCGAAGCCCGCGTCTTCGAGGTCGTCGCCGGCCCCGACGAGCGCTCCGAGAGCGTCGTCAGCGTCCTCAACAAGCTCCGCGACGAGTTCGACATCGACCCCGACGTTGACGACGTGCGCCGCGCGCTCCAGAGCCTCCGCCGCAAGGGCGTCATCGAAGTCGTCTACCGGACCGTCCCCACGTTCCGCCTCGCCGTCGAGCGCGACGAGGTCGACGTGGAAGTCGTCTAACCGCCCGCCTCCGCGGTCGTTATTCGCGCCGCTCGAACACCAGCGCGTAGTGGTACGGCGGGATATCGAGTTCCGCCGTCACAGCGAGGTCGGTCGCCTCTTCGACCATCGCCGCGGTCTCCTCCGGGCCGAGCCGCAGGTCGGTCGGCGGGCCGCGCGGTTCGCCAGCGATGGTCGTCTCCGCTCGGGGGAGCGGCCGCCAGTTGACGACGACGAACCGGCCGTCGTCGTCGAGGACCGACTCGACTTCCGTCAGGAACTCCTCGGGGTCGTCGACGCCGTGGAACGCGTTGGCGAACAGCGCCACGTCGACTGGCTCGGAGACGTGCGCCGAAAGCTCGCGGGCGTCGCCGCGGACCGAGACCACGTTGTCGATGCGTTGCTGGGCGGCGAGGTGGCCGAGTTCCGCGAGGAGGTCGTCGTCGAGGTCGACCGCGTACACCGTGGCCGGCGCGACGATTCGCGCCGCGGGGAGCGCGAAGTAGCCGTTTCCGCACCCGATTTCCACGACGGTGTCGCCCGCCGACAGCCCGAGGTCCCGAAGCGTCTCGCCCGGCGTCGGCCAGAGCTTCCCCCACCAGTCCCAGTCCGGCAGGCTCGTGTTCTGGAATCGTTCCATACCGCTCGGTCGGCGGGGCGCGAAGTTAGGCGTTCTCACTGCCGCGCTCGGCGCGGTCTCGTTCGCGCTCGCGCCGCGCCTCCAGAATCCGGCGGACGCCCTTGCCGGGGCCGCCCTCGATGGGCCAGCCGTTCATCCGCCACGCCGGCGGCTCCGGCTCGAACGACGGACACGAGTGGGCGCACTCGCGCTGGCTCTGATAGCAGTCTTTCGCGGCGCACCGCGGGACGAGCGCCCGGCCGCGCCGGTCGAGTTCGAACTGTCGGCAGTCGGGTCGCATCGTGTCCACGTAGTTGCGCCAGCCGCGGTCGAAGGCGCGCTCGGCGAGGACGAGTCGCCGCCGGGCGTCTTCGGAGTCGGGCGAGAGCGAGCTCGGGTGCCACAGCACCTCCGCCGAGTCGCCGTCGACGCCGAGGATGCCGACTTCGACCGGCAAGTCTTCAAGCAGGGCGGGTTCGACCCGCCGGCCCGTCACCTCGGTGGCGACCCAGACCTCGTCGGCGAGCGCTCGCGACACGTCGTGTTCGAGTTGGTCTGCGAGCGCGCGGGCGGCGCTGGCGTCGAGGTTCGGCTTGTTCTCGATGGCGACGACGCGCTCGACCCAGTCGGGGTACGGTGCGGTCCGGCGGTACTCGACGCGGTTCCGCGAGCCGCGGCGTTTCTCGACGAGGCCGAGCCCCGCCGCGCGGTGGACCGCGGGCACGACGTGTCGCCACGGGAAGTCGGGTTCGGGGATGGCGTCTCTGTACCACGCCCACTCGGCGGGCGCGTGGCGGACGACGCGCAACAGGTCCGAGTCGAAGCCGTCGGTCGAGAGGGCGCGCCGGGCGGCGAACGCCTCGGGGTCGACCTCGACGACGACGGTGTCCCAGCGGCGCTGTCGGGTGCCGAGCTGTCGGGCGACGAACGCGGGGCGCGGGCCGTCGGGATGCCACGCGCGCTCGGCCCAGCGACAGACCCGGAGCTCGAAGGCGAACTCGGGGTCACGGTCGCGGTCGCGGTCGGCGGCGTCGCTCACGACCGGGAGTTGCGGCGGGAGGCCGAAGGCGTTTCGGTCGGGCGGCTTCGGCGCGTGGTTCGACGATGACGCAGATGATACCGCGGCTGTCGCCGCCCCGCCGACGCGCGGCGCTGTCGCTCGCTGGCGTCGCGTCTCGGGCGTCGGCCGGTTCGGCCGACGCTACTTCAGGTACTTGCGTTCGCCCTCGTTTTTCGCGGCGAGGTCGTCGAGGAACTCGTGGGCGCGCTCGAATATCTCGCGGGGGCCGTCCTGCGTGATGGTGTTGATGGCCTGCTCGTAGTCGCGCCACTGGAGGTCGCGGTGCTCCGTCGAGAGCTCCGCGGACGCCTCGAACGACCGCGCGATAAAGAGGTGAACCGTCTTGTGAATCGTCGTCCCGTTCGCCTCGAAGACGTAGCTGTAGTCCTCGCGGAAGCCGTCGATGAGGCGGAAATCTTGGATTCCCGCCTCCTCTTTGACCTCCCTGATTGCCGTTTGCTGAAGCTCCTCGTCCCCTTCGACCCCGCCCTTCGGGAACTCCCAGTCCCCGGGACGGCTCTTCAGGAGTAAGTACTCCCTCCGGCCGCGGGTGTCGCGGAAGAGAATGGCTCCAGCGCTGACCGCTTCGACTGCCATTACCCGAAATAAACGTGCCACCCTTTAAGAGGGTATCGGAGGATGTAGCGCGTTCGCACGGTTTTTCACTCGGGATTCGGGGTGAGGAGCCCGAAGTCCCCGGTTCGTGTAGATGCGCTTTTACCGTCGGAGCGTGCAACAAGGAGTAGTACCCAGCTATGGCCTTCGTCACGAAACTCACCTTTCAAAGCGGTGATAAGGCGGTCCTCGACCGAGTGGTCGACGACCTCAAGCAGTTCATCGAGCGGAAGGGCGCGGAGTGCCGCGGCCCCCACTCCGACCAGCCGAAACAGGTGAGCGTCCCGCAGTACCGGACGCTCCAGCCCGGCGACCAGTTCTCGTCGTGGTCCTACCCCGTCTACACCCGCCGGCTCGAAATCCACGGCGCGGACCAGATTGCTCGCGAAGTCGGCCTCAGGGAGTTCCCCGACAGCGTCCACGTCGAAATCGAAGTCGAACAGAAAAAGCCGCTGGGCCACCGTCGCTGACGGCGGCCGCGGAACGCGGACGAAGACGCAGGTCCCCGGTTTTGTCCCTCTTTTGGTCGCTCAGGCGTCCGGCCCGAGCAGTTCGACCACGTCGCCGGTGCCGACGTGGTTGGTCGCGTCGAACGACGTGACCTTCAGCCGAACCTTGTCCTCGACGGCCGCCCCTTCGCCGTCTTCGACCCGGATGACCGAGTCGCCGATGCGGACGGTGAGGCCGTCGCCGTTGCGCTCGCTGATGTAGGCCGTGATGACCTCGCCGGGTTCGAACGTCGGCGTCGCGGTGCGGAACGTCCAGCCGGCCAAGAGCTTGTCGAGGCGGCTCATACGCGGCTCACCTCCTCACTCGTGCGGTCGGAGACGTACTCGCGGCCGTAGCCGGTCCACGCGGCGAGCAGGAACACCGCCACGAGGAACCAGCCGTGGAACACGTAGGGGAAGACCGACGCGGGGTTTACGAGCATCTCGGCCGTGAACCACGGCGTCGCCTCGCCGCCGACGAGACCCTGCATGGCCCCGTAGCCGGCGAGGAGGCCGCCGCCCCACGGGAAGATGTAGCCGAGCGCCGAGGTGTTGGCGTCGAGGATGTTGGCGCGGCGGTAGCCGTTGATGTTGAAGCGCTTGCCGAGCGTGGCGATGTAGGGCGCGATGGCGATTTCGGCCGCCGTGTTGATGGTGACCGTCGCGTTGACGAGCGCTGTCCCGACGACCATCGTGGTCTCCGCGCGGCGGACCGTCGTGGCGACGCGGTCGATGACGAGTTCCTGAATCGCGTCGAAGCCGCCGCCGGCGCGCATGATTTCCGCGCCCGCGACGAGCAACAGCGTCAGGACGATAAGCGGGAAGAAGCCGGCCGCGCCGGAGTAGACGCTCCCGCCGACGCCGACCTGTCCCGCGGGGACGGTCTCGACGACGGCACCGAGGAGCGGCAGCGCCTCGACCGCCTGCGTCAGGCCGTTCTGCGGCGCGCTGAACAGGAGCATGCTCCCGGCCGACACGTCCACGAGGTTCGCCGCGCCGAGCGCGACGTTGAACGCCGCCGCGAGGAGCAGTCCCCACGAGACGGCCTCGATGATGTGTCGGCCGCGGACGGCGAGGGCGATGACCACGGCGATGTCGAGCAGGTGGACGAGCCCCCACGGCGACACCGACGCCGAGACCTCGCCGGCCACGTCGACGTGCGGCATGCCGCCCCAGACGCCGGGGATACCGAAGCCGGCGACGAGGTACGCCGCGATTGCGAGCGCCGCCGCGACGACGGCGTACTTCACGCGAGAGGCGACGACGCCGCCGATGTCGGCGTCCTGCGTGACCGCGGAGACGATGGTCGTGTCGCTGACGGGCGCGAGGTTGTCCCCGAACACCGCGCCGGAGAGAATCGCGCCGAACAGCAACACGGGGTTCGCGCCGAGGAGCAGCCCCGCCGGGAAGACGAGGCTCGTGAAGGCGATTGCGGTGCCGTAGCCGGTGCCGATACCGGTCGCCAGGAGCGCCGCGAGCAGGAACGTCACGGCCGGAAACAGCCCCGGGCCGACGTTCAGGACCGTGGCCGCCCAGACGAGGCCGTCGACGAAGCCGCCGACCTGAATGGTCTCTGCGAACATGCCCGCCCAGAGCCACGCGACGACCGCCGTCGCGGCGACCCGGCGGGTCATGCCGGCGAAGATGACGTCCGCGTAGTCCTTCCAGTCTCCCCGGACGAACAGCAGTCCCGCGATGAGTCCTGTCAGCATCCCCGCGACGAGGCCGGTCGTATCGCCGATACCGAGGATACCACTCTGGAAAATCGCCCACGCGATGAACAGGGCGATGGGCAGGGCGCTCACGAGGCGCCCGCCACGGAAACTGAGCTCGATGTCCGGTTCTTCTGGCATCGTTTGTCAGAGCTTGACTGGGATATATAATAGGCACGAATTTCCTCCAACTATTTCTTCCAAACTTGCGTTTCTTGCCCACGAAACGTCGGGAGCGTTTATCATCGCCGGGGGAAAAGAGTCCAGACATGAGCCACCGAGCGACGATGGACGACCTCGTCTCGCTTCGCCGCGACCTGCACCGCCACCCCGAACCCGCGTGGTGCGAGTTCTACACCACCGCCCGCCTCGTCGACGAACTGGAGACGCGCGACCTCGACGCGCTCTACGTCGGCCCCGAGACGCTCGACGCCGACGAGCGCATGGCCGTCCCCGACGACGCCGAACTCGACGCGTGGGTCGAGCGGGCCCGCGAGGCCGGCGCGCGCGAGGACGTACTCGACCGCCTCGCCGGCGGCTACACCGGCGCGGTCGCGGTCGTCGAGCGCGGCGAGGGGCCGACCGTCGGCCTCCGCGTCGACATCGACGCGCTCCCCATCCCCGAGTCCGAGGCCGACGACCACCTCCCGGCCGCCGAGGGCTTCCGCTCCGAGAACGAGGGCTTCATGCACGCCTGCGGCCACGACGCCCACGCGACAATCGGCCTCGGCGTCCTCGACGCCGTCATCGACTCCGACTTCGAGGGGACGTTCAAGCTGTTCTTCCAGCCGAGCGAAGAGCAGGTCGCCGGCGGCAAGGCCGTCGCCGAGGGCGGCCACCTCGACGACGTGGACTACCTGCTCGCGCTCCACGTCGGTCTCGACCACCCGACCGGCGAGGTCGTCTGCGGCATCGACGGCTTCCTCGCGGTCTCGCACTTCCGCGCCGAGTTCACCGGCGCGCCGGCCCACGCGGGCGCGAAGCCCGAGGAGGGGAAGAACGCGAACCTCGCGGCCGCGGCGGCCACGCAGAACCTCTACGGTATCTCCCGGCACTCGGACGGCGCGACCCGCGTCAACGTCGGCCTGATGGGCGGCGGGACCGCCACGAACATCGTCGCCGAGGAGGCGTTCATCGAAGGCGAGGTGCGCGGCGCGACGACGGAGCTCATGGAGTACATGGAAGACCGCGCTCACACGGTCATCGAGTCGGCCGCCGCGATGCACGACTGCGAGGTCGAAATCGGGGTCGAGGGCAAGGCCCCGAGCGCCCGCAGCGACGACGCGCTCGCGGCCATCGTCGGCGGCGTGAGCGAGGGCGTCGAGGGCGTCACCTCGATTCTCGACCGCGACGACCTCGGCGGCAGCGAGGACGCGACCTACCTCATGCAGCACGTCCAGGACCGCGGCGGGCTGGCGGCCTACGTCGGCGTCGGCACGGACCACCCCGGCGGCCACCACACCCGGACGTTCGACGTTGACGAAGAGACCATCCGCATCGCCGTCGACGTGCTCGCCGCAAGCGTCGACCGAATTGCGACCGAGCGTCCCTAAGACGGTCCGAGCGCGTCGTTCGAGCCATCTCGGGCCGCGTTACCGCGTCGGAAACGGCGCACGGCCGGCCGAACAGCCCGCGACGAACCGCCAGCGGTTATTTGTCCCCTCCGTGCATAGCCGGCAGCGATGGGGTTCCTCGGCGGTGAATCGACCGAAGACACAGACCTGCGTCCGGGTCTCGCAGTCGTCGGCATCGCCGTCGGCGTCGCGGTCGTCCAGGTCGCCGTCTTCCCCCACAGCTCCGAGGTCCACTGGCTTCGGTTCGCAGTCGAACTCCTCTTGATTCCGATTCCCGTCGCCGGCGCGTTCGTCGTCGGCGGCGTCCGCCACGTGCCGACGGTTTGGCGGCCGCTGTACGCCGGGACCGCGCTGTTCGCCGTCTACGCCGTCAGCGACGCGGTCGACGAGGTCGTCGCCCAGCCCGAGGCGGTCACGCTCGTCTTCGAGGACGGGACGCTCCTCGTCGGGTCGGTCGCGCTCGCGGTCGGCGCGGTCCGGTGGTCGACCCACCGCGACGCCCGCGAGACGGAACTGCGCCGCCGCAACGACCGGCTCGACCAGTTCGCGTCGGTCGTCACCCACGACCTCAGGAACCCGCTGAACGTCGCCCAGATGCGACTCGAACTCGCCCGCGAGGGGCACGGAACCGAACACCTCTCGACGGTCGCTGACGCCCACGACCGGATGGAGGCGCTCATTCAGGACGTGCTCCAACTCGCCCGCGTCGGTGAGGAGGTCGGCGAGGTCGAACCCGTCAGCCTCGCCACCGTGGCCGCCGACGCGGTGACGAACACCAGTCTCGGGGCGTCCGGACTCACCGTCGAGGCCGACGCGAGGCTGCTCGCCGACCGGGGCCGGCTCACCGCCGTCTTCGAGAACCTGTTTCGGAACGCGGTCGAACACGGCTCGACGAGCCGCCGGGAGTCCCCAGACGAGACCGCGAGCCGCGACGTTCCGACCGAGACCCCGTCTCCCGCCGCCGACAAGAGCGCAGCCGACGCGAGCGGCCGCCGGGCGAGAGCCGACGCCGACGGGGGGACGCCTGGCGTCAACGTCCGCGTCGGCCCGCTCGAAGACGGCTTTTTCGTCGAGGACGACGGCCCCGGCATCCCGCCGGAAGAACAAGACCGCATCTTCGAGTCGGGATACAGCACCGACTCGCGGGGGACCGGTCTCGGTCTCGCCATCGTCGCCGGCGTCGCCGACGCTCACGGCTGGGAGGTGGCGGCGACGACCGGCAAAAACGGGGGCGCGCGGTTCGAGTTCCGGGGCGTCTCGTTCGCGGCGGAGTCCGAGGTCAGTACTTCGGGTCCGCGCCCGTGAGTTCGTAGATGTCGTCCATGATGCGGTCCCGCTCGACTTGCCACCCTTCGAGGGCGCTCGGCCGGCTCGGATAGCGGCCGTAGTGGGCCAACAGTTCGTCGGCCAGACGCTTGATTTTGAAGAACTCGTAAATCTGGCTCCAGTGACCGTAGCTCGACGCCGCGGTCTGCGCGAGGAGGACCGGGCCGAACGAGGTCGTCCCGGAGTAGAGCGCCTCGGCCAGTTTCTCGCCGGGGATGGAGGCGATGAGACCCATCAGGTCGTCCACGTCGACGGCGGTCGAGAGGATGTTGTACACGTCGAGGCTGGCGTAGCGACCGCCGAAGTGGTCCATGACGCGCTGGTTGTAGCGCCACAGCAGCTCCTCGCTCACGTCGCCCGCGTCGAGCGCGATAGCGGCCTGCTCGCCGGCGTACTTGCCGGCGTAGGCCGCGCCGGCGATGCCGCCGCCGGTCGTCGGGTTGACGTGGGCCGCGGCGTCGCCGACGGCCATGTAGCCCGGCGCGGTCGCAGAATCGTAGGGGCGGCGGGTCGGGAGGGCGGCACCGAGCTTGTCGATGACCTCCGCGCCCTCGAACTCGGGGCGCTCCCGGAGGTCCCTCTTCAGGTCGTCGACGAGCTTCATCGGCTCTTCGGTCATCTGGAAGCCGAGACCGGCGTTGATTTCGGTCTCGGTCCGCGGGAAGTACCAGACGTAGCCCGCGGCGACCTCGGCGGGTTTGAACACGAGCGCGTCCGACCACTCGACGGGCTCGGGGACCTCGACGACCTCGCGGTACGCCGACGAGAAGTGCTGGTAGGAGACGTTCGTGTCGAAGGTGGCGTCGGAGAAGTCCACCTTGTCCTGGAGGAGCGACAGCGAGCCCGCGCCGTCGATGACGATGTCGGCGTCGTACTCGACGACCTCGCCGTCGTGCTTGGCGACGATGCCGGTGACGGTGCCGTCGTCGTCCTGTTTCACGTCCTGGACGACCGTGTCGTAGTGGAGGTCAGCACCGGCTTCCTCCGCGCCCTCGATGATGAGCCGGCCGTACTCCCAGCGGTCGATGACGGCGAGTTCGCCGGGGACCGGGATGTCGAGGACGGTGTCCTCCTGCGGAATCTCGAAGCGGCCGTGGTCGACCTCGGTGTTGGTGAACGCCGGCTCGATTTTCGACTTCGGAATCGCCTCGGGGAAGGCGTCTGCGCCCTTCAGGGCGTCGCCGCAGGCGATGTGGCCCGCTTCCTCCTCGGGCTTTCGCTCGACGATGGTCACGTCGTAGCCCGCGTTTGCGATGGTGGCGGCGGCGTAACAGCCGGAGGTTCCCGCGCCGACGACCACCACGTCCACGGACTGGGTCCGTGGGCTCGCCGAGGAGTTCTCGGCGGTGTCGTTCTCGTCTGTGGACATGGTATCACCTCCATATCGCGGGCTGAAAACTCTTTACTCCCGCACCGACCGCGCGCGGCGAGTCCGAGGGCGGCGACCGCGACGAGACGCGGCGCTCGACGGGGGTTGAAAACGGGGAATCCGAGAGGTCGAGCGTCGCTCAGCGGTTGTCGTCGCCGGTGTCGTAGTGTTCGCCCGACGCGGCCGGGATGCGGGTGCGGCCGACGAGCGCGAGGACGACGAGCACCGTCACGTACGGAATCGTCTGGATGAGCGAGTCGGGAACGCCGTAGCCGGGCACCTGCTGGAGGCGAATCTGGGCGGCCTCCAGCCCCGCGAAGAGGAACGACGCGCCGAACGCGCCGACGGGGTTGTAGTTCCCGAAGAGGAACGCCACGATGGCGATGAAGCCCTTCCCGTTGACCATCGTCTGGTTGTTGCCGACGAACTGGCCGAGGCCGAGCGACAGCGCGGAGCCGCCGATGCCGGCGAGGAAGCCCGACAGGAGCACGCCCGCGTAGCGGACGCGGCTCACGTCGACGCCGACGGTGTCGAGCGCCTTGGGGTTCTCGCCGGACGCGCGGACGTGGCGGCCGAACGCCGTGCGGTTCAGGACGTACCACGACGCCGGGACCGCGACGAGCATCATGTACACCGCGGGGTCGGCGTCGAAGAACGCGCCGAAAAACGGGATGTCCGAGAGGACGGGAATCGTCCACGTCCCGAGCGTCGTCCCGAGGTTGTCGGTGTTGACGCCGCCGTAGTAGACGGTCGCCGCGAACGGCGCGAGGCCGAGCGCGATGAGCCAGACGGCGAGGCCGGCGATGATTTGGTCGGCCTTGAAGCGGATGCAGACCACGGCGAACAGCGCCGAGAACAGCACCGACGAGAGGATGCCGGCGAAGAAGCCGATCCAGATGGCCGGGAGGCCGACGACGGTCATCTCGGGGCCGACGATGGCCGTCGTGATGACCGCGGTGAACGCCGAGATGATGAGCAGCCCCTCGAGTCCGATGTTCACCACGCCGGCCTTCTCGGAGAAGATACCGCCGAGCGCGGCGAACGTGATGGGCACCGAGAGCCGCAGCGCCGACGAGAGCGTGCTCCGACTCGTGAGGATGGCGAGGAAGTTACCCCAGATACTGCTCGGGAACGCGAGGCCGAGCAGCGCGATGAGCAGGAAGACGCTCACCGCGCCGCCGACGAGGGTCGCTCTGTAAGACAGTTCGGTGTCGCGGAGTCGGTCGATGGTTGTCGTGCTCATTCGTCGTCACCTCCGAGGCGGCCGCCGTCCGTGGCCACGGTCTCGCGGTCCGGTTCGAGGTCGATGGCGGAGCCGAGCATGCGGAAGAACTCGGGCATCGCGACGAACAGGATGATGAGCCCGCGGAGGACGCCGACGAGCTGTTTCGGGACGCCGGTCCCGAACTGGACCGCGAGGGAGCCGGACTTGAGCGTCCCGAACAGGAGCGCCGCCGGGACGACGCCGAACGGATTGTTCCCCGCGAGGATGGAGACGGTGATGCCGTCGAACCCGAGCGAGGGGACGCCGGCCTGCCACTTGCCCATGACCATGAGCACCCAGATAGCGCCGCCCATCCCGCCGAGCGCGCCCGAGAGGAACATGCTCGTGACGGTCGTCCGCTTGGCGTCGACGCCGCCGTACTCGGCGGCCTCGGGCTGTTCGCCGCTCGTCCGGAGGTCGTACCCGAACGAGGTCTGTTCGAGCAGGAACCAGACGGCGACGACGAGCGCGAGGCCGAACGCGAGCGCGAGAAGCGAGAAGTCGCCGCCCTGCGGGAACGCCACCGGGAGGAGCGTCGCCCAGTCGGGAAGCGGCGTCGTCTCGACGACCTGCGAGTCGGGGTTGCCGAAGAACTCGCTGACGAGGACGAACGCGATTTGCGCCGCGATGAAGTTCAGCATGATGGTCGTGATGACCTCGTTGGCGTCGGCGTACGCCTTGAGCGCGCCCGGAATCGCCCCGTAGAGACCGCCGACGAGCGCGCCGACGATGACCGCGAGCGGAATCAGGATGAGGCCGCCGACGAGCCCGGACGGGAGCAGCGGCGCGACGAAGAACGAAAACAGCGCCGTGGCGAGGCCGCCGAGGACGAGTTGTCCCTGCGTCCCGATGTTGAACAGGCCCGCGCGGAAGGAGACGGCGACCGAGAGGCCGGTGAAGATGAGGAGCGTCGTCTCCTTGAGCGTGAGCGCGAACCCGAAGTTCAGCGGGTTCCAGTCGGGGTTGAGCGGTTTGAGAACTCCCGGGCTGTTCACGAGGAACGGCTCGCCGAGCGCCCCGTTGAACAGCACGAGATACACTTCGACGGGGTCGTAACAGAACCCGGTTCCGAACAGCGTCGTCGCCGCGGTCTGGCACGTCGTGACGCGGCCGGAGACGAGGATGATGCCAGCGCCGATGACCACGGCCATGACGAGCGCGGCGAAGCTGATGAGGATTCGCTCCGTCGCGGAGGCGGCCGTCAGCCGCCGGAGGACGGATTTCGCCGTTTCGGCCGCGCTCATTTGGCGTCACCCACGGGCGGTTCCGCATCGGTCGCGCCGGCGTCGGGGCGTTCGCCGGCCATGAGCAGGCCAATCTCTTCTTCGGTGGTGTCGCGTGGGTCTACGATGTCCATGAGTTCGCCGTCGTGCATGACGCCGAGGCGGTCCGAGAGGCCCTGTACCTCGTCGAGCTTCGAGGAGATGAGGAGAATCGCCTTCCCCTCCGCTCGGAGGTCCAAGAGCCGCTCGTGGATGAACTCCATCGCGCCGATGTCCACGCCGCGGGTCGGGTGGGTGGCGACGACGAAGTCCGGGTCGCGTTCGAACTCGCGGCCGACGATGAACTTCTGTTGGTTGCCGCCGGAGAAGGACTCGGCGTCGGCGTCGGCGTGCGGCGGTCGAACGTCGTACTCGTCGATGATTCGCTCGGTGTGCTCGCGCGCGTCGGACCAGTGTATTCGGCCGGCGGCGGCGAACGGCGGGCTGTGCTGGCTGCCGAGGATACCGTTTTGGACGAGGTCGAAGTCCATCACGAGCCCGCGTTCGTGGCGGTCCTCGGGGACGTACGCCATCCCGTCGTCGATGCGGGACCGACGCGAGGCGTCGGTGATGTCCCGGCCCTTGTAGGAAATCGAGCCCTCGGTCGGCGTCCGCAGGCCGGTGATGGCCTCGACCAACTGCGACTGACCGTTGCCGTCGACGCCCGCGATGCCGAACACCTCGCCCTCGCGGATATCGAACGACACGTCCGAGACGGCGGGCACGCCGCGGTTGTCCGTGGCCGAGAGCCGCTGCACCGAGAGCACCTCGTCGCCCGGCTCCTGCGGTTCGGCCTTCGGTTCGAGGAGGACTTCGCGGCCGACCATCAGTTCGGCGAGTTCCTCGTTCGACGTTTCGTCGGCCTTCACGGTGCCGACGTTCTTCCCGTTTCGGAGGACGGTGATGTCGTCGGCGGCGTGCATGGCCTCACCGAGCTTGTGGCTGATGAAGATAATCGTCTTGCCCTGTGCGGTCAGCTCCTCGAAGACGCGGAACAGCTCTTCGACCTCCTGCGGGGTGAGGACCGCGGTGGGCTCGTCCAGAATGAGGATGTCGGCCCCGCGATAGAGTGCTTTCAAGATTTCGACGCGCTGTTGAACGCCGACGCTCACGTCCTCGATGGCGTCGTCGGGGTTCACGTCGAATCCGTATCGGTTCGAGAGGTCGATGACCTCCTGGCGCGCACGCTCCCGGTCGACGGTCGTGCCGAACCACTTGCGCGGTTCGTTGCCGAGGACGATGTTCTCGGCGACCGTCATGGGGTCGACCAGCATGAAGTGCTGGTGAATCATACCGATTCCGGCGTCGATTGCGTCCGCGGGCGAATCGAAGTCCCGCGGTTTTCCGTCCACGTGGACGGTCCCCTCCGTGGGTTCGTAGAGCCCGTAGAGGATGTTCATCAACGTCGTCTTGCCGGCCCCGTTTTCTCCCAGAAGTGCGTGCACCGTGCCGCGCTCGACGGTCAGGTCCACGTCGTCGTTCGCCACGACGCCGGGGAACCGTTTTGTGATTTCGTCGAGATGAACAGCGGTGCTCATCTTGAGCCTTTTTTCGGGGGGGTTCGCTTAAACTCGTGGGATTCGACTCGACGCGGGAGTGGTCCACACGGAGCGTTGCGGCGGTTCTCGGGGAGTTCGAACCGTTCAACCCGCGAGCATATTCGACCGACTGCGGTGTGAAAGCGGCAACATTGTCCTCGAAGTTCGGGATTCCTGTCGCTCGGCGCGCGGCGTCGAAAAAACTGCGTGTGTCGAGCGTGGCGTTACTCGGTCGTCGTCGGAATCTCGATGTCGCCGGCGATGATGG
Source organism: Haloferax sp. Atlit-109R (assembly GCF_003665865.1). Classification (NCBI taxonomy): domain Archaea; kingdom Methanobacteriati; phylum Methanobacteriota; class Halobacteria; order Halobacteriales; family Haloferacaceae; genus Haloferax; species Haloferax sp. Atlit-109R. Next base: position 1,337,707 of record NZ_QPLO01000001.1, read on the forward strand.
CTTCGCGGGACTCCGAGAGCGAATCCTTCACGTCCTGCGGAATCTCGGACCCGAGTTCCGCGCCGTAGACGGCGGCGACGCCGTCCTCTTCGAGGCCGAGGGTCGTAGTGGAACCACCGTTGAACTCGTCGTTGACGACGTTCTCGACGGAGGTGTACACCGCCGACTCGACGCGCTTGACCATCGAGGCGAGGATGACATCGGCGTAGTTCGGCTCGGTCTGCGACTGGTCGGAGTCGACGCCGATGGCGAACTTACCCTGCTCTTTCGCCGCCTGGAAGACGCCGAGGCCGCTGCCGCCGGCCGCGTGGTAGACGACGTCCGCGCCGTTGTCGTACATCGAGGTGGCGATTTCCTTCCCCTTCGCGGAGTCGGAGAACGACCCGACGTAGGCCACGTCCACGGATATCTCCTCGTCCGCGTGCGCCACACCGGCCTCGTAGCCGGCCTGGAACTTGCGGATGAGGTCGGTCTCGGTGCCGCCGACGAAGCCGACGCTCTTCGAGTCGGCCGTCGTCGAACCGGAGCCAGCAGAGAACTCCTGGGTCGTGATGAGACCGGCGAGGTAGCCGACCTGGAACGAGCCCTGCTCCTCGCGGAACAGGTAGCTCGCCACGTTGTCCTCGTCGACAACGTCGTCGACGATCATGAACTGCTGGTCCGAGAAACTCGGCGCGGTTTCGGAGAGCGCGGAGCGCTGCGCGTAGCCGATACACGACACGAGGTCGTAGTCCGGGTTCGACGACTGCGCGAACCGGCGCTGGAACTGCGGGAACTCCTCGGCCGCCGAGGGCTGTGCCTCGTCGTAGGCGATGCCGAGTTCCGACTCCGCCTGTTCGATGCCGCGCTTCGCGGCGTCGTTGAACGACTTGTCACCGAGACCGCCGAGCGCGTAGACCATGCCGACGTTGGCCGCCGGACCGGATTCCTCGGTCGTCTGCTCGGCCGCGGTGGTCTCCTCGCCGCCGGACTCCTCGGTCGTCTGCTCGGCCGTCGTCGTCTCTTCGCTTCCCTCTGACGGACCGCCCGTACAACCTGCGAGGCCCGCGATACCCGCGACCCCTGCCGCTTTAACAAAAGAACGTCTGTCCATATCTATGAACTCCTATTGAGACAGGGGCCTCGAAAATTGCATAAAGGTGTCGTTTCGCGGTTTCAGCGGCGTCGCATCACCACGTTTGCACATCCCAGTCGAGGACCGTCGGCTCACGGTCGCGGGCGTCGGCCCCCGACCGTCGGCGGCGTCGACCGCGCCGAAGTCGCTCGGCGTCCGTCAGGCGGCCTCGATTTCGCCCTCGACGACGGCCGTCACCTCGTCGACGAGCGCGTCAACGTCGTCGGCCTCGGCGTACACCCGGATGTATGGCTCCGTGCCGGACGGGCGAACCAGCGTCCACGACGCGTCGGCAAACTCCAGTCTGACGCCGTACTCGGTGTCGACCGACTCGGGGGCCATCGCCTCGGGGAGCGAGGTTTCGAGCGCCGCCATCGCCGCCCGCTTGTTCTCGTCGGGGCAGGGGACGCTCACCTTGCGATACGGGCGTTCTGTAACCGGTTCGCGCAGGCCGGCCATGCCGGACTCGGCGGCGAGGCGAGCGACGAGCGCCGCGGAGGCGACGCCGTCTATCCAACCGCCGAGCGACGGGTGGACGTGCTTCCACGGTTCGGCCGCGAACACCACGTCGCCGCCGTCGGCGCGGGCGCTTGCGATGCCCTCGTGGAGCGCGCCGAGGCGGACGCGTTCGACGCGACCCCCGGCCTCGCGGACCCGCTCGTCGATGCGGCCCGAGGCGTTCGGCGTCGTGACCACGACGGGGTCCTCGGCGTCGGAGACGCGGACGTAGTGCTCGGCGACGATGGCGATGACGGTGTCCTCGTGGACGACCTCGCCGTCCCCGTCGATGATGACGATGCGGTCGGCGTCGCCGTCGTGGCCGATGCCGAAGTCGAAGTCGCCGTCGGCGACGAACGCGATGAGGTCCGCGAGCGTCTCGGGCGTCGGCTTCGACTCGCGCCCGGGGAAGTGACCGTCTATCTGCCCGTTGAGCGTGACGACGCGCGCGCCGAGGTCGCGGAGGACCTGCGGCGTGCCGAGCGCCGACATCCCGTTGCCGCAGTCGACGGCGACGGAGAGGCCGTCGAGGTCCGCCCCGTGCTGGCCCGCGAACTCGACGATTGCGTCGCGGTAGGCGTCGAGGACGCCGCCCGTCCCCGTCGCGCCCCAGTCGTCCCAGTCGGTCGGGGGCGCGTCCGCCCCGACCCGCGTCTCGATGTCGCGTTCGAGGTCGCGGTCGTACTCCTGCCCGTCGACGAACATCTTGATGCCGTTGTCCGTCGGGGGGTTGTGCGAGGCGGTGAGCATGACGCCGCGGCGGCCCCGCGAGGCGAACGCGAGCGCCGGGGTCGGGACGACGCCCACCCGGGTCACGTCCGCGCCGGCGGAGAGCAGGCCGGCCTCGACGGCGGCGGCGAGGCCCTGTCCGGTCGTTCGTCCGTCGCGGCCGACGACGAACTCGGCGGAGGCGTCCGATTCGAGCGCGGCGCGGCCGGCGGCGCGGCCGACGCTGAGGGCGAGTTCCGGCGTGACTCGCTCCGTCGCGCTCCCGCGGATACCGGCGGTGCCGAAGAGTTCCATAGTCCAGCGTTGACGGGGTCGTACTTAGATGCTGACGGTTCGGGGGACGCGTGCGAGGCGGCCGCACGGGACGGTCGGGGGGCGCTCCCGAGACGAAAATCGGCTCCCGGGCGAACCGCCGAATCGACCGCCCGAGGCAGCACGCCTTTGAGGGCGGGCGTCGAATCGGGAGCCATGAGCGAACACGGTCGAACCCGCGCGCACGTCTACGTCTCGGGACACGTACAGGGCGTCTACTACCGGGCGACGACCCGCGACACCGCCCGCGACCGCGGCGTCGACGGCTGGGTGAAGAACCTCTCGGACGGTCGCGTCGAGGCCGTCTTCGAGGGCCCCCGCGACGACGTGGAGGCGATGGTCGAGTGGTGCCACGAGGGGAGTCCGATGGCGACCGTCGAGGACGTAGACGTTACCTTCGAGGAACCGGACGGCGAGACCGGGTTTCGCATCGAGCGCTGACCGGAGGAACTCGACAACCGCGCGATAACATCAGCGAGACGGCCAAATCGTTCAAGCGGGGTTCGGGGGACGTGTTCCCATGCGCTTCCGGACCGACACGCGGGGACTCGGCGTCGCAAAACTGTTCTTCACGCTCGTGACGAGCGTCGGCCTCGGCCTCTCGATGGGCACGTCGTTTCTCATCGTCCGCGGGCCGTTCCTCGGCGGCCCGTCGCTCGACCCGTTTCCCATGATGGCGGCGCTGGCGGTCTTCATCGCCGGTATCGTCGTGCTCACGTGGGGGTCGACGCGGCTGTTCGGCGTGGGAACCGGCGCGTGAGCGGGGGCCGACTCACGCGGGTCGATCGACGCCGAGTTCGGCCATCGCCCGAACCACGACGTGGGCCTCCACGAGGTCGCGTTCCTCGACCATCGGGTCGTCGGCGTCGTCGATGACGGCGCGGGCCTCGGCGAGCAGACGGTCTTCCTGTTCGGTCTGGTCGGGTTCGTCGCGGGTGCTGTTCAGGAGCGCCTCGAAGTCCTCGCGGATGCTGAAGTCCGCGCGGGCGACGTTACACCGCGAGAGGGGGTGCATGCCGAGGTCCAACACCAACTCGGTGACGAGTTCCCAGTCGCTCTCGCAGAACTGGAGCGTCACGTCCCCGACGATGTCGCGCCACGCGATGGGGGCGGCGTTCTCCATGAGCGTCACCGCCCGCGGGGGGACCGCGATGCGAGCGACGGTCTTCGGGTCGTCGCAGAGACAGCAGGGCTGGTCCGTCCTGCCGGTGTACATACGCGGGGTTAGGATGGGTCGCAGATGTAGCTTCGGGCCGGAGAGCCGGGGCTCGAAATCGGGCGGGAACGGGCGACGCGCCGACCGAGGCAGCCGCTCAGTACGTGGAAACGGTCGGGTTCGAGCCCGGGGCGGGGTCGTCGAACCCGAGTAGAGGCAGCGGGAGGCGCGACCGACTGCGTGCTGGCACTGAATCACGCATTGGGCTGGGCTGGGTATTCTGTGGTGGCGGCAGCGGCCACGCCACCTATTCGATTGAACACTGCACATAAATATCTTCTCCTCCGAGAATACCACACACTATTGTTGACTATATACTAGTGTGCTTCCAGCTATCGTGAATAATTATGCATGGTTGTCAAACTCTGTTCGCGGAGGTGGCCCGTCCGTCGGGACGCGAATCGCCATCTCCAGTCCGACGGCATCTGTCGGCGGGTCGCTCGGGAGCGTTGCGAGGGGGCGTCGGGCCGCGGCGGCGAGGACGAGCGCGTCGAGCACGTCGTCGCGGGCCACGTCGCGGCGGAGCGTCCGGTCCAGCGTCTCGCGGTAGGCGCGCTCGGCGTCGAACTCCCGGTCGTCGGTCGCGTCGGCTTCCGAACCGTCGTCGCTGTCGCCATCGCCGTCACCGTTCCGACCATCGCATCCGCCGAACGCCGTCCCGAGCACGTCGAGGCGGCGGGCGCGCCCCTCGGGCGTCGACTTCGGTTCCGGGAGGGGGTCGCCGGCGAACGCGGCGAACGCGAGTTCGGGATGGGATTCGAACACTCGGCTTCGGGCGCGCGGCGCCTCGCGGAGAACGGCGTCGGCCTCGCGAATCTTGGGCACGAGGTGCCACGCCTGAATCGACAGTCCCGCTTCGGTCCGCTCGCGGTTGGCCGCGCTGGCCGCCTCGTGGGAATCGGCGTCGAGGACGGACCGAACGGGCGCGAAGAAGACGGTTGCGGCGCGGGAGCCGAGCCGCTCGCGGGCCGCCCGGTCGCACGCGCGGCGGTCGGATTCGGGCAGCCCGATGGGGATATCGACGAGCACCCGCCGGGCGTCTCGCTCGCGGGCGAGGTCCCAGACGGCGTCGAAGTCCGCGACGACTCGCACGCTGAGGCCGTCGCCGGCGACGGCGCACACCCAGCCGGCCCGACAGCCGTCGACGCCGACCGCGGGGGAAACGCATCGCTGTGGCACGGGCCGAGCTACGTCGTGGAGCGAGAGAAAAGCTCTGGGTTCAGGAGTCGAGCGCCACGGCCGACATCTGCCGACAGGAATCGCGGAGTTCGTTGAGCGTCACGTCGATGCTCGCGTCGAGCGAGACGAGCAGTTTCACGCCGTCTTCGAGCGGCACCCGGACGATGAGCGTGTTGTCGATGGCGAACGCGACGAGCTCCGGCCCGCCGATAGGCAGGTCTTCGAGCGGTTGGTCGATGGCCTCCTCGTTCGTGAGCGTCGCGACGAGCGTCTTGACGGTGTCCTCGTCGTAGCGGTCGAGAAGCGACTGCTCGAAGAAGCGAATCCGCGTCTGCACCGGCTCACACCACGCGACCGCTCGGAGTGCGTCCCCGTACGCCTCCTGTAACTCCGAGGTCAGTTCGGGCGCGGGAAACTCGCCGTCGTCGACGACGGTAATCTCGGCCTCCTGGTCGAGGGCGACCCGCTCGTAGGCGAGTTCACCGAGGTCCGTCAGCCCGTAGAGACGCCCTTTCTGTTGCGACTCGGGAACCAACAGTTCGACGATGCCCCGCTCCCGAAGTTCGGAGAGCGCCCGAGACACGTGCGGCTGTGCGAGGTCGGACTCCGCCGCGATTCGAGACGGCAGTCCCGACCCGTGCTCCGAGAGATATCGGCACACGGCCAGTCGGTACCGTGAGCTTGCGATATACCCCGCGGAATCCCACGTCTCGGTCATATACGAGACTCTCCGCTGGTCGTTTTCATCATGATTGACACGTCCCGCTTTGATATGCAATGGCAAGCGGGGTATATCTTTCGAGGGTCGGACAACGCTACTATATATGTACCATATACGGTCCGAGAACGGAACGTTCAGACACTCTCGAACCCCGAATGTGCCTCGACCGGAATGCACCGTCGGTTCGCAGCGCGCTGTTTGGCCCGCGGGTGACGCCGCCGTAACCGGCTACCTGCGCGGTTACCCGGTGACATGTATGTCCGCAAACACATATATCAGTTCGGTCTCGTACCAGGTAACGCAATGATAGTAGTACTCCGGACGACGGACCGCCGCACGACCGCCGACGCGACGGAGGTGCCGAGATGAGCGTCGCGCTCCAGTTCGCGTCCCCCGGCGCGGACATCGCGTTCCTCCTCGCGCGAGTCCTCTTCGGCGCGGTGCTCGCGTTCATGGGGCTCAACCACTTCCTGAACCTCGACCACATGACCGGCTACGCGGAGATGAAGGGCCTGCCGGCCCCCCGCCTCGGCGTCGTCGTCTCCGGCGGGATGCTCGTCTTCGGCGGCCTCGGAATCGCGCTCGGCGTCTTCCCCGCGCTCGCCGCCGGTGCCGTCGCCGTCTTCCTCATCGTGGGGACGCCGGTGTTCCACGACTTCTGGGCGGTCCCCGAGGACCAACGGGAGTCCGAGATGACCGGCTTCCTGAAGAACCTCGTCATGCTCGGCGGCGCGCTCGTCTTCCTCGCGCTCAGCGGAACGACGTGGTCTTACGCCATCGGCCTGACGCTGTTCTGACCGGGCCGAACCGACGCCGTCCCACAGATTCATCGGCCTCCGAGCCCACCACACACTCATTCGTGACCGACCCAAGACCGGATTCGACACGCCCTCGTCGCCCGCCGAATAGTCGACCACGCCCGCCCGCGGAGGCGAGTCGCTGATGGACGGCGCGCCCGACGCCTTCGGCTCGCCGTACCGCCTGCTTTCGGGAGCCGTCGTCCCGCGGCCCATCGCGTGGGTGAGCACCCGCGGCGACGACGCCGACAACCTCGCGCCGTACAGTTTCTCCACCGTCGCCAGCGTCGACCCACCGGTGCTCGTCTTCGCGCCGGTCGGCCGCGGGCCGTCGCTGAAGGACACGCCGCGAAACGCCATCTCGCGCGGCGAGTTCGTCGTCAACGTCGTCACCCGCGACCTCGTGGAAGCGATGAACGAGACCGCCGCGACGGTCCCGCCGGGCGTCGACGAGTTCGACCACGCCGGCATCGAGAAGGCCGAGGCCGTCCGCGTCGACGCCCCGCGCGTCGCCGACGCCAACGTCGCCTTCGAGTGCACGCTCTACGACAGCATGGAGGTCGGCTCCTCGACGCTCGTCCTGGGGGAGGTCGTCCACGCGTACGTCGCCGACGAGGTGCTGACCGACGGCAAACTCGACACGAGGAAACTCGATACGGTCGGCCGCCTCGCGGGCAACGAGTACGCGACGACGGACGACCGGTTCGAACTTGTCCGCCCGGACTGACCTGTTCCGACGAACCCGCTCCGACGAACCCGCTCCGGCTGCCCGCCCGTTATCGTGAATTGTAATGGGGCGCGAAGCTTTATCGCGGGATACGGAGTCTTTCGAACCAATGAGCGACGTGTCGTTGTCGAGCGTGCTTTCGTTTCTCGATACTGATGACGCGGCAACCGTCGTCGAGCGGGTCCGTGCGGCCCGCGGGGAGCGGACGAAACGGAGCGACCGCGACGGGCGGACGTTCCTCTTTTCGGCCCCCGGAGACGAGTCGCAACCGACCGAAGTCGTCTGGATAGACGTGGAAGCCGCGTTCGACGCCCGGAGCGTCGAGACGTTCGCCGAGCGCTGCGCCGACCGCGGCATCGACGGGACGCTCCTGACGACCGGCGACGAGGAGCAGGCCATGGAGACGCTCGCCCTCGCGTTCGCGGCCGACGACCAACTCGACGAACCCGACGAGGACGGCGACCGAGCGCTCCTCGTCGACCCAGACGAGGTCGAACGCCCCATCGACCTCGTGGCGCTTCCCGACCTCGTAGACGCGCTCGAAGACGCCGACCTCGACGAGGACGTCATCGACGAGTATCACGAGCCACACGAACCGGAGTTCGAGGAGATTCTCGACGAGATAGACGCCGAGGAAGCCCGCGCCGCGGCGGAGGCGGACGAAGCCGAAAACGCCGGCTCCGGTCGGGCGCTCGCGCTCCTCGTCGCGGCCGTCGTCGTGGTGGCGGTCGTCGCCGCGCTCGTCCTGTTCGGCCCGTTCTGAGTGGCTCTGGCTCGGTTTCGAACTCACGCGCTCCCGTGTTCTCGGCCCGCCTCACCCGCGAGCGCGCCGCTTCGCGAGTCGCTCGATTCGGCGCAGCGCGACCGCACAGACCGCGGCGTACGGCCCCGCGAGCACGGGAACTTCGAACGAAACCGAACATCGTTCGGGACCGACCGGGTCGACGCGGTGCCCCGTCGCCGGTACGCCGGCCACGCGCCACGTCCACCGACGGGACTCGTCGTCGCACGTCTCGATGCTGAACGGGACCCAGACGCCGGCGACGCGGACCTCGCCGCGACTCTCCGCCTCGATTCCTCCGTCGACGCCGCGGACGCCCGACACGCTCGGTCCCCAGTCGGGCCAGTCTGCGACCGACACCAACACGTCCCACGCCGCCGCCGCGGGAGCCGAAATCCGCCGAGAGACGACCAGACGACGCCCGCCAGGCGTTCGCTCCACGCGCGTTCGGGTCCGACTCGACGCTCCCCTCATATCTCCTAGTATGCTAATAAGTCGTAATATAACACCGCCGAAATCTTTATCCACGAATCGTGGTAGCAACTACCAAGGCAACACATGAGCAACACAAGTGACCGCCCGAATGCGACGATGCGAGACGTCAGCCACACACCGCCCACAGGCGAGAGCGTCACGAACGTCTGGGAGCGAGGGCACGAATCCGAGTCCACGGAATAAGCCGGGCAGAACCACTCGCACGACGACGAACAGCAACAAACCGACCGCATCGTAACGAACCGACTGCATCGTAACGAACCGACTGCACCGTAACGAACCGACTAACCAACCAATCGGAGCGAATCCAGCTACTCAACCACGATACCGTCACCACGATACGACGACACACACACAACCGACCGACTGCATCGAACTCGACCGTCTCCCGCGGGAGAGGGAGACCGTGCCACCTTCCTGCGCACCGATTGCGACCGACCCGCGCCGGCCGTCCCGCCGGCGCGCACTCGATTTCCGACCGATTTTCACCGTGAGCCGCCGGAGCCGACGCCTATCGGGACGTTTAACCCCGAGTCCGACGGGCGTTCGAACATGAAGGCCACCGCCAAGGCCCACCCGATTCAGGGCCTCGTGAAGTATCACGGGATGCGAGACACGGAGCGCCGAATGCCGTACCACGACAGCATCAGCGTCTGCACGGCACCGAGCCACACGCAGACGACCGTCGAGTTCCGCCCCGACGCCGACGAGGACGTCTACGTCATCGGCGGCGAGGCAGTCGAGGGCCGCGGCGCGGAGCGCATCCAAGCCGTCGTCGACCGGGTCCGCGAGCTGGCCGGCTTCGACCACCGGGTCCGACTGGAAAGCGAGAACTCCTTCCCATCGAACATCGGCTTCGGGTCGTCGGCGTCCGGGTTCGCCGCGGCCGCGATGGCGCTTTCCGAGGCGGCCGACCTCGACATGACGCGCCCCGAAGTCTCGACTATCGCCCGCCGCGGGTCGGCGTCCGCCGCCCGCGCCGTCACGGGCGCGTTCTCGCACCTCTACTCGGGAATGAACGACACCGACTGCCGCTCCGAGCGCATCGAGACCGACCTCGAAGACGACCTGCGCATCGTCGCCGCGCACGTCCCCGCCTACAAGGAGACCGAGCAGGCCCACGCCGAGGCCGCCGACAGCCACATGTTCCAGGCGCGGATGGCCCACATCCACGCCCAGATAGACGACATGCGCGACGCGCTGTACGACGGCGACTTCGACGCCGCCTTCGAACTCGCGGAGCACGACTCGCTGTCGCTCGCGGCGACGACGATGACCGGCCCCGCCGGCTGGGTGTACTGGCAACCGCGCACCATCGCCGTCTTCAACGCCGTCCGCAGGCTCCGAAACGAGGAGGACGTGCCGGTCTACTTCTCGACCGACACCGGCGCGAGCGTCTACATCAACACGACCGAGGAGCACGTCGACCGCGTCGAGGAAGCCGTCGCGGACTGCGGCGTCGAGACCGACGTGTGGGGCGTCGGCGGCCCCGCCGAGGTGCTCGACGAGTCCGAGGCGCTGTTCTGAGCGCGCGGCCGACCGCCGCGTACCGCGCCCGCGACCGCCGTCACCCTCTTTTCTCTCGCGCCCGACGGAACAGCCATGCGTGTCCTGGTTCTCGGTGCCGGGTACGCGGGCCTCACGCTCGCCCGCGACCTCGAACGCCGACTCCCCGCCGACGCCGACCTGACCGTGGTGAACGACTCCCCGCACCACCTCGTCCAACACGAAGTCCACCGCGCGATTCGGCGGCCGGCGGTCGCCGACGCGATTCAGGTCCCCCTCGACGAGGCGCTCGACCGCGCCGAGGTCGTCGTCGACCGCGTGACCGGCGTCGACCGCGACGCGCGAACCGTCGAACTGGCCGCCGGCGACGCCCTCGGCTACGACTACTGCGCGGTCTGTCTGGGCGCGCAGACCGCCTACTACGGCATCCCCGGCCTCGAAGCCCACTCGGTCCCGCTGAAGCGCGTCGCGGACGCCGAAACCATCCGCACGCGCTTCTTCGACGACTGCGACGAGGGCGGCACCGTCGTCGTCGGCGGCGCGGGGCTGTCTGGCGTGCAGGTCGCGGGCGAACTCGCCGCGCTCCGCGACGAGGAGGGCGCGCACGCCGATATCGTCCTCGTCGAGCAACTGGACGCCGTCGCGCCGTCGTTCGACGCGTCGTTCCGGCGGGCGGTCCGCGACGAACTCCTCGACAGGGGCGTCGAGATTCGGACCGAGACGACCGTCGAATCGGTGACGGACGCGACCGTCGAGGCGGACACCGGCGACATCGACTACGACCTGCTCGTCTGGACCGGCGGCATCGCCGGCGACGACGCGATGGGCGGCGAGCGCCCCGCCGTCAGGGCGGACCTCCGTCTCGACCGGCGGACGTTCGTCGTCGGGGACGCGGCCCGCGCGGTCGACGCCGACGGCGAGCCCGTGCCGGCGAGCGCCTCCGCGGCGCTCCGCGAGGCGAAGACCGTCGCCGGCAACATCGCCGCGCAGGTCGAGTTCGAGACCGGCGGCGACGAAGACGAGTTCGCCCCGCGGCCCGACCCGTATCGCTTCGAAGTCCCCGGCTGGATTGTCTCGGTCGGTGACGGCGCGGTCGCGCAGGTCGGCCCGAGCATCTTCCGCGGGAAGGCCGCGAAGGCCATGAAAGCCACCGTCGGGGCGGGCCATCTCACCTCGGTCGGCGCGATTTCGCGGGCGGTCGACCTCGTCGACGAGGAACTGCACGCCTGACGGGTCGGCGGCGGGCGACCCGCTCCCGCGGTCCGCCGGCCCGACCCTGAGAAGTTCTTTATCCGATGCCGGAGTATCTCCAGCTATCACCGACGATACCGGGAACGACCGAGACTGCGCCGGCGAGGCCGCGATTCGCGACGTGACCGCCGAGCGAGGCGCTCGATGAACTGGCAGCACAGCGTGTACGCCTACCCGATGGTGTTCGCGGCGGTCGTCGCCGCCATCCTCTCGGGCTACGCGCTCCAGTCCGTCCGCCGCCGGGGGCGGAACCCGACGGTCGTCTCGTTCGCCGTGCTGACGGCCGCCGTCGCCTTCTGGACCGCGACGACGGCGGTCAAGCTGTTTCTCGTCGCCCCCGGCGCGAAACTGCTCGCCTACAAGCTCCTCCACGTCGGTGCGATGACGGCCGCGCCGGCGTTTTTCGTCTTCGCCCTCGCGTACACCGACCGGCGGGAACTGCTCGACCGGCAGGTCGTCGCGGCGCTGTACGTCGTCCCCGCGGTGTTCCTCGTCGTCCTCTTTACCAACCCGCTGGAACTCGGCTACACCGGCTGGGAGCTGTCGGCCGTCGACGGTGGGGTGACGCTCTCCGTCACCGACGGCCCGGTGAGCGTGTTCGGCCTCGTCTACGCCTTCGTGCTCCTGTTTCTCGGGCTCGGCGTCATCGGCCAGTACGCCCTCGAACTCGACCGCCCCTACCGGACGCAGGCGACGCTCCTCCTCGTCGGGATGGTCGTGCCGTCGGTCGTCGCCGCGCTCGAACTCACCGACTCGCCGCCGCTCGCCGGCGGCGTCAACCTCATCCCCGCCTCGCTCGCGGTGCCCGCGGTGACGTTCGGCATCGCCGTCTACCGCTACAAGCTCCTCGACATCCTCCCGCTCGCCTACGCGGCCGCCGGCGCGCACTCGACCGACGGGCTTGTCGTCCTCGACGCCGACGAGGTCGTCGTCCACGTCAACGACCACGTCCGGCCCCTCTTGGGAGCCGACGACCCGCTCCTCGGTCGCCCGGCGAGTGAGGCTCTCCCGAACTACGACGACCTCGCCGGCGACCCCCCGACGTGCGACGCGCTCGTCGCGGGCGAGCGCTACGTCGAACTGACGCGCATCCCGCTGGACCGCGCCGGCGACCCGCTCGGGTGGGTGGTTTCGGTTCGGGACGTGACGCCGCGGAAACGCTACGAACTCGCCTTGGAGTCGAGAAACGACGAACTGGAGGTGCTCAACCGCATCGTCCGCCACGACATCCGAAACGATATGCAGCTCGTGACGGCGTACATCGACATCGTCCTCGACCACGAGCCGCTGTCCGACGAGGCGCGGTCGCAGTTGGAGACTGCGCTCCGGCGGGCGCTCAACACCGTGGACCTCACCGACGTGCTCGGACAGTTGATGCGCGCGACGAACGACGACGAGCGCCGCCGCGCCCTCGACGTCAGTGACGCGCTCCGCGAGGCCGTCGACGACGTGCGCGAGGGCTATCCGAACGCGGCCTTCACGGTCGATAGCCTCCCGCCGGCGACGGTGTTCGCCAACGACCTGCTCGACTCCGTGTTCGCGAACGTCCTGAAGAACGCGGTCGTCCACAGCGACCGCGACCGCCCGTCGATTGCCGTCTCGGGCGCGGCGGACGACGAGTGCGTCACCGTCCGCATCGCCGACGACGGCCCCGGCATCGCCGACGACCGGAAGTCGGTCGTCTTCGGGAAGGGCGCGAAGGGGCTGGGAAGCCCCGGCACCGGCACCGGCCTGTACCTCGTCGACACCATCGTCTCGAACTTCGGCGGCGCAGTCCACATCGAGGACAACGAACCGCGGGGAAGCGTCTTCGTCATCGAACTCCCGCTCGCGACCGTCGAGGCCGCAGACTGAGCCGCCCCGTTCGACTCGGGGACCGTCGCCGCCGCGGTCGGCGTCGCTCGTGGACGAGGTTTTATCGCCGCCGCTCCAAGAGAGCGTGTGGCACCGTTCGACGCGATTCTCTTCGACCTCGACAACACGCTCTGTACGAACGACCAGAGCGGCGAGACCATCTACGCCGGCGCGTTCGACGCCGCCGGTCTCGACCGCTTCGGCGAGCCGTCGGACCTCTGGGCCGCCCTCGACGGCCCGCCGGACCACGACGACCACGAGGGCTACCTCGCCGACGGCTTCGAGCGCGTCGCGGCCAAACACGACCGCGAGGGGGTCGACGTTCGGGCGCTGGCCCGCGGATTCGTCGAGACGGTCGACCACTCGGCGGTCTCGTTTCGCCCCGGTGCCGAGGCCGCGCTCGCCGCCGCCCGCGACCACGCGTCGGTCGGCCTCGTCACCAACGGTCCCGAGCGGCGGCAGGCCGTCAAACTCGACGCGCTCGGCATCGCCGACGCGTTCGACGCGGTCGTCTTCGCGGGCGACATGCCGCGGCGAAAGCCCCACCCCGACCCGTTTGACCGGGCGCTTTCCGACCTCGACGCCGAGGCGAACGCGAGCCTCCACGTCGGCGACTCGCTGGAGTTCGACGTGGACGGAGCCCACCGCGCCGGTCTCGACGCCGCGTGGTGCCCGGTCGAGACGGGCGACGAAGGCGACCCGGACCCGACCTCGTACGCCCCGGCGTACGTCCTCCGGTCGCTCACCGAGTTCTCGACGATTCTCGACGGCGGGCCGTGACTCGGCTCCCGCGGCGTCGCCGTCGCCATCGCCATCGCCATCGGCCGCCGCGAGCCGTCCGCTGGACCTTTGTTCGCGTCACCCGTAGAGTGGTTCCATGAACCCCGTCGAGGGCGTGCTCGCCCGCGAGTTCCCCGAGCGACGCGTCGCGGCGACGGCCAGCGTTCCGAACGGGAACCACAAGCAAACCGCGGTCGCGACGTTCGCCGACGGCGGGGAAGTCGTCGTCCAGACGGCGGCCGACGCCGCGGCGCTGGCCGTCGAAGCCGCCCTCTCGCGGGCGGTCCGCGAGCGCACGTCGATTCCGGTCCCCCACGTCCTCGCGTCGGGCGCGCTCGACGGGGCCGGCTACGTCGTCACGGAGCGCGCCGCCGGCGACGAACTCCACGAGCGGTTCGTCTCGCTCGATGCGACGGCCCAGCGGCGGGTCGCCCGGTCGTTCGGCGTCGGCCTCGGCCAGCTCCACGAACAGTTCACTTTCGACGGCTACGGTCGGCTTGCGGGCTCTCCTCGCGGCGGACAGCGAGCCGACGGTGGCGAAGCGACCGCGGGCGGAGCCGGGTTCGAATCGGAACCGGCGACCAACCGCGGATTCGACGCCGCGAGCGCCGACGACAGCGATTGGGAGGCGTGGTTCTCCGCCTACGCCCGCGAGGGAATCGCCGCGCTCCCGGCCGCGTTCGACGGGTGTCGAAAGCGGTTAGCGGACGCCGTCGCGGCCGCGTCGCTCCCCGCGAACCCGCCGGCGCGGCTCTATCCGTGGGACTTCAGACCGGGGAACGCGCTCGTCGAGGACGACCGGGTCTCGGCCGTCCTCGACTGGGGACAGCCGATGGCCGCCGCGCCGGGACTCGCCGTCGCCAAAGTCGAACACCTCGTCGCTGACTGGTACGTCGAAGACGGCGCGCCGCTCCGCCGGGCGTTCCGCGCGGGCTACGAGTCGGTCCGGCCGCTCCCGCCGGTCCCGCGCGCCTATCGGGTCGCCGCCGTCGTCCACTCGGCCGTCGATTCGGCGGGCGAGGTGACCCGCCCCGGCTACCCCGAGCGAACCGGCGCGGCCGCGGTCGACTTCCACCGAGCGCGACTCGACGCGTGGTTGTGAGTCGTGGGGGGAGTGGCGTCGACCGGGACGAACCGCCCCGTCGACGGCGCGCTGTGACCGTCGCGGCGACACGAACTACTAATTCGGAGTGCGTGGTATAGGCACGCATGGTACGAGAAGACGGCAAGCGAAACTTCGTCCTCGTCGAGGACGGCGAGGAGACGAGCGTGTTCAGCGGAACGTATCCCCGGCAGGCGGCGCTGAAGGCCGCCCGCCGGCTCCATCCCGCACCCAGCCCCGACGACATCGACGGGAAGGCGACGCTCAGGCTCCGCGAGCGCGGAACCGACCGCGTCCACATCTACGAGGGCTGGGCGTGGACCGAGGAGAAAGACGACGACGCCCCCGAGTGGATGGACGACCACGTCACCCGGGCGAACGTCTCGAAGCAGGGCATCGAGCACCTCGAAGCGTAAGCCGGGGGTTCGGCGGGGCCGGTGGACCCCGGCTTCGGTTTTTCGGGCTGTTTCGGTTTTTCGGGCGTTTCGGACGTGCGTCGCGCACGCGCTCCGACGGCTCAGTCGCCGGCCTGCGCCGCCTCGCCGTGACCGCCGTGGCCGTCATCACCAACTGACTCCGAGCGGTGGAGCCAGTAGAGGACGCCGAACAGGCCGGTCGCGAACACGTTCAACACGAGTTTGTAGTCGGCCTCGATGCTCACCTCCGCGATTTGGACGCTCTCGGGGGCCGGGATGAGCCCCGCGCCGAGGAAGACGAAGTGGATGATGACGCCCGTCAGGACCGCCGCGACGAATATCATCCCCGAGAGGACGGCCGCGAACGTCGTCCCGTAGTACTCTCGGTAGGCGTCCATGATGGGCGGAACGATGAGGTCCGCGTAGATGTAGCTCAGGACGCTCCCGAACGGCAGGCCGTTCGAGAACAGGACCGCTCCGAACGGGACGTTCCCGACCGAGCAGACGAAGGTGGCGACGCCGATGACGGCCCCGAGGACCGCGGTCCAAAAGACGTACACCGGCAGCCCGAACGTCGGCCCCGAGAACACCGAGGTCCACACCGACTCGGGGATGAACCCGGCGATGAGGCCGGCGAAGACGAACCCGATGGCGATTTCGTCCCACAGCATCCCCCACTCCTTCCATTGCTTGTCGGCGAGCGCCTTCCACCCCGACAGCGACGTGGCCTGCTCGCGAACCGTCGTGTTGGCCTCCTCGGGGTCGAAGCTCTCCTTACACGACTTCGAACAGAAGTAGAACGTCCGCCCGTCGTGTTCGACGGAGTACTCCGTCTCCTCGGGGTTCACCTCCATCCCGCAGACGGGGTCGCGGACGGTCTCGGTGCCCTCGTCTTGGACGTTCTGTCGGGCCTGTTCGACCACCTCGTCGGGCACGAGGTAGACGAAACCGAACGCCATCAGCCCGATGAGGATGAACCCGCCGAGGATGTCGGCCACGAGGAACTGCCAGCCGAGCAGAATCCAGATGACCGCGCCGATTTCGATGACGAGGTTGGTCGAGGCGAACATGAACGCCCCGAGGGTCGCCGCCGCCGACCCGCCCTTCTTGAACAGGTTCTTCGCGGTGGCGATGGCGCTGTAGGAACACGACGAGGAGACGAAGCCGAACAGCGAGCCGTAGCCGATTTCGCGCGGGCCGTGGCCCTCCAGTAGCTCCGAGACCTCCTCGCCCGAGGTCCACGCCTCCACGCCGCCGGCGATGGCGAAGCCGACGACGAGCGCCCACCACGTCACCCACGCCATGGCCGCGGTGGTGGAAAGCGCCTCCCGGGCGCTCTCGACGAAGAACGTCCCGAGCGGTTGTGTGGTCGTGAATACGCCGAGTCCGACCGTCGCGAGTGCGATGACCGTGAGTATCGCGTATTCGCTCCGGTCCATGTGATTGAGTATGAGGGGAGCCGTACCTAACTGGATTGTGCCTAGCAGAATCGGGGTTCCGGCGCGACGCGATTTTGGGTTGTGAAGTCGAGTCCGCCGTCGATTTTGGAGCGGAAAGCCGAGCGCCGGTGCGACGACTCCAACGACTGCTCGGAAGGTGCGTGATGCGTGCGATGGCGGGCGATTCTCTTGACCCAGAAGATTGTGAACCGCAGTCGCTCACTCCCTTCGCTCCCTGGTTCAACTCCTTCGGCCCAGATTCCGCTCGTCACCAAGTTCCTCGAAAAATCATGGGCGCTACAGGATTTGAACCCGTGGCAACTTGGTCCGAAGCCAAGCACTCTGTCCAGACTGAGCTAAGCGCCCTACATGACTTCGTCTGTCGTGGACTGTTTTAAATGGATTGATTCGGGGCGGCGACTCCGCGCGATTTATACGCGGTCTCCGAACAGTACGTGGTATGTCTCTCGGAACGCGGGCACGCGGGTTCGCGGAACTCACCCGGCCGGGAAACGCGGTCGCCGCGGGCGTTCTCACGTTCACCGGGGCGTTCGTCGCCGGGGCGTCACCGAGCGACGCGCTCGTCGTCGTCGCGGCGATGCTCGCCACCGTGTTCGCCACGGGCGCGGGCAACGCCATCAACGACTACTTCGACCGCGATATCGACCGCATCAATCGCCCGGACCGTCCGATTCCCCGCGGCGCGGTGACCGCGCCCGAGGCCAAGTGGTTCAGCGTCGCGCTGTTCGGCGGCGCGGTCGTCTCGGCGCTCGTCCTCCCGGTCGTCGCCATCGCCATCGCCGTGGTCAACCTCGTCGCGCTCCTCGCGTACACGGAGTTCTTCAAGGGTCTCCCGGGCGTCGGCAACGTCGTCGTCGCCGCGCTCACCGGCTCGACGTTCCTGTTCGGCGGCGCGGCCATCGGCGAACCGTTGGGCGCGGCCGTCCTCTGTGTGCTCGCCGCACTGGCGACGCTGACCCGCGAAATCGTCAAAGACGTCGAGGACATCGGCGGCGACAGAGAAGAGGGGCTTCGGACACTCCCCATCGTCGTCGGCGAGGCGGCGTCGCTGTGGCTCGGCGCGGTCGTCCTCGTGGTCGCCGTCGGCGCGAGCGCGGTGCCGTTCGTCCGGGGGGAGTTCGGACTGGCGTATCTCGGCGTGGTCGTCCCCGCCGACGCGCTCATGCTCGCCGCCACCGCGCAGTCGTTCGGTAATCCGGCCGCGGCCCAGCGCCGACTCAAACACGGGATGTTCTTGGCGGCGTTCGCGTTCATCCTCGGACGGGCGACGGCGCCAGCGGGAAGTCTCTTATAAGTGATCCTGGACGGACAATCGGCAAGTTCCCGGAGAACGCCCCGACGAGCCGGAACTGTTCGATCCTCCAATCAAAAAGAATATTACCGGCTCACTGTATCATCGTACTATCCGATGACCCCCGGCGAGCGGAAGCGTCACGCGAGCGCGTTCCTCGGAGTCGACGACATCGAGCCGAGGTACCTGTATGTATAATCTGGGCGCTGATCTCGACGTCGAGGTCGAACCGGGCACGAACCTCCTCCTCGTCGGACCGGCGTTGACCGGCAAGCGTTCGCTGGCGCTCGACATCCTCGCGGAGGGGACCCGGAGCGGTGAAGGGGCGGTCATCGTCACGACCAAAGACGGCGCGGACCGCATCCTCAACGACTTCGGCAAGCGACTCGACTACGAGGGCAAGCCCGTCGCGGTCGTCGACTGCGTCACGAAACAGCAGGGCGTCGGCGAGGTCCGCGACGATGACCGAATCCGGTACACGTCGTCGCCGGTCGACATGACCGGAATCGGAATCAAGCTCTCGGAAATCCTCCAGGAGTACTACCAGGACCGCGGGCTGCCGGAGAACCGCATCATGCTCCACTCGCTTTCGACGCTGCTGATGTACGCCGACCTCCAGACCGTCTTTCGGTTTCTGCACGTGTTCACCGGCCGCATCCAGAGCGTGGGCGGCCTCGGCGTGTTCACCATCGACGCCGACGCTCACGACGACCGGACGATGAACACCATCAAACAGCTGTTCGACGGCATCATCACGACCCACGAGGACGCGCCGCCGGACATCCGCATCGCGGACCACTAGCCGGTTCGGCGCGCGCGCCGGACTGGGGACTGGGACGGCGGCCGCGCCGCACAGCCGCCTGACGTTTTTATCCGCAGACGGCCACGTCGTAGGTATGCCCATCACCAGCGACGACGACATCCGCGCGCTGTTCGACGCCGAGACCATCGCGGTCGTCGGCTGTTCGGCCACGGCCGGCAAGCCCGCCCACGACATCCCGGCGTACATGCAGCGCCACGGCTACCGCGTCGTCCCGGTCAACCCCTTCCACGACGAAATCCTCGGCGAGACGGCGTACGACTCGCTGGCCGACGTGGACGAAGACGTCGACCTCGTGGACGTGTTCCGACCGTCCGAGGAGGCGGGCGACATCGTCGACGCCGCAATCGAGCGCGCCGCCGACCGCGGCGACGTGGAGGCGGTCTGGCTCCAACTCGGCATCCGCGACGACGACGCGGCCGCCCGCGCCGAGGAAGCTGGACTCTCGTTCGTTCAGGACAAGTGCTTCAAGGTCGAGCACTCGCGGCTCGCCTGAGCGCCCGCTGAACCGGCGATTCGACCGGAGTCAGCTTCCGGCCGGCCTGTTCTACCCTTCCCACGACTCGAAGTCGCCGTAGACGCCCTTCGAGAGATATCGCTCCGAGGAGTCGGGGAAGACCGTGACCACGGCGTCGTGCGGGAGGTCGAGGTCGCCGGCGGCGGCGCGCTCGGCCACGTCGATGGCGGCCAGCGAGTTGGCGGCGGCGCTCGACGCGACGAGGTGGCCTTCCTCGGCGGCGAGGCGCTGCATCTCGTCGTGAGTGTCGCGGTCGGCGATTTGGACGATTTCGTCCACCAACTCGGGGTCGAACAGCTCGTTCGTCGCGGGGTCGTGCGTGCCGATGCCCTCGGTCTTGTACGACGCCTCCGCCACGTCGCGGCCGTGGAGCCGGGCGTAGAGCGACCCCTCGGGTTCGACGGCGGTGACGAACGTGTCTTCGTTGCGCTCGCGGCCGTAGCGCGCCATCCCCATCAGCGTGCCCGCGGTACCGCAGCCGGCGACGAGCGCGCCGACCTCGCCGTCGAGCGCGTCGTACACCTCGGGCGCGGTCGTCTCGTAGTGCGCCTCGGGGTTGAGCGGGTTGGAGAACTGCTGGGGGACGACGGCGTCGTCGAGTTCGTCGGCGAGCTTGTGGGCGCGGTCGATAGCGCCGCCCATCCCGTCTTCGGTGGGCGTGTTCACCACGTCGGCTCCGAGCGCGCGCATGAGCGTCTGTTTTTCGACGCTGAACCGCTCGGGGACGACGAACACCGCGCGGATGCCGAGCTGTCCGGCCGCGACGGCGAAGCCGATGCCGGTGTTGCCGGCGGTCGGCTCGACGATGGTGCCGCCATCGGGGAGTTCGCCGGATTCGAGCATCCGTTCGAGCATGTACTTCCCGATGCGGTCTTTGACGCTCGCGCCCGGATTGAACGATTCGAGCTTCGCGTAGACGGGCACTTCGTCGGGCGACGCGTGGACCCTGACGAGCGGCGTCTCCCCGACGGTGTCGAGCACCGAGTCGAAGGGTTCGCGGTGCGTGGTCATACGCGGGCAAAAGTTGCCCCTGACCCTGAACGTTTTCATCCCGTTGTCTCCCCTTCGTCGGAGGTCGGTGCGTGGGTGAGTCGAGCCGAGTCGGTCGAGCACAGTCGTCTCTCGGGGACTCCGAGACGAGGCTAGGGCTGGGTGCGAAACCGACAGAAAACGGGGAGCGTCGGAGAGTCGGCGTGCTTACGCGTCGTCGGTGGTGGCGTCACTCGACGCGTCGGCATCGGCGTCGGCGGTCTCGTCGCCGGCCGCGTCGTCCTCGGCCTCGGAGATGTGCGCCTGCGCGATGGCGGCGTCGAGGTCGACGCCCTGTTCCTCCGCGATGGCTTCGAGAATCGCCCGCTGTTCGGCGTTCTCGGCTTCGAGCCGGTCGACGCGCGACTTCGTCTCGTTGACCGTCTCGCGGACCTCGACGACCTGCTCGCGCAGTTCGTTGAGCTTCTTGTACACGTCTTCGGCCATCTCTGCGACCTTCTGGAGCTTCTTCGCGGTGCCTCCGAGTGCCATGTGTCGCCTCTCGGACTCGGGGCTTGTACGACTTCCGGTGCGGTGTCGCGAGAAAACCGGCCACGAACACCGAGAGCGGGTGGAGACACCGGGTCTCAGCCGAGTTCGTTCGGGTCCACCCGGTCGACGACGACCCGGAGGCCGACGAGCGCGACGACGCCGACGAAGACGAGCCCCGCGACGGCGGCTCTCGCGCCGACGCCCGCGGTCCCGAGCGCCAGTCGCGCGGCCGTGTTCGCGGGGTTCAGCGGCAGCAACGACGTGCCCGCGAAGACGAGGAGCACGCCGATGGAGTACAGGAGCTGTGCGACCCGGCGGTCGGGCGACGTAATCGCCACCGCCGCGCCGAGGGTGACGACGACGGCCGAGAGCCCGGCGACCATGCCGAACAGCCAGGGCACGCTCTCGATGGCCGTCCCGTTCAGGTGGAGGAGCAGCATCCACGCGACGGCCTGCACCGGAGCCAGTCCGCCGGCCGCGAGGAGCTTCCCGTCCACGACGGCCGCGAAGCTCACGGGCGCGACTCGGAGGAGTTCGAGCGTCCCGCGGGCGACCTCCTCCGTGAGCGAGTCGACCACCAGCGACCCCGAGATGAACACGGGCAGGAACAACAACAGCGGGACGAGCACGGTGTAGGTGAAGCCGAAGTACGGGCTCGACTCCGCCGCCGGCGGGAGGGAAAGCGGGTCCGTTTCGAGGAACGCGCGCCGTTCCGCGCGCTCGGTGCGCTCCAGTTCGCGGAGCGCGTCGCGGAGGCGGGTGACGACCGCCGTCGTCTCCACGCCCGTGTCGGGCGCGACCGCCGCGACCCGTATCCTGCCGTCCTCTCCCGCGGACGCCTCTAAGACGGCATCGACCTCCCGCTCGTGGAACGCCGTCATCGCGGCCGACGTGGAGGCGTACGGTCGCCCGCTGAGCCCGTCTTCGGTCCCGACGGCGCGAAGCAGGTCCTCGACGGCCTCCTCGTCGCCCGCGACGGCCACGTCCACCTGATAGCTCGCCGCGCCGGGGTCGTACAGCGAGACGAGGCCGACGACGAGGAACGACGAGAACGCCGCGACGAACAGCTGGATAGCCAGCGCCAGCACGATGGTTTTTTCCTTACGGAGACTGCCGAGTTCGCGCCGGGCGATGGCGAGTCGCGGGCTACCCAAGGGCGTTCACCACCTGAAGGTTGTAGCCGAGGTGAATGGCGATTGCACCCACGAGCGCAACGCCGTAGGCCGAGCGCCCCCGACTCGCCCCGAAGGCGGTCACGCTGGCGGTCACCGCGTGGAGCACGAGCGGCGCGAGGAACAGCCCGAGGACGACGAGGGCGCTCACGCCGGTGCCGCCGGCGATGCCGACGCCGGAGGGCGCGAAGGCGGTCTGGCCGAGCGTGAGCGACTGCAACCCGGCGAGTTGAGCGATGGCGGTGAACTTCTCGCCGACGAAGAAGCCGAGGCCGGAGAGCCCGCCGAGGACGAGCGACGACCGGAGCGTCCGCGAAAAGCGCGCCTTCTCGAAGGCGGCGAGGACGTGGAGGCTCTTTGCCAACTCCTCGATGACCGCGACCGCGACGAGCACCATCGGGACGGTCAGGTCCACCGGGAGGACGAACAGCACGGCGATGGCCAGCAGTTCCGCGATGAAGACGAACGGAATCGACAGCGCCGACAGGGTCGCAACCGAGCGCGCCCGCGAGATGCGACTGTCGAGCGCGTCGAGGAACTTCAGCGGGACCGGTCGCTGGGTGAACATGTCCTCCTCGCGGTAGACGCCGACGCCGAGGAGGAACAACACGGCCGCGGCAAGGAGAATCGGCCCGACGGAAAACAGGAACTCGCCGAGCGGAATCGACTCGCCCGCGAGGTCGCGCACGACGAGCGTCAGCGGCGAGATGAGCGCGATGGGCGTGACGTTCGTGAAGATGGCCGGGACGAACGTGTACGTCGTCAGGAACACCGACACCGTCACCGTGACGAACGTGAGTTCCTTGAACGACCGGGCGAACATCGCGCCGACGAACGTCGACGCGAGGAACAGGAGGCCGACGGGGACGACCGCGGCCACCGAGACGACGCCGCCGCCGACCGCCGCCGCGATGGCGACGGTTATCGCGACCGTCCCGAGCAGGTACGGGAGCGTCTTGCCGGCGACGATGTCGCCCGGCGAGATGGGCGCGACGAGGAGCAGTTCGCCGCGGCGGTTGATGCGCTCGTTGAGGACGCTCGACCCGTAGGCCTGAATCACGAAGTTCATCGGCACGAGGAAGGCGAAGGCGAGGACGAGCGAGGCGAACGGGAACGGCGGGCTGATGCTCGCCGGCGACCCGCTGGTGTCGCCGCCGAAGAGGCCCGCCATCCCGCCGAGCGACGGGGCGTCGACGCTGCCGTCGTCGGCCGCCGCGGCGTCGGACGCGTCCGGGCCGCCGCCGGCTGTCCCGCCCGCACCGTCACCGGCACCGGACGCGCCGCTCCCGGCTCCGGTTCCGGCGTCGGCTCCGCCGCCGTCACCGGTTCCGGCTCCACCACCACCCCCGCCCGCGCCGCCGTCGACGCGGCTTCCGGCCGGGACGAGCGCGTCGCGCTCGCGGTACTGGAGGTCCACGACGACCGGGAACGCGGCCGACCGGTTCTCCTCGCGGGCCATCTGTCGTTCGTTGTACGACCGGACCGCGTCGCGGAACGCGGCGTAGGCGGCCCGGCCGGTCTGCGTGTCGACGACCGAGACGTGCGTCTCGCTGACGACGAGTTCGACGTTCGGGTCCGAGACGGGCCGCGGGTCGAGCGTGGATGACTGGTCGACGGCGTCGTAGTAGGGGCTGTCGCCGGCGATGCCGACGCGGTAGAGGTCGCGGTCGAGCGCGACCCCGCCGCCCGCCGCCCCGGCCGCGATGCCGCCGGCGACGAGGACGGCGACGAGACCGATTGCGGCGGTCCGGCGGTCGAGCGTCCCCGCCGAGCGCGACACCTCCCAGCGGGCGATGCGGAGGATAGTCCGGGCGTGCGCGACGAGTCGGGTTCGGAGGTCGGTCACGACTGCCCGCGACCTCCGGCGACGCGCTGTTCGCGCTCGTCGTCGGCGTACTCGCGCTCGCCGTCAGCGGCCCGCCCGCGGCCGCCCTCGGCTTCGCTCGTCGTCGGTGCCTCGCGGGCGAGGCGGAGGAAGATGTCCTCCAGCGACGCCTCGTCGGTTCGGATGTCGGCGACGCGGCCGCCGGCGGCCTCGGCGCGCTCGCGGAGCGACTCGACGGCCGACATCTCGTCGACGACGGCGACGTGGCGCTCCTCACCGTCGATTTCGTCGTCGGCGGGCAGGGTCTCCGCGAGCGGGACGGTCGTGAACACGCGGTAGGTCGTCTCGCCGTGTTCCGCGCGAATCTCGGGGACCGTCCCGCGGGCGATGATTTCCCCGCGGTTCATGATGACCACGCGGTCGCAGATGGACTCGACGTGAAAGAGGTTGTGCGCGCTGAAGACGACGGTCTTGTCCTCGTCGCGGAGTTCGCGGACGAACTCCAAGACGACGTTCGTCGTCAGCGGGTCGAGGCCGCTGGCCGGTTCGTCGTAGATGAGCAGGTCGGGGTCGTTGACGAGCGACCGGGCGATGGCGACCTTGCGCTTCATCCCCTTCGACATGTCCCCGAGTCGGCGGTCGCGGTATTCGAGGTCGAGGCGGTCGAGCACCGCGCCGGTGCGCTCGTCGGCCACGTCGCGGGGCACGTCGTAGAGGTCGGCGAAGAATCGGAGATACGACCGCGCGGTCATGTCCTCGTACAGCGGCGACTCCTCGGGGAGAAAGCCGAGTTTGCGCCGCATCGCCGGCTCCTCGGGGTCGTATCCGAGCACCGACGCCGACCCGCCGGTCGGTTCGACGAGTCCGGCGAGCATCTTCAGCGTCGTCGTCTTCCCCGCGCCGTTGGGGCCGACGATGCCGAACACCTCGCCCGACTCGACCGAGAAGTCGCTTCCCACGACGGCGGGGAAGTCGCCGTAGGTCTTCCGCAGGTTCTCGACCGTAATCATTGAGAGAGTTTCACGCGGGACGGCATAAAAAGCGTTCGCGCAGGGTTTCAGGATTGATAGCCTTCCCCTTCGCGGGGCAACAGTTTCGCCGCCCCGCGGCCGGGAGTGAACGAATGCCCGCGCCGCCGAGAACCGACGCTCGTCGACTTAGTCGTACTCGTAGAAGCCCTTGCCCGTCTTCTTGCCGAGGTCGCCCGCCGCGACCTTGCGCTTGAGCAGGTACGCCGGTTTGTAGCGGTCTCCGAGCTCCTCGAACAGCGTCTCGGAGGCGTCCAGACAGATGTCGAGGCCGATGTGGTCCGCGAGGGTGAGCGGCCCCATCGGGACGTTCGTGCCGAGAGTCATGCCGCGGTCGATGTCCTCCTTGGAGGCGACGCCCTCGTCGTAGGCGCGGATGCCCTCGTTGAGCCACGGCATGAGGATGCGGTTGGTGACGAAGCCGGGCTTGTCGTCGGACTCCCACGTCTCCTTGCCGAGGGCCTCCGAAAAGTCGTGGGCGAACGCGACGACGTCGTCGTCGGTCTTCTCGCCGCGGACGACCTCGACGCCCTTCATAATCGGCACGGGGTTCATGAAGTGGAGGCCGACGACGAGTTCGGGGCGCTCGGTCGCGGCCGCGATGGTGGTGATGGAGAGCGTGCTGGTGTTCGTCGCCAGCACGACGCCCTCGGGGACGATGTCGTCGAGGTCGGCAAAGATGTCGCGTTTCACGTCCATGTTCTCGACGGCCGCCTCGACCACGAGGTCGCAGTCCCCGAGGTCCGCGAGCTCGGTCGTCCCCGCGACGCGCGCCTTCGCGGCGTCGGCCTCGTCCGCGGTCAGTTTCTCCTTCGAAACGAACCGCGAGAGGCTGTCGTCGATGGCCGACAGGCCGCGCTCGACGTACTCGGGTTCGAGGTCGCGCATGACCACGTCGTAGCCGGCCATCGCGGCCACCTGCGCGATGCCGTTGCCCATCGTTCCCGCGCCGACGACGCCCACCGTGTCGATATCTTCGGTATCGTACATATCGGGGTCTGCGCGAGGGAGGGTGGTAAAACTTGCCGATGCGTTTCGGAATAGTGACAGACTCGTGACTGTCACGGGAAGACTCAAGTCGGGGGCAAGAATGGGGATATGCAACGGTGACTGGGGTGAACGACGCCGGCAGATACGACGAAGACGACGCGGGCGGGGACGGAGGGGAAGCCGTCTCGGACGCGCGCCCGAGCGACGCCGAGGGCGCAAACCGGGGGAACGGGCCGGACGAGGGGCCGAAAAACCCTGCTGAGGCGCTGACCCACCTGCTCAGACCGCGGGGCGACCGCGCGAGCGACGGCGTCCCGACCGAGTTAGAGGCCTTGAAATACGTCGGCCCGGCGACCGCCGACTGTCTCGCCGAGGCGAACATCGACGCGGCCGCTATCGTCGACGGCGAGGTGTGTTACCGGGACCTCGTCGCCGCCGGGACGAACCCCGGCGTCGCGGCGAAGATTCGGCGCTGGCACTCGCTTTCGTGGTCGTTCAACTCCGGCGACGACCTCGACCGCCGCTCCTCGCAGGTCCGCGGACTGGGCGACGACGAGCGCGCGTGGGTCGCCGCGAGTTCGGGCGACTGGGACGCGAGTGACGATGCCGACAGCGACGACAGCGACGGCGACAGAAACAGCAACACCGGCGACAGAAACAGCAACACCGGCGATTGGACCCCGGACGGCCGGGGCGAGGCGACGGAGACGAGCGGCCCGGCGCGAGACGGAGACTGGACTCCGTCGGAGTCGGGGACGACTACGAGACCGGAGAGCGAAGCGGACGCCCCCTCGGAGCCCACGGAGTCGGGCGATTGGACGCCGACCGGGCGGGGGGCGACCGACGCGTCGACCGACGGTTCGGGAGACGCGCTCGCGGCCGAAGAAGCGTGGCGCGAGCGGTCGAAGCCCGAACCGCTCACGACGCTCGCCGGGGTCGACGAGGCCGACGCCGAACTGCTCGCCGAGGCGGGCGTCCGCTCGGTCAGGCGACTCGCCACCGCCGACCCGGAACACGTCGCCGACGCCCTCCAAATCGACCCGACCGTCGTCAGCGCGTGGAAGGGGCAGGCGCGCGACGCCATGGAGTAAACCGCCGGTTCTGACTGCCGCCCGAATTTTTACTATCTGAGTAGTAATTTCTATTCGGACCGTGTTTTTCCGTAATATTTTGTTACGGCCCTCATAACGCCCGAATTCAGTAATACACCCTAAACCACTCTAGACGCAGTTTTTATATAGGTAGTTACACCATTTTGAATCAGATGATGCCCGGTTCCGACACGGCCGTCGACTTCCCGCAGACGGTATCTCCCACCCCGACGACGCTCGGGGTCAGCGCTCGACTCGCCGACGACTCGCCGACGACCCGCCGACGCCCGGAGGGATGGGCCTGATGGCGACGACCGACGTCAACACCGCCGACACCGCCCGCGACGTGCGGACCATCGACGGCGTGGTCGACATCATCGCGAGCACCGCGCCCGAGATTCGAACCGGCCTCCCCGGTCGCCGCGTCACCGCCGAAGACGAGAACCCGAGCGGCGAGACGCAGATGGCCGCCGACGTGTTCGCCGACGACCTCCTCTGCGAGCGCATCGGCGCGCTCGACGGCGTCGGCGAGTACGCCAGCGAGGAGCGCCCCGAGTCCGTGGACGTGGGCACCGGCCGGCTGTCGGTCGCTGTCGACCCGCTCGACGGCTCGTCGAACCTGAAGCCGAACAACACGATGGGGACCATCTTCGCGGTGTACGATGGCCCGCTACCGGCCCACGGGCGCGACCTCGTCGCCGCCGGCTACGTCCTCTACGGCCCCGTCATGACGATGATTGTCGCCCGCAACGGCACCGTCGACGAGTACGTCATCCACGACGACGCGAGCCACGAACTCGTCCGCGAGGACGTTTCGCTCCCCGACGAGGGGTCGGTGTACGGCTTCGGCGGCCGCGTCCCCGACTGGACCGACGACTTCGAGGCGTTCGCCCGCGAGGTCGAACAGGACGCCTCGCGCAAGCTCCGCTACGGCGGCTCGATGATCGGCGACGTGAACCAGATTCTCACCTACGGCGGCATCTTCGCGTATCCGACGCTGGAGTCCGCGCCCGAGGGCAAACTCCGCGTCCAGTTCGAGGGCTACCCCATCGGCTACGTCATCGAGACGGCCGGCGGCGCGACCTCCGACGGCACGAAGTCGCTCCTCGACGTGGACAAGGACGAACTCCACGCGCGGACCCCGATGTACGTCGGCAACACCGAACTCGTGGCGAAACTCGAAGCCGCGCTGGACTGAGCGAACCGAACCGACCGGGCACCTCGTTTTCTCCGAACTCCGCAGTCGATAGCGACCGGTCTCCAAACGGACGACGGCCGGACTGCCGCCGCCCCCGTTCGACCGACCGGCAAATCGTGCATGGAAAACCATTTTGAATACGGTGGTGCATCACCGAGTATGAAGGTCAGAATCGGCGACGGCGCGACCGGCGACGAGGCCGAGGCCATCGCCAACGCGCTGGCGCGACACCTCGGGACGGACGTGAACGTCTTCGTCGGCGACGGCGAGGAGGCCGTCGCGGACGCCGAACCGCCCGCGGACACCTTCCCGCTGGACGACGACATGGGTCCCACCGAGCGCGAGGAGCAACTCCGCGAGGAAATCGCGGACATCCTCGGCGGCGGCCCCGAGAAGTACAAACAGCGCCTGCCGGAGTCGGGAAAGCTGTTCGTCCGCGACCGTCTCGAACTCTGGTTCCCCGACGGGCTGGCGTTCGAAGACGGCAAGTTCGCCAACTTCGACTCGTGGCACGAGAACTCTCCCGAGGTCGACGAGGCGGACCCGAACACTCGCCTGCCGGGCGACGGCCTCCTCACGGGAGCCGCCGAGTTCGAGGGCCGCGACCTCCACGTCATGGCCAACGACTTCACCGTCAAGGCCGGGTCGATGGCCCGCCGCGGCGTCGAGAAGTTCCTCCGCATGCAGCAGCGCGCCCTCAAGACCGGCAAGCCGGTGCTCTACCTGATGGACTCCTCGGGCGGCCGCATCGACCAGCAGACCGGCTTCTTCGCCAACCGCGAGGGCATCGGGAAATATTACTACAACCACTCGATGCTCTCGGGGTACGTCCCGCAGATTTGCGTCCTCTACGGGCCGTGTATCGCCGGCGCGGCCTACACGCCCGTCTTCGCCGACTTCACGGTCATGGTCGAGGGGATGTCCGCGATGGCCATCGCCTCGCCGCGCATGGTGAAGATGGTCACCGGCGAGGAGATTTCCATGCAGGACCTCGGCGGCGCGCGGATGCACGCCGAGGAGTCCGGGAGCGCCGACCTCGTCGCCCGCGACGAGGCGCACGCCCGCGAACTCGTCTCTCAGCTCATCACCTACCTCCCCGACAAGGCCGGCGAGAAGCCGCCGCGCGCCGAGTCGAAACCGCCGCGGTACTCCCCCGACGGCATCGACGAACTCATCCCCGAGTCACCGAACCGCCCCTACGACGCCCACGACCTCATCGAGCGCGTCGTCGACGCCGAATCGGTGTTCGAACTGAAGCCCGACTACGGGAAGGAAATCGTCACCGCGTTCGCCCGCATCGACGGTCGGCCGGTCGGCATCGTCGCCAACCAGCCCACCGAGCGGTCGGGAGCCATCTTCCCCGACGCCGCCGAGAAGGCCGCGGAGTTCATCTGGACCTGCGACGCCTACGAGATTCCGCTCCTCTACCTCTGTGACACGCCCGGCTTCATGGCCGGGTCGCAGGTCGAAAAGGACGCCATCCTGGAGAAGGGCAAGAAGTTCATCTACGCCACGTCGTCGGCGACGGTGCCCAAGCAGACCGTCATCGTGCGGAAGGCCTACGGCGCGGGCATCTACGCCATGGGCGGCCCGGCTTACGACCCCGAGAGCGTCATCGCGCTCCCCTCGGGCGAAATCGGTATCATGGGCCCCGAAGCCGCCATCAACGCGGTGTACGCGAACAAGCTCGCCGACGTCGACGACCCCGAAGAACGGGCGCGGATGGAAGACGAACTCCGCGAGGAGTACCGCGAGGACATCGACGCCCACCGGATGGCGAGCGAGGTCGTCATCGACGAAATCGTCCCGCCGTCGACCCTCCGCGACGAGCTTGCGGCCCGCTTCGAGTTCTACGCCGACGTGGAGAAGTCGCTCCCCGACAAGAAGCACGGGACCGTCATCTGAGCCGAGTCGGGGGTTAATGCTCCGTTTTTCCGGCGGGTAATCTCACGGTAACTGACCTAAGCGGTTCGTACTGAGGACGGCGGGGGTGGTACGGACCCCATCGTCGGCCGACTCCCGCCCGTTCCGCCCATCGCGTCGTCACGTCTCGCCGCGACATCGGGAATCGTCGCTTGCCGATAGCCCGCCATGAGCCACGAACTCCCCCTTCCCGAGACGCCCCGCGCGGCACTCGCACACGCGGTGAGCGACGAGCACGTCCTCTGGACCGTGACGATGCTGGCGTTCGTCCTCGACGTGCTGACGACGCTCTACGGCCTCGGCCGGGGGCTGGCCGAGCTCAACCCCGTCGTTCTCGCGCTCATCCCCGCGTTCGGGCCGGTGGGCGCGCTCATCTCGCTGAAACTCGTCGTCCTCGCGGTCGCGGTCGTCGCGTGGCGCGTCCTCCCGAGTCGCTACCGCGGGGCGATTCCCATCGGCGTGGCCGTCCCGTGGGGCGTCGCCGGGCTGATGAACACGCAACTCATCCTCGTTACGGTGTTCGGGTAGGCCGCCGGAGCGAGTCGATAAGCACGGCCCACGCGAGCCCCGCCAGTCCGATGTCGCGGGCGAGCACGTCACCAAACAGGCCGCCTTCGACGACGAACACGACCGCGAGGTAGAGACACGTCGTCGACAGCGAGACGGCAGCGACGGCGCTCGCGAGGGCGGTGTAGCGGTCCGCGACGATGGCCGCGCCGAAGCCGACTTCGAGAACGCCGTTTGCGAGCACGAACGTCACCGGCGAGACGACGAAAAGCGGCGCGAGCCACGGGACGACGTACGCCGACCACGAAAGCGGGTCCAGAAGCTTGTGGACGCCCGCGGCGAACACCATCGCGCCGAGGCCGACCCGAGCGACGGTCGTGGGTTCGGGGGCGCGGGCGGCGACCGCGGCGGCCCGGTCAGCGACCGACGCGGTCCGCGCGGAGAGGCCGTCGAAATCCATGTCCGGCCTAGCGACGCCGGGGAGAAAACGGTGCGGGTGGGCGCGGAGACGCGGGGCGACGCGCCGTGGCACAACCCGACCCAGCTCAGGCGTCGTCAGCGTCGGCGGCGAACTCGCGTTTCAGCGACAGCGCCGTCCGCTCGAACTCGCAGACGAGGTCGTCGTCCTGGTTGAACACCTCGACTTTCATCGTCACCACGCCGCGCTCGCCGTCGGAGGTCTCGCGCTTGTCGAGGACGGTCGTCTGCGCCCGGAGCGTGTCGCCGTGGAACACCGGGTTCGGGTGGGACACGTCGTCGTAGCCGAGGTTCGCCACGATGGTCCCGTCGGTCGTGTCGGGAATCGAGAGCCCGACCGCGAGGCTCATCGTGTAGAGGCCGTTGACCAGTCGCTCCCCGAACTGCGAGTCGGCCGCGAACTCGGCGTCGAGGTGGAGCGGCTGCTGGTTCATCGTCATGTCGCAGAAGCGCTGGTTGTCCGACTCCGAGACGGTGCGGCGTTTTTCGTGTTCGATGGTCCGGCCGACCTCGAACTCCTCGTAGTACAGACCGGTCATGGTGAATCGTGTGATAGACCGTGATAAAATCGTGCCGGTCGACCGCCTCGTGTGACAACTATTGCCCCGAACGAAACTAGATAACAACCATTATAATTATCCACAATAGAGGATTGCGAAAGCGCCCGATGACGGCCGATTCGGTCGGCCGTTCGGTCGGTGATTCGGCCGTCACTGCGGGCGCGGGACGGCGCGTCTGTCCCTCGGCTCAGCCGGCGCTCGGCCGGCACGACCAATCATGGCATCCGCAGCACCATCCACCGCGACGGACGACGAACCGACCGAAGAGACAGCCCTCGAGACGGCCCGCCGACAGCTCGAACGCGCGGCGGCGCACCTCGACGTCGACCCCGGCGTCATCGAGCGGCTCCGACACCCGAATCAGGTCCACCGCGTCTCGGTCCCCCTCGAACGCGACGACGGTTCGACCGCGGTCTACACCGGCTACCGCGCCCAACACGACAGCGTCCGCGGCCCCTACAAGGGCGGCCTCCGGTTCCATCCCGACGTGACCGAAGCCGAGTGCATCGGCCTTTCGATGTGGATGACGTGGAAGTGCGCCGTGATGGACCTCCCGTTCGGCGGCGGCAAAGGCGGCGTCGTCGTCGACCCCAAGGACCTCTCGACCGACGAGAAAGAGCGGCTCACCCGCCGGTTCGCAGAGGAGCTTCGCCCCTTCATCGGTCCAACGAAAGACATCCCCGCGCCCGACATGGGAACCGACGCCCAGACGATGGCGTGGTTCATGGACGCCTACTCGATGCAGGAAGGCGAGACGAAGGCGGGCGTCGTGACGGGCAAACCGCCGGTCGTCGGCGGGAGCGAGGGCCGCGACACCGCGCCCGGACGCTCCGTCGCCATCATCGCCCGCGAGGCCATCGACTACCTCGGCTGGGATATCGAAGACACCACCGTCGCGGTACAGGGGTTCGGCTCGGTCGGCGCGCCCGCCGCGCGACTCCTCGACGACGAGGGCGCGACGGTCGTCGCCGTCTCCGACGTGAACGGGGCCATCTACGACCCCGACGGCCTCGACACGCACGACGTGCCGACCCACGAGGAGGAGCCGGAAGCCGTCATGAAGTACGACGCGCCGCGGAAGCTCTCGAACGAGGAACTGCTCGAACTCGACGTGGACGTGCTCATCCCGGCCGCCGTCGGCAACGTCCTGACCGCCGAGAACGCCGACGACGTGCGGGCTGACCTCGTCGTCGAGGGCGCGAACGGCCCGACCACGTCGGCCGCGGACGAGGTCTTCGAGACGCGCGAGATTCCGGTCGTCCCCGACATCCTCGCCAACGCCGGCGGCGTCACCGTCTCGTACTTCGAGTGGTTGCAGGACCTCAACCACCGCTCGTGGTCGCTCGAACGCGTCCACGACGAACTGGAGACCGAGATGCTCCGCGCGTGGACCGCCGTCCGCGAGCGCGTCGAAGAACACGACGTGACGTGGCGCGACGCCGCCTACATGGTCGCGCTCGAACGCGTCTCCGAGGCGCACGAACACCGCGGCCTCTGGCCCTGAGCCGGGTCGCCGACGCGTCGATATTTCACCGTCCACCTCGATACACACTCTATGCCCCGACGAAGCGTTTTGTTCTCCCCCGGCGACCGACCCGAACTCCTGCGGAAAGCCCCCAGCTCGGGCGCTGACGTGCTCGTCTTCGACCTCGAAGACGCCGTCTCGCCCGACAGGAAAGCCGAGGCTCGGGAGGCGGTCGCTTCGGTCCTCTCGGACCCCGAGTTCGACCCCGACGCCGAGGTCGCGGTCCGCGTCAACCCCGGCGACGCCGGCCGCGACGACATCGCCGCCGTCTGCGCCGCCCACCCGCCAGATTCGCTCGTCGTCCCGAAGGCGACGAGCGCCGACGACGTGACGAGCGTCGCCGGCGCGGCTCGCGAGGTCGGCGCGGACTGCCCCGTCATCGCCATCGTCGAGAGCGCGGCGGGCGTCCTCGCCGCCCCCGAGGTCGCGGCCGCGCCCGACGCCGCCGCGGTCGTCTTCGGCGCGGAGGACTTCGCCGCCGACGTGGGCGCGACCCGGTCCGAGGAGGGAACCGAAGTGCTGTACGCCCGCGAGCGCGTCGTCGTCGCGGCCGCGGCCGCCGGCGTCGACGCCATCGACACGCTCCACGTCGACTATCGGGACGAGGCGGGGCTCCGCGAGGACGCCGCGTTCGGCCGGCGACTCGGCTACGACGGGAAACTCGCCATCCACCCCGCGCAGGTGCCCGTCATCAACGAGGCGTTCTCCCCCGACGACGAGGACGTGGCGTGGGCGAAAAAGGTGCTCCGCGCCCGCGACGAGGCCGCGAGGGAGGGTCGGGGCGTCTTCGGCGTCGACGGCGAGATGATAGACGCCCCGCTCGTCAAACAGGCCGAGAACATCCTCGACCGCGCCGGCGAGTCGTACTGAGCGCACCCGGACCGACGCGCCGGCGCGAGACCGGCCCGGCCCGATGCCGACTCGGCCGGACGCCCGACGACTGTCACCTTTTAGCAATGGGTGTGTGTCTCAATACTGTGGTATGCTACAATCCCCGCTACGCTTAACCGGATGCCCGGACCGTATTAGGGCATGGCACAAGAGGCGAATCCCTTCGAGAGTCTGCAGGAGCAAATCGACGACGCGGCCGCCTACCTCGACGTGCGCGACGACGTTATCGAGCGGCTGAAGAACCCCGAGCGGGTCCTCGAAACGAACCTCGCCGTCGAGATGGACGACGGCGACGTGGAGCTGTTTCGCGCCTACCGCTCGCAGTTCAACGGCGACCGCGGCCCGTACAAAGGCGGGATTCGCTACCACCCGAACGTCAGCCGAGACGAGGTGAAGGCGCTTTCGGGCTGGATGGTGTACAAGTGCGCCGTCGTCGACATCCCCTACGGCGGCGGCAAGGGCGGTATCGTCATCGACCCCAAGGCGTACTCCGAATCCGAACTCGAACGCATCACCCGGTCGTTCGCCAAGGAGCTTCGCCCCCTCATCGGCGAGAGCCGCGACATCCCCGCGCCCGACGTGAACACCGGCCAGCGCGAGATGAACTGGATTAAGGACACCTACGAGACCCTCGAAAACACCACCGCGCCGGGCGTCATCACCGGCAAGGCGCTCTCGAACGGCGGGAGCGAGGGCCGCGTCGAGGCGACGGGCCGCTCGACGATGCTCACCGCCCGCGAGGCGTTCGACTACCTCGGCCGCGACATCGAAGGCGCGACCGTCGCCGTCCAGGGCTACGGGAACGCCGGCTCCATCGCCGCGAGGCTCGTCGAGGACCTCGGCGCGTCGGTCGTCGCCGTCTCCGACTCCTCCGGCGGCATCTACGACCCCGACGGCCTCGACACCCGCGCGGTCAAGGAGTTCAAAAACGAGACGGGCACCGTCTCGGACTACGAGGGCACGGAGGCCATCACCAACGAAGAGCTGCTCACCCTCGACGTGGACCTGCTCGTCCCCGCCGCGCTGGAGAACGCCATCGACGGCGAACTCGCCCACGACGTGAAGGCGGACGTCATCGTCGAGGCCGCCAACGGCCCGCTCACGCCCGACGCCGACGACGTGCTCACCGAGCGCGAGGTCCACGTCTTCCCCGACATCCTCGCCAACGCCGGCGGTGTCACCGTCTCGTACTTCGAGTGGGTCCAGAACCGCCAGCGGTTCTACTGGACCGAACAGCGCGTCAACGACGAACTGGAGCGCGTCATCGTCGACGCCTTCGAGGAACTCGTCGACGCCTACGAGACCCACGACCTGCCGAACTTCCGCACCGCGGCCTACGTCGTCGCCATCCGCCGCGTCGTGGACTCCTACGACTCAGCCGGCAACTGGCCGTAGCGTCGGAGCCGGTCGTCGCCTCGGCGGTTTCGTCGTGCCGTCTCAGCGGTTTCGTCGTGCCGTCTCAGCGGTTTCGTCGTGCCGTCTCAGCGGTTTCGTCGTGCCGTCTCGCGTTTCGCCCTGCCGCCTCGTCGCCTCGTTGTTCGACCGGTTCGCCCCGCTTCTGTGTCCGCCGCGACCGCCGGCGCGGTCGCAGACGCTGCCGATTCTATGCATGGTGGTGAATATCACTCGAAGCGTCCGATGCCGGGGGATTCAAGTCGGTGTAGGTCGCGTCATTCATCGATGCGTCAGGACCACCTCATCTCCGCGTCGCACCTCTCGCGGGAGGACATCGAGGCGGTGCTCGACCGCGCGGCCGACATCGACGCCGACCCGGCCGCGTTCCGGCAACGACACGCCGGAAAGGTTCTCGGGCTCTGTTTCTTCGAGCCGAGCACGCGAACTCGGATGAGCTTCGACTCCGCGATGAAACGCCTCGGCGGCCAGACCGTCGATATGGGACCGGTCGAGTCGTCGTCGGTCAAGAAGGGCGAGACGCTCGCCGACACCGTCCGCGTGGTCGAGGGCTACGCCGACGCGCTCGTGCTCCGCCACCCGAGCGAGGGCGCGGCCACGATGGCCGCCGAGTTCGTCGACGTGCCGCTCGTCAACGCGGGCGACGGCGCGGGCCAGCACCCGAGCCAGACCCTCCTCGACCTCTACACCATCCGGGAGAACGCCGGCCTCGACGACCTCACCATCGGCATCATGGGCGACCTGAAGTACGGCCGGACGGTCCACTCGCTGGCCGAGGCGCTGACGAACTTCGACGCCAGCCAGCACTTCATCAGCCCCGAGAGCCTGCGACTCCCCCGAAACGTCCGCTACGACCTCCACGCCTCGGGCGCGCAGGTCAGAGAACACACCGAACTCGACGAGGTGCTCCCCGAACTCGACGTGCTCTACGTGACGCGCATCCAGCGCGAGCGCTTCCCCGACGAAAACGAGTACCGCAAGGTCGCGGGACAGTACCAAATCGACTCGGAGACGCTGGACGCGGCGGCGGACGACCTCACTATCATGCACCCGCTCCCCCGCGTGGACGAGATTTCTCCGGACATCGACGACACCGACCACGCGACGTACTTCGAACAGGCTCACAACGGCATCCCGGTCCGGATGGCGCTTCTGGACATCCTCCTCTCCCAAGACCGATGACAGACGACCACCAACTCCGCGTCTCGAAGATTCGAAACGGCACCGTCATCGACCACGTCGCCGCGGGGCAGGCGCTCAACGTCCTCGCCATCCTCGGCATCGACGGCACCAGCGGAGAGGCGGTCTCGGTCGGGATGAACGTCCCCTCCGACCGCCTCGGCCGCAAGGACATCGTGAAGGTCGAGGGCCGCGAACTGAGCCAGTCCGAGGTGGACGTGCTGTCGCTCATCGCGCCCGCGGCGAGCATCAACATCGTCCGCGACTACGACGTGGTCGAGAAGAACCGGGTCGTCCGCCCCGACGCCGTCGCGAGCATCATCTCGTGTCCGAACAGAAACTGCATCTCGAACGCCGACGAGCCCATTCAGTCCCGCTTTACGGTCCTCTCGGACGGCGTGCGCTGCGACTACTGCGAGACCATCGTCCGCGAGGACGAAGTCGCGGCCAACCTCGACGTGAACTGACCGCGTTAGGAGTCGTCCGACCCGCTTTTTCGCGCGGCGCTCGCCGGACAGCGGTGGTCCTCGCCCGCGAACTCGACGCCCGCGAACTCGAATCTCGCGCCGCCTGTCGACGCCGATCCGACGGAGACCGACCAGCCGTGGGCCTCCGCCAGCGACCGGACGATATCGAGGCCGAAGCCCGTCCCCTCGGCCGAGGTAGTGAAGCCGCGTTCGAACACCCGCGTGACGATGGCGGCGTCGATGCCGGTCCCGTCGTCTTCGACCGCGACCGTCCCGTCTGCCGGCGACGCGGTAACGCGGACGGCCAGCGGCGAGGTTCGGCCGTCCGCAGTCCCGTGTTCCACGGAGTTCCGAAACAGGTTCTCGAACAGTCGCTGGAGCCGACCGGGGTCGGCGTGAATCGTCGCGGTCGACTCGACGACGAGCGCCGCGTCGCCCGTCTCGACCGTGTCCCACGCGCGTCGGGCGACCGCCTCGACGGCGACGGGCGTGAACTCGACGACCGCCGTTCCGCGGCGGGCCGCGGTCAGCACGTCGTTGACGATGTCGCTGATGCGGGTCAACGAGGTCGCGACCCGTTCGAGATGTTCGGAGTCGTTGGTCTCTCGTTCGAGGTCGAGAAAGCCGATTGCGACGGAAAGCGGGTTTCGCAGGTCGTGCGAGAGAACTCGCGCGAACTCGCCCAGTCGCTCGTTTTGCTGTGCGAGCTGTTCTTCGTGCTGTCGGTGGGTCGTGATATCGCGCCCGACGCCGCAGAAGCCGACGACCTCGCCGTTCGGTTTCGTGAGCCGACGGCCGGTGAGTTGGAACAACAGCATGCCGTCGTC
Source organism: Haloferax sp. Atlit-109R (assembly GCF_003665865.1). Lineage (NCBI taxonomy): Archaea > Methanobacteriati > Methanobacteriota > Halobacteria > Halobacteriales > Haloferacaceae > Haloferax > Haloferax sp. Atlit-109R. The sequence goes on from NZ_QPLO01000001.1 coordinate 1,375,867, forward strand.
GGTCGGCAACCGCGCTTCGACGACCGTCGTCCCCGTTCGGATGGCCTCCTCGACGGCGCGTTTGACCGCCGGACGGTCGGCCTCGTGGAAGAACGCGTCGGCCGACATCCCGGCGAGGTCGGCGTCCGTTAGGCCGGTGAGCTCCGAGAGCCGCTCGTTCCACGAGACGAGGTGTCCCTCGCCGTCGTAGACGTAGAACACGTCGTCGAGCGCGTCGAGCGCGTCCTCGATGAACCAACTCGCGTCGGCCGGGGGGTCCCCATTGAGCGCGTCGATGGCGACCCGCGCCTTGCGGTGTTCGCAGGCGAGTCGCCGGACGCGCGACCCGAGTTCGTCGTCAGGAGATGCGCCCGCGGGGGTGTCGCTGTCGGTGTCGTCGGTGTCGTCGCTATCGTCGCTATCGTCACCGTCGGCGCGCGCCGCCCTCCGCAGGACCGCCGCACGGTCGAGGTAGGCGTCGATACCCAAATCGACCAGTTCCGTCACGGCGTGGTCGGCGTCGCCGGGCGCGAGGACGACCACCGGGAGGTCGTCGTCGGTCGCGCGAACCTCGCGGAGCAGCGAGACGCCGTCGCCGTCGGAGAATCCTGCGCCGAGGACGAGACAGTCGTACGCGTCGCCGTCGAGGGCGCGACGGGCGGCGTCGAGCGTCGCGGCTTCATCGACGACGGCCTCCGAGACCGCCCGCTGGACGGCGCGGGAAATCGCGCGGTCGCCGTCGGCGGAGAGGACGCGAATCGAGGAATCGGGTTGCATCGGGCGGAAGGGGACGAACTGAACGACCGACAGGATGGTCTCTGATACCATAACGTTTCTGTGACAATTGTCACTTAATCAACGCAAGTAGGAAACGTGTATCCAGTTTCCCGTCGGCGTCCGCGAATGCCCCGGTGTCGTAATCACTTAGTGCGGTGCGGTCGAAGTCCTCGGTATGTCCAAGAAGGCCAAACTGGTCCTGGTACTGGCGCTCGTCGCGGTCCTCTACACCGTGTTCTCCGGCAGCGGAGAGACCGTCGAAGTCGAAATCGAAGAGTAACCGCTTTTCGGCGCTCGGTCGCCACCGACCGAGTCAGCCCCACTCCCGCCCGTCCAGCGGCCGCGCCGGAGCGGGCCCCACGCCCGAGAGCGAACGACTTACCCGACGCCCGCGCGAAGGCGAAGCCATGTACGGGGTCGTCACGCGCAACGAGGAGGAAGTCGACTGGCCGGAGTTCGACCGCGGGTTCTACGAGGTCAAAGACGTCACCGGCCGGGCGGCCGAACCGCTTTCGAACGCCGTCAACATGATTTCGTGTTTCGGTGACAACGCCGCCGCCAACGAGAACCCCGAGTTGGTCCCCGTCGACGGCGAGGGGAACCCGGCGACGCGCGACCGCACGTACTTCGACTGGGCGTACATCTGCCCGACGAACGAGAAGTACCGCGCCGGCCTGCTCGAAATCGTCGAAGACGCCGCCGCGGCCAACGGCGACGTGCGCCTCGACGACGTGGGCTTCCCGCGCGACGAGTACTGCCTCTGTGAGCGGTGTACCTCGCAGTTCGAGGCGTGGGCCGACGACCGCGGCCGCGACGCCGACGACGAAGAGGCGTGGTTCGAGTGGCGCGCCGAGGTCATCACCGACTTCGTCGCCGACGCCGCCGAGCGCGTCCCCGGCCGCCTGTATCTCACGCTGTATCCCGACCCCTATCCGGGCCATCTCTACCGCCGCGCCGGCCTCGACATCGAGGCGCTTTCGGCGCACGTCGACGAGTTCGTCGTCCCGCTGTACGACACCAACTACGGGACGACCTACTGGCTCGAAACCATCGCCCGCGGCTTCGTCTCGCTTCTGGAGCCGTACGACGCCGACTTCTCGCTCGAACTGTACGCCGTGAACGTTGACGTCGACGACCTCATCCACGCTATCGAGGTCGCAGACGAGTACGCGAAGGACGTGCTGTTCGGCTACGACGCGAGCAACGCCGCCGCGACGCTCCGCCGGATGACCGCCGACGGGTCGCGCGGGAAGACCTACCACCCCGACGACGCGACCCGCTGAGGGCGGGGCTCACCGGCGCGGCGACCGGGCGATCGGGCGATTGGGCGGCCGCCTCCGAGCGATTTCAGAACGCGCCGGCGAGGTAGCCGATGACGACGATGCCGAGGAGGAAGACGAGCGTCGCGAACGCGAACAGCGCGAACATGAGTCGCCGCTGCCCGCTCGTCGGTTGTGCCATGGACGTTCTCCGGACTGCACCCACTTATGATAGTCGGCGCTCCGGTCGGTCCCGCTGGGGGGTCCACCCCCGTCTCAGTCGAAGTCTTCGATTGGGTCCGCGTTGCCGAAGTACGGGTCGGGACCGTCGCCGGGGGCCGCCCACTCGACGGCGTTGTCGAGGACGGTCCGAATCTCCGCCTGCTCGTAGATTGGGTAGGTCTCGTGGCCCGGCCGGAAGTAGAAGACGCGGCCCTTGCCGCGGGTGTAACAACAGCCCGAGCGGAACACTTCGCCGCCCTCGAACCACGACGTGAAGACGAGTTCGTCCGGCGCGGGGATGTCGAACCGCTCGCCGTACATCTCGGCGCGGGGGACCTCGAACGACTCGGGAAGCCCGTCTGCGATGGGGTGGCCCGGCTCGACGACCCAGACGCGCTCTTTCTCGCCCGACTCGCGCCACTTCAGCGAGCAGGTCGTCCCCATCAGGCGCTTGAACGGCTTGGAGTAGTGCCCCGAGTGGAGCACCAGCAGTCCCATCCCGTCGCGGACGCGGTCGACAACGCGGTCAACGATTGCGTCCTCGACCTCGTCGTGGGCCTTGTGGCCCCACCACGCCAGCACGTCGGTGTCGTCGAGGACCGACTCGGTGAGTCCGTGTTCGGGGTCGTCCAGCGTGGCCGTCTGCACGTCGTAGCCGGCCTCGCGGAGTCCTTCGGCAATCGTCGCGTGGATGCCGTCGGGGTAGACCGCGGCGACCTCGTCGTCTTCCTTCTCGTGTCGGTACTCGTTCCAGACGGTGACGGTGACCATACTCCCGGCGTCGCCGGGTGGCGACAAGTATGCACCGAACCCGAAGCCGGCCCGTGGCGGTCGCCCGACGGCCCGGCTACGTCCCCTCGAACTCCGGTTCCCGCCGACTCGTGAACGACGCCACGCCCTCGGCGTGGTCGTCGGTCTCGAATATGACTGCCTGCGCCGACGCCTCGTGTTCGATGGCCGCCTCGATGGAGTCGTCGGGGCGGCGGAGCAGGCGCTTGGAGGCGGTGAGCGCCTTCGTCGGGCCGCCGGCGATGCGCTCCGCGAGGGCGGCGAGTTCGGCCTCGAACTCGTCTTCGTCCGCGACGCGGTTCACGACGCCGAGTTCCAGCGCCCGCTCGGGACCGAGTTCCTCACCGGTGTAGACGAGTTCCATGGCGACGTTGCGCCCGACGAGCCGGGGAAGGAGATACGACACGCCGGAGTCGACCGCGAGACCGACCCGGCGGAAACCGAAGCTGATGAAGGCGTCTTCGCGGAGGAGTTGGAGGTCGCAGGCGATGGCGAGCGCAGCGCCCGCGCCCACGGCCGGGCCGTCGATGGCCGCGACCGTCGGTAGGTCGCACTCGTAGACGCGGCGCACGCAGTCGGCGGTGTCGCGGACGACGTGGTCGACCGCCTCGGGGAGCGTCATCGCGTCGGCCTGGAGCTCACGCATGGCGTTCACGTCGCCGCCGGCGCAGAACGCGCCCGCCTCGTCGCTCCCGCGGACGACGACGCAACGCGCCGCGTCGGGGAGCGAGTCCAGCGCCTCGCGCACGCCCGCGGTCACCTCGACCGTCAGCGCGTTCCGAACCGCCGGGGCGTCCAGCGTCACCGTCGCCACGCCGTCGTCGAGCGAGAGCCGTACCGCGTCGGAGTCGAGTTCGACCTCGGTCATCTCCCGGTTCGACGTGCAGAATCGTGAAAAACGTTTGCCTCGTGGAGAGTTGATTGCCACTGCGCTCAGCGGAACAGCGCGTCCGCGTCGATTCCGAGGCCCGGACTCTCGGGGACGCGCATCCGGCCCTCGCGCACGGGAGCCGGGTCGGCCGCGAGGTCGGCGTCGAGGAGCGAGGCGGTCGCCAGCCCGTGGGCCCGGTCGCCGGGGAGCGACGCCGCGACGTGGAGCGCGCCGAGTCGGGCGACGACGGCGTCGATGGTGGTCGTGACGACGACCGCCACGCCGGCGTCGCGGGCGCGGGCGGCGAGGTCGCGGACGCGGTCCGGGCCGCCGAGCGCCATCGGCTTGCAGACGAGCACGTCCGCCGCGTTCGAGGCGATGGTCCGCTCCGGCGGGACCGCCGAAAGCGACTCGTCGAGCGCGATAGGCGTGTCGTGGAGTCGTCGGAGGACGGCGTGGCCGTCGAGTTCGTCGGCGGGAAGCGGCTGTTCGAGGTAATCGAGGTCGAGGCCCGACGCCTCGACCGCGTTCAGAAATCGGTCGGCGGTCCAGCGGTCCCACGCGGCGTTCGCGTCGGCCCGGAGCGCCACGCCGGGACCGACCGCCTCGCGGACCGCCCGCAGGCGCGCCACGTCGTCGACCGGGTCCCGCGCGCCGACCTTCAGTTTGAGACAGTCGTACCCCGACTCGACGGCGGTCTCGGCGGCTTCGACGGTCGCCTCGGGGTCGTCGTCGCCGAGGGTCGCGTTCACCGGAAGCGAGGTGTGTGGGTCGGTGGCTAGGGACGCGGCGAGCGGCCGGCCGGCGGCGCGAGCGCGGGCGTCAGCGACGGCGAGCGAGACGGCGTGTCTCGCGGCGGGCGCGTCCGCGAGCGCCCCGTCTTCGAGCGCCGATTTGGGGTCGCCCGCGGCAGCCCCCTCGGCATCGCCTTCCGTGAGACCGGCGAGCGCGTCGCGGCAGTCTTCGAGCGACTCGGTCCAGCCCGGAAGCGGGGTCGCCTCGCCGACGCCCGTCTCGCCCGCGACGTCGACCGCGACGAGGAATCCCTCGCGGCGCTCGATGTCGTCCGCGGCGGTCGAAAGCGGCGTTCGGAGGTCGACGGCGAACTCGCGGACGCGCATCGTCACGCGAGCACGAGGCCGACCGAAAAGAGGACGGCGTAGAGCGCGAGGAGTTTCCCCGTGTCTTCGAGCGCGGGGTTGAGCTTCTCGCCTTTCGTCTCGGTCACGACGGTCCGCGCGATTCGGGCCGCGACGGGCATCGAGAACACCGGCAGCAGGACGTACCAGTCGAAGCCGGCGCGGGTCCAGAGGTAGACGGGGACGGCGTAGGCGAGCGCGAGCATGGTGACGTACTCGGCGCGGGCGAAGCCGTAGCCGAACCGGACCGCGAGCGTCCGCTTGCCCGTGGTCGCGTCTTCCTCCTTGTCGCGGACGTTGTTCACGACGAGGATGTTCGTGGAGATGGCGGCGATGGGGAGGCTGGCGAGGACGGCGACGAGCGTGACGGTTCCCGCCGGAATCCCGACGGAAAGCGGGGCGGCGAGGACGCTCGCGGCCTGCACGTAGAACGTGCCGACGACGGCGACGAGGCCGAAGAAGACGAAGACGAACAGGTCGCCCAGACCGTGGTAGCCGAGGGGGTACGGGCCGCCGGTGTAGGCGATGCCCGAGGCGACCGAAAGCAGGCCGACGACGAGGATGGGCACGCCGCCGACGTAGACGAGATAGGTGCCGAGGAGGACGGCGGCGGCGAAGGTGAGATACATCGCCCGCTTGACCTCTGACGGAGGGATGAGCCCGCCCGCGGTGACGCGGGTGAAGCCCTCTCGGGCCTCGGTGTCAGCGCCCTGCACCGCGTCGTAGTAGTCGTTGGCGAAGTTGGTCCCGACTTGGATGAGAAGCGCGCCCACGAGCGCCGCGAAGGCGGGCAGCGGGGCGAACAGGTCGGCGTGGACGGCCACCGCGGTGCCGACGACGACCGGCGCGGCGGCCGCCGGAAGCGTCTGCGGCCGCGACGCCATCACCCACGCCCGCCTGCGAGAGATGTCCTGCGTGCTCATTGTCTGCATACGAGTGCCGGAGCAGTGAGTAAGTTCCTATCCGAAAGCGCGCGACGCCGAGGCGGTGGGTGGGAGAACACGGTGGCCCGGCGCGCGGCGCGACCCAGCGCGGCGCTCCCCGGCGTCAGCGACGACGTGGTCACCGCCGTCGGCCGACGGGGATGGAGGTTCCTCGCTACTCGGGACCGGCGTCGGACTCGGAATCAGAGGCGGGCCGGGCGTCGAAGCCGAGACGGGCGGCGAGTCGCTCGCGGCCCCGTTCGGCGCGCGCTTCGACCGCCTCCTCGGAGACGTACATCTCGCGTTGGCGCTCCACGTCGGCCTCGCGGAGTTCGCGGAGTCGCGCTTCGGAGAGGTCGCAGTCGTCGGGAACCCGGCTGTCGAACCGCTCGCGCCAGTCGTCGCGGGCGGCCGCGTCGCCCGCGAGTTCCGCTTCGGGGCGTATCCAGTCCCAGTGGCGCGCGAGGGCTTCGGGATACCCCCGTTCGAGGCGGTGGTCGGTGATGACCGACCGGCCGACTCGCGCGCCCTGTCCGGCCGACATGATGGCCTGAAGGTTGACCTCGCTCACCGGCGCGGCGACGTACAGCCCGTCGATTGCGGTCCGGCCCTCGATGTCGGCGTAGTCGCGGTCGAACTTCGTCCGCGTCTCGCCGTCGTGCTCGTAGGTGACGAACATCTCGTCGTCACCGAGCGGTTCGAGGAAGTCGCCGCCGTAGCGGGCCGCCGAAACGACCCGCCTCGCGGTGACGGTCTCGCCGCTCTGCGTCGTGACCGCGAAGCCGGGGCGGGTGGCGGCGGGGTCGTCGGCGTCCGGGTCGCCCCCGTCGCCACCGGCGGGTTCGACCGCCTCGACGAGCTCCGAAACGAGGTCGCAGCCGGCCGCCTCGGCGTGGTCGTGGATGAGTCCGTAGAACGTCTCGATGTCGACGCCGCCGGGGAAGCCGAGGTAGTTCTCCAGATACGCACAGCGCTGGAGCGACGACCGGCCGCGGTCGAAGACGACGGTGTCGAGGCCGTACCGGCCGGTGAAGACGCCCGCCGAGCAGCCCGTCGGCCCGCCGCCGACGATGGCCACGTCGTAGTCGAACGCCGCCGCTTGCGACTCCGTCGCGGTCTCCGCCTCCTCGGAGCGCCCGGCGTCCGCCATCTCAGAACTCCCCGTTGACGATGTCCGCGACGCGCTGGCGGTCGAACAGTTCCGCGTCGCCCGTCACCTCACCGAACTCGTCGGGGAACAGCTGCTTCGCGGCGCGCTCGGTCAGGAACAGGTTGTGAATCGGGCCCTGATTGAGGTAGCCGCCGCGGTAGACCCGGCCGTTCTGGACGGCCGTCAGCTCGCCGCCGACGGGGTGGTCCTCCATGTACGCGAGGACGGTGTCGCGGAACTCAGCGGCCGTCTTGCGCTCGTGACCGCGGATGAGAATCACGTCGGGGTCGACTTCGAGGAGGTTCTCGTAGTCGAGTTCGCCGCGGTTGGTCGTGCTGAGGTTCTCGATGTCGGTTCCGGTGAGCGCGTCGGTGACGCCGAGGTCGTTCCACTGCTTTTTGCTCGTGCCCTTGTCGTTGAGGCGGTACGGCGAGAACGTCTCGGGCTCGGTCGTCCCCTCGTAAGTGAGAAAGACGTTCGGGCGCTCGTCCGCCGGCGGCAGCCGCGACTGTATCTCCGCGATGAACTCGTCGTGGAGCGCCGCGAACGCCTCGTAGCGGTCCTCGCGCTGGAACACCTGCGCGACCTTCTCGAACGCCTCGTAGAGCGTGTAGTAGCGGTAGTCGTGCCAGCCGTCGGACCGGCGGAAGATGAGGTTGCCGACGAACGGGGCGACGTTCTCCGCGATTTCGTCCACGTCCTCCTGGTCCCAGTCGAACCAGTTGATGAGCATGTTCGGGTCGTAGAGGTGGACGTCGTTGTCGAGTTCGTAGAACTCCTCTTTCGTCCTGACCTCGGGGTACGCCTCGATTTGCTCGCGGTCGACGCTCACGCCGGGGAGTTCGTCGTAGACGTAGGTGTAGTACCGACCCGCGCCGCCGACGCCGGTCACCCCGTCGCCGACGCCGAGCGCGACGGCCATGTCCGCGTAGCCGCCGTCGTAGGCGGCCCACGACTCGGGAACCGAGTCGAACGTGACCTCGCCCATCGGCTCCATCGTCACCGAGTACGAGTCGGCCGCCTCGGCCGTGTCGGTCTCCGTCTCGGTGTCGGCCGCGGTGGTGGTCTCGGCGGCCGCCTCGGTCGTCGTCTCGGCCGCGGCGGTCGTCTCGTCGCTTCCCGACGAGTCCGACGCACAGCCGGCGAGCATCCCGGCCCCGAGCGCCGTGCCGCCGTACCGAATGTAACTGCGTCGCGTGAGTCCGTCGTTCCCGGTGGAGTTGTCGTCCATAGGATTTAGGCTACCCTAAACGCACAAGAGCGTTGCTATTTTTCGGCGTGCCTAAACATTGGCGGAGCGACGTGTTTCGGCGCTCCGACGGGAGGACGGTTCGCCGCCGGCGGCGTCAGCGCCTCAGTAGTGCCACGGGTAGTCGCGGAATCGCGGTTCGCGCTTTTCGAGGAAGGCGTCGCGGCCCTCCTGTGCCTCCTCGGTCATGTAGGCGAGTCGGGTCGCCTCGCCGGCGAACACCTGCTGGCCGACCATGCCGTCGTCGGTCATGTTGAAGGCGTACTTGAGCATCCGCATGGCCGTCGGGGACTTCTTCGTCATCTCGTCGGCCCACTCCAGCGCCACGTCTTCGAGGTCCTCGTGGGGAATCGCCTCGTTCGCCATCCCCATGTCGACCGCCTCCTCGGCGGAGTAGGTCTTCCCCATGAAGAACACCTCGCGGGCCTTCTTCTGGCCGACCTGCTTGGCGAGGTACGCGGAGCCGAAGCCGCCGTCGAAGGAGGCCACGTCGGGGTCGGTCTGGAGGAACTTCGCGTGCTCCTCGGACGCGAGCGTCATGTCGCAGACGACGTGCAGGGAGTGGCCGCCGCCGACGGCCCATCCGGGAACGACGGCGACGACGGGCTTAGGCATGAATCGGATGAGCCGCTGGACTTCGAGGATGTGCAGGCGACCGGCCTTCGCCTCGCGGACGAGCGGGTCGTCGGAGGCGTCGGCCTCGTCGTCGTCGCGGTACTCGTAGCCCGAGCCGCCGCGAACCGACTGGTCGCCGCCGGAGCAGAACGCCCAGCCGCCGTCCTTCTCGGAGGGGCCGTTGCCGGTGAGCAGGACGCACCCGACGTTCGCGCGCTTTCTGGCGTCGTCGAGCGCGGCGTAGAGTTCGTCCACGGTTCCGGGTCGGAAGGCGTTTCGGACCTCGGGGCGGTCGAACGCGATGCGGACCGCCGGCACGTCGACGGCGCGGTGGTAGGTGATGTCGTCGAACTCGTCGGACCCCGGGACTGGCTCCCAGCGGTCGGGGTCGAAAATCTCCGAGACCATACCGAGAGGCGGCGCGGGCGGCGCAAAAAGATTCGCTTGCGGCCGCGGTTCGGGGGACGGCCCGCCGCCTGACCGCCCCCACGGCCCGGAGCTATTTGTCAGTGCGTGAACGACTCTCGCGTATGTCGGCCGCGACCACCCTCCTCGTCAGACTCGTCCACGTCGTCGGAATGGCGCTCGTCCTCGGCGGCGCGGCGTTCGCGTGGGCGACGCTCAGAGCCGGCGGTCCCGGACGCGCGGACGCCGGCGGCTCGACCGCCTCTGGCGGCGACCAGACCCCGTTCGCAGCCCTCTACGAGTCGGTTTTCTGGGCGGCGATGGGCGCGATGGTCGTCACCGGCGTCGGCAACCTCGGCGCGCTCGGCCCGCCCGGACCCTCCGGGCGCTGGGGGTCGCTCCTGACCGCGAAACTCCTCGCGGTGACCGCGTTCGTCCTCGGGTCGTTCGTCCGGACGCTCGTCGTGTTCAGGCTCCGGCGGAGCGGCCCGACTGGTTTGGGGCGCTCGCTTCTCGCCAAGAGCTACGGCGCGACAGCCGCCGCGCTCCTCGTCCTCGTCGCGCTCGCGGAGGTGCTGGCGCATGGGTGAGGCCGCCGGCGGCGTCGGGCCGCGGGGGCGCTTCGAGACGTGGGTCGTCTCGTCGTTCAACCTCGTCGCGCTGAGCCTCGTCGGACTCCTCGCGGCCCACGCGAGCGGCACGCTCGAAGGCGAACTCGCCAACTTCGGGACGCTTCCGGGCGTCGCCGTCTTCGCGTACCTGTGGCTCCTCACCGCGGCCGCGACCCGGTGGGCGCTGGCGGACGGCGGGCTGGCCGACCTGCGAACCGGCCTCAACGGCCTGTGGCGACTCGTCCTCCGCGGGTTCGCGGCGGGCGCGCTCATCGGGGCGGCGTTCCTCCTCGGCGTCGTCCTCGTCGGCGCGATGCTGAACGGCGCGCCACTCGTCGCGCTGGCGCTCATCGCGCTCATCGGCGTCGCGGCCGCGAGCGTCGTCGGCGGTGTCATCGGTGCTCTGTCGGTCGTCCTCGACGCCGGCTGTTACTGGGCGGCCGGCCGGCTGGTCGGGCGGTGGGCGGAGTCGAACGGCTCGGGGCGGGCCGCCGACGGGGAATGAGTGAGGAGTCAGTCAGTCAGTCTGCCCCGAAGCGGCCCGCGCGGACTCGTCAGCCACGACGCCAGCCCGACGAGTACCGCGGCCGCGATGCCGACGAGGAAGGCGGTCGCCCCGGAAAACGACCCGTACGCGACGAGTCCGGTCCCGACGAACGCGGTGGCGAGCGACCGACGGCGACCCATCGACTCGGGGTAGCCGGTGGCCTTGAACCGCGCGAGACCCCACGCGACCACGGCGACGAGCGGAGCGAGACCGAGGCCCATCAGGGGTCGCTGGACGACGAACCAGAAGACAGGAAGGGCGACCACGACCGTGACGAGCGCGAGCGTTCCGCGGCGGCCGAGCGCCGGGGGATAGCCGCGCTCAGCGATATCCGAGAGGAGTACCGCGCCGAAGACGACGGTGCCGCCGGCGAAGAACCCGGCGAGCGGTTCGTAGGCGACGACGGCCGCGTAGGCGAACACGAGGACGCCGAGGAACCCGGCGACGGCGTAGACGCTGCCGCGGTACTGGCGGAAGAGTCTGGAGGACATGTCGTCACGATTCGGAGCGCGGGAGAAAAGTCAGTCGGTCGACCGGTTCGGGCAGTCGCTCAGTCGGTCATTCAGTCGGTTAGTCGGACTCGGACAGTCGCTCGATGGCGCGCTCGGCGATGCGCTCGCGCACGCGATGAGACGACTCGGCGTCAGTGCAGACCTCGATGACGTCGGTGCCGTCGGTGGCGACCGACTCGGCGTAGGCGTCGCGGAAGTCGTCGGGGTCGACCGACGCGAACGAGAGGTCGTAGAGGTCCTCGGTGGCCGCGAAGTCGAGGCCGTGGGGCGTTTTAAACTGGTCCGTAAAGGGCGGCTCGTACTCCTCGATGGGGAGCATGTGGAAGATGCCGCCGCCGTCGTTGTTGACGAGGACGATGGTCGCGTCCACGCCGAGGCGACCGAGCGCGAGCAGGCCGTTCATGTCGTGGTAGTACGCGAGGTCGCCGGTCAGGAGCGTCAGGTGGTCGGTCGCCGCGGAGCCGGCTCCGAGCGCCGAGGAGACGATGCCGTCGATGCCGGACGCGCCGCGGTTGCCGAGGACCGTCCGGGACTTCGTCGAGGGGCGCGCGAAGCGGTCGAGGTCGCGGACGGGCATCGAGTTCGAGACGAACAGCGTCGACGGCTCGGGCGCGAGGTCGGCTACGTCGGCGGCGACTCGGCCCTCGAACGTGTCGGTCTCGTCGTCGACGAGGTCCCAGTAGGCGTCTTCCGCGTCGGTCCACAGCGCGTTCCACGACTCGTCGGGCCGGTTGCGGATGAGTTGCGAGAGCCGCCACGCCAGCACCGACGGCTCGGCCTCCACGAGGTCGGTCGCGCCGAACTCGGCCTCGCGCCAGCGACCCGTCGGGTCGACGAGATACTGCCGGGCGTCGGTGCGCGCGAGGTACTTCCGGAGCGCCTTCGAGGTCGGGGACGCGCCGATGCGGACGACGACTTCCGGGTCGGCCCAGTCGGCGGTGACGCGCTCGTCGAGGTAGGCGTCGTAGCCGCCGAGGACGGTCGTCGTCCGGGTGTGGCCGCCGAATCGGAGCCCCGAAAGCGGGTCGGCGACGACGGGGAAGCCGGTCGCGTGGGCGAACGCGGCGACGGCCTCGGCGTTGAATCCCGGCGGGTCGGCGGGCCCGGCGACGACGAGCCCCCGGTCGACCGCGAGGTCGTCGGCCAGCTTTCGGAGGTGGTCGTCGGAGAGTTCCGGCGCGCCCGCGGTCGTCTTGACGTAGGGGCGGCTCCCGCTCCGGCCGTCGAGCGCCTCGGGGTCGAGGTCGGCGGGCACGTCGCCCTCGACGTACGTCGGTTCGAGCGGCTTTCTGAAGGGGAAGTTGAGGTGGACGGGGCCGGCGTCGACGCCCGTTGCCTCGGAGACGGCGCGGGCCGCGGTCGTCCGGAGGCTCCGTAGTTTCCTGTCTGTGGCCTCCGGTTCGGGCATGTCCTTGTACCAGCGGACGGCGCCGCCGTAGAGCTTCTCCTGGTCGACGGTCTGGTTGGCCCCGCTGTCGCGGAGTTCCGGCGGGCGGTCGGCCGTGAGGACGAGCATCGGCACGCGGGCCTGCGACGCCTCGATGACCGCGGGGTGGAAGTTGGCCGCGGCGGTGCCCGAGGTGCAGACGATGGGCGTCACCTCGCCCGTGCGCCGGGCGCGGCCGAGCGCGAAGTAGGCCGCCGAGCGCTCGTCGAGGTGCGAGAACGTCTCGATGTCGTCGTGGCGGTCGAACGCCTCCGTGAGGGGCGTCGAGCGACTGCCGGGTGCGGTGCACACCGCGTCGATGCCGGTGCGTGCCAGTTCGTCGGCGAAGGTCCGTGCCCAGAGGGCGTTTCGGTTCGGTGCTGTCATCTCGTCTGTGTCGTCGTGGAATCCAGTCGGGGCAAATCGGAGTCGAGTCGAATCGAGTCGAATCGGAGTCGGTCGTCGGTCCCGAGCTCAGTCGTCGCGTTCGAGTTCGTCGAGGATGGGACGGTACTTCAGTTGCACCTCGTCCCACTCGGCGTCGGGGTCGGAGTCGGCGACGAGGCCGACGCCCGCGAACAGCGTCGCCAGCGTCTCCTCGACGATTGCCGAGCGGAGGGCGACCGCGAAACTGCCGTCGCCGTCGGCGTCGAACCAGCCGACGGGCGCGGCGTACCAGCCGCGGTCGAACGGCTCGGTGTCGCGAATCACGCCGAGGGCGGCCTCGGGCGGGAGGCCGCCGACCGCGGGCGTCGGGTGGAGCGCGTCCACGAGCGAGAGGACGTGCTCGTCGCGTTCGAGCGTCGCGTCGATGGGCGTCCAGAGGTGCTGGACGGTCGCGAGCTTCCGAACCCCGCGGTCACCGACGCGAATCTCGGCCGACAGCGGCGCGAGCTGTTCCCGAATCGTCTCCGCGACGAGTTCGTGTTCGTGGTTGTCCTTCTCGCTTCCGAGCAGTTCGTTCGCCAGCCACTCGTCTTCGTCGTCGGTGTCGCCGCGGCCGGTCGTCCCGGCGAGCGCGCCGGTCTCGACCTCGCGGCCGCGGAGCGAGACGAGTCGCTCGGGCGTCGCGCCGAGGAAGCTCGCCCCGCCGTTCGGCTCGACGAGGAAGCGGTGGCAGTCGGGGTACGTCCCCCCGAGGCGGGCGAGCAGGTCGGGCGCGGCGGCGGGGCGGTCGAGTTCGACTTCGAGCGCCTGCGCGAGGACGACCTTCCGAAGGTCGCCGGCCCGGATGCGCGAGACCGCGGCGTCGACGCTCTCGTGCCACGCCTCGACCGAGGTCGTCCGGTGGCGGTCCGAGACGCCCGGCGGCCCCTCGAGGGGCGCGTCGTCGAGCGATTCGAGCGTCTCGCGGAGGTCGTCGAGTCGGTCGTCGACGGTCTCGGCGTCGGCCTCGGCGTCGACGGCGGTGACCGTGAGCCACGCGTCGTCGCCGTCGAAGGCGACCTGCGCCTCGGGGACGACGAAGCGCGCGGCCGGGAAGTCGGCCCACGGGTCGCGGCCGGTTGCCTCCTCGTGGAAGGCGAGGCCGCCGAAGAATCGCGGGCGGGCGATACCGGGGCCGTCCACGTCCGCGCCGTCGAACAGCGCCGTGGCCGCCCGGCGGACGCGCGCGAGTCGCTCGGGACCGTCGGCCTCGACGGCCACGGCGACGCCGCCGCCGACGACGGTTGGCTCGTCGGGGGCGGTCCACAGCGCCCGCGGGCGCTGCATCGCCGCGAGCGACGCCGACACGGGCGGCGCAGACAGTCGAACCGACCTGCTGACGAGGTGGGTCCCCACCTCGTCGGTCCGCAACGGTTCCATCGACCGTGGCTCAGGACCGGGGACGCTTGAAACTCTCCCTTCTGTCCCGCACCCCGGTCGGGCGACTCCGGTGGGATGTGCACATCTGTCCACCGAGCGACAACGCTGGCGGACGGGACGCGAAGCGACCGCCGAACACGCCGAAAACGCAGCGTCGGCGGACCGAAAACTCAGCTCAGCTGTACCGCTCTTCGTTCCACGGGTTCGCCGTGTTCGAGTAGCCGCGTTTCTCCCAGTAGCCGCGTTCGGGTTCGGTGAGGAACTCGACGCCCGACACCCACTTCGCGCCCTTGTAGGCGTACTTGTGCGGGGTGACGACCCGGAGGGGGCCGCCGTGGTCGGCGGGGAGGTCCTCGCCGTCGTAGCCCCAGACGAACATGACCTCGTCGCGCATGCACTGGTCGAGCGGCAGGTTCGTCGTGTAGCCGTCCATCGCGTGGAACATCACGTGGACCGCGTCGTCGTCGACGCCGACCGCGTCTGCGAGCGTCGGGAACGTGACGCCCTCGAACTCGCAGTCGAACTTGCTCCAGCCGGTGACGCAGTGGAAGTCCTGTACCTGCGTCTCGGCGGGGAGGTCGCGGAACTCGTCGAACGAGAGGTCGAGTTCGGTGTCGACCGCGCCCCACGCCTCGAACGACCACGTCTCGGGGTCCCACGAGGGCGTGCCGCTCTTGGAGAGGACGGGAAACCGCTGGGTCTCGCGTTGGCCCGGCGGGAGCCGGTCGTCGCCGAACTCCTCGTAGAGGTGGGTCACGTCGTTGGCCATGCTCGAATCTTCGGCCCGACGCACCTATCACTAACGACTCCGGACACCCGCAGGCGACCGGGGCGACGGCCGCACTAACCGAACGTAAGCGGGAACTCGCGTTCGCCCGGACGACCTTCGGAAAACCCGATTATTCCCCCGGTAGAGTTATATACGGCCCTTCCAAAGCGACGGACGTTCAGATGCCCAAAGTAGAGATTACCGTGCCGGAACACCTGGAGATGCAGATCGTCCAACTCGTCGAGCAGGGCGAGTTCGTCAACCGCGACGAGGCCATCGAGGACCTGCTGTCGACCGGTATCCGCGCGTACAAGACGAGCGGTCCGATGTCCGACGAGGACCGCGCGTACGAAGACGACGGAATGATGGGCCACGAAGACGAGTACGTCTTCTGAGCCGAGTGACAGTATCCCCCAATAACGCTTAAACCGCCCTCGCACCTACCCAACGCTCATGCACAAGGACGAACTGCTGGAGCTGCACGAACAGATGGTTATCATCAAGGACCACTTCTCGGCCCGCGACCACGTCGATTCGAGCCTGTTCGACCCCTACGACGAGCTTGCGGTCGAGCCCTCCCACGTCCACAAATCGAAAAGCGAACACAAACACGCCGTGTTCGTGCTCGGCAACGCTCTCGCGACCGCGATGAGCGACGACGAGTTCTCCAGCGCGGGCCGTATCGGCAAGCGTATGGAGGAGTTGGCCGACGACGCCGAAGGCAAAATCTGAGCGGCCGTCGACCGCGACGCGCCTCCTGACCGACCGACGCGGAGTCGTCGATGACGGCCGCGTTCGTGTCGTTCGCTAGCACTACTCAAGCAGTTCTCCGCGGGTTTCTTTATCACCCGTTCGCACGACACAGGTAGCTCATGCTAGAGATACCGGGCTGGATACCGTTCCAGCGGCTCGCCGCGCTCCTCGCGCTTCTCGCGGCCGCCGTCGCGCTCGCCGTCGTCGACAGACCGAGTCGGCTCTCGGCGGCGCTTCGGCGGCGCTTCCTGTTCGGTCTCCCGCTCGGAACGCTCGCCAGCGCCGGCGGCGTCCTCCTCGTCTATCTCGTGGTGCAGGACGGCTGGTCGTCGTGGTACCGGCCCGTCGTCATCCCGTTCCGGGCGTGGTCGTACGTCTACCCGTCCGGGATGCTGACCGCCGCGTTCGCCCACTCCAGCCCCGGGCACCTCGTCGGCAACCTCGTCGGCACGCTCACCCTCGCCCCCGTCGCGGAGTACGCGTGGAGCCACTACCCGACGCGCCGCGGGTCCACGTCGTTCGGGTCGGCCCGCGAGAACCCCTACGTCCGGTCGCTCGTCGTCTTCCCGGCGGTCGTCTTCGGCGTGGGGCTTCTGACTTCCGTCTTCGCGCTCGGCCCGGTCGTCGGCTTCTCCGGCGTGGTGTTCGCGTTCGCCGGCTTCGCGCTCGTCTTCCGGCCGCTGGCGACCGTGCTGGCGTTCGTCTCCGGGCGCGTCGTCAGCCTGTTTTACAACGCGATGCTCTCGCCCGAGGTCGTCTCGTCGGCCCGCCCCGTCTTCTCGACGCCGTGGTGGTCCCAAATCGCCATTCAGGGCCACGCCATCGGCTTCCTGTTCGGCGTCCTCCTCGGTGCGTGGCTCAGTCACCGCCGCGGGGGTTCGAACCCGCCCGCGTTCCGCAGTTTCGCCGGCGTCCTCCTGTTTGCCGTCAGCGAGTCGCTGTGGGCGGTGTACTGGTACCGCGGCGGCGAGACCTACGTGCTGTTCCGCGCGGTCGGGTTCGCGCTCGTCGTCGCGCTCGCGACCATCGTCGCGCTGACGGTCGCGGCATCCGACAAGCCGCTTCGGGCGTACGCACCCGACAACTCGCTGTTTTCGGCCCGTCGCTGGCAGGCCGGCCTCGCCGTGCTCCTCGTCGTCGTCGCGGCGCTGTCGGGGCCGGCGATGCTGTACAACACGTTCACCGCGAGCGGCGACGACTTGCCGGGCGAGAGCGTCACGGTCAGGGACTACGAGGTGACGTACGCCGAGGACGTGCCGAACGGGCTGACCGCCGTCTTCGACGTCGAACTGTTCGGCGAGTCGACGACGACCAACACCTCGGGGGTCATCGTCAAAAGCGAGCGGCGCGGCATCTGGACGACGGCCGTCTCGACGAGTCGGCTGGCGTTCGACGGCGAGTCCGCGGTCAGAGTCGGCGGTCTCGGCTGGCGCGACCGGGTGACGGCGGTCCGCGACGGCTACGTCGTCACGGGCGCGGGGGTCGCCTACCGGGTGTTCCTCGTCGCCGACGGCGAGGCGCGGCTGGCGTACGAGACCGGTCCGGTCCGGGCCGAACCCGTCGTCGCCCGGCGGAACGTCTCGGTCGTGCCGACGCCGACGGGCTACGACGTGCAGGTGTCGTCCGACAGCGGGACCGTCAGGGGGCCGATGCCGACCGAGAACACGACGACGACGCTCGACGGGATTCGGTTCGTCCGCGAGAACTCCCTCGTCTTCGCCGAATCCCGGGGGACGAAAGTCCGCATCGCGCGACAGGAGACGTACAATTAGGGCGCGGTCGGCGGGCGATTCACGCGGTGTCGGCGGGCGGTTCGCGCGGTGAGTGGTCGGCGGCGCGACCGCCGGCTCACCACTCGATGCGGAACACTTCGGCGTCGAGCTGTCGGCGGTCCTCGTCGTGGAAGTCGAACTGGCGGTCGAGGTCGAACGTCGCCCGAAAGGCGTCGGTGAGGTCGCCGCCGGCGTCGGCGACGAACGACTCGACGAACTCCTTGCTCCCTTCGTTGTGGACCGAATAGGACACGTCGGCGACCGACGCGACCGAGTCGAGGAAGGCGCGGTCGGCGTGTTCGTTGCCACGCTGCGCGCCGAACGGCGGGTTCATGAGCACCGTGACCTGCCGGTCGTCGGGGAGACAGAGCGGCAGGCGGGTGGCGTCGGCGCGAATCCAGTCGATGGGGGCGCTCGCGCCGACCCGGCGGGCGTTGTCAGTCGCGGTGGCGAGCGCGTCGTCGTCGAGTTCGACGCCGACGACGCGGGCGGGCGAGCGGAGCGCCGCGCCGAGTCCGAGCATCCCGGTTCCGGAGCCCAAATCGAGGACCGTCGCGCCCTCGATGTCGCCGCGGAGGTCCGCGAGATGGACGAGATGCGCGGCGAGGTCCGGCGGCGTCGGGTACTGTTCGAGCGAGACCTTCGGGTTCTCGAAGCCGGCGACCACCGCCAACTGCGCCTCCAGCGCGGCCTTGGTTGCCATCAGCCGTCGATGGAACCTCGAAGCTCAAAAGCGACACCCTCGCGCCGGGCGCGCTCGCCCAGCGCCGCGAGCGCCGACTCGGCGTCGTCGGGGCGACAGCACTCCGCGACGTCGACGGCGACGCGCCCGACGCCGAGGAACGCGGCGGCGCGCACGTACTCGCGGAGGCGGTCGGACTCCGACTGCACCGCGAGCGGGGCGTCGTCGCTGAAGCGGGCTTCGACGGTGAGTTCGGCCGGGAGGTAGCCCTCCTCGGCGAGTCCGGCCTTCAGGTCGCGGAGGTGCGAGGGAGCGGTCGACTCCAGCCCCGCGGCATCGAGGACGACGGGAGTCAGGTCGGCGGGACGACCGGCGGCGACGGCGGCTTCGACGGACGAGGATTCGTGCGTGCTCATGTTGCACACACATTTTCTCTAGTTATGTATATATCTTTGTAAATGCGCAGTAGTAATCTAGCGGGTGGATTCGCCGGTGGCCCGCGGATATCCCCGCGAACGTGACAACCTAGAGACTAATGATGGAAGGTGTCGTACCGCCGTTGGGGGGAGCACGCTCCACCCCCATTCCCCTTGACGCCGCGCGGGCGGTTCTCTCGGCCCCACGAGGTTCTACCTAGACAGTGTCTCCCCGAACAGCGGCTACTCGTACGTGTACGCGAGCACTTCGTCGCCGGTGGCGTCCCGAACCGTGACCGTGTCGCCGCCGTTGTTCCACACCGCGCCGCCGCGACCCCAGTAGACGTCTTCATCGGTGTCGGTTCCCGACCCCGTGTGGAGCGTCAGCGACGCGCCGGGGTCGAGTTCGGTTCCCCCGGCGAACGTGTAGGTCGCGCCCGCCGCGTCGGAGACGGTCCACCCGGAGAGGTCGATGGCGGCGTCGCCGTCGTTCCTGAGCGTGACGTACTCCTCGTTCAGATTGTCGTTGTCGTTGCCCGGCGCGTCGGCGACAATCGAGAGGGAGAGGCCGTCGTCGGTGGTCGCGTCCGCGCCGCCCGCGGCCGCGCCCTCGGTCGCGCAGGCCCAGAGGCCGACCCCGCGCTCTCTGGCGTCGCGCTCGGCGCGCTCGTAGCGCTCGCGCTCCTCGAACGAACTCTCGTAGAGCCGGGCGTGGCCCTCGGTGATGAGGTCGTAGTTGAACTCCGCCCCGTCGACGACGACGTACGCGAGGAGCCGGCCGTAGTAGCCGCGCTCGCCCGCCTTCTCGTCGTACCGGAGTTCGACGGTCCGGTCGGCGAGCCGGGATTTCGCGTAGGCGCTCGCGTCCTCGCCGGCCGCCCGGAGGCAGGTCCGCCCGGCCGCCGTCTCGGGGACGCCCTCGAACTCGTCGGGCGTGTTCTCGGCGTGGACCTCCGGCGTGTCGACGCCGAGGAGTCGCACCGTCTCGCGCGCGCCGTCCGGCATGACGACCTTGATGGTGTCGCCGTCGACCACCTCGACCACCTCGACTGTCACGTCGCCCGCGGCGGCCGCGGTCGCCGGCGACCCCGACTGCGACGTCGTCGCCGCCGTCTCCGTCGCGGTCGATTCGACCGTCGTCGCCGCCCCCGCGCCGCCCCCGCCGAGACAGCCCGCGAGGACCGCGAGCGCGACGACAACGAGTGTCGCGGTAGCACGTCTGACCATTCGATTCACCGTTAGTCAGGGAACTGTATAAGTAGGTGCGTCCCGATTGCCCGAACCCGAACGCGACGAATCGACAGACAGCGACCTGTATCATATTTCTGTTACAAAGGTTTAAATTCACGCTCCACCAGAAACCTTTTAATGGAACGTCCGAGCCGGCAGCGTCAACGAGAGGAGGAGGCAACGGCACAAGAGGACGAGCAAGTCAACTGTCCGGAGTGCGGCTCTGACCAGATCGTCACGGACGCAGACCAGGGGGAGCTGGTGTGTGACGACTGCGGACTCGTCCTCGACGAGCGACAGATTGACCGCGGTCCGGAGTGGCGGGCGTTCAACCACTCCGAGCGGCAGTCGAAGTCGCGCGTCGGTGCGCCCATCACCGAAACGATGCACGACCGGGGGCTGACGACGACCATCGACTGGAAGGACAAAGACGCCTACGGTCGCTCGCTTTCGTCCGAGAAACGCTCGCAGATGCACCGCCTGC
The DNA here is from genome assembly GCF_003665865.1 of Haloferax sp. Atlit-109R. Taxonomy (NCBI): domain Archaea; kingdom Methanobacteriati; phylum Methanobacteriota; class Halobacteria; order Halobacteriales; family Haloferacaceae; genus Haloferax; species Haloferax sp. Atlit-109R. The sequence goes on from NZ_QPLO01000001.1 coordinate 1,396,253, forward strand.
GCAAGTGGCAAGAGCGCATCCGAACCAAGGACGCCGGCGAGCGCAACCTCCAGTTCGCCCTCAGCGAAATCGACCGCATGGCCTCGGCGCTCGGCGTCCCCCGGTCGGTCCGTGAGGTCGCGTCGGTCATCTATCGACGCGCGCTCAACGAGGACCTGATTCGCGGCCGCTCCATCGAGGGCGTCGCCACCTCGGCGCTGTACGCCGCTTGCCGTCAGGAAGGCATCCCGCGCTCGCTCGACGAGGTCGCGGAAGTGTCGCGCGTCCCGCAGAAGGAAATCGGGCGTACGTACCGCTACATCTCGCAGGAACTCGGGCTCGAACTCAAGCCCGTCGACCCCAAGCAGTTCGTCCCGCGGTTCGCCTCCGCGCTCGACCTCTCCGAGGAGGTCCAGGCGAAGGCGACCGAAATCATCGACGTGTCCGCCGAGCAGGGCCTGCTGTCGGGCAAGTCGCCGACCGGCTTCGCCGCCGCCGCCATCTACGCCGCGTCGCTTCTCTGCAACGAAAAGAAGACCCAACGCGAGGTCGCGGACGTGGCGCAGGTGACGGAGGTCACCATCCGCAACCGCTACCAAGAACAGATCGAAGCGATGGGCTTCCGCTGAGCGTCGGCCCGCAGACCCGACCCGCGACCCGGCTCGCCGTCACCGATTGAGACCGCCCGCGACACTCAGTTTTCCACGAACACCACGACCGGCCGCCCCCAGAGGCCGGTGTCGTACTGGTGTGCGACGTAGCCGTCGAGCAGCGGCGCGACCGTCCCGCGCTCGTCGGCGGGCGCGATGACCACCGGCGGCATCGACGACCGCGATTCGAGCGCCTCCGGCGTCGCCGCCGACGCGGTGTCGGCCCCGATTCGCTCGACGTACCACGCCATCGGGAGTCGCTCGCCCCACGACTCGGGCACCGGCGGGGAGTCGGCCGCGCCGTCAGCGACGTACATCGAACTCCCGTAGTAGAGCACGTCCGGCCTCTCGTCGTCGGTCGGCCCGACCCACGCAGAGAGGTTGTCGCGGAACGACGAGAACTCCGCCGACGGCTGGGCGAACTGCGCGAGTTCGGCGTCGCGGTCGCTCGGGCCGTACACCTCGCTCGACGCCACCGCCCCGGTCTGGACGACGAGCGCGAGCAGGACGATGACCGCGGCCGCGACGCGGGGCGCGTCCCGGCCGTCGAAGGCGCGCCGCCCCCAGCGGACGAGCGCCGCGAGGCCGATTCCCGCCGGGAGCGCGAGCGGGACGACGACGTAGACGCCGAGCCACGGCGCGGACACCTCGGTCAGCATGGGGACGAACACCAGCGACGCGCCGGCCCAGTACACCGCCGCCGACACCTCCGAGCGCGGCCCGCCGGCCGTGTAGCGGTCGACGAGGAACACCGCCGCGCCGAGGAGGACGACCGGAAGCGCCGCCAGCGCGAGCGCGCCGAGGAGGTCACCGAGATAGGGGAGGTACTCGTGGGTCCCGTCGGGGTAGCGGTCGACGACGCGGACGCCGACGAACCGCCGGACCGAGTCGAACAGCGCCGCGTCGACTGCGCCGAGCACCGTCCCCGGCGTGTAGAGGCCCGCGCCGTCGGTGTCGCCCGCCCGCGGCGCGAACGCGAAGACGTAGACGACGACGAAGACGAGGAGCGCGCGAGCCGCGGGGGTCGCCGCGCCGCGGACTCGGGCGGCGTACTCACCGAGGCGCATCGCGGCCGGGCGCGCCGACGGGAGGAGCGCCGCGTGGTCGAACACGAGGAACCCGGCGACGCCGAGACAGCAGAGTGCGACGACGCCGAGTCCGGACGAGGCGACGGCGAGCGCCAGAGCCGCGGCGAGTCCGTAGGCGTTGCGCCGCCCCGCGCCGTCGACGAGGCGGAGCGCGAAGCCGAAGGCGACGAGCGCGAAGCCGACCGCGAGCACGTCGCCGCGGGCGAACCGGCCGTAGTAGACGAGAATCGGGTTCACCGCGAGGACGGCCGCAAGCCCGAGAACCTCGTCGTCAGCGAGGCGGCCGCGGAAGAGGAGCGCCGCGAGCGGGAGGGCCGCGCCGAACAGCGCGAAGGGGAGGCGGAGCGCGAAATCGGTCGCGCCGACGAGCGCGAGCGACGGCCGCGAGAGGTGATAGACCAGCGGGCCGCCGGCGACGGGGCGGTACGAGAAGAAGCCGGTTTCGAGCGACCGGAGGCTCCAGTAGCCGACGCGGGCCTCGTCCCAGTGGAGCGGCCGGTCGCCGAGGCCGACGAGGCGGACCACGAGTGCCGCGGCGGCGAGCGCGACGACGGCGAGCGTCGTTCGGTCGGGTCGCCGCCCGGCGCGGGAGGGAATCATGGGGTGACGTGGCGCGCCGGGCGGCAGAAAGGTTACGACTTGGACGGCCGCCGGCCCGCCCCTTCGAAAGCGTCATCCCCGCCGACCGGTAGCACTCGGATATGTCGCTCATCGAGTCGCTGCCCGCTCGCCCGCTCGAACCGCAGGAACTCACGTCTTTGAACCGCGCCGACGCGTTCGACCTCGTCGTCGCCGTCGAGGACGACGGCCCCGCCCGCAGTCTGCTCGTCGCCACCGAGGGGTGGGTCAAGGCTATCGCCCACGAGGACGGCGCCGGCTGGTCGGTCGTCGAGACGGTCGCACTCGACGACGAGACCGAGCGAATCGACGGCCTGCAAGCGTGCGAGGAAGCCATTCTGTCGTTCCGAGACGACGGGAACGAGGAGTAGTATTAACCCTGTTCCGAACTAAGTATAATTTGTCATGTACCGCGAAATCCTCGTCCCGACCGACGGCAGCAAGGCCGCCGAACGCGCCATCGACCACGCGCTCGACCTCGCAGAGACCTACGGCGCGCGGATTCACGCGCTGTACGTCGTCGATACCAGCATCTACACCTCGCTCGACGCCGGCGCGGACGTGGTCATCGACGCCCTCGAACGGGAGGGCGACGCCGCGACCCGACACGTCCGCGAAGCCGCCGAGGAAGCCGGCATCGACGTGCAGGCGGAGGTCGTCACCGGAACCGCCTACCGCTCCATCCGGGAGTACATCGACGGCCACGACATCGACCTCGTCGTCATGGGTACCCACGGGCGCACGGGCCTGAGCCACTACCTGCTCGGGAGCGTCACCGAGCGCGTCGTCCGCACCTCACCGGTGCCGGTGCTCACCATCCGACTGGACGACGACGAAGAAAACGAGGCGGACGCCGCGGACGAAGCGACGGACGCCGACGCCGAGGAGTAGGCCGACAGTTTCGGGGAGTCAAGACACAGCCTCGGCCGGCGCGGTCGGTGACGGGGTCGCCGCGGCTTTGATAAACAGTTTTGGTGCGGTCGCGCATACGCCGCGGTATGACCGAGTACACCGTCGAGTTCGTCGGCACGGGCGAGACCATCACCGTCTCCGACAAGCAGACCATTCTCAAGGCCTGCATCGAGGAGGGCATCGCACAGGAGTACTCCTGCCGCGTCGGGATGTGCCTCGCCTGCTCCGCCGAGATTCTCGAAGGCGACGTCACCCAGCCCGCCGCCCGCGGGCTGACCGAGGAGGAGGCCGAGCGCTTCGCGCTCACCTGCATGGCCCGCCCGCAGAGCGACCTCAAACTCGACCGCGGCGTCTACCCGCCGAGCATCGAGGACGACGCCGCGGCCGCCGGCACCGCCGCAGACGACGACTGACGACGGGTACTCTCCGGGGGCGGCCCCGCGGCCGCCGACCCACGTTCTCAGTTCCGCATCGCGCCGCCGAGCCGACGCGCTGGCCCGACGTAGTCGCTCGACCCGCAATCTGCCCGCGAACCGCGCCTCACGCCTCGCTCGTCGCCGCGCAGTTGTTCGGCCCCAACTCGACTTCGAACGCCTCCTCGTCGGTCAGCGAGTTCCGACCGAGATTCGTCTCGATGATGCGCTCGTAGTTGGCCGGCCGCGGCGGCATATCCGAGCAGACGAACGAGACGAACGCCGCCTCGTCCATCGAGAGCGCCCCGAGCCGCTCGCGGAGCGCCCCGAGTTCCGCGACGTACGCGCCGGTTTCGTCCGGGGCCGTCCGCGGGCCGTAGTGGGCGGGCGCGACCAGCGTGTCGTCCGCGAACTCGCCGTACCGCTCCGTGAGCGTCGCGTGGAGCCGTCTCGCGGCGTCGGGCGCCCCCTCGTCGCCGTCTTCGAGGTCCGGGCGGGCGACGCTCGCTAAAAAGAGGCTGTCGCCCGCAACGAGCAGGTCTCCGAGGCGGAACGCGGTCATCTCGGTCGTGTGCCCCGGCGCGTGGACGGCGACGAGTTCCGCGCCGCCGACGCCGATAGTCTCGCCGTCAGCGACGAGTCGCGCGTCGAAGTCGAGGCCGCGGTCGGCCGCGCCCGCCGGGAGGACGGGCGTCGCGTCGGTGCGCTCCGCGACCGCTCTGACGCCGCTGACGTGGTCGGCGTGGACGTGCGTGTCGACGGCGGCGACGACCTCAGCGCCGCGCTCGCGGGCGTCTGCGACGTATCGGTCCGCGAACGCCCGAAGGGGGTCAACGACCACGGCCTCGTCGCCGACGACGGCCAGATAGGCGAGACAGCCGCTGGAGGGGCGGTCGTACTGGAGCACCGTCGCGTCCCTGTCCCCGTCCGTGTCTCCGACGGGGAGGTCGCGGGCGCGGTAGACGCGCGCCCAGCCGTCCATGCCGGTTTCGAGGTTCTCGGCGGGGACGCCGGCCTCGGAGAGCAGGCCGGCGACGTGCGCGCTCGACCGGCCCTCCGCGCAGACGACGACCACCGGCGAGGGGGCGTCTCGGAACTCGGCGGCGAGTTCGTCGACCGTCCCGCGAATCTCGGCCTGCGTGAAGCGAATCGCCGGAATCTGGGTCGCGGTCACGGCCGCGCCGTCGACGCGCCACGCCGCGAACTCGTCGCGGTCGCGCACGTCGAGCACCGCCGTGGGGTCGCCGCGGGCGAGTCGGGTCGCCAGTTCCTCGGGAGTCATACGCACACGATACGCGCGCCGGGCGGAAGAACGCTCCGCGGGTCGGAAAGAGAACAGCGGCCCGAGCAGCGGCCCGCGCTACTCGGTCGTTCCGCCGTCGTTGCTCAGTCGGCCCGAGGGCGGTTCGTCGAAATCGAAGTCGCCGAGGACGCCCTCCGGTGGGCCGTCGACGCCGCCGGCGGGCGGGGCGTCGGCTCCCGTCTCCGGGAGCGTGTTCGGCCCGGTGGCGTCGCCCGTCTCGCCGCCGAGGCGTTCGGCCGCGTCGCGAATCGAAAGCACCTGCTCGGTCTGCGAGCGGTTCGCGTCTGCGATTTCGCCGATTTGGTCCGACACGGTGGTCGCGCGCTCCGTCGCGTCGTCGACCATGCCGGCAATCTGCTCGGCGCTTTCGGCCTGGTCGTCGGTCGCAGAGGCGACTTCGCCGACGCCGACGGTGGCCTGTTCGACCGCCGCAGAGATGTCCGAGAGACTCCGCATCACGTCCTCGCCGCGGTCGATGCCGTCGTAGAGTCGCTCGGTCGTCTGCGAGAGGCTGTCGATGGTCTCCTGGGCCTCGGACTGGATGTCGCCCACCGTGCCTTCGACCTCGGCGGCGCGGGCCTGCGACTCCTCGGCGAGATTCTTCACCTCGCTGGCGACGACGGCGAAGCCCTCGCCCGCGTCGCCGGCGCGGGCGGCCTCGATGGAGGCGTTGAGCGCGAGCAGGTTCGTCTGCTCCGCGATGTCGTTGATGGCGTCGAGCACCTCGTCGATCTCCGCGATTTGGTCGTGCAGTTGCTGGACGTCCTCCGAAGCCGTCTCCGCGGCCTCGCTCACGTCGCGCATCACGTCGATGGCCTCGTCGGCCGCGTCCTCGCCCTCGGCTGCGCGCGTTGCGGCGTCGGCGCTGGTCCGCTCGACCTCCTCCGCGGTCGCCGCAATCTCCTCGACGGTCGCGCTTAGCTCCGACACTTCGGCGGCGACCGTCGCCATGTCGTCGGCCTGCGCCCGCGCCGTGGTCTCGATGTCGTCGGTCCGCTCGGTGACCTCCTCGGAACTCCGCAGGAGCGACTCGACGGGGTCGCTCACGTCGGCTTCGACCTCGTGTGCGAGGGCGCGCCGACGCTCGGCGGCCTCGCGCGCCGCCTGACTGTACGAGTGGATGTACGTCTCCATCGCCACCTGCTGGTCGAGCGACAGGAGCTTCAACACGGGGAGGAAGCGCTCGACGACCTCGTCGACGGCGGCTTCGACCCGGTCGTCGCCGCCGCGGAGGCCGCTCGAAACGCCGGACGCGCCGCCGAGAAGTCCCGAGAGCAGGCCGCTATCGGCGTCGGTATCGCCGGCCGTGTCGCCTTCGAACTCGGTGTCGGCGTCGCTCCCGACCGTGTCGCCGCCGGTGAACTCCGCTTTCACTTCGTCCGCGACGGCACCGAGAATGCCCTCGTAGTAGACCGAATACGCGCCGAGATAGAACTTCGGCCCGAGGTCTATCATATCGTGTAGCTTCCCGATACGCGCCCGCTTCGCGAAGTAGTCCTCGCCGTACTCGCCGCGACCGAGTTCGCGGAGGTAGGTCGCCTGGTCGGCCCGCAGCATTTCCGTGGTCTTCGTCGAGCGACCGAAGAACTTCGTCGTCGCGTGCTCGCCGAGGTGGTCGTAGAACTCCGCCGCGAACTCGTCCGCGAACTCGTCCAAGAGCGGTTCGAGGTCGCTCAGGCGGCGCTCGTCCGCGTCCGAGAGGCGAACGAACGATTTCCGGCGGTCGATTTCCGCCGCGTCGATATCCAGCTGCGAGAGCAGCGCGTCTCCGTCGACGCGAGCTCGCGCGTTGGCGTCGACTTGCCCCGAGGAGTCTGTCATATACCTCTCTCAACAGACACCGGTATTTCAACCCTCTCCGCGGAGTATCACGAATGATAGAGCGGGGAGAGAGGGATAACCGTGAGAATCTCGTTCTCGTGGGCCGGACCGAACGTTCACGTCGCTGGCGGACCGAGAGGCGGTATGGACGCCGATTCGTTCCGCGAGTCAGTCGAGACGGCGAAGCGAACCCAACTCGACCGGCTCGGCTCGTCGAAGCTCCTGTTGGCGCTGACCGAGGCGGACCTCTCCGAGCCGGCGGTGCTCCGCGCCGCCGCGTACTCCGAGCACGCGGCCCGCGGGACGTTCGCGGCGTGGGCCGAAGACGAGACGGACGAGGAAGCGAGCGCCGCGTTCGAGGCCGCCGCGGCGCAGGAAGCCGAGCACCTCGACCGCGTCCTCGGCGCGCTCGACGAGGCGGTCGACCTTCCCGACGAACCCGGCGTGATGCACGCGTACCTCCGCGGTCGCGAGGACGCTATCGAGCGGGTCGCCGCCGGCATGGTCGGCCGCGGCCTCGTCTCGATTCGGACCCACACGCAGGTCATCGGCTTCTTCGTCAACGAGGCGGACGAGCCCCGCGCCGACCTCTTTCGCGACCTGAAAGCCGAGACCGAAGAGACGCTTGCGACCGGCCTCGACCTCTTGGCCGACCGCTGTGCGACCGACGACGACTGGGAGCGCGCCCGGATGGTCGCAGAGTACGTCGTCCAACTGGCGTACGACGACTACGCCGACGGCCTCGCCGAACTCGGCGTCGACCCGAAGCCGCTCTGCTGAGTCGACGCCGCGACGCCCGGCCCGCACTGCCCCGCACCGCCCAGCCCCGCACCGCCGACCCAATCTATTCGTGTCCCCGAGTGGTAGCCGATGGTATGACTTCCGAGGTTCGCGGGCGCGTCGAGGCGCTCTACACCGCGCCGTCGAAGGGTGAGCCGATGGTCTCCCACGAGGCCGTCTCGGTCGCGCGAGGCGGCATCGAAGGCGACCGCTACTTCGACGGCGACGGCTTCTACTCGGCGACCGACGGCTGTCAGGTGACGCTCGTCGACGCCGCGGTGCTGGACGACGCGGCCCGCGAGTACGGCCTCGACCTCGCAGACGGCCAACACCGCCGTAACGTCGTCGTCCGCGGCGTCGACCTCGACGCCCTGCTCGACGCGACGTTCCAACTCGGCGGGGCCGAACTCCGCGGGACGAAGCTCAGGCCGCCGTGCGCGTATCTCGCGGACCTCGTCGGCGACGACGACGTGGGCGAGGCGCTCCGCGAGTCCCGGGGCGGCATCTGCGCGGACGTGCTCTCTCCCGGCCGGGTCGCCGTCGACGACGACCTCCGCGTGACCGAGGCGAACCCGCGGGAGATGGGCCGCCAGCTAGCCGAGCGACTCCGCGGCGAGCGAGTCGAAGACGGCGGCGAAGCCGCGGCGAACCACGGAGAACGCGGAGACGACAACGAATGACCGGCGGCGGCGACGATACGGCCGCCGGAACCCCGGTCGAGCGCGCGAAGGCCGCGCTCGCGGCGCTCGGAGCCGACGGCGACGCCCCGAGTCGGCGTTCGCGGTCGACGACGGCCCCGACGGTCGCCGTCGCCCCCGGCCGCGTGAACCTCGTCGGCGGGCACACCGACTACAACGACGGCCTCTGCCTCCCGATGGCCGTCGACCGCCACGTCGCGGTCGCGGCCCGTCCCCGAAGCGACGACCTGCTCCGCGTCCGCGCCGCCGATTTCGACGAGACGGCCGAACTCGCCCCCGACGACGACCCCAAGGGCTGGGCGGCCTACGTCGCCGCGGTCGCGCGCGTCCTCCGCGAGGACGACCCAATCAGCGGCGCGGACCTCGCTATCGCATCCGACGTGCCGACGGGCGCGGGACTCTCCTCGTCGGCCGCGCTCGAACTTGCCGTCGGCCGCGCGCTCCTCGCGGTCTCCGGCCGCGACCTCCCCGCCGCCGACCTCGCGCTGGCGTGCTGGCGGGCCGAGCGCGAGGGCGTCGGCGTCGAATGCGGCATCCTCGACCAGTTCTCGGCGGCGCTGTGCGAGGCCGATTCGGCGCTCTCTCTCGACTGCCGGAGCCGCGAGACCGAGCCGGTCCCCCTCGGCGACGGCGTCGGCGTCCTCGTCATCGACACCGGCGTCTCCCACGAACTGACCGAGTCGGGCTACAACGACCGCGTCCGCGAGTGCGCGGCGGCGCTCGATACCCTCCGCGAGGACGCCGACCGCGACCTCGACTCCCTGCGCGACGTGGACCGCGACCTCCTCGACGCCCACGCCGACGCGCTGGACCCGGTTCACTTCCGCCGCGTCCGGCACGTCGTGACCGAAAACGAGCGCGTCCGTCGCGCCCGCGACGCGCTCGCCGCGGGCGACCTCGACCGCGTCGGCGACGCGATGCTCGCGGCCCACGACAGCCTGCGCGACGACTACGAGGTGAGCTGTCCGGAACTCGACGCGGCGGTCGAACTCGCCGCCGGGACGCCGGGGGTCTACGGCGCGCGGATGACCGGCGGCGGCTTCGGTGGAAGCGCGGTCGCGTTAGTCGATGACGACGCGCTCGACCGAGCCGAGCGCGCGATTCGAGACGCCGCCCCCGAGCGCGTCGGCCCCGACGCCGACGTGTTCGCCTGCCGCCCCTCCGCCGGCGTTCGACTGGTCGGTGAGGAGTGAGCGCGAGCCGACGGCTCCGCGCGGTGTCTCGTGAAAAATCGAACGCGGGGCCGTGAGTTCGGGGTTGGATTCTGCTTCGGCTTCCGCCTCGTCGAACGAGGTGAATCAGAGATTCACCGGCTTGACGAGTCGTTTCACTCCTCGTCGAATAGTGTCGAGCGAAGCTCGACTGATTCGACTTCGGCTTACGCCTCGTCGAACAGCGTCTCGCCGTCGACCATGTGCTCTTCGACGGTGTCCATGTCCAGCGTCACGCCGAGGCCCGGCTTCTCCGGAATCTCGATGTAGCCGTCCTCGATGACCGTCTCCTCGACGAGGTCTTCCCACCAGCCCAGCTCGTAGGAGTGGTACTCGACGGCCAGCGAGTTCGGAATCGCCGTGCCGACGTGCGCCGACGCCATCGTCGCGACCGGCGACGAGACGTTGTGCATCGCGACCGGCACGTAGTACTGGTTCGCCACGTCCGCGATTTTCTGCGTCTCGCGCATCCCGCCGACCTTCGGCATGTCCGGCGCGACGATGTCAACGGCCTGGTTCTCGATGAGGCGGCGAAGCTCCGTCACGCGGTAGCGGTTCTCACCGACCGTGATGGGCGTGAGCGTGGACTTCGTGACCTCCTCCTGCACGTCGAGGTTCTCCGGCGGGACGGGGTCTTCGAGCCACCACACGTCGTAGTCTTCCAACTCAGCCGCGAGGCGCTTGGCGCTCCCGCCCGAGAACGTCCAGTGGCAGTCGAACGCCACGTCCGCCTTGTCCTTGACGCGCTCTGTGACCTTCTCGACGATTTCGGCCTTGTGCCGAATCTCGCCGGGGCGCAGGTGGCGGTTCGCGCGGTCCTTCTCGTGGCCCGAGGGCACGTCGAGGTCGAACTTCAGCGCGTCGTAGCCGAGTTCGTCGACCACGCGCTCGGCCTCGTCGGCGCACGCTTCGGGGTCGGCCTCCTCCTCGGTGTGGCAGTCGCAGTAGACCCGCACCTTGTCGCGGTACTTCCCGCCGAGAAGCTGATAGGCGGGGATGTCGAGAATCTTGCCCGCGAGGTCGTGGAGCGCGACTTCGATGCCGGCGATGGCGGTGACGGTGACGCCCTCGACGGAGCCCTCGCCGGACATCTTCTGAACGAGGTGCTCGTACAGGCGGTGGATGTCGAGGGGGTTCTCACCGATGACGAACGGCTTCATGCGCTCGATGAGTTCGGGCACGCCCGCGCCCCAGTAGGCCTCGCCGGTGCCGACGACGCCCGCGTCGGTGTAGATGCGGACGAGCGTCCACGGGAAGTTGCCGTCGACCATCGTCGTCTGCACGTCGGTGATTTCGACGTCGCGGCCGCCGCCGCGCTTCGCCGTCACGCCCATCGTCTCCGCCGACAGCTCTCGCATCGTGTACTCCGCGTTCGGGTCGTGTAAGTCCGCGTAGTTCTTACCCATGAAGGGTGGTTTACTCGGACGTTAGTAAAGTTTTCCCGACCGGGACAGCTCTCCGCTCGGGTCTCGGGGGGACGGGACGCGAAGTCAGACCGGTGCGCGCCGGTCGAGCGAGTCGCGGAACGTCGCTCTGAGGAGCGCGTCGAGGTCGGCGGGGAGTTCGAGTCGGCGGAGGTCGGTGTCGGGGTCCGTCTCGGGGTCGAGGTCGATTCCGCGGCGTCGGACCGCGAGGAGTCGCCAGAGATACGCGAATCTGAGCAGGCGCATCGCGTCCGGCACGTCGGCGTCGCTTCTGACGCGGTAGGTCACCCACGTCGACTCGGGCACCACGCGGTGCGGGTCCGCGAGGCCGTCGGTGAGGAGCGCGTCGCGGACGCGCCTCGTGAGCGCGAGGTCGACGACGCCGGCGTCGTGGACGTGACCGAGTTCCCTGCCAGCGACGACGAACGCCGTCCCTCCGAAGCGATGCGGCGCGGTCTCGACGCCGGGCCAACGCGAGACGCGCGAGACGATTCTGTCGATTGCGGCGGTCATTCGACGACTGTACGCGCTCCGAGAAGATAACGACAGAGCCGAAGCGGGTCAGACCCCCGCGAGAGACTGGCATTTGGGGTCGTTCGACATCGCGTACCCGGGCGATAACCACAGGCTTTCCGGACATTCAGTTCACCAAGAGAGTACGTCGAAAATAGACCCTCAGAGCGGCGCGATATTCGCGGATTAACACGGGTTAGGAACGCGAATTTTCGCATCCCGTGACGGGTTCCGACCGCGCAAGCACCGCGGGTGCTGGGTTCCGCGCGGAGCGCGTCGGTCCACGCCGGCGGCGAGCGGTAGACGAGTCGTAACGAAACCCTCGGGAGACGAACAACAGTTCGAACCATGTCTCTGACCCCCACGGATGTACCACTGCGGGGAATCGACCCCGACTCTCGGGAGGCCGACAGATGAATCTCGGCCAGCTCGGCGTCGGCGTCGTCGTCCTCGTCATCGTCGTGTTCGCGCTCCTCTCCGGCGGGGTGAACACGCCCGAGACGCCCGCCCCGGCCGACGACGCCGACAGAAGCATCGGCGCCGACGTGACAGAGCCCGACGCGGACGACGCGCCGCCCGAGGACTCCGACCCCGGAACCGAACAAGAGCCCGTCGTCGCTGACGACGACGGGGCCGACGACGCGGGCGACGACGGCACCGCAAACGAGAGCGGAAGCGAGAGCGGGACGTTCGAGACGGTCGAGACCGGCGACGACGACACCGACTCGCCGACGAGGACGACCAGACCGCGTGGCAGTCCGGTCGGCGTCTCGGACTACAATGACGGTGACGACGGCTCGTCCGACGACTCGTCTTCGGACGATTCGACCGACGACAGCACCGACGATTCGGGCGACGACGATTCGAACACCGATGATTCGAACACCGATGATTCGAACGGCGAAGACTCGAACACCGATGATTCGAACACCGATGATTCGAACGGCGAAGACTCGAACACCGACGACACCGGCTCGTCATCGGACGACTCGACCGACGACGCCGGTGACGACACTGGCGACGACTCGGGCGACGGTTCGAGCGGTGGCGACTCGGGTGACGACATCGGGATGTGCACGGTGTAAACTCTGGACACCGTGGCAACGCGACACCCTCAGTCGACTAGGAGATTGAGGGCGTAGGCGGTCCGGAGCACCGACGCGGCGTCGCCGCGGGGAAACACCAGTTCGTCGGTCTCGCGGACGTGGTCGAGCACGCCCGGCGAGGAGTGCTCGGGAGCCGCCGCGAGCCCGCAGTCGTTTGCTGCTGCCCACCGCATCACGTCGAGGTCGGACTTCGAATCGCCCATCACGAGGACGAACGGGTCGTCCACCCCGAGCACGTCGAGCGCGGCGCGGACGCCCGCCGCCTTGTTCAGGTCGACCGCCGAGAGCTCCGCGGCGTCGGCGTGGTAGTACGCGACCGTCACGCGTTCGAGCGTCTGTGCGACGGGGTCCGGAATCTCCGACTCCGCGTCCGAGTCGGGAAGCGCGTCGCGGGCGTCGAGCACGTCGCGTATCTCCGGGTCGCGCGCCGCGAAGTACGCCCGCGCCCAGTCGGAGCCGGCGGGGTCGTCGGTGAGCGCCTCGCCGAGGAGGTCCAGCAGGTAGACGAGCGCGCCGTCGATGACTTCCTCGGCGTCGTCGCTGCCGGTCTCGAAGTTCGGCTTGAGCGTGACGTTGAACTCGTTTCCCTGCAAGTGGACGCCACCGCGGAGCGCGTCGGGGAGGTCGCGGATGACGCGTCCGCGGACCGATTCGAAGACCGACTGCACCGAGTCGTCGAGCGTCTCGTAGAGGAGGCGCTTCGTGTCCGAGCCGTGACCGGGCGTGAAGACGCCGGTGCCGGCCTCGTAGACGATGCTCACGTTCCCCGAGTGGACGAGTTCGTTGCCGAGTCCCTGAATTGCGAAGCCCTTGACGTTCTCCAAGGTCTGGCCGGTGCAGATGACGATGGGGACGCCCCGCTCGTGGAACTGCGTGAGGAGATGCAGCACCTCGCGGGGAATCTCGTTGTCCGTCTGGCCCGCAGAGCGCAGCGTCTCGTCCACGTCGAGGACGAGCGCGTTCACCGCCCGTCCGTACTTCGTGTAGAGGTCGAGGGCGGTGAACGCCTGGTCCCGCGTCGCACGCGCGGCGAGTTCCGCGTAGCGGTCGCCGTCCGAAAGCGCCCGGCGGATGCGGTCTTTCTTCCCCGCGAGTTCGTCGTCGACCTGCTGCCAGTGCGACAGCGCCACCGGCGAGCCGAGCGGCGGCAAGAGGTCGACGAAGTCCTGTGCGTCCCGGACCGCGTCCGCGTCGAAGTTCCCGTACAGTCTGTACAGGAGGTCGTACCGCTCCATGACTCGGGGTCGTCACCCAACCGCATTAAAGCCGCGTGAGAGGCGGGTCGCCTCGCGGCGGCTCGTCGGGGCGGGGTCGTCGGTCGGTCGCGGTCGTCCGCGGTCGGTCTGCCCCGCAACTCTGATACCGACCGGCCGACGACGTGTGCACATGGCACATTGGACCGACAGCATCGTCGGCGACCGGATGACGGTGGACCGCGAGTTCAACGAGCAGGTGACGAACTCCCGGTTCAACAGTCAGGAGTGGGGGCTCATCATGACGGCGACGGAGTTCGAAATCGAGAACGCGGACGACCCCGAGGCGGCGCGCATCGTCGCCGACACCGAGAAGGTCCCGCAGATTATCCCCGAACTCGACAACATCCGCAGTCAGATGGGCGCGATGGGCGGCGGGGGAGGCGAGTCGTCGTCCGACGGCGGCATCGTCGACTCCATCAAGGGCGCGCTCGGGATGGGCGGCGGCGGCAAGAAAGGCGAACAGGAGAAACTGGAGGCCGCGGAACGACTCACCCAAGAGTACGCCGACGCGCTCCAAGACCACCTCGAAAAGAAAGGCAAGTGGAACCAGGTCCGGGTCAGCTACCTCGAATAGCGGGGAACCCCGCCGGCGCACTGGTGCTCCTCGCGGGAGCGCTCGCGCGATGGCTCGGGTTGTAACGGGCCACCGCGACACCGCCAGAAAAACGCCCGAGCGTCGCTGCCGAGTCGAGTTCAGTACTCGTCGCCGGCGTGGAACAGCGTCCGTTCGCTCGCCTCGTAGATGTTCATCAGTTCGTTGATGAGGTCGTCGTACTCCTCGTCGTCCTCGCGGAGCGCGTCGAGTCGGGCGACCGTCTCGTCGTCGAGGTGAATCTGCGGCATACCTACACCCACGCCGCGTGATGCCTTAAGCGACGTGGGGGCGTCGGATTCGACCCCCTCATCCCCGAGAGCGTCGCCGCTGGGGGAGACGTACGAAACGAAAAACCGGCGGTGTGCCGGGTGGAGACGACGGCCGGTGTCGGCCCGCGATGCGGACGCGACGAGCGCTCGACGGTGAACGAGTCACCGTCCGCGCGGCGTTACTTGAACAGCGACTGGCCGGCGCTGCCGGAGACCTCAGTCAGGTCGGCGTGCACGTCGGCGATGCGCTCGCGGATGTCGCGACCGGCGACGCGGGGGTCGAACACGTCCTTGTTCGGCGACCAGTCGGTCTCGTTGAAGAACGTGTCGCGGGCGTCCGCGACGCCCTCGGGCGGGACGATGGCGTTCGGTTCCTCGTTGTAGCGGTCGTACGCGGTGCGGGTGTACTCGTACTGGTAGCGGGTGTCCTTGTTGACCTTGCAGATGCCGTGTTTGAGCATCTCTTGCAGTTGGTCGGGCTGGACCCCCGAGGAGCCGTGGAGGACGAGCGGCGTGTCGAGGCCGTGGTCGCGCAGGGCTTGCCGGATGTCGTTGGCGAGGTCCGGACGGAGTTCGAGGTCCTTGCCCTTGGCGACGCCGTGCTGCGTGCCGACGGAGATGGCCAGCAGGTCCGCGCCCGTCTTGTCGACGAACTCGACGGCCTGTTCGGGGTCCGTGTAGAACGCCTCCTCGGCCTCGATTTCGTCCTCGACGCCCTTTATCTGGCCGAGTTCGGCCTCGATGAGCACGTCGGAGCCCGCGGCCTCGACCATCTCGACGACCTCGCGGCTCGTGGCGACGTTCTCGTCGAACGGCTCGTGGGACGCGTCGATCATGATGGACGACGGGATGTCGAGTTCGATCTGTTGCTCGATGAACTCGAGGTCCGTCTGGTGGTCCATGTTGAGGAAGACGCCGATGTCGTACCGCTCGGCGATGGTCTCGATGTAGTTCCCCATGGCCTTCAGACCCGCGACGGCGTCGCCGTCGCCCGCGAACCGACAGGCCCCGCCGCTCATCTGCAACAGGAGGTCCGAGTCCATCCGGTCGGCCCCCTCCATGAGACCCATCATGATGTTCGGCTCCGCGATGTTACTCGCGATGAGGCCGAATCCTTCGTCGAGCGCCTCGTCGTACACTGTGGCGAGTTCCTCCCCGCCGTAGAACGGCATTATGCGTTCACCTCGGTTTCGACAACGACTGCGAGACTAATAATGTATGGGAAGCGAGTTTCGATTCTGCACGTTTTCGTTTGTTCGCGTTCGAGTTAATTTCCATCGCCCGACAGAGCGCCGCCGCTGGAAGCGAGCGAAAAAACGGAAAAGCCGTCGCGGGGGTTACGAGAACAGCTTCTTCAGGCGGGCGAACAGCCCCTTTTCGGGGTCGCCGCCGCGGCGCACGGGCTCGTCCGACTCCGCGGCGTCGGCGTCGGCGGACGAGTCGTCGGCACCGGCGTCGGCGTCCTCGCCGTCGTCACCGCTTCCGAACGTGACCGAGCCCGTCTTGCCGGCCTCGGCGAGTTCGACGGCCTTCTGCACGACGGCCTCGGCGTTGTTCACGCCGTCTTTGACCGTCCCCTTGAGGACGAGCTTGCCGTCGAAGCGGTCGCGGCTGACAGACGTGTCCGAGGTGATGATGACCGCGTCCGCCTCGGCGATGGCGTCGGAGGCCAGTTCGTCCTGCGTGCCCATCGCGCCCTGAACCTCGACGTCGATGTCGTGGCCGAGGCGCTCGCCGGCCTGCAGAAGGTTCTCGGCCGCCATCTGGCTGTGTGCGATTCCGGTCGGACAGGATGTGACTGCGACGAGTTTCATTGGTCTAGTGTAAGGATTTCCGCGACTTCAGCCTTCGTGTCGGCTTGGAGGACGCGCTCCGCGAGGTCGCGGGCGTCCGCGGTGTCGGTCTCCGCGACGGCCGCCTTGACCTGCGGCACCGTCACGGCGCTCATGCTCAGTTCGTCGAGGCCGAGCCCGACGAGCAGTTCGGTGAGGTCCGGGTCGCCCGCCATCTCGCCGCACATGCCGACCCAGCAGTCCTCGCCTTCGGCCGCCGAGACGGTGGCGTCGATGGCGCGGAGGACCGCCGGCTGCCGGTAGTCTCCGAGCTCAGAAACGCGCTCGTTGCCGCGCTCGGCGGCCATCACGTACTGCGCGAGGTCGTTCGTCCCGATGCTGAAGAAGTCGACGTGCGGCGCGAACTGGTCGGCCATGAACGCCGCGGCGGGCGTCTCGACCATGATGCCGAACTCGGGCAGTTCGTTTGCGACGCCCTCGGCGTCGAGGTCGGCGGCGACCGACTCGAACCGCTCGCGGCCGGCGCGAAGCTCCTCGACCGTCGAGACGAGCGGGAGCATCACCGACAGGTTCGCGCCGTCGGCGCTGGCCGCCGCGCGCAGGAGCGCGCGGACCTGCGTCTCGAAGAGGTCCGCGTCCGGGCCGAGCGACCGGCGGATGCCGCGCTCGCCGAGGAACGGGTTCTCCTCGTCCGGCAGGTCGAGATACGGGACCGGCTTGTCGCCGCCGATGTCGAGCGTCCGGACGACGACGCGCCCGCCGTCGAACGATTCGAGCGCCTCGACGTACGCCTCGTACTGCTCGTCTTCGTCCGGCGGCGACTCGCGGTCGAGGAAGAGGAACTCGGTGCGGAACAGGCCGACGCCGTCGGCCCCGCGGTCGACGGCCGGCCCGAGGTCAGCCAGCGTACCGATGTTGGCGGCGACCTCGATGTCGACGCCGTCTGCGGTCTCGACCGGCTCGTGTCGGATGTCAACGTCGGCGGCGGCCGCGGCGGCCTCCTTGCGCTCGTCGCTCGGGTCGACCACGAGGTCGCCCGACTCGCCGTCGACGACGACCTCGGTGCCGTCCTCGACGGACTGGAGCTCCTCGCCCACGCCGACGATGGCCGGCAGGGCGAGCGAGCGCGCGAAGATGGCCGCGTGGGAGGTGCGGCCGCCCGTCACGGTGACGAAGCCGGCGACGCGCTCCGGGTCGAGTTGCGCCGTGTCGCTCGGCGTGAGCCGCTCCGCGACGACGACGCTCCCCTCCGGCAGCGACGAGAGGTCGACGCGCTCGCCGTCCGAGAGGACGCGCACGAGTCGGTCGCGCACGTCGCGGAGGTCGTCGGCGCGCTCGCCCATGCGACCGCCCATGTTCTCGAACTGCTCGACGAACTCGGTGAACGTCTCCTGCACGGCGTGTTCGGCCGGGAGCCCGCCCTCGATGGCGTCGGAGACGCCGTCGGTTATCTGCGGGTCGTTGAGGAACTGGACGTGCGCGTCGAACACCGCGGCCTCCTCCTCGCCGACGCGTTCGGCGGTCCGCTCGCGCTCGGCTTCGAGTTCGTCTTCGGCGGCCGCGCGGGCGTCCTCGAAGCGGGCCAGTTCGGCCTCCGCGTCCACGTCTGCCGGGGCCGGCGGCTCGGGGAGGTCCGCGTCCGGGCGGTACCAGACGACGGTGCCGACGCCCGAAAGCGGTGTCACGCCGATGCCGGAGAGGGTTCGTTCGGTCATAGCTTACTGTTTGGCTTCAGGCGTGGAAAGGATATCTTCTAGGGCGTCGAGTGCCGCTTCCGCGTCGTCGCCCTCGGCGACGAGTCGGACGGACTCGTCGTGGCCGACGCCGAGGCCGGTGACGGCGAGCATGCTGGCGGCGGGGACGAGGTCGTCCTCGTCGGCGCGGCCGAGCTGTACGTCGGCGTCGAACTCGTTTGCGGTCTCGACGAACTGCGAGGCCGGGCGGGCGTGCAGCCCGTCTTCGGGGACGACCGTGACGGTTCGCTCCATCACTCGACCACCTCGGCGAGCACGTCCTGGACGGTCTGTTTGCTCTCGGCTTCGAGGAGCTTCTCGCGCACGTCCTCGTGCATGAGCGACCGCGAGAGGGCGCTCAGAATCTGCAGGTGGTCCTCGCCGCCCGCCGCGGGGACGAGAATCATAAAGAGGAGCTTCGCCGGCTTGTCGTCCATGGCGTCGAAGTCGATGCCCTCGGTCGAGCGAGCGAAGGCGACCGTCGGCTTCGAGACGGCGTCGGTCTTCGCGTGCGGGATGCCGATGCCGAAGCCGACGCCGGTCGTCGCCTCCTCCTCGCGTTCGAGGAGGGCGTCGAGCGCGGCGTCGCGGTCGTCGACGCGACCGGCGTCGACCGCGAGGTCGAGGAGGAACTCGATGGCCCCCTCCTTCGTCGCCGGCGGCTCTTCGAGCGATATCAGTTCGAGCGGTGTGATGGTGCTGATGTCAGTGACGTCCATTGTATTGTGCTTCGTTCGAGTCTGGAAAGATTAGTTCGGTGTGGTCAGTCGTCGGAGCTCTGGGCCGCCATCTTGGCGTCGAAGTTCGGCTTGATGGCCGTCGCGATGACGGCGGTCACGATGGAGCCCAGCAGGATGCACGCGATGAACATGAACGGCTGGTTCGACAGCGGAACCACGAAGATGCCGCCGTGCGGAGCCGGCATGTTCACGCCGAGCGCCATCGAGGCCGCGCCGGCGACGGCGCTCCCGGCGACGACGCTGGGAATGACGCGGGCCGGGTCGGCGGCCGCGTACGGAATCGCGCCCTCGGTAATGAACGAGAAGCCGAGGAGCACGCCGCTCTTGGCGTTCTCGTACATCTCGGCCGCGTACTTCTGCGGCGCGATGAAGTTCGACAGCGCGAGACCGATGGGCGGGACCATCCCCGCAATCATGACCGCGGCCATCGGTGCGGTGACGCCCTCGGAGATGAGGCCGACGGAGAACACGTAGGCGACCTTGTTGACGGGGCCGCCCATGTCGGCCGCCATCATCGCCCCGAGGATGCCCCCGAGGAGAATCGCCTGTCCGCCGCCCTGCATATTGCTCAGGAACTCGGTGAGCCCCGCGTTGGCGATGGAAATCGGAACGCCCAGCACGAACAACATGACGGGCGTGAGCACCGCCGTCGTCGCCACCGGAATGAGAAGCACGGGCATCATCGGTGCGATGAACTCGGGCACGTCGCGCTGCTTGAACCAGCGCGCGACGACACCGGCGAGGAAGCCGGCGACGATAGCGCCGAGGTAGCCCGCGCCGGCGGAGCCGCCCTGGAGACCGATGACGTCACCGGCCGCTTGCAGGACGTTGCCCTGCTGGATGATGTACGACAGGATGAAGCCCGGTGCGAGGCCCGGTCGGTCGGCGATTGCGTACGCGATGTACGCGCCGAGAACCGGAACCATGAGCGTCAGCCCGGCGCTCCCGATCTGCGCGAGGAACCAGCCGGCGGTCCCCGTGCTGTTGAACACGTCTTGTACGTTGTTCGAAAGCGAGGCTACCGCGTAGCCCAGCGCAAGGAAGATTCCGCCGATGGTCACGAACGGAATCATGAACGATACCCCGGTCATCAGGTCCTCCTTCACCGAAGTGAGGTAGGACCGAACTGCGTCTTCTGCGTCGTTTGCCATAGTGTTGCCACCCCTACGAAAGAACGTACGCAAATGTGCTCAAAAACCCTTTCGAATATGAACGTTACTGCGTGTTTCGGTCGTTAACAAACGTTCATCCGAGAGTCACCGGGTCCGAACGGTCGCCACCTCGACGTGCGTCTCGTTCGTCAGCACGTCTTCGAGGTCCGGGACGCGGGTCCCGGCGACGCCGACGACGCGGGACGCGGTCAGCACGCCCATTCGGAGCGCGTCGGCGTCCGAGAGGCCGTGTTCGCGCGCGGCGAGGAAGCCGGACATGACGGCGTCGCCCGCGCCGACCGTGTCCACGACCTCCACGTCGAGCGCGGGCGCGGAGAGCACCTCGTCGTCGGTGACGAGGAGCGCGCCGTCCGCGCCGAGCGACGCCAACACGTACTCGAATCCGCGCGCGTGAAGCTCCTCGGCGGCCTCGACGGCGTCGGCTTCGGTCTCGACGGTCCGGCCCGTCGCCGCCGCGAGCTCAGAGCGATTGGGTTTGCAGACGTAGTAGTCGGCGTCCAGTTCGGCGAGATACTCGCCGCCCATGTCCACCGCGATTTTCCAGTCGCCCGCGCGGGCGAGCCTGTCCACGTCGGAAAGCGACATCCCCGGCGGGAGACTGCCGCCGACGAGCAGCGTGTCGGGCTCGTTCGCCTGCGCGGTCTCGACGAGTTCGTCCACGTCGGCTGCACGAATCTGCGGGCCGTTGTGATTGAGTTTGTACTCGCCGTCGTCCGCGAGGACGGTCGTGTTGAGGCGGGTGTCCGCGTCGACGGTGACGAAGTCCGAGGCGATGCCGTCGGCGTCGAGTCGGTCGCGGACGAACTTCCCGAAGTGGCCGCCGAGAAAGCCCGAGGCGGTCACGTCGGCGTCGAGCGCCGAGGCGTACTTGGCGACGTTGATACCCTTGCCGCCGGCGGTGAACACCGCGTCGTCGGTCCGGTGGACGACGCCGGTCTGAAGCGGTTCGTCGAAGTGAATCGTGTGGTCGACTGCTGGGTTCGGGGTGACTGTGAGAATCATCGTGCAACTCCGTCGACGACGGTGACGCCCGCGCTCTCTATCTCCTCGCGCGAGTCGGCGTCGAGCGTCCCGTCGGTGATAAACAGGTCAATCTCTTCGAGCGATGCGAACTGGACGAAGCTCCGTCGACCGAGCTTCGAGAGGTCCGCGACGAGGACGACCTTCGCGGCCTTCTCGACCATCAACTCCTTCATCCGCGCCTCGTCCTCGTTCGGGGTCGTGAGGCCGGATTCCACGTCTAAGGCGTTCGTGCCGAGGAACAGCAGGTCGAAGTTCGTCCGCTCCATGAACGACTCCGCGGTCGGTCCCACGAGCGCCTTCGTCCGCCGGCGGAGCGTCCCGCCCGTGAGTTTGACCTCGTTGTCCTCCTCGTTCAGTTCGATGGCGAGCCGCGGCGAGTTGGTGACGCCGAGTATCGTCCCGTCCTTGGGGACTTTGCGGGCCACCTCCATCGTGGTCGTCCCGGCGTCGAAGAACACGACCTGCCCCTCGGCCAGTTCCTCGACCGCGCGGTCCGCGATTGCGCGTTTCCCTTCGAGATTCTGTACTTCCTTCTGCCCGTAGGTCTGCTCGCGCCCGACGGAGGTCACGGGGACGGCCCCGCCGTGCGACCGCTCGATGAGCCCACGGTCTTCGAGTTCGCGCAGGTCACGACGTATCGTCGCCTTCGAGTAGCCGAGATGGTCTGACAGCGACTCGACCGACCGACCGTCCGAGTCGGAGACGAGTTCGACGATGCGGCGTTTGCGCTCTGCTGGTAACATCGGTGGCGATTCCTCGTTACGAGGAAGGTAGGTCGGGGAGTAGTGTTAATTGTTTATGTTGGATTCCGACCGTATCTGCTCGAAACAGCCGAATCCCACACAGGAACGAAAACGGGGTGTTCGTCGATGAGAAAACGATCAGAAACGAAAACGAGCGTGTTCGAAACGAACGCCGAATCGCCGGTTCGGCGGGTCGCCGGCGCTCAGAGTCGGTCGAGAATCGCGGCGGTCACGTCCTCCGTGGAGGCGTCGCCGCCGAGGTCGGGCGTGCGCGGCCCGTCGGCGAGGACGCCTTCGACGGCCGACCGGACGCGGTCGGCTTCGGCCTCGTGGTCGAGGTAGTCGAGCAGCATCGCCGCGGACAGAATCGTCGCGGCCGGGTTGGCGATGCCCTCGCCGGCGATGTCGGGCGCGGAGCCGTGGACCGGTTCGAACAGCGCGGCGTCCGGGCCGATGTTCGCCGAGGGGAGCAGTCCGAGGCCGCCGACGAGGCCGGCGGCGAGGTCGGACAGCACGTCGCCCGCGAGGTTCGGACAGACGATGGTGTCGAACTGCGTGGGGTCGAGACAGACGCGCGTCGCGAAGGCGTCCATCAGGACCTCCTCGGTCTCGACGCCGCGCTCGTCGGCGACGGCGACGACGGCGTCGCGGAAGCGACCGTCCGTCTCGCGCATCACGTTCGCCTTGTGGGCGACCTGGAAGCTGCCGCCCTCGCCGCCGACGTAGTCGCAGGCGTACTCGGCGAGTCGCTCGGACGCCGAGGTGGTGACGACGCGCGTGAGCGTCGAGAGGTCCTCGGAGAGGCGGTCCTCGTGGCCCGAGTAGACGCCTTCGGTGTTCTCCCGGAGGAACACGAGGTCCGTCTCCGGGCGGAGCGCGTCGACGCCGGGGTAGGCCTTCGCCGGGCGGACGTTGACGAAGGAGTCCACCGCGGTCCGAAGCGGCAGGATGACGTCCGCCGCGGTCTCGCCGGCCGCGCCGAACAGCGTCGCGTCGGCCTCGGCGGCGAGGTCGTACGTCTCCTGCGGGAGCGCCTCGCCGGTCTCTTCTTTGACGTGGTCGCCGGCGTCGGCCTCGACGAACTCGAAATCGCCGACGGCCTTCAGCACGTCAACCGCCGCCGGGATGACCTCCGCGCCGATGCCGTCGCCGGGGATGACGACGATTTCCTCAGTCATCGACGTAGGGCAGGGCGGCGGCTTTCTCGGCGACCGCGTCGGCGTTCGACTTCATGAGCGCCGTCGTGTCCCAGACGCCCTCGGTGAGCGCCTTCCGTTGTGCGTCGTCGACGGTCACGTCCACGGTGGTGTCGCCGTAGGTGACCGTCTCGTTTTCCACGTCCACGTCGATGTCGCCGTCCGGGTGCTCGTCGACCCAGTCCTGGAGTTCGGTGACCGTCTCGTGGTCCGCGGTGACCGTCGGGATGCCGAGCGCGAGGCAGTTGCCCGCGAAAATCTCCGCGAACGACTCGCCGACGATGGCGTCGATGCCCCAGCGCATGAGCGCCTGCGGGGCGTGCTCCCGAGAGGAGCCACAGCCGAAGTTGGCGTTGACGACCATGATGGAGGCGTCCTGGAACTGCGGCTCGTTCAGCGGGTGATCCTTGGGTTCGTCGTTCTCGTCGTAGCGCTGGTCGAAGAACGCGAACTCGCCGAGGCCGTCGAACGTGACGACCTTCATGAACCGCGCCGGGATTATCTGGTCCGTGTCGATGTCGTTGCCGCGGATGGGCACGCCGGTGCCGGACGCGGAGTCGATTTCGGGGATTTCGTCGGTCATACCGTGGTCACCTCCTTCAGTTCGCGTACGTCAGTCACTTCCCCGGTGACGGCCGCCGCGGCGACCATGCGCGGGTTCATCAGGACGGTGCGGCCGTCTTTCGACCCTTGCCGGCCGATGAAGTTGCGGTTCGACGAGGACGCGGAGGCCTCGTCGCCCTCCAGTTGGTCCTCGTTCATGCCGAGACACATCGAACAGCCCGCCTCGCGCCACTCGAAGCCGGCGTCCTTGAATATCTCGTCGAGGCCCTCCGCTTCGGCGGCGGCCTTGACGCGCTGACTGCCGGGGACGACCATCGCGCGGACGCTGTCCGCGACCTGTCGACCCTTCACGACCCCCGCCGCGCGGCGGAGGTCGGGCAGGCGAGCGTTCGTACACGAGCCGAGGAACGCCACGTCGATTTCGTAGCCCTCCATCGTCTCGCCGGGCGTGACGCCCATGTGTTCCTGCGCCATCCGGGCGGTGTCCTGCTTCTCCTCGGGCAGGTCTTCGGGGGCCGGAATCGGCTGGGTGATACCGACGCCCTGTCCGGGCGTGGTCCCCCACGTCACGACGGGTTCGAGTTCGGAGCCGTCGATGGTGACGACGTCGTCGTACTCGGCGTCCTCGTCGGAGCGGATGGATTCCCAGTACGGCTTGAGTTCGTCGAACCGCTCGGGGTTCTCCTGGAAGTACTCGGTCTCTTTCAGCCAGTCGTAGGTGGTCTCGTCGGGGTTGACGTAGCCCGCGCGAGCGCCGCCCTCGATGGACATGTTACAGATGCTCATCCGGCCCTCCATGTCGAGGTTCTCGATGGCCTCGCCGGCGTACTCGTAGACGTAGCCGACGCCGCCTTCGGTGCCGAGGCGACGGATGATTTCGAGGATGACGTCCTTCGCTTCGACGCCGGGGCCGAGTTCGCCCGTGACCTCGATTTTCCGCACCTTCTTCTTCTCCATCGCGACGGTCTGGGTCGCCAGCACGTCGCGAATCTGGCTCGTCCCGATACCGAACGCGAGCGCGCCGAACGCGCCGTGGGTCGAGGTGTGGCTGTCGCCGCAGACGATGGTCATGCCGGGCTGAGTGAGTCCCTTCTCGGGCCCGATGACGTGGACGATACCCTGCTCGCCCGACGTGGGGTCCGAGAAGTTGATGCCCGCTTCGCGGACGTTCTGCTCCAGTTCGGCCATCATCTCCTCGGCGGCGTCGTCGCGGAACGGCCGCGACTGGTCCGACGTGGGGACGATGTGGTCGACCGTCGCGTGCGTCCGGTTCGGGTAGGCGACTTCGAGGTCGCGCTCCTGCAACATGCCGAACGCCTGCGGGCTCGTCACCTCGTGGATGAGGTGCAGGCCGCAGAACAGCTGCGTCTGGCCGGTCGGCAGCTCCGAAACCGTGTGTTCCTCCCAGACCTTGTCGTACAGCGTTCCCTCACTCATGTCCGTCACCCGGTACGACGCGGTCGTCGCGGCCGCGTTCCCAGACCTGGTTCGCGCCCTCGCCGTTGCGGGGCGTGTGGTCCACGTCGCCCATCGTCTCCGTCTCGGTCGGCTCCGTGGTCGCGGGCGTCGCGTCGCTCCGACCGCCGTCGGTGACGGCCGGGCCGCGCTCGTAGACCGTGGTGAACGTCTCGCCCGTATAGGGGTTGGTGTGGCTGATGTCTCGCATTCGGTCGGTCGTGTCGTCGCGTGTCATTGGTGTCGTGTTCAGTCGTCCGCCGGCGCTTCGGCTTTCTCCGCGTCCGCCTCGTCTTCCTCGTCGGCCCACGCGAACAGATCGCGCAGCGGCGCGCCGACCTGTTCGATGTGGTGGTTCTCCTCTGCGTCCTTGAGCTGGGAGTACGACGGGCGGCCCGCCTGGTTCTCCAGAATCCACTCGCGGGCGAAGGTGCCGTCTTGGACCTCCTCCAGAATCTCCTCCATGTTCTCGCGGGCGTGCTCGTCGACGACGCGGTCGCCGCGGGTCAGCCCGCCGAACTCGGCGGTGTCGGAGACGGAGTGCCACATCTCGCCGAGCCCGCCTTCGTACATCAGGTCGACGATGAGTTTCAGTTCGTTCAGGCACTCGAAGTAGGCCATCTCGGGGGAGTAGCCCGCGTCGACGAGTGTCTCGTAGCCCTGCTTGACGAGCGAGGTGACGCCGCCGCAGAGGACGGCCTGCTCGCCGAACAGGTCGGTCTCGGTCTCCTCCTGGAACGTCGTCTCGATGACGCCAGCGCGGGTGCAGCCGAGGCCGTGCGCGTAGGCCAGCGCCTCCTCCTTGGCGTCGCCCGTCACGTCCTGGTAGACCGCGATGAGACCCGGCGTCCCCTCGTTGGACTCGTAGTTGCGGCGGACGAGGTGGCCCGGCGACTTCGGCGCGACCATCGTCACGTCGACGTCCTCCGGGGGTCGAATCTGGTTGTAGTGGATGTTGAATCCGTGGGCGAACTGGAGCGTGTCGCCGGCGTCCAGCGAGTCTCGAATCTCCTCGAACACCGCCGGCTGGACGGTGTCGGGGACGAGCACGGAGACGATGTCGCCCTCGGCGGCCGCCGCGGCGGGCTCTTTGACGCGGAGGCCGTCGGCTTCCGCGGCGCTTCGGGACGAGGAGTTCGCGCGCAGGCCGACGACCACGTCGACCCCGCTGTCCGCGAGGTTCTGCGCGTGGGCGTGGCCCTGACTGCCGTAGCCGATGACGGCTACGGTCTTGTCGTCGATTTGGGAGCGGTCGGCGTCGTCGTCGTAGTACACTTCGGTGGTGAGTTCTGTCATTGCGTGTTGGTGTTGGGTTTGGTGGGTTCGCCGGAGGTTCCGGGTTCCTCTCCGGGGACGGTCTTCTTCGAGCCGTGGGCGAGCGCGGTCTGGCCGGTCCGGGCGATTTCGATGATACCGAACCGTCGGAACGCGTCCACGGCGTCGTCTATCTTGCGCTCGTCGCCGGTGAGCTGGACCGTGATGGTCTCCGGCCCGGCGTCGAGGGTGCGGCCGTCGTACATCTCCGTGATGGCGTGGACCTTGTCGGGGTCCTCGCCGCGGACCTTCAGGAGGACGAGTTCCGCGCGGACGGCGTCGTCGTCCAGCTCGCCGACGGAGATGACGGGCTTGAGCTTCGCGAGCTGTTTTTCGATCTGGTCGATGCCCGGTTCGGGCTCCTCGACGACCATCGTGATGCGGGAGTGGTCCTCGACTGTCGTCGGGCCCACGGTGAGGCTCTCGATGTTGAACTGACGGCGGGCGGCGAGGCCGGCGACGCGCGAGAGCACGCCGGGTTCGTCCTCGACGATGGCCGAAAAGACCGCGCGCCGCGGTTCGTGTTCCGATTCCGCTTCGGGGTCGATGCGGATGCCCTGCGCGTTGCGGCGGCCGTCGGGGTGCGGCCGCTCGTCGGGCGCGGGGCCTTGCAGTCCTGTCCGATTGTCGCTCATAACTGGTCCTCCGAGAGTGCGAATTTGCCGTTCGCGCCGCCCGAGGAGACCATCGGATAGACGTTCTCCGCCGGGTCGACGTGGAAGTCGATGACCGAGGGGCCGTCGTACGCGAGCGCTTCCTCGATGACGTCGGGAACCTCCTCGTAGGAGTCGACGGTCCAGCCGCGCGCGCCGAACGCCTCGGCGAGCTTGTCGAACTGGGGACACCAGTCGTAGCCGGCGGCCATGCGTCGGCCCTCGAAGAAGGCGTCCTGCCACTGGCGGACCATCCCGATGTACTCGTTGTTCAGGATGGCGACCGTGATGTCGAGGTTCTCGCGGACGGCGACCGACAGCTCCTGAATCGTCATCAGGAACGAGGCGTCGCCGTCGACGCAGACGACCGTCTCGTCGTCGTCGGCCGCGACCCGCGCGCCGATTGCGGCGGGCAGGCCGTAGCCCATCGTGCCGAGACCGTGGGACGAAACCCACCGCCGCGGCTCGGTGAACGTCCAGTACTGGGCGGCCCACATCTGGTGTTGACCGACGCCGCTCGTGACGATGGTCTCGTCGGGCGTGGCCTCGTCGAGCGCCTCGACGACGAACTGCGGCTTCAGCGGCTCGTTGTCCGGGGCCGCGTAGTCCATCGGGTAGTCGTCTTTCCACGCGAGACACTGGTCGACCCACTCGCGCGCGTCGGGACCCTCGTCGAGTTCGGCGTCGACGCGCTCGATGGCGCGGCCGGCGTCGCCGACGACCGGGTAGTCCGCGTGGACGTTCTTCGAGATTTCCGCCGGGTCGATGTCGATGTGGACGACTTCGGCCTCGGGCGCGAACGTGTCGATGCCGCCGGTCAGGCGGTCGTCGAACCGCGTGCCGACCGCGATGAGGCAGTCGGTGTGCGTGATGGCCATGTTGGCGTAGCCGGTGCCGTGCATCCCCGCCCACGAGAGGCAGAGTTCGTGGTCCTCCGGCATCGCGCCGATTCCGGGCATCGTGGTGACGACCGGAATCCGGTGCTCGGTCGCGAACTGCCGGGCCACCTCGGTCGCGTCGGCCTTGACGACGCCGCCGCCGAACAACAGGAGGGGCTTCTCCGCGCGCTCGATTGCGCGCGCGGCGGCCTCGACCTGCGAGTCGGCCGGGTCGGTGCGGGCGCGGCACGTCTCGGGGGGCTGTGCCGGCCCCGGCTCGGTGTCGGTCTCGTTGAGCGAGACGTCCTTCGGGAGGTCGACGAGCGTCGGGCCGGGTCGGCCCTCGGCGGCGAGCGCGAACGCTTCGCCGACGGTGTCGCCGACGGTGTCGGGCGACGAGGCGAAGTAGTTGTGCTTCGTGATGGGCGCGGTGACGCCCGTGGTGTCGGTCTCCTGGAACGCGTCGGAGCCGACCATGTCGGACGGGACCTGTCCCGTGAGCGCGAGCACCGCGTCGGAGTCCATGTTCGCGTCGGCGATGCCGGTCACGAGGTTGGTCGCGCCCGGACCGGACGTGGCGAGACAGACGCCGGGGTCGCCGCGAACGACGCCGTACGCGTCGGCCGCGTGCGCCGCGCCCTGCTCGTGGGCCATCGTCACGTGACGGATGTCGGAGTGGTACAGCGCGTCGTAGATGGGCATTATCGCCCCGCCCTGCACGCCGAAGGCGGTCTCGACGCCGGCGTTTTCGAGGGCGCGGACGACGGCCGTCGAACCCGAGGTGACTTCGGTCGGCGTCTGGGCCGCGTCGTCGGCGGCGTCGGTCGCGTCGGGGTCGGTCGTGGCTGCGGTTCGTTCGCTCATGTGTGGGCTCCGTGGTGTGTGGTCGGTCGTCGATACGGGCTGTCTGGTGACTGCGTGTGGTGCTGGTGCGCCATTGTAGGGACTGCGGACGTGTCTGAAAACGGTGCGAATACGCGGGACGGAGAGATGGTGTGGTAGGGGGCTATGCCCCTACAATAATGAGCGACCGAATCGCAGCGACGGCGGCGGCGCTGGCCCCGGCGTCCGGGGTCGCGCGAACCGCGTGTTCGTCGTGCGAGGTCATCGTATGCAACACGTCCGTCCCGTCGGTAATAATGTTTTCGCGGCGGGCAACGATTGCACGCCGGTCGGGAGGTCGGACGCGTGCAGGGCGGTCGCCCCGTAGGGCCACAGCCCGGCGCCATCAGGCCCGGACCTCCTCCTCCGTGTCGTCCTCGTGGGTGATACCCACGTCGCGGGCGAACACCTCGAGCGTCGAATCGTCGACGCGTTCTTTCTCCGCGCCGTGGTCTTTGACGCGGCGGGTGACCTCCCGGACCTCGGCGTCCGAGGGGTCGAACCCGATGTCTGCGAGGCGCTTTCGCACCGAGTGCGTCCCCGTGTGCTTGCCGAGTACGAACTCGCGGGTCGCGCCGACCATCTCCGGGGTCATGACGCCCGGTTCGAACGTGTCGGCGTTCTCGATGACGCCGGCGGCGTGGATGCCGCTCTCGTGAGAGAAGGCGTTGCGGCCGACGACCGGCTTGTTCGCCGGGACCGGGATGTCGGACGCCGCCTCGACGACGCGAGCCAGCTCGGTTATCTTCGTCGTGTCGATGCCGGTGTCGACGCCGTAGAGGGATTCGGCCGCCATGACGACCTCCTCGTAGGCGGCGTTGCCGGCGCGCTCGCCGATGCCGTTGACCGACACCTGCGCCTGTGCCGCGCCGGCCTCGAAGCCGGCCATCGCGTTCGCCGACGCCAGACCGAAATCGTCGTGCGCGTGCACGTCGATTCTCGCGTCGGTGTGTTCCCTGACCGTCGCCACCATGCGGGCGAAGCGAGTCGGCGTCGCCACGCCGCAGGTGTCCGGCAGGTTGATCCAATCGACGCCCGCCTCGGAGACGGCTTCGACGACTTCGATGAGGAAGTCCTCGTCCGTCCGGGTGGCGTCCATCGGTGAGAACATTACTTCAACGCCCGCGTCGCGGACGTGTTCGACACTGCGGACGGCCCGCTCGACGGCTTCCTCGCGGGAGGCGTGCATCGAGTCGGCCAACTGGACGTCGCTGGTGCTCACGAACGTGTGCACCATGTCCACGCCGGAATCCAGCGCGGCTTCGATATCCTTGTCGACGACGCGGGCCAACCCGCACGTCGTCGCGTCCGTCGAAGCAGCGATATCTGCGACTGCTTCGAACTCCGCCTCCGAGTTCACCGGGAACCCGGCCTCGATGACGTGGGTACCCATGTCGTCGAGGGTCTCGGCGATGTCGCGCTTTTCCTCGTAACTGAACGAGGTTCGCGGTGACTGTTCGCCGTCGCGGAGTGTCGTGTCGAAGATTCGTACGTCTTCGATTTCAGATTGTTGGGCTAATGTGCCCTGGAAGAACTCGACCCGCCGGGGAACCCGACGAATCCTCCGTGTCTTTGTGAGACATCGTGTCAGTCACGTGCTCGAACTCCTATTTAAACGTTTCTCCCCGACAGTATCACGAACGTTCAGTGGGTGTTACGTGACAACCTCTCTCGGGGGTAATCGCAGTACCTAAACGGCCTTATATGATTTCATGACATATATTGACTTGATACGTGAGCTCACCGTTCGATAGCCACGGAACGATAATACAACTAAATAGAGTTTAGAAACAAAATTTAGCACCCGGTGCGCGCACCGACGACTGGACAAACGTGGATCGAAACGCGACTGTCGTGTGAAACGTGATAACAATGCTCGCTTTGCGCACTCGGAGGCGAACGCATGCCCCGACCGAACCCTTTTCTCGTCGCTCGACAACCGGGCGGGTATGGGCGATTTCAATCTCAACTTGCAGACGGCCGAAGAACACCTCGACGAGGACGACGCCGAGGGTGACGTCGTCCTCGGCGTCCTCGACGGCTCGACCCCGCCGGAGGAGTGGGTCCAGTCCGTCGCCCGCGGCAACGTCCTCTTTCTCGCCATCGAGGGCGACCTCAACAAGCTCGCGTCGGGCTTCGCACGCGATATCAAGGATATGGACGGCCAGTTGATGCACTTCCGGAAGTTCCTCGTCGTCTCCCCGCCCGGCGTCGATATCAACACCGACAACCTCTGACCGGGCGGCCCGTGTTGCGGTCGTCGCGGCCGGCCAGCAATCGGCAATC
The DNA here is from genome assembly GCF_003665865.1 of Haloferax sp. Atlit-109R. Taxonomy (NCBI): domain Archaea; kingdom Methanobacteriati; phylum Methanobacteriota; class Halobacteria; order Halobacteriales; family Haloferacaceae; genus Haloferax; species Haloferax sp. Atlit-109R. The sequence continues at coordinate 1,427,321 of NZ_QPLO01000001.1, forward strand.
GGCAATCGGCTACCGGCTACCAGCGACTGACGACCGGCGACCGGCGAGGAGCGGCGCGAGAACCGGGCGCATCGGCCGCGGGGAGAGTCCTTATGCGCCGCGCGCCCCAGCATACTGGCATGCCGATGAAAGGTCAGGGCACGTCCGACCTCCGCGAAATCGACCGATGGGACCACGGCGTCGGCTGGCTCGCACACCCCGACGAGACCATGCAGCGCGCCAGCCACGCCGTCGAAATCGACGGCGACGTGTGGGTGTTCGACCCCGTCGATGCCCACGGCGTCGACGACCTGTTCGCCGAGTTCGACGACGTGGCCGGCGTCGTCGTCGGACTCGACCGGCACAAACGCGACGCGGCCGCCATCGCTAACCGCCACGAGGTCCCCGTCTACGTCGCCTCGTGGATGACCGACGTGGCCGACGACCTCGACGCGCCCGTCGAGCGCTTCGGCGCCGACCTCGCTGATTCCGGCTTCGAGGCGTTTCGCATCATCGACCGCGCCGTCCCGCCGTGGCAGGAAGTCGGCTTCTATCACGACGCGTACGACCTGCTCGTCGTCCCCGAGTCGGTCGGCACCGTCGACTACTTCTGCGCCCGCGGCGAGCACCTCGGCGTCCACCCGATGGTCCGGCCGTTCCCGCCGCGGCGCGTGCTCTCCCGGTACGATCCCGACCGACTGCTCGTCGGCCACGGCGCGGGCGTGCCGGTGGACGCGGGCGACGAACTCCGAACCGCTCTCGGGAACGCCCGCCGAAACCTCCCGAGCGCCTACGTCCGGGCGTTCTCCTCGATGCTCTCGAACTGATGCCCAACGAGACGGCCGACGACGACGAGAATCCACTGGACGCGGAGGCGACACCCGAGCGCACGACCGAAGGAGAGACCGCCGAACCCCGACCGAGCGAGACCGCCGAACCCGAGCGCCGACGAGTTCACGTCACGCGCGGACTCGTCGACCTGCTGCTCGATATGGCCGAAGACGCCGAGCCGTCGTCGGTGAACCTCGTGCTCGCTCCGACACCCGCGGGCGAGTTCGACGCGGACCTCGGCCTCGACCCTGAGACGCCCGTGCTCACACACTTCTACATGGCCGAGGCCGGCCAGTCCGTGAGCGCCGTCTTCGGGATGGACCTCGGAACGCCCGCCGGGCGCGGCCGCGCCCGCTTTCTCACGCACCCGCAGGGGCCGTTCGAACTCACGGAGCGCGACGACCTCGCGGCCGTGGTGCTCCTCGCGGTCCCCCCGTGGGAGCGGCGGACGCTCGCCGCGTTCGACCGCGCCGGTCGGAAGTTAGAACTCGCCGTCCTCGACGCCGAGCCACCGCAGGAAGAACTCGACTGAGCCGACCGCGTTCCGCTGCCCGGCGCTGCCGGCCCGCGCGCGGCGGCCGCTCGCCTCGGTCGACTACCGCAGGTAGCCGAGGTCGGTCAGTTGCTCCGCGATTTCTTGGAACTCCGCCTCCGAGAGATCGCCGCCGGAGCGCTCGTGCTGGATGACGATGCTGCGCAGGAGGAACCGGACGAGATCGCTCGTGCTCGAGAAGGTGGTTCCTTCGATGGTGTCGTCGACGCGAGCGGCCAACTCCTTCGGAATCGAGACCGTCGTGTACTCGGTCATGGGTCGACCGTGGCACCGGGCGAGGTTAACCCCAACGGTGGCGACCGGGACCGTCCGGCGCGGTTTCCCGGCGTTCACTGGCGATTTCGCCGGAGGTCGGGGGTTTTTCCATGCGGGGCGTACTATACACGTTCGATGGCCGCGAGACCGCCGCAGAACGATACGTCGGAGCCGGACTCAATCGAATTCGGTATCGCCGCGCTCGCCGATGACGTCGACACCGCAGACATCGACTACCCGGCAGACGCGACCGAGATCACACGGGCGCTCGACGACGTTTCCGTGCCGATTGACGCCGCGGGCAATACGGTCGCGATAAGCGACGCCCTCGCCGCCGCGCCGAAAGACCGATTCGACTCTCGCCGGGACCTCTTGGAGACGCTTCACCCGGTGTTCGAGGAGTTCCGCGCGAAGGCCTCGAAGAGCCTGATGGGTCGGCTTCGTTCGCTCGTCCCGTTCTGAAGGCGGTCTCGGTTGGCGTCCTCCAGTCCCGACGGCCCGGTTCGAACCGACTCACTCCAGTTCTTCGATTCGTTTCATCTGCTCGCGGTGTAGCGAGAGGATGAGATCCGACAGCACGCCGAACATCAGCAGTTGTACCCCGAAGAGAATACCTGCCATAGAGACGACGGCGATGACCTCGTGGGAAATCGAGCGAACGACCCACTCGTAGGCGACGTACAGGGCGAGCCCGAGCCCGGTCGCGGTCGACGCAAACCCGACGCTGCCGAAGTAGAAAAGCGGGTTGTTGGTCTTGGCGCGGCGATACAGTTCCAGGAAGATGATACCACCGTCGCGGATCGGGTCGAGATTCGTATCCGAGCCGTCGGGCCGCGGGTAGTAGGTCGTGGGCACGACCGTCGTCTTGATACCACGCTTCGCGCACTCGACGGCCATCTCCGTCTCGATGCCGAAGCCGTCGGAAGTGAGCGTCATGTCGAGAAACGACTCGCGGGTGAACGCCCGGTAGCCGCTGAGGATATCACGAAAGTCCTGACCGTGAATAAACGCGAACGCCCGGTTGATGATGCGGTTTCCGACTCTGTTGAGCCGCGTCATCGCGCCCGGCCGCATATCGGCGAATCGGTCGCCGATGACGTGGTCGTACCCCTCGGTGAGCGGGTCGAGCATCTTGGTGGCGTCTGTCGCTTCGTAGGTCCCGTCGCCATCGAGCATCAGGACGTACGGCGCTTGAATGTGGTCTTCAACGGCTTCTCTGACAGCCTGGCCTTTTCCGGACCCCGACTGGACGACGACATGAGCACCGGCGTCTTCGGCGAGTTCCCGTGTCCCATCTGTGGAGCCGCCGTCGATGACGAGGACGTTGGCGAATCCCTCATCTCGGTAATCTGAGATGACATCAGCGATTGTTTCCGCCTCGTTGTAAGTTGGGACGAGAACGCAGGTGTCGCCGTAATCCATTGCCAAACATAAGGAGAAGTTGACTGCAAAAATGCTTCGTATTCAATACTGCCAAATCAGTTCAAAAAAGAACTAGGTCACCTGCATGGACGAAGGACTAGTTCAGTCTTGTTTCTCTGTACTTTCGCTCTCTTTGGCCTCGAGAATTCGGCGTTCGGCTTCGTCACGGTCTTCCGGATAACCGACATCAATCCGCCATCCTTCAAGTCGGATTGCATCAATTGTACGGCCAGACCGAATGAGTAAATCGATAGCCTCGCTTATCTCGTATTCTCCACGGTTTGATGGCTGGACGAGATGACAGGCGTGGAATATCGCTGGAGAGAAAGTATAGAAACCAGTCATTACTAAGTTTGAATTAGGCTCTTCTGGCTTCTCTACAACATCTGTAATCTCACCATATTTGTTTGTTTCGCAGACCCCAAATCGAGATGCATCTTCCCAAGGAACTTCTTCTACTAGGAATGCTGCATCTGCCCGATCTTCTCGTTGACGATTAACGACATCAGAAAGATTTGCATTGAATATGTTATCACCTAGCATTAGCATGAAGTCTCCGTCAACATCATTCTCTACGGTCAACAACGCATGCGCGAGACCGTTTTGCTCACGTTGATGACGGTAGGTGATTGGAATCCCATCGAAATCATCTCCGTAGTGGCTGATAATATCCTGCTTTCGATACCCGACAACGACGACGAACTCTTCAGCATCGAGGGCAGCTAGCTGCTCGAAGCAATGTGTTAAAATCGGTTTACCTGCAACCTCTACCATTCCCTTAGGTTTGTCTTCAGTAAGGGGTCTTAGGCGAGTTCCTTTTCCGGCGGCGAGTATGACTGCTTGCATGATTCTTCGAGACCTGTGCCGACACAAATATCTTTTGTGTGTATGATTTTTTAACATCATATTAGATTGATAAGATTATATTTGGGACACTGTCTAGTCAACCTCCTGAGCTGGCGGCCGTCCGTTGAGCGATTAATGCGGTCGCTGAAAGTTATGGTAATGAACAGCTACTACAAGTCATCCACGGACACTCAGCCGACAGTCACCCCATGAGTTGTGGAAACGGTAAACCCTCATTTTGAACGTCTGAAACCACCTTTCAATCAGGTTTCGGTCTGTGTAGTCGACCTAGCGTTCAACCTTAACCGAGAGAAGGCAGTCTAGTATCCGAAAGTATCAGCCAGAAGCGCCGTCTCTGAACAGTCGTGTTTCTCACAGACCCCGTAGATAAATGCAGCCGCCAGATTAGTTCTATGGTGCTTGAACAGTGCGACCTCAAGGATCACTTTCGTGTCAATATTTATTACAGCGTACAACCAAGACCACTCGCCATTGATTGTGACAGCGGTCTCGTCAAGCATGACCCACCTCGGCTGCCCCTTCGACGGGTCTGACACACTGTTAGCCAGCCGATGTACCCACTGAAAGACTGCTTGAAACGAGCGTTCTATGCCAAGTAACCGAAGAATCGCTTTTATCTTTCTAAGTGGAAGACCGGCAGCACGGAGTCGGACGGCGAACGCCCTGACGGGCGTCACCGTCCGCTCCCACTGTAACATTCAAGCGTGCGCTGTGTCCAAACTCTCGTTAAGCAGGTCTTCGAGCAGCATAGGAAACTAGCTCTTCAACCAGTTCATCTCTTGGCTCGGTGCCCTGGAATGTATCATCCAATGAAGGATACATTATTTCTGAGAATACCTCGAAAGCGTGGAGAGATTCCGATGAGGCAACTGAAGTAGATAATTCCACCGAGGCCAATGAAACAGAGAGTAGCAACTAGTGAAGGTAGAATCGGAGGAAAGAACTCCTCAACCGGCAAAGAAATTAGAATAACGACTCCCATTACAGTAGCGGCTATCATTTGTTCAAATATTTCACGTATTGGAATTGTAAAGGAAACTAGTGAACTAAGATAGTGGTATGAGATAACAAACGCTGCCGCCGATGCAATAAGACTACCGACAGCAGCACCTAACCACCCAAATTGCCAGACTAGAACTACATTGAGGACCGTATTACTCCCTACAAATGAAATATTACACCAATACGCCAGGTCTGGACGATCAATAGCCATCAATGTGTTAAGTAGCTGCTTGAAATATCCATAAATGAGAAGTGAGCCAATAAGTAGGACGAGTGCGGGGTACCCCTCTGAAAAGTCTGAACCATACACCAAGAGGATTCGATCACCAAGGAGAGAAGCACCAATGAGACCCGGAATAAGAAAGAGCCCATTAAATGCAAGTGTGTCAGAGACAAGAGACCCAATCTCGTCTAAATTTCCATTAGAGGATATTTCGCTTATCTCCGGGAAAAAAGCCGAACTAACAGCGTTTCCGAAGGCAAGAAACGAAGCGACATTCCATGCTGCATTATAAAATCCAACAAACGAGGATGGGACGAAAAGACCGAGCACAAAGATGTCCATCCAAGTAAATGACCTCCCTCGTAGAGAGTCAAGCCAAGAAAATCGCGCGAATGAGAGTATTGAGCGAAAATGCTTTTTTTGCGGTAATTTAAGCGAAAGTCGAAGCTGCGTCACACCAAATAGTGCTGTTAGGAATGTCCCTATTATAGCACCAGCTAACATCCCCCACAGTCCAAGCCCTAATGCTAATAAACTAATTTGAAACGTACTTTGACATAAACGTTGAATCGGCTCTAATCCCCCTGAGATATGAACGCGTCGCTGTCCTTCGAGACCAACTCTAACGAACCTGAAGATTACTCTCACACCCAACAGAGCCAATAACAACGCCGTCATGTCTACACCAAGATAGCCTGTGAGTTGTGGTGAGACTGCAACAATCACTAACGCAGTCAATGTAAAGAATGTGGACATGGTGGCAAACCCAGCAATTAGATACGGAACACCATCCGCGGACTCGCTCACCCGTTTTTTCAATGCAGTCGTAATACCAAGCTCACTTCCAAATTGAAGCCACGCAACAACCACGATAATAAGCGAGTATGTTCCAAAAACGCTAGGACCAAGAAGTCGGGTAAAATAGATCGTCGCAACAAAACCAAGCACGGACGCGAGCAGGTTAGATATGTAAAAAACGATTGATGTTTGTCCAAGCCTCATATGCGGGTACTTCACGTAGAAGTATTGGATCCTAAAATAAGCCATCGGTTCAAGAGGAGCGAAGCGATTAAGATAGTATATGATCGAAGACGAATAGCTGTGTACTAGAGACAATGAGTGACACAAACGTTCTTCTCGTCATCCTCGATAGTGTCCGAGCAAAGAATACATCTCTTCATGGACACAAACATGACACAACACCGTTCCTAGATGAATTCGCATCTGAGTCGGTGGTGTATGATCAAGCACGGTCTCCGGGAATTCATAGTATCTCAAGCCATGTGAGTATTTTCACGGGGTATGAAGTCGCTGAACATGGTGTATTCGGACACACATCCACTATCGATCCGTCAGAGACTATTTGGGCTGAGCTTTCAGCAAAGGGGTACGAAACTGGTCTGTTTACACCAAATATCGTTGTTGGTGAGGCGTCAAACTTGGCTGATTGCTTCGATGTCATTGAAGGTGGGAAGCGATTGTTTCCAGAGGCAATGAGTCCAGATGAATTCGTAGGGAACATCTCAATACAAGAGTATGTACGGAAGTGTATCAAGGACGAGCGCCCACTGCAAAGCTTTCTGAACGGTGTTGAAACGTACTTTAAACCATCAAATGCACATTCCCCCAAACGAGAAGCTGCAAACGTTTATGTAGACGACTTTCTGAATTGGTTCACCGAACGTGATGGACCGTGGGCTGCGTGCCTTAATCTCATGGACGCTCATTATCCGTATCTTCCAAAAGATGAGTTTGACGAATGGGGGGGGAAACAACTCCAAAAGATCCATAAAGATCTCCCCAAAGGACCGCTCACACGGACATTTCTCACTGGAGAGTGTCCAATGTGGCAACTAGAGGCACTTGAGAACCTGTATGATGGGGGAATTCGGCAGATGGACCATGCATTAAGAAACCTCATCGGAGAACTGCGGCGGTCTGGAGCCCTCAACAATACTCTTCTCGTGATAACGAGTGACCACGGAGAGGGATTTGGTGAACACAGTCTTCTTGACCCTAGAACACCGATTATTGATCATAGCTGGGGTATCGAAGAAATCCAAACGCACGTGCCGTTAGTCGTTAGATATCCAGACGGACCAACAGGGAGGCGTATTTCAAATCTCGCTACGCTGTCTAAATTCCCAGAAGTTGTTCGATCAGTTCAGACAGGAGACGCGTGTGCCGACTCATTCTGTCCAAGTGACGGGCAAGTGGTGGTCTCTACATTCCGAATGGCTGATCCAGAAAAACTCCCAGATACAGTTGCAGACAAGGACCGGTTCCGAGGACCATGGCGAGCGGTCTATCAACTCAGAGATGGAACTGTATTCAAATATGCAGACAGAGGTGAGGATTCAGTAAAATTAGAAGTCCCTAACGCACAAATGGCATACAAAATCAAAGATTCAGATGGCGATTACGTCTCTAAAGTATTCAATGAGATGGAGAGATATGACATTGAAAAATCACGACGTGACGTTAGTAACGCGACTGAACAGCGACTCGAAGACCTTGGCTACGTCTAATAAAAAGACAAAACACACTACGAGATAATATATTCATCTAACTTGTTAATCACTTTAGTTATATCAACACGCAGGTCAGAACCCTCAGCATCACAGTATATCGGCTCATATTGATGTTCCAAAGAGGTAGCAAGTCGGTGATACGTATTTAATCGTTTTTGTCCAAATAACTCAACTACGAGTGGGTCAGAGGCATAAATTAGATTTGCGAATCCTGCTCCATGTGGTCCTACTACAACTTCAGCCTCCGCAAACAATGAAACTTGTTCTTTCACAGAAAGTTCTTCTAATACATATGGTCTGAAACCTCGGGTTTTGAGAGCACTAATGAGTTCTTCTTCATTTATAACCTGGCGTTTTGTTGCATTTTTTCGAGAAATGTAAATTCGTTCATCCCCTTTTAGCTCATCAATATTCTCAATCATTTTGTTCCGGAGCCAACCACTATGCTTGGGAACCGGTTCAATCTGTGATGGGATGAGGATTCTGTTAGCGTGGACGGCAGGTGATTCTAGCGCCCAGAGACCATTGTCATCGTACCCAAGTAGAGATAGCGATTCAGCCATCCAAGATGAAAGATCTGGAGGAACAAGAATTGTTGGTTCGTTTCCAGTTGAGTCGATATATCGTTCTACCCAGTGAAGCTTCAATAGGCATTCTATTGTCCAATGGAAGTAATTTGGCCAGAGCGGCATCAAAACAATTGCTTCGTCAACATGTGTAATGGGATCTGGAGATTCACCTGCAAATACTGACCGGAGTTGATTAAAACCACACTCGTAACCAAACATCGAAAGAGCAACGCTCACACGCCGTGAAGAAAGGTGAGGTGGTCCGACAGAATCTGATATAAATCGGCCGTCTTGGGTTCGAATAAGGCCAGTTGGTTGGAAAACAGTTGCATCAACAAACTGAGCACATTGTTGAGGTACTACCTGACCATGGCTAACGTTTGTTATATTGTCATCATCCCCGACCCGCGTTTTTCGTGGTATGTGATTCCTTTCTGTCACTATGGAATCCAAATACGAGAAAGAACCATTACTAATAATTGATTCAACACTGACTACATCTTCATCGTAATCAAGTGAAGCGTCAACATAGTAGCGAAGTACTTTCTCACGGAACACTCGCTCGTGAATTTCGCTGAAGAGCGCACCTACACCGTCATGGCTTACTTTTCGAGACGCTTGGCGCAGGAGATGCATAAATACCGCTACGGTCCCACGAAATCTATATTTGTCTATCTTGTATACAAAGGTGTAGTCAAACCCCGGTACCAGTATAAGCATGATAACGCGAATATTGCCAATAGAACATGTTAGGTAAATACTCTAAACGTATAGCCATATTGCTTCTTCGACAGACCAAGTATCCTGAACCAATTGTCAAAGTGATTAATAATTTGCCGGTGAAGACTAATATTGAGAAGTCACAGTCAGTATCCGTTGAACGTGGATGTACATTTATTGGTAACGTACGGCTTGGGCCGGATGTCACGATCGGACGAGACAGCCATCTAGAAGGAGACATTGAGGTTGGTAGAGGGACAAACCTAGTTCGGGAAGATGAGCTAATTGGTGACATCACTGTTGGTAACTTCTGCGCAATTGCGCGAGACGTAACAGTACAGGCACGGGATCACTTGACATCACGTCCGAGTATCCAAATGCGATTCTATCAAGAATATCTTGATTCATCACTCCCGCACGTTTCGAAGGGGCGAACAAAGATTGGAAGCGATGTATGGATAGGGACAGATGTTACTATATTATCTGGTGTGAATATCGGTCACGGTGCTATAATCGGCGCAGGGGCAGTTGTAACGAAGGATGTGCAACCGTATGAAATTGTGGCTGGTGTCCCGGCAACTCATAAGGGATGGAGGTTTGGTGAAGAGATACGGGAGCAACTGCTTGAAACGCAGTGGTGGGAATGGGATGCAGAGAAGTTACGGAAGAACCATGAATTCTTCCAAACTAACCTAGAACAGATTTCGGATATTCGTGATCTGCTAGTTGAGTAGCCTAGGGTTGATAAACGGTTATATGGAAGTGAACGCCATACCTCAACAATGGATTTACGATGTTAAGCAAACTATCTGTTCAGAACTTTCGAAGAGTGTTAGACAATCCACAGCTGCTTAAGGGAGAGGTTTCAAAGACATGTTTGTTTGTGAATAAAAAGATACACTCTATGGCAGCATCAGATAGTCGTTTTGATGTTATGGCTGAAGACTGGGACAACTTACTTATTCTCGATGGCTGCCGATACGACATATTTAAGAAACGAAATACTATTGATGGTACTCTGAAACGGCAAACTTCCCCTGCCTCTCAAAGTTTAGAGTTCATGAAGTGCAACTTTTTTGAAAGAGAATTTCACGACACAATTTATATTACTGCAAATCCATTCTCGACTGAGATTAAATCAGGGACATTCTACAAAGTTGTTAATTTATTAGATCAGTGGAATGAAGAATTACAAACAGTCAAGCCAGAGACTGTCGTTGAGTCCACGTTGCAGATTTCTCAGGAGTACCCTGATAAACGTCTACTTATTCATTTCATGCAGCCACATTACCCATTTATTGGGGAGAAAGGTAAAGAACTCTCGCATAGAGGGTACAGCCCGACGAAAGAGGGACGGAAACATAGCTTTTCTGTGTGGGATGAGTTACAATATGGTGTCGCAGATTATAACCTCACACAAGTTATCGAAGCTTATGAAGAAAACCTTGATATAGTTTTAGCGCACGCTGAAAAGCTACTTGGCGAACTCAACGGCAAGAGCATTGTCACTTCAGACCATGGAAACCTCCTTGGAGAGCGAATTAAACCAATTCCGATAAGAGTTTACGGGCACCCAGCCGGAATACGAAGTTCGCCACTTGTTGATGTTCCGTGGCTCATCGTCGAAGGGGATCGTCGCGACGTGACTACTGAGGAACCGGTCGGAGACACGGAAATAGATGGGTCAGTCGTTGAGGATCGTCTGACTGCGCTCGGATATACAGAATAAAATGACAGGTGATTCACCCCTTCCAACAGTCTCTGTAATCGTTCCAGTTTATAACGACCCCACAGGTATACGTGACACACTGACTGCGCTGACCAAACAGACGTACCCGACGGAGAGAGTAAACATACTCCCCATCGACAACGGGTCGACAGACGAGACGCGCGACGTGATTCGTCAGTTCGAACGCGAGCACGAGAACGTCACACTCGTCGTCGAAGACGAAATCCAGGGGTCGTACGCGGCCCGAAACGCTGGCATAGAACAGGCGACGGGAGAGATATTTGCGTTCGTCGACGCCGACATGTACATGGACGAGTCGTGGCTCGAAACGGCGGTTGACGCGATGGACGAGGCAGCGTACGTCGGGTGCGACGTCGAACTGGTTACCAATGGGGAAGACACGCTCGCAGCAAGGTTTGACGCACAGACCGCCTTTCCCATAGCGCAGTATATTCGTCAGCAGCAGTACGCCCCGACGTGCGGGCTCCTCGTCAGTCGAGAGGTCGTCGACGATGTCGGTCCGTTCGACGAGCGTCTCGTGTCGGGCGGTGACTCGGAGTTCGGCAGTCGAGTCGCAAACGCCGGGTACAGGCAAGCGTTTGCACCGGCGGCGACACTGTACCACCCAGTTCGAGATTCGTTCTCGTCGCTGGTGAAAAAAGAACTTCGCGTCGGCCGCGGCTTGTGTCAGCGGCAAGAGTACTACGCCGAGCGGTTCGGCCGTCCCGGGATTCCGCCACGTCCGAGTGGCGTGAAGTCGCCCGATGAGGAGTCGTCCGGTCTCGATTTCGAGCGACTGCTCTTCGGCGTTCTCTCGGTAGTGATGACAGGAGTTCGCGCCCTCGGGTATTATCGTGAGTACGTCCGATACGTTCGCGGGAACACCCGCTGAAACGCCAACTAATTATTCGTCTTCTCGACGAGGTTCGGCGTCAACAGACCGTAGACGTATCCAAATCCAACCGCCGCAGTGAAAACGAAGATAGCGATCAATTGTTGGACCTGCGCCAGCGACGGGTCTTCGACGAGATTCTTGAGTCGGTCAACAACGTAGACGAGCATCAAGTCCTTCAGATACGCGTTTTTATCGTCTGACGCTTGTGGATACAACAAGTCCATCACGCGCTTCGAGTAGCCCTGCCAGAACGAACGAAAGACGAGCCAGTCAAACTCAGTTCGATATTCGAAGAGTTTGTGATTCACGCGCGCTTGTTTGTTATAGATGACGCGCTCGCCCGTCTGTTCGTAGATACGAATGCAGACGGGTGCTTCGTGCGCCTGGACGTGTTTGTCTCCTTTTCGACCGGTGTTCGTGTCGTAGCCGCCCACTTCGAGAAAAACGTCGCGCTTGAAGGAGATGTTCGAGCCGTAGGTGTTCCGAACCTCCTCCATGTGCTCGCCGAACCCACGTTCGTCACACCCGACGAGCCAGTAGAATTCTTCTGGAAAGAACTCTGGTTTGCGAGCGACCCAGTCGGGGACGACGGTACCGCCGACAGCGACCGCATCCGGATTGTTTTCATAGGTGTCGACGAGCGTCTCAATCCAATCGGGTTCTGCCGTTGCGTCGTCATCAATCATCGCGACGACGTCGCCGGTTCCGAGCTCAGCACCTTTGGTCCGACTGTACGAGATACCGCGGTTCTCGTCGTTACAGTGCAGAACGACATCGTCGATGTCACCGAAGTCGTCTTGCACGCGGTCGAACACCTCTTCGTTTCCATCGACAACGATGACGAGTTCGAGGGGTTCGTAGGTCTGTGCGAGGACACTCTCGACGGTCTCGGAGAATGACTCGTACCGTTCCATCGAGTACGTACAGACCACGACGGAGACTTTCATAAGTCGGAGTTACCGAGGAGTCCCGAATAAGCATTGTCCTTCGATTTGTAACTAGCTATTTCTACCGACACAGACTATCACAAGGCTTATGAACGGCTTGGCGGTTGTTGGTCACAATGAGTGACGAGCAAACAAAGTATTCGCCCTCCATAGCGGATCTCGCTCGCGACTGGTATCACATACCGGTCCTCTCGACTATTATTCTCGTCATGCTGTGGATACGCCTCCGCAGTTATGACGCATTCATTCGAGAGGGCACAGTGTTCTTCTCAGGAAACGACGCCTGGTATCATCTTCGCCAGGTGGAATACACCGTCCGGAACTGGCCCGCGACGATGCCGTTCGATCCGTGGACCGAATTCCCGTTCGGCCGGACCGCAGGTCAGTTCGGGACAATTTACGACCAACTCGTCGCGACCGCGGCGCTCGTCGTCGGTCTGGGAAGCCCGTCATCAGACCTCGTAGCCAAGTCGCTTTTGGTCGCGCCGGCCGTCTTCGGTGCGTTAACCGTTATCCCAACCTACCTTATCGGGAAGCGTCTCGGCGGCCGTCTCGGTGGGCTCTTCGGTGCGGTTATTCTGATGCTTCTCCCAGGAGCGTTCCTCCAACGTGGGCTCGTTGGGTTTGCAGATCACAATATCGTAGAGCCGTTCTTCATGGGCTTTGCCGTCCTCGCGATCATGATCGCCCTCACGGTTGCCGACAGAGAGAAACCCGTCTGGGAACTCGTTGCGGCACGCGACCTCGATGCGCTCCGTGAACCCCTGAAGTGGTCCGTTCTCGCCGGTGTCGCAACGGCCATCTACATGTGGTCGTGGCCACCGGGAATCCTTCTCGTCGGTATCTTTGGCCTCTTTTTGGTCCTGAAGATGGCTTCCGACTACGTCCGCGGTCGGTCGCCTGAACACACGGCGTTCGTCGGTGCCATCTCGATGACGGTCACCGGCTTACTGATGTTCATCCCGATCGAGGAACCGGGATTCGGGGTGACCGACTTCGGCTTCTTGCAGCCGCTGTTCTCACTCGGCGTCGCCCTCGGTGCTGTGTTCCTCGCCGCACTCGCCCGGTGGTGGGAATCGAACGACGTCGACGAGCGGTACTATCCTGCGGTGGTTGGCGGAACCATGCTTGTCGGGATAGTGCTGTTTTCTCTCGTCCTTCCGAGTGTTTTCGATTCGATCGCACGCAACTTCCTCCGTACGGTTGGGTTCAGCGCCGGCGCTGCGACCCGAACCATCAGTGAAGCCCAGCCGTTCCTCGCAGCAAACGTACTCCAGTCGAACGGTCAGACTGCTGTCGGCCGTATCATGTCCGAGTACGGCTTCACCTTCTTCACAGGTGCTCTCGCGGCAGTGTGGCTCGTCGCGAAGCCGCTTGTCAAGGGTGGAAACTCGCGGAAGATCGGATACGCTGTCGGGAGTCTCGCCCTCATCGGAGTACTCTTCTTGATACCGGCGCTTCCAGCAGGAATCGGCAGTGCCCTGGGCGTCGAATCGTCGCTCGTTAGCCTCACCATCGTCACCGCACTCATCGTGGGCGCAGTGATGCAAGCCGACTACGAGAGCGAACGTCTGTTCGTCCTCGTGTGGGCAGCCATCATCACGTCGGCAGCGTTCACGCAGGTTCGTTTCAACTACTACCTCGCGGTGGTCGTCGCGGTGATGAACGCCTACCTCCTCCGAGAGGCCCTCGGAATCGACTTCGTCGGCCTCGCGAACGTCGAGCGCTTCGACGACATCTCGTATGGGCAGGTCGCAGCAGTCGTGATTGCCGTCCTCCTCATCCTCACGCCCGTTCTCATCATCCCGATTCAACTCGGCAACGGCGGCGTGTCTCAGACCGCCATGCAAGCGTCCCAGACCGGTCCAGGAACGGTCACTCAGTGGGACGGGAGCCTCACCTGGATGCAGAACAACACACCCGCAGAAGGTGAGTTCGGCGGCGAATCGAACCGGATGGAGTACTACGGGACGTACGAGTACACGGACGACTTCGACTATCCGGACGGTGCGTACGGCGTCATGTCTTGGTGGGACTACGGTCACTGGATCACCGTCCTCGGCGAGCGCATCCCGAACGCGAACCCGTTCCAAGGAGGTGCCACCGAGGCAGCGAACTACCTCCTCGCCGAAGATGAACAGCAGGCTGAGTCGGTTCTCACTTCGATGGGTGACGACGGCGAAGGCGACCAGACCCGCTACGTCATGGTCGACTGGCAGATGGCTTCGACCGACGCGAAGTTCAGCGCGCCGACCGTCTTCTACGACGAGTCGAACATCTCCAGGTCGGACTTCTACAACCCGATGTTCCGCCTGCAAGAACAGGGCGAGCAAACGACTGTCGCCGCCGCGTCGAGCCTCAAGGACCAGCGGTACTACGAGAGCCTGATGGTCCGGCTCTACGCGTACCACGGCAGCGCCCGCGAGGCGTCGCCAATCGTCGTCGACTGGGAAGAACGTACGTCCGCCGACGGCTCGACCACGTTCAGAGTGACGCCCTCGGACGGGCAGGCGGTCAGGACGTTCGACAACATGAGCGCCGCGGAGGAGTACGTCGCGAACGACCCGACCTCCCAGATCGGCGGTATCGGTACGTTCCCCGAGGAGCGCGTGTCCGCCCTCGAACACTACCGCCTCGTGAAGTCCTCGAACAGCTCGGCGCTCCGCTCGGGGTCCTACCAGCGGTCGCTCATCAGCGAGGGCAACACCTACGGCCTCCAGCCGCAGGCGCTCGTCCCCAACAACCCCGCGTGGGTCAAGACGTTCGAGCGCGTCCCCGGCGCGACGGTCGACGGCAGCGGTGCCCCGGCCAACACGACGGTGACCGCGCGCGTCCAGATGCGCGACCTGACGACTGGCACGAACTTCACCTACACGCAGCAGGCCCAGACCGACGCCGACGGTGAGTTCACGATGACGCTCCCGTACTCCACGACCGGCTACGACGAGTACGGCCCGGACAACGGCTACACGAACGTCAGCGTCCGCGCGGCGGGCGGCTACGCGTTCACCGGGCCGACCTCGGTCACCGGGAACAGCACCATCGTCAGCTACCAGGCGGAGAACGTCGCCGTCGACGAGGGCCTCGTCAACGGTGCCGAAGACGGTACCGTGCAGGTCACCCTCGAACGGAACGAACAGGAACTCGACCTGCCGGGCGATTCTTCGTCCGAGGATAGCTCGTCCGAGGACGGCACGTCCGACGACTCGCAGACGAACGAGTCGGCGTCGACATCGACCTCGGCGTCGGTCGACGCCAGCGCGGTCTCGGCCGCCGCGTAACACGAGCCGAGACGGCGACGACTCTCGCGGTCGCAGTTTCATTTTCCACACGCAGTTCAGAACAACCGCCGACGGTCGAAAAGCGAGTGCCGAGCGAAAGCCGCTCGGAAGCAGTCTTCGGCTTCGGTTCCGGTCCGGCTCCGACTCCGGTTCCGGCTCAGACGAGCGACTCGTAGTCGAGACCCTCGCGGCGGGTGACGATGCGGCGGCCGTCGATGACGATGCGCTCGCGCATGGCGTCGAACTCGTCGTCGAGCGCCGCGAACTCGTCCCAGTCGGTTGCGACGAGCGCCGCGTCGGCGTTTGCGAGCGCGTCGGCGGCGGAGTCGGCGTAGTCGATGTCGGGGAACCGCTCCCGCATGTTCTCGGTGGCGACGGGGTCGTAGCCGACGACGTCGGCCCCTGCGTCGAGGAGCGCCTGAATGAGTAAAATCGCGCGGGATTTCCGGATGTCGTCGGTGCCGGGCTTGAACGCGAGTCCGAGCACGGCGACGCGCTTGCCGTCGAGGTCGAATCGCTCGCGGAGGAGGTCGAGCATACGCTCCGGTTGGCCGTCGTTGACGTCGACGGCGGCCTGCAACAGACGCGGTTCGTAGCCTTGAGCGCGGGCGGCGGCGATGATGGCGGCCGTGTCCTTCGGGAAACACGACCCGCCCCAGCCGAGACCCGCACCGAGGAACGCCGACCCGATACGGGAGTCGAGGCCGATGCTCTCCAACACTTCCGCGGAGTCGACGCCGAACTCCTTGCAGATGTTCGCGAGGTCGTTGGCGAGGCTAATCTTCGACGCGAGGAAGGCGTTGTTGGCGTACTTTATCATCTCGGCTTCGCTGATACCGGTCTTGACGACGGGTGGGTTCCCGGCGCGTTCGACGAGCGGGGCGAAAATCTCGGCTAGCGTCTCGTACGCCCGGTCGGTCTGCGCGCCGAGGACGATTTTGTCCGGCGAAAGGAAGTCGTCGACGGCGGTGCCTTCGCGGAGGAACTCGGGGTTCATCGCGATATCGAACCCGTCGCCGACGCGTTTCCCCGAGGCCTCTTCGATTCGCGGCCCGATGACGTCGACCGTCGTCCGCGGAACGACCGTGCTCTTGGTGACGACGAGGTGCGAATCGTCTTTCCGGGCCAGCGTCTCACCGAGCGAGGTCGCCGCGGCTTTCATCGCGCCGAGGTCGATGCTGCCGTCGTCGTTCGACGGGGTCGGCAGGGCGAGGAACGTCGCGTCCGTGTCGAGAATCTCGTCGTAGTCGGTCGTCGCTCGGAGTCGGTCTCCCGCGTACCGTTCGACGAGCTCGGCCAGTCCGGGCTCGTGAATCGGGGCCTGCCCATCGTTGAGTGAGGCGACGATGTCTTCGTCGATGTCCACGTTGACGACGTCGTGTCCGAGTTCAGCGAAGCACGCCGCGATAGTCGTGCCGACGTACCCACTCCCGATGATACTGAGTTCCATTGGTAGAGTTGTGAATGCCAGGTGGTTTGATTCTTTCCGAGTCCCGTAGTTCACTGAGGAAACAGCCGGAATCACGTAGCGGTGGACTGATATCCTCCCCGAGAGAGGGTCCGACAACGAAATGTCGAGGAACTCAGACGGGGACGCTCCCCGGCTCTCGTGGCTTCTCATCTACCTGAAGGGCGTCTGCATGGGTGCCGCCGACGCCGTGCCGGGCGTCTCGGGCGGCACAATCGCGCTTATCACGGGTATCTACGAGCGGCTCATCAGCGCGGTGACGGCCATCACACCCGGCCGAATCAAGCGCGCCCTCGGCGTCGTCGTCCCCGGACGCCGGGCCGACGCGGTCGCGGCGATGCGCGAAGTCGACGTCGGCTTCCTGCTCGCCCTCGGCGCGGGTATCGCCACCGCAATCGTGACCGTGATGCGCGTGCTCCACATCGCGCTCAACGACGCGCCGGTGCCCACCTACGGCTTTTTCTTCGGGCTCATCGCCGCGTCGGCGGTCGTGCTGTACGCCCAAGTCTCGCTCGACGGCCCGCGTCAAATCGCGGCGGCCGTCGCCGGGTTCGGCCTCGCGTTCGTCGCCTCGGGCGGGAGCGGCGGCGCGTTCGGACACTCGCTGCCCGCGATTGCGGTCGCCGGCGGCATCGCCGTCAGCGCGATGATTCTCCCCGGCGTCTCCGGGTCGCTCATCCTGTTGATTCTCGGGCAGTACGAGTACATGAACGCGGCGCTCAACGCGTTCATCGACAGCCTCCTCGACGTCGCCGGCGGCGCACCGCTGTCGGTCGTCGTCGAACCGGGGACGGTCGTCGTCACGTTCATGGTCGGAGCCGTCGTCGGCCTGTTCAGCATCGCGCACGTCGTCCGCTGGGCGCTCGAACACTACCGCCGGGCGACGCTGGCGTTCCTCGTGAGCCTCATCGTCGGCGCGCTCCGCGCGCCCGTGGTGGAGAGCACCGCCGCGCTCGTCGACGCGGGACGGTCGTGGACGACGGAGCTCTACGCCTCGTTCGCCGTGGCCGCGGTCGTCGGCGCGGCGGTCGTCCTACTCGTCGACCGGTACACGG
Source organism: Haloferax sp. Atlit-109R (assembly GCF_003665865.1). Taxonomy (NCBI): domain Archaea; kingdom Methanobacteriati; phylum Methanobacteriota; class Halobacteria; order Halobacteriales; family Haloferacaceae; genus Haloferax; species Haloferax sp. Atlit-109R. The sequence goes on from NZ_QPLO01000001.1 coordinate 1,445,648, forward strand.
ACGTCATCGAGTCGTGAGCGCGCATCGGAGCGGCGCATCGAAGCGGGGTGCTCCGACGCCCCGTGAGAAGGAAGTCGGTCATCGTCCGAATCGATGACGTGCGGAATCGCGCGACTCGCGCCTCACTCGCGGGCGACGGCGATGTTTCGAACCGACCCGCCGCAGTCGGGACACTCCGACAGGTGGCTCGCGCTGACGGTCCGAGTCCGACAGGAACGACACTCGTAATACCCCTCGGTCGGGTGATAGTCGTCGATGACTGAGTTATGTAACACCATGATATACTATACCATGGTTTTCGTGGTAAGCGTTGTCCTGATATTCACCAAATTACTCTAGTACATTAATATTCTACGCCGGTATGGACACTCGAACGAGAAGCGAATCAACTTCGGCACGGCTCACTGTTCAATTCTAACGGGGTCACTTCACGGGTTCGTTCGCGTCAGCGCCGGGCGACGCAGACGAACGTCTCGCGTCGGGTCTCGCCGTGGGTGACGGTGAAGCCGGCCGCTTCGAGCGCGGAGACGGCGTCGCCGAGGCCGAATCGCTCGTCTCGCGGCGGGCCGTCTTCGCCCGAGCCGGATGTGGACCAGTCGACCACGACCACGGTGCCGCCGGGACGGACGACGCGAGCGAGTTCGGCGAGCGCCTCGTCGGTGGCGAACTCGTGGTAGGTCATCGTCGAGAAGGCGGCGTCGAGGTGGTCGTCGTCGAACGGGAGCGACGCCACGTCGGCCGTGACGAACTCGACGTTGTCGGGCGCGCCCTTCTCGCGGTAGTAGTCGTGCATGACCGCCTGCACGTCGACTGCGTAGAGCGTGCCGACGTGCGGGGCGACCTCGTCGGTGAAAAAACCGGTGCCGCTTCCGAGGTCGGCGACGACGCGTTCGGGCGCGACGCCGAGGTGCGAGAGCAGTTCCTCCCGCGAGACGAACCGGAATCTCGCGGGGTCGTCCAGTTTCGCCGCCCTGTCGGCGTCGAAGGTGTGAAAGCCCATGCGATTCACTCCGCGTCCCGAGCCGTAAGTCCCATCGGTTCCTCCCCGAGTCGTGTTTGTCTCGTGCATAGCCGCCGGTGAGTCAGTCCGCCACCGGGTCGAAGCGGGTCGGCGCGAGTCGGCGCGAGTCCGAGCGACCGCCCGCGAAACTGCCGACGGCGATGGGCTTTTTTGCCCGGCAGTCGGTCTCACAGGTATGGAACCCCAACTTCGACGGCCGACGCGACGCGCCTGCGAGCGCTGCGGTCGGGTGGAACGCTGGGACGACGACGCCGCGACGTGGCTCGTCGCCGAGACGGACGGCGAGAAACGGGTCGGAAGCCCCTACTGCATCCACGAGTGGGACATCAACGGCCGCTTCGCTCCCTTCGAGGAACCGGCCTGAGACGCCGACGAGCGGCGCGCGGTCGGCGGTTACGCCGCGTCTTCTTCCCGGAGCGAGTCGAGCACCGACAGCGTGCCGTCCATGTACGACCGGTCGAGCACCGTGTCGGCGGCCTCCTTGGCTACGTCGTCCGCGTTGGCGACGGCGTACGACCGCCCCGCGACCCGGAACGTCGAGGCGTCGTTGACGCTGTCGCCGACGGCGACGAAGTCCTCGGGGTCGTAGTCCATCGTCTCGCAGACGCGTTCGAGGCCGACGCCCTTCTCGACTCCCGGCGTCTTGATGTGGTAGGCGAAGCCGGTGTCGATGACCTCGACGTCGAACTCGTCTGCGACTGCCCGGAGGAGCGCCTCGTCGGCGTCGAGACGGGCGATGATTTCGGTCTCGCGCCAGCGGTTCGCGGTGTCCGCGGCGTCCCAGCCGAGGTCGCCGCCGCGGGCGACGAACTCGTCGGCGGCGGCCTGCGCGGCCTCGCGGTCGCCGGTGAACGTCACCTCGCCGTCTGCGAGGACGACCCCGCCGTTCTCCGCGATGACGGTCTGTGGGAGGCCGAGATAGTGACACAGCGATACCGGGTACGGAAACGCCTTGCCGGTGGCGAGGATGACGGGCGCGTCCCACGCCGGGAGCACCTCGAACGCGCGGGGGTCGAGACGTCCGTCCGCGTCGGTGAGCGTCCCGTCGATGTCGAGTACGAGCGGCGGAACCATACCCGGAGTTGGGCGACGGGGGAAAAAGGTTCAGCGGTCGGGGAGAACCGCGCCGCGGCCTGCGCTCTCGACGCCGACGACGAACTCGTGGCGGCGAGCGCCGACGCCTCAGCGCTCGGCGTCGTCCAGCCCGCGGAACGCCAGCGTCGAGAAGTTCGGGACGGGTCGCGTCGCCGGTCTGCCCGGGCCGTCGGTGGAGTCGGAGTCCGAAACCCGGCGCACGATGCCGAGGTCCGAAAGCTCGTAGAGGACGCGCCGGACGGTCGCCGGCGACAGCGACACCCGCGGCGACGCGGCGATGTGCTCGGTTGCCGTCGAGACCGAGGCCGTCTCCTCGTCGTCGAGCGCGACGAACGCCCGGAGGACGCGCCGGCGGCTCTCTGGGAGCGCGAACACGCGGCCGAGCGAACAGCCGCCGTCGGGGACGGCGTCGATGCCGGCGCAGACGTACTCGGTGTCGATTGTGTCCGCGCCGTCGGCCGCGGCGAGCGTCGCCGCCCCGTAGAGCGCCGAGAGCGCGTCGTGGGCGTCGCCGTCGGCCCACTCGGCCACCTCGCGCGTCGCCTCGTGCGGGAGCGCGTTGCGGGTGACGCCGTCGGACGCGCGCGCGACGAGGATGTCCACGAGGCTGTGGCGCTCGTAGGCCGGGACGGCGATGGACGCCGCGTCGGTTACGTCGGTTACGTCGTCGTCATCACCGGCTTCGGTCGCGTCGCTCCGCGGGTCACGGCCGACGGTGAGCACCGAGACGTGCGGCGACACCGAAGAAAGCGTCTCGACCGCCGTCGCCGCGGAGACGGTCTCCGGCTCGCCGACGTGGTCGACGGCGACGACCGCGTGTTCGTCGTGGGCGACCCGCGCCGTGAGCCGCTCGCGGAGCGCCTCGGCGCCGACGCCCTGCGAGGGCACCGGCTCCTTCGAGAGCGTTTCGAGCGCCGCGTGAAGGAGCGCGAACTCGGTCGGAGCGTCCCGGGCGTCGACGTAGGCGAACGAGGTCGTCGGCGTGGCGGCGGTCCGCGTCGCGGTGTGGATGACCGACCGTCGGGCGGGGAGGGCGCTGGCGAGGTGCTCGAACAGCGCCGCGACGACCGCCGACTTCCCGACGCCCTTCGGCCCGTGGACGTGAGCGTCGGGCGGCAACTCGCCGTCGAACACCGGGTCGAGATGGTCGAGAATGCGTTCGAGCGTCGGACCGCGGCCGGTCGGCTCTCGGGGATGAGCCGTCGGGTCGAGCGCGCTCAGGTCTCGGACGAGCCGCCGTCTCTTCCTGCCGCGTCGACGCCGCCTGGTGATTCTGTCTTCGAGGCGCATGGCGTGGAACGTTCCGTGGCTGACGGTATCCGGCGCACGCCTAAAAACCGACCACTACCGACAGCCGCCGTGTGGAATGAGAACACGAAACACTAAAATCGGCCGTTCGGAGCGCTTCAAAGGCAGTTGAGAGGTTCGTGACGACCGCCGAGCTCGAAGCAATCGTAACTAATAGTAACAATAATTTTGAATTATTGCCGTCGTTTTGATTCGGCGTAGAAACGCCGAGATACGGTATTCTACGACCACTACGATGGCATTCCGGTCTGTGAAGTGGTCCGTTCTGTGAGACGAACGGGGCGCGAGACGAGTGAAGGTAAAATAAAGTGCCGTCGGTCCTACCTCACGAAAGACAGATGAAAAAATCGCCGAGCGTCCTCGTCATTGGCGGGGGGTCGACCGGCACGGGCATCGCGCGCGACCTCGCGATGCGCGGGCTGGACGTGACCCTCGTCGAGAAGGGGAACCTCACACACGGGACGACGGGGCGGATGCACGGACTCCTCCACAGCGGGGGCCGGTACGCGGTGTCGGACCAGCCGTCCGCCAAGGAGTGTATCGAAGAGAACCGCGTCCTGCGGCGTATCGCGGGCCACTGCGTCGAGATGACGGGCGGGCTGTTCGTCCAGCGCCCCGAGGACTCCGACGAGTACTTCGAGAAGAAACTGGAGGGCTGCCGCGAGTGCGGTATTCCGGCCGAAGTGCTGTCCGCCGAGGAAGCCCGCGAGATAGAGCCGTACCTCGCGAAGGACATCAAGCGCGCCATCAAGGTCCCCGACGGCGCGGTCGACCCGTTCCGCCTCTGCGTGGCGAACGCCGCGAGCGCCGTCGAACACGGCGCGCGCATCGAGACGCACTCCGAGGTCACGGACGTGCTCGTCGAGGGCGGCGAGGTCGTCGGCGTCGAGGTCACCCACCAGACCGGCACCGGCCCGTACGTCCACGGCGAACCCGGCGAGGTCGAGGAAATCCGCGCCGACTACGTCGTCAACGCGACGGGCGCGTGGGCCGGCCAAATCGGTGACCTCGCGGGCGTCGACGTGGAGGTCCGCCCGTCGAAGGGCGTCATGACCATCATGAACACCCGGCAGGTCGACACGGTCGTCAACCGCTGTCGGCCGAAGGGCGACGCCGACATCATCGTCCCCCACGAGACGACGTGCATCCTCGGGACGACCGACGAGGAAGTCGAAGACCCCGAGGACTACCCCGAGGAGGGCTGGGAAGTCGACCTGATGATAGAGACGCTCTCGGAGCTCGTGCCCATGCTGGCCGACGCGCGGACGATTCGCTCCTTCTGGGGCGTCCGCCCGCTGTACGAGCCGCCGGGCACCGGCACGGAGGACCCGACGGACATCACCCGCGAGTTCTTCCTGTTGGACCACGCCGACCGCGACGACCTGCCGGGCATGACGAGCATCGTCGGCGGCAAGCTCACGACCTACCGGATGATGGCCGAACAGATTTCTGACCACATCTGCGAGAAGCTCGGCGTCGACGCCGAGTGCCGCACCGCCGACGAGCCGCTACCGGGCAGCGAGGACTTCACCGTCCTCCGCGACTACATGGACGACTTCGGCCTGCGGTCACCCATCGGCCGCCGGTCGGCCCAGCGCCTCGGCTCGCGCGCCGACGAAGTCCTCAACAGCGTCGACCCCAACCCGGTCGTCTGCGAGTGCGAGGCCGTCACCCGCGCGGAGATTCAGGACGCCCTCGACACCGCGGGCACGGACCTCAACTCCGTGCGCATCCAGACGCGCGCCTCGATGGGCAACTGTCAGGGCGCGATTTGCTGTCACCGGATGGCGAACGAACTCGCGCCCGAGTACGACGAAAAGACCGTCCGCGCCTCCCTCGACGACCTCTATCAGGAGCGCTGGAAGGGCGAGCGCCACGCCATGTGGGGCACGCAGCTCTCCCAGACCGCGCTGAAGCACATGCTCCACGCGGCGACGATGAACCGCGACGAGGACCCCGCCGCGGCCGACGCCGACATCGACTTCGCCGCCTTCGACGACGGCGGCGCGTCGGAGGGCGACGCCTCGGGCGTCGCGTCCGGCGGCGCGGTGGCAGACGGCGGCCGCGAACGGGCCGCGGACCGCGCGGACGACGACGCGCTCGGAGGTGCAGATGGCGATAACTGACGACGTGCTCGTCATCGGCGGCGGCATCGCCGCCTGCACGGCCGCGCTCTCGGCCGCGGAGACGGGCGCTCGCGTGCGCCTGCTCGCCCACAAGAAGAGCACGCTCCGACAGGCCAGCGGCCTCGTGGACGTGCTCGGCTACGCCGGCGGCGACGGTCCCCTCTCGGACCCCTACGCCGGCCTCGACGCGCTCCCGGAGGGCCACCCCTACCGCGTCGTCGGCGAGGACGGCGTCCGCGCCGGTCTCCGCATCTTCGACGAGGCGGTCGGTGACGCTTACCGCGGCGGCCACACCGATTCGAACGCGCTCGTGATGACCCACGGCGGTGCGGTGAAGCCGACCGCTCGGTATCCCGCGTCGGTCGCGCCCGGCCTCGCCAGTTCGTCGGGCGACACGCTGCTCGTCGGCTTCGCGGGTCTCACGGACTTCGACGCGCCCGTCGCGGCCGACCACCTCGCGGCCGCCGGCGTGCCGTTTTCGGCCCGCGGCGTCACCGTCGAGTTCCCCAAGCGGTTCCGCGCCGACGCGAAGGTGACCCGGTTTGCCAAGGCGCTCGACCGCGACGAGGACGTGGACGGCGGCACGGTCCGCTCCGTCCTCGCTGACACCGTCGCCGACGAGTTAGACGGCGAGTCGCGCGTCGGTTTCCCGGCGATGCTCGGCGACGACCACGACGAGGACGTCCGCGCGGAGCTTTCCGACCGACTCGGCGTCCCCGTCTTCGAGGTGCCGACCGGGCCGCCGAGCCTGCTCGGACTCAAGCTCGAAGACATCCTGTTCGACGCGCTCGACGAGGCGGGCGTCCGCATCTCCGCGGGCAACCCGGCGGTCGACTTCGAGGCCGACGCCGGCCGCGTCGAGACCGTCGTCGTCGACCAGAAGAGCCGACCGACGCCCTACTCGGCCGACCAGGTCGTCCTCGCGACGGGCGGCCTCGTCGGCAAGGGCCTCGACTCCGACCGCGAATCGGTCACGGAGCCCGTCTTCGGCTGTCACGTCCCGCACCCCGAGGACCGCTACGACTGGTCCGCCCCCGAGGCGTTCGGCGACCACGCGTTCGCGCGCTTCGGCGTCGTCCCCGACGACGAACTCCGACCGACCGACGAAGACGGCGAACCGCACTTCGAGAACCTGCGCGCCGCGGGCGGCGTCGTCGGCGGTGCCGACGTGGCGCGCGAGAAATCCGCGAGCGGCGTCTCCTTGGCGACGGGTGCCGTCGCCGGCCGACTCGCGGGCGAGGAGGCAACCAGATGAGTGACGCAGAATCCCCAGGCAACCCGACTTTGACCCCCGACGCACAGACAGACGACTTCGAGGCCGTCGAGGTGTTCCCCGACAGCACCGATATGGACCTCCGTCCCGGCGCGGACAACTGTTACAAGTGCACCGCCTGCGACGTGTCCTGCCCGGTCGCGGAAGTCGACGACGAGTTCCCCGGGCCGAAGTTCCAGGGACCGGAGCAGTGGCGGCTCAAGCGCAAGGAAGACGAGGCCGTCGACGACTCCATCATGTCGTGTTCGAACTGCATGCGCTGTGACGACGCCTGTCCCTCGGGCGTCCCGCTCAGCCAGATGCACAACACGGCCCGCGGCGAGTACGTCGACGAGCAGATGGACAAGCTCTCGCGGGAGTACATCCGCAACCGCATCCTCGCCAACTACGGCACGCTCGCCCAGTTGGGCAGCATGTTCCCGCGGCTGGCGAACGCCGTCATGGGCAACTCGGTCGTCCAGCGGATAAACGAGAAAGTGCTCGGCATCACGGCCGAGCGCGACTTCCCCGAGTTCGCCACCCAGACGTTCCGCGAGTGGTGGAACGAACGCGGCGGCCCGCAGGTCCGCTCCGAGGAAAAGCGCGTCGCCTACTTCCACGGCTGTTACTCCAACTACAACACGCCCGAGGTGGGCAAGGCGATGGTCCGCGTCTTCGAGTCGTTCGGCTACGAGGTCGTCGTCCCCAAGCAGCGCTGTTCCGGGACGCCGATGTTCGCAAACGGGATGCTCGACGACGCCAAGCGCGCCGCCGGCATCAACGTCGACAACTTCGCGGGGCTCATCCCCGAGGGCTACGACATCATCGCGTCGTGTACCTCCTGTTCGATGTCGCTCCGCCAGGAGTACCCCGAACTGTTCGACATCGACGGTATCGAGGACCTCTCGGCGCACACCTACGAGGCGCTGGAGTACCTCCGTATCCACGAGGACCTCGAAGGCGCGGTTCGCGAGGCCTCGGTCGACGACCAGGCGTTCGCGTACCACGCGCCGTGTCACGGCCGCAATCAGGGCCTCGACCGGCAGGCGGTCGAGCTGTTCCGCCAGCTCGACGGCGTCGAAATCGAGGACGTGGGCGACTCCTGTTCCGGCATCTCCGGCACCTACGGCTGGAAGGAAGAGAAGTACGACAAGTCGATGCAGATCGGCGCGGACATGTTCGACCACATGGAGCACGCCCAGGGGAGCGTCGGCATGACCGAGTGCCCCACCTGCTCGATGCAGATGGAACACGGCACGGGCTACGACATCAAGCACCCGCTCCAGCTCCTCGAAGAGGCGCTGGTCTGACTCGCGCGCACAACTGACGGACGGGACGCGTTCGAGCGCCGCACCACTCGGGCCGCGTCGCGCTCGGCGCGCGCGCCGGTTCGGCGGCGGTTTAGAGGACCGTGTTGCCGGTTAATCGCCGTTTTTCCCCGTTAATCGGCGGACGCGGTCGTTCTGTTCGCCGGACCGACCCGATGGTTAAAACGGTCGAAAAAAGCGCCCGTGTGAAATAAAACTCCCGAATACAGTGGGTACAAGCCCTCTACCCCGAATACAAACGCCACAGTATGCGGGGCAGTAGTAAAGAAACATTTATCATATAATTTGTACACGTTTGTAGTGGTAGGACTCTCACACCGAGAGTTCGTATCGAGGTTGGTTAGAAATGTCAGGAGAAACTTACGTCGGTGCCATCGACCAAGGTACCACAGGCACGCGGTTCATGGTGTTCGACCACGACGGCAAGGTGGTCGCCAACGCCTACGAGAAGCACGAACAGATCTACCCGGAGCCCGGTTGGGTCGAACACGACGCAAACGAGATTTGGGACAACACGAAGCAGGTCATCGACGCGGCGCTTTCGAGCGCCGGGCTCGACGCCGAGCAGTTAGAAGCCATCGGCATCACGAACCAGCGCGAGACGACGCTCGTCTGGGACCGTGAGACCGGACAGCCGATTCACAACGCCATCGTCTGGCAGGACCGTCGGACGACCGACCGCATCGAGACGCTCGAAGCGGAGGGCAAGACCGACGACGTGCGCGCGAAGACGGGGCTCGAACCCGACGCGTACTTCTCTGCGACGAAAGCCGAGTGGCTGCTGGACAACTCCGACCCCATCAAGCTCCAGCGCTCCCGACCCGAAGATATCCGAGACCGCGCCGCCGACGGCGAACTCGCCTTCGGGACCATCGACACGTGGCTCATCTACAATCTGACGGGGAACCACATCACGGACGTGACGAACGCGTCGCGGACCATGCTGTTCAACATCCACGACATGGAGTGGGACGACGAACTCCTCGACGAGTTCAACGTCCCGCGCGAACTCCTCCCCGAGGTCCGCCCGTCGTCCGACGACGACTACTACGGCACGACCGACGCCGACGGCTTCCTCGGCGCGGAAGTCCCCGTCGCCGGCGCGCTCGGTGACCAGCAGGCCGCGCTGTTCGGCCAGACCTGTTTCGACGCCGGCGACGCGAAGAACACCTACGGCACCGGCTCGTTCATGCTGATGAACACCGGCGACGAGGCGGTCATGTCCGAACACGGCCTCCTCACCACCGTCGGCTTCCAGCGCTCCGGTGAGCCGGTCCAGTACGCCCTCGAAGGCTCCATCTTCATCACGGGCGCGGCTATCGAGTGGCTCGAAGACATGACGCTCATCGACAACGCCGCCGAGTCCGAGAAGCTCGCTCGGTCGGTCGAATCCACCGACGGCGTCTACTTCGTCCCCGCGTTCACGGGCCTCGGTGCGCCCCACTGGGACCAGCGCGCCCGCGGTACCATCGTCGGCATGACCCGCGGCACCCGCCGTGAGCACATCGTCCGCGCGACGCTCGAATCCATCGCGTTCCAGACGCGCGACGTGGCCGAGGCGATGGAGTCCGACAGCGACATCGACCTCTCCAGTCTCCGCGTCGACGGCGGCGCTGTCAAGAACAACTTCCTCTGTCAGCTCCAGTCGAACATCCTCGACACGGAAATCGTCCGCCCGCAGGTCGACGAGACGACCGCCCTCGGCGCGGCCTACGCCGCCGGCCTCGCCGTCGGCTACTGGGAGACGCTCGACGAACTCCGCGAGAACTGGCAGGTGGACCGCGAGTTCGAGCCGAAAGACCCACAGAACGTCGAGCACCGCTACGGCCGCTGGAAAGAGGCCGTCGACCGCTCGCTCGACTGGGCACGGGAGGAATAACACGTGTTCGAAGCATTCGCACTCCAGATTCCGGTCATCGGCGTCAGTACCGAGCGGTTCATCGTCCTCCTGCTCGCGGCGTTCGCGGGCGGCATGTTCGGCGCGGCGCTCGGCGCGCTGCCGTCGTTCATCTTCACCGGCTTCGTCGTGCTGCTCGGCGAGACGGCGGGCATCGTCATCCGACAGTTCGAAGGTGCCGACCTCGTCACCGCCGGCGAGCTCGGCACGGGTATCACCGGCAGTATCGGGTTCGGTCCGTTCGTCGGCCCGCACATCGCCTTCGCCGGCGGTGTCGCCGCCAGCGCCTACGCGGGCAAGCGGTACGCCGACATGAACCCCAGCGAGGGCGGCTACCACTTCGGGAAGGACATCACGTACGCCTTCGGCACGAAGCCCGACATCCTCGCCGTCGGCGGCCTGTTCGGCGTCCTCGGGCTCCTCATCTCCCGGGTCGCCGGCGGTATCGGCCTCCCGCTCGACAGCGTCGCGCTGTCGGTCATGACGACGGCGCTCATCGCACGCGTCGCCTTCGACTACCCGCTCATCGGCTCGCCCGCCGGCAGCGGCCTCCTCGACATGTCGCCGTTCGAGAAGGGCGAGATGCGCGGCGACGGTAGCGGTCGGCCCGCGACCGAGCCGTGGCTCCCCCACCAGTACAAGTGGGTCAACATCGTCGTTATCGGCCTCGGGGCCGGTATTCTCGGCGGCTGGGCGTGGCTCATCACGGGGAGCTTCTTCCTCGCCTACGGTATCTCGGCGGCCAGCCTGCTGTTCTTGAACCTCGGCGTCGAGAAGATTCCCGTCACCCACCACATCACCCTCGGTGGGTCGGCGTTCGCGGGCGTCGCCGCGCCGATGGTCGGCGGTAACGAACCGCTCATCATCGTCGCCGCCGCGGTCGGTGGCGTCATCGGTGCGCTCCTCGGGGAACTCACCCAGCGTATCGCCTACGCGCACTCCGGGACGCACGTGGACCCGCCGGCGATGTCGATTACCATCTATTCGCTGCTCATCGGCGTGCTGTTCCTGCTCGGGGTCATCCCGAACTCGGCGTACCTCGGGCTCTAAACCCGGACGCCTCCGGCCCCGCACCCGTCGTTCACGATTTTTCTGCGCTGCGTTCCGCAACCGGTAGCGATAACGCTCCGCGGTCGATACCCGACGTATGGAACGCATCGTCACCGTCGTCCCGAAAGACGGCCTGCACGCACGTCCCGCCTCCCAGTTCGTCGAGACCGCGAACTCCTTCGACGCCGACGTCCAACTCGGCCGGGCCGACGAGGACGACCTCGTCCCCGCCGCCAGCATGCTCGCCGTCACCGGCCTCGGCGTCGGCCACGGCGAGGAGATTCGCCTCGTCGCCGACGGCGACGACGCGGAGGCCGCGCTCGACGCGCTCGAAGCAGTGCTCTCGACGCCCGAATCCGGCGACGAAGAATAAGAACCGACGGCCCGCCGCTCCCGCGTCGGTGTTTTACCGGCACGAATCGACGAACCGACTCAGTTCGGCCGGTTCAGCGCAGATCAGTTCAGCTTCCGGTAGTCGCGGGCGTCCTCGGCGCGCTCGACGACCGAGTCGAGCGTCGCCTTCTTGCTCGTCGTCTCGACGGCCGCGTTGAGCGTCCCCTCCAGCACCGGCGCGTCCGCGATGACCGCCTCGGAGTCCATCGCCATCTCGATGGCGAGCTCCGCGTTCATCACGGCGCTGCCGAGGTCGACGAGGACGACGACGCCGTCGCCGTCGTCCGCCTCCTCGATGCCCTCGCGGATGCGGTCCGGCGAGGTTCCGATGCCGTCTTCGTCGCCGCCGGCGGGGACGATGCGGGCGTTGCCGCCGCCCATCTGCGCCGCGACCTCCGCGATTCCCTCGGCCGCCTTCGCGCTGTGCGAGACGACGACGAGGCCAATCATTCGCCTCTCCCGACCGCGTCTTCGGCCCGCGCGTCGCGGTCGACCTCGCCGTCGAGGTACTCCTCGGCCGTTTCGAGGAGCTCTTCGAGGATGAACAGCGTGCTCGTCGCGCCGGGGTCCTGATGGCCGACCGAGCGCCAGTCGAGGAACGACGCGCGGCCCTTCATCGCCTTGATGGGGACGGTGAAGGCGACGCCGCGCTCGGCCGCGTCGACGGCCTTGGCGAGGGCTTCCAGCGGCGGGAGGTCGTCCTGCTCGATAGACTTCTTGTAGGTGTGGACGGCGGGCACGAGCGCGTCGACCATCGTCTTCGCGCCGACCTGCGCGCCGCCGCGGTCCTTGACCTTGTCGAGGTACGCTTCGGCGAACGCCACCGACGACTCGGCGGTGATGCCGTCTTCGAGCTCTTGGCTAGCGAACATGATAGAGCCGCCGTAGAGGGGGCCGGAGGCCCCGCCGACGTTCGAGATGAGCGTCGTCCCGACGTTTTTGACGACCTCGTTCGGCTCCATCTCGACGAACTCCTCGCGCTTGTCGGCGGCCTTGCCGAAGCCGCGTTCCATGTTCGCGCCGTGGTCGGCGTCGCCGATGGCGGAGTCGAGGTCCGTGAGATACTCCCTCTCCTCGGCGAGGCGCTCCGCGACGTTGTCGAGCGCGTCCAGCACCGCTTCGCGTTGTGTCTCTGCGTCAGCCATGGCTGACCTTCGTCGGCCGGGGGTTAATCCCTTGTCCCGCGGGACTGTTCTGCCGCGAAAAATCGGTGACGTGTCGGGGGTCGCCGGCGCGAGTTCGCGGCGACCGACGACGCGGCGCGTCGCTTACTCGGTGACGGTCAGGCCGGGCGTCTCCGCGGGCGCGCCGAGCAGTTCCTTGAGCTCGTCGTCGACGCGGAGCACGGAGACCGAACAGCCCATCATGTCGAGCGAGGTCATGTAGTCGCCGACCCACGCGTCCCACGTCTCGACGCCGCGGTCGTCGAGGATGGACTGGAGCTTGCGGTTGACGATGTACAGCTCCGACAGCGGCGTGCCGCCCATGCCGTTGACCATCGTCACGACCTCCTCGCCCTCGTCGAGGTCGAGGTCGTCGAGGACGTTCTCGGTCAGGTGTTCGGTAATCTCGTCGGCGCTCATGACGTCGGCGCGCTCGGTGCCCGGCTCGCCGTGGATGCCGATGCCGAGTTCGATTTCGTCCTCGCCGAGGTCGAACGTCGGCTCGCCCTTCTCCGGGGTGACACAGGAGGTGAGCGCCATCCCCATCGTCCGCACGTTGTCGACGACCTTCTCCGCGACCGCTTTGACCTCACCGAGGTCGCCGCCCGCGGCGGCCTTCGCGCCCGCGCACTTGTGGACGAAGATGGTGCCCGCGACGCCGCGGCGACCCGAGGTGTACAGCGAGTCCTCGACGGCCACGTCGTCGTTGACGACGACCTGCTCGACGTCGACGCCCTCCATGCCGGCCATCTCGGCGGCGGTGTCGAAGTTCATCACGTCGCCCTCGTAGTTCTTGACGACGCAGAGGACGCCCTCGCCCGCGTCCGTCGCCTGAATCATCTCGTTCAACTGGTCGGCCGTCGGGGAGGTAAAGACCTCACCGGCCGCCGCGCCGTCGAGCATTCCGTCGCCGAGATAGCCCGCGTGCGTCGGCTCGTGGCCCGACCCGCCGCCGGAGACGACCGCGACCTTCCCCTCGACCGGCGCGTCGTCGCGGACGAGAACGTTCGTGCCGTCGAGCCGGCGCAGTTCGGGGTGCGCCGCGACCATCCCGTCGAGCATCTCGTCTACGACCGCTCCGGGTTCGTTGATGAGTTTCTTCATGACTCACCGTCCCTCACGTTCGATGAGGCCAAAAGTGTTGGTCAGTCGGAAGTCGAGGCGGTCGCCGTCTGCGAAAAATCGGTGGTAAGCACCCTCCATTTCGCGGGTCGCGGCGGCGGCCGAACGCCGGCGGCGACCGGGGAGGGACGGAAACGCGCGACCGCCTCAGTCGAGTTGGGTGACCGCGATAGTCACCGACACGTCTTCGACGTCCCACGTCTCGACCGTCTCGCCCTCGGCGCTTCCGAGGTCGAACTCGCGGGCGCGGACCTCCTCGGCGATGAGGTCGCTGTTCTCCTCGACGAAGCCGGCGACGCGCTCGTCGTCGACGGCGAGCGACACGTCGATTTCGGCCTCCACGTCGAGGTCGAGCTGTTTGCGCATCTCCTGAATCCGGCGGATGACGTCGCGGGCGTAGCCCTCGGACTCGATGTCGTCGGTGAGTTCGGTGTCGACGTAGACCGTGCCGCCCTCGAAGTCGGCACCGCTGACGTGTTCCGGCGGTTCCGCGCGGTACGAGACCATCTCGTCGGTGAGGTCGTACGTCTCGCCGTCGACTTCGACGCCTGATTCGACCGCGGCGCGCGAGAGCCCCTCGACGGCCTCCATGATTTTTTGCGCCTCAGCGCCGAACTCCGGCCCGATGACGCTCATCTGCGGCTCGGCCGTCTCGACGAGTTCGTCGAAGATCTCGACGACCTGCACGTCGCGGGTGTTCACGCGCTCCGCGAGGAGGTCCGAGAGGGCGTCGACCGCCTCGGCGACGTCCTCGTCGTCGGATTCGACGACGATTCGCGAGACGGGCCAGCGGAGCTTGCGGCCGCCGAGTTGGCGGGCGTGCGCCGCGGCCTCCTCCACGTCGCGGAGGACGGCCATGTTGGCCTCCAGTTCCTCGTTTCGGAGCTCCTCGTCGGCCTCGGGGTACGACAGCATGTGGACGGTCGTCTCCGAGCCGTCGAGCCGCTGGTACATCCGCTCGGCCATGTAGGGCGCGTAGGGCGCGATGAGCCGGATGGACTCCGAGAGCACCGTCGAGAGCGTGGCGTACGCGCCGAGCTTCGACGCCGAATCCTCCTCGTCCCACATGCGCTCGCGGATGGCCTTCACGTAGAAGCGCGACACGTCCTTCGTGATGAAGTCGAGGAGCGTGTTGAGCGCAGTGGAGACCTCGTAATCGTCCCACGCGTCGGCCATCTCGGCCTCGACGGTCTGGAGCCGCGAGAGCACCCACTCGTCGACGACGGTGAGTTCGCCCGCAGAGAGGTCGGCCTCGGCGGGGTCGTAGCCGTCGAGGTCCATGTACGGAAGCGGGAAGCGGAAGACGTTCCAGAAGATGTTGAGCGTCGACTGGGTGTCCGCGAGGCCGTCCCACTCGAACGAGAGGTCGACGCCCTGCTGGTCGTGGCTGAGGAGGTAGGCGCGAAGCGGGTCGCGGCCGGCGCGGTCGATAGCCTCCTCGGGCGTCACGATGTTGCCGACGGACTTGGACATCTTGCGGCCGTCCTTGTCGTTGGCGAAGCCGTGCATGATGACCTCCTTGTACGGCGACTCGCCGGTCGCGGCGGTGCCCATACCGAGCTGCGACCAGAACCAGCCGCGGGTCTGGTCGTGCGCCTCGATGATGAGGTCGGCGGGCCACAGTTCGTCGTAGGCGTCCGTCTCGCCGGGGAAGTCGAGCGTGCCCCACGTGGCGACCGAGGAGTCTATCCACACGTCGAACACGTCGGGGACGCGCTCGTAGGTGACGCCGTCTTCGGTGATGGTGATGGGGTCGACCGAGGGCCGGTGGAGGTCGACCGTCTCGGGGTCGATATCCTGGTCGGCGCGCTCGGCCAGTTCCTCTCGCGTGCCGACGACAATCATCTCCTGTGCGTCCTCGGCGTCGGCGTCCTGCGGAACCCAGATGGGAAGCGGGATGCCCCAGTAGCGCTGCCGGGAGACGTTCCAGTCGGGCGCGTCGCTCACGAAGTCGCGGAAGCGGTTGTCGCGGGCCCACTGCGGGTGCCACTCGGACACCTCGATGTTGTCGAGGAGCTGTTCTTTCACGTCGGTGACCGTGATGAACCACTGGTCGGTGGCGAGGAAGATGATGTCCGTGTCACAGCGCCAACAGTGGCCGTAGCGGTGGTCGTGCTCGCCGGCGTGGAGCAGGTGGCCGAGTTCGTCGAGGTCCTCGATGACCTCCGGGTTGGCGTCGCGGACGAAGGTGCCCGCGTAGTCGCCGCCCTGCTCGGTGAACTCGCCTTTGTCGTCCACGGGGACGAACACGTCGAGGCCGAGTTCCTGCCCGCGGGCGAAGTCTTCCTGCCCGTGACCGGGCGCGGAGTGGACGAGGCCCGTGCGGTCGGCCTCGACGTAGTCGGCGGTGTACACCTGTCCCGCGCCCTCGAAGTCGGCGTACTCGTCGACCACGCCGTCGAGCGGGTGGTCGTACTCCCAGCCGACCATCTCCTCGCCCGTGACCTCCGAGAGCACCTCGTAGTCCTCGTAGCGGCCCTTCTTCAGGACTTCCTCGACGCAGGGTTCGGCGAGGTACAGCACTTCGCTCTCACCGTCCTTCTCGGCGCGGACCTCCTGATACGTCATCTCGCCGTCGACGGCGACGAACGTGTTCGCGGGGATGGTCCACGGCGTCGTCGTCCAGATGACGAGGTTGCCCTCGCGGCCCTTCAGGGGGAACTTGACGTAGATGGACGGCGAGGTGATTTCGTCGTACTCGACCTCGTTGGCCGCGATGGCGGTCTGACAGCGCGGGCAGTAGTTGACGCTGCGCTTGCCCTGTTCGACGAGTCCGTTTTCGGCGACCTTCGAGAACGCCCACCACGCGGACTCCATGTACTCGGGCGACAGCGTCTGGTAGGGGTTGTCCCAGTCCATCCACGCGCCGATGGACTGGAAGTCCTCGTCCATCGCCTCGCGGTTGCGGACGGCGAACTCCTTGCACTTCTGGATGAACTGCTCCATGCCGAACTCCTCGATGTCGCGCTTCGAGGTGAAGCCGAGTTCCTCCTCGACTTTGACCTCGATGGGGAGGCCGTGCATGTCGTAGCCGGGGCGGTCCGTGACCTGATGCCCCGTCATGCGCTTGTGCCGGATGACGGCGTCCTTCAGGGTCTTGTTCCACGCCGTGCCGAGGTGCATCTGCCCGGAGGTGTACGGCGGGCCGTCGACGAAGAAGAACGACGGGTCGTCGGCGTGTGCCTCCTTCGTCGCCTCGTACGCGTCGTTCTCGTCCCAGTACTCGTCGACGACGGACTCCACGTCCGACGGCGTGTACTGGTCTGCGATGTCTTCCATACCCCGTCCTTCTCGCGGATATATATCAAAACGGCGGGTCTGGTCCGCGTCGGCGGGACGTGCCGCCGGGTCGGACTCAGACATGGACGACACTCCGCCGTCGAGGGGCGGCCCGCCGCGCTCGCGGGCGCAGTCGCCGGGTTGCTGGCCGCTGCCGATGGCCTGTTGGTCGCTGTCGAGACGCCTGTCGGGTGCGAGTCGTGTGTCGCTCCATGTGGGGTTCCGTGGTCGTGGTCAGGTCACACCGGACGAGAGACCGCTGTCGCTCGGAAGTCGATACGGGCGGGAGTCGGGGATGAGAGATGTGGAGGCTACCGCCCCGCAATACTGGGCGACGGAGCGACGACCGAGGTCGGAACTGGCCGACCGCGACGCCGACGCTATCGGTCCGCCCAGCGACCGACGCGGTAGGTCGCCACAGTCTGTTCGGGGTCGGACCCGTGGGTCGTGCCGGACTCGTCGTCGCGCTCGAACACCCGGAGCGCGGCGTTCGTCGGGGCCGCCCCCCTCGCAACGTCGAACGTCGAGAGGTGGGTGCAGACGAGCGTGTCGGCCTCGAACGGTTCGAGGTCGGCGGGCGGCGACCGCCGAATCGGGATGTCGGCGTCGCGCCACCCGGTCCACGACGGCGACTGCGCGACGTTGTAGAACGCGGCGTCCTCGCGGGGCATCCGGACCTCGAACAGGAGGACGAACGAGTCGCCGTCGGCTTCCAGCAGGTCGTTCGAGTACTGCCCCTGCATCGCGCGGTCGGTGAACACGTCCCGCTGGTCGGCCGGCGGGTCCGAAAAGAGCCACCCGCGGAAATCGGCGTCGTCGGGGAACGACCCGGTCACGTACCGCTCGTCTGCCGGGTGGAGTTTCGAGTGGCCGGTGTCGGCGCGGATTCGACCGCTGGTGGTTCGTCGGGCGTCGGCGAGACAGCCAGAGAAGCCGGCAAGCGAGAGCGCGGCGGCGCTCGAAAGGAGGGCTCGGCGGTCCATGCAAGGAGGCTCGGAGGCCTCCGGGTTAACGTTTAATCCCACGTAATCCACAGGAGGACCCCCAGCGCGACCGCTTGGAGGACGTGGATTCCCATCAGCACCCGCCACGCCGCGGCGGGGACGGCCGTGGCGAACCAGACCGACAGCGCCGGGTCGACGAGGTAGTAGTAGAGCGCGAAGAGGCTCTGTGCGAGCAGAAAGACGCCGAAGACGACGAGACCGAGCGCGTGCTTCGACCGGAACAGCAGGTAGTTCCGCGCCCAGATGCCGAGCATGACGACGAGGAACGTGACGCTCGCGCCGAGCGAGAGCCGCGCGGCGTCGACCCAGACGCTCATGGCCGCCGCTGGGCGCGCGGCAGTCCGAATCGTCGGGGTCGTGTCGTCGTCATTCGTTGGAGAGGAGGTCGCTCGGAGGGGAAGCGTGGGGCTGAGCGAGGCCGACCGCCGGGCGGTCGGATGACTCGCCCCGGCTCAGTTGTCCGCGACGACGCTGAGGTCGAACGCGGCGTCGGCTGGCTCGTCGTCCGGCGTCAGGTAGCCGAGCGCGATGGCGGTGTAGGCGCGGCCGCCCTCGACCGCGACGTCGAACTCGGCGGCCACGTCGCCGTCGTTCGACTCCGTATCGCCCCGAATCTGGAGCGTGTACTCGCCCGCGGGGACCTCGACGGTCGCGGCGTCGCCGAAGGCCGCGCCGTCGACGAGGGCGTCCCCGGAGCCAGCGACGGTCACGTCGACTGCGGGCGCGTCTGGCGAGGCGTGAAGCACCCGGACGCGGGCCATGTCGTCCGCGGGGGCCGAGCGGTCGTCTTCGAGGAGCGAGACGGCGAAGCCGTTGTCGGCCGCCGAGTCGAGTTCGCCGAGCGCCGCGGCGGTGTACGCGCCGGCCGCGAGGTCGAGCATCTCGTCGAAGACGACGGTGTCGGGCGCGTCGGTCGCGCGAATCGTCACTTGGTGCGAGCCGGCGGTCAGCGCGAGGTAGTCGCTGACCGCGCCGAACGGCACGTCCGAGAGCGCGACCGCCCCGTCGACGAGCACGTCGACGTTCGGCGCGTCAGGCGAGAGGTGCGCGGCGCGGAGCGACACGTCGCGCTGGACGAGTCCGCCGCCACCGGACCCGGCGTCGACGACCGCGACGGGCCGGAAGCCCGCGTCGGCCGGCTCGTCGTCGGGCGTCAGATAGCCCGCCGCGAACACCGTGTAGACGGTGCCGCCGGCGAGTTCCACGTCGAACTCCGCGACCGCGTCGCCGTCGTTCGACTCCGTGTCGCCCCGGACCTGAAGCGCGTAAGTATCGGCCGGCACCTCGACGCTCCCGGACTGGGTGAAGGAGACACCGTCGAAAAGCACCGTATCGCCGGCGGTCACGTCGACGGCGGGTGCGTCGGGCGAGGCGTGGACCACCCGGACGCGGGCCGTGTCGTCGGCCGGGAGCGACACGTCGTCTTCGAGGACGAGCGGTTCGAACGTCTCCTCGGAGAGTTCGCCGACCGCGGCGACGGTGTAGGTCGCCTCGGCGACGTCGAGGTCGCCCTCGAAGGCGACGGTCGACTCGTCGCCGGCGGCGGTCACTTTCACCGTTCGGGTCCCGACGGGCACCGAGAGGTAGTCGCTGACCGCGCCGAACGGCACGTCCGAGAGCGCGACCGCGTCGTCGACGTACACGTCGACGTTCGGCGCGTCCGGCGAGAGATGCGCCACGCGGAGCATCGCCATTTCCGGCTCCGGCGTCGGCGTCGAGGTCGGCGTCGGCGTCGGCGTGGGGGTCGCCGTCGTGGTCGTCTCGGTTTCGTCGTCGGCCGTGCCGCCGCCCATACATCCTGCGAGTCCGCCCGCGATGGCGACGCCACCGAATCCACGGAGCACGTCGCGGCGTTTCATGTTCGTCATAGCGACAGGAGATGAGAGCGGCGATTGGGACATCACCGTTTTCCCAAATCTGACCAGAATATCCCCATAAATAAGTACGTTCGACGGGAATACCACGAATAAAAGAATATTCCCAACGGTTTTCGGAGGTCGTGAGAGGCCGTGCCAAGAAAAACGACGGACGGGGAGAGATGCGGCGACTCAGCCGAAGTCCGGCAGGTCGTCGGGCGCTTCGTACTCGGACTCCCAGTCGATGTAGTCGTCTTTGAGCACGTCGCACACGTCCTGTCCGAGTTCGGTGAGGCCGGCGTTGATGGACGACACCTCGCCCCACGAGGTGAGTTCGGGGTGGAGTTCGCGCTCCTTCCAGTCCTCGGGGATGCCCGGCGCGTGGTAGCCGACGCGGTCCGCGAAGTCGTCCCAGAAGAAGTCGAAGTGGGAGAGGAGGTCGAGGTCGAGGACGATTTCCCACTGCGCCTCGGTGACGGGCGTCTCGGCGGCCCACGCCTCGAAGGCGTCGGCCCACGCGCCGGCTTCGAGGAACTCCTCCAACTCGGCGCGCTTGAAGTCGGCGTCGGCCGCCACCTGCGCGTCGTCGTACTGGTTCGGGTCGACGGTCGGGAGCGACGGCGGAGCCGGGACGGGAACGTCGAGCATGGTCGCCAGTCGGTCGCCGCGGGGGAAAAGAGTTCGGCGCTGTCGTCGGTGGGAGCGTCCGCCCTACTCCATGCGCTCGATGACGGATTCGAGCTGGTCGGCGCGGGCGGCGACCGCCTCGGCGCGGAGTTCCTCTTCCTCGTCGGTCTCGCAGACGAGGCGGGGCACGGGCGTCGGCTTCCCGTCGTCGTCGAGCGCGACGAACGTCAGGAACGACGTGGTCGTCTTCCGTCGCTCGTCGGTCTTCGGGTTCTCGGCGTGCACGTCGACTTTCACGTCCACGCTGGTCCGACCGACGTTGAACACGTACGCCTCCATGACGGCCACCTCACCGAGGTCGATGGGGCTGATGAAGTCGACGTGGTCCATCGACGCGGTGACGCACTGGCGGTTCGAAAAGCGCATCGCCGCGATGGCCCCGCAGATGTCCATCCAGTGGAGGACCGCGCCACCGAGGGCTCGCCCGAGGTTGTTGGTGTCGTTCGGCAGGAGGAGTTCGGTCATCTCGGTGCGCGACTCGTCGAGCGTCGCGGTGGGTTCGCTCATGCGAGCAGGGTCACGCCGAGGGGGCTTGAAATCGTGGGGCGCGGCGGCGACGGCCCCGGGTCACTCGTCGAAGTCGGCGTCGAACGCCTCGGGCGACTGGCCGGCGGCGTCGAGCACTTCGTCGGAGACGAGAATCGGGCAGTCCACGCGGATGGCGAGGGCGATGGCGTCGCTCGGGCGCGCGTCGAAGACGACCGACCGCGCCTCTCCGTCGTGGTAGCGCTCGGCGTCGACCTTGGCGAGGAACGTGCCGTTCGAGAGGTCGTCGATGCGGATGCTGTCGATTGCCCCCCCGAACTCCGTCACCATCTCGACCAGGAGGTCGTGGGTCAGCGGGCGCTCGAACTGCTCGCCGGAGAGACCGAGTTGGATGGCCTGAGCCTGGTCCGACGTGATGACGATGGGCAGGAACTCGTCGCGCGCTTCGAGGACGACCGCCGGGACGTTCGAGCCGTCTTCGCCGACGCCGACCCCGATACCGCGGACCACGGCACGGTGTTTCATGCTACGTTGTAGTTGGGGGGAGTACGAATAGTTACCCCAGCGCGAATGGCCGGCCCGGTCGCCGTCGGCCCCCGCGGGGCCTCACCGTCGGGCGAACTGGACGGCCGCGACGACGAGCAGGATGACGAGGCCGCCGGCGAAGAAGGCGAGCCCCGGCGGGACGACCTGCGCCGCCGCGGGCGCGGCCTCCGCGGCCATCGTCGAGACCGCCCCGGCGTCGGCGGACTCCGCGGCACCGCCACCGCCGCCGAGGACGCCGACCCCGCGCGTGGCGACCCACTGGACGAGCGCCGACAGCAGCGCCAACACGGCGACGCCCCCGAGCAGGCTCGTCAGCATGGACGCCAGCCCCGTCCGGGTTTCCTCCCCCGCGGCGACGACGACGAGCGGCCTGTCGGCGGGCGCGTACACCTTCATCTCGCGGCCCTTCTCGGAGTAGACGGTGTCGACCACCTCGACGAGGCCCGCGTCGTCGAGCTTTCGGAGGTGGTACTGGACGTTCTGGAGCGACGTGTCGACGCGTTCCGCGAGCTCCGCGGCGTTCGTCGGCTCCTCGTGGAGCGCGGCGAGCACGCGGCGGGCCGTCCCCGACGAGAGCGCCGACAGGAGGTCCGACGCCTCGTCGTCTTCGAGTCCGATGACCCGCGGGGAGGACTCGTCCGCGGCGGAGGTGTCGGGGGTGGAGGGCAACAAACCGGCCATGGCGTGGAGTACTCCGCCGGAGGATACAAACCTGTTGTCCCGCCAGCCGAAAATCGCCGGCGCTCAGACGCCCTCGCTGACCACGAGGACGCGCAGGTCGTTGACGTTCGTCCCCGTCGCGCCGGACTCGACGAGCGCGCCGGCCTCTCGGAGCACCGGGAGCGCGTTGTTTCTCGCCAGCGCGGCGTGGGCGTCGCCCGCGGCGACCGACGAGGCGTCAACGACCGCGCCCGCGACCTCGGTCCCGCCGTCTTTTCCGTCGCTGTCGATGCTGGCGAGGACGGTCCCGTCGGAGAGTTCCGCGGCGGCCGCGAGGCAGAATTCGAGGTTCGGCCCGCCGTCGCCGTCGCCGCGGACCGTCACGGTGCACTCGCCGCCCGAGAGGACCACAGCGGGCGCGGTGATCGGGTTTCCGGTCGCCAGCGACTCCTCCGCGACGGCGACGTGGGTCTTCGCGGCCTCGCGCGCCTCGCCGCGCACGCGAGAGGAGAGGATGAGCGACTCGTACCCGCGGTCGTCGGCCACCTCGCGGGCGGCGTCGAGCGCGGTGAACGTGTCCGCGAGGACGTGGTTCGTCACCCGGTCGAACACCGGGTCGCCGGGCTTCGGCGTCTCCGGCACGTCGCCCGCGGAGCCGCGGGCGAGGCGCGTGCGGACCGGTTTGGGCACGTCGAGGTCGAAGCGGTCCAGCACGTCGAGGGCGTCGTCGTAGGTCGTCTCGTCTGGCGCGGTCGGGCCGGAGGCGATGACGCCGAGGTCGTTTCCGACCACGTCCGAGAGGACGAGGCCGACGACCGTCGCGGGCGCGGCGAGTCGCGCGAGACCGCCGCCTTTCAGCGTCGAGACGTGCTTTCTGACCGCGTTGAGGTCGTGAATCTCCGCGCCGCTTTCGAGCAGTCTGTCGGTCGTCTCCTGCAACTCGGCGAGCGAGATGCCCTCGGCGGGGGCCGGGAGGACCGCGCTCGCGCCGCCCGTGATGGCCGCGAGGACGAGCGTCCGGTCGTCGAGGTCCGAAAGGAGGTCCACGAGTCGCCGGGTGCTCTCGACGCCGCGCGCGGAGGGGACCGGGTGGTCGCCGGGGAGTCGCTCGATGCGTCCGTCGGGGCTCGGCGTCGGGTCGGGCGTCACGACGACGCCGTCGTCGATGCGGTCGCCGAGGACGGCTTCGAGGGCGTCGGCGACGCCGTCGCCGGCTTTGCCCCCGCCGACGACGAGGATTCGGTCGTAGGCGCTCAGGTCGTAGGTCTCGTCCGCGACGGTCAGCGCGTCGCCGTCGAGCGACACCGACTCGCGGACGACGCGGTCGGGAAGGACGGCCTCGACGCCGGCGCGGAGGCAGTCGATGGCCGTCTCGTGGGCGGGCGTCGGGGTTCGCGCGTCGAACTCCTGCATAGTTCGTGGGAGATGCCGACACGGATAAAAACCGTGGGGCGGTAAACCCGGCGATGAACGATTCGTCGCCCGGCGAGGGCCACGTCCGCGTCGTCGGCACGGCCCACGTCTCGGCCGACAGCGTCAGAGAGGTCGAAGAGACCGTCAGAGAGGAGCGTCCCGACGTCGTCGCGGTCGAACTCGACGAGGGGCGCTACCGACAGCTGAAGGGCGGAACGCCCGACGACATCGAAGCGCGCGACCTGCTCCGCGGCAACACCGTCTTCCAGTTTATCGCCTACTGGATGCTGTCGTACGTCCAGTCGCGGATGGGAGACAAGTTCGACGTGAAGCCCGGCGCGGACATGCTCGCGGCGGTCGAGACCGCCGAGGAAGAGGGTCTCGACGTGGCGCTCGTCGACCGCGACATCCAGGTGACCATCCAGCGCTTCTGGCAGCGGATGGGCACGCTCGAAAAGATGCGCATGGCCGGCGACCTCCTGTTCGGGGTCGCCGACGCCCGCGGGGTCGGCGCGGTGTTCGGCATCGCCGTCGGCGTCGTCCTCGGGCCGCTCGTCGGCCTGTTCGGGGGCGCGGTCGGCGTCACCGACCTCCTGTTGACGCGCACGGCCACGGCCGCAGTCTTCGGTGGCGTGGCCGCGTATCTGCTCTACACCGTCGCCTCGTTCTCTCTCGACGGCGACGACGCGATTCTCGCCGGCCTCGGCGGCGGCGCGGCAATCGGTATCGTCGCCGGCTTCGGCCTCGGAGTCGGTACCGGCTTCGTCTCCGGACTCCTCGGGAGCCTCGGCACCGCCATCGTCGGCAGCCTCGTCATCGGCGTCCTCGCGGGCGTCGTCGTGGGCGTCACCGTCGGCGCGGTCCTGAACGCCTTCGGCCTGTTCGCGCCCGTCGAGGGCGACGCCGACGCCGACTACGAGGAGTTCGACATGGCCGAACTGACCGACGGCGACGTGGTCTCGGCGATGATGGAGGAGTTCCGCCGGTTCAGTCCCGGCGGCGCGGAGGCGCTCATCGACGAGCGCGACGCCTACATCGCCCACCAGCTCGTCGCGCTCCGGCAGTCCGGCCGCCACGTCGTCGCCGTCGTCGGCGCGGGCCACCGCGAGGGCATCGAGAACTACCTCGAACACCCCGAGACGCTCCCGCCGATGGAGTCGCTCGTCGGCGTCGCGGAAAAAGACGGCTTCCCGTGGGGCAAGCTGCTCGGGTTCGGCGTTACCGCCGTGTTCATCGCCTTCTTCGTCCTCCTCGCGATGGCCGGCGTCGGCAACGAACGACTCCTGACCATCTTCGGCGCGTGGTTCCTCATCAACGGCGTGTTCGCCGCTGCGCTCGCCAAGGTCGCCGGCGCGCGGTGGACTTCCGCCCTCGTCGGCGGCCTCGTCGCGTGGATGACCTCCATCAACCCGCTTCTCGCGCCCGGCTGGTTCACCGGCTACGTCGAACTCCGGCACACGCCGGTCAACGTCGGCGACATCGGCAAACTGAACGAACTACTCTCCGACGAGGAGACGCCCATCGTCGAACTCGTCGGCCAGATGTTCGACGTGCCGCTGTTCAAGCTCATCATGGTCGTCGCCATGACGAACATCGGGAGCATCGTCGCGAGCTTCCTCTTCGTCACCTACGTCATCCCCGTCATCGCCTCCGACCTCGGCGGCGTCGCGGGCGTGACGAACCTGATGTTCGAGGGCGCGCGCAACAGCGCCGACCTCATCTGGAGGTCCCTGACGTGAACGTCTCGTTTTCCTCGCGCGAGCTCCGCGACCTGCTCGTCGCGTGGGTCGCGCTCGGCCTCGCCTTCGCCATCTTCTTCGCCGGCGGCGGCAACCGCACCATCCAACTGCTGACGAACGGGTCGTTCGGTCTCGCGCTCGTCGTGAGCCTCCTGACGGCCGGCGTGGGCTTTCTCCTCCACGAGGTCGCCCACAAGGTCGTCGCCGTCAGGTTCAATCAGGTGGCCGAGTTCCGCGCCGACTACGGCATGCTCGCGGTCGCCATCATGAGCGCGCTCGTCGGGTTCATCTTCGCCGCGCCCGGCGCGGTCTATCACCGCGGCGTGCTCACGGAGCGCGAACACGGCCTCATCGCCCTCGCGGGACCGGTGACGAACCTGCTGCTCCTCGTCGCGTTCGCGCCGGTGCTCGTCGTCGGCGTCCTCGTCGGCTCCGACGTAATCCAGCTCGTCGGCTCGCGCGGGCTCATCATCAACGCCTTCCTCGCGGCGTTCAACATGCTCCCGCTCGGCTCGCTCGACGGTAAGACGGTCCAGTCGTGGAGCACGCCGGTGTTCGCCGGCGTCCTCGTCCTGTCGATTCTCCTCACCGTCGGCCTGTTCCTGTTCGTCGGGTTCTGACCCGACGGGGGTTTCGGACAACCCCAATCGCGCTATTTCTGGCTCGTCTCGTTCTCGAAGTCGCGAGCGACCGCTAGCGTCGGACGGGAGAACAGAGAGCACTCGAAGGACTCGGGGCGCAGTCGGTACTCGGGGCGCTACGAGGACGAATGCGGGGAGAAGGGGACCGCACGAGTGCGGCGGGGACCGGTCGTCGAGGTCGAGATTCGGGGACGCTTGCGGCCGTGGAGTGCAGTTCGAGACGCGGGGTTGGATTGGGCTGTGTCTGATGTGGGCAGAGGTTGGCTGAAGTTGGCAGGGGTGAGTTGGGGTGGGCAGAGGTTGGCTGAGGTCGGTGTTCCGGTTGGAGTCGGGCAGGTGGACTGGTTTGCGGGCGGTTCGCGGTCGGGCAGGGGCAGGCGCGCCGTGAGAGAGGCCTGCGTCGGCGGGGAACCGAGACGAATCCGGGTTGGTCGTCCGCGTCGAGGACCGCGGTTTACTGCTGGCCGTGGTCGCGCCCGAGGACGAGCGCGACGGCGTGGAGGGCGATGAGGCCGACGAAGAGGGGGAGTTCGCCGGTCGAGAGGCCGCCGCTGAGGACGGGCAGGTACGCGAGGGGCAGCGCGACTGCCGACCAGAAGGCGACGGTTTCGAGGGGGGCGTACGCGAGGCGACCGACGGTCGATGCGAAGTCGAGCGCGATCGAGTCGTTCGTGGAGGGGATTCCGGACATCGTCACTTCTGCATACGACAGGGACCATAATATAAGGGACCGAGCGTTACCGTGAATTCGGGTCCTTTTTCGACCGTTCAAGGCCGGGTTACGGGAGACATTCTCTTTTCGTAACGTTTTACAAACGTCTCAAATCGACCGAGAATATTTATCCGCTCGTCTCGTGCTTTTTCGCAAATATTGCAATAGCGGTCTATTATTCAATAACATTGGCTCGGAAGCGGGCGATTAGGAGGGTCGTAGCGGGGGGCGTCTCGGAGCGCGCACGCTCGGCAGGAAGTGGGTAACCGAAGGGGGCGACGCCGGCCCACCGTCTATCCGTCGTCGGTCGGGTCGCCGGCGAACGCTCATCTATGCGAGATCGTGTATGATTCGTACCCTGTGATTTTATATTTCGGCCTATCTCGTACACGAACATGACAAACGACGACTCCGACGGGATGACCTACGCCGACGCGGGCGTCGACATCGAAGCGAGCGAGGCCGCGACCGCCGCGCTCGTCGCACAGGTCGGCGGCGGGTCGGGCGACTACGCCGGCCTGCTCGACATCGGCGACCGCTACCTCGGACTCGCCACCGACGGCGTCGGCACCAAACTGCTCGTCGCCGAGGCGCTCGACGACTACTCGACGGTCGGCATCGACTGCATCGCCATGAACGCCAACGACCTCGTCGCGGCCGGCGTTCGGCCCGTCGCGTTCGTGGACTACCTCGCGGTCGACGCCCCCGACGAGACGTTCGCCGAGCAGGTCGGACAGGGCCTCGCCGCGGGCGCAGAGGAGGCCGACATCGAACTCGTCGGCGGCGAAACCGCCGTCATGCCCGAGGTCATCAACGGCCTCGACCTCGCCGGCACCTGCGCGGGACTGGCGAAGAAAGACGCCATCTTCCCCGGCGAGGCCGAGGAAGGCGACGCGCTCGTCGGCTTCCCGTCGTCCGGCATCCACTCGAACGGTCTCACGCTCGCCCGCAAGGCCGCGACGGCCGACGGCGACTACGACGACGACTGGGACGGCGACGACTACGACACCGTCGGCGAGGCGCTCCTCGAACCGACGCGGCTCTACACCTACCTGCTCGACGACCTGCGCGCGGCCGAGACCAACGCCGCGGCCCACGTCACCGGCGGCGGGTGGACCAACCTCGAACGCATGGGCGAGTTCCGCTACGTCGTCGACGACGCGTTCGACCCCCAGCCGGTGTTCGAGTTCGTCCAAGAACGCGGCGGCGTCTCCGACGAGGAGATGCACACGACGTTCAACATGGGCACCGGCTTCGTCGCGGCCGTCCCCGAGGAGAACGCCGAGGCGCTGGTCGAGGCGACCGACGGCCGCGTCATCGGGCGCGTCGAGGCGGGCGACGGCGTCTCGATTCGCGGCCTCGACCTCTGAGGCCGGACCGAGCGCCGAATCGAACTGTTCGATGAGAAGCACTATTTTATCGATGTTCGCCATAGTGGTGGTGTGACTTCACCGCCACCGACTCCGAGCGGCCTCCCGCTCGTGGGCCACACCGTCGGCTTCGCGGCCGACCCGTTCGGCTTCGTCGCCGACCTCCTCGCGGACCACGGCGTCGAGGACGCGGTCGGACTCGACGTGGTGGGGATGGACGAGCTGTACGTCCTCGCCCACCCCAACCATTTCGAGCGGGCGTTCGTGACCGACCGCGACTCAATCGTCAAGGGCGGCGAGTTCGAGGCCGCCTTCGGCGACGCCGTCATCGCGGCCGAGGGCGACGAGTGGCGGCGACAGCGCGACGAGCTAGACCCCTTCTTCCGCTGGGACCGGGTCGACGACTACGCGTCCGTGATGCGCCGACAGGTCGAGCGCCGCCTGCGGACGTGGCCCGACGCGGGAACGCTGTCGCTCGAATCCGAGATGAAGGCGGTCACCTTGGACATCATCTTCGCCACCATCCTCGGCCGGGAACTCGACCGCGACGGCGACGAGCGGATTCGGTCGGCCGCCGACGGTCTCAACGGCCGCTTCGCGCCCGCGTCGTGGGTGCTGCCGTCGTGGGTGCCGACGCCGAGTCGACGCCGGTTCGACCGCGCCGACCGCGTCCTCCGCGAGGAGGTCCGAGAACTGGTCGAGACCGCCGACGACGAGAGCCTCACTCGCCGCCTCGCCGACGCGCTCGGAACAGACGCAGACTACCCGACGACCGTCGAGTCGCTGGAGAACCAGCTCGTGGGCATGATTTTCGCCGGCCACGAGACGACCGCGCTCGCGCTCACCTACGCGCTGTACCTGCTCGCGACCCACCCCGAGACCCGCGAGCGCGCCGCCGCCGAGGTCGACCGCGTCGTCGGCGACGGCCCCGTGACCGCCGAGGCGACCCGGGAGCTTCCGGTGCTCGAACGCGTCATCAAGGAGACGATTCGGCTCTATCCGCCGGTCCACACGCTCCCGCGAGAGACGGCGAAACCGTTTCCGACCGGTGACCGGGTCATCCCGGCGGGCACGGACATCCACCTCTCGATCATCCGCATCCACCGCGACGAGCGGTGGTACGACGACCCGCTCGCGTTCCGGCCCGAGCGATGGGACGACGACACCGACCGACCCGCCTACGCCTATCTCCCCTTCGGGGCCGGACCGCGGAGCTGTCTCGGGCGAGCGTTCGCGCTCACGGAGGCGAAAATCGTGCTCGCGACCGTCCTCCGCGACTTCGACCTCGACTGGGGCGGCGACGGAGCGTTAGCAATCACGCCCGAAATGACGACCCAGCCGAAGGGAGAAACGCCGCTCGTCGTCCGGCGGCGGTGAGTCCGCAGCGGCGGGCTGTCGGGGACCGACCGTCGGTTCGGGGCCGCCTCAGATGTGGGCCGCGATGTCGGCCTCGGTGATGATACCGACCGTCTCGCCGCTTTCGACGACGATGATGGCCGAGTTGTGGTCGAGGTAGACGCCGATTTCGTCCAGCGTCGTCTCGGGTTCGACGGTCGTGACGCCCTCGGACATGACCTCGTTGACGGGGCGGTCGGTGACGTCGTCCTCTTGGACGTGGCGGATGTCGGCGTTCGAGATGATGCCGAGCGGGCGGCCGTTCTCGATGACGGGCAACTGCGAGAAGCCGGCGTCGAGCATGATGTCGCGCGCCTCGCGGACGGAGTTGTCGGGGGCGACGCTCCGGACGGTCGTGTTCATGATGTCTTCCGCGCGCACGATGCGACCCTCGGCCTCGTCCAGCGCCTCGACGATGCGCCGGAGCGTCGAGAGGCGCGGGTCGACGTCGCCGCCTTCGATGCGGGCGATGAGCGGCTGTGAGACACCGGCCATGTCGGCGAGTTTGCTCTGCGTCAACTCCAAGGAGTTCCGCCGTTCCCTGAGGTCCTGCGGCGTGGGGAGTTCCATGCCGGAGTGATAACCCGTAGTTATGAAAAAGTGTTCCGGTCGCCCACCGGAGATGGGAGTCGCCGCGTTACTGCTCTTCGTCGGAGTCGAACTCGCGGATGTCGATGACGTCGAGAGGAACGTCGCGGAGCGCGCCGCCGACCTCGCTTTTGGCGATGCGGGAGGCGTGCTTCTCGCCGTCCGCGTTGAAAATCTTGATTTCGAGGAGCAGGCCGACGAGCGCGGTGTTGGCCGCGATGAACGCGGAGTCGAACGGTTCGCCACAGGCGGGACAGGGCGTCGCGCCGACTTCGACCTCGACGTACTCCTTGTCCTTCTGGTTGAGTCGCTTGCCGGCCTCGCTGACCGCGACGCCGATGGCGTCGTCGATGTCTTCTACGTCCCGGACCAACCAGGCCGCCTCCATCGCGACGAGATAGTTGCTCATACATACGTTACGCGCCGGTGGGGTTTCGTGTCTTGTGGTTCGAGTGTCGGGGCGCGTGGGATTCACACGCCCGACGCGCGCACCGACCGCGACGCGACCGAATCCGCGATGCGTCCGAATTCGCGACGCTCCCGCCGCCCGACCGGGGCGCGCACGACCCGCGCATGCCACGGTGATTATCGCTATAACTTATAGAAAAGCACTCCGCGGGTCACGCGCGACCCACGCCGAATAGTCGGTCTAGTTGGTCTAGAGACAAGTTCGCTTTAATCGACAGACAGCGTCGGGGTGTTCCGCGTCGGATTGAGAGAAGATTTATATACTGGCACCGCCCGAGCCTCGACTGAGGACACGGTGATGATTCCCCGCCTAACCAAGTACGTCCTGTTCGCCGCCTACCAGCTATCGGTCGCGATGGGCATCGCGCTGCTCCCCGTCGCGCTCGCCGCCCGTCGGATGGGCGTGACCCTGCCGATTCGCCGGCTCGTGGAGACGACCGGAACCGCCTACGAACGCGCCGCGGCTCGCTAACGCGACTCGGGCGACTCCCTC
Source organism: Haloferax sp. Atlit-109R (assembly GCF_003665865.1). Lineage (NCBI taxonomy): Archaea > Methanobacteriati > Methanobacteriota > Halobacteria > Halobacteriales > Haloferacaceae > Haloferax > Haloferax sp. Atlit-109R. Next base: position 1,476,740 of record NZ_QPLO01000001.1, read on the forward strand.
CTTCCGACGCCGCTCACCGCGAGCGACCGCCTCGCGCGGCCGCCGCCGACACGCGTCTGACGCTTTGGCACCGGCAACGGAGAGGTGAAGGGTTGCATTTATCAGCGCCGAAGTGCAATCGCTGACAATGCGTACCCCGACTCACGACGAGTTCTCCGGCCGTCTCGACTCGCTGAACGGCGACCGCTCGAACGTGTTCGGCCCCGAGCTCGGCGAGTTCTCGAACGCCGACCGCCGCGCCGACGAACTCGGTGACAAAGAGACGAAGACCGGAACGACCACCGTCGGTATCAAGACCGAAGAAGGCGTCGTCCTCGCGACCGACATGCGCGCGAGCATGGGCTACATGGTCTCCTCGAAGGACGTCCAGAAGGTCGAAGAGATTCACCCGACGGGCGCGCTGACCATCGCCGGCTCCGTCTCGGCCGCCCAGTCGCTCATCAGCTCCCTCCGCGCCGAGGTCCGCCTGTACGAGGCTCGCCGCGGCGAGGACATGAGCATGCAGGCGCTGTCGACGCTCGTCGGCAACTTCCTCCGCTCGGGCGGGTTCTACGTCGTCCAGCCAATCCTCGGCGGCGTCGACGAGACCGGCCCGCACATTTACAGCATCGACCCCGCCGGCTCCATCCTCGAAGAGGAGTACACCGTCACCGGCTCCGGCAGCCAGTACGCCCTCGGTGTGCTCGAACAGGAGTTCGAAGACGGCCTCAGCATCGAGGAGGCGAAGGGAGTCGCCACGAAGGCCATCCGCTCGGCGGTCGAGCGCGACCTCGCCTCGGGCAACGGCATCAACATCGCCGTCGTCACCGAGGACGGCGTCGACATCCAGCGCCACCAGAACTTCGAAGGCCTCGAATAAGTCGCCCGCAGTCGGCGGTTTCTCTCCATTTTCGCGATTCGTGACCGGCGGGACTGGCCGGAACTCCCGCGGTGGGAGCCCCGCGACGAAACCGCCGTAACGGAGCCCGCGACGAAATCCCCGCGGCCGAATCCCTCGCTCAGTCGCCGCCTGGAAGCGGCCGCAAGAGCCCGTACCACGCCCGGTAGACGACCACGCCGAGGACGCGCCCGAAGCCGAGGCTGTACGTGAACGACTCGGTGCGGGGAAGCAGTCGGCGCTCGACCGCGAGGCCGACGAGGCTGACGACCAGCCCGCGACGCCGATTCGACCGAACCTTCCAGCAATCGCGGTCGTACGCCCACACCTGTCCGACTCCCCACGCTCCGCCGACGGCCAGTCCGCCCGGCGACAGCGGCGTCGGCTCGTGGGACTCGTCGTCACTGGAGCGGAGCAGACGGCGCATCGACACCATCCAGAGCGCGGTGAGAACTGCGATACCGAGTTGAGCGACCGCTTTCGTCCGACGGGAGACCATACGCGGTCTTCGCGGGACGCAGTAATAGTTATTTCTCCGACAAGACGTGAGAGCGTCGGCGGCCGGCGAGCACGGCCGCGAGCGTCGTCGCGGACGCGGGCGCTCGCGCCGTCAGAACCAGTCCGAGAACGCGCCTTCGAGCAGCGATTCGGACTGCCGTTCGACGTACTCGCGTTGCATCTCGCGGAGCGCCGCCCCGAAGTCGCCGCCGCCGTCGAGGGCGTCGCGGACGCGGGCGCGCTTCCAGTCGGCCGGCGTGACGCCCGTCTCGACGCGCTTTCGCAGGGGTTCGAGATAGTAGTTGGCCTCCTCCTCGGAACAGCCCGCGAGCCGAAGCCCGTCGCGGGCGTGGACGAGCAGGTCCTCGTAGAGCTCCGCGCCGGTCACGTCGTCGCCGTCGACGTCTATCCACCGTAGGTCGCCGTGCGGCCCCTCGCGCATCGCGGTGTAGAAGTTCTCTTCGGCGGTCTCCCAGTCGAGGCCGATGACGGGATGGTCGAGTCGAGGGAGCCGTTCCATGAGCCCGGCGAAGGCCGCTTGGAACGCCACCGAGTCGCGGACGGTCGGCTGGCCCGCGATGGGTCGGAACTCGATGCGGGCGTTGGCCGACGACCGGGACGCGCCGTCGAACACCGGGCGGACCCACCGCCAGTAGGTGCCGTGTTTCCGGCGGAGCGTGGCGAAGTCGTCGTCGAAGCGGTCGCCGCGTTCGACCGACATGGGGACCATCGTGGAGTCCTCGACGACGCGGTCGACCGCGTCCTCGACGGTGTCGAGGTCGCCGGGGAAGGCGACCTTCTCGTGGTCGCCGGAGTTGAGCACCGACTCGAACACCGCGATGCGGTTTTCGTCCCACCCGTCGTCGAGAATTTCGTCGGCCGTCGCGTCCTCGTCGTAGAGGTCTGCGGGGAAGAACGGGGAGTTGACGCCGAGCGCGAGCAGCGGCCCGGCGACCCGGAGCGCGTAGTTGAAGTGGTACGGCAGGTCGTCGGCGTGCGGGACCTGATAGTGCGGCTGGATGGACGTGATGAGCGCCTCGGGCATCACGGTGTCCGCTTTCAGCGAGACGTGCGGCGCGTCGAGCGTGAACGACGCCGGGGCGGTCGGCCCGTTCGCCATCGCGTGGTAGCGCACGGAGTTGCTCATGTTCGTCGCGAGGCGGACGCCTCCGTCGGTGACGGAGTCGGTCAGGTACTCGCGGGCGCTCTCGCCGGCCGGCGGGATGCTCCACATCCCGTCGGAGACGAGGCGCATCCCCTCGGCGGCGGCGCAGTCGAGCGCGGCGTCGAGTCGGGCGCGGACCTCGGATTCCTGCGCGCGGAGGCCGTGGGGGTTCAGCGGTTGGGGGCTCGTGGTCATCTCGGCGTTGTGGAGTCCGAGTTCCTTCTCGAAGCCCATGAGGCCGAGCAGGCGGCGCGGGACCCGCATGAGCGCGTGCACGTCGTCTTCGCTCGCGGACCAGCGACCGTCGGAGACGGCGTAGAACTCGTACTCCAAGCCGACGATTGACTGGTGGTTATCGAAGGTCCCCTCGCGCAGTTCGCGCTTGAGCACCTCGGCGTCGGCTTTCGCTTGCGCTTCGAACTCGGCCGCGTCGACCGCGAGCACGTCTTCGACGCGCTCTGCGAGGTCGTCGCTCATACCCGGCGTTCTGGCGTCGAACGCCTTCAACTTCCCGGCACTCCGGACGTTCGACAGCGAATCACATCCCCGACGACTGTCGAGACGCTTTTGCCCCGCGCGGCGATACCCACGGACGATGCAGTTCGCCGAGTTCGCCGCCCGCGCCGCCGAGATAGAAGCCGAGCCAGCGGACCTCGCGGTCGTCTCGCTCCTCTCAGACCTCTTTTCGGACGCCGGCGACGACCTCCCGACGGTCGCCCGGTTCGTCCAAGGTCGCGTCTTCCCGGCGTGGGACTCGACCACGCTCGACATCGGCCCGCGGCTCTGCCACGAGGCCATCGCCCGCGCCGCCGGCCCGAACGTCTCGGCCGACGACGTGGAGGACCGCCTCGCCGACCGCGGCGAAATCGGCGCGGTCGCCGCGAGCTACGACTTCGGCGGCCAGCGCGGCCTCGCCGCCTTCGGCTCGGGCGAACAGGACGGCCTGACCGTCGCCGAAGTCGATTCGGAGCTCCGCGCCCTCGCGGCCGCCTCCGGCTCCGGCAGCGAGGAGACGAAGCTCAAGACGCTCTACGGCCTGTTCAACCGGACCGACCCCGACGAGGCGCGCTTCCTCGCGCGGCTCGTCCTCTCCGAGATGCGCATCGGCGTCGGCGAGGGGACCGTCCGCGACGCCGTCGCGGAGGCGTTCTTGGTCGCCCCCGCGGACGCCGCCGCCATCCGCGACGACGACGCCGACTCGGAGACCGAAGCCGCCGCCCGGGAGCGCCGAAACGAGGCCATCGCCGCCGTCGCCCGCGCCTTGCAGGTGTCGAACGACTACGGCATGGTCGCCGGACTCGCCCGCGACGAGGGCGAAACCGGGCTCGACGGGGTTCGCCTCGAAGTCGGCCGCCCCGTGCAGGCGATGCTGGCACAGGCCGGCACCGCCGCCGACGCGCTCGACGAGTGGGGAACCGCCGCGGTCGAGACCAAGTTCGACGGCGCGCGCGTGCAGGTCCACCGCGACGCCGACGGCGAGGTGTCGCTGTTTTCGCGCAACATGGAGGACGTGACCGACGCGCTCCCCGAGGTGGTCGAGTTCGTCGCCGGCGCGGTCGACGACCCCGTCATCCTCGACGGCGAGGTCGTGGCGATGGACGACGGCGGCGAGCCCCTGCCGTTTCAGGAGATTCTCCGTCGCTTCCGCCGAAAACACGACGTGGGACGGATGCGCGAGGAGGTCCGGGTCGAACTCCGGGCGTTCGACTGCCTGCACGCCGCCGGCGACGACCTCCTGGCCGACCCGCTTGCCGCCCGCCACGACCGACTGACCGCGCTCCTCGGTGACGACTCACCGGCCGTCTCGGACCTGCTCCTCTCGGACGACCCCGACGAAATCGCCGCCTACGAGGCCGACGCCCTCGACGCCGGCCACGAGGGTATCATGCTGAAGAACCCCGACGCGCCGTACTCGCCGGGCGACCGCGGGAAGAACTGGCTGAAGCGCAAGCCCGACGTGGAGACGCTGGACCTCGTCGTCACCGGCGCGGAGTGGGGCGAGGGTCGCCGCGCGGAGTTCCTCGGGACGTTCCTGCTTTCGGCCCGCGTCGAAGCCGAGTCCGGGGACGACGCCTTCGAGACCATCGGCAAGGTCGCCACGGGCATCACCGACGAGGAGTTGGCCGAGTTGACCGACCTCCTCGAACCCGAAATCGAACGCGAGGCGGGCAAGGAGGTCGACATCCGCCCGTCGGTCGTCTTCGAAGTCGGCTACGAGGAGATTCAGGCCTCGCCGACGTACTCCTCGGGCTACGCGCTTCGGTTCCCGCGGTTCGTCACCGTCCGCGAGGACAAGACCGCCGAGACGGCCGACTCGCTGGACCGCGTGGAGCGACTGGCCGACTCGCAGTGAGCGACGCTCGCGGCGGGTCGCGCCCAAAGAGATATACTGTGCTAAAATCCACAGGTTCACACAAATGCCCTCCACGGACGTTAACGCCCTCCTGAAGCCGCTCGCGCTCTATACGGGGCTCCTCGGGCTGGTTACTGTCGGTGCGGTGTATCTCGCCACGCACTCGGGGCTGTACCTGCTGGCGTTGACGGGGGCCGGCGTGCTCCTCGTCGTGCTCGGCGGCGGCGCAGTCGGGCAGATGGGTCCGAGCAACGTCGAACACGCGGGCGAGAAGGGCGGGACGAACAGGGTCGTCTCGAACGCGGGGCTGTGGTCGCCCGTCGAGACGGACACGTCGCTCCGACTCGCCCTCCTGTGCTACGGGGCCGGCGTGTTCCTGTGGAGCCTCGTCGTGTTCGGCGTCCTGCGCGACACGCTCGTCTGAGCGGGACCCCGCGAATCCGCCACTGTCGCTCGCCACCCGTCACCCGCCACCGCCACCCGCCGCCCGTCCGCACCGGCCGACTCTCACCGAGAGCCGCGCTTTTTACCCCTCGGTCCGAGGTATCGCGTATGACCATCAAACACGACGGCCTCGACGTGTCGTGGCTCGGCTACGCGACCGTCAGAATCGAGTCGCCCGACGGCTTCGTCGTCTACTTCGACCCCGGCCGCTACGGCGTCCTCGACGACTACTACGCCCGCGACGGCGACCTGATTTTGGTCACGCACAACCACCACTACGACTCCGACGCCATCGAGCAGGTCGCAGCCGCCGACGCGACCGTCGTCGCGTTCGAGGGGGTCGACGCGGCGACTATCGACCGCGACGTGGTGCCGGTCGAGGACCTCCCCTACGAGACGGTCCGCGTGGACGAGGAAGCCCACCTCACCGTCGGTGAGGTCGACGTGTGGTCGCTCCCGGCGTTCAACGACCCCGACGGCCCGCATCTCCGCGACGGCGACGTGGTTCACCCGCAGGGGTTCGGCTGCGGCTTCCACATCTCGATTGCCGACCGAACCGTCTTCTGGCCCGGCGACTCCGACGTGCTCGAAGGCCACAAACATCTCGAAGTGTCGCTGTTTCTCGCCAACATCGGCGGCTCGGTCGTGATGGACCGCCGCGAGGCCGCCGACCTCGCGGAGACGCTCGACCCGGACCTCGTGCTTCCGATTCACTACGACACGATTCCGCTTCTCGAAACCGACCCGGACGCCTTCGTCGTGGACGTGGCGAACCGCGGTATCCCGGTCGTCCTCGACGACCCCGACCAGGTCTGAGGCGGCGACGGCGGGACCGACAGCCGGGCAGACAGACAACCAGACGGACTGGCGAATGGACCGAACGATTTTGCCGCGTCGGGCCGTCGGTTCGCGTATGGACCTCGACTACGGCATGCTCGGCGGCCGGCGGCCCTACTACCGCTTCGGTGACGCCGACGCCGACCCGCTCGTGGTGCTTCCCGGCCTCTCCGACGCCTTCCAGCGCATCGACCCGAACCGCGGGACTGCGGCGGCGCTCGCCGGCCTGTTCCGCGAGTTCGACGACCGCGACGTGTGGGTGGTCGGCCGCCCGCGACACCTCCCGGTCGGCTCGACCACCCGCGACATGGCCGCGGGCTACGCCGGCGTCATCGACGAACAGGACCTCTGGCCGGCCGACGTTATCGGCGTCTCGATGGGCGGCCTCGTCGCCCAGTATCTCGCCGCCGACTACGGCGACTACGTGGACTCGCTGGCGGTCGTCGCCGCCGGGACGCGACTCGGCGGCCACGGCGAGAACGTCGTGACGCGCTGGCGCTCGCTGGCGGGCAAGAGCCGGTGGGCCGAGGTCGTCGCGGACGCGGAGCGGGAGTCCGCGACCGGCCTCGAAGCGACGGTCGCCCCGGCGCTCATCGAGGCGGCCGGCCGGGTCGTAGACTTCCGGCCCGCCGTCCCCGCCGACGCGGTCGTCTCCTGTACGGCCTGTCTCGAACACGACTCCCGAGAGATACTCGGTGACATCGACGCGTCGACGCTCGTCGCCGCCGGGAAGGCAGACCGACTGTTCCCCGAACCGCGGATTCGAGAACTCAAAGGCGGCGTCGCGGACGCGACGCTCGCGCTGTTCTCCGGGGCGGGTCACGACCTCGCGACGAGCGAGCCGCGAACACTGAACGGCGTGGTCAGACGCTATTTCGACGGATTCCGCGGCGACGGGCTGTATCCGTAAGCGCGAACCGCGAGCCGCGACGCCACCGAATCCGAACCCTCCGCGCGGCAACAGGCTCATACAGCGGGCGACCGTCGAACCGCCATGCGCGACGCCCTCCGGTCGAGCCCGCTTTTCAGTGTTCGTCGGCTCTTCATCTGTCTCGCCGCCACGCTCGTCGTCCTGACGACCGACGCGCTGTTTTTTCACATCAAACCCATCCAAACCACCGCGGGGTTCGCGACCGAGCTGGCGATTCACACCCTCGGCTTCTACGGCGGGTTCACTATCGTGGCGCTGTTCAATCTGACCGAAACGAGGTAGAAAAACGGCGACCGGGAGTGAGCGGGGTTAGATGATACCCATCTCGTCGAGGCGCGTCGGCAGGTACTCGTCGGTCACGAAGTCGAGACCGCGGGAGGCAAGCGCCTGCTGTTCTGCCTTCTTGCCGATGTCGAGTTGGAGCTCTATCTGCTCGGTCCAGTAGTCGCCCATGAACCGCGGGTCCTCCAGTTCGGACTGGAGCGCGTTGATGTCGGAGTCCGCGAGCGGGTCGGTCGGGAGGTCGTAGTCAACGATGTCCTGCGGCTGGATGCCGACGAACTTCGCGTCGGGCGTGGCGAGGTACTCCGAGAGGTGCGCGGATTTGATAGAGCCGTAAGCGACCGAGCCGAAGATGCGGTAGGACCACGGGTCGCCGTCGGTGAAGACCACGACCGGCAGGTCGAGTTCGTCGTGCAGGCGCTTGGTGATACGCCGGGTGGCGCGCGCCGGCTGGCCGCCGAGGTGGACGACGAGCGCGTTGTAGTCGTCGTCGAAGCCGTTTTCGACGAGGCGGTCGCGCATCCCGCCGGTCTCGACGCACATGACGAACTCGATGTCGTGTTCGAGGAACTCGATGGTGTCGGGGTTGTTCGGAATCTGGTAGCCGCCCTGTCCCACGTCCAACTGGCAGTGAATCTCGCGGTCGCCGCGGTTCGTCTGCTCGCGGATTTTGAGGGGACCCATGAGCTTCGCGCCGGACTCCTCCGGGCGCATGTGGAAGTCCTCGCGCTTGACATCGCTGACGATTTCCAAGTCCTCGATGAGCTTGTTTGACTCGTCTTGGTCGGAGAAGTGCGCCTCCTCGTTGTCCCACGACTCGGAGATGTAGTACAGCTCACGCAGGGTTGACGAGCGGTCCTCGTCGAGTTGGCGCGCGAGGAACTCGATGGTGTAGGCGGCCTTCAGGAGCTTTCGCGCGCCCCGAACGCTGTTCGCAGAGCGCTTCGAGGTCCGGTCGCCGTACACCCAGACGTTGGCGTCCTCGTCGTACTCGATGTTGCTTTTCGTCCGCGTCGGGAGCGTCATGTGCGGAATCTCCCCCGCGTCGAACTGGTCGTAGAACTCCGCCGCGAGGTCGATGAGACGCTCGCGGGCGCGTTCCTCGGATGTCTGCTGGTCGGATGCCATTATACGTTCACCGTGAGTTTCTCCGTCTCGACGCCGTCGACGTTGATGTCGAACGACGCGTCCTGTGCGACCGAGTACGTGAGCGTCGCCGTCTCACCGGACGACACCTCGGGGTTCCACTTGACGAACCACTCCCCGTCGAGGTCGACGACCGTCGCCTCGCCGTCGAGACCGCCCGGCTCGGCCGAGACGATATCGGTGATGTCCGGCGACTCGTTCGTGTTGGAGTGGTTCGTCACCGTGAGCGTCACCTCGCCGTCGTCGACGGCCCGCTCGACGGTCAGGTTGTTCATGATGCGGCCGAGCGCGCCGTCGATGTTGGGCTCGGGTCGCCCGGTGACCTCCGAGAGCTTCGTCGCCATCTGCGGGAGGATGCGGCCGAGCACGTCCTGTTTCTCGCGGCGCTTCTGGAGCGACCGCCGCTTCGACAGGTAGGATTTGAGGTCGCGGGCCGCCTCGCGGATGGCGAGTTCGACCTCGTCTTGAATCGCCGGCACGTCCGCGAGCGCGTCCTTCGACTCGCTCGTGAAGGGGACGTTCGTGGAGGCGACGTGGACCATCAGAACCGCGGGGCCGTTCGGCATGCCGCTGCCGCCCGGCTGGTCGAGGCCGTAGTTCCGCCAGCCGATGTCCTTGACGACGTGGGTGATGGTACACGCGCCCTGCTGGTAGACCAGCGGGACGCGGTTGGCGAAGCGGAGCAGGTCGATTTTCCCCTCGGACTTGAGTTCGCCGCCGTAGGCGATGCCGGCTTCGACGATAAAGGGGTCGCCGCCGTGGACCTCGGCGTCGCGGGTCGCCGCGGCGTAGAAGTCGGCGTCGAACTCCTTTTTCAGGCCGGCTTCGACGAGTTCCGCCGAGATGGGAGACAGACAGTCCGTCGGCGGCGCGAGGATGTCCGTCTCGCGCATCGCGTCGAGCAGGTCGCGGGCCACGTCGCGGTCGTCGGCGACCTCGCGGACCTTCGGCACCTCGTCGGAGACGGTTCGCATCCGCGACCAGATGGCGTCGGCGATGTTCTCCTGTGCAGTCTCGCCGTAGGTCTCGTCCTCGCGCTCTTTGGTTCGGTCGGCGGCCCACGAGACGAACTCGGCCACGTCGTCGCGGGTGGCGCGGTCGGCCGGGCCGGTCGTCTCGGCGAACTGCGTGGCGATGGAGCGCGCCATCGACAGCTTGCCGGCGTCGTCTTTCTGCGTGGTGGTCACGTCGTCGACGATGGCGTACGCGTCGCCCTCGCGGTCGTCGGTGAGGGCGGGCCACAGCGCCTCGACGACGTTCTCGCGGACCGTCTCACCGAACGAGGTGTCGGTGTCCTCACCGACCGTCTCGGCGGCGTTTTCCACGATAGTGACGAGTTCGCCGTGGGCGATGCGGTCCTTGCCGACGACGATATCGACCAGTTCGTCCGCGAACGCCGCGGTCGCCTCTTTGCCCTTGTTGGCGACGGCGTCCTCGACGACGGCGACGAGGTCGTCGGCCTCGGACGCGTCGGGCGTCCGCCACGTCATCTCGCGGCCGAAGTGCCGGTCGCGGAAGGCGTCGTGAACCTTGTCGGAGGTCTTCGCGCCGACGCGGGTGAACTCCTCTTGGAGGAAGCCGGACACGGAGTACGACTCGGTCGCCGAGAGCATCTTCAGGAGCGTCCCGAGTTCGACGCCGTGGGGGTGCGGGCGAATCTCCTTCGTCTGTTTCGGAAGCTGGTCGGTCGCCCGCTCGAACTTCATCGGCTCGTCGAGGCCGGGTTCCCGGAGTTCGATGCGGGCGTGGGGGTTGACGACCGCCGTGTGGAGGATGTAGTCGTGAAGCTGCTGGCGGGCGCGCATGTTGGCTTCCATCTCCAACTCGATGCGCGTGCCGTGGGGGCGGTCCCACGAGGTCGTCTTCTCGGTGCGAATCTCGGGTTCGTTCTGGTCCGTGTTGATGACGAGTTCGAAGTACTCGGCGTCCTCCGAGCCCTGCGTCCGGCTCGTCACCTTGGCGGGCTTGCCGCTCGTCAGCTGCGAGTAGAGGACCGCCGCGGAGATACCGATACCCTGCTGCCCGCGGGACTGTTCGCGCGCGTGGAAGCGAGAGCCGTAGAGGAGCTTCCCGAACACTTTGGGCACCTGCTCTTTCGTGATGCCCGGCCCGTTGTCCTCGATGACGAGGCGGTAGTAGTCGCCCGCCTCGGCGATTTCCACGTAGATGTCGGGCTGGATTCCCGCCTCCTCCGTGGCGTCGAGCGCGTTGTCCACCGCCTCCTTAACGGCGGTGACCAACCCGCGGGCTCCGCTGTCGAAGCCCAACATGTGCTTGTTCTTCTCGAAGAACTCGGCGATGGAGATCTCCCGCTGGCCCTTCGCCAGCTCCTCTGCGATCCCCGGCTCGTCACCGAGTGTCGACTGGAACGAGGTCATTTCCTGATGCGCATCTACCCAGTCCCGCGTTAAGTACTCACCGGCAGCGGAGTGAAAGTGAACTCGGGGCGTTGACGCGCTTCGAGGGGCGTTCGCGCCGGAACGCCGAATCATGATACACAGAGTCACCCACGAAACGCGGGTCGGTCGGTCGGTCGGCGTCTCCGATGTCGGAAACCGCTACGCGGGACTCCAGTAAGTAGTACGCGCCCGCGCGTGCGAGCCTTTAAGGGACGGGCTATCCTAGGCCTGTTCAGATGTCTCAGGATAACGAGTACGGGGCCGGACAGATTCAGGTCCTCGAAGGGCTTGAAGCCGTTCGAAAGCGTCCGGCGATGTACATCGGGTCCACCGATTCTCGCGGGCTCCACCACCTCGTCTACGAAGTCGTCGACAACTCCATCGACGAGGCGCTCGCGGGCCACTGCGACGCCATCGAGGTCGCCCTCCACGAGGACGGCTCTGTCAGCGTCACCGACAACGGCCGCGGGATTCCGGTAGATACGCACGAACAGTACGACCGACCCGCGCTGGAGGTCATCATGACCGTCCTCCACGCCGGCGGGAAGTTCGACAACAAGTCCTACCAAGTCTCCGGCGGCCTCCACGGCGTCGGCGTCTCCGTCGTCAACGCGCTGTCGAGCGAACTCGAAGTCGAGGTCAAACGCGACGGCGCGGTGTGGACACACCGCTTCGAGGTCGGCGAGCCGCAGGTCGAGGAGTTCGAGCGCGTGCGCGACCTCGAACCCGGCGAAGACACCGGGACGACCATCCGCTTTTGGCCGGACGACGGTATCTTCGAGACGACCGAGTTCGACTTCAAGACGCTCGAAAACCGCCTGCGAGAGCTCGCGTTCCTCAACTCCGGGGTCGAGATTTCGCTCTCCGACGAGCGGACCGACGAGTCGAGCACGTTCCTCTTCGAGGGCGGCATCCGCGAGTTCGTCGAGTACCTCAACGAGACCAAGACGGCGCTCCACGACGACGTCATCTACTACGACGACGAGTCGGAGGGCATCGAGGTCGAAATCGCCATGCAGGCGACCGACGAGCTCCAGGGGTCGATTCACGCCTTCGCCAACAACATCAACACCCGCGAGGGCGGCACGCATCTGACCGGGTTCAAGACGGCGCTCACCCGCGTCGTCAACGACTACGCGAACAGCCACGACATGCTCGACGACCTCGACGGCGACAACCTCCGCGGCGAGGACGTTCGCGAGGGACTCACCGCCGTCATCTCCGTCAAGCACCCCGACCCGCAGTTCGAGGGCCAGACGAAGACCAAGCTCGGGAATTCCGAGGTCCGCGGCATCGTCGAGAGCGTCACCCACCAACAGCTCGGGACGTTCTTCGAGGAGAACCCGGACACGGCGACGGCCATCATCTCGAAGGCCGTCGAGGCCGCCCGCGCCCGCAAGGCCGCGAAGCAGGCCGAGGAGCTCACCCGCCGCAAGTCCGCGCTCGAATCTACCTCGCTGCCGGGGAAGCTCGCGGACTGTCAGAGCCGCGACCCCTCGGAGTCCGAACTGTTCATCGTGGAGGGCGACTCCGCGGGCGGCTCGGCCAAGCAGGGCCGCGACCGCAAGTTCCAGGCGATTTTGCCCCTCAAGGGGAAGATTCTGAACGTCGAGAAACACCGCCTCGACCGCATCCTCGAAAACGACGAGATACGGGCGCTCATCACCGCCATCGGCGGCGGCGTCGGCGACGAGTTCGACATCGAGAAGGCGCGCTACCAGCGGCTCATCCTGATGACCGACGCCGACGTCGACGGCGCGCACATCCGGACGCTGCTGCTTACGCTTCTGTACCGGCACATGCGCCCGCTCATCGAGGCCGGCTACGTGTACGCGGCCCAACCGCCGCTGTACCGCGTCCGCTACCGCGGCAACACCTACGACGCGATGGACGAGGCCGAGCGGGACCGCATCATCGAGGAGGAATGCAACGGCAACCCCACGCAGGTCCAGCGGTTCAAGGGACTCGGTGAGATGAACCCCGACCAGCTGTGGGACACGACGATGAACCCCGAAAACCGCGTCCTCAAGCGCATCACCGTCGAGGACGCCGCCGCCGCCGACCGGATGTTCAACATCCTGATGGGCGACGCCGTCGGGCCGCGAAAGCAGTTCATCAAGGACCACGCGAACGACGCCGAATGGGTAGACATCTAATATGAGTTCTGACGCACCAGATTCGTTCGAACCGGGCGCGGGTATCGCGGCCGAAGTCAAGAACGCGCGCATCGAAGACGAGATGGAGCAGTCGTACATCGACTACGCGATGTCGGTCATCGCGGGGCGGGCGCTGCCCGACGTACGCGACGGCCTGAAGCCGGTCCACCGGCGCATCCTGTATGCGATGCATCAGGCCGGCGTGACCTCCAACTCGTCGCACCGCAAGTCCTCGTCCATCGTGGGCGAGACGATGGGTGACTACCACCCCCACGGCGACTCCGCCATCTACGACACCCTCGCGCGCATGGCGCAGGACTTCTCCATGCGCTACCCGCTCGTCGACGGCCAGGGTAACTTCGGCTCCGTCGACGGCGACCCGCCGGCCGCGATGCGCTACACGGAGGCGCGGATGTCCCCCATCGCCGAGGAACTCCTCGACGACATCGACAAGGACACCGTCGACTTCCAGTCGAACTACGACGACCGCAAGCAGGAGCCGACGGTGCTGCCGTCGTCGTTCCCGAACCTGCTCGTCAACGGGTCGTCCGGCATCGCGGTCGGGATGTCCACGAACATCCCGCCGCACAACCTCGGTGAGGTCGTCGACGCCACCGTCGAACTCATCGAGAACCCCGACGCGACCGTCGCGGACCTGATGGAACACATCAAGGGGCCGGACTTCCCGACCGGCGCGAACATCGTCGGCCGCAACGCGGTCCACAAGGCGTACAAGACGGGTCGCGGTCGCGTCCGCGTCCGCGCCGACTACGACGTGTTCGAAGAGGAGGGCCGCATCGTCATCAACGAACTCCCGTATCAGGAGAACAAGGCCCGCCTCATCGAGCGCATCGCCGACGACGTGAACGAGGGCAAAATCGAGGGCATCCGCGACATCCGCGACGAGTCCGACCGCGACGGCATCCGCGTCGTCATCGAACTCAAGCGCGGCGCGATGGCCGAGGTCGTCAAGAACCAGCTGCTCGACAACCACCTCGAATCCACGTTCGGCGTCATCAACCTCGCGCTCGTCGACGGACAGCCGCAGGTGCTGACGCTCAAGGAGACGCTCGAACACTACCTCGACCACCGACGCGACGTGGTTCGCCGGCGCTCCGAGTACGAACTCGCCGAGGCCGAAGACCGCGCGCACATCCTCGACGGCCGCCTGAAGGCCCTCGACAACATCGACGACGTGGTCGAGACCATCCGCAACTCCGAGAGCCGCGACGACGCGAAGGCCGCGCTCCGCGGCGAGGTCGAAGTCGAAGTCGACGGTGAACCGCTGCCGACGTTCGACTTCTCCGAGGAGCAGGCGAACCACATCGTCTCGATGCAGCTCGGGTCGCTCACCTCGATGGAGGCGGCCGAAATCGAAGCCGAGTACGAGGACGTGCAGGCGACCATCGAGCGCCTCGAAACCATCCTCGGCGACCAGTCGGAACTCGACGCCGTCATCGAGTCCGAACTGCTCGACATCAAAGACGAGTACGCCGACGACCGGCGGACCTCGTTCGTCGCCAACACCGGCGAGGTCACCCGCGCCGACCTCATCCCCGAGGAGGACGTGGTCGTCGTCGTCAGCGAGGACGACTACATCAAGCGCATGCCGGTCTCCCGGTTCCGCGCCCAGCACCGCGGCGGCAAGGGCATCATCGGGACGGACCTCAAGGAAGGCGACAACGTCTCGTCGGTGTTCGTCACGAACACCCACGACGACCTGCTCTGTTTCACCAACCACGGGCAGGTCTACCAACTCAAGGCCTACCAGGTCCCCGAGATGTCGCGGACCGCCCGCGGGAAGTCGGCGGTCAATCTGCTCGACTTCGACGACGGCGAGGAGATTACGGCCGTCGTCAACTGCGACGACCTCGAAGATATCGAGGGATATCTAACGATGGTGACCCGGAACGGCTACATCAAGCGGACCGGCACCGACCGCTTCCAGAACATCCTCTCGACGGGCATCATCGCCACCAAACTCGACGAGGGCGACGAACTCGTCGACGTGGAGGTCACCGACGGCGAAAGCGACCTCGTCATCGGCACCGAACGGGGAATGTCCATCCGCTTCGACGAGGACGAGGTGCGTGCGATGGGCCGCTCGGCCCGCGGCGTCCGCGGCATCAAACTCGAAGGCGACGACGTGGTCGCCGGCGTAGCAGCCATCGACGAGGACCACCACAGCTGGATTCTCACCGTCACCGAGAACGGCTACGGGAAGCGCACGGACCTCGACGCCTACCGCACGCAGTCCAGAAACGGCAAGGGTCTCATCGACATCAAGGCAAACGAGCGGAACGGCCCGGTCTGCGCCATCAACACCGTCGGCGAGGGCGACCACCTCGTCGTCATGTCCGACGAGGGGCAGATTCTCCGGACCCCCGTCGAGGATATCTCGACGGTCGGCCGCAACACGATGGGCGTCATCGTGATGGACCTCGACGACGGCGACGACGTGGCCTCCGTCGACGTGATTCCCGCCGCGATGACGACCGAAGACGAGGAACTCGACGACGTGGAAGGCGACGCGGAAGCTGACGCCGAACCCGACGCGGACGACGAGTAAGTCGGCGCTCCCGACGACGGATTTCTTTTTGCGGACTCCCGCCGGAGAGCCGCGGCTCCGACCGTCGCTCCCCGAAGACATTTATCTCGGCCGGAGGTCCTACCGGTATGAGCGTGCGACCGCGGTCGAGAATCGTCGGCGTCTCGGCGCTCGCGTTCGTCGTCGTCCTCGGCGGCCTGACCGCGCTTCGGGCGTGGAACCTCGAACCGCCGACGGGCGTGCAGTCGCTCGTCGTCGACGCGGGCGCGGTACTGGTCGTCGCCGGCGTCGCGGCACACGTCGCCCGCGGCGAGAATATCGGCACGCGCGCCGGCGAGGGTATCGTGCTCGCCTTCGGCCCGTGTCTCGGCTTCGCGGCCAACCTGTTCGTCCCGGTGTCGACGGTGGAGTCGCCGCTGTGGGTCGCGTACCCGCTCGTCGCCGGCGCGGCGCTCGCGCTCGCCGTCGGTGGGGTCGGCGCGGCCGTCGGCTACGTCGTCCGAGTCGTGCGAAAAAACGGGACCGCCATCGGTCGAACCTCGTAGTCGGCTACTTCTCCACGTCCGAGGGTTCTCTGGTCAGGTCGTAGGTGTAGTGTCGCGGCTTGCGGTCCCGGAGCCAGTCGCGGAGCGGTTCGACCCGCGGCCGGTAGGTGAGCGTCGACCCGAGGGCGGTCAGCGGGAGGAACTTCGCCGCCTCGATTTCGTCGTCGGGGTCGCTCGGCGACGGCGTCGGATCGTCGGCGACGGGCGTCGCGTGGTAGAACCGCTGGAGATAGATGCGGTGGTCCGGAGCGCGAATCTCGCTCGTGAAGGCGAGCGACTGGATTTCGACTTCGACGCCGGTCTCCTCTGCGGCCTCGCGGGCGGCGGTCTCGAAGAAGAACTCACCGGGTTCGGAGCCGCCTTTCGGCAGTCCCCAGCGGTCCTTCTCGTAGACCGCGAGCACGGAGTTCTCCCGGAGGACGACGACGCCGGCGGCGAGGTCGTGCGGCGCGGGGGCTTCTCTCGGCGTCGACATCAGAGGATGCGCTTGCCGAAGGCGCTTGCGGCGAGTTCGGTCGCGAGCGTCGCGGTCTCGTTGTGCTCGTCGAGGATGGGGTTGACCTCCACGAGTTCGAACGAGCGCATGGCTTCCGAGCGGGCGACGAGTTCCATCGCCGCGTGGGCCTCGCGGTAGGTCACGCCGCCGCGGACGGGCGTCCCGACGCCGGGGGCCTCGCGGGGGTCGAGCCAGTCGAGGTCGAGGCTGACGTGGACGCCGTCGGTGCCGTCGGTCGCCACGTCGAGGGCGTCGTTCGTCACCGCGGTGACGCCCCGCTCGTCGATATCCGACATCGTGTACACCGTCACGTCGCTGTCGCGAATCGCCTCGGCCTCCGCGTCGTCGACGGAGCGCAAGCCGACGATAGCGACGTTCTCCTCTTTGAGGCCGGCGGCGTTCGCCCACTCGACGCCCGCGAAGTCACCGATGCCGAGCGCGGCGGCCAGCGGCATGCCGTGGACGTTGCCGGACGGCGAGGTGCTCGGCGTGTTGAAGTCGCCGTGAGCGTCGAACCAGATGACGCCGATGTCGGCGTCGCGGGCGCTGCCGACCAGCGAGCCGATGGCGATGGAGTGGTCGCCGCCGAGCGCGAGCGGGGTCGTCCCCTCGGCGAGCGCGGTCGAGACGGCGTCGGCGAGGCTCCGCGTCACCTCTTCGACTTCCTTGACGTGCTTCGCGTTCGTCGCCCCGGCGTCGGCGTCCCGCGTCGCGTGGTGCGGCACCGCGAGGTCGCCGGCGTCAGTCGGCGAGACGCCCGCGGACTCCAGTTCCCCCGCGAGTCCAGCGTATCGAATCGCGGAGGGACCCATGTCCACCCCGCGTCGATTGGCACCGTAGTCCGTCGGTGCACCCAGAATTCTGACGTTCCGTTCCATAGATGACCCACTCGTTCGGGCCGTTTAGTGGCATCGGAAAAACACCCTTATTGATAATGCTATCTGTCACCACCGGGGAGGCCGTCGCCCGGCGGAACGCACGGGCTACTCGTCGAGATACGGTTCGCAGACGCGCCGGAGGCCCTCCTCGAAGGAGATTTTGGGTTCCCAGCCGGTCGCCTCGCGTATCTTCGTGCAGTCGGCTTTCGTGTCGTGGACGTACACGTCGAGGGGGTTTTCGATGTATTCGGGTTCGACGTCGGTGCCGAGCGCCTCGTTTATCATGTCGACCATCTCGTTGAACGAGTAGCTCTCGCCGGTGCCGAGGTTGTAGATGCCTTGTAGCCGGTGGTCGGCGGCGAGTTCGATGCCGCGAACGATGTCGTCGACGTGGGTGAAATCGCGGGTCTGGGTGCCGTCTCCGAACAGCTCCGGCGACTCGCCGGCCGCGATTTTGTCGGTGAACTGCGCGACCGTGTTGGCGAACTCGCCTTTGTGTTCCTCCGCGCCGCCGAAGCCCTGATACACCGAGAAAAACCGGAGCCCGGCCGTCCGCATATCGTAGTGGTGGTGGAAGTACTCCGCGTAGCGCTCCCGGGCGAGTTTCGACGCTTCGTAGCCCGTGCGCGCCTCGACCGGCATCTCTTCCGGCGAGGGCTCGGTCCGCGAGCCGTAAATCGAGGAGGTTGAGGCGTAGACGACGGTGTCACAGCCGTCGTTTCGCGCCTGCTCGACCGTATTCACGAAGCCTTCGACGTTGACGCGCGCGCCCTTCGTCGGGTTCTCCTCATGCATCTTGTACGACGACAGCGCCGCCAGATGGAACACCACGTCCACGTCGTCGGTCGGGAGGTCGTCGTCGAGCACGCTCGCGTCGTGGAACTCCACGGCGTCGTCGAGATTCTCGGGCGTGCCGAGGTAGAGGTCGTCGACGGCGACGACCTCGTTTTCGTCGGCGAGATGGTTCGCGAGATTCGAACCGATGAAGCCGGCACCGCCGGTCACGAGGACTCGTTTCCCGTTCATGTGCTACCGGAGTCTCGTGAGCCGTATAGTGCTATCGACAGCATCGAGGCCGAATCGAGGTTCGGAATGAACATTCATGAGTGTGATACGGTTACAAAGTAGACGAACGGCAGATTCGAGGCGTCATCCATCGGATTTAAGGACGTATGTAGCGAACCATTCTCCATGTCATCAATCGAGCTCACGTCGAGTCAGAAAACTATCTTGACTGCACTCATCAACCTCTATCGGGACTCCGAAGACGCCGTAAAAGGTGAGGATATCGCGACCGAAGTCAACCGAAACCCCGGCACCATCCGAAACCAGATGCAGAGCCTGAAGGCGCTCCAGTTGGTCGAGGGCGTCCCCGGTCCGAAGGGCGGTTACAAGCCGACCGCGAACGCCTACGAGGCGCTCGACGTGGACAAGATGGACGAGCCCGCGTTCGTCCCCCTGTTCCACAACGACGAGGAAGTCGAAGGCGTCAACGTCGACGAAATCGACCTCTCCAGCGTCCACCACCCCGAGCTGTGCCGCGCCGAGATTCACGTGCAGGGCTCGGTCCGCGAGTTCCACGAGGGCGACAAGATTCGCGTCGGTCCGACGCCCCTCTCGAAGCTCGTCATCGACGGCACGCTCGACGGCAAGGACGACACGAGCAACATCCTCATCCTCCGCATCGACGACATGCAGGCACCCGTCGGCGAACCCCAGCACTAACCACGCTTTACTTTCCGTCTTTTTCCGGGCACTCTCCGCGCACTCCGACCGGCGGGACCGGCGTTCGGACGGCGAAGCGGTCCGTTCGGCTTGGTGATACGGTTCGCGCCACCGATTGACCCCGGCGAACGGCGACGCGACTCGTCAGTACTCGGGGAGTGCGACAGAGCCGGAGAAATCGAAACCGAGTCGACGAGCGTCGGGCGGCGGGTGCCGCGTCACCCGGCGGTCGGGCGCGTGTTCCGAGTTAGAGGTCGTTCCAGGCGGAGAGCGCGCGCTTCGGCGACGTGACGTCTGCAATCCAGTTCGCGGCGATGCCCTTCTTCAGCGTCCGCGCGAGCGGGCCGCCGAAGACGTTGACGGGGAACTCTCCGAAGACGGGGAACTTCACGCCGTGGGCGACGGCGTCGTGGCCGATGGAGATGACCGTCCCCTTGTCGGTGAACGTCCAGCGCTTGAGCGGCTTGCCGGCGATGGCCCGGGCGATGTTCTCGCCGGCCACGTCAGCGGCGTCCCAGGCGGCCTGCGCCGTCGGCGGCGCGACGTTGTCGGGGCCCTGCTCGACGAGGGCGCAGTCACCGACCGCGAAGACGCGGTCGTCGCTGGTCTGGAAGTCCTCCTCAGCGAAGAAGCGATGGGAGCGCTCGTCCTGTTCGAGCTCCACGTCGGACGCCTCGGGCTGGCCGGTGATGCCGCCGGTCCAGACGAGCACGTCGTAGTCGAGTTCCTCGGGCGCTTCGTCCTCGCCGCCGCCGATGAAGACGGTCTCCTCGTCGACCTTCGAGATGAAGTCGCCGGTGAGGATGTCGATGTCGAGGTCTTCGACGCGACGCCGGAGCGCGCCCTGCAGTTCGGGGTCGTTGCCGGGGAAGATTTCGTCCATCCCCTCGACGAGCTTGATGTCGATGGGCGCGCGGTTCGTGTCGCGGTACTCCGCGACCTCGGCGGCGGTCTGGATGCCGGAGAGACCCGCGCCGCCGATGACGACCTGCGCGGGGTCGTCGCGGGAGGCGTCGGCGGCCGCCTCCTTGATGTCCTGGTGAATCTCGCGGGCGTCGTCGAGACCTTTGAGCTGGTGGGCGAACTCTTCGAGACCCTCGATACCGAAGAAGGCGGTCGAAGAGCCGATGGCGACGAGCAGATAGTCGTAGTCGACGGTGTCGCCGCCTTCGAGCTCGACTGCGCGCTCGTCGACGTCCACGTCGGTCGCGCGACCCTTGACGAACTCCGTCGAGTCGTCTTTGATGTCGTCGACCGGGATGGTGATGCTGGACTCGACGCTCGGGTCGCGGATGCAGCGGTGGACCTCGTGGAGGACGAGGTGGTAGTCGTGTTCGGCGACCCACGTGAGTTGCGCGTCCGGACCGAGCTCTTCTTCGAGGGTTGTAACCGCGCCGGCCCCGGCGTACCCCGAGCCGAGAACGACGACCTGCGTGCTCATGTCGTCGGATGCGCAGTCATCCGATAAAGGGGCTTTGAAACCGTCTCCACAGCCGGGGTAATTTTGGCCGCTACGCCCCCAGAGCGTCGAAATACGGATTCGACGGTTGTCGGATTAGTCGAGACTGAGGCCCGCGTGCCAGCGGTCGACGCC
The DNA here is from genome assembly GCF_003665865.1 of Haloferax sp. Atlit-109R. Classification (NCBI taxonomy): domain Archaea; kingdom Methanobacteriati; phylum Methanobacteriota; class Halobacteria; order Halobacteriales; family Haloferacaceae; genus Haloferax; species Haloferax sp. Atlit-109R. The sequence continues at coordinate 1,497,614 of NZ_QPLO01000001.1, forward strand.
CGCCTCACGCTTGACTTCGTCCATCTTCGCGAGGAGGTGGACCGCGAGGCTGGCGGTCTCGGCCGCGCGCGATTCGCCTTCGGTGCGGAACTCGCCGGTGACGCGGTTCGCGTACACCGAGCAGACGGCCCCCGCGCGGAGGCCGTAGACGTTGGCGATGGTCAGGAGCGCCGCGGCCTCCATCTCGATGTTCTTCACGTTCGCCTCGCGGAGTTCCTCGACCAGCGAGTCGGAGCCGGCGGCGCGGAAGCCCTCGAAGCCGGGGCGACCCTGCCCCGCGTAGAAGGAGTCGGCGCTCATCGTGAGGCCGACGTGGTAGTCGTAGCCGAGTCGTTCCGCGGCCGCGACGAGCGCCGAGACGACCTCGTGGTCGGCGACGGCGGGGTAGTCCTCTCGGACGTACTCCTTGGAGGTGCCCTCCTGTCGGACCGCGCCCGAGGTGATGACGAGGTCGCCCACGCCCATCTCGGGCTGAATCGCGCCGCAGGAGCCGACGCGGATGAAGGTGTCCGCGCCGACGCGGGCGAGTTCCTCCACGGCGATGGCAGCCGAGGGACTCCCGATGCCCGTCGAGGTAACCGAAATCGGCGTCCCGTCGTAGCTGCCCGTGGCGGTCCGGTACTCGCGGTGGGAGGCCTTCTCCTCGTGGTCGTCCCACAGCGCCGTCACCTTGTCCACGCGCTCGGGGTTCCCCGGGAGCAACACCGCGTCGGCGAGGTCCGCGGGACCGACTTCGAGGTGGTACTGGACCTCGTCGTTCGGGTCCTCACTGTCGTTCATGGCACTACTCGCGGGCCACCGATGGAAATTCTTGCGTTCTCCGAGGGGTCATCGCGGGCGTCGTCGCGTTTCCCGCCGTCTCGCCCGCGAGACCGCGCCACGCCCGGTCGTCGGCGGGGTCGCCGTCGCGGAACGGCGGCGGGAGGTCGGCTCTCTCGTCAGCCGCAAACAGGTAGCCGAGTCCCGCGCCGACGTACCAGTCGACCAGCGACGGGGCGAGGTCGGCGTCCACGACGAGGTCGCCGCCGGTGTACCACTCCAGCGCCGCGTCGTCGTCGGCGTCGACGCCGGTCCGCCGCCAGCGCACGCCAGATCCGCCGTCGCGGAACGCCGACACCGAGAGCGTCACGTCCGCCATCTCGGGGTTGGAGACGCGTTCGAACGAGAGGTTCGCGGGCGCGACGCCGTCGGCCCCGCCCTCGTAGTACGACAGCGCGTGGTCGATTTCGGCCTCGTGGGTCGCCCGCTCGCCGGGCGAGACGTTCGAGAGGTCGACGTGGACCGCGACGGTTCGCTCGCGGAAGGGCGACTCCCGCTCGGCGGCGTCCGGTTCCGGCAGTCGCGTCGTCTCGACGCGCTCGGACAGCACGGGAAACGCGTCGGCGTCGTCGTGGGTCAGCCCGAGTAGGTGGCCGAACTCGTGTTTCAGAACCATCTGGGTCGTCTCGTCGTCGTAGCCGGCGGCGACGACCACCGTGACCGGCTCCGTCGGCGCGGTCGGGTCGTCGCCGTCCAAGAGGGGCGCACAGCCGACCGCGTCCGCGCCGGCGTCGTCGCCGCAGCCGTCGATTCGCTCGACGACCGAGACGGTCACGTCCGGGTCCGAACTGTTCGGTCTCACGACGAACGCCGGGTCGTAGGCGACCGCCGACGCGTTCGCCCGCCAGTAGTCGACCGCCGATTCGACGAGCGAGGCGTAGTCGCGGCCGTCCGCGGGCGCGTCGACGCCGACGACGACGGGCGCGTGCCCCCACGGGTTGTCGGCGGTGTGTCGGCGGGGCGCGTCTCCGACGCCGACGACCCGGTTCCGCCGACGGCGGCCGAGACGGCTCCGTCGTCGCCGTCGCTCGCGTCGGCCGACGGGGCACCGAGAGCAGCGTCTACGACCGGCGGTGACGGCGATGAGGACGTACACCCCGAGAGTACCACGAGCAGGACGAGCGCGAGCGCGAGCGGGGCGATTCCGCGGTCGGCGGCGGGCGACACGTTACTCGTCGGCGTCGCGCTTCGCCGCGGCGGCTTCCAGCGTGTCCAGCGAGATGGTGTTCGGGAGGAGTTCGCCCAGCGTGTACTCGGCCACGTCGTCGCCGCCGAGGTCGCAGACGACCGGGAGGTCCTCGTCGCAGAACTCCGCGAGCGTCTGGCGGCACATCCCGCAGGGGGTGACGCCGTCGCGCGCCCCCGAGGTGACGACGAGGCGGTCGAACTCGGTGTGACCGTTCTTCACGGCCTCCGCGACGGCGACTTCCTCGGCGTGGAGGCTGTTGGAGTAGTTCGCGTTCTCGATGTTACAGCCGACGTAGACCTCGCCGTCGGCGGTCCTGAGCGCCGCTCCGACGGTGTACTCAGAGTAGGGAACGTAGGCGTTGTCGAGCGCTTCGCGGGCGCGTTCGACGAGTGCTTCGGGCATTGGGCGCTCATTCGCGTGGGGTGGCTTAGTTCGTTCGGCTCCCCGAGACTGTCGCCTCGGCCGGCAGACGCTGGCGGCGGCTCCGCGGGGCACCGCCAATCGCGTCGTCCCGCAAGCGACTATACGGCGCGGCCCTAACGCGGCGTCGTGAACGACACATCCGGCGGACGACGAATCCTGCTCCTCGTCGGCGCGAGCGTCGTAGTCATCTCGGGCATCCTCGGCCTCTTCATCGGTGAGAACGGCGGCCAAGTCGCCGCCGAGATATCGCTGTTCGGCGTCCTCTCGCTGCCGACAAGTCCCCTCGCCTTCAGCCTCTACGGGATGGTGCTCTCGGCCGCTCTCCTCGGGGTGCTGTTCGGACTCGTCGAGTACGCCTCGCGCGTGGAGAACGCGCGGTAAGTCGGCGTCGCTCGCCGCGGACGCGGGGGCGTATCGACCGTGGAACCCCGACCGGAAGGCGGACCGTTTTTGCTCGTCGGGCCCCGACGGACCCGCATGGACGCGCCCTCGTCGACCTCGACCTCGGACGCCTCGGCCGGCGACGCCTCACCCGGCCCGCTCCCGGAAGAGACGGGCGGCAAGAACCGCAAGCGCGCCGCGCTGGCGACCGCGCCGTTCCTCGCGCTCGGACTGGCCGACGTGGTACTCATCCTCCTGCAAGGGCTCGAACCGCTCTGGGGCTTCGCCATCCTCCCGCCGATTCTGTTTTGTAGCGTGCTGACCTGGATCGTCTTCAGCACCGACTTCCTCGACGACCGGACCTGAGTCGGACCCGGCTCAGCGCCGGAGATTCGTCGAGTACTTCGTCGGCGTCTCCTCGTCGTAGCCGAAGTCCTCGGCGGTCAGTTCGGGTTCGGCGTCCCCGGCGCTCGCGGGCGCGGCGGCCTTGAACCGCTCGCGGAGGCGCTCGGGCATCGAAAACGCCTCGCGGTCGAGTCGGAGCGCGATGGCGTCGCCGTCGGCTTCCCTGACCCGGTCGAGTCGCTGCCGCGGCCCCTCGGGGAGGTCCTCGGCGTCGACCGCCTCGAAGCCGAACTGCGCGCAGTAGCCGTGGTCCGAGGTGAAGCCGTAGACGGTGTCGAAGTCTTCGGCGGCGGCGCGGTCGACCAGTCGCTCGACGACGTGCGCGCCGACGCCCTGTCCGCGCCACCGCTCCGAGACGCCGACGCAGGTGAGTTCGCAGAACGGCTCGTCGGTCTTGTGGACCCGGATGCGCCCGAAGCCCGCCTTCTCGCCGGACTCCTCGTCGAGCGCGATGACGTAATCGCGGGACCGGAAGGAGCCGTCGTCGAGTCCGAGTTCGTCCAGCGAGTCGAGCAACCAGACCTCGTCTCGGTTCTTCGCGTCTCGGACGTACATGTCTACTCCTAGCACACCGGCCGACAAAAACGCCTCGGGCCGGGCCGCCGATGGCCGTCGCGTCCGTCGAACCCAACGAAAGAACAGTAAAGATTCATGGTTCCGGTCGCGGTAGCTCGGTTCATGGACGTACCCGACACCGACACCGTGGTGCACGAACCGGACCCGGCGTTCGTCGAGGACGCCAACGTCACCCGCTTCATGCGGGAACACGACATCGAGGACTACGACGAACTCATCGAGCGAACGACGACCGAGGTGCCGGGCGTCGGTGCCTCGGGCGTCGAGTGGTTCTGGGACGAGCTCGTCGACTACCTCGACGTCGAGTTCTACGAGGAGTACGACGCGGTCCGCGACGACTCGGAGGGGCCGCAGTTCTCCCGCTGGTACCCCGGCGGCGAGATAAACGTCGCCCACAACACCCTCGACCGCCACGCCGCGGTCGGTTCCGGGAACCGGAACCGCGTCGCCTGCATCTGGGAGGGCGAAGGCGGCGAGGTCGTCCAGCGGACCTACCACGACCTCTACCGCGAGGCCAACCGCGTCGCCAACGTCCTCGAATCGTACGGCGTCGAGACCGGCGACACCGTCGGGCTCTACATGCCGATGGTCCCCGAGGTCATCTCTATCCTCTACGGCTGTTTCAAGGTCGGCGCGGTAGCCGTCCCCATCTTCTCCGGCTTCGGCGTCGACGCCACCGCGACCCGCCTCGAAGACCCCGAGTGCTCGGTGCTTTTCACCGCCGACGGCTTCTACCGCCGCGGCTCCGAGGTCCGACTGAAACCGACCGCCGACGAGGCCATCGAGGAAGCGGGCTGCGTCGAGAACGTCGTCGTCTACCGGCGGTTCGGCGACGAGAGCGATGAGAGCGACGCCGACGTGCCGTGGACCGAGGGCCGCGACGAGTGGTGGGGCGACACCGTCGGCGCGGCCGACTCCGAGTACGAGACCAAACGCCTGCCGTCGGACGCCGAGTCGATGCTGCTGTACTCCTCGGGAACGACCGGCAAGCCGAAAGGCATCGTCCACACCCACGCGGGCGTCCAGATGCAGACCGCCAAGGAGATTCACTTCGGCTTCGACCAGAAGCCCGAAGACCGCTTCTTCTGGGTCTCCGACATCGGCTGGATGATGGGCCCGTGGACGCTCATCGGGAACCACACCTTCGCCGGCACCATCTTCATGTACGAGGGCGCGCCCGACTACCCGAACCCGGACCGCTTCTGGGAGATGATAGAGCGCCACCGCATCACCACCTTCGGCATCTCGCCGACGGCCATCCGAGCCCTGCGGAAGTACGGCGACGAGGAGGTCGAGAAACACGACCTGTCGAGCCTCCGCCTGCTCGGGTCGACCGGCGAGCCGTGGGACCCCGAGTCGTGGCAGTGGTTCTACGAACACGTCGGCGGCGGCGACGCCCCCATCATCAACATCTCCGGCGGCACCGAAATCTGCGGCTGTTTCCTCATGCCGATGCCGACCCAACCGCTCAAGCCCTGCTCGCTCGGCGGCCCCGGCCTCGGGATGGATATCGACATCGTGGACTCCTCGGGCGAGTCCATCGCCGACAGCCACGAGCGGGGCTTCCTCGTCGCCCGCGACTCCTGCCCGTCGATGACCAAGAGCCTCTGGGAGGGCGACGACCGCTACCTCGACACCTACTGGTCGTCGTGGGACGACCTCTGGGACCACGGCGACTGGGCGCAGAAAGACGAAGACGGCTTTTGGTTCCTCCACGGCCGCGCCGACGACGCGCTCAACGTGGCCGGCCGCAAGGTCGGCCCCGCCGAGGTCGAAGGCGCGCTCATCGAACACGACGCGGTGAACCAAGCCGCCGCGGTCGGCGTCCCCGACGATACCACCGGGACGGCCGTCGTCGCTTACGTCGTCCTGGAAGACGGTATCGACGAGAACGACGACCTCCGCGAGGAGCTTCGGGGCGTCGTCGGCGACGAGTTGGGCAAGCCGTTCCGCCCACGGGAAATCCTGTTCGTCGACGAGTTCCCGAAGACGCAGTCGGGCAAAATCATCCGCCGCGCCATCGCCTCCATCTACGCGGGCGAGGACCTCGGCGACATGAGCAGTATCGAGAATCCCGAGTCGCTCGAAAAGATAGAAAACGCGTCCTGAAGCGGTTTTTCCGCCTTCGTTCAGTCGGACAGCGCCGCGCCGACGCCGTCGTTCCACGCGTCGGCGGTGAAGTCGACCGCGTCGTTCCACGTGGCGACGACCGTCGTCACCGCGAGGTCGCCGGTCACGTTCACCATCGTCCGGATGCGGTCGAGGATTGGGTCGACGCCGGCGACGAGCCCCACGATTTCGAGCGGCAGGCCGAGTTGCGTCAAGACGAGCGTGAGCATGATGAGCCCCGACCCGGGCACGCCGGCGGTGCCGATGCTCGCCAGCACGGCCACCGCGACGACCGCGAACTGGTCGACCAGAGAGAGGTTCACGCCGACGATGTTCGCCGCGAAGATGGCCGCGACGCCCTGGTACATCGCCGTGCCGTCCATGTTGATGGTCGCGCCGAGCGGGAGCGTAAAGCCGTAGATGCGCTCTTCGATGCCGAGGTTCTCGTCCGCGTCGGACATCGTCACCGGGAGCGTCCCGGACGACGACCGGATACTCAGCGCGGTCACCATCGCGTCGCGCGCTCCGGAGAGGAACGCGACCGGCGACCGCCCCGCGACGCCGACGACGAACGTGCCGAGGTAGACGAGCCCGATGTGGACGACGGCCGCGAGGAGCATCGTTCCGATGAGGAGCGCGAACGGGAGAATTGCGTCCACGCCGGCGGTGCCGAAGACGTTGGCCATCAGCGCGAAGACGCCGAGAACGCCGAACTCCATCGCCCCCCAGACGACCTTGTACATCGCTTCTGCGCCCGCGTCGGCGAGGTCGAAGAACGTCTCGATGCCGCGTTTGACCTGCTCGTCGTCGGTCTCTTCCCACGCCAGCGTGAGGCCGAGGCCGAACACGACGACGAAGAAGATGGTCGGCAACACGCCACCGTCGGCCATCGCGCCCACGGGGTTCGTCGGGACGACGTTGAGGACGACTTCGACGGCGTCGGGGGCCTCGGCGCTCTGTGCCTCGGCACCGGCGAGCAGTTCTTCGAGCCCGCGGGAGCCGGGGGAGACGAGGTTGCTCACCCCGAGTCCGATGGCGACCGCAAACGCGGACGTGAGCGCGTACAGCCCCACGACCTGCGCGCCGACGCGACCGAGCGACGACGGCGAGAGCTGCCGGACGCCCATCAGGAGCGTGAACACCACGATGGGGACGATGAGCATCTCCAGCAGTCGGACGAACAGGTCACCGACCGGTTTCAAGGCCGTCGCGGGTTCGCCGACGACGAGGCCGACGAGCGACCCGAGGACGAACGCGACCCCGATTCGGTAGACGATGCCGACCGAACGATACCGGTTCCAGAGAGATACGATGCCAGACTATGACATGTAACGTGTTTGCACTAACGATACAGCCGGACTATAAATATAGCGGTGAAAATCCCGAATTTAACACCGAGGTAGAATTCAATCTCAAATCCGAATTAATAGTTGGAGCGTTCGGTGACGTCTCTCCACCCTACGCGTCGTGGTCACCACACGTCGTCGGGCGCGAGCGCGACCGACTCGGGAACCCCGTTACCGACTGCGAGGGCCGCTTCGACCGCCTCGTCGTCCACGGGAATCCGAACCGTGCCGCCGGCCAAAAGCGGCGCGAGCACGCCGGCGACGACGGTTCCGGGGTGAGAAAGCGACGACCGGACCGCGACCGTGTCGCCCGCTTCGAGGTCGAAGTCAGCGACGACCTCGCGGGCCGCGTCGAGCAGGTCGCCGTGGGTGAACTCGCGGTCGTCAGCGACGAGCGCCGGGTCGGCGGGCGAGACTACTTCCGGGTGGACCGCGGGGTTCTCGCTCCAGACCTCCTGTTCCCAGTGGGTCGTCGCGGGCGAACTCGGCGGGCCGCCGAACACGGCGAGTTTCTGCCCCGGCGGCAGGTCCTCGAATGCTTCCTCGCTGTCGACGGGAACGACGGTCGCCCGCGCCTCCACTGCGGGGTCGAACGCCGTCACCGCGCCGAGTTGGGCCGCCCCGAGGAACGTCAACAGCGGTTCGGGGAGCGGCGCCGGGTCGACCGCGACGCGAGCGCCCTTGCGGACGCCGAGGTAGCGGAGGACGTTCCCGGCCTTGTACGAGGTCGTGATGAGGTCGTGGTACGTGTAGGTCCGGCCGGGGCCGTCGACCCGGAGCGCGAGTCGGTCGCTCCGCCGGTCGCGGGCCATGAGGTCACCGATAACGTCCATGGCCGGTCGTAGGGAGTCGGCGCGAAAAAAGCCCCCGAGGCGTGCTCGCGGTTCGAGAACGCGTGGGGAGTCCGGGCGAGCAGCGCCGAGACGACGCCGGCGCGACGACTCAGGGCGCGCCCGCGATGACGAACGTGCTCTCCTCGGGGCCGTTTCGGAGTTCGCGCGTGTCCTCAGGCGAGACGCGCACGGCGTCGCCGGGTTCGAGGTCGAGTTCCTTGTCCTCGACGACGAGCGTGGCCCCGCCGGAGACGAGGTAGTACACTTCCTCGTGGCCCTGTTCGGCGTGGTCGTGGGGTTTGCCGGACCAGTCGGGGTCGGCCTCCAACACGCTGAAGCCGAGTTCGACGCAGTCGAGTTCGTCTCGCAGGAAGTGGAGCCCGCCGCCGACCGCGTCTACGTCCTCGTAGTTCGCTTTCGTGTAGGACATCGGCCGAACTGACGGCCGCCACACACGAGAGCGTGGCGGTGTCGGAAATCGCTCACAGCGAGTTCTTCAGCTTCTGGAAGAGGCCCTCTTTGACCTCCTCGCCGCCGGCCTCGGCGAACTCTTTGAGCGCCTCGCGCTGCTCGCTGTTGAGGTCCTCGGGCGTGACGACGTGGACCTCGACGTGCAGGTCGCCGTGGCCCCGGCCGTCGAGGTGGGGCATCCCCGCGCCGGAGACGGTGAACGTCGACCCGCTTTGGGTGCCCGCGGGCACCTTCAGTTCCTCCTCGCCGTCGAGGGTCGGCACCTCGACGGTCGCGCCGAAGACGGCCTGCGGGAAGGAGATGGGATGGGTGTACCGGAGGTCGTCGCCGTCGCGCTCGAACTCCTCGTGGTCGCGGACGTTGACCTCGACGAACAGGTCGCCGTTGGGACCGCCGTTCTCGCCGGGTTCGCCCTCGCCGCGGTAGCGGAGGCGCTGGCCGTCGCGGAAGCCGGCGGGGATGGTGATGGTCACGTCGCGAGTGCGACGGACGCGCCCGCTCCCGCGGCACTCCGAACAGTCCTCGCTGTACGTCTCGCCCTCGCCGCCGCAGGCGCGACAGGTCGTCGTCTGCTGGACGCGGCCGAAGGGAGTCTGCTGGACCGTCGTCTGCTGGCCCGAGCCGTTACACTCCGAACAGGTGTTCACGTCGGCGTCCTCGGGATGACCCTCGCCGTCGCACTCGGGACAGATCTCGCGGCGGCGAATCGTCACGTCGCGCTCGACGCCGTGGTAGGCGTCTTCGAGGTCGATTGAGATGCGCTGGGCCACGTCGCGGCCCTGCTGGGGACGGTTGCGCTGTTGGCCGCCCGCGCCGCCGTTGAACAGGTTGTTGAAGATGTCCTCGAAGCCGCCGCCACCGCCGCCCATGCCGCCGAACGGGTTGCCGCCGCCGCCGAAGGGATTGCCCTGTCCGCGGCCGCCGCCACCGCCGCCGCGTTTCTGGGACTGCTGGAAGCGCTCGTGGCCGACTTGGTCGTACATCTGCCGCTTCTCGTCGTCCGTGAGCACCTCCTTGGCCTTCTGGACCTTCTTGAACTTCTCCTCGGCGTCGTCCTCGTCGGAAACGTCGGGGTGGTACTTCGCGGCCTTCTTGCGGTACGCGTTCTTGATTTCGTCTTTCGAGGCGTCCCGCGAGACCCCGAGTACGTCGTAGAAGTCCTCGCTCATCAGTTGCTCTCTTGTAGCCGGTGAAGGTATTTGAAAAGTCCGTCTCTCGTATCGCGGCGAGCGCGAACGGGGTCAAACCGGGGGTTTCGCCCGGATTCGACCGCCGGCGTCGGGTCTCTCTGCGACCCGACCGTCCACCTGTGGTTAGTTGTCCTCGTCGTCCTCGTCGAAGTCCGCGTCGGCGTCGACGAAGTCCTCGGGGTCCGCACCGCCGGGGCCGCCCGCCGCGCCCGCACCAGCGCCAGCGCCGCCGGGACCGCCGGCCTGCGCCTGCGCCTGCTGTTGGTACATGCGCTTGCCGATTTCCTGCAGTTCCTTCGAGAGCTCCTCGGTCACGTCTTCGAGTTCGTCCGTGGAGGCGTCGTCGTCTTCGAGCACCGCTTCCACGTCCTCGACGGCGGCCTCGATGTCGGCGCGGAGTTCGTCGTCGACGTTCTCCTCGTTCTCTTCGAGGAGCGTCTCCGCGCGCTGGACCGCGCCCTCGGCCTCGTTGCGGGCCTCGACGGCGCGGCGGCGCTCTTTGTCCTCTTCGGCGTGCTGTTCGGCCTCCTGTTGCATGCGGTCGATTTCGTCGTCGGAGAGCCCCGCGCCGCCCTCGATGGTGATGGACTCGGCGTTGCCGGAGCCTTTGTCCTCGGCGGAGACGTTGACGATGCCGTTCTCGTCGATGTTGAAGCCGACTTCGATCTGCGGCGTGCCCGCGGGGGCCGGCGGGATGCCGGAGAGCGTGAACTCGCCGAGGAGTTCGTTGTCCTCGGCCATCTCGCGTTCGCCCTGGAAGACGCGGACCTGCACCGTGGTCTGGTTGTCGGCCGCGGTGGTGAATATCTTCGACTCCTCGGTCGGAATCGTCGTGTTCTTCTCGATGAGGCGCTCGAACAGGCCGCCTTTGACCTCGATACCGAGCGACAGCGGCGTCACGTCGAGGAGGACGATGTCGTCGACCTCGCCGCCGAGGACGCCGCCCTGGATGGCCGCGCCGAGCGCGACGGCCTCGTCGGGGTTGACGGACTTCTTCGGCTCGGAGCCGAGCAGTTCTTCGACCTTGTCGCGGACCTGCGGCATCCGGGTGGAGCCGCCGACGAGGATGACGTCGTCGATGTCGCCTTTGTCGTAGCCGGCGTCTTCGAGCGCCTGCTCGGTCGGCTCGACCGTGCGGTCGATGAGGTCAGCGGTGAGCGACTCGAACTTCGCGCGGGTCAGGTCGTATTCGAGGTGGACCGGTCCGGAGTCCGTCGCCGTGATAAAGGGGAGGTTGATGGTCGTCTCCTTGCGCGAGGAGAGTTCGATTTTGGCTTCCTCGGCCGCGTCCTTGAGACGCTGGAGCGCCTGTCGGTCCTCGCGGAGGTCGATGCCGTGGTCGTTTTCGAACTCGGTGGCGAGCCACTCGATGATGGCTTCGTCCCAGTCGTCGCCGCCGAGGTCGTTGTCCCCGTTGGTGGCGACCACTTCGTAGACGCCGCCGCCGAGGTCGAGGACGGACACGTCGAAGGTGCCGCCGCCGAGGTCGTAGACGAGCACGGTCTGGTTCGACTCGTCGTCGAGGCCGTAGGCCATCGACGCGGCGGTCGGCTCGTTGACGATGCGCTCGACGTCGAGACCCGCGATTTCGCCGGCGTCCTTCGTCGCCTGCCGCTGTTTGTCGTTGAAGTACGCGGGGACGGTGATGACGGCCTTCTGGAGTTCGTCGCCGAGGTAGTCCTCGGCGTCGCGCTTGATTTTCTGGAGAATCATCGCCGAAATCTGCTCCGGCGTGTACTCCTCACCCTCGATATCGACGGTGTAGCCGTCCTCACCCATGTGGCGCTTGATGGACCGAATCGTGCGCTCCGGGTTCTGGATGGCCTGGTTCTTCGCCGGCTTGCCGACCAACCGCTCACCGTCGTCGGTGAACGCGACGACGGAGGGGGTGGTTCGGTCGCCTTCTGCGTTCACGATAATCTCCGGGTCGCCGCCCTCCATCACCGCGAACGCGCTGTTCGTGGTGCCGAGGTCGATACCCAGAATCTTGTTGCTCGCCATCTTGCCCGCAAATACCGTCTTTTGCCGGTTAAAGGTTACTAGATACTGCGACACACGGCGTGCACCGAGGTCGACGCCGTCTTGCGATTTTCTATTCTCGCGTCGAAAGAGGTCGGTCGATTTATGTAGAACCGCCGACCGCGTCGCGGCGACGCTCCGAGCGTGGTCGCCCGGCGGCGACCCGGCACCCGACCGACCGTGCGACCTCGTTGCTCGTCAGTCCGTCGGCTGCGGGCGTTCGGTTCCGTCGGCCGAGTCGGCCGCGTCAGCGCCGTTCGCCCGGAGCGACGACGCGTCGGCCCCGTCAAGGGCGTCGAGCACCGTGGAAAGCGTCCGTTCGCGGCCCTCGCTGGCGAAGAACTCGTGACCGCCGTCGTACGGGACGAGGTTCGACGCCGGCGTCCGGTCGCCGATTGCGCGAACGTCCACGACCCGGTCCGAAAGCGAGGCGAACACCACGTCGTCGGGGCGGAACGGCGGCAGCGACGCCTGCGCGCCGCGAATCATGCGGAGAAAGGCGGGCGAGGCGTTAGCCGGGACGTCGGCCAGTTCGGCGGCGAGTTTCAGTTCGCCGAGGTCCTCGCGGGAGATGCCGGACGGGACGATAGGTTTGGTCGTCGGCAGCCGACTGACGAGGGGAAACAGGAGGGCGGCGAGCCCCGAGACGGCCGTTCCCCACCACGGGCTCAGAAAGACGTTCCGAACCGCGAGGTCGAGGTGGGCGGCGACGAGGCCGCCGGTGCTGTGGCTGAGCACGAGGTCGATGTCGCGGTCGACCGCGTACGCCCGCACCGGACTCACGTACTGGCGCTCGAACTCCCAGCCGTTCGTCGGCAGTTCGACGGCGTGGACGTGGTAGCCCTCGTAGGTGAGGCGGTCGAGGAGCCACTCGACGCTCCGGTGACCCGGCTCGTTGCCCCACCCGAGGACGAAAAGCAGGTCGTCGTCGCCGGGGTCGCCGTGTTGGGTGACGCGCACGGTCGGCCGCCGCCGACGGGAACGAAGTCGCATGGCGTAGTGATAGCGAGGTGAGAACAAAAGTCCTCGCCGGGTCGGGGAGGCGAGACCGCTCCCGGCGACGGCGAGCGCCCGGTCGACGGCGCGCTATTCGCCCTTACTGACCGTGATTTGCGCGGCGCGGATGACCTTGTCGGCCATCTCGTAGCCGGGCTGGAACACGTCGGCGACGGTGTCCGCCGGCTGATCGCTGTCGACGCGCATCATCACTTCGTGGCGGTTCGGGTCCACGTCGGTCCCCGGTTCGGGGTCGATGATTTCGACGTTCTCGTCTTCGAGGATGCGGTCGAACTCCTTGAGCGTCGATTCGAGGCCGCCGCGGATGTCGGCGTCCTCGTCCTGGTCGAGCGCGCGAACGAGGTTGTCGCGGACGGTGACGACGCGCTCGACGAAGTCCTCGGTGGCGCGGTCTTTGATTTGGGACTGCCGCTTCTTCGCGCGCTTCTTGTAGTTCTGGAAGTCGGCCTGCGTCCGCTTGAGACGCGACTGGAGTTCCTCGGCCGTCGCTTCCGCCTCGTCGCGCTCGGCTTCGAGGTCGTCGACGCGGGCTTCGAGCGCCGCGACCTCGGCCGCGAGGTCGTCGTCGTACTCGGCGACGCGGTCAGCGACGGTCGGCCCGTCGCCCGTCGCGCCGGATTCCTCGGCCGCCGACTCGGCGCTCGACGCCTCGCCGTCGGCGTCCGTCGCCGCGTCTTCGGCCGTCTGCGCCGCTGCGTCGGATGCCGCGTCAGTCTCGGCGTCTGCGTTCGCGTCCGTGACCGACTCGGCAGGGTCGTCGCTCATGGGCGGGAGAAGTGTCCGACGCGGCTTAAACGTGTAGACTGCGGGTCGGCCGAAACGCTTCTCAGGGCGGAACCGTCGCGCGGGCCGAGACTCCCCGCGACCGACGGCCAGCGCCGTCCACTCCGCTTACTGGTACATCCCGAGCGGTCGCGCCTGCGTGCTCTCCTCGTCGGACTGCTGCATCCGCCGGGCCAACTGCTCTTTGGCCTGCCGTATCTCGGTGGCGCTGTTCACGAGGTCGTCCACGGGCACCTCGATACCGACGAGCGGTTCGATGCCGTGTTTGATGACGACGCGGGCCGCCTCGGGGTCGGGGAACTGCGGGTCCGACTCGACGACCAACGCGAGCGCCGGCCGGCCGACCGAGACGGCGTTGCTCAGGAGCGCGCCCGTCGGCCCCGAGACGAGGCCGGTCTCCGTCGGACTGTCGATATCGGCGGCTTCGAGCCGCGACGCCGCGCCGTCGGTGCCGACGCCGTAGAGCGCGGGCACGTCCTCGGACTTCTCGCGGGCGATGCCCGAGAGGAACACGGGGAGCACGTCGAGTTCCTCGAACCACGGGCCGAGGCAGGTGGCGAGTTCGGTCGCCGCCTCGGGCCGGATGGGGATGTCGCTCTGGAGGACGAGCAGGTCCCGCTCCGCGTCGGCGTAGAGCCTGACCGGCGGGTGCAACGCCGGGTCGTCCTTCATGTAGACCGCGACCTTCGGGACGCCCTCGCAGAACACGTCGGCGTAGTGGGTCATGTCGAACTCCGAGACCAGGTGGTCGGCCGCGATTTTGCCGACCAACCCCACGCCCGGCAGCCCTTCGACCAGCGTCGGCGACTCCAGTTCGTCGGTGAGTTCCTCCGCGAGGACGCGAATGCGTGCCATACGTGAACATGGTCGCCGGGGCGAGGTAAATCCGACGGGCGACTGTGCGGTCATCGCCTGCCGGCCTCGCCCCGGCGCGACTGCTTCGGCCGGTGGCGTCTCCCGGCGACGGCGCCTGCGACCCCGCCGGCGACTCCGAAACCGACAAGCGCGCCCGCGCGGAATCGAGTGTCATGAACCCGCTCCAGCGGTACGCGCCGCTCGTGGACGACGAGGAGGCCTTTTTCGCGGCCTGCGAGCGGCCGCTTCCCTCCGTCGTCCGCGTCAACACCATCAAGACGACGGTGGCGCGCGCCCGCGAGGCGCTCGACGACGAGGGCGTCGCCTACGAACCGACCGACTGGCACCCCGGCATCCTCAAGCTCGAAGACAGCAGTCCGGGGACGAACTGGCCGTACTTCCACGGCTGGCTCCACGGCCAAGAGGAGGTGTCGGCGCTCCCGGCTATCGCCCTCGACCCGCAGCCGGGCGAGCGCGTCTGGGACACCTGCGCCGCGCCGGGGTCGAAGACGACCCAGATAGCCGCCATGATGGACGACGAGGGCGTCCTCGTCGGCAACGACAACAACCTCGGTCGGCTGTCGGCGCTCCGCCACAACGCCGAGCGCCTCGGCGTGACGAACCTCGTCGTGTCGAATCAGGACGCCCGCAACTTCTCGATGAAGCCCTACGGGGAGCGAACCCCCGAGAGGGACGCGTCGTTCGAGCAGTTCGACCGCGTCCTCGTCGACGCGCCGTGTTCCTGCGAGGGCACCTGCCGGAAGAACCCCGACGTGCTCGACGAGTGGACGATGAACCACGTCAAGAGCGTCGCCGGCATCCAGAAGGGCATCCTCCGACGGGCCGTGCAGGTGACGAAAGCCGGCGGCACCGTCGTCTACTCCACCTGTACTTTCGCGCCCGAGGAGAACGAGGCCGTCCTCGACTTCGTCCTCGACCGCGAGGACTGCGAGGTGGTCGAATGGGACGTGCCCGGCGGCTTCGAGACCGCGCCCGGCATCACCGAGTGGGAGGGCGACGAGTACGACCCGTCGGTGACCAAGGCTCGCCGCGTCTACCCGCACCACAACGACACGGGCGGCTTCTTCACCGCCAAACTGGAGGTGACCGCATGAGCGACGACACCGCCCCCGACGAGAACTGGGGCCAGCAGTTCGACCGCCTGCCGCCGACGGCCGACGACCGCGTCGTCGAGGGTCGACCCTCCCGCGAGGAGGTCATCGACTGGTGGGGCGAGCGGTTCGGCGTCGACCCCGCCGTCTTCGACGGGTACACGTTCTGGGAGAAGGGCGCGGGCAAGATTTGGGCGTTCCACGGCGAGGTCGTCGACCCCATCGAAGTCGAGGGGCTCGGGATGCGCATCCTGCGGACCCGCCAGCGCCACTGGAAGCCCTCGACCAACGCGGTCCAGCGCTTCTGCGGCGACGCGACGAAGAACGTCATCGAACTGAGTCCGAGCGAGGCGCAGGCGTTCGTCGACGGCCACGACCAACAGCTCGACCGGTGGGAGGGCGACTGGGGCTACCTCACCGCCGCCCACGAAATCGCCGGCGAACTCGAACCCCTCGGCGTCGGCCTCTACCTCCACGGGGAGCTCCGCTCGACCGTCCCCAAGGGCCGGCAGGAGGACCTCGTCAAACCAGAATAGCCGGCAGCGACCGGGTCGCGGTGCTGCGCCCCGCTACTTCTCTCTGACCGCCCCGCCGGTCAGTCCCTCCCACTCGACCCGGTAGCCGAGCCGCGAGAGGACCGCGCTCGCGTCGTCGAGGCCGCGGTCGGCGAGGGCGGACTCGGCCGCCGACAGCGACATTCCAGCCTCGATTTCCCCGGCGACCGCGTCGAGGACGGCGGGCCGAACTAGCGTCCGCCCGACGAGTTCGTGTTCCGGGAAGGCCACGTCGTCGAGCGCGTCGACCGAGACGCCGCGGGCGGCCGCGAGGCCCGACAGCGTCACCACGTCGTCGTCGGGCGCGAGTTCGGCGGGGAGCGACGACGCCGCGTCGGCGACGAGGTCGGACTCGTAGTCGCGCAGCACGTCAACCACGTCCTTCACGCGCACGGAGCCTGCGTAGGGGACGGCGCGGTGGTCGCGGGCGGCGATGTCCTCGCCGACGCCGAGCGAGTCGTCCACGGCGACGACGAGTTCCACGTCCTCCACGTCGGCGAGTTGGCCCAGTTTCTTTTCGACGTACTCGGGCGTCCAAAAGCCCATAATCTCGAAGAAGACGCGGAAGTCGGCGTGCGCGTAGTCGAACGCGAAGTCCGGAATCATCACGCTCGTCCCCGTTTCGAGGGGTTCCGGCTCCCGGACGAGCGACCAGTCGAGGTCGAGGCCGCGGAAGCGGGCGGCGAAGTCGGCCTCCACGCCGCTGTCGAAGCCGGGTTCGGCCATCGGCTCGACGCCGGGAACCGACACGTCGTCGCTCGTGAGCGTCATCTCGCGCTCGGTCCCGCGGTCGTCGATAGTCGCCGCGAGTCGCCAGTCGCCGGCGGTGGCGACCGACCGGAGCAGGCGGGCGAAGGCGGTCCCGTACCGCCGGGTTCGCTGAAAGAGCGCGTCGGGGCCGGTGACGACGACCTCGCGGCCGGCGTCGGTCTTCCGAATCTCGTACATCAGGCGGAGGCGCTTGACCGCCGAGACGACGGCCTTCGGGTCGGAGCTTCGGACCCGGACCTCGGTCGCGTCGAACAGGGCGGTCTGGGCGAGCGAGAGGTTGTACTGCGCGAGCAGTTCGTCGGGCGTCCACCGCGGGTCGAACTCGGAGAGCACCTGTTCGACCTCGCGGTCGGCCGTGAGCGACTCGTCGACCGCCGCCGGCGACGACCCGAGCGAGGACGCCGCGCGGTCGAGCGCCGCGGCCCGTTCCTCCTCGGTCGCCACGCCGCCGACGCTCATCGCGGCCTCGAACGCGGCGCGTCGGGCGCGGACCGGCGGCAGGGGAGCCGCCGTCTCGAACACCGCCTCGCGGTCGAGCAGCGACGCGAACCCGCGGGCGAGTTTGAAGTCGTCGGTCTCGGCTTCGAGGTCGGCGAGGGCGTCGTCGAGGGCGGCCCGCGCGTCGCCGACGTGTCGCCGGAAGACGCCGATGGCTTTCGCGGCCAGCGGGCGGTCGCCCCGGTCAGCGAACTGCGGGTGGTAGCCGCCGCCCGCCCGCGACACCCGAAGCAGGTCCTTCGTCAGCACGCTCGCAACGAGGGGGTCGCGGGACAAAAGCGACTCGGGCGGCGGGGAGACGCGCGCGCGACGGTGAGTGAGACGCGACCGACGACGCGGACGGCAAGGTTCATTGCGTCCGCGGCGGACGCCACCGTATGGAGCGACGACGCCTCCTCGGACTGGTCGCGGTCGGCCTGTCGTCGGGTTGTCTGGGGTCGCTACCGGGAGCGACGGGGCCGCGAAACCCACCGGCGGCGCCGGCGGGCAACCCCCGGGACACGCCCGAGGTCTCCCCGGTCCGCATCGAAGATATCGACTACGAGGCGACCGACGACGGCCGTCTCCGGGTCTTCGGGTCGGTTCTCAACGACGGCGGGGCCGAGCGACTCACCACGGTCGAAGTC
The DNA here is from genome assembly GCF_003665865.1 of Haloferax sp. Atlit-109R. NCBI lineage: Archaea > Methanobacteriati > Methanobacteriota > Halobacteria > Halobacteriales > Haloferacaceae > Haloferax > Haloferax sp. Atlit-109R. Next base: position 1,515,591 of record NZ_QPLO01000001.1, read on the forward strand.
CGGGTCACCGTCGGCGGCGAACGCACGACGCAGTCGCGGGAACTCACCGTGCCGGCCGGCGGGACCGCCGACTTCGAAATCGAGTTCGACGTCGAATACGACGCCTTCTCCGACGACGGCGACCTGAACGTCTCGCTGGTCTGAGAGGGGTTTCCGCGTCACCGACGCCGGGCCGCCACCCGTTCTTCCGCCGTCTCGACGCTCACGAGTTCGTAGAGCGTCGCGGTCGAGCCGTCGGTCTTCGGCCGGAGGATACGGCCGAGTCGCTGGGTGAACTCGCGTTCCGACCCCGACCCCGAAAGCAGGATGCCGACGTTGGCGTCGGGCACGTCCACGCCCTCGTCGAGCACGTTGGCCGCGACGACGGTGTCGTAGGTCCCGTCGCGGAAGCGGTCGAGGATTTCGCGGCGCTCTTTCGTCCCGGTCTCGTTGGTTATCGGCGGGACGAGGAAGCGCCGCGAGATGCGGTAGACGAGGTCGGTCGAGGCGGTGAAGACGATGACGCGGTCCTCGCGGTGTCGCGCGAGCAGTCGCGCCAGTTTGTCCACTTTCGCCTCGGAGTTCATCATCACGTCGCGGGCGCGCTGCTTGGCGAGCAGTGCCTCCCGCGCCCGCGGGTCGTTGCCCGACCGCATCACGAGCTTCTGGTAGTCGCTGCCAGACTGCATCGACAGCCCCGAGGTGCGCAGGTAGTTCACGAACGTCTCCTGGGCCTGGTCGTACGTCTCGCGCTCGTCGGCCGTCAGTTCGACCTCGATGCGACGGACCTCGTAATCAGCGAGGTGGTCGCCCGCCAAATCGTCCACGTCGAGGCGGTACACCCGCGGGCCGACGAGTTCCTCGACGCGCTCGTGCGCGCCGTCCGGTCGCTCGAACGTCGCCGTCAGGCCGAGGCGGGCGGGCGCGGCGAGGAACCGCGGGATGTCCCGGTATCCCTCGCCGCCGAGGTGGTGCACCTCGTCGAAGACGACGAGGCCGAAGTCGCCCCCCACGTCGTCGGCGCGGAGGTACGCCGAGTCGTACGTCGAGACCGTGATGGCCTCCTGCGTCTGTTCGCCGCCGCCGAACCGCCCGACCGGCACGTCGAACTCGGTTTCGAGTTCGCGTATCCACTGGTCCTGTAAATCGATGGTCGGCACGACGACGAGCGTCGGCACGGAGCGGGCGACCATCGCGGCGACCGCCAGCACAGTCTTGCCCGCGCCGGTCGGGAGTTCCACGACGCCCGCTGCGTCTGCATCGAGCCACGCGTCGAGGGCGGCGCGCTGGTAGTCGCGGAGGTCGTAGGTCGTCGAAAGCGAGAGCGGGGAGTCGAGGGCGGCCGCGACCCGGTCGTCGGAGTCGACGCCGGCCGCGTCGAGCGCGTCCCGAACCGCGGCGTACCGAATCGCAGGGGCGCGATAGCCGCCGCTTCGGGGGTCGGCTTCGACGCTCGGTACGTCGGCGAGGGCGGCCCGAACGTCGGAGTCGTCGCCCGCAGCGCTGTCGCCGTCAGTGCCGATGTGGACGGTTCCGTCCTCGAATCGGAGGGTCGTCACTACCGGCGCGTTGGCGGGGCGCGGTGATAAATCGACGGTCCCGCGGTGGACACGCGGGCCGAGCCGGGCGGGAGTGTCGCGGGGTTCCGCCCCGCCGCCCGCCGCCCGCGGGCCGAAGGTTCAAATCCGATGACGGGGCTACGGACGTGTATGAGCGACGACCTCGACGACGCGGTCGCACAGTTCCTCAGCGACTACAACAGCGCGATGAAGGAGTACGAGAAGGGCTACGTCGACGCCGACGCGACGCTGTCGGTCATCGACGCGCACATCGACGAATTGCGAGCGGCGCGGGAGTAGTTCAGTACCACAGCGAATCATCGCTACACCCGGTCCCTTTGAGTTTAATCTCCGCGTCCGTGGAGATGACGATGTACATGCTGGGTGTTGGTGAGTCGTACCCGGAACAGTCGGGCAGGTACGTGAACTCTCGGTCGCCGATATTGTGGCTCAGGGCTTCGATGCGGACGATGTACGGCCGAGCGGGAGCAACCGCCGGAAAGTTCAGTCTCGGAACGTCCCCGTCCTCGGGTTGCGCCTCGATGTCGATATACTCCATCCACGCGAGTCCTTCGCTCCACTCGTCGGCACCGCGGCGAACGAGTTGCACGGTCACGGAGTGCGGTTGGTCGTGGAAGTTCATCACCGAGAGCGACAGCTTCGGCCTGTGTTCCTGATACACCGCGTTTCCGACGAGGCCGATGCCACCGAGTCCGGCAACTGCGCCAGCGACCATCTGTCGTCTAGACATCATAAACTGGGCTACCGAACCGGGGGGCGAAAAACTTACTCCCCGATGAGCCCGCGAATCCGCTCGACGTATACCGCGAACTCGCTTTCGGTCCGCTCGCGCGGGCGGTCGATATCGACCGAGACGATTTCGCGGACGCGACCGGGGTTGGCGGCCATGACGACCACGCGGTCTGCGAGCGTGACCGCCTCCTCCACGTCGTGGGTGACAAAGAGCACCGTCTTGTCCGTCTCCGCCCAGATGTCGAGCAGTTCGCCGTGGAGCATGTCGCGGGTCTGCGCGTCGACCGCGCCGAACGGCTCGTCCATGAGGAGCAGTTCGGGGTCGACCGCGAGCGCGCGGGCGATGCCGACGCGCTGTTTCATCCCGCCGGACAGCTCTTTGGGATAGGCGTCGGCGAAGCCGTCGAGGCCGACGAGTTCGAGCATCTCCGTCACGCGCTCCGAGCGCGCCGGCTCCTCGACGCCCTGTTCTTCGAGCCCGAAGGCGACGTTCTCGCTGACGGTCCGCCACGGGAACAGCCCGTACTCTTGGAACACCATCCCGCGGTCGGTTCCGGGGCCGGTGACGGGCGAGCCGTCGAGGGTGACCGCGCCCGAGGTGGCGTCTTCGAGACCGGCGATGATGCGGAACAGCGTCGTCTTGCCGCACCCCGAGGGACCGACGATACAGACGAACTCGCCGTCCTCGACGGCGAACTCCACGTCCGACAGCGCCTCGACCGTCCGCCGGTCGGACGCGTAGGTCTTGCCGAGCGAGTCGACGCTGACCGTCGCGGCCTCGTCGGAGTCGGCCGCGGTTGCGCTCGTGTCCCCGGCCGCACCCGCATCCGCGTTCGCGTCGTCGCTCATGCTCTCCACTCCAGCACCCGCCGTTCGACCCGGCGGAACAGGCCGTCGCTCACGAGGAAGACGATGCTGATAACGAGCATGTAGGCGACCGACACGTCCATCGCGAGGTTCTGCGCCGTGTTGAGAATCTCGTAGCCGACGCCGACGCCGACGATGAGTTCGGCCGCGACGACGATCATCCAACACTGGCCGATGCTCGTCCGGATGCCGGTCATGATGGAGGGGCTGGCCGCCGGGATGACGACCTTCCGAATCATCGTCCAGTCGTCGTCGACGCCGAGGGTCGCCGCGACCTCCTTGAGGTCCTCGGAGACGCCCTCGACGCCGCCGTAGGCGCTGTAAAAGTTAATCCAGAAGGAGCCGATGGCCACGATGAACGTCGCGCCTTGGTGGTTGACGCCGAGCCAGATGACTGCGAACCCAATCCACGCCAGCGGCGGAATCGGCCGGAGCAGGCGCGTGACCGGCGTGAAGACGCTGTCGACGCGGGTGTTCCAGCCCATGGCGATGCCCGCGAAGACGCCGAGCGAGGTCCCGATGAGCAGGCCCGGCACGTAGTGGTAGAGACTCTGGACTAATTTGACGAGGAGCCGCGTCGCCGGGAGTTCCGCGCCGGTGAAGGGAATCGAAAGCGACGCCGGCGCGGTGAGTTCGACGACGAACGCCGCGAGCACCTCGACGGGCGAGGGGAGGAGGTACGTCGGCTGGAACAGCGCGGCGACGTGCCAGACGGCGAGAAAGCCCGCGAAGCCGGCGACCGCGAGCCCCGTCCGTTCCGAGGAGAACCCCGCGAGCCGGTCGAGCAGTCGCTCGTCCGCCTCGGTCTCCGAGAGGGCGACGCCGCTGCCGACTTCGTCGTTGCTCATAGCGAGTCGTAGATACCGTAGTCGAACATCTCGTCGACGGTCAACTGCGCCTCCGTCTTCCCGAGCGTCTGGGCGTAGTCGGCGAAGATTTCAGCGCCGCCCTCGATGTCGTGGGGGTCTGTGATGAAGTCCGAGGCGGGCGAATCGAGCGCCGCGCGGGCGGTCTCGACCGGGAGCGCGCTCTCCCCGATGACCGTGCTCGCGTGCTGGGCGGCCGTGTCGGGGTCGTCGGCGACGAAGTTCGTCGCCTGCCGGTGGAGTTCGACGAACTCCGTGGCGAGGTCGCGGTTGTCCTGCCGGAGGCGGTCGTGCATGAGCGTGACCGCCGCGGGCTGGCCGGGCATGAAGTCGCCCGCCCACGCGATGGACTGGAACGGCGCGTCGTTGGCGTCGATGACCGTCGGCACGGGCTCCATGATGCTCGTGCCGTCGACGTTGTTCGAGAGGAGCGCCTGCTGGACCGCGGCCGCGCCGCCGAGGCCCTTGATGTTCACGTCCTCCTCAGGGTCGAGCCCGAGCGTGTTCTGAACCCAGTAGCGGAGCAGGATGTCCGGGACCGACCCCGGCGGGAACGTGCCGAACGTGAACTTACGACCCTTCTCCGCCTCGAACTCCGCGAAGGCGTCCGAGCCGTGTTCCTCCCACAGCGCGGCGAACTCGTCGGTGGCGAGAATCTGCATCGCGTTCTTGATGTTCGCGGCGGTAATCTTCGCGGGGATGCCCTTGTCCATGACGATCATCGCCGGGACGATGCCGAACATCATCACGTCGAAGTCGCCCGTCGCGGACGCCTGGACGATGCTCGGGCCGTCGGAGAACTTCTTGCCCGAGACCGGGACCGAAAGCTGGTCGAACAGTCCCTCTTCTTCCAGCACGAAGTACTGCATATCCGGGTAGATGGGCATGTAGGCGACGTTGAGTTCGTCCAGCCCGCTTCCGCCGGACCCGCCGAGACAACCCGCGAGGCCGGCGGTCGCTGCGAGGCCGGACCCTTGCAGGAATCGTCTACGGCTAATCGACGTCGAACGTGGTGCCTCTGTCATTGCCCTCGTTACGAATCAGCGCCTTATTCGGGGCGCGTACCCGGTAACGATAGACGCGGTAGATGACGCATTGAAACCGAGTTATTCCCGTTCTACGACCGCATTCGGGGTTTGAACCGTCGGTTTCGCTGAACTGTTGACTCCGAGATAGCGGCATGAATGGCCGCTAAACACCGCCAGTCACGTCACCGAGCCGATTGGTCGACCGCGGCCGTGCGTGGGAAGAACTATCCCGAACGGCGACACCGGATAGGATATGACGCAGTTCTCCGACCGGGTGGAGCGCATCTCCATCAGCGGCATTCGCAAGGTGTTCGAGGCGGCTGGCGAAGACGCTATCAACCTCGGGCTGGGTCAGCCCGACTTCCCGGCCCCGGACCACGCCCGGCAGGCGGCCGTCGAGGCCATCGAAGCCGGCGAGGCCGACGGCTACACCGGGAACAAGGGCCTCCCGAGCCTGCGTGAGGCCATCGCCGAGAAGCACCGCCGCGACCAGGGCGTCGACCTCGACCCCGACGACGTCATCGCAACGGCGGGCGGGAGCGAGGCGCTCCACATCGCCATCGAGGCGCACGTGAACGAGGGCGACGAGGTCATCATCCCCGACCCCGGCTTCGTCTCCTACGACGCGCTCACGAAACTCGCCGGCGGCGAACCGGTGCCGGTCCCGCTCCGCGACGACCTGACGCTCGACCCCGCGGCGGTCGAAGACGCCATCACCGAGGACACCGCGGCGTTCGTCGTCAACAGCCCCGGCAATCCGACGGGCGCGGTGTCGCCGCCCGACGACATCGCGGAGTTCGCCCGCATCGCCGACGAACACGACGTGCTCTGCATCTCCGACGAGGTGTACGAGTACACCGTCTTCGAAGGCGAACACCGCTCGCCAATCGAGTTCGCCGAGACGGACAACGTCGTCGTCGTCAACTCGGCCTCGAAGCTGTTTTCGATGACCGGCTGGCGACTCGGCTGGGTGTACGGCTCCACCCGCCGGGTCGAACGGATGCTCCGCGTCCACCAGTACGTGCAGGCGTGCGCCTCCGCGCCGGCGCAGTTCGCGGCCGAGGCCGCGCTCAGCGGCCCGCAGGACCGCATCGAGGAGATGACCGAAACGTTCCGCGAGCGCCGCGACCTCGTCGTCGAGGGACTGGAGGACATCGGCCTCACCGTCCCGTCGCCGGGCGGCGCGTTCTACGTCATGCCCGAGGTGCCCGAGGGCTTCGTCGACGAGTGCATCGACCGCGGCGTGATTATCGTGCCGGGCGAGGCGTTCGGTGAACACGGCCACGGCTACGCCCGACTGTCGTACGCGACCGACACCGAGTCGCTCCGCGAGGCCATCGAGATAATGGGCGAGGCGTACGACGCGGTCGTCTGAGCCCGCAACACGCCCGAAGTCGGTCGATTCGTCGACCGAACTACGACAACTCACGGCATCCGATGCGTCTTATTCTCAGGTCTCGAAGTGAAAACCCTTAAATTCGGGAGCCGGTGACGAAACGTTTGTCATGCCCGCAGAGACGCAGGGAGTCATCAGCCTGCTGCCGGCACTCTTCGCAATCGTGCTGACGCTGGCCAGTCGGCAGGTGCTCCTCTCACTGTTCACCGGCATCTGGATCGGTGCGACCATCCTGGTGGGATGGAACCCAATCGGCGGGGCGGCGTACTCCCTCCAGTTGGTCATCAACAACGTGACCGAGTCGTTCAACAGCAAACTCCTCCTGTTTACCTTCCTTTCGGGCGCGATGCTCGGGATGATATTCCTCTCGGGCGGGATGAACGCGCTCGCACAGCGCATCATCGCCCGCATCAAGACCCGTAAACAGGCCGCGCTGGGGACGAGCGTCCTCGGGATGCTCATCTTCGTCGACTCCTACGCGAGCACGATGATTACGGGCTCGGTGATGCGGCCCATCACCGACAAGTTCGACATCAGCCGCGAGAAGCTCGCGTACCTGCTCGACTCGACCACCTCGCCCGTGGTGAGCGTCGCCGTCGTCTCGACGTGGGTCGGCTTCGAGGTCGGTCTCATCCGCGAGCAGTTCGCCTCGCTCGGCATCGACCAGAGCGCCTTCGTGGTGTTCCTCCAGAGCATCCCGTTCCGCTTTTACAGCCTGCTCGCGGTCGCCCTCGTGTTCATCCTCGTCGTGATGGACTGGGACTTCGGGCCGATGCAACGCGCCGAGCGCCGCGCGAAAGAGGAGGGGAAGGTCCTCGGCGACGACGCCGACCCCCTCATCGAGACGCGCGAGGAGGACATCGTCACGCCCGACTACGTCGATTCGCGCTGGTGGTACTTCGCCGCACCCATCGTCACGCTCGTCGCCGTCACCGGCTTCGGCCTGCTGTACTCCGGCGGCTGGCCCGGGCAGGTACCCGTCGAGGCGCTGAAGGACGCGGCCACCGCCGACGCCATCCTCTGGGGCGTCTTCTCGGCGTGCGCGCTGCTGCTCGCCATCCTCGTCGGCCACGCCCGCGTCGAACTCGAAGCCGTCAGCGACGCCATCTTCGAGGGCTTCAAGATGGTCATGTTCCCCGTGGCCGTCCTCTCGCTGGCGTGGACCATCGGGAGCGTCAGCGAGGCGCTCGGCGTGGGTCCGTTCGTCGTCAGCGTCGCCCAGGGCGTCATCACGCCCGAACTCCTGCCCGCGGTCGTCTTCCTCGCCGCGGCCATCATCTCGTTCTCCATCGGCACGTCGTGGGGGACGATGGGAATCATGTTCCCCGTCGCGGTGCCGCTTGCCTACCAGCTCGGCGCGCCGCTCCCCGGTGCCATCGGCGCGATTCTCACCGGCTCGCTGTTCGGTGACCACTGTTCGCCAATCAGCGACACGACGGTCCTCTCGTCGATGTTCGCCGGCGCGGACCACGTCGACCACGTGAACACGCAGATTCCGTACGCGCTGCTCAGCGGGACTGTCGCCACGGGACTGTTCCTCGCGGACGGCTACGGCGTAAGCTCGCTCACAGTCTCCGGCTACGGCGTCGGACCGCTCGCGCTCCTCGGCGTCGGCGTCCTCATTCTCTTCGTCGCCGCCTACTACCTCTCCCAACACGCCGACGTGAGCGTCCCGAACGCGTTCGGGTCGTCGTCCGACTAACCCCGACCGACCGCGATTTTTCATCGACTGACGAACCCCGCGACCAGCACCGTCGCGTACGCCAAGAGCAACAGCCCCCCGAAGAGCCCCGCGGCTTCGAGGCCCATGTTCGGGTAGACGACCGAGAACAGCGCCGTCGAGACCGCGTCGACGAGCATCCCGGGAACGACGAGCAGCACCGCGGCCTCCCGCCGCGCGCCACTGGACAGCCCGCGCCACCGGAAGATTCCGACCGCGAGCGCCCACATCGCGGGGACCGTCAGCGCGAACACCGCGGCCGTGACCAGCGGCCGGGAGGGCACCAACACGAGTTGGCCGACGACGCGAAAGACGAGACCGGCGACGAGGGCAATCGCCAGCCCGACGCCGAGAAGCACCCGCGTCTCCGACAGTGGGAGCCGACGAGCGCCGGCCTCGGAGACTTGTGGACTGATTGTCATGCCTCTCGTACGCGGGCAACGCGTATCAGCGTTCGTGCCGGCCACAGGATATTATGTCATCCCGGTATAACGATTGGTCGAATGTCAGTTCTCTCGACCGCCGACGAAGGAAAGTTCCTCATGGACGAGGAGGCCGAACAGATCGGAATCGTGACCGAAGTCGACACGGACGCCCAAATCGCGTACGTCGAACCCGACCCCGACATCGCCGAGGCAGTCCTGCAGGGCCTCGGCTTCGGTGACGCCGACGGCGACGACATCGAGGTGCCGGCCGAGTCGGTCGAAACGGTCACCGACTCGGAGCTTCGCGTCGCCAAGGACCTCTGAGCCCCGCCTGCGACGAATCGCTGTTTTCCGCCGCAAATCACGACGCGTGAGTCGCACGACAGTCGACCTTGCGGCGCGATTCCGCTTTCTGTGTTCGTCCTCTCTCGGAGGATGTGAGCGGACTAATTCTGTATAGCGAATTTTGGTTTACGTGTGGCGTGGCGGACGGATTCCTGACCAATCGAAAGCAACGAGAACGCGCGGAAAAGACGAACTGCTGACAGCTACTTCGCCGTCGAGACGATTTTGATGACGTCGCCCTCTTCGAGTTCGTGGTCCTCGGCAATGCGGCGTTTCGCTCGCGCGTCGACCGCGTGGAGGTAGCCGTCACCGATGTCCGAGTGGACCGCGTACGCGAGGTCCCGCGGCGTCGACCCCCGCGGGAGGAGGAAGGCGTCGGGGAGGACGTTGCCCGTACCGTCGGTCCATTTCGACTCGTTTTGGACCGGGTAGACCGTGATGCGGTCGAGCACGTCGTAAACGGCGGTGTCGATGGCTTCCTGCGTGCCGGTGCCGCCGTGTTCGCCCATCAGGTCGCGGATGCGTTCGAGGCCCTGCTCCTGTGCGCCGCTCACGTCGCCGACGAGTTCGAAGTCGTCGTCGCCGGGGTGGTAGTCGATGATGCCCGCCCCGCGGGCCCGCCGGAGCGCGAGTTCGCCGTCCGCGGTCGCGGCGATGACGGGCTTTCCGGTCTCGGCGAGTCGGTCGAGGTTCTCCGGCGGTGCGACGTCGACCTTGTTGGCGACGAGGACGATGGGCTTGGTCCGCTGGCGAATCGCGCGGGCGAGTTCGACGCGGTCCGCGTCGTCCCAGTCTCGTGGGTTCGGCGAGTAGTCGAGCTGTCGCAGGACCGCGGCGATGTCGTACTCGCTCGCGCCGACGCCCGTCAGGAGGTCCGAAAGCGCGTCGTCCATGTCGAAGTCGGGCGACCGCGACTTGCGAACCACGGACTCCCAGTTCTTGTGGACGATGCCCGCGAGCCACTGTTCGAGTTCCTCCTCGATGAAGTCGACCTCCTCGACGGGGTCGAAACTCCCCACCTCGACGGGTTCGCCCTCGGCGTTCGTCCCCCCGGAAGCGTCGACGACGTTGACGATGGCGTCGGCGTTCGTCAGCTCGTCGAGGAACTGGTTGCCGAGGCCGCGACCCTCGTGCGCGCCGGGGACGAGCCCCGCCACGTCCACGAGTTCGACGGCGACGTAGCGGATGCCGTCCTCGCAGTTGCCGCAGCGCTCGTCGCGGTCGAGACAGGGACAGCGGGTGCGAGCGTGCGTGACGCCGCGGTTCGCGTCGATAGTCGTGAAGGGGTAGTTCGCCACGTCGACCTCGGCGAGCGTCGAGGCCGTGTAGAACGTCGATTTGCCGGCGTTCGGCTTGCCGGCTAACGCGAGAGAGAGCATGGGTCGACGATGGTCGCGGACGCGGAAAAACGCTCGCGTGTGCGGAAGCGCGAGCGACGACGGAGCGGCGGGCGAAACGAGGTCAGTCCGTCAGTCGCCTGAACGCGGCGCGGCCGGCGAGCACCACGCCGCTCCCGAGAATCGCGAGGAGGCCGCCGAAGACGACGAGGTACGGGACAGCGTAGGCGACGGCGACGACGAGCGCCCGGAGGGCGACGAACGCGCCGTTGACCGACTCGGAGAACGCCTGTAAGACCGGCGTGTCGTACCACTGCGCCGGGCCGGGCGGTCGTTCGGACAGCGAGACCCGGACGGTCGAGAGGGCGACGCGGTCTTCGAGCGACTGCTTCTGGGCTTCGAGTCGCTCGATTTCGGTCTGGACGTCCGTCAGGCGCTCTTCGACCGCGAGCACGTCCTCGGTCGTGTTGGCCGACTCGTAGAGGTCGCGCAGGCGGTCGCGCTGGGCGCGGAGATTGCTCAGTCGCGCTTCGATGTCGACCAGTTGGTCGGTCACGTCTTCGGAGTTCGTCTCGACGCGCTCGACCTCACCGAGGGCCTTCATGTCGGTCATAAACGCCGAGAAGTCCTCGGAGGGGACGCGCACGACGAGTTGGCCCGAGCGGTAGGTGCCGCCGCTCCGGCGGTTGACGTACTCGTTGGAGTCGCTGACGTAACCGCCGTAGGATTCGGCGGTCGATTCGACCGCGTCGCGCGACTCGTTGAACTCGTCGACGGTCAGTTCTATCCGGCCGTTCTTGATGACCGCCCGCCGCTGGGCCTGCGGGAGGTCGTCGCCGCCCGTCTGTTCGGCCTCGGCGGAACCGGACGCGTCGGCGGTGAGCGAGACGCTCTCCGCACCGCCGGCGCTACCGGCACCGCCGTCCGCCGCGCCGCCGGAACAGCCGGCGAGGACGACGAGGAGGGCGACCGAGAGAAGTTTCAGTCGGTTGTCCATAGACGACACTCTCGACGTGAAGGATTAATCGTTGGGTAAGCACAAACGGCGACTGTTGCTATCGCGGCGCGCGGGTGGTCGCGGTCGCTCGGTCGGGCGGGCGGTCGGACGCGACGCCGACTACTCGGCCTCGCGTGGGAGGTTGTCGCGGTGGATACGCATCTCGCCGCGGGCGCGCATCGTGCCGTCGACGTGCGCGCCGGCTTCGAGCACGAGGTCGTTGCAGGACACGTCGCCGAGGACGCGCGCGCCCTCGTGGATGCGAACCTCGCCGTTTCGGGTGGTCACGTCGCCGTGGATGCGCGTCCCGCTCCCGACGACGATATCGTCGCGGGCGCGGAGGCTCCCGAAGACGTTGTTGTCCTCTGCGAGGTCGATGGACTTCGCGCGGATGTTGCCGTGAATCCGGCAGTCCGAACCGACGTGCGCGGGCGTCGAGACGCGCCACGCGTCGTCGGAGACGGTGGCGTTCCGTGGAATCACGAGCGGGTCGTGCGGCGACTCGCCCGCGAGGGTCTCTGCGAGTTCGTCGGCCGCCTCGTCCTCACCGAGTCGGAGGAGTTGCGAGAGGACGATAAAGTAGAACACGAGCGTCGGAATCGGGTTGCGGATGACGATCCAGCCGTTGGCCTCGAACCCCTCTTCGATATCGACGTCGTCCCCGATGTCGAGGTCGCCAGAGACCATCAGGCGGCCGGCGATGTGGACGCGCTCACCGAGGTAGGCGTCGTTGCCGACGAGGACGTTGCCGGCCACGTCGTCGAGCATGTCGAGTCGGCAGTCGGCCTCGGCCTCGATGTCGCCGCCGAAGGTGACGCGCTCGCCCGCGAGGACGTTCCGCCCGCGGACGCCGAACTCGACGGTGCTCTGCCCGCCGACGACGACGTCGCCGTCGGTGACGAGGTCGTGTTCCTCGACCGTCGTCCCGTCGGGGATTTCGAGCGCATCGAGCGGGTCCGTACCCAGTGACACGCTCCGAACCAACACCCGTGCCGTAATAAACCGTCCGCAAGACAACCGTCAGACACGACGGGGCAGTCGGTTTCCCGGTGACGACGTGTATTTAACTACTCGCGGGAAACAACGAGAGGTATGACGATTCTCTCTTTCGACGACGACGGCGTAGACGTGGTCTACGAGGGAACGGAGTTCCGCCTCGAAAAGGCCCTCATCGAGGAGGCAATCGGGAAATCCTACCCCGACGTGACCGACCACGAAGTGCTGAAAATCGTCGAGAAGCAACCCGCGCTCTCCGGCGAACCCCGGCGCGTCCGCGACATCCTGAACTCGTCGTAATCGCCGCCCGAAACAACGACCGAATCCCTCGTTTTCCCCGCGTATCGCCCTCGAATCACGCGCGCTCGCCGCGCGACCGACTCCCTCAGACTCTTCAGAACCCGCAGCCCCGGCCGCCCGGTCAGGACCCGTGTATCTCCGTCTCCGGGTTGAAGTCGGCCCACGCGAACCAGAACATCGGCGAGCGGTCGTTCGCGCGCGTCAGGACCGCGCCCTCGTGGGGGCCGTCGAGCGCGCGGCCGGTGAGGAGGTCCCACCGCGAGCCGGCGGCGACGAGCGCCGACCCGTCGCGGTCGAACTCGACGGTCTCGCCGTCGACCCGGCGGACGTAGGCGACGAGACTCCCCTCGGCGGAGGCCGCCACGACGACCGGCAGGTCGCCCACCGTGTCGTTGACGACGTCCGCGCGTTCGACCGCGTCGAGCGGGTAGGCGCGGGCGACCCCGTCGGCGGCGACGCCGACGACCGACGCTTTCGGATGGAGTCGGTCGTCCGCCGCGTCGTTGAAGCCGATACCGATGTCGCTGGACTGCTGATAGCTCGTGTAGGGGTTCACGTCGTACCGGCGGGTCTGCCGTCCGCGAATCGTCCCCGAGACGGGCGGCGGGACCAACACCTCGGTCTCCGGGTGTGCCGCCCGCCACTCGCCCCACGTGGAGATAGTCGAAGGGAGGAGCGACAGCGTCTCGCCGGTCAACTCCCCGCGAATCGCGGTCGCGAGCACCTGGCTCCACAGCGAGTTCGTCCGGTCGTCGTACATCACGAGGTCGGACATCCACAGCAGGCCCGAGACGCCGAAGTACGTCGGTTCGCCGCCGGCGACCCCGTCGGCGACGACGGCGCTCCCGCACAGCGGGCAGTAGGTCACGACCGCGGGCCGGCCGTCGAACTCGTCGTTGACGATTTCGTGCCAGTTCAGGACGGCGAGCGGGTAGGCGCGGGCGACGCCGTCGAGTTCGACGCCGACCACCTCGTCGCCGTCGTCGAGCGTCGCGTCCACTTCGTCGAACCCGGCCCAGTCGTCTGCGAAGACGGGGGCGGTGATGGCCGGAATGGCGTCTCTCGGCGCGCCTCGACGCAGTTCGCCCTCGGGGACCGGAAGCTCGAACGGTCCCGAGTAGTCGCCCGCGGCGGCGTCGGTCGAGTCGGCGGGGGCGGCGGACTCGGCGGACTCGGGCGCGTCGTCGGCTCTCGCGGCATCGTCGTCCGCGACGGGTGGCTCGCTCCCGAGACAGCCGGCGATGGCAGCGCCGACGCCGAGCGCGAGGAAGCGACGGCGGTTCGTGGTCGAAGCCATGCCGGATATTCGGCCGAGCCACGTATGAGCGATGTGCGGTATGGTATCGAAGCGCACGACCGTCGGGGGCCACGTCGGTTCGGAGTCAGAACGGCGGAGAAACCGAACGAACCGCCCGTTCAGAGTCGGAGCCGTTCTTCCAGGCAGACTTTGACGATGGATTTCCCGATGGCCGCGCCGCCGGCGAAGGGGTCGAGTTTCGTCTCGCCGGCGCGCTCGCGGTAGGGGATGGGAACCTCGGCGATGTTGTAGCCGCGCATCGCGGGGCGGATGAGGAGTTCGGCCGACAGTCCGGTGTTCTCCGTCCACTCGATGTCGTGGAGGAGTTCGCGGCGGTACGCCCGCATGCCGGTGGTCGTGTCGTGGACGGTCGCGCCCATGAGGAAGCTGGCGAGGCGGGCGAACGCGATGTTGCCCGCGCGGTTGAGTCGGGGCATCGTCTCCGCGCCCTTCGTGATTCGGTCGCCGGAGACCACGTCGTAGCCGTCGTTGATGAGGTCGAGGAACTTCGGCAGATACTCCATCGGATAAGTGTCGTCGCAGTCCGTGGTGACGACGACCGGGCGGTCGGGCGCGAGCACCGCGGCCTCGACCGCGACGCCGTACCCCTGCGGCTCCTGTTCGATGACGCGCGCACCCATCTTCCGGGCGATTTCGGGCGTCCGGTCGTCCGAGCCGTCCACGCAGACGACTTCGGCGCGCCCGTCGGTAATCCGGTCGATGTCGGCCAACACGGACCCGATGGCCTGCTCTTCGTTGTACGTCCCCATCACGACCGCGAGGTCGTCGAAGGTGTACTCGGTCATTGGACGGGGTTATTGACGGCCGCTCTTGAACTTTTAGGTTTACCAAAACCGAGGAGAGGGACGCGAGCGCCGGAGTTAGCTCAGTCCGCGGCTGTCGGGTTGGTCTTCCAGCTCTTTCGCGTGGTCGACGAGGTAGTCCATGAGGCGGGTCGCCGACGCCTCCACGTCGTCGAGTTCGTCGCTGGACTGCCCGCTGACGCGGACAGAGAGTTCGTAGAGGTCGAGTTCGACGTGCGGGACGGTCTCGTCGCCGTTTCCGTTACCGTTGTCGCGCTCGTCGGTGCCGCCGTCCGCCGCTTCGACGGTCGCGTCGGCGTCGACTGGCTCGTCGCCGTCGGTCGCCTCGGTTGCCTCGGTCGCGTCGTCGGACGACGGGGTCGAATCGGCGGAGTCGTCCGCCTCGGGGTCGTCGGTCATGTGCGGCGCGTCGCTTCGGGGGATGAAAAAAGCGCGGGGTTCCGGCACGCCCGCACGAGTCGGCGGCGCTCGCGCGGGCGCGGGGTCAACTTCTCGCTCGACTCAGGCGAGGTCGGCGTCGAGACCCTCGCAGGCGCGGTCGTGGAGTCGGCCGGTGACCGTCTCCATGAGGCGTTCGAGGTTGACCGCGTCCTCGCGGTTGTAGGAGACGAGCGTGTCGAGCGCCGACTGGTCGCCGCGCTCGTATTCCCGCCAGAGGCGGACGGCGTCGCGCCCGGAGATGTCGGGGCGGTCGCGGTCGATGCCCACGTCTTTCTCGATTTCCTTCAGTCCGCCAGTGAGGTCGAGCGTGCGGCAGGGATACATGAGGTCGACGTGCGGCACGTCGATGGAGACGTCGAACGAGGTTTCGAGGAAGGGCACGTCGAAGCGCGCGCCGTTGAACGTCGCGATGAGTTTCGCGTCGACGAACTGCTCGCGGAGGGCGTCGGCGGTCAGGTCCTCGCCGCTGACGAGCGTCGTGGTCTCGCCGTCCTGATAGAACGAGACGGTCGTCACCGAGTCGCGCTCGGGCGAGAGGCCGGTCGTCTCGATGTCGAAAAAGCACGTCTCGTCGCGGAAGTTCTCGTAGAGTCGCCAGCGTTCGCCCGAGGGGAAGCAGTCGTCGAAGAACTGCGAGTTACCGTCGTCGAGGTGGGCGGCGGCGTCGGCGATGAACGTCTCGATTCGGTCGCCCGTCTTCGCGCCGACGAGCGAGGCGTCGAACTCGTCCCAGTGGGTCGACCCGGCCCGCCAGAGGTTCCGCTCCGTCCGCTCGCCCACGCCGCGGACGGGGATGAAGCTGTTCTCGATTCGCATGTCCGACAGGGGGGCGTCGGCAACCCTAAATGCGTCGTCGTGGGCCGGCCGCCACGCTCTCAGAACGCTTCCGCACTTCCCCCGCCGCGGGCGTTTTACCCGCAGAGCGCGAAGCCGGAGATATGTGCGGCCGCTACACGCTGTTTACCCCACCCGAGGAACTCGAAACGCGGTTCGACGCGACGCCGACGCGCCCGCTTTCGGCGCGGTACAACTGCGCGCCCGGTCAGGAACTCCCGGTCGTGACCAACGACGCACCCGAGGAGTTCCGCTTTCTGAAATGGGGGCTCGTCCCCTCGTGGGCCGACAGCGCAAGTGTCGGCAACGACCGAATCAACGCCCGCGCGGAGACCGTCCGCGAGAAGCGGAGTTTCGCCGACGCCTACGAGGCCCGCCGATGTCTCGTTCCCTCGGACGGCTTCTACGAGTGGGTCGACCGCGGCGGACGCAAACAGCCCTATCGCGTCGCCTTCGAGGACGACCGCCCGTTCGCCATGGCCGGCCTCTGGGAGCGGTGGACGCCCTCCACGAAACAGACCGGGCTCGGCGACTTCGGAAGCGGCGGCCCCTCGCGCGAGCAGGAACCGCTTGAGACGTTCACCGTCGTCACGACCGAACCGAACGACCTCGTCTCGGAGCTCCACCACCGGATGGCGGTCGTCCTCGCGCCCGAAGACGAGCAGACGTGGCTCCACGGCGACCCCGACGAGGCGGCCGCGCTCCTCGACACCTACCCCGACGACGAACTCACGGCGTACCCCGTCTCGACGCGGGTGAACAGCCCCGCCAACGACGGCCCCGACCTGATAGAGCGAGTCGAAGCGTAGCGCGGGTGAAGTCGTTGGCATCCGGTCGTCTCAGTGACTTCGACGCGAACCGGCCGGGTTCGACGGGACCTCGAATTTCCCGAGCTCGGTCGAACCCGAGAACCAGAATTGTATATAGCGAAATACAATATACGAGTCTCGAATCGGACAAACCGCCAGCGACCGAAGCGTTCAGAGAATCGGGGGATTGAGTCGCGCTAACGAGGAAAATCGGAGTTCCAAGGGACGATAGTGCTTGGGTCGTCAACGCCGCAAGTGACAGCCACGTCGCGCTCGCGGCTCGGGTGGTTCGTATCGCAGTCGGAAGTACAGCGGTTGCGGGGACGCGGCCGCGAGTCCGGTCGTGCAGACGGAGTGCGGCGTCGCATTCGAAATTCGAGACGGTCCGCCCGAGCGAGCCACCAGCCGAGAGATGGTCTCGAACGGGTCGTCACCGCCGAGCGAGTGAGTCGTCGGCATCCGGCCGTGAGCGAGACCCGAACCCTCGGATTCACGCAATCCCGTCAGGACGGCCACAGCGCGCTTGAGCGCCGCTCCATCTGAGCGGGGGCCACGCCCCGAGTGACGGTTCTCACCGCGAAGACGAGGGCTGTGAAGGCGTCAACAGAGGCCGAATCGAGCCGCCAAAGACCTCAGTTGGTTCGTCTTCGGGTGGGCTCGGAACGGAGTCACCCGGGTGGTTGCGTGTTCGAATCAGACAACATTCATCAGAGTTCTTCGAGACGACGCCCCACATAATAACAGACAGAGCCGATTCGAAACGAAACTCCGTCCGGCGACATATATTCAGAGATGAATGGCTGATATAATCAGTGAAAATACCGAGTTAATTTGGGTTGAAATATAGCCGTTCGAGAGAACACGGATGGTGCGTCGCTCCGCAAATATATTTCTGTGAAAATAGACAGAAATATATGGGTGAGTATTCACACTATGACGGGAGAAATAAAGTGGAGACAAAATCACCGTTATCGAGTTTTTATAATAATTCAGTAACATCAGTTGTGAAATAACGAAACCCGTGTAAGTGGGTTCTCCATGCATTACTCCGGGAGTAATTGGTTGGAGGAGTACCATCCAAAAATCGGGTGTCATCACAGAAAAGAGACGGTACTGCGTGATATTCGACCTCTCGAAAGCGACAGAAATTGGCCGAGTCTCAGATTCGCTCGAAACGGCCAAAAT
The DNA here is from genome assembly GCF_003665865.1 of Haloferax sp. Atlit-109R. Taxonomy (NCBI): domain Archaea; kingdom Methanobacteriati; phylum Methanobacteriota; class Halobacteria; order Halobacteriales; family Haloferacaceae; genus Haloferax; species Haloferax sp. Atlit-109R. Next base: position 1,533,549 of record NZ_QPLO01000001.1, read on the forward strand.
CGGCGTTCTCCGGGAGAATCTAATATCCTGAATACTGCATGCAAATTGCCAAAAATACGATTGCAGTATTCGGGATAACTCAGACTCGCCGCCGAAAATCCGCATGCACTGCTCAGGATAACTTCTCTTATTCTGGACTGTGCCGGTAGATTGAATATCGACCCCCGTGTCGGACCGTCCATGAGCGACGAGGTCGACCGTGCGACGGTGCAAACCTACCTCCCGGCCCACCAGAAGGCCGTCTGGAAGGACCACGCGGACCGACTCGGGATGAGCCAGAGCGAATTTGTCAGAACGATGGTACAGGCCGGTCGGCGCGATTTCGACGTTCCGTCGAGGGGCGACGAAGCGGCGACAACCCCGGGGGTTGACGGGGGAAAGACGGGGGACCAGAACGACGGTTCAAATCAGGATGTCGAGAGTGAAAATAACGGCGGGTTCGAGGCCCGAATCGTCGAGGCGCTCGCGGCCGATTCGCACCGGTCGTGGGACGACCTCGTCGCGGCGCTGACCGACGACATCGAAGACCGCCTCGAATCGACGCTTCAGGAGCTCCAATCGAAGGGCCGAGTCGTGTACAGCGGGCGACACGGCGGTTACACGCTGGCGGAGCGCGATGGCCGCTGAGCGACCCGCCGACGCGGAGGACCCGGTCGGGTATTTCCTGCAGGATATGACCTATCACGGGAAGACCGACCGGACCCGCGACGCCTACGAGCGCGTTCTCCGGGCGTTCGAGTCGTTTCTCGGCGACCCCTCGCGGAACCCCGCCGGGACGGCCCGGTCGGTCGACGACGCGACTCACCGCGACTGCATGGCGTGGATACACACCCTTCGAAACCGCGATGTCGCGCCGAGCACGGTGGCGACGTACGCCTCCTACCTCCACCGGTTTTACGCCTACATGGCGCAGGTCGGCGCGTTCGACTCCAACCCGATGAGCCTCGTGATGGAGGAGATGGACGAGCGCATCGACACCAACCCCGCTCGACGTGAGCTTTCGGTCCCGCAGATGCGGGGGTTCGTCCGGGACATCGCCCATCCGCTGGACCACGCGCTGGTGGTCACCCTCCTCAAGACCGGGATGCGCGTCGGCGAACTGTGCAACCTCGATCTTCGAGACGTGTCGCTGTCGGCGGAGACACCTCTGGACGATGTATCGACCCGCGCCGCCCTCGACGGTCGCGGGCCGTCGATATACGTCGCCGCCGACCCGAGCGTCGGAAGCGTCACGAACGGCGAGGAGCGAACCGCCTCGAACAAGCGAAAGCGGTCGACGGTCGTCCCCGTCGACGACGAGTTGGAGGCCGTCCTCCTGCGCTGGCTGGCGATTCGTCCGGATTCGCCGTCACCGGCCGAACCGCTTTTCGTCGGCACCGCCTCGGGGTGGGGCCGGCGCTTGGAACCCGACGCCGTCCACCACGTCGTCACCGCCCACGCCGCCGACGCCGGCTGGTACCGGGCGGGCGGCGACCGCGAGGAGAACGTCACGCCCCACTACTTCCGGCACTTCTTCACCACCCACCTTCGGGACCGCACCGGCGACCGCGGCATCGTCAAGTACCTCCGCGGCGACGTTGCCGGCGACATCATCGACACGTACACCCACAACTGGGGCGACAGAGTGCGCGAAACGTACGAATCCAACATTTACTCGCTCCGCTGAGAAGCGTGGCCGCTGTTCGGAGCGCGACTCGTAAACTGTATCTCGCTATATTGAATCTGCGTGTGCGCGACCTATCGTTTGACGCCCGTCGCCTCGATTTGGACGGCGGCGTCGTTCGGGAGTTCGGAGACGCCGACGACGGTCATTGCCGGTCGCCGGTCGTCGAAGTAGGCGTCGTAGGCCGACTCGACGGCGTCGATTCGGTCGAGGTCCGTCGTGTAGACCGTCGTTCGGAGCACGTCGTCCAAGTCGAGTCCCGAGCGGCCGACGGCCGCTTCCACGCGTTCGAGCGCGTTCATCGTCTGGCTCTCGACCGACGGGTGGTCGGCCGCCGTCGGGTCCGGTTGCGGGTACTGCGCGTCGAAAAAGACGAGTTGCAGGTCCCGCTTCTGGGCTCCGAAGCCGGCGGTCGCCTTGTAGTGGTCGCTCTCGTATCGGACCGCATCGCCGTTCATCGCTGTGCCTCCGCGGGGTTCGTTCGAATCTGGTTCACAGTCGTACTACTCCGCGAGCGGCCATCGCCGTGTCGCTAGCATGTACTAATCTACACAGACGTTCGTTCTACCCGACGGAGCGAGGCTCAAACGGGCGCTTGACTCATACCGCCCTCTTTATCCGTAGCGCGAGAACGACGGTCGAAACCGTGAGTTCGTTGCTCCCGTTGAAACCCGCCGCCGCATCGGTTCGAGACCGGGGGCTGAGCCCGCTTCTCGTCGCACTCGACGACGACGACGCGGACGAGGTCCTGTCGGCGCTGTCGTCTGCCACCGCGAGGCGGCTCCTCGCCGCCGTCTACGACGATCCGCGCCCCGCCTCCGAACTGGCCGACGCGCTCGACACGACGCTCCAGACCGTCGGCTACCACGTCGAGCGACTGGTCGACGCCGAGTTGATAGAGCCCGTGACGACGTGGGTCTCCGCGCAGGGCCGCGAGATGGCCGTCTACGGCCCGACCCGCTCCGCCGTCGTTCTCTTCGCGGGCGCGGAGCGAACCGAATCGAAGCTCTCCTCGGGGCTTCGGACGCTCGTCGCCGGCGTCGGTGTCACGCTAGTCGGAAGCGTCGCCGTGCAGACGCTGTGGACCGCGCGACGGCCACAGGTCAGGTACGCCGCGCCGGCTCCGACCGGTCCCGCCCCCGAACCGGGCGTCGCGGAGTTCGTCTCCGCCTTCCTCGCCGGCCCCGGCGCGCTCGTGTTCCTCGTCGGCGTCGCCCTCGCCGTCCTCGTGAGCCTCGGCGTCGCCTGGACTCAAAGGCGCGCTTGAGCCACACACAGGCGAAAGTGACCCCGACGCGTTGGAGTAGGTGTGCACCGACGAACCCTCCTCGCCGCGGCCGGAACCGGCCTCGCGGCGGCGCTGACGGGCTGTATCGCGAGTGCCGGCGACGGCGCTGACGACGCTGACGACGGAAACTCGACGACCGAATCGACCCCCGACCCGACGCCCGAACCGGTGGATACCGTCTCGGTCGCATCCGGCGAGCGACTCACGACAGTCGTCGGCGACGGTCCCGCGGGCGACGGCGGGGCGCTAAAACCCCACCACATCCGCCTCGAAAACCCGACCGGCGAGTCGTGGACCGCTCGTATCGACGTTTCGCGCCCGCTCGGCGCGGGCCACGCGGAGACCTACGAACTCGACGCCGACGCGACCGTGAACGTCTCGCTCCGCGTTCCCGCCGCCTACGAGGTGACCGTGACCGACATCGACTCGGACGCCGTGGCGACTGAATCGGTCGGCCCCGACGACTTCGACTGTAACCGCTCGTGGACCGCGTTCTCGCCCGGCGACGGCGGTGTCTCGGTCTCCGGCGGGTCGACCCGAATGGCCTGCGGTTCCCACGTCGTCGACGCCGACGACGCGGTCACGGTCGCGCTCGGCGACGGGTCGCTCCCCACCGAGGCCACGAAGCCCCACGGTCTCGCCGTCGCGAACCCGACCGACGTGGCCGAAGTCGTCGAGTTCGCCTACGAGACGCCCGCGGGCGCGGTCGCCTTCGGCGGCGCGTACCGCCTCGAACCCGGCGCGCGGGTCGGCGCGTCGCTGACCGAGGTCCGCGAGGTCACGCTTCGCGTCGCTCGGCGGGACGAATCGGGCGAAGGGACGACCGAGGCGGTCACCGTCGACAAATCGCAGTTCGACTGCAACGCGTCGAACACGACCGTCTCGCTCACCGACGACGGCGGCTTCGAGGCGCGGACGCTCTCGACGCTGCTGTTCTGCGGCGACGCGGAGCGGAAAAACGAGTCGTCGGCGGAGGGCGTCGGTCGGCAGTCAGACCTTCAGTTCGGTCTCTAACTCGGGCGACGCGATGGCCCGCTTGACGGTTTCGGCGGCCGGCGTCGCCTCCGCGACGTTCTCCATCAGGACCGTCTCGCTCGGGAACAGGTGTTCACCGAGCACGAGGCCGTGTTCGCGCGCGGTCGACCCGGTCATCGTGAGGTAGACGCCGATGCCGGTCTCCGCGATGGCGGCCTCCTCTTCCGGCGCGTCGTCCGGGTACGCGAACGTCACGTCGTCGAGACACCGCGTCCCGAGGACCGCCTCCACGAGGCGCTCGTAGCGCGGCGAGATACACAGGTCGCCCGCGTAGTCCGCGACGAAGTCGCGGTCGAGTTCGGAGCCCGGCGGGAGGAGTTCGGGGTCGGCCATGAGCGTGTGGTAGACCGTGTCTCCGAGGCCGGAGACGACCCGCACGTCGGTGTCCATCGGGTCGATGCGGGCGTTCACGTCCTCGATGCTCCCGAGCCCTTCGGGGCGAAGCTTGACGACCTCTTCGAGCACGAGGTCGGCGCTGTCGAAGCCGAGGCCGAACTCGTGGGTCCGCAGGGCGCGGAACGGCTCCTCGCGCCCGACGAGGTGGATGTCGACCCCGTCGATTTCGAGGACGACGCTGTCGAAGACGATGCGCCGCGGCATCCCGTCCCGGTCGTCGCGCAGGAGCGTGTACTCCGGCGCGGCCGGGTCCGAGAGGTCGCTGTAATCCGCGAGTCGCTCGTACACGTCGTGTTCCGGCCGGGTATGGCCCTTCGTGACCGACTTCTCGTATCGGAGCGTCGAGGTGATTTCGTCCGCCACCTCGGCGATGCTCTCGGTCGTGGCGAACCGTTCGAGCACCGCTTCGAGGGGGCGACCCTTTCGCGGAACAGCGACGCGCACCGTCTCTGTCATCATCGGAACGTCGGGGCGGCCCGCTAAACAGGTTGCGCTTCGGGAAAACGTCTCTCGGGAGCGCGCTCGGTCGGACTACTCCGCCTCGTCGGTGTCGCCGTCGCCGTCGTCGCCGGCGGCCGGGCCGCCGCCCATGCCGGTACCGAAGGCCCCCGCGAGGCGCTCGCGGAAGGTTTCGAGTTCCGCGACGGTGTCGTCCAGTTCGCGGATGTCGTCGCGCAGCGCCTCGATTTCCTCGTCGGCCGCGGCGTCTTCGACCCGCGATTGAATCTCCGCGAGGCGGTCGTCGAGGGCCTCCCGCGTCTCCACGATGTCCCCGTCGAGGTCGGCGATGTCCTCGCGGATGTCCCCGACTTCGTCGTGGAGCGTCGAAGCCTGCTCTGTCGCTTCGGCGGCGCTGGATTCGGCCCCTTCGAGTCGGTCGACGGTCTCGTCGAGCCGACCGGCGATGTCGTCGAGGCGTTCGCGGACCGTCACGAGTTCCTCCTCGCGCTTGGCGAGCGTCTCCTCGACGCTGTCGAGGCGGTCGGAGCCGGCGTCGATGTTTCGCGAGGCGGTCTCGAGCCGCTCGTCGTGGTCGTCGAGCCGGCCTTCGACGGTCTCGAACTGCTCGTTGTGGGATTCGAGCCAGCCGTGGTAGTCGTCGAGGGTGTCTTCGGCGGTGTCGAGGTCGGACGCGAGGCCTTCGAGCCTGCCGTCGTGGTCGTCGAGGCGGCTCTCGGCGTCCGCGACTCGGGTAGCGACGCGGTCGGAGCGGTCGTCGACCGCGGCGATGGTCTCTTCGGCCGCGTCGAGCCGTGAGGTCGCGTCATCGACCGACTCGACCGCGCCGTCGACCATCGAGTCGAGGGCGTCGAGGTCCTCGCGGAACGCGGTCATCTCGGCGCGGAACTCGGAGACGAGGTCGCTCCCGGTCCCCTCCTCGTCGATGAACTCCGCGAGCGCGTCGGAGTACGCCGCGAGGTCCTCCATCTGCGACTGGAGGCGGCGGATGCGAACGTCGGTACTCCGTCGCGTCTCGGCGTCGACCGCCTCGCGGATGACTTCGAGGTCGTCTTCGTCGGCCGCGCCTGAGCGAATCTCGGCGGCGAGCGCCCCGACGAGGCCGTCCGCGTCAGGTGCGGGCGCGCTTCCGGTCGCGCCGGTGTCGGCGTCCGCCTCGGCATCGGCGTCTTCGGCGTCTTCAGCCTCGGCCTCGACATCGACATCGGGCTGTTCGAGGTGCGCGGTCACGGCCGGCGCGGTGTCGGTGGCGACCGCGCGCGGGCCGGTCGATTCGGCGGACTCGTCGTCGGCTTCCCCGTCATCGGCTTCCCCGTCGTCGCCGAGCACGTCGTCGTCGGGCGAGGGCGTGGAGACCGACTCGTCGCCGTCGTCGGCCGCCTGCGCCTCGGCCGCCTCGGAGTCGGTCTCCCCGTCGTCTCCGCCAGCGAAGGCGGCCGCGAGGTCGCCGTCACTCGGCTCGTCGCCGGCGGCGTCTGCGGTATCTGCGGCGGTCGCGTCCGTCTCGGCGGCGTCGGCTGCTTCGGCCTCCGAGTCGGGGTCGGCGGGCGCGTCGAGGACGACTTCCCCCTCGTCCTCTGGGTCCGCGTCGTCGGCGTCCGACTCGTCGCGGGGCGGGTCGCGGTTGCCCGCGAGCACGTCTCGAACGATTTGACTGCGGTCTTCCCCGAGGATGTCGTCGATGTCGTCGGGGTCGATGCCGCCGTCGACCGGGATGCGTTCGAGCGTCGGCTCTTCGAGGAAATCCGTCTGGTCGTGGCCGTCGGTGATGCGGATGCCGTAGACCGTTACGAGCTCCTCGCCGGGGTCGAGCGTCCGCTCGTACTCGACGCGGTGGTCCTTGTAGGCCGTCCAGTTGTCGCTCTCGAAGTCGGGGTGGAACCCGACGCTCTCCATCGGGAACGACTCCGGGATGCGGTCGATGACTCGGATTCGGGTCGCCTCGTCTCGCGTCGAACTGATGACGAACTTGATGGCGGGAACGGGAAACTCGTCGGCTGCGAAGGTCTTGTCGACCGTGACCTCGCCGTCGGAAACCGATGTAACCCCTTCGGACTCGCGGCTCATGGCCGCCACTTTCCCGACATCCATTATAAAACAACCGGGGCCGCGAAGTCGCCTCGCCGTCGTCTCCCGATTCGACGGTTTCGATTCGGCGGCTGTCAGCCGGCGATGACCGGCGCGGAACGGCCGCCCCGAAAAGGCGGTTCGAACGCGACCTCAGAGGTCGACGCGGTCACCGATTTCGACGAGGTCGAGCGAGCGCGGGGCCTCGAAGCTCTTGGCGTGGTGGTGCAGCACCTTCGGGTCGGCGGTCATGCCCTTCCACATGTCCCAGTGAGTCGGGACGAGGCGGTCGAGGTCGAGGTCGCTCGCGGCCTCGATAATCTGGTTTTCGTCGTTGTACCACGTCGTGCGGACCGGCTCGCCCGTCTCCTTGTCGGGGATGTTGCCGACGGTTCCGAACGCGAGGATGCCGAGGTCGAGGTCGTAGCGCTCCCCGATGCCGGCGAACTCCTCGGCGGGCTTGGTGTCGCCGCCGTGGATGAACGTCCCCGACTCGTGTTCGAAGACGTAGGCGACCGGATGGGACGCGTCGGGGTCGTAGGCGGGTTCGACGTGGACGGTGAACTCACCGATGTCGACGCTGTCGCCCTCCGCGACCTCCTCGAACTGGTCCTCGGAGAGGTCGTAGTCGTCGAACCACGCCTCGTCGTCGTAGGCGACCGAAAGCGAGTCGTCGGGGGCGACGAACGTCGCGCCCGTGTTTTCGAGGATGGGCGCTTGACTCGGCCCGTGAACGTGGTCCGTGTGCTCGTGCGTGGCGAGAACCGCGTCGGCCTCGGTCACGTCCTCGGGGTCGAACGGGACGGGAATCATACGGACCGTCCGCGGCGGGTCGCCGATGCCGACGTACGGGTCGACGAACAGGGTCGTCCCCTTGCTACCTTTGATGACGAACCCGTTGCAGCCCAGATACCAGATGGCAACCGTCTCGGGGTCGGCCGACTCGACCGCGCGCGGGAGCCAGTCGCTCCAGTCGCTGACTGTCATAGAGACGTGTCCTCCCGCCGGGGGACTAAGCGTTGCGCTCTCTCGTCCGACGCGTCCCGACGACCCGACAACAACGACTAGCAATACGCAGACAACCCGCGCATATTTGTGGACGAAATTGTAGCCTACAATAGAAAATAGAGACATATGTGGTGTATAAGGTGTTACCCTGACAAGATATTTAATGCACCAACCCATGGTATCTGATACCATGTCAGGAACCCACAAACAAACGGCGAACTTCTCTTCGATGGCTCGGACGATGCGCGCGTGCGGCGCGTGGGAAGCGGTTTCCCCGCTGGACGACGACTCGCGGCGACCGGACGAGTTCTGACGCAACTGAGAACGGCAGTCCGGCTTCGGTCGGGCGATGCGGCCCCGCACTTATCATCTTCGACGCGGTCCGATACCACATGAACGCAGACGCCAGTCTCGGTCGCGTCGAGTGCCGAGGCGACACCACAGCACGCCGAGGAGTGACTTCGCCGTGCGCGTGAGCGTCGTCGGCGGGAGCGTCGTCCCCGACCCGGTCGAAGCCATCGCCGAAGACCTGGGTCGCCTGCTCGCCCAGCGCGGCCACACGGTCGTCTGCGGCGGCCTCGGCGGCGTCATGAAGGCGGCCTGTCGCGGCGCGAAAGACGCCGGCGGCACGACTATCGGCGTCCTGCCGGGCGAGGACCGCGAGGATGCGAACTCCTACGTCGACATCCCTATTGCGACCGGGCTCGGCCACGCGAGAAACGCGCTCGTCGCGATGAACGGCGACGCCGTCATCGCCGTCGACGGCGGCGGCGGGACGCTCTCCGAAATCGGCTACGCCAACGTCTTCGACCGCCCGACGGCCGGCATCAGAACCCAACAGGTCGGCTCGCTAGAGGGCTTCGAGCCGTGCGACTCGCCGGAAGCGGCCGTCGCGTTCGTCGAAGACGCGGTCTGAGCGGGCGGTCGCGCCGCGCTACGCGTCCGCGGCGCCCTCGTCGCGTTCGACGCAGTCGCGGAGCAGGTCGTCGATGACGGTCTCTCGGAACGACTCCCAGTCGGTCGTCGACGCCCAGAGCCGACCCGCGTCCGTGGGTTCGAGCGCGTCGCGGCCGCGTTCGCGCTCGCGCGTCGTGACGAATCCGTTCGCGGTGAGTCCCTCGACCGCCACGTCGAGCCGCGGAGCGAGCGCGTTCGAGAGTCGCTTTTCGAATCGGTCGCCCGCCACGCTGTCGCGAGCGACGCCCACGCAGAACGAATCGAACGCCGACCACGTCTCCTCGTCGCGCGCGCCGGCGACGATGCCGTGGTGTTCGGCGCGCTCGCGGAGTTCGGCGGCGACCCCGCGGCGCGTCCGCGGGCGAGAGCGCGGCGGCCCCGCAGCGAGGACGGACAGCACCGCCGCTTCGAGGTCGCCCAGCGGCGAGAGCGCGTGCCCGTCGAGTTCGAGGGCTGACTCGCCCGTTGCGGGACCGGAATCGTCGAGGGCCGAGAGGCTCGTCGCGGCCTCGGCGGCCCGCTCGGAGAGTTCGGTCGTCCGCTCGGCAACCGGGCCGGCAGCGGCCGAAAGCTGCGAGCGAGCGTCGAGGTAGGCGTCGAGGTGCGCCTCGAAGCGGTCGAGCGACTCGAACAGCTCGACGGTCGCTCGGTCTTCGAACTTCCCGAAGCGCGCCTCGCAGCTCGTTCGGAAGCGGGCGACCAGTTCGTGGGGGTCGTCTTCGACCGACGCGAGCAGGCGACTCTCGCCGTCGAGCCACACGTCGAGCGCGTCGAGGACCGCGTTCGGGTCGCGAGTGTCTTCGGGGTCCGGGCGGGGGTCCTCGGACTCGACGAGGTCCGCGAGCTGTTCGCGGGCGCGGCCGACGTAGGAACTCATCGCGCCGAGCGGCGAGTCGCTGCCGGAGCGCGCCCCGCGAGCGCCCGCGGTGCGGCCGGCGCGGGAGTTCGGACGGGACTCCCCGCTGGCGTCGGCGAGCGCGTCGCGCAGGTCCGACAGGGCGATACGGAGCGGGCGGGCGACGGCCGCGGCCGCGGGGCCGTCGGAGACGCGGCGGAACTCGTCGAACGCGTCGGAGGCGGCCTCGACATCACCGACGAGCGACCGGAGGTCGTCGATAGCGGCGAGGTCGGGGCGGTCGGTCGCGGGGATGGTCAGGAGCGAGACGGTTCCGCGGTCGAGTTCGCCGCCGTCGACGAGGGCGGTCCGCGCGGCGTAGAACGCGGCGGCGACCTGCGGGGGCGCGCCGGCGAGGTTCACCTGCACGTCGCCGTCCGCGGCGGCCTCGCGGAGCAGGTCGGCCGTCGCGGCGTACAGTTCTTCGAACGACGCGGTGAAGGGGAGTCTCGCTTCGTCGAGCGTCCCCCGGCCCGCGAGCCGTTCGGAGACGGCTTTCGCGGCGTGGGCGCTCGCGCGCGGCGCGCCGGGGGCGCAGTCGTCCGGGTCGCGACCCTGCTCGGGGTCGGCCTCGTCGCGGACCAGCCGAACCCGGTCGGCGTCGGCGACAGCGGCTTCGAGCGGGGTGACGACCCGCTGCACGTCGAGTCCGAGAACGGAGAGGTGGGTCGTCGACATCTGTCTGACCAATTCGCTACCTGTGCCCTGAATGTTGTGGTGCTCGTGAGAGCCGCCCGTCAGTCGCGCCGACGCGGCGTCAGGTCCACGAGCGGACGAGGTTGCGGCCGACGACGCCGAGGCCGAGCATGTCGACGACGAACAGGATGACGCTACCGAGGATGGGGACGAGCGACAGAATCGCCGCGACGAGCGCGCCGACCGCGACCGAGACGCCGAGCGGGGGCGACCCGCCGGAGGCGGTGCCGGTGACGAGCGAGCCGAGGAAGACCGTCGAGACCGCGCCGCCGACGATGCTGAGGAGGACGAGCGCGAGGAACCCCGGAATCGCCACGAGGAGGCCGATGATGGTGATTGCGAGGAGGACGAGTACGATGACGCCGCCGATGCTGACGCCGAGGCCCCAGAGGAACGACCCGCCGGGGTCGTCTCGAATCTCGGCGATGGCGTCTCTGGTGTACGCTGGGGCCACAGCGACGAGGATGCCGCCGACGACGAGGTCGATGAGGAAGCTCCCGCCGGCGCGGAACACCGGTGAAAGCTGCGGTGCGGAGTCGAAGTTCTGCGCGGCCGCGGTTCCCGCGAGAGCGAGGACGCTGAGCAGACTCAGGAGGGTAGTTCGTGTTCGTGGAGGGACCATACGTGTCCGTGAACGGGCGGCCCGTATAGGTATTCTGGGGCGACAATCTAGAAATCGAACATATCCGAGACGAGGCGCGACGAGAGCATCGAGACAGGACGCGACACGCGGCGGGGTCGCGCGGGGCGTTCACGGGGGTCGTGGAGCGACTCGGCTACTCGGCTTACCAGGTACCGTGGAACGTGTCGAACTCGAGGGCGTCGAGGGGTTCGTCGCCGACGGCGATGCGGTACTCTTGGGGCGTCAGCATCGGCTTGTGGAACCGCGGACCGTCGTCGGTCGTGATGCGCGGGCAGCCGGTGTTGACGAACGCGTCCATGTCGAAGTTCCGGAGCCGGTCGGGCGTCACCTCGTCCATCGTGATGAGGTAGGCGTTCTCGTTGTCCTCCAGAATCTTCTCGGCGATTTCCATGCGGCCCTGACCGATTTTCGTACAGAAGATGACGCCCCACTTCTCGGCGTCCATCGCCTTGTGGACCGAGGCGTAGCGCTGTTTCATGAACTTCCGCGTGTCCGCGATGGTGACGACGTTGTTGACGGGGTCGGCGATGACGACGTTCTTGTCGGGGTGTTCCATCGCGAGGCCGAGCGGGTGGAACTTGCCGCCGCCGACGTAGAGCACGTCGTCGGCCGGGATGTCCGCGGAGGCGTAGTTGCAGCCGAGGACCTGTCCCTCGTAGGTGAGGCGGTCATCGCCCTTGCGCGTCTGGACGGTGTAGCCGCGCTCTTCGAGCCAGTCGCACATGTCCTCGAAGCGGTTCATGTGCTGGGCGGTGGTGACGAGGCCGACCTCGTCGCCCTCGATGTCGTCGAGCGCGTCCTCCATGATGGGGAACGGGTCGACGTTGGAGAACAGCGGGACGTAGATGATTTTGTCCGACTCCTTCATCGGCGAGTGGCCGAAGTGGACGAACACGTCGGTTCGGCGCATGAGGTAGGTGTCGAGGTCGCACGCGCCGTAACACGGCTGACCGGAGAGCATGAACGTCACGTCGTCGTCGCAGAGCTGACGGAGGTCGTCGGCGACCGCCGGGCCGCGGCGCTTCAGCCCCTCGGGGAACTGGAGGCCGACGCGCTTGGCGTCGCGTTCCTCGATGGCTTCGACGATCTGTTCGAGTTCGTAGTCCCACTCCCGGTCGTGCTTGAGCGACATCCCGGTGTTTCGAAGGTCTCCCTCCGAGGTGACGTCCTGGCTCATTGCCCCATCGTTGCGGACGGAGCCGTTTAACCACCGCGCTTCCCCACGAGCGAGCGTCACACACCCACACGCGAGTCGACCGGCGGTGCGGCACCCGCGACGGTGTCACCCGGTTACCCGCCCGTCACTCGGGGATTCAAGGCTCGCGGCGGCCTACCGGTGTCCATGTCGGACATCCCCCTCGAACACGTCCACGTCGAACCGTCGGAACCGGGCGACGGGCCGGCTCCCGCCGTCGTCTTGCTCCACGGCCGCGGCTCGAACGAACAGGACCTCCTGTCTATCGCACAGGAGTTCCCCGACCACGTCCACGTCGTGAGCCTCCGCGCGCCCGACCGTCTGCAAGGCGGCTACACCTGGTACGAACTCGACCTCTCGGGGGGCGGTCTCCACGAGAGCCAACCCCACGCCGAGCAGTTCGAACGCTCGCGGAATCTCGTCCGCGAGGCCATCGCCGGCGCGGTCGAAGCGTACGACATCGACCCCGACCGAATCGGCCTCCTCGGCTTCAGTCAGGGCGCGATTACCAGCCTGTCGCTCCTCCTCGACGACCCCGACGACTACGCGTGGGTCGTCGCGCTCCACGGCTACCTCGCGGACTCCCACGCCGACCTCGACCCCGACGGCATCGCGGGAAAACCGGTGTTCGTCGGCGGCGGGTCGATGGACCAGATCATCCCGACTTCGCGGGTCGAACGCGCCGCCGAGCGCCTCCGCGAACTCGGCGCTGACGTGACGGCGAACGTCTACAACGCGCCCCACGGCGTCGGCCCGGACGAACTGCAGGACGTGGCCGCGTTCGTCGACGCCCACGTCTGAGCGCGCCTGACGCTCGAAACGCTCGCACCGTTGCCTTCCCCGTTCGGCAGGTTGAAACCGCTCGCACCCCAACGCGCGGCTATGAGCACGCAGACGACGCGGCTCGAAGAACTCGGGCGCGAACTCGGCGAAGCCATCGCCGACCATCCGAAGTACGAAGCCTACGAGGAGGCGAAAGCCGCCGTCGAAGCCGACGACGACGTGCAGGAGCTCATCACGGAGTTCAACCAGCTTCGCGAGGAGTTCAACGTGTCCCGGCAGATGGGGGAAGCGACCCAAGAGGGGCTCCGGAAGGTCCAAGCGGCACAGGAAGAGCTCCACTCCGAGCCCGTGATGGAGGAGTACCTCCTCGCGCAGGCCGAACTCGTCGGCGAGTTAGAGAAGATTAACGAGGCCATCTCGGAGCCGCTCGCGGTCGACTTCGGCGGCGAGGCCGGCGGTTGCTGTAACGACTAAGTTCGGCTCGACCCGGCTCGCTCGACTCGTTTTCGCCGCAGGTTCAAGTACCAAGCCGGGGCCAACCCCGGCTATGTTGGCAATCGCGGGCGGCAAGGGCGGCAGCGGGAAGACCACGACGACCCTCGGACTGGCGAGCGCGCTCGACGGCCCGGTGCTCGCCGTCGACGCCGACAGGGACATGCCGAACCTCCACACGATGGCCGGCGTCGGACGACCGGTGGACGCCGCCTCTGGCGCACCCGTACGGGAGCCGTCGGTTCGGTCGCATCCGACCGACTCGACCGTCTCCGTGCTGCCGGCACCCGCCGGGACCGACGACGACGCCTTCGAGCGGTGGCTCCGAACCGCCGCGGGCGACGAGCGGCGCGCGGTCGTCGACTGTCCCGCGGGAGCCGGCCCCGACGCCGCCGTCCCGCTCCGCGTCGCCGACGGCGTGGTCGTCGTGTCGCCGCTGTGCGCGCCGGCGCTCCGCGACGCGGCGAAGACGGCCGCGATGGCGCGGGCGCTCGGCACCCCGGTCGTCGGATGTGTCATATCTCGGTCACGAGTGGCTCCCGAGGCGGTGTCCGACCTCGTGGGCGCGCCGGTGCTCGGGACCGTTCCCGAGGAGTCGTCGCCAGTACTCACTCGGCCGACAGTTCGGGCCGCGTACCGTCGGATAGCCGACAAGATACCGGGGAAGAAGTAATATGAGCGACCCCCTTACACACGGTTATGTCTCGACTGGCGACGGGAATCGACGTGCTCGACCGCCAACTGGGCGGGGGCATTCCCGCGGGGAGCATCGTCCTCCTCGCCGCCGACCCGGCCAGCCAGTCAGAGCTGTTTTTACACGAACTGACGACCACGCGAGGGACGCTGTGGCTGACGACGATTCGCTCCGCCGAGGCCGTCTCCGACGCGCTCGACCGAAGTCCCGGACCGACCGGAACCCCCACGGTCCGCGACGTGGGCGGCGACGCGCCGCTCGACACGGCGAACAGCCTGGTCCGTGACCTGCCGGAGGGCGCGAATCTCATCATCGACGTGGCGGACGTGCTCGAACGCAACGAGAGCGCCCGCTACCGGAAGTTCCTCAACGACCTCCAGACCCACATGGTCAACACGCGCGGCCTGACCGTCCTCCACGGGCTGAAAGGCGAGTCGGTCCCGGACAACCGCGACCTGACAGAACACATGGCCGACGTGGTGTTCGACCTCGACACGAAGATAGACGGCTCGGAAATCGTCAATCGGCTCGCGGTCCCTAAGTTCCGCGGCGGCCGCGCGCTCGACGAGACCATCAAACTCCGGCTCGCGGAGCGCGTCAGCGTCGACACCAGCCGCGACATCGCCTGAGCGTCGCATCGGCGGCGAGTCGGGCCGGGTCAAGCCGGGTCAAATCAGGCCGGACGGCGGGCGGTTAGAACACGAAGAAGCCGAACGTGCCGAGCGTGACGACCGCAATGAGCGCCATCCACGTTCGGGCGGACAGCGCCGCGCCGCGGGAGAAGACGTAGGCGAAGTACGGTGCGAGCGGCGAGAGGCGGTAGACGAACGGCACCTCGATACCGGCGCCGTATTCGAGCGAGAGCGTCAGTGCGACGGTGCAGACCCCGGCGACGAGCGCGACTTTCACGTCTGTGAGGTCGCGGAACTGGTCCGTCGCGGCGTCGTCTGGCGAAGCCATGGCTACGAGGCGGTCGGAAGGCGAGTATCAAGAAGCCGCCGATTCGCCGGGACGGCGAGGGCGGCGGAGTCGCTTACTCTTCGTCGGCGTCGAGTTCCGCGGCGAGTTCGTCGGCGTCGATGTCGACGTCCTCGATTGCCTCTTCGATGTCGGCGCCGCCCGCGCCGCCCATCATGCCGCCGAGGCCGCCCATGCCGCCCATGCCGCCCTCGATGGTCTCCTGGACGATGACGCGGTCGATGTCCAGCCGCTGCATGATGTCCTGCGCAATCTGCTGCTTGGAGAACATCCACTGCTGGTTCATCGTCATCTGCGGCGTCGCCTCGATGTAGAGCGTGTCCTTCTCGACGGTGACGGTCTCCGTCTCGGGTTCGGCGTCTTCGTCCTCGTCGTCGTCGGACTCGACGACCTGCTCCTCTTCGACCTCGTCCGTCTGAATCCAGACTTCGGGGGCCTGCTGGAGGTACATGCCGAGGAGGCCGGAGGCCTGCTCCTCGCGGTCGTCGACGAGTTCGAGCACTTCGTACTCGTATTCGAGGTCCTCGCCGGCGAGGGGGTGGTTGAAGTTGACGCGGGCGCGACCGCCGATGATGGTCTCCAGACGGCCCTGGTCGCCGTCGATAGTGACCTGCGCGCCGGGGTAGCGGTCGTCCTCGTCGATTTTGTTGGCACTGACCGTGCGCACTTCGTCCTCGTCGTACTCGCCGAAGGCGTCGACCGCCGGAATCTCGACGGTGTCCTCGTCGCCCGCCTCGGCACCGATGAGAGCCTCGTCGACCTCGGGGAAGACGTGGCCGGCACCGACGATGACGACGCGGGGCTCGAACTCGTAGCCCTCGACGTCGATCTCGGCCTCTTCGGCCACTTCTTTGTCCGTCGTGTCGACGACGTCGCCGTCCTCGATCGTTCGCACCGTGTACGCGAGGCGGACGAAGTCGCCGTCCTGAATACCGGACTCGACCTCTTCATCGACCTGCTCGGCCTCCGCCTGCTGTTCGTCGCTCATACACGCTACGTGACTCGTGCGACCCTTAAGAATCACGTTTCGCCGTCGCGACGCGTTCGAGGCGGCCGACGACCGGGAACTCGACCCCGAGGGCCGCTGCGGGGTCGAATCTCTTATATCATTGTCGATAGTTATAGAAAACGAGGCGTGTTCACATGGCACAAACTGGCTTGTTCCTCGGGTTCGTCCTCGGCGTCGCACTGCTGGCGCTCACCGTGTTTCTGACCGGACGCGGTTGGCGACAGTACTCCGTCACGAGCGTTCCGACGCCGACCGGTGGCGGATCGTCGGGGAACGCGGGCGAAAGCGAGCGCGAGCGCGGGAGCGGGACCGCCGCGCGCCGCTGGGCCGACGACCCGACGGTGCTGTCGCTCGTCTTCCTCCTCGCGGCGCTCGGCTTCGGCGCGGTTGCGGTGCTGTTCGTCGGCGGCAGCACCATCCCCGAGGGCGTGTCGGACGCCGCGGGGCCGGTGCTCGTCGCCGGGACGCTCACCGTCGTGGTCACGTACCTGTTCTACGGGACGTACCACGCCGCGCGGGGGCGCGGGCTGGAGCGGTCGCAGGCGGCGCTTCTCGGGTCGTGGGTGCTCGGCCTGCTGTTCGTCGTCGGCGTCGCGCTCAGGTTGGTGGGCCTCCTCTGAGATGGCGACCTCGTACGCGGGGCGACTCGACCCACGGCACGCGCCGCGGCTGTGGTGGCTCGCGGCGCTCTGCTGGGTCGAGGCGCTCGCCGTCGGGGCGTACCTCTCCGCCGCGCCGGAGCGCGTCGAGAGCCTCCGGTACCTGTTCTATCCGTTCGTCTGGATAACCGTCGGCGCGGCGGCCGTCCTCTGGACCGAGCCACCGCGGGCGAGCGCCCGGGCGCGAGTCGTCGCCGGCGCGGTCGCCGCCGCGTACTTCCTCGTCCTCGCGGCGCTGGCCGGGTTGGTGTCCGTGGACTTCGTCGCGCTTTTCGGCGGGAGCCACGGGCACGCCGCCGCGCACTATCCGACCGGCTGGCAGTTCTCGCTCGCCGCGCCGGGCTGGGGGCCGCGAGTGGGCTACGCCGGCGACGCCGTCTCCGCGACGTTCGTCCCGTACCGCGTCGCCGGCTCCCTCGCGCTCGCGTACCTCGTCTACGCCGCCGTCCTCGACGCGGCGAGGCGCGCGCTCTCGGGAGCGCTCGGACTCGTCTCCTGTGTCGGCTGTACCGTCCCGCTCGTCGGCGGCCTCACCGCGGGCGCGGCCGGGGGCACCGGCGTCGTGAGCGCGCTCCGGGCGCTCTCGGTCGACATCTCGACGTTGGTGTTCGTCGTCGCCGTGGCCCTGCTCGCGTTCGGACCGTCGCTGGCGGCGCGGGCGCGGCGATGAGCCGACGCGCCGGAAGCATGGTCGGTTCCGCGGTTCGGCGCGGTGCAGTCTGGTTCGCCACGTTCGCGGTCGCCTCGGTCACTTTTTCGACTTCGGCGCTCGCGCACGCCGGCTCGCTGGCCGGGTCGCTCCGCTCGGTCCCGGCCCCGTTCTGGCTCGTCGTCGTCTCCGGCGGCGGCGTCGTCTGCGTCTCCTTTCTGCTGTCGGCGTTCGTCACCGACGACGAGACGCTGGACGCCTTCGAGCGCGCGGGCGTCCGTATCGGAGGGCTCGCCGGAGCCGTCGCAACCGCGGAGGCCGCGCTCAAGCTCCTCGGCGTCGCCGCGCTCGTCCTCGTCGTCGCCTTCGGGCTGTTCGGGCCGCCCGTCGGCATCGCCAACCTCGGCGTCCTGCTCGTGTGGGTCGGCTGGTGGGCCGGGTTCACGATGGCCGCCTACCTCGTCGGGAACGCGTGGCCGCTGGTGAATCCGTGGCGGACGCTCGGCGCGGCGCTTCGGGGTCGATTCGCGGCGGGAGGGAGGCTATCGCGGCCCTACCCCGACCGACTCGGGTCGTGGCCCAGCGTCGCCGGTCTGCTCGGACTCGTCTGGCTGGAGGTCGTCAGTCCGCTCGCGGCGAACCCGCGGGCGCTCGCCGTCGTGGTCGTCGCGTACAGCCTCGTCACCGTCGGCGGCGCGGTCGTCTACGGCGACGCGTGGTTCCGCCGCGCCGACCCCGTCGCGCGGGTGTTCCGATTGTACGGCCTGCTCGCGCCGGTCCGGCGGGGCGACGGCGGCGGCCTCTCGATTTCGGTTCCCGGCGCGGGGCTGACACGCAGCCGCGAGCGACTCGGCGCCGACGACGTGGCGTTCGTCGTCGCGCTCCTCTGGGTGACGACGTTCGACGGCCTCGTCGTCACCGTCGCGTGGGGGGGCGTCCTCGCCGCCGCGGCTCCGGTCCCCGCGTGGCTCGCGAACCTCGTCGGAATCGTCGCGGGCTTTCTCGTCTTCCTCGGCGGCTACCGACTGGCCGCGAGAATCGCCCGCGGAACCGCGGACACGTACGTGACCGTCGGCTTCGTCGCCGGCTGGTTCGCGCCCGCGTTGGTCCCCATCGCCGCCGGCTACCACCTCGCGCACTTCCTCGGCTACGTCGTCGGCCTCGCGCCCGCGCTGGTCGCGGTCGCGGCCTCGCCGCTGTCGCCGCCCGCGAACCCCTCGGTGCTGGCCGTTCCGGCGTGGTTCAGCGGCCTCCAGTTGGCGTTCGTCGTCCTCGGCCACCTGCTTTCGGTGTGGGTCGCCCACGCCCGCGCGTTCGACCTCTTTCCGGGTCGCCTGCAACCGCTCCGGAGCGAGTACCCCTTCGTCGCCGTCACGGTCGGCTACACGATGGCGAGCCTGTGGGTCGTCGCCCAACCGACGGTCGGAGGTGTCGCCGGATGAGTCGCAGAGCGAGTCACGGGATGAGCCGCGAAGCATCCGTCGTCGTCCCCGAAACCGCCGTCCCCGACGGCGAGACCGCGGCGGCGACGTGTCCGTACTGCGACCGCCCGTTCCGCCGGGAGCGACTCCGTGACCTCCACGTCGGTGACGCGCACGAGGACCTGAGCGACGGCGAAACCGCGGCGTACGAGGCCGCTGTCGAGGCCGAAGCCGAAGACCTGTTCGTCTATCACCTGAAGGTCGCCGGCGCGCTCGGCGTGGTCTTCACGGCGCTGTTCCTGCTCGCGGTCGTCGGTTTTAGCCTGTGAGAGGAGTGCGGACGGGGCTCAGGCTCAGGCATGGTCGCCGCCGTGTTCGCCTTCGCCGGGGTCAGGCAGACGCATCACGACGCCGGTGAGCACGCCGACGCCCGCCAGCGCGACGACGCCGCCGACCACGACGAACGATTCGCTCGCGCCGACGGCCTCCGAGACGAGGAGGATCGCGAGTCCGAGGACGACGGCCCCGAAGGCGGCCACGAGGGCGACAGTAGTCCGATTCATGCGTACTGTTACCACACCGAAGTCAAAGAAGGTACGTGCGAGTGCGGCGACGGAAAGAAAGACGCTGTTGAAGCCCTCAGTTACGGATGGGGTTCTGCGGTCGGACTGAATGGAGTGCGCGAATACGGCACGAAGTGAGACGTTGCGAGCGATTCCACCTCGACTGACCCGTACCCGCCTACCGTGAGGTCTCAGTCGGAGCCAAACAGCGCTTGCGTGAGTGCGCCACCGTAGGCGAGTCGCGAACCGAGCCAGAGCGCGCCGAGGGTGACGCCCACCGCCACGAGGTAGGGACCCGGCTCCGGGAGGCGACCGCTCGCCACGCGAGCAAGGCGGTCCGCCAGAACGATGCCGCCGAACCAGACCACCAAGAACGCGACATGTTGGTGCAGGGACTTCCGTCGGCGTGCGTGACGGTAACCGACGACGAGGAAGCCCGCGAGCAGCAAGATGCTGACAGCCGCGAGGGCGAGAAAGCGGAGCCGTCCACCGAGCGCAAACACCGAGGGGATGCCGATTACCACCGCGAGAACAAAGATGGTCTGGACGACCAGTCCAAGAGACGGTTCGGTGTTGGAGGGCTGTTCAGACACAGATTGCGGTCACGGACGACGAAGCAATGAATCTTCTCCACGCGACCGGAGACCGGTCGTTCAGGTTGGCGCTACCCTACTTACCGGCCGAACCATCTCTCGTGACGCTCGCCGTTATCACAGATACTTCGCTGGATACACCCTCCCGCCTCACACGGGTTCTGTCAGTTTCTAACGGATTCACAGGGCCTCAGAAGGGGACGAACAACGTTCCAGTTAGGCCGCGTTCTCGCCGGTCGTCGCGGCGGCGACGACGAGCGCGAAGACGGCCACCGCGAGCACGAGACCCGGACCGACGACGAGCGGGTCTGTGAGCCTGCCGGGGGCGACGCGGGTCATCATGACGGTCACGCCGACGCCGACGGGGACCGAAAACAGGAGCGCGTAGCCGACCGCGACGAGGGTTTCGCGGGAGCGCCAGCGGGGATGGGAGTCGGCTCGCACGGTCAGAGGAGCGAGTACGACGCCGCGAGCGTGAGCGCCAGCGCGGCCGCGAGGCCGATGCCGACCAGATACGTCAGCGACCGCGGCTCGAACCGGAGGTGCTGGAAGTACGCCGCGACCAACACCGCCTTCGCGGCCGACAGGACCATGATGACGCCGAAGGCCAGCCAGTAACTCAGCCCGGCGAACTCGACCAGCACCTGGACGGTCGCCGAGACGAACAACACCACGTAAATCGCCGTATAGAGTTTCGTTGATACCATCTTTGTCACCTCACAGGATGTAGAACAGCGGGAACAGGAACAGCCAAACGATGTCGACGAAGTGCCAGTAGAGGCCGAAGTACTCCACCGAGCGGCTGTCTTCGAGGTACGCGCCCCGCCAGGCGCGCGCGGTCAGGTACAGCGCGATGACGAGTCCCGCGATGACGTGGGCCGCGTGCAGGCCGGTCGTGAGGAAGAACGTCGAGGCGCGGACGTTCGTCGAGAGCCACAGCCCCTCGTGGAACAGGTGCTGCCACTCCAGCCCCTTGTTGACGAGGAAGCCGATGCCGAGGACGAACGTCGCCCCGAGACTCGTCACGAGGCCCCACTTGTGTCGCTTCTCGGCCGCGACGAGCGCGAGGACGACCGTGAAACTGCTCGTGAGCAGGATGTACGTGTTCACGAGTCCGGGAATCGGGTCGGACGGAATCGGCTCCCAGCCGGTCCAGCCGAAGGCGACGCGGGTGAACACGTACGCCCCGATGAAGCCCCCGAACAGCACCACGTCGGACGCGAGGAATATCCACATCCCGACCTTGCCGTTGTCGATGCCGGCGAAGGGCCACGCCTCGCCCTCCTCGAAGACCGGGCCGTGGAACGGTTCGAGCCCCATGGCGACGAGCGACCCCAGGGTGACGACGCCGCCCGCGACGGCCGTCGTCGCGTAGGCGGCCCCGACCATCCCCGCGGGGAACGCGGCGTCCTGAAGCGGCGAGAGGCCGAGGAGGACGAGGAACGCGCCGGCGGAGAGGACGAACGGCCAGATGCTCGCGTGGCTCGGCCCCTCGACTTCGGTCGCTTCGGCGGTCGGGAGCGCGGACGAGACCGCCGTCGTTGCCGACGCGGTGACGCCGCCGTCGGAGACGGCCGCGCCGGTCGGCCCGCTAGAGCGGTCCTCGCTCGGCGCGGCCTCGCCGGCGTCGAGGAATTCGAGGTGTCCGTTTCGGTAGGTCGGCGTCCCGTCGAAGTTCTCCAGCGGCGGCGGCGACGGGACGGCCCACTCGGCCGTCGTCGCGTACTCCCACGGGTTGTCTGGCGCGGGGTCGCCGGCGAAGGCGCTCTTGAACAGGTTGTAGAACATGATGAGAAACGACAGCCCGAGGACGAACCCGCCGACGGTGGCGAGCTGGTGCCACGGCGCGAGTTCGGGCGCGTAGTCGAACACGCGCCGGGGCGTCTCCCACGCGACGAAAAGCGGGAAGTACAGCAGATTGAAGCCGACGAAGTAGACGGCGAAGTGGAGTTTGCCGAGGAACTCGTCGTACATCCGGCCGGTCATCTTCGGGAACCAGTAGTAGAGGCCGCCGACGAGCGCCGTCACCCCGCCGACCATCACGTAGTGGAAGTGGGCGACGACCCAGTAGGTGCCGCGGAACTCGTAGTCGAGGACGACCGCGCCGAGGAAGACGCCGGTGATGCCGCCGATGATGAACAGCAGGAGCGCCCCGAAGACGAACAGGAACGGCGTCGTGAAGCGTATCTTCCCCTTCAGCATCGTGTAGATGAGCGCGAACACCATCAGGTCGAACGGCAGGGAGATGCCGATGGTGGTAATCATAAAGAGCGTCTTCACCTGGAGGTTGATGCTCGTCAGGAACATGTGGTGCATCCAGACGGCGAAGCTCTGGATGGCGACGAGCACCATCGCGAGGATGAACCACTTGCGGCCGACGATGCGGCGGCCGGTGAACGTCTGGAACACCTCGGCCATGACGCCGAGCGCCGGGAAGAAGACGATGTACACCTCGGGGTGGCCGAAGAACCAAAACAGGTGGGTCCACAGGAGCGCCCCCGCCGGCGACTCCATGGCGAAGTAGGTCGTCCCGAGCAGGCGGTCCGACGAGAGCACCAGAAGCGCCGCCAGAAGCGCCGCGAAGGCGAACAGCATCATCCACGCGGTCAGGAGAATCGTCCAGCTGAACAGCGGGAGGTTCCGGAGCGTCAGCCCCTCGGCGCGCATCCGGTGCATCGTCGTCAGGAAGTTGACCGACGAGACGGTGACGGAGGCGACGAACAGCACGAGCGCCAAGACGGCCGTCGACGCCCCCACGTCCGGCGTGAACGTCGGGACGTTCAGCGGGGCGTACATCGTCCACCCGCCGGAGAACGTCCCCCCTTGGAAGAACGAGACGCCGAACAGGATGCCCGAAAAGAGGTAGAGCCAGTACGACAGCGCGTTGAGCCGCGGGAACGCGAGGTCCTTCGCGCCGAGTTGGAGCGGGACGACGTAGTTGGCGAAGCCGAACGCGAACGGCGAGAGGAACCAAAACACCATCAACAGCCCGTGGGCCGAGACGGCCTGATTGTACGCGACGGGCGAGAGAATCCCCTCGCCGAGCGCGCGCGGAGCGAGCAGTTGAATGCGCATCAGCCACGCGAGGACGCCGCCGAGCACGAGGAAGAAAAGCGACGTGACGACGTAGAGGATGCCCACGTCCTTGTGGTTCGTCGTGACGAACCAGCGCTTGATGCTCCCCGTGCCGGGGAAGTCGTGGCCGTGGTCGTCGCCGCCGCGAGCGACCTCGTGGCCGCCGTCGGCCGCGGCGTCCCGTTCGGGAGACGCGTCGGTCATGGAACCACCGCCGGTCGGAGGTTCGATCGCGCGGCGACCGATTCATCGGCGCTCGACTCGTTCGCTGCCGCGTTGTCCGCGGTCGCGTTGTCCGCGGTCGTGTTCGCGTACCACGCCTCGTACTCGTCGGGCGGCATCACGACGACCTCGGCGGACATATACGAGTGGCCGGCCCCGCAGAGTTCGTAACACTGCGCGGTGTACGTCCCCGGTTCGTCGGCGGTGAACCACGTCTCCGTCTCCTGACCGGGGATGGCGTCGGATTTGACGCGTAACTCCGTGACGCCGAAGTTGTGGAACACGTCCGCGGTGGTAATCGTCAGTCGGACGGGCCGGTCGGCGGGGACACGGAGCACGCCGTCGGTGGTGTGGCCGTTCGGGTAGGTAAAGCGCCAGCCGAACTGGTAGCCCTCGACGGCCACGTCGAGCGACTCGTCGTCGGCGGGGCCTTCCTCGACGTACAGGAGCGTCAGATACGTCCACGAGACCAGCGAGACGACGATGACCATGCTCATGAAAAACGAGGTGAACAGCTTTCGGCCCCCGCCGCTCCCCGACGGGAGTTCACCGAGGACGAGGCGGTCCCCGTCGTCGATGTGGCCGTTTCCGGAGCCGGAGCGATACTTGTACGCGTTGTAGAGCATATACCCCACGACGACGACGCCCACGAGCGTCCCCAAGAGCAGGAACACCTCGAAGATGCTCTCGAAGACGAACGCGCGGGTCCCCCGCGGAACCAACCCCGACTGGAGCGGGAACGCGGCCGTCAGTGCGAGTTCCGTGACCATTGATAACACCACCCAAATAAGATAATTAACGTTCGTGATGATTATTGTTTCGGAGAAGCCGGGGCAGATGGTGTCGAGCGGCCGATTCGTGTCGCTCGCGGGGCGAAGGCGGGGTGGAAAACGGGCGAAGTCGCGGGCGACGGCGAGTGACGGCGGACGGGTGGCGGCGGCCGCTACCCGCCATGGCGCTCGGTCAGACTTCGTGTTGCGGGATGTCCGCGAACAGTTCGAGCAGGTAGCCGAGCGAGAGGCCGTACACCCAGTGAGCCAGAAGCGAGAACACGAGGAACGAGGCGATGACGAACGCGTCCGCGGGCGGCCAGAACGCCGGCACGAACCCGACCCAGTAGAGCGTCGCGAACGACACGCCGCGGAGGTACTTCGGTGACTCCGGCGGGAGGAACGCGCCGACGACGACGAACGTCACCGGGAGGACGACGACCCCGCCGATGCCGAAGAGGAACGCTCCGAGGGCGAGCGTCGGTTCGTAGCCGAAGAACGCCCCCACACCGGCGAACCGCGTAATCGGCTCGGTCGTAAACAGACCGAGGAGTTCGGGGATGCCGACGAGGACGGGCAGCATCAACACCGTCCCGACGAAGCCGCTTGCCATCGCAGTGAGGATGACGTTCCCCGTGATGTCGTAGTCGGCGGTCTCGCCGGCGCGCTGTTCGACCGCGGTAGCCGGGTTCGGCGTCTCTTGACTCATACTCCCGTCATACTACGGGTTCTTTCATGATAAAAGATAACAAATGCCGTAGTGTTGAGGGGTCGCCGGCGCGAGTCACCGAGGTTTTTGCCCTCCGGACGCGCCCGTGAGACCATGTACGAAGTCGAGGTCAAGGTCCGCGCGGACCACGGCGCGGTTCGCGAGCGACTCGACGCGGCCGGGGGCGAACAGGTTAACCGCGTCGCCCAGACGGACACCTACTACGACGCCCCGCACAGGGATTTCGCAGAGACCGACGAGGCGCTCCGACTCCGCCGGGAGTCGCGCTACGAGGGCGGCGAACTCGCCGACGAGGAGACCGTCGTCACCTACAAGGGACCGCTCGTGGACGAGTCGTCGAAGACCCGCCGGGAGTACGAGACCGGCGTCGAAGACGGTGAAACGATGAACGCTATCTGCGAGGCGGTCGGCTTCGAACCCGCCGCGACCGTCGAGAAAGAGCGCGAGCGGTTCGCCCTCGACGGCTACACCGTCTCGCTCGATTCGGTGTCCGGACTCGGCGAGTTCGTGGAGGTCGAAATCGAAGTCGAGTCCGGCGTCGACGACGCCCGCGACGGGGCGTTCGCCGTCCTCCGGGACCTCGGCCTCGACCCCGACGACCAGATTCGGACCTCCTACCTCGGGATGCTGCTCGGGTCGCCCGAAGAATAGACGGACTATCGACCCCCGCGGGCGTCCGCAACCTCGGCAGATACTGCCCGAGCATACTCTCAGGTAATACGAGTGTGGCCAAAGGTTTCCGCAAGTTATAGAACCGCCCGCCGGGTACGTCCCGCCAATGAACGACCGAAATATCCGCCTCGAATCCGCCGACAAGCGCGCGGTCGAGGACCAAGAGGTCGAAATCGTCGAGCGAAAGGGTATCGGGCACCCCGACTCCATCTCCGACGGCATCGCCGAGAGCGTCTCCCGCGCCCTCTCGAACCTCTATCTCGACCGCGTCGGCAAAGTGCTGCACTACAACACCGACGAGACCCAGCTCGTCGCCGGCACGGCCGCGCCCGCCTTCGGCGGCGGCGAGGTCATCGAGCCCATCTATCTCCTCATCGTCGGCCGCGCCACGAAGGAGTACGACGGCGAGAAGATTCCCGTCGACTCGACGGCGCTCCGGGCCGCCCGCGAGTACCTCAACGAGAACATCCCCGGGCTCGACGTGGGCACCGACATCATCGTCGACGTGAAACTCGGCGAGGGCTCCGGCGACCTCCAGGACGTGTTCGGCGAGGAGACCCAGCAGGTCCCGATGGCCAACGACACGAGTTTCGGCGTCGGCCACGCCCCCCTGACCGAGACGGAGCGAATCGTCCTCGAAGCCGAGCGCGCCCTCAACGGCCCGGCCTACGGCGACGACCACCCCGAACTCGGACAGGACATCAAGCTCATGGGCAAACGCGAGGGCGATGTCATCGACGTGACCGTCGCCGCCGCGATGGTCGACAAACACCTCGACGACATCGACGACTACGTCGCCGCCGTCGACGACGTGCGCGAGTTCGTCTCCGACCTCGCCACCGACTACACCGACCGCGAGGTCAACGTCGAGGTCAACACCGCCGACGACTACGACGAAGGCTCCATCTACCTCACGACGACCGGCACGTCCGCCGAGCAGGGCGACGACGGCTCCGTCGGCCGCGGCAACCGCGCCAACGGCCTCATCACGCCGAACCGCCCGATGAGCATGGAAGCGACCTCCGGCAAGAACCCCGTCAACCACATCGGGAAGATTTACAACCTGCTTTCCACCCACATCGCCGAGACGGTCGTCGACGAGGTCGACGGCATCCGCGACCTCCAGGTCCGCCTGCTCTCGCAAATCGGTCGCCCCATCGACGAACCCCACGTCGCCGACGCGAAGGTCATCACGGACGACGGCGTCACCATCGCTGACATCGAAGACGAGGTTATCGCCATCATCGACCGCGAACTCGCGAACGTGACCGACATCACCCGCCGGACCATCGAAGGCGAACTCAGCACGTTCTGAGGCGTCGCCTCGCGGCGGGTCGAAACCAAAACAGAACACCGACCGCCGCGTCGCCGGCGCGGGCGACGACGCTACTCCTCGCCGTAGTACTTCTCGACCAGTCGCGCGGCCGCCTCGGCCGTCTTCCGGTAGTCGCGGTCGCCGTCCGGCGTCCGAACCGCGTACTCGTAGTGCCGACTGCTCGGCACGTACCACTTCTCGGGGAAATCGTCGAGGACGTGCCGCGGGTCGCCGTTCGTCGGCGCGCCCGCGCCCGATTCGACGGCGGGGTCGGTGCTCTCGTCCTCGTCACCTTCCTGCGTCTCTGCCTCGTCTCTGGGAGCCATCACGGACGGGTCGGACTCCACGAGGAGCGTCTCGGGCACGTCGGGATGCGACGCCGAGATGCCGCGGTGGACGCCGGGCGTGTTCGACGCCGCGAGCGTCTGGTCCATCAGAATCTTCTGCATGCTAATCTCGTGGCCGTCGCCGGGGTCGCGCTGGTCGTAGCTGCCGTCGGCGTTCATCTCCCACGCCTTCCGGTTGTCCGCGAAGCCGAGTTCGAGGACGAACCGCAACTGCTCGCGGATGTCGGGGTCTTCGACGGGGGCGATGGCCTCCACGCGCTTGTCGAGGTTGCGGGTCATCCAGTCCGCCGAACCGACGTAGTAGTCGGGGTCGCCCGCGTTCTCGAAGTAGAAGATGCGGGAGTGTTCGAGGAAGCGGTCCACGACGCTCCGGACCGTGACGGTCTCCGAGACGCCCTCCAGACCGGGGCGGAGCCGACAGATGTCGCGGACGAGCAGGTCGATGTCGACGCCGGCCATCGACGCCTCGTACAGTTCCTCGACGATGCCGGGGTCTTCGAGGGCGTTCATCTTGGCGACGATGCGGGCGTCGCGACCGGCGCGGGCGTGTTCGGCCTCCCGCCGGATGCACTTCGTGAACTCGTTTCGCATCGTCACGGGCGCGATGAGGAGCTTCCGGAACTCCTCGTCGAGCGAGGGGCCGGTGAAGAAGTTGAACACCTTCACGAGGTCCTGCCCGATGTCGCGGTCGGCGGTGAGGACGCCGAGGTCGACGTATCCCTTCGCGGTCCCGGAGTGGTAGTTCCCCGTGGCGACGTGGGAGTAGAGGCGGACGCCGTCTTCCTCCTCGCGGACGACGAGCGCGGTCTTCGTGTGCGTCTTGAGGCCGATGGTTCCGTAGGCGACGTGGATGCCCTCCTCTTCGAGGCGACGGACCCATTCGAGGTTGTTCTGCTCGTCGAACCGCGCTTTGAGCTCGACCATCGCCGCGACCTGTTTGCCGTTGTCGGCGGCGTCGATGAGCGCCTCGATGACCTGCGAGTCCGAGGCCGTCCGGTAGATGGCGGCCTTGATGGCCAACACGTCGGGGTCGTTGGCGGCCGCGTCGAGGAACTGCTGGACGGTGTCACCGAACGAGTGGTACGGATGGTGCAACAGCACGTCTTTGCGGCGAATCGCGTCGAAGATGGTGTCGCCGTCGTCGCCGGCCGCCTCGGGGGACGACGCGCCCGAGCCGAGCCCCGCGTCGGCCGCGTCGAGGTCCGAAAACCGCGGGTGCGGCTGGGGTGTCCACGACTCCAGCGAGAGGTCCGGGCGGTCGAGGTCGGTGAGGTCCATCAGTTCGCGGTAGTCGAGCGGCCCGCGGAGTTCGAACACCTCGCGGTCGTCGAGGTCCAACTGCTCGACGAGGAGGTCCCTCGCGGCCGCGGGCGCGTCCGCCTCGATTTCGAGGCGGACCACGGTGGCGAAGCGGCGCTGTTCGAGCACCTCCTCTATCATGTCGATGAGGTCCTCCGCGACCTCCTCGTTGCGGCGGACCTCGGCGTTTCGCGTCAGCTTGAACACCGCGGTGTCGACGACCTCGACGTTCGGGAACAGCAGGTCGAGGTTGGCGCGGATGACCTCCTCCAAGAGGACGTACCGGACCTCGTCGCCGTCGGTCTCGACCTCGACGAGCCGCGGGCGGTTCTGCGGAATCTTCACCCGGGTGAACGTCTGGTCGCCGTCGTCGTCGCGGGTGACCACCGCGAGCGACAGCGAGAGGTTCGAGATGAACGGGAACGGGTGGGCCGGGTCGAACGACAGGGGCGTCAGCGTCGGCAGCACCGAGAGTTCGAAGTAGTCCCGCATCTCCGCCCGCTGGTCGGGCGTCAGGTCGTCGTAGTCACAGATGTGGATGCCCTCCCCGGCGAGCGCCGGGCGAATCTCCTCGCGGTAGCACTCGGCCTGTCGCTCGAACATGGGCCGGGCCTTGTCGATGGCCTCCTCCCACTGCTTGAGGGGCGTCCGGCCGTCGGTCGTCCGCTCTGTCACGCCGGCGTCTATCTGCTGTTTCAGGCCGCCGACGCGCTTCATGAAGAACTCGTCTAAGTTCTTCGTGAAGATGGACAGAAATCGGACCCGTTCGAGAAGCGGGTTCCGGTCGTCGAGCGCTTCGTTGAGCACGCGGGACTGGAACTCAAGTTCGCTCAGCTCGCGGTTGAGATAGTACTGCGGGTCTGCGAGGTCGATGTCGGCTGGCAACTCGTCGGTCATTGGCATCGAGTGGGCATCGAGTGGGGTCGGGCGAACGTCGGGCAAGCGTCGGGCGCGACGACGGGTCGTTCGGTGGTTGTACGAGTCGAAAACGGCGTGAAATCTATTAAGCGGTTTATATTGTTTCGCCGTCTGTCTACGGTTCAGTAAATTGTACTATTTACAAATATATAACACTAATAGCAGCGGAGAGCGACGTGCCGTGTCGGGCGCGGACGCCCCTCGAAACGAGACGCTGAAGGGTGCCGGCGGAGAACGTCGACCGTGAATCAGACGGCGCACGTCGTCCTCGTCGGCTACGGCGAGGTGGGCACGAAGAGTTCGAGCGTCCGGGCGAAGATGGAGGCCAGACTGCGGACGAACCTCCAGGCGGTCCTCGACGACCGCTCGCTCCCGGGCCGCGTCGAGCGGGAGTGGTCCCGCCTGCTCGTCCGCGACGCCGCCGACGCCGAGGCCGTCGCGGCCGCCTGCGCCGAGGTGCCGGGCGTCGTCTGGGCGCGCCCCTGCGTCGCCTGCGACCCCGTCCTCGACGACATCGTCACGGCCTGTCGAAGTCTCGCGTCCGACCACCCCGACGGGGCGGCGTTCGCCGTCGACGCCGACCGCGTCGGCGACGCCGACCAACACGCGTTCACGAGTTCCGACCTCGAACGCGAGGCCGGGAGCGCCGTCGTCGAGGCGACCGGCGCGCCCGTGGACCTCGACGACCCCGACCGGACCTACCGCATCGAGTGCCGCGAGGAGACGGCGTATCTCTCCGTCCGGCGGTTCGACGGCCCCGGCGGCCTCCCGCTCGGAACGCAGGGGCGGGCCGTCTCGCTCGTCTCTGGCGGCATCGACTCGCCGGTGGCGACGTGGGAGCTGATGCGCCGGGGCTGCGAAATCGTCCCCGTCTACGTCGATTTGGGCGACTACGGCGGCGCTGACCACCGCGCGCGGGCCATCGAGACGGTGCGGACCATCGCTCGCCGCGCCCCGAACGCGGACATGCGAGTCCACGTCGTCCCCGCCGGCGACGTGGTCGAGCGACTGATGGAGTCCGTCGATGACACCCGGATGCTCTCGCTGCGGCGCGCCATGCTCGCCATCGCCGCCGAGGTCGCCACCGACGAGCACGCCCACTCAATCGTGACCGGCGAGTCGCTCGGTCAGAAGTCGAGTCAGACCGGCGAGAACCTCGCCGTCACCGAGGCCGCGGTCGACTACCCCGTCCACCGCCCGCTTTTGACCCGCGACAAGACCGACATCGTCGCGGCCGCCCGCGACCTCGGCACCTACGACGACTCGACGCTCCCCGTCGGCTGCGAGCGCGTCGCGCCGAGTTTCCCCGAGACGAACGCCTCGCTGTCGGCCGTCGAGGCCGCGGAACCCGACGATTTGTTCGACCTCGCAGTCGAGGCCGCCCGCGAGCGAGTCGTCGTCTCGCCCGACGGCGAGTGAGTGAGTAAGTGAGTGAGTGAGAGAGCGCGGGAGAGGGAACGCGAGACGACGGCCGACTGCGAGAAAGAACGCCGGGGCGACCCCTCCGAGGTGCGGTACCGACGCCCACACGAACAGTGCAAACCACCATCACAGTCACGATTCTCCAAACGTTTAGATTCGTTTCGAATGAACAATTGCACAAAAATGGCTTTATTTACCGTGAGCGCTAGTGTTCTCCCATGTCGAAAACATCGCATCCCGGTCGCGGACACCCCGGTCCCGAGTGGCGCGTCAGCCACCGGGCGTCGCGGACCGACTGGAGCGACGCCGTCGAGCGGTGCGCGGCGTGCCGCGCCCGCGTCGACATGAGCGAAGCGCACTACCAGGTCCTCCTCGAACGAGACATCGACAAGCCCGGCAAGATAACGCTCGAACGCGAGCGCGTCGTGTTCTGCGACGAGTCCTGCGCCGCCGAGTGGGAGTCGACCGCCTGAGTACCGGAACCGCTTTACCGAATCCGGTCCCTCCCTCTCGACGTGACGCAGGTCTGTATCGTCGGCGCGGAGGACGTCCACCTCCAGTACGAACTGCTGTCGCGCGACACCGCGCGCGCGGCGCTTTCGACCTACGATATCTCCGAACCGTTCGACAACTCGCTTTCGGTCGACACGGTGAGTCTCGGCGCGGCCGTCTCGCTTCTCAACGACCTCAACTGGTATCTCGTCCGGTTCGCCGACTTCTCGTTGGTCCGCGAGCCCTCCGTCTCGGCCGACGAGTGGCTCTCCCGCGACCTCGCCCGACGGATTCGAGACGGGAAGGTTCAGCCCGAGGACACGGGCGACCACCTCGCCATCTACGGCGTCGAAGACGGCCGCCTCGTCGAGCCGATGTTCGTGACGCGGGTCGACGGCTCGGTGCCCGACTACGACCTCAGAGACGTGGAGCGAACGCTCGTCGTCAGAGTGGGCGAAGACGAGTTCGGTCGGTGAGCGCCGCCCCGGGGCGACCGCTATTCTTCGGCGTCGAACATCCCGGTCGACATGTAGCGCTCGCCGGAGTCCCAGAAGACCGTCACCACGAGCGGCTGGTCTTCCTCGTCGGCGTCGGGGGCGGCGAGCCGCTCGGCGACGCGCTTGGCGGCGAGGAGCGACGCGCCGGACGACTGGCCGACGAGGATGCCTTCCTCGCGGGCGAGGCGGCGACACTCGGCCTCGGCGTCCGCGAGTTCGACGATTTCCACGTCGTCGAGGAGGTCGGTGTCGAGGTTGGGGCTGACGAAGCCCGGGCCCATCCCCTGGAAGTCGTTGTTTCCGACCTCACGGCCCGAGAGGACGGCGCTCTCGGCGGGTTCGACGCCGACGACGCGCATCGAGGGGAACTCCTCGACGAGACGGCGGCCGGTGCCCGAAATCGTGCCGCCGGTGCCGATGCCGGCGACGAGGGCGTCGATGCGGCGGTCGCCCACCTGTTCGAGAACCTCCTCGGCGGTCGTCCGGTAGTGCGCCTCCGGGTTGGCGGGGTTCTCGAACTGTCGGAGCTGGTACATGCCCTCGGCTTCAAGTTCGTCCGCGCGCTCTTTCGCGGCGGAGATGTCGCCGTCGACGAGCTCGATGGTCGCCCCGTAGGCGCGCATGATTTCGCGGCGCTCGGGCGACATCGAGTCCGGCATGACGATGGTCAGGTCGTAGCCCTTCGCCGCCGCGACGACCGCGAGTCCGATACCGGTGTTCCCGGACGTGGGTTCGACGAGGCGGTCGCCCGGCGAGATGTCGCCCGCCTCCTCGGCCGCCTCGACCATCGCCAACGCGGGGCGGTCCTTCGCCGACCCGCCCGGGTTCTTCGACTCTATCTTCGCCGCGACCGTCGACCCCTCGGGGGAGTCGACGCGGACCAGCGGCGACCCGATAGCGTCGAGGATACTGTCGTCCATCGACCCTCCGTTGACGGTGCGACACTAAACGACTGGCGGAGGCGGACGATACGGCCACCGTCTCGGGGGGAGACAGCGACGAGCGCGGGCGGCGAGCCCCGCCGCGAGCGCACCCGTTAAATCCGCGCAGCCGGTACACCGGCGCATGGCCGAAGCCGAGACGCTCGAAACGATGCAACCGAACCCCGCGTGGGACGCGGCGTCCTACCCCGACGTGGTCGACACTCTCGCGGCCGCGGACTACACGTTCAAGGTCTGGGGCGGCGACTGGTGCGGCGACTGCCGCGGACAGCTTCCCGACTTCGCGGCGGCGCTCGACGCCGCCGGCGTCCCCGCCGAGCGAATCGACCACTACCCCGTCGAGAAGGCCGACGACGGCTCGAAGGTCGGCCCGCTCGTCGAGGAGTACGACATCGAACTCATCCCGACGGTCGTCGTCGAACTCGACGGCGAGGAGGTCGCCCGCTTCGTGGAAGAAGAGGACGTTCCGATTGCGGTCTACCTCGCGGACGAACTGTCGAACTGAGCGCCGACGCCGATTCTCTCGCAGTCGCTCCCGCCGTTACGCACCTTCGCCCGCCGTGAACCACGCCAGCGCCTCGTCGAGGTCGTGGGTCGGCGCGGAGCAGGTGAAGTTCTCGCAGGCGTAGACGGTCGGCTCCCCGTCGGCGGCCTCGCGGCCGGCCCAGATTGGCGGAGCCTCGTCTAATCCGAGTTCGTCCAGCCACGCGTCGAGTTCCTCGTCGGTGCCGGGGCGACGGGAGACGACGAGACCG
This sequence comes from Haloferax sp. Atlit-109R, assembly GCF_003665865.1. Classification (NCBI taxonomy): domain Archaea; kingdom Methanobacteriati; phylum Methanobacteriota; class Halobacteria; order Halobacteriales; family Haloferacaceae; genus Haloferax; species Haloferax sp. Atlit-109R. The sequence continues at coordinate 1,567,147 of NZ_QPLO01000001.1, forward strand.
GGGAAGTACCGCGAGGCGAGCGTCGCGCGCCACTCGTCGGGAACCTCGTCGGCGGCGACGGTGAGTTCGGGGACGCCGCTGGCGGCCTTCTCGGCGGCGAGCGCGAGCGAGACGTGTTCGAGCGGACTGCCGCGGACGCGGTTGGCGAACGACCCGAGGACCGCGTCCGCGACCTCGCCGAACCCCGCGTCGGGCGCGAACTGTTCGAGGTCCAAGAACAACGACGTGGCGACGCCGAGGCTCGACGGCGTGGACTGGTCGGTCGGCTCCTGCGGGCGGGTGACGAGCGACTCGCCGCTTTCGGGGGTGAAGTAGAGCGTGCCCGCGTCGGCGTCGTAGAACTCGCGGCGGGTCGCCCGCGCGAGGTCGAGCGCGAACGAGAGCGGCGCGAGGTCGCCGGTCGCCTGATAGAGGTCGAACGCGCCGCGCGCGAGGAAGGCGTAGTCTTCGAGGTAGCCGTCGCCTTTCACCTCGCCGTTCATCACGCGCCGCGAGAGCGTCTCGGTCTCGTCGTCCCAGAGGCGCTCGCGCACGAAGTCGAGGGCGCGGCGGGCGTCGGCCGCGAGCGAGTCGTCTTCGAGGACGACCGACCCCTGCGCGAACGCCGAAATCATCAGGCCGTTCCAGCCGGCGAGCACCTTCTCGTCACGGGCGGGGCGCTCGCGCCCCTCGCGGGCGGCGAACAGCGCCTTCCGTGCCTTTTCGAGTCGGTCCTCGACCTCGGACTCGTCGAGGTCGTACTCGTCGGCGAGGTCGGCGGTCGTCGCGGAGACGTTCAGGACGGTCGTCTTGTTCTCGAAGTTGCCGCCGGGCGTGACGCCGTAGCGGTCGCAAAAGAGGTCGGCGTCGAGTTCGGGGAGGAGGTCGCGCACGTCGTCGGGCGTCCAGACGTAGAAGGTCCCCTCCTCGCCGCCGGACTGGGCGTCGAGGGTGGCGAAGAAGCCGCCGTCGTCGTGGGTGAGTTCGCGGCGGACGAACTCGAACGTCTCGGCGGCGACGGTCGCGTACGAGTCGTTGCCGGTGAGTCGGGCGGCGTCGAGATACCGCGAGGCGAGGCCGGCCTGGTCGTACAGCATCTTCTCGAAGTGCGGGACGGTCCACTCGCGGTCGACGCAGTAGCGGTGGAAGCCGCCGCCGAGGTGGTCGCGGAGGCCGCCGTTGGCCATCGCGTCGAGGCTCTGCCGCGCCACGTCGAGCGCTTCGCGGCGGCCGGAGACGGCGTAGCCGCGGAGCAGGGCGTCGATGCGACCGGGTTGGGGGAACTTCGGCCCGTCGCCGCCGAAGCCGCCGTGGTCGCGGTCGGCGCCGCGGAGCGCGGCCTGCACGGTCGTGTCGAGCACTTCCGAGCCGGGGGCTTCGCCGGGAACGTCGGGCGTCTCCTCCAGTCGGTCGGTGATGGCGCTCGTCCACTGCTCGGCGCGGTTTTCTATCTCGTCGCGGTCGGTCCGCCACGACTCTGCGAAGCTCTCGACGACATCGCGGAAGCCGGGCGCGCCGCGGCGGGGTTCGGGTGGGAAGTACGTGCCGACGAAGAAGGGCTTGCCCTCGGGCGTGAGCCAGACCGAAAGCGGCCAGCCGCCGCCGCCGGTGACCTGTTGGCAGATGGTCTGGTAGATGCGGTCGAGGTCGGGGCGCTCCTCGCGGTCGACTTTGACCGGGACGAACTCCTCGTTGAGCACCTCGGCGATGTCGGGGTCCGAGAAGCTCTCGTCGGCCATGACGTGACACCAGTGGCACGCCGAGTAGCCGATTGAAAGAAAGATGGGCTTGTCCGCCTCGCGGGCCGCTTCGAGGGCCGTTTCGTCCCACGGCTGCCAGTTGACCGGGTTGTCGGCGTGCTGGCGGAGGTACGGGCTCTGCTCCTCGTCGAGTCGGTTGCGTCCCACCGGGTCGGACATGCGTCGGAGTCGGCGCTCCGGGAACTAAAGCGGCGTGGAGACGGCCGTCGTGGCCGACTCGGGGTGTGGCGCGGGGTGTGGGTCGGACGGCGAGTCACCCTCGCTGGCGACCGTCTATGACCACAATCGTGCCTATTTCGTCGAAGATAAAGAGCAATCTTTACACTCCCGTGCGCATGGTATGCGACCATGAGCGAGACCGTCCTCCTCGTCGGCGGCGGCGGCCGCGAGCACGCGATTGCCCGCGCGCTGGCCCCCGACTGCGACCTGTACGCCTGCGCCAGCAACCGAAACCCCGGCATCGCCGCCCTCGCGGAGGGCTTCGAGACGATTTCGGAGACCGCCGCCGAGGACATCGTCGCCTACGCCGAGTCCGTCGACGCGACGCTCGCGGTCGTCGGCCCCGAGTCCGGCCTCGCGGCCGGCGTCGCCGACGCCCTCGACGAGGCGGGTATCTACACCTTCGGCCCGCAGGCCGCCGAGGCGCGCATCGAGACGGACAAGGCGTTCCAGCGGCAGTTCATGCGCGACGAGGAGATTCCGGGCAACCCCGACTTCGCCACCTTCGACGACATGGAGGCCGCCTGCGACTACATCGACGACTACGACGGCGACCTCGCGGTCAAGCCCGCGGGCCTCACCGGCGGCAAGGGCGTGAAGGTCATCGGCGACCAGGTGACGCCCGCGGAGGCGAAGGCGTACCTCCGCGACTCGGACTACGAGCGCGTCGTCCTCGAAGAGCGCCTCGTCGGCGAGGAGTTCACGATTCAGGCGTTCGTCGCCGACGGCGAGTTCCGCGTCAGCCCCGCCGTGCAGGACCACAAGCGCGCCTACGAGGGCGACGAGGGACCGAACACCGGCGGCATGGGCAGTTACACCGACGTGTCTCCCTCCCTGCCGTTCATGGCCGACGGCGACTACGAGGCCGCCGTCGAAGTCATCGAGGCCGTCGTGGAGGCGCTGCCGGAGTACAAGGGCATCCTCTACGGCCAGTTCATGCTCACGACCGAGGGGCCGAAGGTCATCGAGTTCAACGCCCGCTTCGGTGACCCCGAGGCGATGAACACCCTACCGGTCCTCGAAACGCCCTTCATCGACGTGCTCACCGCAGCCCGCGAGGGCGAATCCCTGCCGGAACTCGACTTCACCGAGGCCGCCACGGTCTGTAAGTACGCCGTCCCCGAGGGCTACCCGACGGACCCCGAGGCCGGCGCGGAAATCACGGTCGAAGTGGACGAGGACGCCGGCGCGCTGCTGTTCTACGCGAGCGTCGACGACCGCGAGGACGGCCTCTACACGACGACCTCCCGGTCGTTCGCCGTGGTCGGCGTCGCCGACAGCATCACCGAGGCTGAGGAACTCGCGGAGGACGCGCTCGCCGACGCCGGCGAGGGCTTCCACATCCGCCACGACATCGGCACGGCGGCGCTCGTCCAGCGCCGCATCGACCACATGGCCGAACTCCGCGGCGAGTAAGCGGGACGCGGTTCCGCGACCCCGCGTTTCTGTTTCTCTCGTCGCCCCCGCGCCGAGGGCGCTTTTACCCCCGCGGTCCAATCGGCGGACGTGACCGACGACGATGCCGCACCGGCGGACGCGGAGGCCCGCCGACACGACCGAATCCAGCACCACCCGACGCCCGGCCCGCGGAACTCGTTGCAGTACTGGACCGACGCCAAACCCGTCTGGCGCGTGATGCTCAACTACGTGTTCGTCCTCGTGGCGCGCATCGCGCCGTCGCTCAAACTTCGAAACTGGGCGCTCAGACGCATCGGCGTCACCGTCGGCGCGGGCGTCTCGTGGGGCCTCGAAGCGACGCCCGACGTGTTCTGGCCGGAACTCGTCACCATCGAAGACGACGCTATCATCGGCTACGACGCGGTCATCCTCTGCCACGAGTTTTTGCAGGACGAGTACCGAACCGGCGAGGTCGTCGTCGGCGAGCGCGCCATGATCGGCGCGAAGGCGACGATTCTCCCGGGCGTCCGCATCGGCGAGGGCGCGCAGGTCGCGGCGAACTCGCTCGTCACGCGCGACGTGCCCGCGGGCGAGACGGTCGCCGGCGTGCCCGCGAGACCCATGTCCGGCGGCGAGACCGACGGGCAGTAATCGGTCGTCGTAGTGGGCGGTTCGAGACGCGGCGACCGCCGGCCCGGCACCGAACCGCACGGAATCGGTCCGAACGACGACAGTGGCCTCGGTTCCGAGCGCCTACCGAACGCGCCCGACGCCCTTGTCGAGGACGCGCGCGTTCGGAATGACGAACTCCGTATCCTCGGATTCGACGTGGGTGACGAACATATCGAACTCCTGGACGACGCCGCGAACCTCGCCGACGACTATCTCGTCGCCGATGCTGTACGGTTGAGTGAACAGGAGATACGTCCCCGCCGCGCCCGAGCGAAGGAGGTCGCGGAACGCGACGGCACCGAACACGATGAGTCCCAGCAGGTACGCCCCGAGGAGGACGATGAGCGCGAGCGTGGCGACGCGGACCTGCGAGAGCGCGACGAGGGTGGCGAGAAAGAAGACGGTGTATTTCGCGAGCGCCGGGAGGATGTTCACCTGCGGGAGTTTGACCGCGCGGAGTCGCTCGGCGACGAGCAGTTCGACCTTGTCGCCGACGACGACCCCGATGATGAGGACCAGAATGGCGATGAACAACTGCGGGAGGATGGCGATGACGAGCCCCCAAAACCGGTCGGCGTAGTTGACCCCGGCGAACGAGAGGGTGGCGAAGATGCTGATGCCGAGGACGAAATACCGCGTCAGCCACGACAGGATTTCGACCGTCGAGGTGTCGAAGTCGCGGGCGGTCCGCTCGAACGCGGTCCCCTCGATAGCCTCCGGGACGCCGACGCTGACGAGCAGCCGATGGACGAGCGTCCCCGCGACGTACGCGAGCACCAGCCCGAGGAGGAGGATGGCGAGCACGCCGAGAAACCGGAGGCCGGCGATTCTGACGATGTCGTCGACGACGCCGCCGACCGTCTGAAGCGGGGCGGTAGATGCGGACGCGGATGCGGATGCGGATGTGAGTGCGGCTGTGGACGCGGAACCGACCGACGAGTGGATGAGGGACGCCGAAGCGAACCCCGGCATCTCAGTACGCCTCCGGGTCGATTTCGAGAATCATCTTGCCGCCCTTGAACGCCCGGACGAGCCCGTCGGACTCCGAGAGGACGATGGCCGTGGCGTTGGTGTCGCGGGTGATAGCGCCGCCGGCCATGTGGCGCGCGCCCAGCCCCTTCGGGATGTCGACGCCCTCCGCCGAGGGTTCGAGGTAGCGGTACGCCGAGACGATTTTCCCCGAGTCGGAGATGACGAACGCGCCGTCGAGCCGCGAGAACTCCTTGAGCATCACGTTGACGATGGGGTCGCCGACGTAGACGTGGGATTTCTCGAAGGGGTTGTACGACAGCGGCCGCGACTTGTTCATCACCTTGCCCGCGTCACCGACGATGAACAGCGCGCCGACGGGTTCGCCTTTCTGCCCTTTCTTGCCCAGTTCGATGGCCACCTCGAACACATCGCGGATGACGCCGGGGTCCGCCCGCGAGTTCGCAAAGAGGTCGTAGATGCCCGACCGCATGTTCTCCTCGACGCGGACGCGGACGAGCGAGTCCGGGTCGCCGCCGAAGATGCCGACGTTGCAGGCGATGGTGTCGCCGGCCTCGACGATGCTCTGTTCCATCGCGCCTTCGACGCCGAAGCGGATGCGGTCTTTGACGTTCTGGAACTGCAGGGGCAACTCCACGAACGTCTCTGCTTCGACCGTGTTCTCCGGCGCGATGACCACCGTCGGAACGTCCGTCTCGGCGAACTGCTCGTAGTGGGAGCTGCTCGGCGTGAACAGAAACAACCCATCGACGTCCGCCACGAGGTCGCCCAATAATTCGGATAACGCCGCCATTGGTGGAGAGAGACACCGGGTGAGAAAAAGGGTTGTGTCGCGTCTGACGCGTGGCGTGCGCGATTCGGCCGGTCGAAACCGGCGACTGAGTCTCCCGGAAGGGGGTCGAACGGGACCTACTGCCCCAGAATCGGGGCTCTGAGCGCGGCGACTTCGTCGAGAATCGCGTCGGCGTCTTCCGGGGCGACGCCGTTTTCGTCGAGCGCGGCCGCGAGGTGCTCGGCGATGGCGTCGAAGTCCTCACCGGAGAGGTCGAGGTGGTCGTGGGCCGCCCGCATATCGGCCCCGTCGTACTCGACGGGACCGCCCGCGACGGCGCTGATGAACTTGACCTGATGGGCGCGCTGTTCGACCATGTCGATGTCGTCGAAGTAGTGGGCGACCGAATCGTCCGCGAGGACGCGGTCGTAGAAGTCCGAGACGACTGCTTCGACGGCCTCACGGCCGCCGATGCGAGCGTAGAGTGACTGCGCAGGCATTCGTCGGGGAGTTGGACACCACGACGGTAAGGTTTCCTCCGAACGTATGCGGGGTATTTAAGAGTGGATTGGAAGTTGAAGTGGGAGTACGTGAAGTTCCGGTAGTTCTGTTTGAATTCTCCGGAGATGGGTCTGAGTCCGTAGAATCAAGATACTACGTCGAGTTCCGGGATACGACCGGGGACAAATTTATAGCACAGTTGTCAGTATCTCGGGCGTGAACACTACGGCGAGATTCGCTGTTATCGCGGGGGTCGCTCTCATCCTCTCGGCGCTGATTTACACCCCACTGTTTACGCCGGGTCCCTTTCGCCTCTCTGACTATTTCCGACTCGAACTCGTCGTTTACATGGCACTCGGGTGGATATTCCTCGCTGTCACGTTCGCAGCCACGGAAGACGGATAGCACTGTCCAGTACGCGAAACGCGCGGGACAGGGTTCGAACCGCGGTCGCAACGCTCCGCGTTGCTCCCTGATTCGAACTCTTCCGTGGCGATTTTCGTCCTCGCTGTCGCTCACGGCTTCGCCGTTCGCGTCCGCGTCGGACAGAAAATGCGCGGGACAGGGTTCGAACCGGGCCGAGACTCGCGGTGCTCGTCTCGTAGGGTTCGAACCTGTCTGCTCCCTCGCTCACTTCGTTCGCTCAGTGCGCGGGACAGGGTTCGAACCTGCGAAGGTCTACACCACAGCGTCCTAAGCGCTGCGCCTTTGGCCACTTGGCTACCCGCGCGCAATCGGGCGACGCCCGCCCTTCGACCGCACATTTCCCGCAACGATATATAAACGTCACGAGCGCCCGCCGCGGGGATTATGCTCCCGCGGCCGCAACGACGACCATGTACAGCGCCCGAGACCAGCGAGACAACCGGGAGTGGCTGGCCCGCATCGACGCCGCCGCCGACGGCCTCGAACTCGGCAGCGAGGCCCGCTCGTACGCCTCGGACATGTTTCTCACCCAGTTGCCCGACGAGGAGCGCTCCAAACAGGCCGTCGCCGCCGCCAGCCTCTACGCCGGCGCGCTCATCGCCGGCGAGGAGCGCTCCCAGACCGCCGTCGCCGAGTCGATGGACGTCTCGCGGCTCAGCATCCAACAGCGCTGGAAGGACCTCCTCCGGGAGGCCGGCTTCCGACCGCCGAGCTGGTAGTTTGGAGGCGCTCACTCCGAGGAGCGCGCGGGAGCCATCCGACGAGTCAGGACCGCGTAGGTCACCGCGGTGGCGACGACGCCGGCGACGAGTCCGGCCGGAATACCGACGAAAAGCGAGAAGAATATCCACCGCGAGGCCACCTCGGTGACGGCGATGCCGACGAGCACGGCGGCGACGACGCCGACGGCGAAGCTGGCGAACAACGGGTGTCGCATGGGCGGCGATACGACCGTAAACGTGAAAACTATTCGTCGCTCGGGGGCGTCCGACCGCGGCCCTCGCGGTCGGGCGTGAGGTTGCCGTGGCGGTCTATCTCCCCGGAGACGATGCGCGTCGAGGAGATGCGCTCGCCGTCCTCGGCGGGGACGTGTTCGACGACCTCGATACGGAGGGGTTTGAGGCCCTTTTCTTCGCGAATCTCGTTGACGCGCTCGCCGCCACCCCGCGTCTCGGGCGAGACGATGAGCACGTCGAAGCCTTCCTCGGTCGCGATGCCGGTCGGTTTGTCGAGTTCGCGGACCTCGAACTCGTGGTCGTACTCCTCGGCGAGCGGTCGGAGTTCGGCTTCGAGGTCGGCCTTGCGGTCGTCGAAGGGCCGGACGTAGCGGTCGACGTGTCGCGTCTTCGGCGCGAGTTCGTCGCTCGTGAGTCCGACCGTGACAGCACCCAATTCGAACGCCCGCTCGAACAGCGCGAGATGTCCATCGTGGACAGGGTCGAACGTCCCGCCCAACGCGACGTGCATACTCTCGGGGTGGGTACGGCGCGACTTAAGCGGGTCGGGTTAGCCTAACGGCCCAACGCCCGCGGCCAGCGGGGGCTCCGAGGGTGCGCGAATCGTCGCAGCAGTCGGGACGCCGCGCTACTCCTCGCGGACCGTAATCGTGACCGGTTCGGTCTCGTCGGAGCGGTCGGTGCCGAGGTGTCGGTCGAGGTTGAACACGGCGTTCAACTGCGCCTGCACCTGTCCGGAGACGCCCTTCACGAGGTCGCTCGGCGCGATGGCGACGTACTCGTAGGGGTTGTTGCCCGCCCCGGAACTCTTCCGCTTGCGGCGCTCGACCGTCTCGTCGTCCGCGAGCTCGGCCAGCGCCTCCCGAACCGTACTGGGGTAGAGGCCGGTCCCCTCGGCGACTTCCTCGCTCGTCGAATGTGGGTGCTGTCGGAGGTGGACGTAGATTCGCGCGCGGGTCTCGGTATCGAGAATCCACGCGAGCAGGTCCACCAACCCGTCGTCGAACTCGGAGACGGCGCAGTCGGCCGCGCCGCCCGAGTCGTCTTCGTCCGTCGACTCCGCGCTCCCCTCTGTGCTCTGGTCCGCAGACATTTGTGCTACGGCAAAGGTCAAAACTGGGGCGCTAAAAAATGTTTCCTGTCGCGCGTCGGCGTGCGACTCAGTCCAGCGTCAGGTGTTCGCACAGGCCGTCGAGCCCGGATTCCTCGTGAATCCGCCGCTGGACGGCGGTTCCGGATTCGGCGTCGAGAAGCGACCGGAGGCCGTCGACGCCGAGGCGGTCGGACTCGGTTTCGACGAACGAGTCGAGGCTCACCACGCCCTCGGAGTCGGGGGCGATGAAGTCCGTGTCCCGGCCGTAGCGGGTCGCGCGCCACTTGTTCTCGTCGAGGAGTTCTCGGCGGACCGACGTTCCCGACTCGCCGGCCTCGTAGCGGTCGGCGAGGTCCAACACGAGCGCGTGGACGTACTCGACGAAGTCGGTGACGCGTTCGGGGTCGGTCTGGGCGTCGGGGGTGCGGATTTCGACCGTCCCGTGGCCGGTGTGGGGGCGCACGTCGTACCAGAGTTCGCCCCGGTCGTCTATCGAGCCGTACTCGACCATCCGGCGCTCGAAGCGTTGGAAGTCCTCGAAGTCGCCGAAGGCGGTCGGCATGCCGGTGTTCGGGAGGTTCTCGAACACCTTGGCGCGGGCGGAGGCGAGACCGGTGTCGAAGCCGTTCCAGAAGGGAGAGTTCGCAGAGAGCGCGAGGAGCGGCGCGAGATACCAGCGGAGTTCGTTGGCGACCCAGACGGCCTTGTCCGCGTCGTCGACGCCGACGTGGACGTGGAGACCGGCGGTCGTGTTCCGGTGTTGCGGGTACTGAATCCGGTCGAGTTGCGCCTGATACCGGGGTTTGGTCGCGTGGTCGAGTTCGCGCCACTTGGCGGCGGGGTGGAGCCCGGCCGCGGCGATGCGGTAGCCGTGGGCCGCGGCGTGGTCGACGAGCGCCTCGCGGACCGTCTCGACGGCCGCGCCGGCCTCGTCGGGGTCCTCGATGAGCGGCGTCTGCGTCTCGATAGTGAACTGGAACAGCTCGTGGTCGAGCCGTCCGGCGAGCGGTTCGGGAGGTTCCGGTCCGTAGACTAAGTCGTCGATACCCGAGGTGGGGCGGCCGTCGGCATCGACGATGTAGAATTCCTCTTCGACGCCGAGCGTCCCCATTCGGTCGAAGGCATCCGCCGACCCTAGTTCCATCGCAACGGCGTAAGTTGCGCCGAATTAAAAACACCGTGGGAGCCGGCGAACGCGTCGCACGACCGCCGCCGGTCGAATCCGACGACGTGACAGCGACCGAATGGTTCCGCGGACGCCCAACACCGGCGGCGACCCCCGTGATTCGGGGAGCCAGCCGGCGGCGGCGACCTACTTCGACCGGGCGACGATACCGAGGTGGTCCGCGTGGAAGCGGTCGAGGCGGGCAGTTTCGAGGAGTTCGTACGCCGAGTCGAGTTCAGCGACCACGTCGTCGAACACGTCGTCCGGCTCCGCAGTCACGTCCTCGCTGCGCGCCTTGACGGCCATCAGGAGTCGGCCGTCGTCCGCGAGGAACTGTCGGTTGCGGACGGCGACGGTCGCCTGCCCGCGGGTCGCCACGTCCATGACGAGGCAATCGATGCCGGCTTCGACGACGTGCGCGTAGGAGTCGGGGTCGCGCGCGTCCTTCAGAAGCGGAAAGAGGTTGTCGCGGTCCTCGGCGACGCCGACGAGGTCGCGGACGGGTCGCGGCGCGAACTCCACGGCGTAGGTCGGCCCGGCGAAGTCGGCGACGTGCGAGACGGTCGTCCCCGAGGCGGCCCCGAGGTAGAGCACCGACTCGCCGCCGACGAGGCCCGTGTCCATGCCGAGTTCGAGCATCGCGCCGAGCTTCGAACGTCCGGCGTCCCACGCGCGCCAGCCGTCGGAATCGACGGGTTCGCCGTAGACCGGTTCGCCCCGCGTCGAGAGGCGCTCGCGGCCGCCGAACGTCCGGCGTTCGACGCCGTCGGGGAGGCCACTGTCGTCGCTCATTCGTCGCCCCCCTCGTCGGCGCGGGCGCGAATCGTCTCCATCCGGTCGGTGAGTTCGGCGTGCAGGTCCGGCCGGTAGTCGCCCGAGTAGTGGTCGACGCGGGCGGCGATAGCGAGTTTCCCGGCGAGCGCGCGGGCGGCGGACCCGCGGTCTTCCGGGCGCGTCCCGCGGACGTACTCGTGGGTGAAGATAACGCCGTGTTTGGGCGACGTGGCGCGGCCCTTCAGGTGGGCGAACAGGGCGTCTTCGGCTCCGAGCACTTGGACCGTCCCGCTCGGCTTCTTGGCGAGGGGTTCGAGGCCGCCCGCCAGCGCGATGAGCCGCGCCGCGAGGACCGGCCCGGCCATCTCGGCGAGGTTCGGCACGGTCGTGGGCGCGCGCTCCTCGATGAACACTCGGAGGTCGTCGCGCTCGTCGAGCAGGTCCACCGCGCGGGTGGCGTAGGAGACGACGCGCTCTTCGGCGGCGGTCTTCGGCTCGCGGGCGGCGATGTCGCGGACGCCGTCGAGGCCGCGCGGAACCTCCTCGTAGAGCGTGCCGGCCCACTCGACGACCCGCTCGGCGAGTTCGTTCGCGGTCCGTTCGGCGTCGTCCATCGCGCGCACGGCGTGGGCGAGCTGCACGTCGTCGGCGCGCTCGCGCTCCGCGACGGCCTCGCTGGCGGCGGCGAGCGTCGCCGAGCGGAGTTTGGCGTAGTAATCGCTTTCGTCGGCGGCGAACCCGGCGTCGACGGCCTCGGCCGGCCAGTCGGCGGGGGCGGAGGCGCTGCCCGTTCGGACTCGCGTCGCCCCGGGTTCGGGGTCGTCGGGGTCCGCGCCGGCGAACCATGCGTCTGTCATACTGGCGGATTGCGCCCCGTTCGGGTAAAAGGGCACGGACCCGCGGGCGCGGGCCGCCGTCCGGTCGTTCTGTGGTAAGTTTTAACACACCATATCTCGTACGAATGCTCGATGGAACGCGCTTCGTACGTCTGTCGTGAGTGTCAAACGACCGTGAGCGCCGCGTCGTACCGTTCGACCTGCCCCGAGTGCAGCGGCGAACTGCGGCCCACGTCGATGACGAGTCGCCGGCGCGCCGGAGATTGAACGGCGCGCGCGGGTCGTCCGACCCGACCGCCGTCCGCTCGCTCGCAGTCACGACCGACGACCTCGTGACCGCCTTGGAGGCGAACCGCAGAGGCGACGACCCCGTCGTCCTCCGCGTCACGCCGCCGTTCTACGGGCGGATGCGGGCGCGCATTCACCGCACCGGCGGCGAGGCCTCGGACTACGCCGACCCCGAGCCGATACACCTCCAGCCGCGGGTCTTCGTCGCTGACGACGCCCCCGCGTTCCCCGAACCCGACGAGACGCGACCGGACCCGTACGAGGTCGAAGCGCACCACGAGCGCCACACGGAGGCGGTTCGAGCGTGGCGCTCGGCGGTCCGCGACCACCTCCGCGAGGCAGTCGCGCTCCCGACAGACGACGGCCCGCACGAGGTCGAGGTCAAATACCTCGGCTGAGCGAACCACTTTTTCCCCGCGGGGGACACCGTAGCGACATGAGCACCGACGAGTACCGCCGCGGGACGGCGGTCGAGCGCGAGCGACAGCGGAAACAGCGCCCGGCGCGCGGCCGCTACCGTGGGGTGCTGCCGGTCATCTACGCCATCGGCTTCGTCATGTTCACCGTCGTCTCGCTGTACATCGGGCCGGAACCGGCGTTCGCAGTCTACCTCGTCACCCACGTCTTCTACGCGGGGCTGATTCGCGCCGATATCAGGTCGCTCCGCGGACAGGGCATCGACTGGGGCGCGTCCCGACATCTCTGGTTCGGCGCGGCGTTCGCGCTCCCGTTCGTCGCGCCCGCCTACTACGTCCACAGCGGCCGCGTGATTCGCCGCGAGAACGAGTCGCGGGACCTCGACGGCTGAGGCGAAACCCGCAGCGTTCGACGCGGGCCGCACCGCGCACCGCGCCGAAGACCGACCCGTCCGGCCACCGAACTTATGCCGGGTGCGGGGAAATGGCGGGGCAATGAGTTCCAGACGCGTAGTCGCGGTGCTCGCGCTCGCCGCACTCGTGCTCACGAGCGGTTGTATCGGCTTTCTGACCGGCGAGGAGACGCTGACGTTCGAATCCGAGCCGGCCACGGCGGACGCGACCGTCGCCGGGAACGCCGGCTACGAGACGAACGGGACCGAGACGTTCGCGGTGAACCGCACGCTCTCGTTCGGCGGACAGGAGCGTCAAATCGCCGCCAGCAACCACATCACGACGTACGAGAAGACGCTTGACCTCGGCTTCTTCGGCGAGGCCAAACTCGGTTCGTTCAGCGTCATCTCGACGCCCGCGGTCGAGGTCGCCGGCCAGCCGCGGAGCCCCATCGGCGACTACTCGAACGACGACCTCATCCGCCTCGTCGACAACCGGTATCAGGGCCTCAGCGACGTCGACCAAGTCAGTTCGCGGAACGTCCAGATGCTCGGACAGACGGCCAACGTCACGAAGTACAGCGCCACCGCGCGGTTCGGCGGGGACGAAGTCGACGTGTACGTCCACGTGACGAAGGTCCAGCACAACGAGGACTTCGTCGTCGCAATCGGGCTGTACCCCCAACAGCTCGACGGCGAGGAGGAGAACGTCTTGGAACTGATTCGCTCGGTCGAACACCCGTCCGAAGCGTAGGTCGCTCTGGCGAGTCGCCTCGGGGGAGCCTTTTTCTCGTCGCCGCGGGTCGGTGGTTCCATGACTCGCGTACGGACCGCAGGTATCGCGGTGACGGCGCTCGGCGTCGTCGGCTACGGCGTCGGGACCCTCGCCGCCTATCCGGGGCGGGCGTTCTCGGTGACGGCCGTCATGGTCGGCATCACGCTCTGGGCCATCGGGGGTGACGTGCGGTGATTTCGGCGCTCGTCTACCGCGACGACGGCGCGTCGGCCTACGAGGAGACCGCGCTGGACGCGGCGCGCGACGCCGACGGGACGACGTGGGTTCGCGCGACGACCGGCGAGGAGTTCGACCGCGTCGCCGAGGCGTTCGGCATCCACTCGCTTTCGGTCGAGGACGTGCGGAACGACGCCCGACCGAAGACCGAGGAGTACGACGAGTACACGTTCGTCCTCGTCCGAATGGCGACGCTCCGCGCCGGCGAGCAGGTGTTCGAAGAGGAGGTCCAGACCAGACCCGTGGGGCTCTGCTTCGGTGACGACTGGCTCGTGACGCTGACGCGCCGGGAGTTGGAACCGATAAACTACGTCTGGAACGCCATCGAGCGCGAAGAGCCGCGGATGCTCCGGTTCGGGCCGGACTACGTGGGCTATCGCGTCATCGACCGCATCGTCGACGAGTACTTCGGGCTGTTGGACGAGGTCGGCGGGGAAATCGAGCTCATCGAGGACAGCATCTTCGAGGGGCCCGACCCGGAGGTGCTCGAAGGGCTGAACGCGGTCCGGCGCGACCTGCTGTCGTTCCGAAAGACGGTGTGGCCGACGCGCGAGGCCGTCGGGGTGCTCGCCCGCGGCGACCCCGACTACGTCCGCGAGGCGACGGAGAAGTACTACCGCGACGTGTACGACCACCTCGTCGAGTTGGTCGACCTGACGGAGACGTACCGCGACCTCGCGCGCGGCGCGCGAGATATCTACCTTAACACCCTCTCGCAGTCGACGAACGAGGTGATGAAGACGCTCACCGTCGTGGCGACCATCATCCTCCCGCTCACGCTCGTCGTCGGCATCTACGGCATGAACTTCGACCCCGGCGCGTCGGCGTTCAACATGCCCGAACTCGGCTGGGCCTACGGCTACCCGGCGACGATGCTCGGGATGGCGCTCGTCTCCGTGGTCCTCCTCGTCTACTTCCGCCGGGAACACTGGCTCTGAGCGACGAAAGAGCTATACTATCCCATTAATCGCGCGGAACCCCGATTCCCGTTGTCGAGGTGACGACAAAGCGCCCACATCGTGCGATTCACCCGCACAGTAGCGGCAAAAACTTTATAAGGCTTTCGAACTTACTGTTGGTAAGGCCAGTCCAAGCCGGATTATTCTTTCGTCTTCTGAGGTCTTCCCGGCCGAGACGTATCCGCGCCTTCCACCCCACCATGAGCGACACGATAACCACCCGAACGTACAGTGCCGACGCAAAGAGCAGGGACGTCCGTCCCCGCGAGTCAGAGCGAGACGAAACGCAGCAGGACGAAACGCAGGTCTGCCCCGAGTGCAGCGGCCACCTCGTCACCGACGAGGAACACGGCGAGACCATCTGCGAAGACTGCGGCCTCGTCGTCGAGGACACCGTGGTCGACCGCGGCCCCGAGTGGCGCGCGTTCGACTCCGCCGAGCGCGACAGCAAGTCCCGCGTCGGCGCGCCCACGACGAAGATGATGCACGACAAGGGGCTGTCGACCAACATCGGCTGGCAGAACAAAGACGCCTACGGCAAGTCCCTCTCGCCGCGGCAGCGCGAGCAGATGCAGCGGCTCCGCACGTGGAACGAGCGGTTCCGTACCCGCGACTCCAAGGAGCGCAACCTCAAGCAGGCGCTCGGTGAAATCGACCGCATGGCCTCGGCGCTCGGCCTCCCCGAGAACGTCCGCGAGACCGCCTCGGTCATCTACCGCCGCGCGCTCAACGACGACCTGCTCCCGGGCCGTTCCATCGAGGGCGTCGCCACCTCGGCGCTGTACGCGTCGGCCCGGATGGCCGGAACTCCCCGGTCGCTCGACGAGCTGGAGAAGGTCTCGCGCGTCGATAAGATGGAGCTCACCCGGACGTACCGCTACATCGTCCGCGAGCTGAAGCTCGAAATCAAGCCCGCCGACCCCGAGCAGTACGTCCCGCGGTTCGCCAGCGAGCTCGGCCTCTCCGACGAGGCCGAGCGACAGGCCCGCCAGCTCCTCCGCGACGCGAAGGAGACCGGCATCCACTCGGGCAAGTCGCCGGTCGGCCTCGCCGCCGCCGCCGTCTACGCCGCCGCCCTCCTCACCAACGAGAAGGTAACCCAAAGCGAGGTCTCGACGGTCGCGGACATCTCCGAGGTCACCATCCGCAACCGGTACAAGGAGCTGCTCGAAGTCCAAGACGGCACCCTGCTCGCGTAAGCCATCGGTGGGCGCGCGGCGCATCGTGAGCCGTGCTTTTTCTCGGCCGTGCTATCACGCAACAACATTTATCCGCGCTCCCGGAGCATATACCGGGTATGGTTGAAGCGTTCGTCCGCCTGTTGTGCCCCGAGTGTGGAAAGGACTGGGAGACGAATCCGACCGAACTCCCCGCTCACCGCGACAACTACTCGTGTCAGAGCTGTGGCGCGACGCGGCGCACGGCCGAGTTCATGCGGACGGAGCGCGACCTCCAGACGCTCAAGCAGTTCGAGTAGCGAGAGAACAGAGCGCCCGTCTCTCGGACGGGGCTGTCCCCGCCGGACGTTCGTTTTTACAGATCGGGAATCGCTGAGAGCGCGCCGCACGCGTCGCACTTCAGCACGTCGGCACCCCGCTGAGTGGTGAGCTTCGTGTCGGGAGACCCGCACTCGCTGCACAGCACGAACGACTCGACGTACTCGTCGAGCGCGTCGGCGATGCGGCGCTGGCGGAACTCGCCGGTGAAGCGCGCGCGGCCGCGGTCGTCGATTTGGGCGCTCGTGCCCAACTCCGTCTGGAAGAACTTCAGGACGTGCGTCGCCTCGCGGGCGAGTCGGTCGTGGGTCGCCGCGAAGTTCTCGTAGACCGTGACGTTCCCCTCCTGGCGGACCGTCGGCTCCGGGACGCTGAAGCGGTCGTCGCCTTCCGCGACATCCGGGGACGCCGAGAGCGCGCGGTCCAGTTGGTCGTCGTAGTCCATGCGCGACAGTACGCGCGCGGCGGCGTAAAATTCTCACGACCCCCCGACGCGCGCGACCGACGCTCGGCGCGCGGGCTACATAGCTATATAAACCACTCGTGATATTCGGCCGTCGTTCACTAGCGACGGGGCGAAACAACAAACCAATTGAAAACGGTCGAACACGAAATTTCCGCTGAGACCCCCATAATCGGCGGTTTAAGGGAGTCAGATGCTAACGTGACTCAAGATAATACTATATCCCTCCGGTCTCAAGCCGTGGTTGCTCATGAAGAAGCAGGAACTCATCCACCTGCACGGTCTGCTCGCAGAAGTCCACACCCAGATTGAGGCCTGGGAGGACGAGGAAATCAGTCTCGTCGAGTACAACGAACTCGGCGTACGACCGACATCCATCCACAAGTCCAAGACGGACCACAAAGCAGCCGTGTTTAAACTGGCGAAAGGAATCACCGGAGCGATGCGCGAGGCCGAACCAGAGCCGCTCGCACCGCAAGCCGACTGAACCGAGAAAAGAAACGCGTTCTCCTCTACGACCCTACATCCGAGAGCGACCGCGCCGTGCTCTCCCGCGCGACGACGCTCCCGAGCGACCGCCGTGCCGAGAGTGAGCGAGTTCCGCACGCGAACAGAAACTGTGAACGGGGCTGCGGCGTCGCCGCAGCGACGACGATAGAACCGACGCCTCAGCGGCCGTCGACGAGGTCGTCGAAGTCGACGAGCGTTTCGTCGGGGTCAGACGCGCCGGTTTCGGTTCGGGTGCCGCCCTCGCCATCGGTCTCGACCGACTCGTCGTCGACGCGGTCGACGGACAGCACTTTCAGCGGGATGTTTTCGAGGCGTTGGCCGATTTCCTTGCGCGCGATGCGCGAGGCGTGTTCCTCCTGTTCGACGTTGAAGACGGTCATCTCCAGTTCGAGGGCGACGAGCGCCTCGTCCGCGGCGATAAAGGCGGGGGGAAGCTCCTCGCCGCCGGGCGAGGTGCGCGCGCCCATGCTAATCTCGACGTACTTCAGGTCGGGATTGAGCATCTCGCCGGTCTTCGAGATGGCGATACGAATCGCCTCGTCGACGGTCTCCACGTCGTACACCGGGACCGCGGCCTCGACGACGACTCTGCAGTCCATGGGTACGAGGAGGTTGTGTGCCGAAGGCTATCAACCTTCTTGCCAGTCCGTCTCGTGGCGCTCACTCCCCGCCTGAGCGAAGGTAGTGAAACACGTACGTCTGGGTGTAGCCGGCGTAGCGACCGCCGAGGCGCTCGCGGATGGCCCGCGAGGTGTCGGCGTAGTTCCCCCGGTCGCAGTCGGGGTAATGTTCCTCGATGGCCGACCGAATCCACGTGTCGAGCGGGACGGCTTCGAGGTAGTCGAGCGAGAACAACAGGACGCAGTCCGCGACCTTGTCACCGACGCCGACGAACGTCGTCAGGAACTCGCGGGCGTCCTCGTAGTCGCGGCCGCGGGCCTCGGCGGGCGTCGCCTCGCCCGTGGCGACCATCTCGGCCGTCCGCCGGACGTACGGCGCGCGGTAGCCGAGGCTGAGGTCGCGCAGTTCGTCTTCGGTGGCTTCGGCCAGTCGCTCGGGGGTCGGGTACGCGAAGTACGTCTCGCCGTCGAACTCGACGCGCTCGCCGTAGGTCTCTCTGAGCCGCGACTGCATCCCGAAGATGCGCGAGACGCGCATCTGCGCCGAGCAGATGAACGAGACGAGACAGCCGAACGGCGGGTCGCGGACGAGTCGCATCCCCGGGTACGCCTCGTAGGCCCGCCGGACCAGCGGTTCGTCGGGCATCTCCGAGACGATGGCGTCGAGGTCGTCGTCGAGGCGGAGCAAGTGGGTGAGAAGCGGGACGGCGTCGACGTTGGACTCCCACTCCAGCGCGCCGTCGGTCTGGCGGACCCTGACGACGGCGGACTCGTCGGAGACGCCGTCGAGCGGCGGGACGACCGTCTGGTACCACGCGTCGCCGCCGTGGGCCGCGTCGCGCTCGTACATCCGGCCGTCGGGGCGGTCCCAGAGGTACGACTGGCCGCTTTCCAGCGTCGATTGGAGGTCGAACGCTCCGTCGAGGCTCCCGAGGTCGATGACACCCGTCTCCATATCGCTTCGACGTTGGGCGCGGGGGATTTGCGGGTTTCGATGCCGGCGGGCGAGGCGGGGTGGCGACGAGGCGGGGTGGCGACGAGCGAGGCGCGCCGCGTCGCGCCACGTCGAACCGCGTCGCGCTCAGCGGTTGCGACTCACCGGGAAGCTGACGCGGTCCGGGTGGTCGCCCAGTCGGTCGAGGATGCGCTCGTACAGCCGGTTTTTGACGCGCTGGGCGCGGGTCGGCGGGACGAGCACGCGGAGTCGGAAGACGACCCACGACTCCTCCTGTGCGACGTTGACGGTCGGGCCGTCGGCCACATCGAGGTCCAGCGGCGACTCGCGGAGCCTGTCTCGGTAGCGTTTCATCGCGGCGTCCATGTCGTCGCCGAGCTCCTCGTCGGCCACGTCCAAGAGGAGTCGGCGGACGAACGGGAGGTCCGTCTCGTAGGACACCTGCACGGGTATCTCGGTCCAGACGCGGTCGAACAGCGCGCCGTAGTTGACGACCTCGGAGGAGAGGACCAGCGAGTTCGGGACGGTGACGGTCCGGCCGGTCGGCTGGTTCGACGCGAGGGGGCCGCCGGTCTCCCAGAGCGTCGTGACGAGGAAGTCGATTTCGGCCACGTCGCCGGAGACCGAACCGATGTTGACGCGGTCACCGACCGCGTAGGGGCGGCTCACGAGGATGTAAAACCAGCCGATGAAGGAGAGAATCGGCTGTTGGAGCGCGAAGGTGACGGCGAAGCCGATGACGCCGAAGGAGACCAACACGCCGAGCCACTGGTCCGTGAACGCCCCGAGGACGCCGACGAGCGCGATTCCGCCGACCCCGAGTCGCAGGACGTTCCGCACGTCGTGGGCGCGGCGGCGGTCCGCGATGCGCGCGACGAGGAACGCGGTGAGAAAGCGGTAGACGCCGTAGGCGACGAGCGCGACCGCGGCGGCCGACAGCCCGGTCGAGAGAAACAGGTCGGCGTTGGGTACGTCGAACTCCGAAAGCGGGGTCGTCGCGCGGACGAGCGCCGAGAGGACCGCGGCGAGAAGCCCGGCGGCGAACGCGCCGAGGCCGAGGCGGCGAGACATACCGTTGCCGTCGGGTGGACGATTGAAAAAGGTGCAGTCGAACCGAGGCGAGAGTCGCCGGCCGCTTCAGTTGCGGATGTGGAGGTCCGTGAGGCTCGCGAGGCGGTCAGCGACGCCGTCGTCGAGGCCTTCGCGGGTGACGCGCCACTCCCAGTTACCGGTCTGCGTGCCGGGGGTGTTGAACCGGGCGTCGGAGCCGAGCCCGAGGAGGTCCTGCGTGGTTGTGAACGCGAGGACGGACGCGGAGTTCCAGACGGCGTCGATGATAGACCAGTGAATCTCCGAGCCGTCCGCGCCGATGTTGTAGTGAAGGCAGTCGCGGGTGCGGTCGTCGAGGTCGCGGTAGTAGCCGACGAACGTGTCGGTGTCGTGGGTCGAGGTGTAGGCGACGGAGCTCTCCGGGTAGTGCATCGGCTGGTACATGTCGCCCTCGCGGCACCAGTCGGCGTACTGCGGGACGCGCATGCCGGGGAAGGCGAACCGGTCGCGGAGGTCGACGAGCGAGGCGTCGAGGAAGCCGAGGTCCTCGACGATGAACGGGAGGTCGCCCAGTTCGCGCTCGACCGTCTCGAAGAAGTCGTGGCCGGGCGCGTCGCGCCACTCGCCGTCGCCGGGGTCGTCGGAGTCGGCGTCGATGGCCCAGAACTCGTCGAAGCCTTTGAAGTGGTCGATGCGGGTCACGTCGACGAGGTCGAACAGCCGGCGGAGGCGGTCGAGCCACCAGCCGTAGCCGTCCTCGCGGAGCGTCTCCCAGTCGTACAGCGGGTTGCCCCAGCGCTGGCCGGCGTCGTCCGGGTTCGGCGGGACGCCGGCGACGACGGCGGGTTCGTTCGACTCGGTGAGGTCGAACGCCTCGGGGGCGGCCCACACGTCGGCGCTGTCGAGCCCGACGTAGATGGGGAGGTCGCCGACGAGGGTGATGCCCTTCTCGTCGGCGTAGTCGGCGAGGGCGCGCCACTGCTCGTCGAAGCAGAACTGGACGAACTCGCGGTAGCGAATCTCGTCGGCGTACTCGGCGCGGGCGTCGGCGAGCGCGTCGGGGTCGCGGGTCTTCAACTCGGTCGGCCAGTCTATCCACGCCCGCCGGAACTCGTCTTTCAGGGCGGCGAACAGCGCGTAGTCGTCGAGCCAGCCGGCCTCGCGCTCGCGGAAGGCGTCGAGGGCCGCGCGGGCGTCCTCGGTGGCCTCGGCCTCGAAGCGGTCGAAGGCGGCGCGGAGCCGCGAGCGCTTGTACTCGCCGACGCGCTCGTAGTCGACCGCGTGAGGGTCGAAGTCGGGGACGGGTTCGAGGTCGGCGTCGGTGAGCCACCCGCGGTCCGCGAGGTCGGTGAGGTCGATGAGAAGCGGATTGCCGGCGAACGAGGAGGTCGACTGGTACGGCGAGTTCGCCATGGCGGGTTCGGTCGGCCCGAGGGGGCAGAACTGCCACATCGACTGTTCGGCGTCGGCGAGGAAGTCCACGAAAGCGCGCGCGCCGTCGCCGAGGTCGCCGATGCCGTGGGGCCCCGGGACCGAGGTGACGTGCATGAACACCCCGCTCTGTCGAGAAAGTCGCATACCCACAGGGTCCGCGGGCGACCCAATTGGTACTTTGGGTCGAAACGGCGAGCCGACGACGAGGGCGCGACCGCGGGGGCGGGAACCGAGTCAGGCCGCCGACGCCGCCACAGTTGTGCTAGCAAATCGCACGAAACCGGCCGCGAGCGGGCGTCGAACGCGCCCGTCTCAACAACACTTATTCTCCCCCGTCCGTTCCGTGCGCGTATGAGTGATATCGCTGTCATCCTCCCCGACGGGACGGAACTCTCCGTCGAGGAGGGTGCGACGGTGCGAGACGCCGCGTTCGCAATCGGCCCCGGCCTCGGCAAGGACACCGTCGCCGGCGTCGTCGATGGCGAACTCGTGGACAAGGAGACGCCGCTCCACGACGGCGCGGACCTCGTCATCGTCACCGACCAGTCCGACGAGTATCTGGACGTGCTCCGCCACTCGGCGGCCCACGTCTTCGCGCAGGCCCTCCAGCGGCTCCACCCCGAGGCCAAGCTAACCATCGGCCCGTGGACGGACGACGGCTTCTACTACGACGTGACGAGCGTCGACCTCGAACAGGAGGACCTCGAAGCCATCGAAGACGAGATGCGCGACATCATCGAGGAGGACCTCGACATCGAGCGCGTCCTCGTCGACCGCGAGGAGGCCCTGGAGAAGTACGCCGACAACCCCTACAAGCGCGACATCCTCGAAGAGGAGGCCGCCGGCGACGACGAGCTCTCGTTCTACCAGCAGGGCGAGTTCGAGGACCTCTGTAAGGGTCCGCACGTCGAATCGACGGGCGAAATCGGCGCGGTCAAGCTCCTCAACATCTCCGCGGCCTACTGGCGCGGCGACGAGGACAACGACACGCTGACGCGGGTGTACGGCACGGCGTTCGAGTCCGAGTCCGACCTCGAAGAGTTCCTCGAGATGCGCGAGGAGGCCAAGGAGCGCGACCACCGGAAGCTCGGCCAGGAGCTGAACCTGTTCGCCATCGACGAGACGACGGGGCCGGGTCTGCCGCTGTACCAGCCCAACGGCAAGCGCATCCTCGACGAGCTCGCGGACTACGCGAAACAGCTCAACCTCGACGCGGGCTACGACCCCGTCGAGACACCCCACCTGTTCCGGACGGAGCTGTGGAAGAAGTCGGGCCACTACGAGAACTACGTCGACGACATGTTCCTCCTCGACGTGAACGACGAGGAGTACGGCCTGAAGCCGATGAACTGCCCCGGTCACGCGACCATCTTCGACCAGCAGTCGTGGTCGTACCGCGACCTGCCGGTGCGCTACTTCGAGGACGGGAAGGTCTACCGGAAGGAACAGCGCGGCGAGCTGTCGGGCCTCTCGCGCGTCTGGTCCTTCACCATCGACGACGGCCACCTGTTCGTCCGCCCCGACCAGATCGAGGACGAAATCAACCTCATCATCGACAACATCCTAACGGTGTTCGACACCTTCGGGCTGGACGCCGAAGTCGCGCTCGCCACGCGTCCCGAGAAGTCCGTCGGCAGCGACGAAATCTGGGAGCAGGCCGAGACGCAACTGCGCGCGGTCCTCGACGACAGCGGCATCGACTACGGCATCGAGGCCGGCGACGGCGCGTTCTACGGGCCGAAAATCGACTTCGCGTTCAAGGACGCCCTCGGTCGCAAGTGGGACGGTCCGACGGTCCAACTCGACTTCAACATGCCCGACCGCTTCGACCTCACCTACACGGGCGAGGACAACGAGGACCACCAGCCGGTGATGATTCACCGCGCGCTCTACGGCAGTTACGAGCGCTTCTTCATGGTCCTCATCGAGCACTTCAACGGCAAGTTCCCGTTCTGGCTCGCGCCCGAGCAGGTCCGCATCCTGCCCATCTCGGACGACCAGATTGGGTACGCGAAGAAGCTCCAGTACGAACTCAACGACTTCCGCGTCGACATCGAGGACCGCTCGTGGACGCTCGGCCGGAAGATTCGCGAGGCCCAGACCGACCGCGTCCCGTACATGGTCATCGTCGGCGGCGACGAGGAAGAAGACGGAACCATCTCCGTCCGCGACCGCAAGGAACGCGAGGCCAAGGACGTGAGCGTCGAGGCGTTCCGCGACCACCTCCGGAGCGAATACGACGAAAAGCGCACGGAACCCGACTTCCTCGCCGACGAGGAGTGAGGTCCGGCAGTCGGCTCAGGCGGTAACTGATTCTCTGTTTCGGCGGTCCCGCGCCGCCGCGTCCAACTCTCGCCGGACCGTCGTTCGGAACGATTCGTCCCTGATGAGGTGTGCGAGCACGCCGAAATGTCCGCAGTCCCACTCGCGGCGGTTCGGCCGCGGGACGCCCCACTCGTCGAGGAGCGCGCGGGCCGTCGAGGCGGGAGCCATCTCGTCGCGGCTGCCGACGAACGAGAAGACGCGTTCGGGCGCGAGACACGGCGTTTTGGGTGGATTCAACAGCGGCGCGAACTCGTGGAGCGCCGCGCCGGTCCAGCCGGCCGCGTCGAGCGCGTCGTCGATGTCGAGCAGTTTCGTGAGGCCGCCCGCGAGGAGCGTCTGGTCGATTGCGCCGGGCATTCCCACGGGGAACAGCAGGTCGGGGCGCATCGACTCGGGCCAGTCGCCGCACCGGCCGCCGACGTGGAGCGCGACGGTCCCGCCGAGGCTGACGCCGCCGACGCCGACAGCCGGCGCGCCCTCGGTCCGCGCCCAGTCGATGAGGACGGCGGTCTCCAGCGCGGCCGCCGAGTAGAGCGTGAACAGGCCGACCGGCGCGCGGGCGATGTAGGGCTCGCCGCTGTATCGACCGAGTAGCTCGCGGCGGCCGTGCCACGGCGCGTCGGGGAGGATGACCCGGTAGCCCTCCGGGACGAGCGCGCGGGCGACAGACTCCTCTTCGGGCCAGTAGGTGAGTTGGTCGTCGAACATCCCCCAGCCGGAGTGGAAGACGAGCGTCGGCAGGTCGACGTCGCCGTCTGTGTTGGCGTCGATGTCGACGGGTTCGTACACCCGCGCGGTCGCCCGGTCGCTGAGGTGCGGCGAGGGCGACCGGAAGCGAAGCAGGTACTCGACGGTTCCCGGCCCGCGGACGGTCGCGGAGCGCTCGACGCGAGGGAACTCCTCGGCCGCGCTGGACTCGACGAAGCCGTAGAGCCGCTCGGGTTCAGCGAGTTCGTGGTGCCAGCGGGTCCGCGCGTCCTCGGGCGGGGGTGTCTCGAACTTCACCGGCGGTACGAGGTGTTCCTTCGAGAGGAAGCCGAAGATGTCGGTCGGTTTGGCCCGCCGTTCCGACACCTCGCGGCGCTCTCGCTCGACGGCGACGCGCTCGTCGGGCGTCGACTCGCCGTCGCCCCAGAAGACGCGCTCCCAGCGGTCCATCGTCTCGTCGTACGCGCCGCGGAGGCGGGCGTACCGCACGAGGGCGCGTTCGATTCGGTCGTGGAGGTGCGGCGCGGGCGGCGCGCCGACCTCGCGGAGGAACGCTTCCGGGC
The DNA here is from genome assembly GCF_003665865.1 of Haloferax sp. Atlit-109R. NCBI lineage: Archaea > Methanobacteriati > Methanobacteriota > Halobacteria > Halobacteriales > Haloferacaceae > Haloferax > Haloferax sp. Atlit-109R. The sequence continues at coordinate 1,591,879 of NZ_QPLO01000001.1, forward strand.
CCTCCGAGAGCGCCACGTCGGCCGCGGCGCGAGCGCGGACGACGCCGAACTCGCGGGGGAGCGAGCGGGTCTTGAACGCCTCGAACGGGCGCGAGGTCAACAGTCGGCCGGCGGGCGAAGTGAGCAACCGGTGTACCGCCGGGGTTTCGAGGTGGTCCATACCGTGTGATACGAGTGACACGATAATGACCCTAGGCCCGCCTGTCGGGGAGTGGGAACGGGCGGGGAGAAGTCCGGCCGGGGCAGAATAAATCAGATACCACGATACAAAACGCACGAAGTCCTACCACGCCGTGAGCGCGTCGGTCCCGTGGGACCACGTCAGGGCCGCGAGGAAGGCGAGGACGCCGGTGATGGCCGTCGCGCACCCACTCCATGCCGACTTCGGCCATGAGGTAGCCGCCGAGGAGGGGCGCGACGACGCTGCCGGGTCGCCAGAGGAGTTCGCGGATGCCGAAGCTACTGGCGACGCCCGCGCCGCCGGAGCCCTCGTCGGCGAACAGCGCCATGCTGGCCGGTTCGCGGAGGCTGTCGGCGACGCCGAGCAGACCCGCGAGGCCGACGAGCGGGAGGAACGCGGGCGAGAGCGGGCCGAGGACGGGGAACGCCGCGGGGAGCGCGAGCGCCTCGCCGACCGCGGGCGAGAAGGGGACGGCGAGCGCGATGAGGCCGTAGAGGCCGCCGCCGACGAAGACGAACCGCGCGCGGCCGTAGCCGTCGGAGACGCGCCCGGTGTAGGGCTGACAGAGCATGTTGGTGAACTTCTCGGCGACGACGGTCGCGGCGACGGCGATGCCGCCGTAGGCGAGACCGCCGGAGGCCGCCGACACGCCGGCGTAGATGGGGACCCACGTCCGAACGAGGGTGACGGCGACGGCGTACTGGACGCGGAACGTCGCCATCGTCAGGATGCGCTCGTTGAGCGCGAGGTCCGTGAACGGAAAGCCGCGAATGCGGGTCTCGTCCGGCGGGAGAAACACCCAGATGGCGACGACGGCGATGGTCAGGAGAATCGTGATGACGATGAAGATGGGCGTGAAGCCGAACAGGTCGTAGAGGATACCGGCGCTGACGCTGCCGAGGATGGAGGCCGCGAAGCGGGCGGCGTTCGCCTTCCCGATGTGGTTCGCGCGCGTTCCCTCGCGGGCGAGTTCGCCGACGAGCGCGAGCGACATCAGCCCCGCGCCGGTGACGGCGACGCCCTGTGCGGCCCGCGCGAGGATAAACGAGAGACTGGAGTCGACGAGCGGGAACGCGGCGTAGACGACCGCGCCGAGGCCGACCGTCCCCGCGAGCACGAGGCGTTTGTCGTAGCGGTCGCCGGCCCACGACAAGGGCACGACGGCGACGGTCTGGGCGAGCGTGAAGCCGGTGGTGAACATCCCGATGACGAAGCCACGAGAGAGGGAGAACCCGCCGAGCGCGAGCCCGCCGAGCGCGAGTTCGGGGACGGCGACCGCACCCGGGTCGAGTTCGTTGATGTACTTCGGGAGGAGGGTGACGAGCGTGATGAAGCCGAACCCCCCGGCGAACCGAGTGAGATACAACGTCCAGAATCTGAGACGGGTGCGGTCCATGGGCTGTGTGCGGCCAACCGGCGAAAAGAAGTTCCGGAACCGGCCGTCGCCGCGGACGGCCTAAAGCCCCCGCGAATAACGGCGGTGAGCTTTATCACTCACGACGAGAGATATGTTAGCATGGAGCTGGTGGGTGGAAAGACGGCGGCGAGAGGTGCGGAGACGCGCCTCGTCCGCGTCGAGCGGGAGATGAACGACCACGGCGCGATGACCGTCCGCGTGGTCGAAACCGGAGAACTGCGAACCGTGGTGGGGTGTGCGAGTTCGGGCCTGCGGGAGCGACTCGCCTCGGCGACGACCGAGTCGGAGTTCCCGCTTCGACTCGCGCCGTCGCCGGGCCGCGGGAACTCGTGGGTCGCGCTCGGGCGGTAGTCAGGAGTCGAACAGCAGTTTCGCACCGACCGCGAGACCGCCGAAGAGCGCCACGAGCACCGCGCCCGCGACGACATCGGCCCCGAACAACACCCCGAGGTCCGGGGTGAGCGCGGCGACGAACCGGTCGGCGTCGAAGCGGTCCCCGATGCCCATGGCCAGGCCGAAGACGATGGCGACGAGAAGCGTGATGAAGACGAGGACCAGTTCGGTCCTGTCGCTCTGGTTCATAGTCGGTAGCGTTCGGAGCGGGGCATAAAACACCCGAAGGTGCGAGCGAGTCGGCTATCCGACACGAACGGTCGAGACGGAGTTCCGACTACCGGAGTGAGTCTGAGGTGAAGGAATGGGCCGGACGCGATTTGAACACGCGACCGTCTGATTAAGAGTCAGACGCTCTGCCTAACTGAGCTACCGGCCCTTGCAATCTCTCGTAACTGCCGGTAGGTAAAATGACTTTCCTTTCTGCACGACGACGGCAGGGACGCACACGCAAGAAACAACGAACAAACGGTGGGTGTTAAGTGTCGGCCGACCGGAGTAGCGGGCAACGATGAGTGCAGGGGTCAGCATTTCCTCGATGTCTACGTACGCGATACTCGGCTGCGGGAGCGTCGGGCACGCGGTCGCCGAGGAACTGACAGACGAGGGAAAAGACGTCCTCATCCTCGACAAGGACGAAAGCCGCGTCGAAGCCCTGCGCGATCAGGATTTGAACGCGCAGACCACGGACATCGCCGACCCGGAGCTCGCCGACGCCGTCGTCGGACGCGACGTGATTCTCATCCTCTCGTCGGACGTCGAGGCCAACAAGGCCGCCGTCTCGACCATCCGCGACCGCGACGAAGACCAGTTCATCGTCGTCCGCGCTTCGGACCCCGTCTCCGAGGACGAACTGACGAAGCTCGGTGCCGACGTGGTCATCAACCCCTCCGAGGTCATCGCGGACTCCGCGCTCCGAAGCGTCGAGTCCGGCGAACTCGAATACAAGGCCCGCCAACTGGCCGATATCCTGCGCGACACCGACCACGGGATGGCAATCCTCACCCACGACAACCCCGACCCCGACTCGCTCGCCTCGGCGGTCGCCCTCCAAGCCATCGCCCGCGAGTACGACGTCGAGGCCGACATCCTCTACTCGGGCGATATGGGCCATCAGGAGAACCGGGCGTTCGTGAACATCCTCGGCATCGAACTCACCCCGCGGAGTGACTCGAAGCCGCTCCAAGAGTACGGCGCGGTCGCGCTCGTCGACCACATGAAGTCGGGAATGCCCGACCTCGGCGACGCCGACATCACGGTCTTTATCGACCACTTCGAACCCGACGACGGCATCGACGCCCGCTTTACCGACGTGCGACCGAACGTCTCGTCGACCTCGACGATTCTCACGAAGTACATCCAGGAGTTCGACCTCAGCCCGTCGCAGGCGGTCGCCACGGCGCTCCTCTACGGGATTCGCGCCGAGACGCTCGACTTCAAGCGCGACACGACGCCCGCCGACCTGACCGCGGCGGCGTATCTCTACCCCTTCGCTGACCACGATACCCTGGAGAAAGTGGAGTCGCCGTCGATGTCGCCGGAGACGCTGGACGTGCTCGCCGAGGCCATCCAGAACCGCGACGTACAGGGCTCGCATCTCGTCTCGAACGCGGGGTTCATCCGCGACCGCGACGCGCTGACGCAGGCGGCCCAGCACCTCCTCAATCTGGAGGGCATCACCACGACGGCGGTGTTCGGCATCGCCGACGACACCATCTACCTCGCGGCGCGGTCGAAGGACATCCGCATGAACATCGGGAAGATTCTGAGCGACGCCTTCACCGGCATCGGTGAGGCCGGCGGCCACTCCACGCAGGGGTCGGTCGAGATTCCGCTCGGCATCTTCACGGGCATCGAGTCCAACGACGACAACCGCGACACGCTCTTGCAGCTCACCGAAGAGGCGGTAAAGCGCAAGCTCTTCCGTGCGATGGGCGTCGAGGGCAGCGAGAGCGGAAACGGGAGTTAGAACGTCAAGCGACCAGCGACTCTTCGTCTTCTTCTGGGTTCTTCAGGCGTTCGATGACGTCGTTGATGAGGATGACGTCGCCGACGGCGCGGACCCACCGATACGGGATGAGAACGCCCTTCCCGGGTTCGATCTGGTTACGGAACAGTTCGTCGTTCAGCGCCGTCAGCGCGAGGCCGGTGACCGTCTCGTGGTCCAAGTCGAGGCGGACGTCTTCGACCTCGCCGACGAACACACCGTTGTTCGAGTAGACCTCTCGGCCTACGAGCGTCGTAATCTCTTCGGGCGTCCCGTCCATATCCGCCAACATGGGATGCCGGGTCTTAATTGTTCGTAGCCCGCGAGTCGGGGCGCAGACGCGCGGCAGACGGGCGTCCGACGCCGGCGAGAAATCACCGGACGAAGACGTGTTGGTCGGTTGAGAAGACGGGGAAAAGGGCGTCGCGGCCGACGGCCGAGACCGGGGTCGAGACGGGGCGCGTTACCGCCGCGGCGCGACCAGTTGAATCGGGTGTTGCGTCGGCCGGCTGAGGAGCGAATCGAGCTGTTCGAGACAGGAGGTGCCGCTGGCGACCACGGTGCGGTCTCTGTTCTCGTCGGTCTGGAACTGTCCCCGTAGCTCGGAGCCGACATCGACGCTGAGTTCGTAGTACTCGGATTTGTAGCCGAACGAGCCGGCCATGCCGCAGCACTCCACGTCGGAGGTGGCGACGTCGTAGCCGAGGTCCGAGAGGACGGCCTCGGTGTGGCCTTCGAGGCCGAGGGTGCGCTGCTGGCAGTGGCTGTGGTAGGCGATTTCCTCGCCCGCGCCCGCCGACAGCGCGTCGGCGTCAGCGCCGTTGTCCAGCAGGCCGAAGACGTACTCCATGACCTCGTAGCTGGCCTCGGAGATGCGCTCGAAGGACTTCTCGGGGAGGAACTTCTCGTACTCGCTTTGGAACATCGCCAGGTCAGAGGGCTCGATGACGACGATGTCGCGGCCGTCGTCGATGTGCTCCGCGAGGCCGGCGTACACGTCGTGAGCGTGGTCCTCCGCGGTCGCAATCATGCCCTGCGAGAGCGGCGCGCGGCCCGACGAGCGAACGTCGGGGACGACGACGTCGACGCCGAGGGCTTCGAGGGCGCGGACGGCGGCCTTCCCGCGTTCGACCTGCACGTGATTCGTGTACACGTCGGGGTAGAGCACGGCGGTGCGGACCGGGTCGTCGACACGCGAGGTGCGGCTCTCGAACCAGTCTTTCAGCGTCTCGCGCTGGAATTCGGGGAGTTCGCGGCGGGCGTCGATACCGAGGAACCGCTCCATGAGGTCCCGAGAGACGCCGAGGCCGGCGGCCCAGTTGGAGACCGGGGCGAAGAAGCTCCCGACCTTCGCGGCCGTCTCGAAGTTGCCGAAGAAGCGCTTCTGGAGGCTGACGCCGCCGGGCTCCTCGTCGGGGGTGAGCCCCTCGACGAGCCAGTCGAGTTCGGACACCTCGCCGCGGTTGACCCGGTCGCGGACGACCGTGTTAATCCACGGGATATCGATTTCGACCGGACAGGCGGTGGTGCACCGGCTACAACCGGTACAGAGGTCGTTGAACTCGGCGGCGCTGTCGAGGCCCTCGACGCCGGCCTCCCAGCCGGTGCCGATGCCGCCGGAGTAGGTCTCGCCGCCGAAGGCGTGACCGCCGACGTGCTGGAAGTTGGCGCAGACGTTGGAACACGCCGAACACCGGATGCAGTAGAGCGTCTCGCGGAGTTGGTCGTCCTCGCGCATGTCGAACCGCCCGTTGTCGATGAGGACGAGGTGGAAGTCGCGGTCCGTCTCGGTCTCCGAAAGCGGCGTGTCGGGGGCGTCGAAATCGACGGTTGGCGACTCGACCGGCGGCGTCAGAAGCGAGATGTAGGAGGTGATGTCCTGACCCGTCCCCGACTTGCCGATGAGTTCGACGAAGGGCCGGAGGTCCTCGACGGTCGGGATGACCTTCTCGACGCCGGCGACCGCGACGTGCGTGTCGGGGACGACGGCCGTCTTCCGGGCGTTGCCCTCGGAGGTGACGAGCGCCATCGTGCCGGTGTCGGCGGTGATGAAGTTCGCGCCGGTCATCCCCACGTCCGCGCCCTCGATGAGGTCGCCGAGCTGTTCGCGGGCGAACATGGTGAGTTCCTCCGCGGTTTCGAGGGGCTCGTCGGGCTCGAACGTCTCGTTGAACAGGTCGGCGATGGCCTCCCGCGACTTGTGGATGGCGGGCGCGACGATGTGCGACGGCGACTCGTCTGCGACCTGCAAGACCCACTCGCCGAGGTCGGTCTCGACCACGTCGATGTCGGCGGCTTCGAGGTCCTCGTTGACCTCGATTTCCTCGGATGTCATCGACTTCGACTTGACGACGCGTTCGGCCTCCTTGTCCTCGCAGACCTCGCGGACGTACCGATTCGCGTCGGCCGCGTCGTCGGCGATGTAGAGCGTGCCGCCGTTGGATTCGACCGTCTCGCGCAGTTGGTCGATGAGTTCGGGGAGGCGTTCGATGGCATCTTCCTTGATAGCCCGCGCTTCGGACTTCAGCCCCTCGTAGTCGTCGAGCGACCGGACCGACTCGTAGCGGCCCTCGTTGAACCCGCGGGTGCTCGTGCCGACGGCGTCGCCCTCGGTCTCCATCAGCTGTCGAATCTTCGCCGCCTTGGCCTCGCGCGCCTTACTCATCGAGAATCACCACGTGGACGTCCTTCGGGCCGTGCGCTCCTTTCACCAGCGCGCCCATGTCGGCGGTGGCGCTGGGACCGGTGGCGATGATGGCCGAGGAGTGGCCCGTGCGGAACTCCTCGCCCAGCCAGTCGAACGCCTCGGGCATTCCGGGGACGATGTCCGACCGCCGGAGAACGGCGATGTGGAGGTCGCCGAACAGGCTCACGGGTTCGATGCCGTCGGGCGTGCCCTGCACGACGACGCTCCCGTAGTCCGCGATGCCCAGACCGGCCGCCGTGACGCCCGCGTTCGCCTCCCGGAGGTCCGCGGGGGTCGGGTCGGTGTTCACCCAGTCGGGGAGGTCGACGCCGTCGTACGGGAGTTCCACGCCGACGGCCGGCTCCGGACAGCGTTCTTCGAGTACGTCCGCCAGCCCGTCGGGCGACGCGTGTGTCCAGCCTACTTCGAGTCGTTCGAGCGAGTCCTCGAACGTCGCAACCGTGCCGGTTGACATACGTTGAGCTAGCGCGTTCTACATAATCGTTCTTCGGGTTCGAGCACCACGCTGTCGGTTAATTATGAAGGATAGGAGTCAGGAGAACCGGCCGACCGCCTCGTCCGCGTCGGCGACCGTGCCGGCCGCCTCGCGCTTTCCGGCGGCGGACTTCGCCACCGCGTAGGCCTGCACGGCGAAGTAGCCCGCCCAGAGGAGGTAGCCGCCGGTCCCGCTCCCGATGACCGTCGGGACCGTTCGGAACGTCGCGACCCCGAGGCCGTTGAGCCACGTCCCGATGAGGAGGACGCTGAAGTAGCCGTAGAAGCCCGTCGCCCACCACATGCCGACGACGCGCGCCCAGCCGGGCTGGACGTGTTCGGGGAGCCGCGTCGTGTTCATCACGAGGACGAGCGCGGTGTAGGGCCACATCATCACACCGGACATCGCGGCCCCGACGACGAGGAAGAAAAACGGCTCTTGGCCCTCGAACGGCGAGCTAAACAGGAGGATGATGACGACGCCCCAGACGCAGAAAGCGGTGAGGAGCCGCCAGAACAGTTTCGGGAGGTCCCAGCCGGCCTCGCGGCCGTAGGACTCGTAGAGGGCGTCGGCGCTGTTGCGGACGAACGACTCGACGATGGCGTACTCGGTGGTAAACAGCGCGACGAAGAGGACGGCGAAGACGAGAAACGAGCCGACCGGGCCTAAAAGCGGGACGACGTCGCCGAGCCACATCTGGATGGCGTTGGCGGTCGACCCCGAGGCGTAGCGCATGGCGACGCTCATCAGCGCGGGGGCGACGAGGAGCAGGCCGAACGCGAACGTGAGCAGGTGTTCGAGTTGAACGACGCGCCACCAGCCGCGCCAGCGGCGGAGGTTCGTTAGCGTCGGGCGGAACGCGAAGCCGTCGCGCTCGATGGGTTCGGGGTCGTCGCCGCGGAGCGGGTTCTTCACGCGCCCCTGATAGTTGCCCATGCCGTAGCCCTTCTCCCGCATCCAGAGGCTCTGGGAGAGGTTGAGGTAGCCGCCCGCGCCGGCGAAGGCGAGGCCGCCGAGGAAGACCGCGATGTCCAGCCCCTCGGGGAGCGTTCCGACCGACCCCGCGGCCGCGGGGAGGTCAGCGAACTCGACCCACGAGCCGGTAACGGCGACGAGGAGCAGGGCCGCGCCGATGGCGACGAACAGGAGGCCGATTTGGAACACCTCGACGGCGTTGTACATGACCGACGACACCTGGTACGAGAGCCAGATGACGCCCATGAGGGCGGCGGCGACGAGTTTCCACGTCGCGAGCGACGCGCCGAACAGCGCCACCGTCCCGTCGAGTCCGAGCGCCGTCGTGGCGACCTGCGCCGCGCCGGCGGCCCACCCGGGCCAGCCGAGGCTGATGAGCCCGCCGACGAGGAACGCCCACGGCCAGTACGACCCCACGCGTGCGAACGCGCGGAAGATGCTCTCGCCGGTGGCGAGCGTCCAGCGCTGAAGCTCCGTGTTGATGAGGAACTGCGTGAAGACGCCGACGACGAACGCCCAGAACACCGCCCAACCGTACTGCGCGGTCAACACCGGCCAAAAGAGCGTCTCGCCGCTCCCGAGCGACGCCCCGAGCATGATGGCCGAGGGGCCGACGACGTGGCCGACCCGCGGGACGCGCGGGAGGTCAGCGAGGCGGAACGACCCGCCTTCGCCCGATTCGGGGTAGTCGTCCGAGTCGTCGGACTCCTCCAACTCCTCGTAGCGAAGCGGGAGATACCACGTCCCGCGGTACTGTTTTCCCTCGACTTCGGAGGCGTAGACGTCGTCGCCGCCGGCGACGCTCGGCTCCGTCGAGGGCGCGGACGCCGAGGGGTGCGTGTTAGACTCGTCCGAGTCGTCCGAGTCGTCGAGCGCGTCCGACCGCGCGGACCCGTCGGCGTCGGAACCGGGGCGACCGTCGCTCACGAGACGAGACCCCCCGGAACGACACTATCGGACGGCGAATCGCTTGACATCGATGCGTTTGCCGGAATTGTGGCCCGATGGTGTATAAATTCGTAGGGTGGCTGTCGCGTTCGAAAACCGGACTACCCGCCGAGGAAGTGCCAGATGTGGCCGCGCTCTTCCGGCGGGTCGACGCCGGGCAGTTGCTTGAGCGCCGGCTGAATCGCGTTCCACCAGCCCTCGGCGGACTCGAAGCCGGCGGGGTAGTCGTGGTACACGTCCCGCAGGAAATCCGCCTTCTTCGCCTCCGGGTGGTCGGTGAGGTACTGGTACGCCGCCGACAGCGCCTCGCGGCGAGCGTCGAGCATCGGGCCGCTCCCCGGCAGGTCGGCGCGCTCGATGGCCGACGAGACGGCGGGCGGGTGGTCGAGGTCGTCAGAACCGTCGGCCTCCACCTCGTCCGTGGCCGCGGTTTCGGCGGTCGAAGCCGAGTCAGTCGAGTCGGCGGCCCGCCCCGCAGTCGGCTCCCCGCGGGCGGGCATCGGAATCCAGAACACCCGGCTCCGAGCGCCGACTTTCCGGGTCGCGAGGTCGCCGCGTGCTTCGAGTTCGTTCAGTTTGTTGTGCGCGGTACGCCGCGAGCAGTCGAGCGCCTCCATCACGTCGGTGGCGGTCAGGGGGCGAGCGGCGTCGTCGCGCGCCTCGAACACCTCCAAGACGGCGTCCAGCGAGATGCGTCCCACGTACTGTCCGTGCTCGTTCCGAGAGCGCGCGCGAGACTCATCGCCCATGAGAATTCCTTTTCACACGGCTGCATAAGCCTTTACACACGAGTGAATTACCAGTTCATTCGTGTGTTGTAGCCATGAAAGGCGTATGTAGTGGCTATTTCGAGAATCGGTTTCCCAAAATCGACTCCGAACGCGAACCGACAGGATAGACCATGTAGAACACGGATTCGGCGTTTAACCGCGTATTTGTCCGAATATCCACGAGTGTACTGGGTTGTGTACTCCGAGTAAGGCGGCCCCAACCGATATGCCATGAATAGCGACGAACGATAGATATATATCACAAAAGTTGTGTAGCGGATGCCACGATGCACCGCATCAGGCACGAATCTGGAACGGCACAGGCTGGAACGAACTGCGGAGGTGTGCGGCATGGTTAGCGCGACGAACGCGCTCATCGCACTGCTCCCGCTCATCACCATCGCCTATCTGATGGTCGGGCGGTACTGGCCCGCGACGCGGGCGATGCCCGTCGCGTGGGTCGTCGCAATCGGAGCCGGCGTCCTCGGCTGGGGCATGACGCCGCAGTGGATTATCGCCTCGACCATCAACGGCTTCATCACCGCCTCGAACATCCTGTACATCGTCTTCGGCGCGATTCTGCTCCTGTACACGCTCAAGCAGACGGGCGCGTTCGACGCCATCAACAACGGCTTCGCCTCCATCAGCGAGGACCGCCGCGTACAGGTCGTCCTGCTCGTGTTCCTCATGGGCTCGTTCATCGAGGCGGCCGCCGGCTTCGGCACGCCCGCGGCAATCGTCGGCCCGCTCCTCGTGGGCCTCGGCTTCCCGCCGCTCGCGGCCGTCGTGGTCGCGCTGACGGGGAACCTCATGGCCATCACCTTCGGCGCGGTCGGCACGCCGCTCATCATCGGGATGATAGACATCTTCGACGACGTGCCGGTCATCACGAACGCGCTCGACGCGCAGGGCATGGGCGTCGAACAGTGGGTCTCCGAAATCGCCGTCTTCGCGGCGATGAACCACGTCGTCGTCGGCGTCGTGCTCCCCTTCATCGGCGTCGCCATGATGACGCGCTTCTTCGGCGAGGAGCGCTCCATCAAGCCGGCGCTCGAAGTGCTGCCCCTCACGCTGTTCGCGTGGGCGTCCTTCTCGGTGCCGTACTTCCTGACGGCCTACTTCCTCGGCCCGGTGTTCCCCGGCCTCGTCGGCGCGATGGTCGGACTGCTCCTCACCGTCTCCGCGCTCAAAGCCGGCTTCTTCCACCCCGACGAGGAGTGGGACTTCGCGCCGCAGACCGAGTGGCCAGACCACTGGGTCGGTGACATCCAACCCGGCGAGACGAGCCAGCGCGGCGGCGCGGTCGCCGCCGACGGCGGAGCCGTCCAGCAGATGTCGCTGTGGAAGGCGTGGACGCCGTACGTCCTCGTCGCGGCGCTCCTCGTCGTCACCCGCGTGTTCGACCCGCTGACGAGCTTCCTCACGTCGAATCTCGTCTTCGAGTACGCGGACATCTGGGGTACGGAGTTGGCCGGCGACTTCCAACTGCTCTACCTGCCCGGCGCGGTGTTCCTCGTGGTCCACGCCGTCACCATCGGCCTCCACGACATGGACGCGAGACAGGTCAAAGCGACGTGGGCGGAGACCGTCGAGAAAGTCACTCCGGCGGTTGTCGCGCTGTTGTTCGCGGTCGCGACCGTCCAAATCATGCTCCAGTCGGGGAACGCCACGGGCACCGACAGCATGCTCATCGTCCTCTCGGAGGGCATGGCCGGCATCGCGGGCGGCGTCTACCCGTTCTTCGCCGCCTTCGTGGGCGCGTTCGGCGCGTTCCTCGCGGGGTCGAACACCGTCTCCGACATCCTGTTCGGCACCTTCCAGTACGGCGTCGCCGACCAAATCGGCACGCCGAAGACCGTCATGCTGGGCGCGCAGGCGGTCGGCGGGGCCATCGGCAACCTCATCGCCGTCCACAACGTCGTCGCCGCGCTCGCGGTCGTCGGCCTCGTCGGCGAGGAGGGCCGCGTCATCCGCCTCGAACTCATCCCGCTTCTGTACTACGGGACCGCGACCGGCGTCCTCACGCTCCTGTTCAGCTACGTGCTGTTCCCGGGCGTGTTCTGACCGGTCGGCGCTTTCGACCCGGCCCGACCTGACTCGGTTCGGCTGAGCTACCTCGGTCCGAACCGACCAGACGTGACTCGGGCCGACTTGCCTCGGCCCGACTCGACTCGATTCGGGCCGCGAATCGACTCGCAAACCACCCGCGCGCGACCCGGAGCGACGCCCGTCACCGGGTGTCTTTATCCGTTCACGCAAACCGACATACGACAGAGCTAATCAATGGCATCCAACACGCACGAACCGGCCACCGACCCCGCGCTCGCTGGCGATTATGACTACGTCAGCGACGACGTCGAGCGGCCGGGGCTGGTCGAAGACCTCGAATCCCTCGTCGAGGGCGACGTGCGCTTCGACACCTACACGAGAACGCTGTACGCGACCGACGCGTCGGCCTACGAGCAAGTCCCCATCGGCGTCGTCATGCCGACCTCGACGGCCGACGTGGCGGCGGTGATGGAGTACTGCGCCGACCGCGAGATTCCCGTCCTCCCCCGCGGCGGCGGCACGAGCCTCGCCGGCCAGACCGTCAACGAGGCCGTCGTCCTCGACCTCGTTCGCCACATGGGCGGCGTCGAGGAAATCGACCCCGAAGCGCGGACGGCCACGGCCGAAGCGGGCGTCCGCCTCGGCGAACTCAACGAGGAACTCGCCCCCCACGGCCTGAAGTTCGCGCCAGACCCGGCGTGGGGCGACCGCTCCGCGCTCGGCGGCGCAATCGGCAACAACTCCACCGGCTCGCACTCGCTGAAGTACGGCAAGACCGACTACTACATCGAGGAGTTGGAACTCGTCCTCGCGGACGGCACGGTGACGACGTTCGGAGAAGTGAGCGTCGACGAACTCCGCGAGTCCGGCGACCCCGACGGCGACCTCGAAGCGCGCGTTTACGCCGAAGTCGCGCGGATACTCGACGAGGAGGCCGACGAGATTTCCGAGCGCTTCCCCGACCTGAAGCGCAACGTCTCGGGCTACAACCTCGACATGCTCGTCGACGAGATGCGCGGCGAGCGCCGCACGCCGGACGATACCGGCATCGACGAGGACTGGGAGGCCGGCCGCGTCAACCTCGGTCGGCTCATCGCCGGGAGCGAGGGCACCCTCGGCATCGTGACGAAGGCGACCGTCTCGCTGGAGGAGATTCCGAACACCGCGTCGGTGGCGCTTCTCACCTACGACGACGTCATCGACGCGATGCACGACGTCGCGCCCATCCTCGAACACGAACCCGCGGCCGTCGAGGTGATGGACGACGTGCTGCTCGACCTCGCTCGGGACACCGCCGAGTTCGCGGACGTGGTCGGGATGCTCCCCGAGGGGACGGACTCGACGCTCCTCGTGGAGTTCTACGCCGACTCCGACGAGGACGGCAAACAGAAGGTGGCGAACCTCATCGAAGACCGCGTCATCGACCCCAAGGGAACCGAGTTCGACCCCGACGAGGGCTCGGCCTCGGTGACCGAAACGGAACGCCGCGCGACCGACTTCATGGAGGCCCACGACGCCGACACCCGCGCGAAGTTCTGGAAGATGCGCAAGTCGGGGCTGCCGATTCTCCTCTCGCGGACGACCGACGAGAAGCACATCGCGTACATCGAGGACACCGCCATCCCCGCCGAGAACCTTCCGGCGTACGTCTCTGACTTCCAAGACATCCTCGACGAACACGACACCTTCGCGTCGTACTACGCCCACGCGGGGCCGGGCGTCCTGCACATCCGCCCGCTGGTCAACACGAAGACCGCCGAGGGCGTCGAGACGTTCGAGGCCATCGCCGACGAGGTGACGGACTTGGTCGTCAAGTACGGCGGCTCCGTCTCGGGCGAACACGGCGACGGCCGCGCGCGGACCCAGTGGAACCGCAAGCTGTACGGCGACCACCTCTGGAACGTCTTCCGCGACCTCAAGACCGCGTTCGACCCCGACTGGCTCCTGAATCCGGGGAACATCTGCGGCGACTACGACATGACCGAGAACCTCCGGTTTTCGCCCGACTACGAGTTCGACGCCGGCTTCGAACCGGCGCTGAACTGGGACAACGACAACGGGTTCGAGGGCATGGTCGAACTCTGCCACGGCTGTGCCGGCTGTCGCGGCCAGCAGTCCACGGTCGGCGGGGTCATGTGCCCGACGTTCCGCGCCGCCGAAGAGGAGATTCAGGCGACTCGCGGCCGCGCCAACATGCTCCGGCAGGCCATGAGCGGCGGGCTCCCGGAAGACGAGATGTTCACCGACGAGTTCGTCGACGAGGTGCTCGACCTCTGTGTCGGCTGTAAGGGCTGTTCGAAGGACTGCCCGAGCGAGGTCGACATGGCGAAGATGAAAGCCGAGGTCGTCCACGAGTACCACCAGCGCAACGGCTCCAGCCTCCGCGACAAACTGTTCGCCAACATCGACTCGCTTTCCAAACTCGGGTCGGCGTTCGCCCCGCTCGCCAACGCGGCGACGAAAGTTCCGGGCGCGCGGACGGTCATGGAGAAGACCGTCGGTATCGCCAAGGAGCGCTCGCTCCCGACGTTCCACTCGACGAGCTTCGTCGACTGGTTCGAGAGCCGCGGAGGAGCCGGCGTCCCGAAGGCCGAGGCCGACCGCAAGGCGCTGTTGTTCCCCGACACCTACACGAACTACAACCACCCCGAGGTCGGCAAGGCCGCCGTGAAGGCGCTGGAGGCCGCGAACGTCCACGTCCGGATTCCGGACGGCGTCGCCGGCTCCGGCCGGCCGCCGCACTCGAAGGGCTTTCTCGACAAGGCCCGCGCCGACGCCGAGCAGAACGTCGAGGCGCTCGCACCGTCCGTCGAAGAGGGCTGGGACATCGTCCTCTGTGAGCCCTCCGACGCGGTGATGTTCCAGTCGGACTACCTCGACCTGCTCTCCGGCGACGACGTGGAGGCCGTTTCGGCCAACGCCTACGGCGTCATGGAGTACGTCGACGCGTTCCGGCTGGACGAGTCGCTGTCGTTCCGCCCGCAGGACGACTCCCTGACGTACCACGGCCACTGCCACCAGAAGTCCACGAAGAAGGACCACCACGCGGTGGGCGTCCTCCGCCGCGCCGGCTTCGAGGTGGACCCGCTGGACTCGACGTGCTGCGGGATGTCCGGGTCGTTCGGCTACGAGGCCGAACACTACTCCATGTCGAAGGCCATCGGGGACATCCTCGAAGGCCAAGTGGCCGAGAGCCCCGGCGACGTGGTCGTCGCCCCCGGCGCGTCGTGTCGGACGCAACTCGAAGACATGGACGGCGCGACCGACGACCCGCCGCACCCCGTCGAGGTGCTCGCGCGCGCCATCGACGCGTAGGCGACGCGTAGGCGACGCTCCGACGGCGCGGCACTGCGGGCCCGACTCGGACGCGACGCGGGTCGCAGTCTTCCCTCGTTTTTCGCCGCAGATACGTTTAGGACGCTCGGCGGCCAACCGCGGAACGACCGAGATGCGAGGGAACCAGCCATGACACCGATGGAACTCGACGACGTGCGCGTCGACGCGTACATGACGACCGGCGTGGAGACGGTCGGGCCCGACGCGTGGGTCACGGACGTGGTCGACCGACTCAAAGCGGGACCGCAGTACGGCGGGCTCCCGGTCGTCGACGACGAAGACCACCTCCTCGGGTTCGTCGGCGCGATAGACCTCTTGGAAGTCCACGGCGACGTGCGTGTCGAGTCGGTGATGAGCCGCGACCTCGTGGTCGTCCGCCCGGAGATGACGGTGAAGAACGCCGCGCGCGTCATCTTCCGCACCGGCCACCAGTTCCTGCCCGTCGTCGACGACGACCGAGTGCTGCTCGGCCTGTTTTCGAACGGCGACGCGGTGCGGAGCCAAATCGAGCGGACGACGCCCTCGAAGGTCCAGAGCACCCGCGAGATGCTCGAACGGACCCACGACACGTCCATCGGCGTCGGCGAGCGGGAAGTCGAGGTCGGCTCGCTGATTCCGACCCAGCGGGAGGTGTACGGCGACGAGCTCGAAGGCCGGAAGTACGAACTCCAAAACGGGCTCGCGGAGCCGCTCATCGTCGTCTCTCACGGCTCCGAGACGCTGCTCGTCGACGGTCACCACCGGGCGATGGCCGCGAGGCGACTCGATATCGACCGGATGCTCGCGCACGTGCTCACGGTCTCGCCGGAGGACGTCGACGAGTTGGGCCTGCGCCGGATGGCTCGCGTCGGGGGCCTCCGGTCGCTCGCTGACGTGGAGGTCAACGACTACCTCCAACACCCGCTCATCGAGAAGACCGAACAGTAAGAAACGCCGCGTTACTCGTCGAGGTCGTCGAGCGCGTCACCGAAGGCTTCGAGGCCGGTTTCCATCGCCTCGGGGTCGCCGCCCAGCGAGATGCGGAACGACTCCGGCGCGTCGAAAAATCGGCCGGGAACGACGAGGACGCCGCGGTCCCACGCGGCGTCGACGACCGCGTCGCCGTCGGCAGTGGCGTGGTCGAGGAAGGCGAACGTCCCGCCGGCGTGGATGCGCCCGTCGAGTTCGTCGCGGTCAGCGACGAACGTCGCCAGCAGGTCGTGGTTGGCCGAGAGGTGTTCGCGGGCGGCGGCCTCTATCTCGTCGCCGTGGTGGAGCGCGCGCCGGGCGAGTTTGGTGCTCGGCTCGGCGACCGCGGGCAGGTACATCGACGCCGAGCGGGCGCGCTCGACGACCTCCTCGGGGCCGATAATCCAGCCGACGCGGAGGCCGCCGAGACCGTAGAACTTCGTCAGCGACCCGGTGACGACGGTGTTGTCGAGGCCGGACGCCGTGGTGCCGCCGAAGGGACCGTCGGCGGCGGGGTCGACGAAGGGCGCGTACACCTCGTCGACGAGGAGGTAACCGCCGGCGTCGGCCGCGGCCGACGCGACTTCGGCGAGTTCGGCGCGCGGCGTGAGTTTCCCCGACGGGTTGTGGCGGTTAGTGACGATGGCGTAGGCGAAGTCGTCGGTCGACGCCCCGTCGAGGCGGTGCGGTTCGAGTTCGTAGTCGTACTCCGGCGGCCGGACGAAACGGTCGACGCGCGCGCCGAGCGCCTCCGACGTGGCCACGAGCGGCTGGTAGCCGGGCTTTTCCACGAGCACCTGCGGGCGCGAGGCGTCGGAGTCGTCGTCGCCGTCTTCGTCGTCGCCGGACGCAAGTTCGAGAAGCGCGCAGGCGGCGAGGAAGTTCGCGTTCGTCGCGCCCGCGGTGACGAGGACCGACGACTCGGAGACGCCGTAGCGCGCAGCGAGCTGACCGCTGAGCGTCGCGTCTTCGGGGTCTGAGCGACCGGCGAGAACCGGCGGGACGAGGTCGTCACCGCGCCGGGAGGAGCCGAGGTCGCTCGTCGCGAGGTCGTGGGTGGCCTCGTCCACCCGGTCGACAATCCACTCCAGATAGGGGATTCCAGGAAACGTTGCCGTCATTGGGACCCCTTCGCGGCCGCCCCCGTAAGTCGTTGGGGTCTCGGGAACATCGGCTGCCGGCGGCGGGTCGTCAGGGTTCGTCGCCCGGCGGCCGGGGGAGCGGCGAGGCGTCCGACCGCCAGTCTTCGATGCGCCGGCTGGCCCACGACACCGCCGGCCGCGAGTCGTTGTAGATGACGCCCGCGAGACCTCGCTCGGAGTACGCGACCAGGAACGCGACGGGGCCATCCGGGAGGTCCGAAACGACGAGGCCGTACGGAAGCGCCGCGGTCGACCGAAGCGAAAAAGAGTCAACCGACCACGCCTCGGCGAGTTGCGGTCGGTAGGCGGTGACGAGGCGTTGGACCACGTCGTCGGTGGCGACGATGTCGACCGGCGTGCCGTCGTCGACGACGGCCCGATAGTAGGCGTCGACCTGCGAGGGGAACGCTCCCCGGACGCACCCGCGGACCGACTCCGCCTCCTCGACGAAGGACGTGAGCTTCGAGAGCGCGGGCCCGGGGCCGCCGTCGGTGACGGGGACGACCTCACAGCCGTCGAGGAACACCGGCGCGAGCGGCGCGTCCGAATCGAGCGCGTCGAGCACCGCGGCGGCGGCGTCGATGTCGTCCAAGCACTCGACGAACTGCGAGTACGTTTCGAGCGCCATGCGGCCGGCGAGCGTCGAGTAGTGGACGGCGTCGCGCGTCTCGACGAAGCCCGCGCGCTCTAGCTCGCGGAGGCCGCGGTCGACGGTCGACCGCGACACCGGGAGGTCGCTCGCGAGTTCCGCGGTCGTTCGAGACTGCCGAACGACGGCCTCGAGCACGTCGGCCCGCGACGCGAGCACGTCGAACACCCCGGCGACCTCGGACCGAACCATGTCGAACTGCATGAACGTGTCACTACTTAAGTCACAGGAGAACCCGCCATCAGCATATAAACAAACGAATCGTTTTTATACTCGGAATCACTGACTGAGTGAGTGATGCGATGGGTGAAGTAAAGCGTGTAGCCGGAGTATGGAGGTACGCCGGGGTGCCTCTGACAACCGGCTTATCGTTCGAACCGGGGTGCCCGGTCCGGTTCGGACGTCAGAAGGGGAAGACATTCCCCTTCACATTTTGCTTCGAAACGCTGCTTCGACGAGCGGCGTCACCGTCTCGACCGAGTCGCCGCGCGCGAGGTGCGCGTCGCACGAACAGTCCGACGAGCCGAAGCCGTCGATTGGGGCCGAACCGAGCGACGACGCGAGTTCGGTCGCGACCGCACACTCCACGTCGCGGTCGGTGAGGCAGACGACGCGCGCGAGGTCGACGGCCGGATGGCCGCCGAGGTAGTCGACGTGCCAGTGGCGGGCGTCGTGGTCGCCGGCCGCGACGCGCCGGTGGCGGCGGACGCGGCGTAAGCCGCCGGTTCCGAACGCGCTCCCGACGTAGACGTACGCACCGGCCGGAAAGCGGTGTTCGCCCAGCGCGCCGACCTCGACGGTCGCCTCGGGCGCGTCGAAAACGAGCGCGTAGGTTCCGACGGGCGACCGAGAGCCGAGCGCCAGCGGGTCGTCGTCGGTGCCGAGGGCAGCGGGGTCGAGGGAGTGTATCGTCGGCGCGTCGTCGGTGGAGTGGTTCGGTTCAGTCATCGGTCGGAGTGCGTCGCCCCGGCTACGAAAGTTCGGCGGGTCGTGGCTCGGCGTTGTCGAGGAGGGGCGCAAACAGGGCGGCTGCGTCGGGTTCGAGGTCGTAGACGCTGTGGACGTCGTCGGGGTCGCGGCCGCGGCCGCTGGCGACGCCGACGACCTTGGCGATTCTGTCGTAGTTGTCGCGGACGAGACTGCCGAGAAGGCCGGGCATCCCGGCCCGGTCGGTGAGTTCTTTGGCGGCGGCGCGGCCGGCGTACACGCGGTCCTCCCGGCGGTCGACGAGGACCATGGCGAACGGCACGTCCGCGAACTGGGCGTCGAGAAACGCCTGCGCCGCGTCGTCGTACCACGAGATAGCTTCCACGTCGTCGAGGCGCTTCAGCGCCGACGCGGCGACGGAACAGTAGGCGCACTCGCCGTCGTAGATGAGCACGGCGGCCGCGGACTCGTTCATATCTTCCGTCGGGACGCGAAGAACAAAAACGGCGCGGCGGGCGTGCCGTGTGCTATCAGTTACGGCCTGCGACAGCGTTAGGGCGACCACGTCCGCAGTAGACGTGTGGACGACCTCATCGAGTGGCTTCGGACCAGACCGTACTACGAGGGGCAGATTCGGTCCCGCCGCCGGTTCGAGGCGCGCGCGCCGGCGTTCGCCGGCGTGGACCTCGAACCGCGGTTGGCGTCGGCGCTCGAAGACCGCGGCATCGACCGGCTCTACCGGCATCAGGCCGAGGCGGTCGAGGCGGTCCGCGACGGGGACAACGTCGTGTTGGCGACGCGGACCGCGAGCGGCAAGAGCCTCGCGTACACCGTGCCGGCGTTCGAGCGGGCGATGGACCACGGCGGGCGGACGCTCTATCTCGGCCCGCAGAACGCGCTCGTCGCCGACCAACTCGACACGCTGTCGGACCTCGCGCGCGGCCTCGGCTTCGGCAGTCGCGTCTCGGTCGACCAGTACACCGGCCGGCTGTCGAAATCGGAGAAACGCGAGGTGAGAAAGCGGATGCCGACGGTGCTGCTTTCGAACCCCGACATGGTTCACTACGCGCTGCTCCCGCACGCCCACCGGCTGTGGGAGTGGTTCTTCTCCTCGCTGGAGACGGTCGTCATCGACGAAGTCCACGGCTATCGCGGGGTGTTCGGGAGCCACGTCGCCCTGCTCATCCGCCGACTCAAGCGCGTCTGCGAGCGGTTCGGGGCCGACCCGCAGTTCGTCTGCTGTTCGGCCACCATCGGCAACCCCGTCGAACACGCCGCGCGCATCACGGGCGAGCGGGAGGACTCCTTTACGCTCGTGGACGAGGACACGAGCGGGACCGGCGAGACCAACTGGCTCCTCTGGAACCCCCCGGAGTACGAGAACCCCGACGCCGGCGGGTCGGGGCGGCGGCGCTCGGGCCACGTCGAGACGAAGAACCTCTTCGTCGACCTCGTCGCGCGCGGCCACCAGACGCTGGCGTTCACCCGCGCCCGACAGGCCGCCGAGCGGTACGCCTCCGAGAGCGCGAGCGACCTCCGGAGTCGCGGCGAACACGACCTCGCGGGCGAGGTGGCGGCGTATCAGGCCTCGCTGACCCACGACCGACGACGGGAGATAGAGGCCGGCCTCCACGACGGCGACATCGCGGGCGTCTGGAGCACCAACGCGCTCGAACTCGGCGTCGACGTGGGCGGCCTCGACGTGGTGCTCATCGACGGCTACCCCGGCACGCGGATGTCCGCGTGGCAACAGGCCGGCCGGGCGGGTCGCGGCGACAGGCCCGCACTGGTCGTCCTCGTCGGCGGCGAGGACCAACTCGACCAGTACCTCATGAACCACCCCGCCGAGTTCTTCGACGGCGACCCCGAACGCGCCGTCTCCGACCCGGAAAACGACCATCTCCTCCCCTCGCACGTCGCCTGCGCGGCCGCGGAAAACTGGCTCTCGACGGAAGACGAATCGAAGTTCGGCGCGCCGTTCCCCGGTATCGTCTCCGACCTCGAAGCCGACGGGACGCTGGCGCGCCGGGAGACGGACGACGGCCTCCGGTGGACCCACGACGGGGGCGAGAGCCCGCAGCACGCGATGAGCCTCCGGACCATCACCGACCGCGAGGTGCAACTGATGGACTCGCGGAACGACGAGACCATCGCTACGCTGGCGTTCGACGACGCGCTCCGGGACGCCCACCCCGGCGCAGTCTACCACCATCAGGGCCAGACGTACGAGGTCGCGGAGTTGGATTTGGACCGCGACGTGGCCCGGCTCCGGCCGACGTGGGCGGACTACTACACCCGCGTCCTCCACGACAAACACATCACGGTCGAGCGGGACATCCTGTCGAAACCGCTGTCGGCGCGGTCCGACGTGGAGGTCCGGTTCGCGGAGGTGACGATGCGAAAGCAGATAACGGGGTTCGAGCGCCGCGACCCGAAGCGGGGGACGACCATCGGCCAGCAGCTACTCGACCTCCCGGAGACGAGCCTGCGGACGAAGGCGCTGTATTTCACCGTGCCCGGCGACGTGGAATCGGAGATGCGCGAGCTATCGAGCGACCGCGCGGAGGGCCGCGACTACGGCTTCAACGGCGGCATCCACGCCGCCGAACACGGGATGATTTCGCTGTTTCCGCTCCGACTGCTCTGTGACCGCGGCGACATCGGCGGGCTCTCGACGCCGTACCACGCCCACACCGACCAGTCGACCATCTTCATCTACGACGGCCACCCCGGCGGGGTCGGCATCACGCGCGCCGGCTACGACATCGTCGAGGGGCTGATGCGCCAGACGGCCGAGTTGATTTCGGACTGCGACTGCGAGGACGGCTGTCCCTCCTGCGTGCAGTCGCCGCAGTGCGGGAACGCGAACGACCCGCTGGCGAAAGCCGAGGCGGTCCTGCTGTTGGAGTCGCTGACGGGGACGCGAGCCTAAAGCGGGCGGTCGGGCGTGAATCGCCCGCCCTCGTCGGCCCGACGGAGTAATTATCACTACATCGGCATTTCAGGGCCGCTATTTCGAACCAACAGCTATTTTTGGGTTGCCTAAATCCATAGGAGCAATGAACGCGGATATCTGTGTTATCGTCCCGACTATCCGGGAGTACGAGTGCATGCGGGCGTACTTCGACAACGCGCGGGCACACGGTTTCGACCTCGACCGGCTGTTCGTCCTCCTCGTGACCGAGGACTTCTGCGACACCGAGGGGATGGCGTCGATGCTGGACGACGAGGGGGTTTCGGGCGCGGTCTTCGACGGGACGGCCCGCGAGGAGTGGTACGACGACCACGACATCTCGGAGTACTCGCATCTCGTTCCGGCGGCGAGCCACGCCCAGACGAGCTTCGGCCTGCTGTACATGTGGGCGCACTCCGAGTTCGACTACGGCGTCTTCATCGACGACGACACGCTCCCGCACGACGAGTGGGACTTCTTCGGTCGCCACATGGCGAACCTCGACCGCACCGACGAGGTGGAGTCGGTGTCGAGCGACGAGCGCTGGGTGAACGTGCTCTACCAGAACGCCGACGAACACGGGCTGTACCCCCGCGGGTATCCCTACTCCGCGATGGACGAGACGGTCGAGACCGGGACGCGCGAACTCCGCGACGTGGTGGCCTCGCAGGGGCTGTGGACGAACGTCCCCGACCTCGACGCGGTCCGCATCCTGATGGACGGCGACCTCGAAGGGCAGGCCCAGACTCGGACGGACTTCGACGACTTCGACGGCGACTTCGTCGCCGAACCGGGGCAGTACCTCACCGTCTGCTCGATGAACCTCGCGTTCGAGCGCGAGGTCATCCCGGCGTTCTACCAGCTCCCGATGGACGACAACGAGTGGGAGGTCGGCCGCTTCGACGACATCTGGTCGGGCGTGTTCCTCAAGCGCGCCGCCGACGTGCTCGGGAAAGACATCGTGACGGGCTACCCCCTGTGCGAGCACAACAAGGCCGCGCGGCCGACGTTCGACGACCTCAACAACGAGGTACCGGGTCTCGAACTCAACGAGCACCTCTGGGAAGTCGTCGACGCGGTCGGCGGGGACGCCGACAGCTACGCCGGCGTCTTCGAGGCGATGGCCGACGCCCTCGCCGACGGCGACTGGTCCGACTACCGCAACGGCGACTTCTTCAACTACGTCGGCGAGCACATGCGCGACTGGCTGGACTGCCTCGACGCGCTCGCCGCACCGCGGGCCGCCGCGCCGGCCGACGACTGAGTGAGCGACGGCGAACGCCACCCCGCGCCGCCGCGGGAGAAAGCTGACCCGTGGCCCGCGATTCGGCCGCTTCGCCCGACGAATCGGTAGGTATAAATGGTTTAGGGAGACCTAAATTCACATATGCACGAACGCGACCGAGAGCCTCGCGGCCACAGTCGTCGGCGGTTCATCGCGACGACGGCGGCCCTCGGGGTCGGCGCACTCGCCGGGTGTACCGGCGGAAGCGACGAGGAGACGGAAACGACGACCGAATCAAGTACGAACGAGTCGGTCGGGCAGATTGGGTCCGGGCGCTCGCCGTTCGGTGACCGCGACATCACCGGCGGCGTGTCCGTCACGGAGATGCCGGACCTCTCGGGCGAACTCACGCTCTACTCCGGGCGCGGGCAGGCGCTCGTCGGTGAGCTTATCACCTTCTTCGAGGAGTACTACGACGACTTCACCATCCGCCCGCGGTACAACTCGGCGGCCGAACTGGTCAACCAGATTCAGACCGAGGGGCAGAACAGCCCCGCGGACGTGTTCTTCTCGGTCAACGCCGGCTCGCTCGGCGCGCTGAAGGACGCCGGTCGCACGCAGGACCTCCCGAGCGAGGTGCTCGACCTCGTCCGCGACGAGTTCCACGACCCCGACGGCCAGTGGACCGGGACCTCCGGTCGCGCCCGGACCGTCCCGTTCAACACCGACCAGTTCGACGAGTCGGGCATCCCCGACGACATCATGGCCTTCCCGGACACGGAGGCGTTCCGCGACAACATCGGCTGGGCACCGACGTACTCCTCGTTCCAGGCGTTCATCACGGCGATGCGCGTCCTCGAAGGCGAAGACGCCACGAGAGAGTGGCTCCAAGGGATGCAGGACCTCGGCGTCACGGAGTACAACAACGAGTTCCTCGTCTCGCAGGCCGTCGCGGACGGCGAAATCAACGCGGGCTTCGCCAACCACTACTACATCCAGCGCATCCTCGCGGGGCGGCCGAACGCGCCGCTTTCGACCGCGTTCACCGCGGGCGACGCCGGCTCGATTTTCAACGTCGCGGGCGCGCTCGTCCTCGACACCGCCGACGACACCGAGTTGGCGAGCAACTTCGTCCGCCACCTGCTTTCGGCCGAAGCGCAGGACTACTTCGCGCGGACCACCTTCGAGTACCCGCTGGTCTCGGGCGTCGACCCCATCGGCGAACTGCCGAGCATCGACGAACTCAGCCCGCCCGAGGGGCTCGACCTGACGCAGCTTTCGGACCTCGAAGGAACCGTGGAACTCTTGCGTGAGGTGGGCGTTCTCTGAGGTAGCTCACTCATGGCGACCGAACAGCAGACGGGGACCGGTGGGGGAGACGACGAGCAACCGCTCGGCCTGACCGTCGCCAGCGGGGCCGTCGCCGCCGCGGTCGTCGTCCCGCTGTTGTGGCTCGTCAGGACCGCGCTCGACGTGGGGTTCGCCGAGGCGGTGGCGCTCGTCACCCGGCCGGCGACCGTCGAGGTGTTTCTGAACAGCGCCGTCCTCGTCACGCTCGTCACCGCCGCGTGTATCGGTCTGGGCGTCCCGCTGGCGTATCTCACCGTCCGGACCGACCTGCCGTTCAGACGCTTTTGGACCGTCGTCGTCTCGCTCCCGCTCGTCATTCCGAGCTACATCGGCGCGTTCGCGTTCGTCTCGGCGTTCGGCCCGCAGGGCGCGTTTCAGCGGCTGTTAGCTCCCCTCGGTATCGAGTCGCTCCCGGAGATTTACGGGCTACCCGGTGCCGTTTTAGTGCTGACGCTCTACACGTACCCGTACGTGTTCATCACCACCCGGGCCGCGCTGAAGTCGATGGACACCACGCTCATCGACGCCGCGCGGACGCTGAACCACAGCCGCTGGGAGGCGTTCAAACGGGTGACCGTCCCCCAGATTCGCCCGGCGGTCGCCGCCGGCTCGCTCCTGGCGGCGCTGTACGTCCTCTCGGACTTCGGCACGCCGGCCATCATGCGGTTCGACGCCTTCACCCGCGTCATCTACGTCGAGTTCGGGACGTTCGGCCGCGACACCGCGACGCTCCTGTCGCTCCAACTGGTCGCCGTGACGCTCCTCATCCTGACCCTCGAATCGAAGATTCGGGGCGACGAGCGCACGACGACCGGCGGGCGCTCGGGAGCCCCGATGCCGCTCGGCCGCTGGAAGTACCCGGCGCTCGGCTTCGCGGCGCTCGTCGCCACCGTCGCGCTCCTCGTCCCGCTCGGCATCCTCTTTACGTGGCTCGCGCAGGGCGTCGCCGCGACGAGCGGGTCGCTCGCGTTCCAGCCGGAGTACGCGCTCAACTCGGTCCTCGTGGCGGCCGCGACGGCCGGCGCGGCGACGCTCGCCGGCCTCCCCGTCGCGTACCTCGCCGCCCGGCACCCCTCGCGGCTGAGTTCCGTCTTCGAGCGCGCGACCTACGTCGGCTACGCGGTGCCGGGCGTCGTCCTCGGGCTGGCGCTCGTCTTCTTCGGCAGTTCGTACGCGACGCCCATCTACCAGACGCTCTACCTCCTCGTGTTCGCGTACGTCATCCGCTTTCTCCCGCAGGCCATCGGGTCGCTCCGGGCGTCGTTCCTCCGGGTCGACCCCGCGCTCCCGGAGGCGGCGCGGACGCTCGGCGAGACCCCGTCGGGGGCGTTCCGTCACGTCACGCTCCCGCTCGTCGCGCCCGGCCTGTTCGGCGGCGCGGCGCTCGTCTTCCTGACCACGATGAAGGAACTGCCCGCGACGCTCCTGCTTCGCCCCTCGGGGTTCAGCACGCTCGTGACCCACATCTGGACGGCCTACGAGCAGGGCTACTTCGGTCAGGCCGTCGTGCCCGCGTTCATCCTGCTTTTCGTCTCCGGGCTCTCGATGCTCGTCATCATCACCCAAGAGGGATACGATGTCAAATAGCACACTCTCGACCACCGACCGCTCGAACCGCGCGGAAGCCACCGACTCCGAGACCGACGACGCGGACGCCGGCGGCGTCCTCGAACTCGACGGCGTCTCGAAGTCCTACGGCACCGAGTCGGTCATCGACGACCTCTCGCTCAGCGTCGAGGAGGGCGAGATTCTCACGCTGCTCGGGCCGTCGGGCTGCGGGAAGACGACGACGCTCCGGCTCATCGCCGGCCTCGACCGCCCCGACGGGGGCGAGGTCCGGCTGAACGGAAACGTCGTCTCCGGCGGCGACACCTTCCGCGCGCCAGAAGAGCGCGGCGTCGGCGTCGTCTTCCAGGAGTTCGCGCTGTTCCCGCACCTCACCGCGGCCGAGAACATCGCGTTCGGCCTGAAGGACCTCAGTGAGTCCGAGCGCGACGAGCGCGTGGCCGACCTCCTCGACCTCGTGGGGCTGGAGACCCAAGGCGACAGCTACCCCGACGAGCTCTCCGGCGGCCAGCAACAGCGGGTCGCCCTCGCCCGCTCGCTCGCGCCGGAGCCGGCTATTCTGCTCCTCGACGAGCCGTTCTCGAATCTCGACGTGGACCTCCGCGTCCAGATGCGCGAGGAGGTCCGCCGCATCCTCAAGGAGGCCGGCGTGACGGCCGTCTCCGTCACCCACGACCAGGAGGAGGCGATGTCCATCTCCGACCGCGTGGCCGTGATGAACGACGGCGACCTCGAACAGGTGGGCGAACCGGAACAGGTGTTCCAACACCCCGAGTCGCGGTTCGTCGCCGGCTTCCTCGGCTACGCCGGGTTCCTGCCGGGACGCATCGCGGGCGACGCGGTCGAGACCGAACTGGGGACGGTCGACCGCGACCAGATTCACGGCCTCGCGCCCGAGTACGACGACACGGACATCGACATCCTCGTCCGCCCCGACGACGTGTCGGCCCATCCCTGCGACGGCGGCGGCGACGGCCACGGCAAAGTCGTCGGCAAGCGCTACCTCGGGCCGACAATCCTCTACGAGGTCGAACTTCACGGCGGCGACAATCTGCTGTGTATGCACAACCACGACGAGACCGTCCCGACCGACGGCTGCGTCGAGGTGACGCTCGACGCCGGCCACGAACTCGCGTGGTTCCCGCGCGAACAGCGCCCCGAGAGCGGCCTCTACTCGGACTGAGGATGGGCCGGCGAGACTCGAACACGGGCGGCTCCCTCCCGCTTGGCGAACGCGTGCGAGCCGCAGTCCGCGGACTCGCATTCGATTTTGACGGTACCATCGACATCGACCGAACCCGGACGCAGCGGCGACTCGCAGCGCTCTGTGTCTCGCTTCTGGTCGGGCTCGTCGTGACGTGGCTCGCGGTCGACCTCTTTCCGTACCACACCGTCAACGACGACGAGGGCGTCTACCTCACGCAGGCCGCGATGCTCCTCGAAGGCAAGCTGTTTCTCTATCCCGGCCGGCTGACCGAGGCCGTCAGGCCGTGGTTCTTCGTGGTACAGGAGACGCCGAGCGCCCCCGGCGGCGTCCAGCTCTACTCGAAGTACTCGCCGGCGGTGCCGGCGCTGTTCGCGGTCGGCCTCGCGGTCGGGCTTCCGAACCTCGTGTTGGGCGCTATCGCCGCGATATCCGCCGCGCTGGTCTACGCGCTCGCGGCCGACGCGTTCGACCGGACGACCGGCGTCGTCGCGGCGGGCCTGCTCGGCCTCTCGCCGTTGTTTCTCCTCACGTCGTCGACGTTCCTCGCGTACGCGCCGACGACGATGCTCAACCTCGGGTTCGCCGTCTGTTACGTCCGGGCCGCCCGCCGCGACTCCTCGGGCTACGCGGTCGTCGCCGGCGCGCTCGTCGGCGCGGCGTTTTTCGCCCGCCCCTACACCGCCGTGCTGTTCGCGCTGCCCTTCATCGCCCACTCGCTGTGGGCGCTGGCGACCGCCCGGCGCGCGGGGACCGGCTGGGTCGTCTTCCGTCGGTACGCCGCCATCGCGCTCCCCGGCCTCGCGTTCGTCGGCCTGACGCTCGCGTACAACGCCGTCGTGACGGGCGACCCGCTCACGTTCCCCTACATCGCCTTCGCCCCGCGGGACGGCATCGGCTTTGGAGAGCGGGCAATCCTCGGCTACGAAGTCGTCTACACGCCCGCGATGGGCGTCGAGACCGCCGCCGAGGCGCTCGACCTGCTCGTGATGCAGTGGGGGCCGATGGGCTGGCTCGGCACCGTCGCCGCGGTGGTCGGCCTCGGCGTCACCGCCCGCCGCTGGTGGGGCCACGAGACCGGCCGGAACCTCCGCGGGAGCGCGAGACGCCGCCACCACGGCCTCGGCGGCCGCGACCGCGCGTTCACCGAACTCTCCGACGACGCCCTCGCCTGCGTCGTCGCGGGCGTGTTCGTCTCGGTGTTCGTCGGCAACGCCGCCTTCTGGGGGACACACAACGGCCTCCGAAACGGCCTCATCGACCTTCTCGGCCCGTTCTACCACTTCGACGCGCTCGTCCCGCTCGCGGTGTTCGGCGCGGCCGGCGTCGTTGCCGGCGCTCGCCTCCTCCGTCGGCTGGCACACCGTCGCTTTTCGGCGTCGGAGGC
Organism: Haloferax sp. Atlit-109R; assembly: GCF_003665865.1. Lineage (NCBI taxonomy): Archaea > Methanobacteriati > Methanobacteriota > Halobacteria > Halobacteriales > Haloferacaceae > Haloferax > Haloferax sp. Atlit-109R. The sequence goes on from NZ_QPLO01000001.1 coordinate 1,620,468, forward strand.
CCGCGGCGTCGTCTTCTCGGTGCTTCTCGTGTCGGCGCTGTTCGCTGGCGGCGTGACGGTCGGCGCGGTCGAAGACCCCTACGACGAAAACCGGCTCCGAACTGAGAACCTCGCGGCGACCTACGAACCGCTCCTCGACGCCGGCTTCGAACAGCCGCCGCTGACCCCGTCCGTGCCGGGCGTCGATGCCGGCGGTCTCAGCGGTGGTGACAGCGGAATCGGACTCGGCGGTGGCTCGGCCGCGCCGGGCAACGAGACGAAGGCGCTCGTCTTCCACCCCGACCCGTACGGCGACTGGTCGGCCCATCCCTTCCAAGCGCTCCGCAACGACCCCGGCTTCGACGGCCCGGTGATGTACGCCATCGACGGCGGGGCCGAACGGGACTTCGCGGTCCTCGACGCGACGAACCGGACGCCGTATCGCTTCACCTATCGGGGGACGTGGACCGGAGCTGTTGACCCCGTCGAACCCGAACTGACCCGACTCGACGTGCTCGCCGCCGAGCGGGTCGACGCGACGACGACGCTCGGCGCGCCCGAGGGGACGAACACGGCGTCGGTCCGCGTCGAGACCGACGAGGGCTACGCCCGCTACGACGCGACGACGGCCGAGAACCTGACCGTCGAGTGGTCGGTCTCGTCGGCGGGCGTGGCCGTGACGAACCGCCCGCTGGCCGCCGGTCCAGAACGGCTGTCGGTTCCGGCGGGCGCGAGCGAGGTCGACCTCGTGGTGACCTATATCGGCGACTTCGGTGAGACGGTTACGTACCGACAGACCGCGACGGTCGAGCGCTCCGGCGACGAGGTGCGCGTCGTCTGGCCGCCGGAGACCCGCGTCTGCCGGCTGACCACCGACTGCGGGAGCGAGCGCGAGTGGGTCGGCCCCGACGGCGACTACCTCGACGGCGTCTCGGTCGAGACCGACGCGCGCGTCGCCTGAGGCGAGCGTCGAAAGCCGGCGGCTCGCGGGCAGTCGGGCGGGCGAAAAAAATGAAACGTCGCAGTCGCGGTCGGCGGCTCAGTCGTCGGCCGGGCCGGTCGAGCCCGACGAGCCGAGGAAGCCGTCGACGGTCGCGCGCTTCGCGATGTGCGGGCGGTACACCCACGCGTTCAGGAGGACGATGGGAACCATCGTCGCCGCGACGAGCGCGTAGCCGACGTGCAGGTTCGGCAGGAGCACCGACGAGTAGACGAGCGGGTAGGTGATGCCGCCGATGGTGCCGACGCCGCCGACGACGCCCGCGACGGCCCCGGAACTGTTGGGGAACATCGCGGGAACCTGCGCGAAGATAGCGCCCTCAGCGAACGCGCAGGCCATGCCGACCATGAAGCCGGCGGCCACCGCGACGAGGACGGTCCCCGAGAGGCCGGCGAGCGTCATCACGAGCATGGAGACGACGATGAACGAGAGCGCCACGAACGTCCACTGTTCGCGGTAGCGACCCTCGAACACGGGCAGAATGTCCATCTCCTTGCGCGCCAGCACGTCGCTGACGTAGCCGCCGATGGGCCGGAGCAGGCCGGCCGCGATGGAGAACGTGGCCGCGAATGTGCTCGCGAGAACGAGGTTGTCCGTGTTGAACGCCTCGCGGTAGTAGGTGGCGAGCCAGCCGTTCATCGAGAGTTCGAGGCCGAAGCTCATGACGTAGGCGAGCGCGAGCGCGACGGTCCCGTACCGGGTCGCGGTGTGGACCCACTGCTTGAGCGTCGCGTTGTCGGCGGTCGCCTGCCGGCGCTCCTTGCTCGACGCCGCCTCGCCGAGGACGTAGTAGGCGATTGCGAGCAGAATCGAGACGACGCCGGTGTAGAAGAACGCCGCGCGCCAGTTGCTCTGGAACAGGGGGCCGCTCCAGTCGGCCCCGAACACGCGGGGCAGGATGAGCGCGCCGCCGGCGGCCCCGGCGTTCCCGATGCCGGCGTAGATGCCCTCGGCCATGCCGAGGTTCTCCTCTTCGAACCACTCAGAGACGTGCTGGATGCCGATGACGAACGTGATGCCCGCCGTGGCGACGATGAGGCGCTCGACGAAGAACACGGTATAGCTCTCCGCGAAGGCGCTCGCCATCGAGAACACCCCGACGTAGCCGAGGACGATGGCGAACACCACCGGCGCACCGAATTTATCCGAGAGCCAGCCGGTGAGGATGCGGCCGAAGGGCGCGAGCCAGATTGCCGCGCTCGCGAGGATTCCGATTTCGGCCAGCGAGAGGCCGAACTCCTCCGCCATCGGCCCCGTGAAGGGCGCGAACGAGAACCAGATGAGAAACGAGAAGTTGAACCCGATGGTGGCGAGAAGCAGCGTCCGCCACTTGGTCATCTTTACGAGTCCCATACGCTACCCCCCGAAGAACCTACACAATCGTGTACATTTCCACCATTTCCTTGCAATGGTTTGGACATCATGTAGCGAAACGCACAGAGCAATCATAGAAAAGTGCTGCCCACAATGAGCCATAAACACCTACCGAATGTTTAGAGAAATGAACTAGATAAGGAGAATATTATCGATATTACCCGATAATACACCCCGTTACGAGGTGGACATGCGTCCAAAAGTGTTCGGAGCGTATGAATCTGGTGGTGAGGGCCGCTCCGACTGGGGCGGTCCGTCAGCGAGCGGGCGTCAGGCGAGCGGGCAGACGACCACGTCGTCGACGCGGATACCGCCCTCGGCGGCGACCGAGTCGCCGGAGACGACATCGGTCGCGTCGACCGCGAGGTCACCGACATCGACCGTGGTCGCGCCGGGCGCGAAGTTGAGCGCACAGAGGTACGAGCCGTCGTCGTGGTCGCGGACGAAGGCGATGGCGCGGTCGGTGTCGGTCTCGTAGTCGATGCGGCGGAACGTCCCGTCGTACCGGAGCGCGGGCGTCTCGTCGCGGACCTCGATGAGTCGCTCGTAGTGCTCGCGGATGTCGTCGCGGGCGTGGTCCCACGCGAGGGCGTCGCGGCGGCCGCGCTGGCCGATTTCCTGGCCGCCGTAGACCATCGGCACGCCGGGGAGCGTAAACAGCGCGCCCGCGGCGGCCAGCGCCTCGTCCTCGCCGCACTCGACGATGTAGCGCGTCTCGTCGTGGTTTTCGAGGTAGAGCATGAACGCCGCGTGGTCGGGGAAGCCGACCTGCGTTCGCTGTTCGATGGCGTCGAGGATGCGTTCTGCGGGCTCGTCGCCGCGGCCGACCTGCCGGAGCGTGAAGTACAGCGTCGTGTCGAAGTGCATGTCGAACATGCCCTCGTGGAAGTCGGCGATGTAGGGGATGGTCTCGTCCAAAAGCAGGAACTCGGGGTCCTTCGCCTTCACGCGGTCCCGAATCTCCTGCCAGAACGTGTCGGGGACGGCCCACGCCATGTCGCAGCGAAAGCCGTCGACCACCTCGGCCCACATGTCCACCGCGTCGAGCAGGTAGCGCCGGACGTCGAGGTTCCGGTGGTCGAAGTTGGCGATGTACTCCCAGTCGAAGTACGTTCCCGGCTCGCCGTCTTCGCGCCACTCGTACCAGTCGTAGTACTCGGAGTCGGGGTTCTTGTAGGCGTCCTCGAAGAAGGGGTGGTCCCGCGCGGAGTGGTTGAGCACGAGGTCGAAAAGCACCTTCATGCCGCGGTCGTGGGCGGCCTCGACGAACCGCTCGTAGTCCTCGCGGGTGCCGAGGTCCTCCGCGATGGAGTAGAAGTCCACGATGTTGTAGCCGTGGGGCGCGTGGTCGTTCTGGAGGACGGGCGTGAGCCACAGGCAGTCGATGCCGAGCGATTCGAGGTAGTCGAGGCGTTTTTCGAGCGCCTCGAAGGTGTTGTCGGCGTCCTCGTCGTCCGAGGCGTAGCCGCGGACGTAAATCTCGTAGAGCGTCACCTCCCGAGACCACTGCGGCGGGTCGTTGGGGCGGGAGACTGACGCGCTCCCCGCGCCGGAGCCGTCGGCGTGGCTCGTCACGTCGGTCTGGACCGCTTCTGTCTCCGCCTCGGCGAATCCGCCGTCGGCAACGGCCTCGCGCTCGACGGTCACCGCGTCGGGGACGCTGTACGTCTCGTCGAGGGCGACCGCGTGGACGCGGAGTCGGTCGCCGACCGCCGAAAGCGGGACGCGGAGTTCCCAGCCGTCGGTCTCGACGGCCGCGTCGTCGACCTCGTCGCGGTCGTCGACGACGAACTCGACGACGAGGTCGTCGCGGTCGGTGTCGCTGTCGGGGTTCGGTTGCGGGTCGGCGCGGACGACGACCACGCCGTCTTCGACGGTCGCGTCGAGCCTGATGCGCGGGCGACCCCCCCGTCCCCGGTCGGCGTCCCCGATGGCGCTCCCGGAGCCGGACGCGCCGCCGCTGAATCCCGTCGGGCGCGCTGAGCCGCTCTGTCCGCTGTACCCGCTCATTCCGCTCATTCCGCTCGCGCCGCTTCTGGCGGAGCCGGCGGGCAGGTAGGAACCGGGGAAGACGCGGACGGTGAGCGTGTACGTCACGTCGGGCGCGTCGAGTTCGACCACGTACTGGCCGGCCGCGTCGGGCGTGAACTGCACGACTGCCGTGTCTTCGTCGAGTTCGAGGCTACTGGCGACCGGCGCGCTCCGAACCCGCCACGAGTAGTCGGCGTCGGGGTCCGGGTCGCGAGGCGCGAGTTGTACTGACTCGCCGACAGCCATGAACTGCGGCGGTCCTGGGTGTTGCATACTCACAATCAACGTGCCGGGTGACTTTGAGTTTACCCCTGGTGGGACCGGCGTTCCGGTGAGAGACGGGTTCTACCGAGTCGCCTCGGCGTCTCCCGAATTCGTCGGTTCACAGGCATAACCGATGGCAAACGGGCGGCCAATACTTATGGTTCGGGACCCTCGTCTACCTCTATGCGACTTCGGACCGCGTTAAACGAATACAAACGCGACCGGGGCGGGCGCTTCCCAGAGGAGTGTCGGACCTCGGACGGCGCGTTTTCGGGTCACGGGGACCGACTCGTCTACGTCGGACTCGACGGCTCTCTCCGGGATTATTCCGCTCCGCTTTCGGGTCTCTACGGTATCGACCGCTCTCGGTTCGGCATCGAGACGGACGGCGAGACGCACTGGTTCGACGAGTTGGAGTCCGTGCGGCAGCACTACTACCGGGAGACGAGCCTCGTCGAGACCGAGTACGACGCCGGGGAGTACACCGTCCACCAGTACGACCTGACGCTCGGTCGCGCCCACGTGACGCACGTCGAACTCCGCGGTGCGATTCCCACCGACGCCCACCTGACCGCCTTCCTCACCTTCGCACCCGAGGGGCGAGAGACGCGAGTCGGCCGGCTCATCCACGAGGCCGGCGGCCCGAACGACACCCAAGCGGTCGAGGTGTTCCATCGAAACGAACACGACTACGTCACCGCGTCGACCGGCCTCACCGACGTTCGCGGCCAGATTCCCGAGCGATTCGACGAGATTCTCTCCGACGACACCTTCGACTTCCCGCGGGAGGCCGTCCTCGACCGCTACGAGGACACCCATCTCTCGGGCGACGTGGTCGTCAGCGCCCCGCTCGAACAGGAGGGCCGCGCCGCGCGGACCACCCTCGTCACCCAGCTTTCGGACCACAACGAGATGGCGCGGACCGACGCCCTCGCCGACCTCCGACACTGTTCCGTCCAGCACGCCACCGCCGACGCGCTCCGCGATGCCGCCCGCGAGCAGGCCGAGGTGTTCGTCCCCGACGGGACGCCCCGCGAGCGAATCGTCCGCGCCGACCTCCGGGCGCTGTCGCTCCTGACCGCCCCCAGCGGCGCGCGCATCGCCGGCCCCGAGTTCGACCCGTTCTACGCCCACTCCGGCGGCTACGGCTACACGTGGTTCCGCGACGACGCCGAGGTCACACAGGCGCTCGCGCACGCCGACGACGCCTTCGGTCTCGACCTCGGAGACCGCCTCGCGACGAGCGCCGAGTTCTACTGTCAAACCCAACTCGAAGACGGCACGTGGCCCCACCGGGTCTGGGCCGTCGACGGGAGCGTCGCCCCCGGCTGGGCACACGGCCGCGTCGAGGGCACCGGCGACGAGGAGTACCAGGCCGACCAGACCGCGAGCGTCGTCGCCGCGCTCGCGTCGCTCCTCGCCGAGCGCCGCGACGAACTCGACGACGAACTCGTCGGGCGGCTCCGCTCGACCGTCGCGGCGGGGGTCTCGGGACTCGACAGCAGCCTCGAATCCGACGGACTCCCGAAACCCTGTCAGAACGCGTGGGAGAACATGAGCGGCCGGTTCACGCACACGGCCGCGACGTTCCTTCAGGCGTACGCCACGGTCGCCGCCGCGCCCGTGAACGACGACCTCCGCGAGCACGCCGCCGAGCAGGCGACCGCGGTGTACGAGGGGCTCGACGAACTCTGGTCCGAGGAACGCGAGGTCTACGCCCTCCGCATCGACGGAAACGGCGGCCTCGACGACCGCCTCGATTCGGCCACGTTCGCCCTCGTCGACGCCGTCGACGCCTACGCCGACATCGAAGACGTCGACTCGCAGACCGCCAATCGGCTCGTCAAGCACATGGCCGCGACGCTGAAGGGGCTCTACCGAAATCCCCGCGGCGGCGTGGCCGGGTTGGTCCGGTTCGAAGACGACTACTGGCGCGCCGAGGGGCAGGACGGCGAGAAAGTGTGGTCCGTCTCGACCGCGTGGGGCGCGAACGCCGCCGCGAAGTTCGGCGTCCTCTGTGACCGCCTCGGCAAGGACGGCCGCCGCTTCGTCGAGCGTGCGACGAACCTCTACGAACTGCTCCAGCCCGACGGCCCCTTCACGACCGACGCGGGCTACCTCGCGGAACAGGTGTTCGACGACGGGCGCTTCGACAGCGCGACGCCGCTGGGGTGGCCCCACGCAATCCGCATGGAGACGACCGCCATCCTCGCAGATATCGACGCGCTGCCGGCCCCGAAGCCCGCGCCGACCGGCCCGGAGAACCGGCCGCGGTGGACGACCGGCGAGAAATACGGCATCGGCACCGTCGCGGACCACTACGCCGAGGACCCCTCGCGCGTCTGGTTCACCCTGACCGAGGGCGCGCTGACCGAGGTCCGCTTCCCGCGGGTCGACCTGATGAACCTCCGGACGCTCGACTTCCTCGTCGTCGACGCCGACCCGGACGACGAGTACACGGCGCGGACCCACAACGAGACCCGCCGCGACGACCACGCGGACACGGTCGAGCGCCGGGCCGAAATCGTCGACGACGACGCGCTCGTCTTCCGCCACGTCGTCACCGAGACGGGCGACGGCCGCGGCCACGAGTGGGAACTCACCGTCGAGTACGTCCTCGACCCCGAACACGACGCGATGCTCGCGGACGTGCAGTTCGAGTCCATCGACGGCGACGAGTACGAACTGTACACCATCGCCGACACGGCGCTGGCGAACACCGGGACGAAAGACCGCGGCATCCGCCTCGGCCAGCTCGGGAGCTACCACCTCGTCGCCCGCGACGCGGGCGCGTTCGACGCCGGCGACGGCCACGAACCGCTCCTCATCGACCAGGACGGCAGGGAGTACAGCGTCGCAATCGCGCTCACCGCCGCCGGGCGATTCGAGTGGGCGACCGTCGGCGTCGCCGGCTCGCGGTATCTCGCGGACTTCTTCTCGAAGGGCGAACTCCCGAGCGCCCAAGAGCGCATCGACGACGAGAACGTCGTCCTCGTCGGGCGCATCGGCACGGGCGACGAACTCGGTGAGACGCTGGCGCTCGGCTTCGCGGAACACGCCGACACCGCCGCCGCGCTGGGCGAGGCGGCCGGCGCGCTCACCCGCGGCTACGAGACGGCGCGGGCGGCGTACGTCGACTCGTGGGCCGACTTCCTCGCCGACAAGGAACTCCCCGGCTCCGTCGCCGGCGACGACGACCTCGCCGCGCAGTACAAGACCGCGCTCATGAGCCTGCGGGCGGTCGAGGACAAAACCTACCTCGGCGCGGGGCTCGCCTCGCCGTCGGTGCCGTGGGGCGAGGCCGTCCCCGCCGAGGAGGCGAAGGGGTACGGCTACAACTTCGTCTGGTCGCGCGACCTCTATCAGGTCTTCACCGTCTTCGAGGCCGTCGGCGACGTGGAGACGGCCATCGACGCGCTGGAGTACATCTACACCTACCAGCAGGACGACCGCGGCTTCATCCCGCAGAACACCTACCTCAACGGGCGGACCCGCTGGGGCGGCGAGCAGATGGACAACATCTCGTTCCCGCAGGTGATGGCGTACATGCTCCACGAGCGCGGCGTCACCTTCGACGACGTGGCCTACGGCTACGAGAACGTCAAGTACTCCGCGGACTACGTCGCGCGGAACGGGCCGCCGACCGCACAGGAGCGCTGGGAGGAGGAGGCCGGCTACTCGCCGTCGTCCATCGCGGCCGAAATCGCTGGTCTCGGCTGCGCGGCGGCCATCGCGCTCGACGAGGGCCACACCGAGGACGCGCTCGTCTGGCTGGCGCTGGCCGACGACTGGGCCGAGCGCGTCGACGACTGGACCGCCACGCGGACCGGCACCGACCGCAACACGCACACGCCGTACTACGTCCGCATCACCCGCGACGGCGAACCCGACGCCGGACACCTGCGGACGCTGGCGAACAACGGGCCGACGCTCGACGAGCGCGAAATCATCGACGCCGGCTTCCTCGAACTCACCCGCCTCGGCATCAAGCCCGCCGACGACGAGATAATCCGCAACTCGCTGAAAGAGGTCGACGAGACCATCCGCGTCGACACGCCGCACGGCCCGGCGTTCTACCGGTACAACGGCGACGGCTACGGCGAGCGCGAACGCGACGAAGAGGGCGCGCCGTGGTCCGTCGACGCCAAGGGGAAAGGCCGGCTGTGGCCCATCTTCACCGGCGAACGCGGCGAGTACGAACTGCTCGCGGGAACCGAAGACGGCGACCTCGCACCGGACAACCTACTGCGGACGATGGCCGCCTTCGCCAACTCCGGCCGGATGCTCGCAGAGCAGGTCTGGGACCGCGAACACGCGACCGACTTCAACTGGGAGTTCGGTGAGGGCACCGGCAGCGCGACGCCGCTGGCGTGGTCGATGGCCCAGTACGTCCGCCTCGCCCACGGCGTCGACGCGGGCGAACCCGTCGAGACGCCCGCGTTCCTCCGCGAGCGGTACGTCGAGTCCGACCGCCCGACCGGACCCTCGCTCCGCGTGAGCACGCGCTTCAAGGGCGACAAGCTCGTCGTCTCGGGGCAGACCGACGCTCCCGTCGCCGCGGTGAAGACGCCCGGCGAGACCCGACTCGTCGAGCCCGAAGACGGGGCGTTCGAGGTCGAAGTCGCCATCGAGTACGGCGAAAACCAGGTGACCGTCGCCGCCGCGACCCACGAGGACCTGACGAAAGCCGGCACGACCGTCTCGCGCTTCACGCTCTGAGGCGGCGCGACCGGCCGACTGCCGTTCCCGTCACCGTCCCCGACCCCGACCTCGCGGGCGGCGCTTCGACGACTTCTTTCGACCCGTTCCGCCAGCACCGCTTTTCCGTCTCCGGCCTAACGGTCGGGTATGCCGGTCTACCAGCGTCGAACCCGTATCGCCGCCCCGCTCGAACGCGTCTGGGAGTTCCACTCCGACGTGTCCGGACTGGAGGCGCTCACCCCGGCGTGGATGCGCCTCGACATCGAGTCGGTCCGCGGCCCCGACGGCGACGACGACCCCGACGAACTCGTCGCCGGGACGGAAATCGAGATGTCGATGCGACCGTTCGGGGTCGGTCCCCGCCAGCGATGGACCTCGCGCATCCTCGACCGCGAGGCCGGGGAGACGACGGCGTGGTTCCGCGACGACATGGTCGGCGGCCCCTTCTCGCGGTGGGTCCACACCCACCGGTTCGTCGCCGACGGCGACGAGACGATAGTCGAAGACCGCGTGGAGTACGAACTGCCGTTCGGTCCCCTCGGTGACCTCGCGGGCGTCTTCGGCGGCGTCGGCTTCGAGGGGATGTTCCGCGCGCGACACGCCGAGACGAAGCGACTGCTCGAAGAACAGTAACCGGTAGCGCGGGAGTCGAATCGAGTCGAGTCGGAGCGTCGACGGCTCAGTCGTCGCTGAGCGAGAACCGCGGTTCGACCTCGGAGCGGACGCCGCCGATATCGAACTCGAAGCGCGCGCCGCCGAGGTCGGCCTCCGGGGCGGTCGCCTCGATATCCCAGCCGTGGGCCTCGATGATGCTCTCGACGATTGAGAGCCCGAAGCCCGTGCCGGAGTCGGACGTGGTGTGACCGTGTTCGAAGACGGTGTCGCGCTCGTCGGCCGGGATTCCGGGACCGTTGTCGGCGACGTAGAAGCCGGTCTCGGTGGGACCGACGCGGACGGTCAGCTCGTCGGTCGCGTCCGTCGGCGGCGACTCGGCGGACGCCGTCTCGTCGGCGGGCGCGTCGTCCGCGGCCGCGTCGTCACCGGAGTCACAGCAGGAGCCGCCGTGCTCGACCGCGTTCCGAAACAGGTTCTCGAACGCCTGTTGGAACCGGCCTTGGTCGGCCTGCGTGGTCCCGAGTCCGTCCTCGACGACGAGCACCGCGTCGTCGCCGGTGTCGACCGCCTTCCACGCCCGCTCGGCGACGTTCTCGATGGCGACAGAGCGCGTCTCACCGACTTTGCGGCCCTGTCTGGCCAGCGTGAGCACGTCGTTGAGGAGCGTGTCCATTCGGGTGACGCCGTCGAGCGCGCGGTCGAGGTAGGTCACGTCGTCTTCCTCGCGGGCGAGTTCGACGAACCCCTTGGCGACGTTGAGGGGGTTCCGCAGGTCGTGTGAGACGACCGACGCGAACTCTTCGAGGCGGTCGTTCTGCCGCTGAAGTTCGCGCTCGCGTCGCTGGCGGGCCAGCGTGTGCGTGACGTTGTTGCCGACAGAGCGAAGGAGGTCGACTTCGGTGTCAGTCCACGAGCGACTCGTCTCGACCACGTCGAAGACGACGAAGCCGACGAGCGCCCATTTCGACACCATCGGCACGGCGACGAAGCCGCCGGTCTCGGCGTCGGTGAGCACGCGCTTCGTGTCCGACGCCTCGGGCGGGAGGTCCGAGACGCGATGGAGACGGACGTTCTCGAATCGGTGGAGTCGTTCGAGCAGCCAGCGGGCGTCTTCGAGGGCAACGCGCTCGGGGTGCTCGCGTCGGCCGCCGCCGCGCCAGTCGTGCATCCGGGCGGCGACGGTCGTCTCGTCGTCGTAGAGATAGACCGAACAGCGGTCGAGGTCGGCCACCTCGCCGACGGACTGGAGCGTCCACTCGATTTTCGTGCCGATTTCGTCGGTCTCGGCGCTCATCAGCGACGTTGACGTGTCCAACACGGCGTCTTTCAGCCGCGTCTCGTAGCGCAGTCGGTTCCGCCGGCGTCGGCGCTCGGTCACGTCCTGCAACGTCCCGATGACGGCGGGTTCGTCGTCTTCGGTGGGACGGAGCGCGAGGTGGCCCTCACAGAGGAGGTCGTCGTCGTGCGGGTACGCGGGGCCGGGCGACAGCACCGTCTCGAAGCGCTCCGTGTCGGGAGCGTTCGGGGAGACGACCCGCTCGAAGGCGGACAGAATCTCGTCGGCGGCCTCCGCGGCGAGGTCAGCGAACTCGCGGCCGATAATCGCCTCGCGGTCGTAGCCGGTGAGTTCGCAGAAGACGCCGTCGGCGGAGGTAAAGCGCCCCGCCGAGTCGAGCGAGTAGACGCCGCTGTCGAGCACCTCGATGGCGGTGCCGTACCGCTCGGAGGCCGCCTTCGCGCGGTACTGCGAGACGGCGTTGACGACGCGGTTGGCGAGGACCGTGTACTGGTCCGTGCCGGTGTCTTTCTGCATGTAGTCGGTCGCGCCGACGCGGAAGGCGTCGCGGGCGACCTCCTCGGAGCCTTTGCCGGTAAAGAGGATGAAAGGGAGGTCGGGGTGTTCCGAACGGACCGCGCGGAGGAACTCCAGCCCGTCGATGTCGGGCATGTCGTAGTCCGACACGACGCAGTCGACCCGTTCCTGTCGGAGTCGTTCGAGGGCGTCCGCCCCCGAGTTCGACGTCGAGACCGACAGGTCGACGTCGCCGGCCTCGCGTTCGAGGTAAATCGACACGAGGTCCGTCAGACTGGGCTCGTCATCGACGTGGAGAACGCGTACGTCCGCCCCCGGCCCGTCGTCCATACGATGTAGCGACCGCTCACCGTAATGAGCGTTGTGACGCGGTTATCAGGGCCGATAACGGGTTCGGAGCGGGAGACGAACCGACGCGTCTTCGGACGAGTGTCCGGGTTCGGAACCGCCCGTATCGGCCGGGACAGGTCAGGACGCGCTGACGTAGATGCCGCCGAGGACGACCGCCCCGCCGAGGACGGTCGGGAGCGTGGGAATCTCACCGAGGAGAAAGAGCGCGAGAATCGTGCTGCCGACGGGTTCGCCGAGGAGGGAGACGGAGACGACGCTCGATTCGAGGTGGGCGAGCGCCCAGTTGATGACGGTGTGGCCGAAGACGCCCGGGCCGACGGCCATCCCGAGAAACAGGAGCCACTCGCGGGGCGGATAGCCCGTCAGCGGGTCGCCGCGGCCGACCGCGACGACGAGGAGCGCGGCGGCGCAGACCGAGTAGACGACGACCACGTAGGGGACGAGGGCGACCCTGCTGCGGACGCTCCGGCCGGTGAGGACGTAGGCGGCCGCCGTCACGGCCCCGACGACCGCCAGTCCGTTTCCGAGAAGCGGCCGCGGTGCGCCGCCGGCGGTGAGGAAGTCGGAGACGGACATGAGCGCCATGCCCGCGAGCGCGACGCCGATGCCGATTGCGGTGCGGCGGCTCACGCGCTCGTCGAGGACGGCCCACGCGCCGACGGCGACGAAAAGCGGTTGGGACTGCACGAGCGTGACGCTCGCGGCGACCGTCGTGTGGTTGAGGCTCTCGAACCACGACGCGAAGTGGGCCGCGAGCGCGACGCCCGCACCCCCGGCCGCCAGCAGGTCCCGCCCGGAAATGGTCGCCAACGCGTCGCGGTGGCGGACGAGCGCGACCGGCGCGAGAAGGGCAACAGTGAACAGGACCCGATAAAACGCCTTCACGAGGCTGGGCGCGGCGCTCCAGCGGACGAGAATCGCGCTCGTGCTGACCGCGAGGACCGCGATGCCGAGCCCCGCGAGCGGCGAGATGGGGGCGTCGGAGTCGGGCGTTGACACACCTCCACGTCGCGGGGGGTCCGCTTACCGTTTGTGGGTCTCGGCGGGTCGCGGATTCGAGGCGGCGACTCTGCTCACCTACTCCGTTCGCGCTCGAACCAGCGCCTTCGGGTTGGCAAAGGAGACGACGGAGTCGCCGTCGAACTCCACGTCGAACAGTTCTTTCGCCTCCTCGGGCGCTTCGCGGAACCGACGTTCGAGTTCGTCTCGGTCGGCGGGCGAGACGTTCGTCCGCTCGGTCCACGGGTCGAACTGGAGACGTATCGCCGCGGTTTCGACCGTCTCGACCGACAGGCCCGCGGCCGCGAACCACTCGCGCCACCGCGAAACCGGGTGGAGTTCGACGTGAGTCGGGTCGCGGAGCACTTCGACGCCGTCGAGGAACGCGGCGAGGGCGGCGTCTTCGGGCGCGACGTTGTCCTCGAAGGCGAAGACGCCGCCCGGTTCGAGGACGCGGGCGAACTCTCTCCGTCACGTCGGCGCACGGAGCGCGGAGTGGTCAGCGTGCGGGGCGACGCTACGCCGCCTACGCCGCGTCGGGGTCGGCGTCGCCGTCCGCGTAGTCAGGGCGCTCGGCGTACGGAATCGGGTCGCGCTCGCCGAGGTTCTGGAACGCCTGCAAGCGGAACGCACAGGAGTCGCAGGTGCCGCAGGCCGGTTCCTCGGCGCGGTAGCAGGACCACGTGTGCTCGAAGGGGACGCCGAGTTCGAGGCCCCGGCGGGCGATGTCGGTCTTCGAGTCGTGGACGAACGGGACTTCGAGCGAGATGGTCGTGTCGGGTTTCGTGCCGACGTCGACCATGGCCTCGAAGGCGTCGAAGAACTCGGGCCGGCAGTCGGGGTAGCCCGAGTAGTCCTCGGAGTGTGCGCCGACGAAGACGGCGTCGCAGTCGTTCGCCTCGGCGTACGAGACGGCCATCGACAGGAGGTTGGCGTTGCGGAAGGGGACGTACGAGGTCGGGATGTCGTCGGCGTCCACGTCGGCGTCGGCGACGGCCATCGAGTCGTCGGTGAGCGACGACGCGCCGATCTGCTTCAGGTGGCTCGTCTCGATGTGGAGGAAGTCCCGCGCGTCGAGTTCGTCGGCGAGTTCGCGGGCGCAGTCGTACTCTTTCGACTCCGTCTTCTGGCCGTAGGAGGTGTGGAGCGCGTAGAGTTCGTAGCCGCGTTGCGTTGCCTCGTAAGCGGTCGTCGCGCTGTCCATGCCGCCGGAGAGGAGGACGACGGCGCGTTTGTCGTCGGACGTGGGTTCGGTAGTCATCGTTATCGTGGAACGTTCGGGGTGTGTTTGGGGTTCGTTTAGCGGGCGTTCGGCGGGGTTCGGCGGGATTCGAGGTTCGTTCGGCGGGCGTTCAGGTCTCGGGCGCGTCGTTCCAGAGGTCGACGTGGAGTCGCGGCGTGTAGCGGTAGCCGAACGACGCCGCGAGGTCTGCGACCTCGGTCCGGGTGCGGGCGAGCTGCTCGCGGGTCTGTCCCTCAGGCATGAGCAACACGTCGCTGTCGCGGATTTCGCGGTCTGCGACGCCGCGCACGTCGTCGACGAGCGACTCGATTTCGTCGAGGTCGTCGCGGCCGGTGACGACGAACTTCAGTTGGAACTCCGCCGCGTCTTCGACCAGCGAGGCGAGCGCGCCGAGGTCGACGCGGGCGTTCTCGTGTCGCTCGGTCCAGACGCCGGGGTCGACGTCGTCCGGGACGTTGTCGGGCGTCGGCGTCGACGACGCGAGTTTGGGGCTGATACTGGCGAGGTCGACCGGCGCGTCGGTTTCGAGCGTCCCGTTCGTCTCGACGGTCAGGTGGTAGTCGTCGTCGAGCGCCGACAGGAGCGCGTCGGTCTCGTCGTGGACGAGCGGTTCGCCGCCGGTGACGACGACGTGCTCGGGGGACAGCGACTCGACCTCGGCGACGATTTCGTCGAGGCTCAGCCACGCGTGAGTCGGTTCCCACGAGGTGTGAAAGGAGTCGCAGAACCAACAGCGGAGGTTACAGCCGCTGGTGCGGACGAACGTGCTCGGGACGCCGGCGAGTTTGCCCTCGCCCTGAAGCGACGCGAACAGCTCGTTTATCGGGAGGCGGTCGCCCTCGGCGTCGGTGTCGTCGCGGGCGACGGTGTCGGAGACGGGCATCAGAAGCCGGCGCAGAGCTCCGACGTTTCGCTGACCGAGACCGAGACCTCGGAGACGGTGTCGGGGAGCGCCGCCAGCAGTTTCTCTTCGAGCACGACGGCCATCACCTCGGCCGTCGGCGGCGCGTCGAGGACGACCGTTCCGTCGGCGTCGCCGGAGCGCTCGAACGCCTCGACCAGCGGGTCGCCCGATTCGACGAGAAAGCGGTGGTCCCACTCGTCGATGACGTCGGTCACGACGCCCTTGTCGACGACCCAGCCCTCGTCGGTCAGGTCACCGACGACGCGGACCGAAATCTCGTAGTTGTGCCCGTGCGGGCGGCTACACTTGCCGTCGTGGTGGAGGAGACGATGGCCGGCGCTGATGCGAATCGGCCGGTCGCGTCCGATGTGGAGGACGCGTTCGCCTGCTCGGGACAGCGGGGTCTCGTCGTCGGCGTCCGCCGACTGTGCGCGTTCTAGTGTTCCCCGAGGCATATCCGAGGATTATCACGAGAGTATTTAATTCTCCTGTCTCGGCTCTGTCGGTCGAATAACCGGTGTCGTTCTAGGCCGCTCCAAGAGACAACGCGGTGCGAGCGGCGGCCGGACGCTACGGTTGGTCGGCGATTGCCTCGCGCCACTGGTCGGGAACGCGGGTCGGGCGGCCCTCGTCGTCCATCGCGACCTGAACCGTCTCGCCGGTGGCGACGACCTCGCCCTCGTAGGAGAGCGTGTAGTAGATGGGGAAACTCTTTCCGCCGGGCTCGCCGGCCTCGACTTCCACCTCGACGGTGCCGACGCCCTCGATTGGCGCGCGGTAGTCGAGTTCGAGGTGCGCGACGACGATGTGCGGGTCGGAAAGCGGGGTGTCCAACACCTCCTCGAAGAAGCGCACGCGGGCCTGTTCGCAGTAGGTCGCGTAGACCGCGTTGTTCACATGGCCGAACGAGTCGTGGTCGCGGAACCGGACTTCCACCTCGGCGACGAAGCTCATTGCGGTGCGCGACACGGGCGAGGGGTATAGCACCGACGGTTTGCCTCCGGTGAAGCCGGTGCGATAAGCCGACGACGCGGGAACGAGCGGCGGGCGAAAGACGGGGTCGCGGACGACTCAGTTCGCCGTGCGCGCCGACTGGTCGGCGGGGAGCGTCTGTCGGCCGTGCAGTGCGACGGCCTTCCAGACGTTCGAGCGCGAGCCGGCGCGGACCATCTCAACGGGCACGCGAGCGCCCTCGGAGAGCGACGCGAGCGCGTCGCGGATGCGCTCGGACTCGTAGGCCACGAGGTGGCGCGTTTCGTTCGTCTCGTGCAGTTCGACCGTCATCGTCTCGTGGTCGTTCATCTCGACGCGGACGTTCACCAACACCGGCGCGGACGCGAGGGACACCATCACGCTCATCTACGAATCCGCCCGTCATAAGCCGTTATAATACTGATATCTTCGGGTATGGATTCTACATAGATGACGGGAGAGCCGCGAGCGGGAGGGGTGGGCGAGGCGACTGGACGAGGGGCCGGTCCGAGGGGTACGCCCATGTCGCGTCGGCCCGAACGACCGACCGATGAGCGACCGCGAGCCCCGGGTTCAAACCGAGTGCGACCCGGCTGACTCGACTGTCACGGTTCGTGTCCGCGACACCGACGGCGACCGCGTCACCGACCTCGAAGTCGAACGCGGGACTGTCCTCCGCGACGCGTTGCTCGACGCGGGTATTTCACCGTACGCGCGGCTCACGAAGCGAGTGAACTGCGGCGGGCGCGGCCTCTGTGCGACGTGCGGCGTCCGGGTTCGCTCGGGCGAGCCGACGCCCGACCACTGGCACGACGACCTCGCGGCACGGTTCGGCTACCCGCGGCTCTCGTGTCAGCTTCGCGTCGACGGGCCGCTAACGGTCGAACTGGTCGAAAAGGTGGTGTGGGGCGGTCGGGAGTGACCGTGTGAACCGGCCGGTACGAGAGAAGACGGTCCGCGCTCCCCGATTTGAACTCACTCGCAACGCTCCGCGTTGCTCGCTGCTCAAATCGGGTCGAGGAGTCCTTCACATTCAACACCGCTCGCTACGCTCGCGGGTGTTGAAGTTCAGTCCGCTCTCCCCGATTTGAACGGGGGACAAGCCGATCTACAGTCGGCTGCTCTGCCAGGCTGAGCTAAGAGCGGTCAAGAGAATCTCAATCCACGGGTAGACTTAAGAATTCTCATTCCGGGCGGCGAAGCGCCCGACGACGGGTGATTACTCGTCGGTCGTCGCTGACTCAGCGCCGTCCGCAGACGCCGACTCAGCGCCGTCCGACTCGTCGTCTTCGGTGTCAGTGTCGGCGTCGGTGTCACCGCCGTCCGAGTCGGGGTCGAGGTCGTCGGCGCTCGTCTCCCGGACGCGGATACCCTTCCCGGCGAGGTGTTGCATCTGGCGCTGGGCGAAGTCCTCTTCGCTCGTGCCGCGGGTGGCGAGCACGTAGACGAGCGCGCTCCCCGTCGGGCGCATGGTTCGGCCGGCGCGCTGGGAGCCCTGCCGGCGAGAGCCGCCGAGGCCGGAGGCGACGATTGCGAGTCCGGCGTTCGGGAGGTCGATGCCCTCGTCGCCGATGCGGGAGATGACGAGCGTGTCGAGGTCGCCGTCGCGGAACGCCTCGAAGTACGCCTCGCGGCGGTGATGGCGGGTCTCGCCGCTGACGAACGGCACGTCGAGCGCCTCGGCAATCGCCTCTCCCTGGTCGAGGTAGTCGACGAAAACGAGCGTCTTCGAGTCGGCGTGACGGGCGCGGAGCCGACGAATCTCGAATATCTTCCCGGGGTTCATCGCGGCGAGCATGTGCCGCTCGCGGCCGTCGCTGGAGGCCCATTCGTTTCTGGCTATGTCGTCGCCCCAACCCACGTAGCGAATCTCGACTTCGGGCTCCTGAACGTAGCCGGCGTCGAAGAGCTTCCCCCAGTCGGTGCCGATAGGCGGGCCGATGAGCGTGAAGATCTCTGCTTCCTTGTCGTCCTCGCGGATGGGCGTCGCCGACAGCCCGAGGCGGTGTTTGGACTGGAGGTCGGCGCTCCGCTGGAAGACGCGACTCGGGATGTGGTGGGCCTCGTCGTAGATGATGAGCCCCCAACGCCGCGAGTCGAAAAGCGAGCGATGGCGGTCCATCCCGGCGGTCTGGTAGGTGGCGATTGTGACCGGGCGAATCTCTTTCGCGCCGCCGTGATACTCGCCGATTTGGTCGGCGTCGAGGTCCGTCGTCGAGCGGAGTTCCTCGCGCCACTGGCGGGCGAGTTCGCGACTCGGCACGAGAATCAGCGTCTCGCCACCGACCGCGGCGAGCGCGCCGATGCCGGCGATGGTCTTCCCCGCGCCGGGCGGCCCGACGAGGACGCCGGCGCGCTGGTCGACGAATCGGTCGACCCAGTCTCGCTGGTAGTCGCGGAGGTCGACGCCGAGCGTAACGTCGAGTTCCTCGCCCTCTTCGAGGTCTCGGTCGTCCTCGACGGGGTAGCCCGCGTCGTAGAGGATGCGCTTTATGGCCGCGATTTCCTCGTCTCTGACCCACGCCTCGGTGTCCGAGATGGGAGCGTAGACGTGGTCGTCGTCGAATTTCTGGAGCGCGACGTTGCCCATGAGGCTCTCGGTGGCGGCTTCGAGGACGGTGTACCCCTCCTCGTGAGAGTAGAGGCGGAACTGGTGGGCGCGCTTCCACTGGTCTTCGACCCACGCTTCGAGGTGCGACGACCGCTCAGGGAGGACCGACCGAAGCATCGAGAGGAGCGAGTCGACGTCGTCGAAGGGTGCCTGCCACACGTCTTCCTGCCGGATGCGGTAGAGGTAACCGCGGCCGCGTCCCTCGCGGTCGCCGGTGGTGTCCGCGAGGTGCGCAAACTGCGAGAGTCGCGCCCGGGTGTACTGGGTCGGGTTGTCGACGACGATTTCGCGGCGTTTCGGAAAGAGGACAACCCGCTCGCGCGAGGCGAGGTCGCCCCACTCGGTCGGATACCAGACGACCGGGTCGGTCTCGACGTTCACCCGCTGGACTCGCCCCGCACCGGCGAGCGCGTCGAGTCCGTCCATCGCGTCCGCCTGCGAGAGGCCGAGGCGGCGAGCGACCTGCTGGGCGGTCACCACGGGCCGGCCCTCGGATTCGAGCGCTTCGTAGAACGCTGCGAGCGAGACGCCGTCGGCAATTTCGCTCGGTTGGTCCGCGTCGACGGTGGACGCGTCGGGCACGTCGGATACCTCGGTTACGTCGGCCAATCGGTCGAGCACGTCTCGGGACGCGCCGGCCCCGTCGATGTCGCCGTCTCCGTCGGGAGGACTTTGGTCCTCGTCCTCGGCAGTCATCGAAGCCGAATACGGTCGCGACGGGGAAACGGCTTGCGACACCGGGGCCCGTGACGCGAGCGAGGGAACTCGCTGCACGCGAGGGTTCAGGGGGAGCGGAGGCGGAAGGAACGAAGGGAGAGCGAGGAGAAAGCGAGGAGCGAACGAGCTGAGTGCGAGAAGACAGAAGCGACTCGGCTTCGTCGAAGCGGACCCCCGTTGAAACGACGTTATCGGGACGGAGGCGATACTATCGGGACGTGCTCGACCGCGCGGGAGCCATCCGGTCGAACACGGCCCGAAAGTCGTCGTCGACGGTGAGGAACTCGGGGAACTCTTCGAGCGTCCGGACGCCGTCGAGATAGACGTACTCGACCGGCTCGGGTGGAATCTCCTCGAAGACCTGAACCGGTCCCCGTTCAGCGAGACCGACGAACGGCCGTCCCTCCGGGTCGGTCTGCGGCGTCAGTTCGTGTTCGAGGTAGAGCTTCGCCATCACGAGCGCGCTCGCGAGCGGGACCTGACCGGGAGTCAACTGCCACGTGACCTCTCGGTCTTCGTAGTGGACGGTGGTCACGTAGCCGTCGTCGAACCGGAAGCAATCGACTCGCTCCCCCGGGCGCGACCACCGCGTCTCCGTCGAACGGGAGCGTTCGAGAGACCACGCTCCGTCGTCGTCGCGATTAAACACGACCTCGCCGAGGCGCACCCACAAGCGACTGAGCGCACGCATACGTTACCGATTCGTCCCCCTGGGTAATTGCATTGACGCCACGGGAACGACACAGTCCGTCGGGGGAGAACGTTTCGAGACCCGTTCCGGGAAGCTACGCACGGATGCACGAGAGTCGCATGCACACCACGTTTCCGGTGAACGAGTGAGAGCTAAGTTCGGTCCGAGACCGGTGTAGACGTCGGTGTCGGCAGGTGACGGCTCGGCCGGGTCCGGTCGGTCGTCGTCGACGACTCACCACATCGTGTTCGCGACACCCCACACCTCGCTTCCGGTGAATCCCGAGACCGGGTGAGACGGGCAGAGACACCACGTTTCCGGTGAATGAGGGGAAAGAGAACCGGAAAACCCGGTCACAGAGCCGGGATACCACGAGCCGTCAGGACGGAAAACGACAGTCGGTCGCTCACCGGTCAGCTCTCCGTCGCCAGCTCTCCGTCGTCAGCTTCGTCCGGTTCGGCGGAGAACGTAGCAACGCTGACAGACACCGTGTTTCCGGTGAAATACGATACAGGGCAGGCGAGTCCCGCGGGGGTCGGAAAGCGGTCGAACAGCCGATGAGTCACCAGAGCGAGGTCACGCGCACACCACGTTTCCGGTGAACCGAACCACGCGCCTGGCAGCGGCAAACGCATGGAAACACGGGTGTGCGCGTTCGTATCTTCCCCCTCATTTTCGGGGGCACCCGAATCGAACCACTTATATTGAACACACCGTGTTTCCGGTGAAAACACCTGCAATGAGAGTTCTATCTGGGGTATAGGGACACTACGGGAGACTGAGATGAGACACCACGTTTCCGGTGAGTCAGCCAGGCGAGTCCATCAGGTGCGGTCCAGCACTCACTCGACTCGCGTCGGGGGTCCTGTGTAGTTCGAGTAGCAATGATTAAATAGTATATTCGTGTTAACGACCATTGATACACTCGTGAAGTAAAGAAGTACTCGTGACTCGAGTACTGTTCGAATCGAACCGCTCGTCTTAGACGTGTGTTTTTCGGAGTTTGCGAGTCAGGACAGTCCGTGATTTCGGTCCGTTCTGGAGGGTCCTACGAGGTTTCGCGAACTCCGGTGAATCTGAGCGATTCGTGGCGAGACGGGACTTTACAGTCGACTCTCGTCACAGACCGCTTCCAGCAACAGCGCACACACGGCGTCGGTGCCGACGTAACTCGTCAGCTTCGTGCGCGTTCTCCGTCCTCAGGTGGGACGCGAAGTGAGAGTAGCCGGCCTCGTGGGGTCAGGTAGACTCCCCCACACCGTGTTTCCGGTGAATCAATACCTCCGTTTCGTGTGGACGGGAAACCGGGGTTCGTGGGCGTTCACCGGAAACGTGGTGTGTGTGTGTGCTGAGTCGAATGGTAAGTCCTTTCACCGGAAACGTGGTGTGTTGCGAACATGCCTAACGCCAGCGACGACCTCTTCACCCGGGAGGACCCCATCTTCGCCAACAAGGAGTTGTTGGAGATTAACCACCTCCCGGGCGAGGGTCGCATCGTCGGTCGCGACGACGAGATTTCGGATCTCGCGACCGCGGTGAACCCCGCCATCTTCGGACAGAGCCCGAGCAACGTCCTCATCTACGGGAAAACTGGGACGGGGAAGTCGCTCTGTGCGAAGTACGTCTCCCAGCGCCTCGTCGAGACGGCCGAAGAGGAGGGCGTGAAAGCGACGTTCGCCTACGTGGACTGCGCGCAGGACACGACCGAGACGCAGGCCGTCCAGACCATCGCCGACAGTGTCAACGACACCTCGATTACCGGGATAAAAGTCCCCGATAAGGGACTTTCGACGTCGACGTACTACAAACGCCTGTGGCGCATCCTCGACTCGCTGTACGACGTGGTTCTCATCATCCTCGACGAAATCGACAAACTGAGCGACGACGACATCCTCATGCAGCTCTCGCGAGCCGGTGAGGCGGGGAAGATTGCCGGCTGTAAGCTCGGCGTCATCGGTATCAGCAACAAGATTCAGTACAAAGACCGGATGGACGAGCGGGTGAAATCAAGCCTCTGCGAGCGCGAGTTCGTCTTTCCACCGTACGACGCGAACCAGCTTCGCGACATCATGGACGCCCGGAGCGACGCCTTCCGCGACGGCGTGTTGGACCCATCGACGATTCCGCGAGCCGCGGCGCTCGCCGCCCGCGAACACGGGGACGCCCGGAAAGCAATCGACATCCTGCGGTACGCGGGAGAAATCGCACAGTCCATGGGGGCGAGTACCGTCAAGGAGAACTTCGTCACGCAGGCGCGCCAGCGCGCGGAGACCGACCGCTTCCGCGAGCTGATTCGCGGGTCGACGCCTCACTCTCGCTACGTGTTGCAGGCGCTCGCCATCCTCTCGCTTTCGAACGAAAAACAAGACGGCTTCCGAACGAGCCGCGTCTACGAGGTCTACGAGAACATCTGCCGACAGCAGGGCTCCGATAGCCTGTCGCTGCGGCGGGTTCGAGACCTCCTGAAAGAACACGCCTTTCTCGACATCATCGAGCAGTCGAAACACAGCGGCGGGAGCGCGGAGGGAAGCTACACCAAGCACCAACTGCTCGAGGATCCGGACGTGGTGAGGGACGTCCTCATCGAGAACACGGACTCCTGATTGGAGAATCGAACTCTCGACCGGGGCGTGTGAGGGCCGAACCGGCTAGCGGGAACGCCGTACCACCGCAAGCGTACCTCCGTAGAGTGGCCTCTTATAGTTTATTGCATCATCATGTGATTGGAATATTCACGCGTGACCGACCCGGTCACGCCGGTTGTCGGCGCCGACTCACGGTTCGAGGCGGTCAATCGGCACTGATTTCGAGCGGACCGACTCGTACAGGTTTTCGACCCACGAAACGACTTCCGACGCGTCGCCGTCAACGAGGGCCGTCAGGTTGTTGTGTTCGTCGTAGGCGGAGACGAGACCGTGGCCGTCGACCACGAGCAGGCCGAAATCGAGGTTCTCCTCGGTGACTCGAAGTTCGAACTGGTCAAGGTCCCGCGCACGCTCGAAGGAGTCCGGGTAGGCGTCCATCGAACGCTCGAGGACGCCGCGGTCGACGATGAGTTC
Organism: Haloferax sp. Atlit-109R; assembly: GCF_003665865.1. Classification (NCBI taxonomy): domain Archaea; kingdom Methanobacteriati; phylum Methanobacteriota; class Halobacteria; order Halobacteriales; family Haloferacaceae; genus Haloferax; species Haloferax sp. Atlit-109R. The sequence goes on from NZ_QPLO01000001.1 coordinate 1,643,792, forward strand.
CATCCGAGTATCTTCTCCCAGCACCGCTTCGGCCGATTCGTTGAACACACGACTCACGATGGGCGTGACTCCGCGGAAGCGGTCGACTGGCTCGCTTCCGACGATAGTCAAGTACCTGTTAAGCGGCGCGTGCGGGTCGTTGTCCGCGGCGGTCGTGATGTTCATCTGACCGAGGACACCGGGCGGGGCGTTCTCACATATGTCTGCGGCGTTCGCCAGGAACTCGCTCATTCGGTCGGCGCATTCGACCGTCTCTATGAACCGCTCGTACCGTTCGTGGACCATCGTTCCGCCCGGCGTAAGGTGATACAGTCCGTCGGATCTCTTTTTCGCCCATCCTCGGTCACAGAATCCTGCGAGTGTCCGCTGTGCCGTCTCTCGGGCGCAGTCACAGTGTTCCGCGAGCGCTGTCGGTCGACGTGGTTCGACCGCCAACGCCCGGAGAATCGCCTCTCGACTCTGTGACCCAACGAGAAACGCTACGTCCTCCCGCGCACTCATGTACCTCTGTTACACTGTTCGCCATTTCACACTTATGGGTGTTCAGACACCTAGCACCGCGAAAAATCGGATAGTTCGGGAGCGCCTAGCCGAGCAGTCCAAGCGCGTCGATGCGCTCGACGATTTCCTCGACGGCGGTTTCCGCGTCGTCCGTCCGCTTTCCTCCGGTGATGACGATTTTCCCGGAACCGAAGAGGAGGATAACGACTTTCGGCTCGTCCATCCGGTAGACGAGGCCGGGGAACTGCTCCGGCTCGTACTCGACGTCTTCGAGACCGAGCCCGATGGCCAGCGCGTTCAGGTTCAGGTTGTGTCCGAGGTCCGCGCTGGAAACGATGTTCTGGACAGTTATCTCTGGCTCGTCGTCGACGGGAATCTTCAGCTCACGGAGCTTATCGAAGATAATCCCGAGTGCGTCGTGCACGTCGTCGATACTTTTCGCGCCCGTGCACACGATCTTCCCCGACCGGAAGATGAGCGCAGCGGCTTTCGGGTCCTGGGTGCGATAGACGAGGCCCGGGAAGTTGTCCGGGTTGAAATCTGCACCGGGGAGGTCGTCGGCGAGGGCTTCGAGGTCGAGCTCCTGACCGATCCCGGTCGATGCGACTACGTTCTGAATCTCGATGGAGTCTGCCGGCCCACTCATTGCTCGCACGTGAATCGTACCTCCGGCCTTATAAAGCGACCCGTTATAAACCGACTTCAACGGGTCGATTCTGTCGGCACTCGCACGCACGCGAAACTAATACATTGATTTCTCGCTCGACCGAATTGATGTCACAACTGACCGCGCGTGAAGTTATGGCACGCCTCGTGTCTATTTTTCTCACAGAGCCACTAAATCAACGGGGTTAAATGTATCCCGGGCATTCGGATTAATGCGAAGAAGCGCACGGGGGTACTTCCCCTGAAAGCTTCCACCGAACGCCCCTGACCCCAAGGTCGTCAGGCGCTCGCCGGGATGACACACCTTCCCGGGGGTCGCCACGATACGACGGCCTTAAGTGGTCCAAGGCATTTCGGATGAATGC